>NZ_RCWC01000014.1:35489-123860 GCF_018448935.1 Photorhabdus noenieputensis | reverse complement strand
AGGTGAAAACTAATCCATCCATATTTGAAACCCTACATAGTTGAACCATTATCCTGAAACGGGGATAACGCAGGAGGCTATTAAACGAGCCATTACAAGCGGCTCTTTTAAATAGCGCCGGTCTGTTCCGCGGTAAAAAAATGACAGCGTAAAATAGCCATCATTTAATACGTGGCGTTAGAGAGAACAACAGACCGCTTCCAGCTAAGTAGGATGGAGTGGAGACAAATAACAGAGAATTTCGCTCTCTAAATATTATGACCACAAGATCACGATATTTCTCAGATGAATATGAAAAAAATGTGATTGATATCACGCAAAATAGCTAATTAATCGTTCTCAATTCCGATTTTTCATATTGAATTCTTTAATTAATAAGAAGCAATTTGAAAGATGACGGGTATATACGGTTGAACAAAGCATGGAGCATTATTGGGAACTCATCTTGTTCTTGCGGTTACAAAAGGAGGTATTGATTACCGCATCTCCTGAAATTCGTGATTACATTAATGGATTGACTGCCTATTACAGCGGTAGTTTGGTTTGGGTGCGTGATAATAAGCGTTATTGTTCTATCAGTGGTCTTTCCTGCGACAATCTATTTGAAGGGGGATTGTTCACCGATATTCTGCCGCCGGAAAGTTTCGAATCGTTAGGGCTTCCTTCCTTTGAATGGTGGTGGGAATACGATCCAGCCCGTAAAACTCATATGAATTAACCTACGCTATTGGGACAACACCTGTCGGCTAAGTTGGGTGCAGTAGATTCGAACCGTACTTGCACGGTGCAACCCAACTGCCGATAAGACGCTATTTCGACGTCGATATAAAAAACTTCGCCCCGGAGATAAATCACGGCTTGCCGGTGATTGTTAACATGCTCACACTTTCTATTGCGTGTGAAACCCTTTGTCTGTAAGGGATAACGAGCGGAGAACATCATAGTGAAAGCATATCAACAGACAGTATCGGAGTGGTTGCACCTTGTGGGTGAACGCCAAGGCGTGGCTTTGAGCATTGGCAGCGATGGTCACTGTACAGTGCCTTTCGGCCAAGGTGGAGAGTGCGTCGTTGAAGTACCGGATAACGACGACGTTCAGGCATTTTATCTCTATATTCCTTTGTTGCGATTACCAGCAGATGAACCGGGCCAGTTGATGCTGACTCGGGCTGCCCTTGAGCTGAATATGTTCGGTCTTACCACCGGCGGCAGTCAGATCAGTCTGGACAGTCGTACCAATTATCTGGTGTTGAGCTTCTCCGCGTTGATCGAGATGTTCGACGAAACTGCATTTATGCAGACTCTGGGAGAGTTCCTCGATCTTGGTATCAGCTTGCAGGCCCAGTTTCAGGCAATCAACACCCAGCAGAACGGAGTGTCTGCGCCGCATCCATTACCTGGCTCAGCCATCGCATGCTGAGCAGCGGTTATCTGAATAGCAAAGGAGAATAAGATGTCTATTCAAAGTCTTGGGCACACTCTCAAAGCGACGGCATTGTCGCCCCTCTCGAACGGAGAGGTACAGACACCATCACGCAATAATAGTGTTCATCATCATCTTGCTTCCCATTACACCAGTACGGGTCTTGGTACTCAGGTGTCGCCGGGCAAGGTGCTGACCACTACACTGAAATATCTGACATTGAGCGCCCCGGCTCGCAAGATTGGCACTGCCATACAGGGAGGACATGATTCCCACGCACAGAGTGCCAAAGGTAAGGCGCGCTACTGGACTGGTGCCATTATCAAGGGATTGGCTAATATCACGGGCGGTGCCAGTAGTGTAACGAGTGGTGCAATTTCGGTCGGTGTTGCAGGCGTTAAAAATCTGGCGGAATCCACCGGGCGTTTGCTGGCATCTTCTGCCTTGGGGCTGGCTGGAGCGGGCGCGAAAGGAGTCTCGCACCTACCGCTTGGCGCGTCCGAGCGTTTGCAGGCTGGAGCGCGTGCCGAGCAATTGCTGAATTCTGCCACGGTGATCGCCAAACCCGCGTTTGTGGCTAAAGCGGAACAAGAGCCGTTGAATGCCGTGGGAGCTAAAGCCGTGATGGATGCGGCTCAATTGGCGAGAATCAGTTGCTCCAGTAGCTATCGGGATATGCCAGCGGGTTATAGTCATGCCACTTTAGCTGATATTCCGTCCTCGATACTGGCTCGCCGGGAGGATGGCACTGGCGGAACCGGCAGTGAGTTAACCCTGCATGTTCGCCCCAGCAAGGGGGAGAATGATCCTTTAATCCTTGAGGGAGATGCTTGGTCTGCGCTCAAGGTTGCTGTCTACAAGCGTGACGACACTATGGTGCTTTCCTTCGTGGGCACTCAGCCAACCAAGCGTCCTGGTACGGTGAAGAGCGATGTCGGCGCGGCTTTGGGGATCAAGGACAGCGCGTTTCAGGATGCTGACCGCTTGGTCAAGTCTTTCACTAAACAATATGGCGGCAAGGTTGAGGTTCTAGGCCACTCTTTGGGCGGCGGTCTGGCGCAATATGCGGGCATCAAACATGGGATCAAGGTCACCGCATTCAACAGCATGGGATTGCATGTAGGATTGCGAGATAGGTTGGCCGACAAGTTGGATAGTGCCAACGTCACCCACATCAATACCAGTAGCGATCCGCTGAGTCAGAAGGCTGAACATGGTATTTGGGGGCTGGATGCCTCTTCTCAGGTAGGCAAACGTTATGTGATTGAGCATTCAGGCGGTCACCGTATGGAGTCGGTGACCGCTGGTTTGGAAGCCTTACTGGCTTAACGACTGGATATGTCAGGACAGCGCCTCCTGCGGGAGGCGCTGTATTTAACGCGTTATTTCAGCGCTTTGAGGATTTGCCAGGCCGCTTTGATGCGCGCCTCGTTGGGGTAATTTTTGTTGGCCAGCAGCACAATACCCATTTGCTCTTGCGGCACAAATGCGACATATGCGCCGAAGCCATTGGTGGAACCGGTTTTATTGATAAAAAGCGCATCCGTTGGCGGCTCTGGCGGCGTTAGTTCCGTAATTTTATTGGCTTGAAAAGCGAGCTGCGCCGAGTTGCCGCTCAGTACCTGCTCAAGGGTAACGGGCCAGTGATAAAGCTCCCAGCCCAGCCCTTGCGTCATTTCCCCCACCCGGTAATAACCGGTATGGGTTGCCCGAATGGCCTGCGCCAGTTTGCTGTCACCTATGCGGGAAGGATCGATATTCGCATCCACGAAACCGATCAACTCCTGTGCACTGGTTTTCAGACCATAGGCTTCCCCATCCAGCACGCCGGGATTTATGCGAATCGGTTTATTCTCTTTTGAATAACCCAATGCATAATTTTTCATCTCCTGCGCGGGCACGTTAAACCAAGTATGGTGCAGACCAAGCGGTGAAAGGATCTGGTTTTCCATCAGTATTGAGTAAGGTTTTTTAAGGCTTTGGGCAGCGATATAACCCGCAAGGCCAATACTAGGATTGGAGTATTGGCGGTAGGTTCCGGGGGTGTATTGAGGCTGCCAGTGCTGAAACCAGTCCACCATTTTGCTATTGCTATCGATCTCATCAGGGAATTGTAACGGCAGGCCGCCCGCGGTATAGGTGGCAATATTCAGCAGATTTATGTTGTCAAAGGCGCTGCCTGCAAGCGGTTGAAAATGCTGGCTGGCCTTATCGGAGAGGGAAATGGCTCCCGTCACCTGCGCCCAAGAAATCAGGCTGCCGGTAAAGGTTTTGCTGACCGAGCCTAATTCAAAGATTGTTTCTTTGGTAACCGGCGTGTTGCTCTCTTTTGATGCGTCACCGTATTGATAGAAAAAATGTTGACCGCGGAAAGTCACCGCAATCGACATTCCTGGAATGTCATATTCCTGCATCAGGGAGTGTATGGTCTTATCAACAGTATTTGTCAGACGGGTCTGATCGGGTGTATTCGATGCCTGAGCGCCGAGAGAAGCGGTAAGCAGCAGCCCGCCAGTCAGCACCGAGAGTCGTTTTGTCATTTGTGGCGTGTCCTTAATTACAGTGAGAGCTTTCAGTCCTGGATTTTATCAGGATTTGTACACCCAATCACAAAATTTGTGATCTCTATCACCTGACAAAATAAAACTTTGTGGTTGCTGATTGAAAACCAAGCGCTTTCGTTTCTTTATATCAATTGTTACCCAAAAGGTGGATGAAAACTGATTTTTGGGTAAATAGTCAGTAACCAGAAAATTTAATATTTTCTTTCGCTTCGTTTCTAATCGAAACCTTTTATGCCAGTTTTTGTCTATATAATAGACTGTAATAGCGATCACAATTTCGTTTGGTTGCTTTTGCTGTAATTAAATCGAAAGAGAGGGAAAGCAATTCATCACAGGCGGCATAAATTTGTCGCTGAAAATCTGAGGGGTATAACGGAATGGCTGTGGATACCGTAAAAAGACGTGAACAGATTATCGACTTGTTGTGTCATGAAGGCAGTGTGCGTGTTGAGCATCTGAGCACCCATTTTGGGGTTTCCAGCGTCACTATCCGTAATGACCTGCGTTATCTGGAACAAAAAGGTTGTGCATTGCGTTCTTATGGCGGTGCCATGTTGAATCAGCAATTCGCCTTTGATCGCCCTTTGCAAGATAAAGGCCGGATCAATCGTGATGTGAAATCGCGCATTGCGGCCAAGGCGGCACAGTTTGTTCAGGATGGTGATGCCCTGATCCTTGATTCCGGCTCGACTACCACGCAAATCGCGCCATTTCTTAAAGAGCGGCGTGATCTGGTGGTCATGACTAACGCGTTGAATATCGCCTATGAACTGGCGGGGTTTGACCGGATGGAGGTGATGGTGCTTGGCGGGAGTGTGCGTCAGAACTCCTACTCGCTCTATGGTCCGGCGGCGGAACAGCAATTGCGTCAATATCGCTTTGACACCCTATTTCTTGGCGTCGATGGTTTTGATCTGGAAGCAGGGATAACCACACCACACCCCGGTGAAGCCCACCTTAATCGCGTAATGTGTGAGGTGGCGCATGAAATTATCGCGGTGGCGGATGCCAGTAAATTTGGGCGCAGAAGTTTTTGCATGATCCGTCAAGCCGGACAGATTCATCGGCTGATTACTGACAGTCGGATCCCCGATAACTACAGGCGGGCATTAATCGAACTCGGCGTGGATGTGGTTATTGCCGACGAATAGTTCTTACCGAGATTCTTGCCCGCATGGGAGACACCATGCAGTCACTATTACAACTTATCCGTCGTCATAAATCAGGTGAAGCGGTAGGGATCTATTCGGTCTGTTCCGCTCATCCTTGGGTATTGGAAAGTGCTTTGCGCGTCGCTAAAGAGCGTAATACTTCGGTACTGATTGAAGCAACCTCCAATCAGGTTAATCAGTTTGGTGGTTACACCGGGATGCAACCGGTTCAATTCCGGGATGCAGTTTGGCAACAGGCCGATCGCATCGGTTTACCACGTGATCGTATCTGGTTAGGAGGCGATCATCTTGGACCAAATGCCTGGCAGGATCTTCCCGCTGAACAGGCAATGAAACTGGCTGAAACGTTGATACACGATTATGTGGCGGCGGGGTTTCGTAAGATCCACCTTGATTGCTCGATGTCTTGTCTGGATGATCCAACGCCGCTGGGTGACAACGAAGTTGCGGTACGTGCGGCTCGTTTGTGTCAGGTGGCTGAACGTTGTTGGCAGCAGGTGGGGGGAGAACCACCGGTTTATGTGATAGGTACCGAAGTGCCGGTACCGGGCGGAGCCAAAGAAGCATTAGAAGGAATGCAAATTACTACGCCTCAGGCAGCCGCCACAACGTTGAATGTTCATCAACAAGCTTGGCAATTGGCTGGATTGGAACCAGTATGGCCGCGGGTGATTGCGCTGGTGGTGCAACCGGGGGTGGAGTTCGATCACCATCATATCGAACATTATCAACCTGAACGTGCAGCGACACTGAGCCAATATATCGAATCTCAACCCTATTTAGTCTATGAAGCCCATTCCACTGATTATCAAACGGCGCAAGCTTACCGCGAGTTGGTACGTGATCACTTTGCCATTCTGAAAGTCGGTCCGGCTTTGACTTTTGCTTTACGTGAGGCGCTGTTCGCGCTCGATAAAATCGATAGTGAATGGAATGGGGAACAGGGCGCGGCTCATCTGTGCGCCACGCTAGAACAGGTCATGCTTGAGCAGCCGGAGCACTGGAACCGTTATTACCACGGTACACCGCATCAACAGTTTATTGATCGTCAATACAGTTTGAGTGATCGCGTTCGTTACTATTGGCCTCATCCGCAAGTACAACAGGCAGTGAATACCTTGATGGATAACCTGCGTTGTCGCCCGGTTTCCCTTTCACTACTGAGTCAATACCTGCCTGAACAGGCGCAGGCCGTTAATGCCGGAAGGTTGGATAATGACCCACACGCTTGGGTGTTGGATAAAATTCGTTCTGTGCTCTTGAGCTATGCGCAGGCTTGTGAGCCCGAGGTACAAGGAGTTTTAGCATGAATGAGCTGTTTTCCTATACCGAAGTTTGGTTGCGTGAACACCATGCGTTGCATACTGCCAAAGAGATTCATCAACAGCCTGAGCTTTGGCGTCAGTTATATCAAAATCTGCAACGTGAGGAAGCGTTGTGGCGACCCTTTTTGCAGCCTTTGTTGTCTGATCCAGAATTACAGATAGTGTTATGTGGCGCAGGTTCTTCCGCATTTATCGGGCGCACGCTGGCTCCTTGGTTGCGCGAGCAGTGTGGACTGAATGTGGTTGCGTACAGCACGACAGACATTGTGCCTTCTCCTTTGCAATATCTCGATCCAACACGTTCAACCTTGCTGATTTCTTATGGGCGATCGGGCAATAGCCCGGAGAGCGTGGCGGCGGTAAAACTGGCGGATCAGCTCCTGCCACGCTGTTATCACCTGATGCTGACCTGTAATCCCAGTGGTGCATTAGCGTGTTATGCCGAAGAACGCGATCACGTCTGTTCGTTGAATATGCCACAGGGTTCTCACGACCAGAGTTTTGCTATGACGTCCAGTTTCAGTTGTATGACGTTAGCAACAGTGCTGCTGCTAGGACCGTTGACGTTGGAACAGAGTGGGGCGTCGTTGATGACGATGATCGCGTTGTGTGAGCGGGAAAGAGGGCAGTGGCAGATGCAGATTAAGCAACTGGCGTGCAGCGGTTTTAAACGCATGATGTGTCTGGGTTCCGGTTGTTTTACTGGGATAGCCGAGGAGGGGGCGCTCAAGATGCTGGAATTGACCGCCGGGCATGTCATCACCCGTTACGATTCATCAATGGGGGTGCGTCATGGGCCGAAGTTTATGATCGAACGGGATACGCTGGTGGTCATGATGCTCTCCGCTGATCAATATTGCCGTCGTTATGATCTCGATCTGTGGCATGAACTGAATCATGACGGATTGGCGTGTCAAATTGTTGCTTTGAGTGGCACACCGGGGAAAGGGTTCACGGTGATTAACAGTGAACAAGACGATATCTGGCTGTTGTTCCCCTATTTGATATTTTTGCAGATGTTAGCGTTTGAAACCTCGCTGGCACTGGGCATCACGCCAGACAATCCATGTCCGACAGGGGAAGTCAATCGCGTGGTGAAGGGGGTGGAAATTTATCCTTATCATCCACCGTATTCACCAAGAATAAAATGTAGCAGGAGTGATTATGTCGATACCGAATATTTTAATGACCCGAATTGATAACCGGTTGGTGCATGGTCAAGTCGGTGTGACCTGGACCAATTCACTGGGGGCCAATTTGGTATTGGTGGCTAACGATCATGTTGCCGGTGATTTGATGCAGCAAAATCTGATGGATATGGTGGTTTCTGATGGGGTTCAGACACGTTATTTCACCCTGCAAAAAACCATTGATGTGATTCATAAAGCGGCTGAGCGCCAGAAAATTTTCATTGTTTGTAAAACCCCGCAGGATGTACTGACGTTAGTAAAAGGCGGTGTACCGATCCGCTTTGTTAACGTGGGCAATATGCATTTTGCTGAGGGAAAGCGTCAAATCCATAAGACGGTTTCGGTTGATGACAGTGACGTGGTGGTGTTTCGTGAACTGGAGCAACTGGGCGTCACTTGCGAAATTCGGCGAGTGCCGGATGAAGCGGGAGAACCTATCGCTAAATTGCTGGTTTGAGGGGTGAGTTATGCTGATTGATGCGATATTGATTGGGTTACTGGCCGGATTGGCCGGGGTGGATCTGTTCGATGGGCTGACTCATTTTCATCGTCCAGTGGTAATTGGGCCGTTGGTCGGGCTGATTTTAGGGGATGTACAGACGGGTTTGTTAGTGGGAGGGTCACTGGAGCTGGTCTGGATGGGCATGGTGCCACTGGCTGGTGCTCAGCCGCCAAATGTGGTGATTGGTGGCGTGATTGGTACGGCATTTGCCATTTTGACGGGGGCTGATCCTAAAGTCGCAGTTGGTATCGCGGTGCCGTTTTCCATTGCGGTGCAAGGTTGTATCACCCTGATGTTTACTGTGTTCTCACCCATGATGCATAAATGTGATCAGATGGTGAAAGTGTTGAACTGGCGCGGTGTGGAGCGTGTGAATTATCTGGGTATTGCTATTCTGTTTTGCTTCTACTTTATCGTGGCGTTTCTGCCGGTCTATTTCGGTGCTGACGCGGCCAGCGTTATGGTACAGAAAGCACCGAAATGGTTGTTGGATGGTCTGGCGGTTGCAGGTGGCATGATGCCTGCTATCGGCTTTTCCATGCTGATGAAGATCATGATGAAAAAGACTTATATCGCTTATTTCATTCTGGGTTTCATTTCAGTCACATTCCTTAATATGCCGATTATTGCTGTAGCACTTGGCGCTTTTGCGATTGCATTGATCGATTTCTTTAACCGTTCCCGTATGGAAGAGGCCGCTGAACGCAGCGTATCTACTACTCAATCTCACACTCAATCTCAGGAGATGGAAGATGGCATTTAACGACACCGATGCGGCTATGGCAGCTAAAGCTGAGAACAGAATGGCGCAGGCGCTGGCAACCAGTCAGGTTGAGCAGGATGACTATCAGGACACGATACCGAGTGAAGATCTGACCAAAGGCGATTTGAACCGTATGGCGTGGCGCTCTTTGTTGCTACAGGCATCATTTAACTATGAGCGTATGCAGGCGGGGGGCTGGTTGTACACCTTGATCCCTGGTCTGCGCAAGATCCACAAGAATCCGCAAGATCTGGCAAACTCGATGAAGATGCATATGGAGTTTATCAATGTGCATCCGTTTGATGTCACCTTCCTGTCTGGGTTGGTGCTGGCAATGGAGCGGAATAAAGAGAAAATTTCCACTATTCGTGCCGTGAAAGTGGCGTTGATGGGGCCGCTCGGTGGGATTGGTGATGCATTGTTCTGGTTGACTCTGCTACCCATTTGCGCGGGTATCGGGGCTTCTCTGGCGCTGCAAGGCAGCCTATTCGGCCCCATCATATTCCTGTTGTTATTCAATATCGTGCATTTCGGCTTGCGTTTTGGTCTGGCGCATTATGGTTATCGTGCAGGAACCAGTGCGTTGACATTGTTGAAAAAGCATACCAAAAAGATCTCCCATGCCGCTTCAATCGTGGGAATGACGGTAATCGGAGCGTTGGTCGCTTCCTATGTCCATCTCTCGACGCCGGTAGTGATAAACGCCGGTAAGGCCAGTGTGGCGTTGCAGAAGGATGTGCTGGACAAACTGATGCCTAATTTATTGCCGTTGTGTTTCACCCTGCTGGTGTTTTGGTTGATGAAAAAAGGATTTTCTCCGATCAAGTTAATTGGTTTGACGGTTGTGATCGGCATTGTAGGGAAGTTTGTGGGTTTTCTTTAATAAACGGCACTGAGGAGAGGGAATGTTAGGTATTGTAATCACCGGTCATGGGCATTTCGCCAGTGGATTGTTGCAGGCAGTGGAACAAGTCGTCGGACGACAACCGCAGTGCTGCGCTGTCGATTTTCCTGAGGGAATCAGTACGCAACAATTATTGGTGCTGTTAGAGGCGGCTTGTACCGCCTGTGATAGTGGTGAAGGTGTCATTATTCTCAGTGACTTACTGGGGGGATCACCATTTCGGCAGGCGGCGCAACTGGCAATAGCTAATCCATGTTATGAAGTTATCACCGGTACTAATATGCAATTGGCGGTAGAGATGATGCTGGACCGTGAAGATATAACCTTGGAAACATTTCGTGATATGGCGCTGGAATGTGGACGGCGGGGATTAACCAGCCTGTGGCATGAACAACAGAAACGAAGGTATGACAGCCCGAATCTGGATGGCATTTAAGGAGTTTATATGTACCTGATTTCTAGTCGTCAAATGTTGAAGAAGGCTTTGCGTGAAGGCTATGCGGTTCCTGCTTTCAACGTCCATAATCTGGAAACTGTCCAGGTGGTAGCGGAAACCGCAGCACGTCTGGCATCGCCGGTTATTCTGGCCGGTACGCCGAGTACTTTCAGTTATGCCGGGACTGACTACCTCGTGTCAATCTGCCAGGATGCCGCTCGTCGCCACAATTTGCCGCTGGCGTTGCATCTCGATCATCATGAGGAATTGGAAGATATCAGTCATAAAGTGACCGCAGGTGTGCGTTCGGTAATGATTGACGGCTCGCATTTACCCTTTGAAGAGAATATTCGTAAGGTGGCTGAGGTGGTACGATTTTGCCATCGTTACGATGTTAGCGTTGAAGCGGAATTGGGGCGGCTAGGCGGGCAGGAAGATGATTTGCAGGTCTCCAGTGCCGATAGTTTTTTTACCGATCCGCTGGCGGCGAAAGCCTTTGTTGCCCGTACCGGTATTGATTCTCTGGCAGTAGCGATTGGTTCTGCGCATGGTTTGTATCATGGTGAACCGCATCTGGATTTTGATCGGTTAGCAGCAATCTGTGAACAGGTGGATATTCCGTTGGTGTTGCATGGAGCATCGGGTATTCCTGAGGTGATGATACAGCAGGCGATTGGTCTTGGTGTATGTAAAGTCAATGTGGCGACCGATCTGAAAATTGCCTTTGCTGATGCGGTAAAGCGCTATTTCATCCAGCATCCAGATGCGAATGATCCACGTAAATATATCGCGCCGGGAAAACAGGCTATGCAGGCAGTAGTAGAAGAAAAGATCCGGATTTGTGGCAGTGCAGGCAAGCTGTATTCGTGACGGTTCTGTTTTTTCATTCTGACTATAAGGAAACTGCTGTGAAAATAAGAACGTTAAATAAAATTACGTTGAGTTTATTAGCGAGTTCCGTGTTGTATAGTGCTCCAGTCTGGGCAGATAGCTGGCTGTTGGACGGTAACAATTACCATGTAACGGTTAGCGACGAACACGGTAAAGTGACGCAATTAAAGTTTGAAAATCCAAAAAACCACGATCAAATCATCATTGATAATCTGTTTGAAATCACGTTGAAATCAGGAGAAAAGCTCACGGCTAAAGACTTTCAGATTACTGATATTAGCAAAAAGCGCAATCGTATTGTTGTCTCCCTGAAACATGGTGACATTCAGGTAAGAAATATCATTACTGTGGAGGATAAAGATAAGTACGGCTCGTTTGAAATCACGATTACACCGCAGGAAAACGCGTTGGAGCTTAGCTCTGTCTCGTTGATGCCATTTCGCACTAAAACCCCTTTTGTTCACGGCTCTATCATTAGTTCACCGATTGTCAGTGATAGCTTCTTTATTGTTCCCGGTAATCCATTGATTACCACTGAGGCTTATAAAGGGAGCGCTTCGCAAAAAATTGCGCTCTCTATCCCACTAGAGCCGGGGAAAACGTTAAGTTACAAGACGTATGTTGGTGTTTATCAGGCGGGGCAATTGCGGCGTAACGTCAATGAATTTTTGAACCATGCTCGTCCGCGTCAATATAGCCCTTACCTACATTACAACTCTTGGTACGATATTGGTTACTTCACTCCTTATACCGAACAAGAGTCGTTGACGCGTATCAAGCAGTTTGGGCAGGAGTTGGTGACTAAGCGCGGTGTGAAGTTGGGTGGTTATCTGTTTGATGATGGTTGGGATAATCTCAAAGGAGATTGGGGGTTTAGTGAGGCATTTCCCCATGAGTTTAAAAATCTTAAAAAAGAAGCAGATCAATATCGTGCTCGTTTAGGTATTTGGCTCTCTCCTTGGGGCGGTTATGGTAAACCGGGTGAGCAACGTGTTTCTCATGCGGAGGAGTTTGGTTATGAAGTGATAGATGGCAGATTTGCGCTTTCAGGCCCTAATTACTACGCCAATTTCCATAAGCGGGTGCTCAACTTGGTTCAACAACAAAATGTATCCATGTTTAAGCTGGACGGTACCGGCAATGCTGATCGTGTGATTAAAGGGAGTTCATTCACCAGTGATTTTGATGCCGCTATCCATCTTATTGAAGATATGCGCAATACAGGCAATGAGTTGTTTATCAATTTGACCACCGGCACCAAAGCCACGCCTTCCTGGCTATTTTTCGCCGATTCTATTTGGCGTGGTGGCTATGATGTGGAGTTTCTCGGTACAGGTTCCAAAGTGCAGCAGTGGCTTACCTATCGTGATGCGGAAACTTATCGTAATGTCGTAACAAAGGGACCACTGTTCCCACTGAATTCGTTGATGCTGCATGGCATTGTTTATGCTAAACAGGCTAAGCATCTGGATAAACAGTCACCTAAAGATTTTGCCGATCAAGTTTGGAGCTATTTTGGCAGCGGTACTCAGTTACAAGAGATGTATGTTACGCCTGAACTGTTGACCACCGAGGATTGGGATACGCTGGCAAACGCGGCGAAATGGTCAGAGAAAAATAAAGATGTGCTGTTTGATACCCATTGGATTGGTAAAGATCCCACCGATCTGGCGGTGTACGGTTGGGGAGCCTGGAGTCCGAAAAAGTCGATTATCACTTTGCGCAATCCTGCTGATGAAGTGAAACAATATTATCTGGATCTGCAAAGCGATCTTGAATTACCGGATAATCAGCCTTCGGTATATGACGTTAATATCGATTATGGCGAGAACAGCTCGCTGCCGAAGTTTATCAATAAAACGGCGTTGATTACGCTTCAACCGTTAGAGACATTGACCTTTTCTTTGACGCCATCGAAATAATCACAGTGTTATTAAACTGCCCTGAATAATGATTTTATTCGGGGCAGTGATTATTTTGGGAAATTATTGTGATGGTGTCTTATTAGGAAAGAATCAGCGTATTGTCAATAAATTAACATTTCAGACATATTAGATTTTGGTTCTGCTAATAACTTTTTCTGCCGCTTTGTGTGATAGAAAACCTGAACGACTCCCGTATTCTGGATGACTTGCGACGAATTGATCGATACGGCGAATTAGCAATGATGGAAGAGTTACGTTGATTTTCTCTGACTTTCCCATTAATCGTGTAATATCCACATCAATTAATGCCCATATTGCTCCTATATATTCAGGGTCGGCAAGGTGGTTTTCTACGCTCGTCGCTTCTGGTACTGATTCATTATCATCAATCAGCAATTCGATATGCGCTTCAATGGCTTCGCGGACGCTTTCTAGTGCGTCTGTAAAATTATCCCCTCCAGAAAAGCAACCCGGGATATCAGGGACACGGACGCCGAAGGATGAATGGCCTTTATCAATCGCAACTGGATATAACATTTACACCTCCGAGAAGTGGATTCTCCAGCTCTCTTGTTTTGTCTTGATGGGGTTGTCATAACTCTACAATGTTATGTGTCAAGATAATAGAGGGTTACTGATGTTGTTATTAGCTCATGGAATAGTTAAAAAGCCAACCAGCTCGGTTTCATGAGCTAGTATGAATCATAAGAAGAGATTGTCAGAATTGCCTGTAACTGAGTGGTGGAAGTAAGTCACAGTAATTGTTTTTTTAAGAATCCATTTAAAGGACAAAACTAATGAAAGCGTTGATCATAATTGACATGCTGAACGATTTTGTCACAGGAGCACTCGCTAATGAGGCGGATGCGATGAAGATCGTACCGGTAATTAAACGGCTAATTGATCATGCCCGGCGTCAACCGGATTGGCTGGTGGTTTATGCTAATGACGCTCATCGAGCTGATGATCGGGAAATGAGTATTTGGGGCAGACATGCAATGGCTGGAACGCTAGGTGCTAATGTTATTGAAGCATTGGCTCCTGTTGGCGCAGATCGTGAAATTGTTTTGCCTAAGCGATTTTATGGGGCTTTCGATGGAACCGATCTGGAAGAGGTTTTGAAAGCATACGGTGTGACGGAAGTTGTGTTAACCGGCCAACATACCCATTGTTGTGTCAGGCATACCGCTTATGGCGCGTTTATACGTGGTTATAGAATCAAGGTTCCATCAGATGCTGTTTGTGTTTTTCCTGGCATCGATCAGCAAGCTGCTCTGGATTACCTTAAAACTATTTACGGTGCTGAAATTACAATGAGTACTGCATTAGTCATGTAAATTGGAATAATGGGTTAATGCAGTTGGAAATTGATCTGGCAGATACCTGTAAATATGGGTATCTGCCAGCTAAATAATAAGTTATACCCGTCATCTTTCAAGTTGCCTCTTTGTTGGCTGCACTCGCTCACCCCAGTCACATAGTTTCCTATGCTCCTGGGGATTCACTCCCTTGCCGTCGCGATGCATCTTGAAATCCATAGGGTATAGTGAAAGTTAAACCGCGGGTAAATTACGTCCGTAATAGATTTCTTGTATCTCTTTTTTCAAGAGATGGGTAATTTCCTGCTTTTCAGTTTCACTCAGTTGTTCTGGTGTGGCATTAAATAGATAATCATTCAGGTCAAATCTTTTTAGCATCATTTTTGTATGAAATAGATTTTCCTGATAAATATTAACATCCATCATGTAATACTGTGATTGCACTTCTTCAGTCATATAATTCTGAATAGAACTGATTTCATGATCGATATAGTGTTTCATGCCATTCACATCTCTGGTGAAACCACGGACGCGGTAATCCATCGTGACAATATCTGATTCTAATTTGTGGATCAGATAATTCAGCGCCTTGAGAGGTGAAATAACACCGCAGGTTGATACTTCAATATCAGCTCTGAAAGTGCATATGCCGCCGTCAGGATGGCTCTCTGGATAAGTGTGAACACAGATATGGCTCTTATCCAAATGGGCAACGACGGAATCGGGTAACGGACCGGGATTTTCAGTATTGTCTACATCCTTTGGGTCCATCGGCTCTTCGCTGACGAGTATGGTAACGCTTGCCCCTTGTGGCTCATAGTCCTGACGGGCAATATTCAAAATATTTGCACCAATGATAGAACAGGTTTCGCTAAGAATTTCCGTTAAACGGTTAGCGTTATATTGTTCGTCAATATAAGCGATATAACTATCCCGATCAGCTTGGCTTTTTGCGTAACAGATATCGTAAATACAAAAACTCAGGCTTTTTGTCAGGTTATTAAAGCCGTGCAATTTCAGCTTGTGCAATTTATTTCACCTCCTGGCTAATGGGTGATTATGGGTTCTCGGATAGTGCATCCAGCAGATATTGTGGTAAGGCAAAGCTACCGGCATGAACGGCTGGATTGTAGTAACGGCAGGTAAAACCTGCGTTGTTAAAGCGCTGTTGCAATGTTGCCAGATCCACATGGCGTAGTGCCGGGTTCTGGCTCGCCCAAGCAAAGGTCATAATTCCGCCATAATAGGTTGGAATAGCAGCTTGATAGAAACCGCTGTCAGAAAAATAGTTGCTCAATTTTTTATGGCTGGTGACGGCTTCGTCCTGTTGCAGGAAACAAACACCATTCTGAGCAACAAAGATGCCGCCTTCATTCAGACAGCGTTGGCAACCTTGATAGAATTCAGAGGTAAATAATCCTTCACCAGGCCCGATCGGATCTGTGCAGTCAGAGATAATGACATCGAATTTCTGATCGGTGGTATTAACGAAATTAACGCCATCGTCAATGATCAGATTAAAGCGCGGATCATCATAAGCGCCGGCATTATGGTTAGGCAGATACTGACGGCAGAATTCAACGACACCGGCGTCGATTTCAACCATAGTGATGCTTGCAAGATATTGATGACGGCAGACTTCACGTAGCATACCGCCATCGCCACCGCCGATAATCAGTACTCGTTTGGCGTTCCCGTGGGCGAATAAAGGAACATGAGCCATCATTTCGTGGTAGATAAATTCATCACGTTCAGTCGTTTGTACTGTGCCATCCAGCGCCATAACGCGGCCTAATGCCGCGTTTTCAAAGATAATCAAATCTTGATGCTCAGTTTTATCGTGATAAAGCACTTTATCGACGGAAAAATACTGACCAAAGTTGGCGTGCAGGGTTTCGGACCAAATTTCTTTTTGTGACATATCCCGGCTTTTCCTCCACTGTGACAGTCATGAAAATTGGGTACACATAATAGCCAACAATTCTCATAGTTGCACGGTGAAATTTACCCCTTTAGAGGGATGAGGAAAAGCACTATTTAACGTAGGCGAATAAACTCAGCGAATCTCTGGCGAGAGCATGACACTTTATCGCATTGGACAGGTAAATTCCTTTTAGGTCCTGGTAGCTTTCTTCGTTGAGCTTGTCCATTAATTGGCTGTTGTAATTAGTTAAATCCCACTTATTGCGTTGAGCAAAATAAATAATGGCGCGTTTAATTTCCCGGTCAGGAATTTGGCTGTAACCACAGTCATATTTCAGGTAGATAAACACCGCTGTCAGATCGGCCAGATCTTCAGCTTCATTTTCTGTCAGCGCTTTTGCGGGGTGGGAAAAACCGAAAAGAACTAGTATGTAAGTCAAGAGAGCTAATTTTCGCATTTGTATTATTATAATCAATCCATGTCATAGTACGTTAACATATTAATATATTTGTTAGGTAAAATTTATTTTTTAAAATTACTGTAAAGATCGACTTAAATCACATTCCCTTCGCTTGACCTTCCTGTAGGGGTAGCCCTTATGTTTCCTTTATGAGATGTTTTTTTGTCTATTTTTTGGTTGATTTAACCGGGAGGTGAATATGCAACGACGTGATTTTATCAGATTAAGTGCTGTTATGGGTTTATCCAGTATGTTGCCTGTATGGAGTCGTTTCTCCTTTGCTGAATCTTATCCGGCATTACCTATCCCTCCACAACTAGAGCCAGATGCGGCAGGTAAAATCGCTATTGAAATCAAAACGGGAAAATCCAGTTTTAAAGCAGGAACGGTGACTAAAACTTGGGGTTACAACGGTGATTTACTCGGTCCGGCACTGAAATTGACGTCAGGTAAACCTGTTACTATTGATATTCGTAATCATCTACCAGAAGAGACCACGGTTCATTGGCATGGTCTGGAGATTACTGGGGAAGCCGATGGCGGCCCACATGCGATGATTGCGCCAGGAGGGAGTCGGACGGTCAGTTTCACGCCTGAACAACCGGAAGCAACTTGTTGGTTCCATCCACATACGCATGGCAAAACGGGTTATCAGGTTGCAATGGGGCTTGGTGGATTAGTACTGATTGAAGATGAGAACAGTATTAATACGGGGTTGCCAAATCAGTGGGGCGTGGATGATATTCCGGTGATATTGCAGGATAAACGCTTGAATAACGAGGGGCAGATTGATTATCAACTGGATGTGATGAGTGCCGCTGTTGGTTGGTTTGGCGATATGATGCTGACCAACGGTGTTGTTTTGCCCCAACATACTGCGCCGCGCGGCTGGTTACGTCTGCGTTTGCTAAATGGTTGTAACGCTCGTAGCCTGAATATTGCGACCAGTGATGGCCGTCAATTGTATGTTGTTGCCAGTGATGGTGGTTTGTTAGCAGAACCGGTTGCGGTTAATGAGTTGCCGATTCTGTCGGGAGAGCGTTTTGAGGTGGTGATAGACGCTTCGGATGGCAAATCTTTCGATCTGGTGACGTTGCCTGTGGTTCAGATAGGAATGACATTACCGCCATTTGATCAACCGTTACCTGTTTTACGTCTTCAACCTCAGCTTTTTTCTAGCCGTACAATACTGTCGGAACAGTTTGTCACACTTCCTGCATTGCCTTCTTTTAACGGTTTGAATCGACGTCGTTTACATCTGGCGATGGACAGTCGTCTGGATATGCAAGGGATGATGATGTTATCTCAGCGCTACGGTGAGCAGGCTATGGCTGGTATGGGGATGGATCATGGGAATATGAACCACGGAGATATGCATCATGGTAGTGAATTAAATTTCCATCGTGCGAACACCATTAATGGGCAGTCTTTCTCCATAACAGAACCCGCTTTTGATGTGAAACAGGGGCAGTATGAGCGTTGGGTGATTTCAGGGGTTGGCGATATGATGCTGCATCCGTTCCACATTCACGGCACCCGTTTTCGTATTTTGAGTGAAAATGGCCGCAAGCCTGCTGCTCACCGCAGTGGTTGGAAAGACATTGTTCATGTGGAAGGTAAAGAGAGCGAAGTGCTGGTTCAGTTCAAGCATACTGCGGGAGCGAAACACCCATTTATGGCGCATTGTCATCTACTAGAACATGAAGATACCGGTATGATGCTAGGTTTTACTGTTAGTAAATAATTTTGCTGGCCGCAATGGAACGCAACAAAGCGTTGTACAGGGATTACGGTAGGTATTAAAATAGGTATAGATTTTGTATGTTATTTATCCTAATTTGAATGAAGGTATTGAGATGCTTAATGCAAGGTTTGATTCAGAAAAGGCTATAGAGGCCATTCTGTACGTTGCCTCTACAGCACCAATTTCTGACATTTATCATGTGGGTAAAATTCTGTATTTTGCTGACCGACTGCATTTAGAGCGTTATGGCCGGTTAATTACGGGTGATAACTATCTTGCAATGAAAGATGGCCCTGTGGCAGAGAATGCCTATGATATTATAAAAGTAGCCAGAGGGGACGGGCGCTTTATTCCAAATGGGTGTGATGTTGATGTTATACGGTCATCGTTGGCAGTAGAAGGACGTTATGGGAATCACCAAATACGTGCTTTGCGTGATTTCGATGAAGATGTATTTAGTGATTCAGATATTGATTGCATAAATGAAGCAATTGAAAAATATGGGAATCTTTCTTTTAAAGAAATACGTGATATCAGCCACGATAGTGTTTGGATGGCGGCTAACCAGAATGGTGAGATTCCATTGGAAGTGATAGCTGCCAGTTGTAAAGATGGTGACAAGTTAGTTGCTTATCTGACTTCTGCTGAGTAGCTGATGATTAATCTTGGTGACAGATTTCCTGCATCTTTTAGGGCGGAATTTTCAGCCAAACAGAATTTGGCTATAGGAGATGTTCTTTATCTTCACTGCCCTTTTACAACGCCTCCAAAGTTAAAATATTTGTTGGTTTGCTGCTGTGAGCCGCTGCTTGTTCTGATAATTAATTCTAAAATTAGCGAATTTATCCAATTACGACAGGAACTTCTTCAATGCCAAGTTGATTTGCCTCAGAAAGATCATAAGTTTTTGCAATGGGATTCGTTTATTAATTGTATAGATGCTCATGCGGCATTTGATATTAACGATATTAAGGAAAGGATCAGCACTGATTATCATAATATTGTTAAGGGTAAAGTCGTTGATTATTGTATGCGTGAAGTTTATGAAGCGGTTAAGCGTTCCCCAACAATGAAACGTGGTCAGAAGCGCAACATATTGGTGTCGTTAGAACAATTTATCGATTAGCGGTGAGCTATTATTATGAATAATAGTTTTGGTGTATGATCTATAGATTGGTTTCTCTTCTAAATATTATATACCCAATGGATTTCAAGATGCATCGCGACGGCAAGGGAGCGAATCCCCGGGAGCATAGGTAACTATGTGACCGGGGTGAGTGAGTGCAGCCAACAAAGAGGCAACTTGAAAGATGACGGGTATAAACATCCTTATCTTATGCCATACTTACCTTTAGATATCTTAGGGAAAAGGAACTGTTCAATAATATTGCTAGAAGAATGGCGTATTAATTGGCATATCAACTGGTTATAATCTTTTATTGATTTTTATATATTTATTCATTAAAAACAATTGGTTAACTTTATAATGAAACACACTGTAGAAGTTATGATCTCCGAACAGGAGGTTAAACAGCGTATTGCTGAACTGGGAAAACAGATTACTGAACACTATTGTGACAGTGGTAGTGGGCTGGTATTGGTCGGGTTGCTGAGAGGCTCATTTATTTTTATGGCTGATTTATGCCGTGAAATTCAGATCCCTCATCAAGTCGAT
This sequence comes from Photorhabdus noenieputensis, assembly GCF_018448935.1. Classification (GTDB taxonomy): domain Bacteria; phylum Pseudomonadota; class Gammaproteobacteria; order Enterobacterales; family Enterobacteriaceae; genus Photorhabdus; species Photorhabdus noenieputensis. The sequence continues at coordinate 103,643 of NZ_RCWC01000014.1, read as the reverse complement.
TTTATGACGGCTTCCAGTTACGGCAGCGGTATGAATTCCACTCGTGATGTGAAAATCCTGAAAGATCTGGACGAGGATATCCGCGGTAAGCATGTACTGATTGTGGAAGATATTATTGATTCAGGTAATACCCTGAATAAAGTACGTGAAATTTTGGCGCTGCGTGAGCCAAAATCACTGGCAATTTGTACCTTGCTGGATAAACCTTCCCGCCGTGAAGTTGATGTTCCGGTGGAGTGGATTGGTTACTCAATTGAGGATAAATTTGTGGTGGGTTATGGTATCGATTATGCGCAACTTTACCGTCATCTGCCTTATATCGGCCATGTGGTTTTGCTAGAAGAGTAGTTTTCTCGTATTTGAAAACGGCAACTTTCGGGTTGCCGTTTTTGCTTTGTGATTCAGGTATGGTGTGTAGTGTTGTAGCTGGCTAAGTAAAGCCCTCTTATTACGCTATACCCGTCATCTTTCAAGTTGCTTCTTTGTTGGCTGCACTCACTCACCCCGGTCACATAGTTTTCTATGCTCCCGGGGATTCGCTCCCTTGCCGCCGCGATGCATCTTGAAATCCATAGGGTATATCAGGAATGAGCCAGTATTGGTTTTATTTCTGGTCTTTTGTGCTGTGAGGCAATCCACAGTTCATATTGGGACTGCATTCCTGTCCACATTTCGGCACTAGTACCTAATGCGGCTTCCAGTCTCAGGGCCATATCAGCAGATATTCCTGCATTGCCGTTTAATATGCGGGATAGTGCAGCTCTGGTTATACCGAGAGCCTTTGCTGCTTCCGTGACAGATATGTCACCAAGATATTCACGTAAAACTATGCCTGGGTGTGCAGGTTTATGCATTTTCATTTCGTTGCCCTCAGTGATAATCTTGATAATTAACGAGAATTATATCTTCGCCCTCAAATCTAAATGTTAAACACCAATTATCGTTAACAGATATTGCCCAGTGACCGCTAAGATTTGCTCCTTTTAGTGGATTAAGTTTCCAGCTAGGGGCATTCATATCTTCTGGTTTTTTAGCCATATTCAATGCAGTTAGTTGGATTTGCAGCTTTAGGGCATGCTTAGGCTGAATGCCAGCGGTAGATAACGGGTATATTACATTTTTATTAGCGAAAACCGATGTAAGCCTCTATACCTAATGGGAATTCTCCCCTCTAGAAATGTGATGACAATGGCGTTACTTTTGTGTATTATTTAGCTCATCTATAGCGTGAGGAGATTTGTAATGAACGTGATAAGTGAGAACCGTAAAAATAAGACACTCAACTTGAGGATTAGGCAGGAGGATCGAGATTTAATAGATAGAGCGGCAAAAGTGAAGGGAAAAACCGTTACTGAATATGTTCTTGATACAATCAAACGTGATGCTGAAAATACTTTATTGGAACACTCCTTTATGGTTGTATCTCCAGAAATTTTTAATGCTTTTATTGCTAAACTTGATGCTCCGGCTGCACCAAATGAGCGTCTTATCAAAACGGCAAATATGAAAAAACCGTGGTGATAAAATGATTAATGATCCAACTTTGTTAACAGATGATCACAATTTAAATAGTTTTACTTCAGGAATTCACACCCTGGACAACTGGTTAACAGACAGAGCATTAAAAAATCAAAAAGAGAATGCTTCGCGAACCTATGTTGTAAGCCAAGACAGGGATGTTATTGCTTATTATTCGTTAGCTACCGGCTCAATCATGTCAGAAGAGGCGATAAGCAAATTTAAGAATATGCCAAATCCCATTCCGGTGATTATTTTGGGCCGCTTAGCTGTTGATAAGCGTTATCAAGGAAGAGGGTTTGGTCGCTATTTAGTCAGAGATGCCTCCATACGTGTCGCTCAAGCGGCAGATTTAGTGGGTATTAGGGGATTGATTGTTCATGCTATCTCGGAGAATGCTAAGGCGTTTTATAAGTCTGTGGGTTTTAGTGATTCGCTTTTAAATCCAATGACGCTAATGATCACGCTAAAAGATTTAAAAACGGTTTTTAAAATAACAGATTAATACCATTTAGCAAAAATTGTTGTAAACTTTCCACTCTAGTTTAGATAATGTCTCTGGAGAAAAATATTGTCATGAGTTTAAAGGGTGAAATATAACTCTTTAAGCCTGAGAAAACATTAAAATATATTTTTAATATAATCTATAAACTGAAAATATTTTATTTTGATAAATTTATAATTATTTTTTAGATTATTTTATTCTTATTACCTTATGTATAAACTCGAAAAATAAAAAATAGCTATTCGAGGTTTAAGTGGCTATTTAATAAAATAAAAATCTGTATAAATCTTCATTTAATCACGCTATAGAAAGGATTAAATATAACCTTTTCTACAGCGTATTTTATGAATGATCTAAAAAATCACTTCTTATGCGTCAGTTTGGATATTGTCTGGCGATAGGCAAGTTCCAGTTTTTCACGGCTGTCAGCCGTGACTTCCAGATCTTGCAATTGACCATTATGGATACCGTAAACCCAACCGTGGATCATCACTTTCTGGCCTCGTTTCCATGCTGCTTGCATAATAGTTGAGTGACCAAGGTTATATACCTGCTCAACAACGTTAATTTCGCACAGACGGTTCAGACGCTCATTAGGGGGTAATTCACCTAGCATAGAACTGTGTTTATACCAAAGATCACGGATATGTAGCAGCCAGTTGTTAATCAATCCCAGTTCGGTGCCATCAATTGCGGCTTCGATACCACCACAACCGTAGTGTCCGCAGATAATGATATGTTCAACTTCCAGTACGTCTACCGCATATTGAATAACTGAAAGACAATTTAAGTCAGTATGAATAACCAGGTTTGCCACGTTTCTGTGAACAAATAAGTCACCGGGGGCGGCATCAATTAGTTTTTCTGCTGGTACCCGGCTGTCTGAACAGCCAATCCATAAGAATCGAGGTTTTTGTGATTTTGCTAATTCTTTGAAAAAATTCGGGTTTTCTTCGTTAACCGATTCTGACCACTGCTTGTTATTGGCAAGCAGCTCTTCTATTTTTTTCATCATGATTCATAGCCTGGTAGTGTTTCTTTAAGATAGAATCATATACAACATCAATTGAAATTTTAATATTTTGTTGCTGTTTGTTTTTAATCTTTCTGCTGTTTTTGCAAAGCAAGTCAGGCAGAAAAGGAGCATTATGTTTCCACATTACACGCAAAGGCGACCAGATAATAAAGGTGTTTTGTAATTTATGACTTATGCATTGGAGTTAACGCAGCTTACGAAGACTTACACTGATGGTGTTAAGGCGCTGCGTGGGATAGACCTGAATGTGGAAGTTGGAGACTTCTACGCATTATTGGGTCCGAATGGTGCAGGGAAGTCCACCACAATCGGCATTATTAGCTCTCTGGTAAATAAAAGCAGCGGGAAGGTTAAGGTATTTGGCTATGATATTGATACTGATATTGTGAATGCTAAACGCCAGTTAGGTCTTGTTCCGCAAGAATTTAACTTTAATCCGTTTGAGACGGTGTTACAGATTGTTCTCAATCAGGCTGGTTACTATGGTGTACCGCGAAAAGTGGCGCAAGCCAGAGCGAAAACTTATCTGTCGCAGTTAGATCTGTGGGAAAAACGTAATCAACGAGCGATTCGTCTATCTGGTGGGATGAAACGACGCCTGATGATTGCGCGTGCTTTGATGCATCAGCCTAAGTTATTGATCCTTGATGAACCGACTGCCGGTGTTGATATTGAACTTCGTCGCTCTATGTGGAATTTTTTGCAACAACTGAATGCTCAGGGAACGACAATTATTCTAACGACTCACTATTTGGAAGAAGCAGAAATGCTGTGCCGTAATATTGGTATTATCCAGCATGGTGAATTGGTGGAAAACACCAGTATGAAAAATTTACTCAGTCGGGTGGAATCTGAAACATTCTTTTTCGATCTGGCAACGCAGAACCCAACTCTTGAACTGGCAGGATATGATTATCGATTGCTGGATGCCTCAACTCTGGAAGTGGATGTTCAACGTGGTCAGGGAATAAATAGTGTATTTACCCAATTAAGTGCTCAGGGTATTCATATTCTGAGTATGCGCAATAAAGCGAACCGTCTGGAAGAGTTATTTGTCAGCCTGGTGAGTAACAAACAAGGAGATAGTCAATGATTCAGTTGTACTGGGTGGCGCTAAAAACTATCTGGATTAAAGAAATTACCCGTTTTGGTCGCATCTGGGTACAGACTTTATTACCGCCGGTTATTACCATGTCGCTCTATTTTATTATCTTCGGTAGCTTGATTGGTTCGCGTATTGGAGAAATGGGCGGTGTCGATTATATGCAGTTTATCGTCCCTGGCCTGATTATGATGGCAGTGATTACTAACTCTTATGCTAATGTTTCCTCCTCCTTCTTCGGCGCGAAATTCCAGCGTAGTATTGAGGAATTATTGGTCGCGCCGGTTCCGACACACATAGTTATTGTGGGCTTTGTTGGTGGTGGTGTTGCCCGTGGTGTTTGCGTCGGTATTCTGGTGACATTAGTTTCTCTATTTTTTGTTCCGCTTCATATTTATGCGTGGTGGATGATTGTTGTCACGTTATTGATGACCTCCATTTTGTTCTCACTAGGTGGTTTGCTGAATTCGATTTTTGCTAAAACATTTGATGATATCAGCATTATTCCGACCTTCGTATTAACGCCACTGACCTATCTTGGTGGAGTGTTTTATTCATTGACATTATTACCCCCATTTTGGCAAGCGGTTTCCAAGCTGAACCCGATCGTTTATATGATTAGTGGTTTTCGTTATGGTTTTCTGGGAATTACTGATGTTTCTTTAATAATTACATTAAGTGTTTTGACTGCGTTTATTGTGGTTTTTTATCTTACTGCCTGGTATTTAATTGAAACAGGGCGGGGGTTGAGGACTTAACTTGTAGCATTTGTTGTTATTAAGTGATGATGAATGGGTAGGGGGAATTCATTTGCAATGTTTTCATAACCTACCCATTATTGGGCGCTTAAATTAATATTTAAGCTACCTGAACTGGCACGGCTTTAGCTATACGGCTCATAATATTATCGCCGTCGAAGTAAGCGACATTAGGCTTATGGTGACGGGCATCTTCGTTAGGGATTTGTACATATGAGCAAATAATTAGCTTATCACCTACCGCAGCACGGCGGGCCGCGGCTCCGTTAACTGAAATTATTCTAGAACCACGTTCAGCGGCGATAGCATAAGTGGAAAAACGCTCGCCATTATCCACGTTATAGATATCAATAGCTTCATATTCCAGAATACCGGCTGCATCCATAAAATTCTGATCAATTGCACAGGAACCTTCATAATGCAAATCTGCCTGAGTGACTTTCACCCGGTGCAATTTTCCCTGTAGCATCGTACGCAACATGGTTTTTCTCCTGATTCGATGACAACTTAGAACCTTTTTGCATCAATAACGCCTGATACAACGGCGATTATTGCATTAAATCTACCTGCTGATTATCGATCAAACGGGTTTGCCCTAACCAGGCAGCCATTAGAATAACGGCCTTTTTGCTTTCGGTATTTAACGGTGCCAATGTTTCGGTGTCACGGATAAACAACTCATCAGGTACAAAGCCCGCTTCATGTAGCTGTGCGGAAGCTTGAGTGAGCAATTGTTCTGTGTGGCGTTCACCTTGCGCCATTTTTTCAGCGATAGATCGCATGATCTTGCTGAGTTCTGGTGCGATTCGATGTTCATCGGCGGTTAAATTGTTATTACGCGAACTGAGAGCCAGGCCATTTTTGTCGCGCACGGTAGGAACTGAAACGAGCGTAATGTCATAAGCCAGGTCGGCAATCATTTTGCGAATAAGTTGTAATTGTTGAAAATCTTTTTCGCCAAAGTAGGTTAAATCTGGTTGCACTAGATTGAACAGCTTGCTCACCACGGTTGAAACACCACGGAAATGACCGGGACGACTGGCCCCTTCCAGCGTGGTTGAAAGCCCAGGAACTTCAACGTAAGTCTGATGTTCCATACCATTAGGGTATATTTCCTTATCGGCAGGAGCAAATACCAGATCGACGCCGTGTTGATGAAGTTTTTCGCAATCTTCCTGTAAGGTACGGGGATATTTTGCCAGATCATCCTGACGATTAAACTGCATCGGATTGACGAAAATAGAGACGATCACAATATCTGCTTGCCCTTTGGCTGTATCGACTAACGTCATATGGCCATCGTGCAAGTTACCCATTGTTGGCACCAGTGCAATGCGTTTTCCTTCCTGACGCCAGCGGCGGATTTCACGGCGTAGAATCGGTACAGTTTCGACAATCAGCATTGCTTAATACTCCTTAGTGTGTTTATACCCGTCATCTTTCAAGTTTCCTCTTTGTTGGCTGCACTCACTCACCCCGGTCACAGAGTTATCTCTGCTCCTGGGGATTCGCTCCCTTGCCGCCGCGATCCATCTTGAAATCCATAGGGTATACAGCCTTCGGGCTAACAAGGGTAATTTATTAATAAAATGAGTGTTCTTTACCTGGGTAGGTACCGCTTTCCACTTGTTCTTTATATAAGCGGATGGCATCAGGTATATTTCCTGCTTCTTCAAGGAAGTTTTTCACAAATTTAGGGGGGCTTGCTGTGATGCCTAGTGCGTCATGCATCACTAAAACTTGCCCGTCAGTCCCATTACCGGCACCAATACCAATTACCGGGATCTGTAATTCATCGGTGATACGTTTAGCCAAATCAACGGGGACACATTCTAGCACTAGCAGTTGTATGCCCGCCTTTTCCAGGGTAATGGCATCTTTTATTAATTGATTCGCTGATACTTCATCACGTCCTTGGACTTTATAACCACCCAGAATATGAACTGACTGGGGAGTGAGTCCTAAATGAGCGCAGACGGGTACAGAACGCTCGGTAAGCATACTAATGGTATCGTATAACCAGCTACCGCCTTCAAGTTTCACCATATTAGCGCCAGCACGCATAAGTTTAGCTGCGTTTTCACAACTCTGCTCTGGTGTGGCATAACTCATGAAAGGCATATCGGCAATGATAAAAGTATAAGGTGCTCCGGCACGGACGCAACGAGTATGATAGACAGTATCTTCAACTGTCACTGGAATGGTGGTATCAGCCCCTTGCACGGTCATACCCAGTGAATCGCCAACCAGCATGACATCGATACCTTGCTCGGCAAACAGATGGGCAAAGCTGGCGTCATAAGCGGTAATCGTCGCGAATTTACGTTTTTCTTTCTTGAGCTGATTCAGATCAGTCATGGTTATTGCTTTCATTATTTATTTTCCTTCTCCTGCAATTTTTCTTGTTATATACAGAAATCGGCCACGGACTGAACTGAGATCCTTATATGTAATGATTAGAATCAGAGGACTGCGGTTGCAGCCAAAGCGCCAGGCCGTTTTCTGGGATATGTTTCAGTCTTTCAGATAAAGCTTCCCCGTCAGGAAATATGAGATCAGGGGCAATTTCAGCTAACGGGTAGAGCATAAATTCGCGCTGTTTTAGTCCGTAATGAGGCACTGTCAAGCGTTCGGTATTAATCACTTGATCACCAAATAGCATGATGTCCAGATCAAGTGTTCTTGGCCCCCAGCGTTCATCTTTTCTTACCCGTCCTTGGGTCAGTTCAATCGCCTGAGTGTGATTGAGTAATTCTTCCGGTGTTAGCGTGGTCTCCAGCGCGACTGCTAAATTCAGAAAATCAGGTTGATTCTGCGGCCCCATCGGTTTAGTACGATACAGTGAGGAGCAGGCAATAAATTCTGTTTCCGGTAAATCCCTTAATGCAGCAAGTGCATTTTTTACTTGCTGCATAGGTTCTGCCAGATTGCTGCCAACAGCGATATAAACACGAGCCATAATTATCAACCGTTCCTGCTTAGTCTTGGTTTATAGTGACGGCGTGGCCGTGTACGACGACGGACAATCTCACTACCCAGTTCGGAAATCATACTCCGTTGCTGTGATGCATTGACTTGCTGAAACTCTCCCCACCAATGGGCAAGTTCTTTTAGCTCACTGCGGTTTTCGACATTGGCCCTTAGTTCCAGCAAATCGTAGGCAGCACGGAATTTAGGGTGCTCCATCAATTTATTTGCCCGTTTACCATGACGGCGTGGCAGACGTAACTGTAATTGCCAGATATCACGCATGATGGTTGTCAGGCGCTTAGGAATAGCAATGGAGTGGCATTGCTCATCCAAAATATCATTCATAGCCAATGCAAAAGCGTCGTAGTAAGCCAGACCGCCTTCTTGGGACAGCTTTTCCGCATGTTCAACCAGTGGATACCAGAGCATCGCAGCGAACAAAAATGCCGGATTAACTCGTTTATCGTTCTGTAACCGATAATCAGTATTCTTTAAAACCTGATTAACCATACGTTCCATTGGCGAGTCGTTATTTTCGGTGAAATAGCGTTGAACCAATGGGAAAAGTGGTTGAAATAGGCGGTATTCACGCAGAAGTTGATAAGTGCTGTAGCCTTGACCGGTTTGTAAAAGTTTTAGCGATTCTTCAAACAGGCGGGCTGGTGGAATATTACTCAGCAGAAAAGCCAAACGAGAAATCGGTTCGGCGGTATCTTCGCTGATGGTCATATTCAGTTTGCTAGCGAAGCGGATCGCGCGCAGCATTCTTACTGGATCTTCTCGATAGCGAGTTTCAGGATCGCCAATTAAGCGGATAACGCCGGTTTCCAGATCATGAAGACCACCAGCATAATCACGCAGAGAGAAATCATTGATGCCGTAATAGAGGCTGTTTATGGTGAAATCGCGGCGCATAGCATCTTCTTCAATTGATCCGAAGATGTTATCCCGCAGTAGCATACCGCTTTGTGCTTGTTGTGACTGATTTTTATCACCAGAACTCGTTTGTTCATGTGGGCCACGGAATGTTGCGACTTCAATCACTTCTTGACCAAACATAATATGAGCCAGGCGAAAGCGGCGTCCAACCAAACGGCAGTTGCGAAATAGTTTACGCACCTGTTCTGGTGTTGCACTGGTGGCAATATCAAAATCTTTCGGTTTCGTGCCGAGTAATAAATCACGGACGCCACCGCCAACCAGATAGGCTTCGAAGCCAGATTTATTCAGACGGTAAAGAACTTTCAGTGCATTTTCACTGATATCTCTGCGGGAAATACTATGTTGTTCCCGTGGAATTATTGTTATCGATGAATCCGAATGAGGATTCTCCTGTTCAACCTTCCTTTGTATTTCCACATTGGGTGAAGATTGATAGGGATTTTGGCGATTAGAGTGAAGAGTTACGTACTCTTCCTGAGTAGAACGATTAGATCCGGTGATTGATCCTTCACTGGCTGCCTGTGGTTCGCGGTTATTTTTCCCTTCGCGGATCAATAAGTTACGGCAGAAATTTGCTACTCGGTTAAAAATGGTACACCTCGATAAGTAACTAATCATATAAAACAAATAAAAACAGCGGCTAATCATAGCCTACTGTGTATTTTTTGAGAATGGTTGTTATGACTAACCGTAACTTTATTCACGTTATCTATGTATTTTACCTTGTCGTGGAATTCGGTCCAGCTCCCAACGTGCTGTTGCTTTTTTCAACAATTGATCGCGAGAAAGATCTTGCCAGTTTTCTATGAGAGGTTGATTAAGGAAAGATAATGCCTCAATCAGTAATGGCCGGGGATCATCCAATGGGATCGGCTGAGCATGATTCTGTTTGGAAAGTTTATTGCCATCCTTATTCAGAACGAGCGGTAAATGAATATAGTCGGGTATTTTCAGATTTAACTGCTGATAAAGCGCAATCTGACGGACGGTTGGTGCGATCAAATCAGCCCCTCTTACCACCTCGGTCACCCCTTGGTAATCATCATCAATAACAACGACCAAATTATAGGCAAATAAACCGTCACGACGGTGAATAATAAAATCCTCCTCAGCCATGACCGGATCGGCGTTCAGATATCCTTGCAATTTATCTTCAAAACCGTAAACCGGATGACGTTGTTTGAATCGAATTGCCGCATGATCAACGGGCAAATTTAATTCACGGCAGTTTCTATCATAAAAACCATTAATCTGGTGAATGCGTTGACGGGTACAGGTGCAGTAATAGCTTAAGCTTTGTTGTTGCAACTGATTAAGGATATGGCGGTAAGCTTCATGGCGCTGAGACTGATAGAGAATTTCACCATCCCAATGTAAACCATAATGCTCAAGCGCATGAAGAATACGGTCGGCAGCACCGGGAACTTCTCTGGGTGGATCAATATCATCAATACGTATCAGCCATTTTCCCTGACAAGCGCGGGCTTGCAAATAGCTGCCAATGGCCGTGATTAATGAACCAAAATGTAAGTCACCAGAAGGTGATGGGGCGAAACGCCCAATATAAGAGTGGGGACTATAAGCGTGGGGACGTTCAGATTTTATCATATGGGGATCAGTGGCGTTGTTTATACGGCGCCATGAAGACGCCGTATTTGGAACACCATTAATTAGCCAGCCATCTGTTTTTCACGGATTTCGGCCAGAGTTTTACAATCAATACACAAGTCTGCGGTTGGACGGGCTTCCAAACGACGGATGCCGATCTCAATGCCACAGGATTCACAAAAACCGAAATCGTCATCTTCGACTTTTTTCAGGGTTTTCTCGATCTTCTTAATCAATTTACGCTCACGATCGCGGTTACGTAATTCAAGACTGAATTCTTCTTCCTGCGCCGCACGGTCAACTGGATCAGGGAAGTTCGCTGCCTCATCTTGCATATGAGATACAGTACGATCTACTTCATCCCTGAGTTGATTGCGCCATGCTTCAAGAATTAGCTTGAAATGCGCCAACTGGGCATCGTTCATGTATTCTTCACCTGGCTTTTCTTGGTAAGGTTCTACCCCAGCGATGGCGAGAATGCTTAAGGACGAGGTTTTACGTTTTTGCCCTTCTTGCATAATACTTCTCCTACACACGCACTATCAAACAAACCCCTAGCGGGGAAAAAAACAGGCCGCTATAAATAGCAGATGGAGCATGGGTTGGCAATTGTTCCTGCCATTAGTTTCACAATGGTGTGGAAGCAAATGTATTGCATGCCTTTACACCTTGTACAACTTGGCTGCAAATATTAGGTAAATCGATAAATTAATCATTTTAGTACAAAAGTTAACTTATCGCCTAAAATCATCCCTTTTCCTGTCATGTTGGCCTGGTAACAGATAACTTCGACCCCAGAATTTTGCGCTTGTTCCAAAAGAGATGAATAATTATGATCAATATGTGCCGCCGCCGCGACCTGCCTGATGCCAGAATGTAAGACCGCAAAAAATAAAACCGCCCTTTGCCCTTGTTCTGCTATGTGTTGCAATTCCCGCAGGTGTTTTTGCCCGCGGGTCGTGACAGCATCAGGGAAATAGCCACAATTTTCCTGGAGAAGCGTCACTGATTTCACTTCAATGTAGCAATTAACTTGCTGTTCTGCCTGTAATAGCAGATCTATCCGGCTGTTCTCTGCGCCATATTTCACTTCCCGACTGATTTTTTTATATTTAGAAAATTCTGGAATAGCATTTTGTGCAATGGCCTCAGCGACTAAATCATTTGCTCTGAGCGTATTGACGCAAATCCAGTGACCAGCCGGTGTTTCTGTCAATTCCCAACTGTTTGGGTATTTACGTTTTGGATTATCGGAGGTGGAATACCAAACCGTATCTCCCGGTGCCGCACAGCCAGTCATTGCGCCCGTATTGGCACAATGGATGGTCAGTGTTTCACCTTCCGGTGTGATGACATCAGCCAGGAAACGTTTATAACGACGAATTAGCGTGGCAGGTAGTAAGGGTGGATGGAATTCCATAAAAACTCCTTGATGACTGATGGCATAAGATTGAAGCAGGCAATGCTACAATGCCGACGGTTGAAAGTTAACTTTCTTTGTATGGGGTGTTTGTGTCTTTATTGCCTGTATATGAGGTTGTCGAACCTGTCCTGAGCGCGTTGAAGAGTTCACAACAGGTCCTGCTTCATGCTCCGGCGGGTGCCGGGAAATCGACAGTTTTGCCATTGGAAATTCTGAAAAAAGCTGATTTCTCTTGGCGTATCATAATGTTAGAACCACGGCGGATTGCCGCTCGCAGTGTTGCTAATCGCCTTGCCGCTCAACTGAATGAAAATATCGGGCAGACGGTGGGGTACCGGATGCGTTCAGAAACGAAAGTGAGTACAACCACTCGCCTTGAAGTGGTAACGGAAGGCATTTTGACCCGTATGTTGCAGCAAGATCCCATGCTGACAGGGGTTTCTTTGGTGATTTTGGATGAATTCCATGAGCGCAGTTTGCAGGCCGATTTGGCGCTGGCGTTGTTGCTGGATGTACAGGCAGCTCTGCGGGATGATCTGCGAATTTTGATCATGTCAGCTACCTTGGATAATCAGCGGCTCTGTTCTTTATTACCTGATGCGCCAGTGATTACTTCTCAAGGGAGAAGCTTTCCTGTCACCAGACATTATTGTCATTTGCCAGCTCATCAACCTCTTGAACAGAACGTAACTACCGTTGTATTGCGGTTACTCCAACAGGAACAAGGATCTATGCTGTTGTTTTTGCCGGGTAGCGGGGAAATTCAACGGGTGTTTGGACTGCTTAGCGGGAGAGTTGCCGAGGATATCGATTTGTGCCCGTTATACGGTGCGTTGTCATTGGCTGAGCAACAAAAAGCGATCGAACCTTCACCATCTGGACGCCGTAAAGTTGTTCTGGCGACTAACATTGCAGAAACCAGCTTAACGATTGAAGGTATCCGGTTGGTGGTTGATAGCGGCCTTGAACGCACAACGTGTTTTGAACCTAAAAATGGGCTGACTCGCCTGATCACTCAACGCATCAGTCAGGCTTCTATGACACAACGAGCGGGTCGAGCAGGCCGATTGGAAGCCGGAATTTGTTGGCACCTATTCAGTCAAGAACAGGCAGAAAGAGCGGCAGAACATAGTGAGCCTGAAATTCTGAATGCTGATCTCAGTAGCTTATGGCTCTCCTTATTGCAGTGGGGGTGCCATGATATCTCCCAATTGCACTGGCTGAATATTCCCCCAGCGGCAGCTCTGGCGGTAGCTAACTCATTGTTATTACAGTTAGGTGCAGTCAATAACAACGGTCAGTTAACGTCCAGAGGCAGAAAAATGGCGGAATCCGGCAGTGATCCGCGCCTGGCCGCGATGTTGTGTGCAGGATTGGAACAAGGGGCCGACATGCTGGCAACCGCCGCTATGCTGACCGCGATTCTGGAGGAACCGCCCCGTGGTGGTCAGCCGGATATCACTTATTGGGTTGAGCAGCGACAAACTCATTGGTTACGGCGGGCAAAGCAGTTAGCTAGGAATATGGGCAATCATTTTGGTGAGCCAGACAGCGGACTTGCTGCACCGTTATTAGCCCAAGGTTTCCCTGACAGAATAGCCAAAAATCGGGATAAGGGAGGGCGTTTCCAATTGGCAAATGGTCTGGGAACGATAATCGATGATGAAGAAAAGTTATCTGGCGAATCATGGCTGGTGGCTCCTTCATTATTACAAAACAGCAGAAATCCTGATGCGCGTATTTTGCTGGCTTGTCCTTTGGATATTGAACCACTGGTACAGCAACAACCGAATTTATTCAGCGAGCAGAGTGTTGTTGAATGGGATGATAACAAAGGGACGTTACAGGCTTGGAAGCGGCTACAATGTGGCAGCCTGACAGTAAAAGCTCAACGATTGACAAAGCCTTCCGATGAGCAATTACAACAGGCTCTGCTAAACTGGTTACGCAGAGAGGGGTTACATGAGCTGAACTGGTCACCTGCGGCAGTTCAGTTGTGCATCCGTATCCAATGTGCGGCCAAATGGTTACCTGAAATGCAGTGGCCGGCAGTCGATAATGATGCATTAATGGCTTCTCTTGATGATTGGTTGACGCCGTTCCTCACTGGTGTGCGTGATTTGAAAGGGCTGAAACAGATTGATTTGTTGCCGGCGCTGGAAAATTTGCTGGATTGGCAACAACAACAGTGTCTGGATAATGAACTGCCTATTTATTACACTGTCCCTACCGGCAGTCGGATAGCAATCCGTTATTTCGGTGATAAACCACCGGTATTATCTGTTCGGATGCAGGAAATGTATGGTGAACAGCGAAGCCCCTCTCTGGCAAAAGGGCGAATAACACTGGTGCTTGAACTATTATCACCAGCCCAAAGGCCATTGCAGATCACGCAAGATCTGGCTGCTTTTTGGCAAGGCTCCTATCGTGAAGTACAAAAAGAGATGAAAGGGCGTTACCCAAAACATTTATGGCCGGATGATCCGGCAAATACGGTACCGACTCGGCGGACAAAAAAATATTCGTAATAGAATTTAGCCTTTGTTTTTGCAGTGAATAAATTCATTAAAAAATATGAAAACCCATTAATAGCACCTGAGCGGTTTTGGAGAATTTTGGAATGTCTGGTGAAGATCGTCAACCAATCGGACGTAAAGGTGAAAAATTGGTATCCCGCCGTAAACGGCCATTAAAAAGACGATATCTGTTGGATGATGATGATAATGGCTATGAAGATGATGACTACGATGATGAAGAGGATCAACCCATGACAACGAAAGGAATGTATTCTCGCCCACCTAAGAAAAAGTGGCGTTGGTTCTGGTTGTTATTCAAGATATTTATTATTTTTGCCGTATTACTGGTGGCTTATGGTGTCTATCTGGATGCCAAAATCCGTGATCGTATTGATGGGAAAGTCTGGGAGTTACCGGCGGCAGTCTATGGACGAATGGTCAATCTTGAACCGGGCATGAGCTACAGCAAGAAAGAGATGGTACATCTGCTGGAAGGGATGCAGTATCGCCAGGTGACGAAAATTACCCGTCCCGGAGAGTTTTCTGTCAGAGGTGAAACCATTGAAATGTTGCGTCGTCCGTTTGATTTCCCAGACAGCAAAGAGGGGCAGATCCACGCTTTGCTAACTTTCAGCGATAACCGTCTGGCAGGGATCGAAAATCTGGAAAACCAGCGTCAGTTTGGTTTTTTCCGTCTTGATCCGAAGCTGATTACTATGTTGCAGTCTCCCAATGGGGAGCAGCGGCTATTTGTGCCACGTTCTGGTTTCCCGGAGTTATTGGTTAACACCTTGCTGGCGACAGAAGATCGCCATTTCTATCAACATGATGGCATCCGTATTCTTTCCATTGGGCGTGCAGCACTGGCTAACTTGACTGCCGGGCGGACGGTTCAGGGGGGAAGTACCCTGACGCAGCAATTGGTGAGAAATCTGTTCCTGACCAATGAACGTACTTTGGTGCGCAAAGCCAATGAAGCCTATATGGCTGTGCTGATGGATTATCGTTACAGCAAAGATCGAATTCTCGAACTGTATCTGAACGAAGTTTATTTAGGCCGAAGTGGTGACGGGGAGATCCGAGGATTTCCGTTGGCGAGCCTCTACTATTTTGGTCGTCCCGTGGATGAATTGAGTTTAGATCAACAGGCGTTGCTGGTTGGTATGGTGAAAGGCGCTTCACTCTATAATCCGTGGCGTAATCCTAAACTCACTCTCCAGCGTCGTAATGTGGTGCTCAAGCTGTTACAAAACCAGCAAATTATTGATGAAGATCTTTATAAGTTATTAAGTGCTCGTCCACTGGGGGTAAAACCGAAAGGTGGTGTTATTACCCCACAACCGGCGTTTATGCAGCTAGTTCGTAAGGAGTTGCAGGACAAACTGGGGGATAGAGTAAATGATCTGTCCGGCGTAAAAATCTTCACTACTTTGGACCCGGTATCTCAGGATGCGGCTGAAAGCGCGGTAGAAGAGGGAATTGCTAACCTGAGAAAAACCCGCAAAATTGCCGACCTTGAAGGGGCAATGGTGATTGTCGATCGCATCAGTGGTGAAATCAGGGCGATGGTTGGTGGTTCTCAACCGCAGTATGCTGGATTTAACCGAGCAATGATGGCGCGTCGTTCGATTGGTTCATTGGCAAAACCTTCGACTTATTTGGCGGCCTTGAGTGAGCCTGATCAATACCGATTGAATACCTGGCTGTCGGATGAACCTCTTGCGGTAAAACAGCCGAACAGCAAGGTTTGGGAACCGAGAAATTATGACCGTCGTTTCCGTGGGCGTGTCCTGTTGATAGATGGGCTGGCAAATTCATTGAATATTCCTACGGTGAACCTTGGATTGGCGGTTGGTCTTGATCATGTCAGCAACACACTGATCCGGCTTGGCGTACCGGAGGAAGTGATTCAACAGGTTCCAGCCATGTTACTGGGTTCTCTTAGCTTGACGCCGTTAGAAGTAGCGCAGGAATACCAGACAATGGCGAGTGGCGGCAACCGTGCGACGCTTTCCGCATTACGTTCTGTCATCGCGGAGGATGGTACCGTGATATATCAGAGTTACCCACAGGCTGAACGGGCTGTACCGGCTCAGGCGGCTTATCTGACGCTATATGGTATGCAGCAGGTGGTGGCGAATGGAACTTCTCGTTCTCTGAACGCTAAGTTTGGTCGTTATAATCTGGCGGGTAAAACGGGCACTACCAATGATCTGCGTGATAGCTGGTTTGCCGGAATCGATGGTAAAGAGGTGGTAATCGCATGGGTTGGCCGCGATAACAACGACCCGACCAATCTGACCGGTGCTACAGGGGCATTGAATGTGTATCGCCGTTATCTGGAAAATCAGACGCCGCTGATGTTGAATAACATTCCACCGGAAGGCATTGTCGATATGGCGGTTAATCAGGATGGCAGCTTTAGCTGTAGTGGCAGTGGTTGGCGAACATTACCGGTTTGGACTTATGATCCACAGAGTTTGTGCCAGCAAACCGCAGTGTCAGCACCGGTTCAACAGCAAGAAGAAGCACCGGGCTGGTTGCGAGAGATGTTTGGTCAATAATAAATATTTGATGAGATAAATAACAAAGCGCTGATCTTTATGGTCAGCGTTTTTATTTTCTGAGTTTAACGGCTTTCCAAACATACCGAACCATTATCTTTTCGACTTTATACCCATTATCTTTCAAGTTGCCTCTTTGTTGGCTGCACTCACTCACCCCGGTCACATAGTTCCCTATGCTCCGGGGGATTCGCTCCTTTGCCGTCGCGATCCATCTTGAAATCCATAGGTATATATGATCATCGCAATGGCGGTGATTATCTGCTTATGTTATGTAATTGTTTATAAATTGTTTCAAAACATGATGTTTTACACCTGTTTGGGGCAATAAAATAAGCAATTTTCAGAATATTCCTATATGTTTTCTAAGCGAAATATGATGAATTATTAATCATTCGTATTAACTCATGGTGATAATGATATGACGATAATTTCAATTAGATCCACTCTCCATACTGTAAATCAATGGAGAGATGAATAATGGCAATAGGATATTTCTTGCTTGTTGGTGATAAGACAACCTGTGGCGGACAGATTATTACTGGTGACCACACCATGACATTTAATGGACGGGCAACCGCTCGTGAAGGAGATAAGGTCACCTGTGGCAAACATCCCGGTAGTTATACGATTGTCGGTGGTGTATCAGATGTGTTTGATATGGGACGTAAATTGGCTGGCACATTGGACAGTGTGAGTACTTGCCCCTGTCGGGCTAGATTTATCAATTCGGAGATGGACAGCTATGAGAAGCAGGAGCAGCCCAATAATCGGGCTACAGCCCCTGTTAATATGGCGGCCCAGAATTTCTCGTCGCCGGTGGAGGAAGCGAGAAACGTTCAGCCCGCACCTCCTGTGACTAAAGAGCCTCCGATACCGGTGTTTGCGAAATCCTGCTTACGGGGTAAAGGTTGTACCGATGCCGGAACCGAAGCCGAACCGGCGGATAACTTCGGCAGAATGGCGATATATCAGGTTCCGTCATCTCCCACTCCGGTGACGCCACAAAAACCAGAACCGCCTCCGCAAGGTGAGAAACAGCCGCCTGAACCGGATAAACCGCAGGATAAAAAATTACCTTGGTATAAACGGTGGTTCCGTAGTGGTGAAGATAAAGCCGAAGTAGCCGCTACCGCCGTGGCCGCCACTGCTCGTAGCGCGGTAGCGGAAGGGGAAACGCTGGTGATGCGTTACATTGGTGGCGGTGCCATCAGTGCAGGACGTTGGCTGGCGGCACCGAATCCGGTGACAGTTGGGTTAATGGGGCTGTTTTATTCACCTAAGCTGAATGAAGGTGAGGAGGATTACTTAGATCCGTATCGCCTGAGACAGATAGCGGAACAGTACGGTAAAGCACCAACTCGTGTACGTTTTCGCTGGATCAGAGATGAAAAAAGCGGCAGGATGACGGTTCAGGGATATCACGTCAGCCCGGAAGGCGGCTTGGATAAAGTGCCGGTTCGCATGATGACGCTGAATCGGACCACCGGTAATTACGAGTTTTGGGAACCGGGAGAATACCGGCCGATAATTTTATGGACGCCGAACGAACAGGAATTCAAGGTTCCAGCCCATACCGGTAATGAAGAACAGCCGTTTATTCCGTCGCAAATAACCGTGTTGCCGATCCCGGAGAAAGTGGGCAGCGATATTGAATCGTTACCGATGCCGGAAGAGAAGGATTTTCGTGATTATATTCTGATCCTCCCCATCCCGAATATGCCGCCGGTGTATGTGTATTTGAGTAAACCGCCGGTGAAATTGTTGGAAGTAGATTTGTATAGAAATTTTGCGGGGCGACCAAGAAATGGAACACATGCAGATCATATGCCTTCGGCTGCTGCGGTTAAGGTAAGGTTGAAAGCGTTATATCCTAATTTATTACCTTCTGAATTAAATTCTGATTCTAAAAATGTATCAGCAATTATTATTCCGGAAGAAGTGCATCAAAAGCTCAGTCAAACCTACGGAGGACGAAATTCGTCAGAACAAATTGAAAGAGATGCTCAAGATTTACGTGCGGCATTAGATAGGAACTTTGATGCCATAAAACCGAGATTGAAAAGTTATGGTGCAACAGAAGTACAGCTTGAAAATGCTCGCCAGAAGATGCATAAACTAAACCAAGAACAGGGGTTGTATAAATGACAGTTAATGTAGAAGTATTAATAAACAATTTAGGAAGAACCTATCAGGAAATTTTTAATGAAGGATTAATTCCTTATAAAACCAAACCAACAGGGTTTGCTGGAGATCCTGATATATCTTTAAATATGACTAAAGAAGGTGTTTACTTGTCCTTTAAAAGGGTTAGTAAGGTTTTATTTGCTATAGAGCTTACTTTAATTGACGAGAAGAAACCACAATACCGGTTTCCAAATGAGTTACCTTCACCATTAGTTCCGATGATGTCTAGGCAATGGGTTCATGAGCATTTTGGAAGTCCTGAAAAATCACTTCCTCCACAGAAAATATTAAAGAGAGATATTGGCTGGACGGAGTTATATACGCTGCTAGACTTTCATATTCCAACTAGTATGCAAATTAATTACGATTTATTAGAACGTGTTAAAGTAGTGGCATTCTTACCCACATCAGAAGTGCGTTGGTAGCTAGTAACAGATGTGAGGTTCTTTTTGAAAGCCAATTCATTTGTGAGTAGTTTTAAAAACAAATTGTAGATGAATTGGTTTAACTAGGAATAAGGGTTATATAAATAATGGCTGATGTTGTTGCAATCATAAATAATTTAGGACAAACAGTCGATATGTTGATTGAAAAACAACTTATTTCGGCTGGGAAATTTGAGTATCTTTTTGAAGGATCTGATACGTTTAATTATGAACCTGAGGCTGGTCTTATCTTAGTATTCGATGATAAATCGAGAAAATTGAAGTCAGTTGAATTTACACTGATTAATACTACTAGACGTTTTGGAAATGGTGAAATGTATCGTGGGGAAATACCTCCTCCGTTTACTCTATCAATGGATAAAGTTGCTGTTAGAGCTTTGCTAGGCAAATCTGATGTTACCTCAGAGGAAACAAAAATTCCTGTTATTGGTGTTGTCGGCGGACATGATTGTTATATTCGCAAACTTCAATTTGTATACCCTGATACAAATATTCGTGTCCTATATTTAAAAGATTTGCGTGTTCGAGGATTGGTTTTTGAGAGGGAAATATAATTTTTTCCTGTAAAAAATTTGAAAACCTAAGTCGAAGATATATCAGAGAAGGGGCTATAAAAATAATGACAGTCAATGTAGAGGCATTAATAAACAGTTTGGGTAAACCTTATCAGGAAATTTTTGGTGAAGGGTTAATCCCTTATAAAACGAAACCAAGTGGTTTTGCCGGTGATAGTGTAGTGTGCTTGGATATGGTTAAAGCAGGCGTCTTTCTGTCTTTCCATCGGGAAGGAAAGCGATTAAAAGAAATTACATTAACTTTGTTTGACGAGAAGAATTCTTTATACCAGTTTACTAATGAGCTGCCTTCACCATTAATTCCATTGATGTGCCGACAGTGGGTTCATGAACAATTTGGTAAACCAGAAAAATTTCTTCCACCGAGAAAAAGGCTCAAAAAAGACATTGGCTGGACTGAGTTATATACATTGCTGGATTTTCGTATTCCGACCAGTATGAAGTTTGATTATGATCTATTGGAGCAAGTTATATCAGTGACATTCTTACCCACCTCAGAAGTACGTTGGTAGTTAATATAAAGAGGAGGTTTTGCTTAAGAGTCAATTCATCAATCAGTAGTTTGAGAAGTTAAATTGAAGATGAGTTGGCTTAACCAAAATGGAATAATCACTTGAATTTTTAGCGAGGAGTAATTTCTTATTATTTGTTTCAGATAAAGTGGGCAGCGATATTGAATCGTTACTGATGCCGGAAGAGAAGGATTTTCGTGATTATATTCTGGTATTCCCAGCCGATTCAGGCATGGAGCCGATCTATGTGATGTTTAATACTCCTCGGAATCAACCGGGAGTGGTAACTGGTCGGGGACAAAAAATCGAAGGAAACTGGTTAAGTCGCGCAGGGCAAGGTATGGGAGCACCAATTCCCAGTCAGATAGCAGATAAGTTGCGTGGGAGAAAGTTTAATAACTTTGATAATTTCAGAAATGCGTTTTGGAAAGAAGTTGGTAATGATCCGGAATTATCTAAACAATTCACAAGAGCAAATGCGATAAATGTACCTAAAGGTTATTCTCCATATACAATTCCTGAAGAGCAGGTTGGAGGTAGGGAAGTATTTGAGATTCATCATGTTAAACCAATAAATGAAGGTGGTGAGGTTTATAACATAGATAATCTGCGCATATTGACACCGAAGCGGCATATAAAAATACATGCTAATAAAGGGGATAAAGTGGGATGAATTTGAAAAATAAATTGGAAGATTATACAGAAGCTGAATTTTTAGCTCTGCTGAATAAAATCTTCGATGGTGAATGTAAAACTGAGAACGAATATCACAGTTTAGTAAAACATATTGAGATAATTACCGAGCACCCCAGACGAAATGGACTAATTTTTTACCCAGAAAATGGAGTTGAAGATAGTCCTGGAGGTGTGCTTAAAGTTATAAAAGAATGGCGAGCTAAAAACGGCAAACCTGGCTTCAAAAAATAAAAGGGATTCGGTAAATTAGGAAAAAGATTTCCGTGATTATATTTAGCTGATTTGCGTGTTAGAGGGGCGGTTTTTGAGTGGGGAATATAGTCTTAGTTTAATCAAGAATAGAGGTTATGAAAATAATGGTAATCAACATTAAAGAGTTAATTGATAACTTGGGACAAACAGCGGAGCAACTAATTGAAAAGGAGATTATTCCAGCTAATAAATTTGAATATTTCTTTGAAGGAGATGAGGAGTTTTTCTGTAAACCAGAACCCGGTCTGAGGCTAACTTTTCACAATGTTTCAAGGAGACTTCATTCAGTGGAGTTTGTATTAATCAATGTTTATGATAATAATGATTCATATAACGGCGATATGCCTCCTCCATTTTTAAACTCAATGGATAAAACAACCGTTAGAACACTCATGGGGGAGCCTGATTCCAGCGGTGGTCCAAAAAAAGTGCCGGTAATAGGGCTTATGGGTGGATTTGATGCTTATACACTCAAACTAAGCGAACAATACCCTAATACAAATATTCATTTTTCATATTTAACTGATTTGCGAGTAGATGTATTAGCATTTGAACAAGTTGTATAGACGTTCTCTGGAATATTTTTTTCAGTTTTCTACCTTTATTGGATAGCGATTAATAAACCATTATCCATGTTTATATGCTATAGGTCAGATATAAATAAAGAGGTTATATAAATAGTGGCGGTTAATATTGAAGCGTTAATTAATAGTTTAGGGAAAACCTATCAGGAAATTTTTAATGAAGGTTTAATTCCTTATAAGAGTAAGCCTAGAGGAGATTCTGGTGACGATTATGTGTCGCTAGATATGCAGAAAGAGGGGATATTTCTGGCTTTTAACCGGACCAGCAAGAAATTAACACATGTCACGCTGACATTGATCGATGAAGAACGGCCCCGCTATGTTTACCCAAATCAATTGCCATTCCATCGGGTTAATCCAATGACGCGTGCATTCAGTTTCTACCGATATCAACTCATCTCATAATGTTCCATATATAGGATATTACTGCTGTTAAAGTCTATAATGTCCTTTTAATAGGACATTAGCATATAAGGTTGTGATTGATATGTAATGTGCTTATAATTGCTCATTATAGATAATAACGGCTTTAATGTGTCATTATGGGAGCGTTATGATGTTACATGAAAAAACAGCTTCAGCAATTGCAGAAGAGTTGGGAGAACGCTTGAAACAAGCTCGACTAAACAATGATCTGACTCAAGCTGAAATTGCTGAGCTTTTAGGCGTCACAAGAAAAACTGTACTGAATGCTGAAAAAGGTAAAGTCCAATTAGAGATTTTTGTTGCCATTATGGCAGCATTAAACTTAACCGAACAATTAGATCTTTTTCTTCCCAAACAAAGTATATCTCCTATTCAACTCGCTAAACTTCAGGGAAAAAAACGACAACGGGCATCTGGTCTTAGAAAAAACCATATTGAAGAGGATACGCCAGAATGGTAATGGAAGTTATCAACGTAATTTACAATCAACATGAAGTTGGTGCGATGAGTTTTGACCCTAGTAAAAACTTGGGCTTATTTCAGTACGACCCCAGCTTTATCGCTAAAGGGATCGAACTGTCTCCGTTGAAAATGCCTTTGTCAAATAAAATCTACAGTTTTCCAGAACTGGACTACCACACGTTTAAAGGGCTACCTGGATTGATTGCAGACTCATTGCCAGATGATTTTGGCAACGCTGTACTCAATGCATGGGTTGCAGCTCAAGGTAAATCTCCTAACGACATTACACCTTTGCAGCGACTTCAATATACTGGGAAAAGGGGGATGGGCGCTCTTGAATACGCACCAGCAACCAAAATGAGAAATCTTACTTCCTCAAAACAAGTAGAAATAGGTTCATTGGTTTCTATTGCCCAAGAAATTCTTAACTCCCGTGGAAATTTTACTGCTGAGTTGATTAATAATGGTCAGGAAGATCGCGAGGCCATGATGTCATTACTTTCCGTGGGTATGAGTGCTGGCGGAGCCAGACCCAAAGCTGTATTAGCCTTTAATGAGGATTTTACTCAGGTTCGCTCTGGTCAAGTTAAAGTTCCTGACGGTTTTATTCACTATCTTATGAAATTTGATGGTGTCAGTGAGCACAACAAAAATCAGGAAACCTTTGGTGATCCACTAGGCTTTGGAACAATGGAATATGTATACCATTTGATGGCAAAAGACTGCGGTATAGACATGATGCCTTGCCGATTACTCCATGAAGGCAATAGGCGTCACTTTATCACACAGCGTTTTGATCGTCTGGGGAATAAAAAAATCCATGTCCAAACATTAAATGGACTTGCTCACGTTGACTATAAAAAACCAGGCTCCTTCTCCTACGCAGAACTTTTCTTTGTTGCTAGGCAGCTAAAACTATCGGCTAAGGCTGCTGAACAGCTACTAAGAAGAATGTGCTTTAATATCATTGCTAGAAATCATGATGATCACGCTAAAAACTTCGCGTTTATATTAAAAGGCAAAAAATGGGATTTGGCCCCGGCTTACGATTTAGCCTACAGTTACAAGCCTGACAGTAGATGGGTTAGCAGTCACTGGATGAGTTTAAATGGTAAAAGAGACAACTTCACTCGGCAAGATTTTTATTCATTGGAGAAACTAAGCCCACTATTCACCAAAAAAATGGTCAATGGGATTATTGAGGAAACCATAGAAAAAGTCTCTGCTTGGAGTAAGGTAGCCGCTGATTTTGGTGTACCAAAATCGTTGATTGATCTAGTTGATACAAATTTGAGATTGAATATCTAATATTGAAATCCTTATTTTCGAAAACAAGCTATAAATATAGGCAGCTTAGGAGTTGTTATTAAAAAAGCCCTGCATTACAGGACATTTGTGTGAGAGGGCTTGATGCAGATGGGGATTATGTGCTTGCCGATGCTGATTTATCAGCTTCATCTTGAGCCTGTTTCCGGTTCTTCGGCCTGACTATTCTTTCGTTCAACTCTTTGGCTGGCGCGGCAGCATGGCGCTCCAACGTGGATGCTATTTTGCAAGAAATTGGACTATTGCAGGCTTGACCTTTTGTTCTAGAAAATCCTTGGATGCAATTCGTAAGACCTTCTCCTTTCGAATCACTTAGGGCGATTTATATCAACAAGCCCAAAAATATAACATTTGAATTTACATATAATCCATAACTCTATTCCAAAGAAGCTATTGATAGTTTACTCCGATATTATGAGCGATTAATGAATGCCATTATGTCCAGTCAGGAAAAAGAGAATATCAGTTGTTTTTGTGATTAATGTTTTTTAGATGCAGATTGATATTAATATCAGGTAAATAGTTAATTAATAAATAGAATATTCCTATTATCTTTTTAAATGGTTATTAACTTAGGTGTGGTTTTTATATTGTTCATCTATTAAAAAAACCTTCATATTTTCTCACTGTTTTTGATAATAAAATCAAACAACATAGCTAATGATTTTCGATGCCCATATGCTAACATGATTAGAAATTTGTTATTTTGAAATTACGGACATCATAAATAATCACTTATATAAATAATTTGATATTATATTTTCAAGGAAATATATGAAAAATGCAGTGCAAATTGTGAATGAGGCTTTAAATCAAGGAATTACTCTATTTGTTGCTGATAACCGATTACAATACGAAACTAGCCGTGATAGTATTCCAGCGGAATTATTCAATGAATGGAAAAACTATAAACAAGAGTTGATTAACTTCCTGAGCCAGATCGATGCAGAAGAAGAAATTCAAACATATCAATTACAGAATATCCAACGTGATGGCAATGCAGAACATTATCCACTCTCATTTGCTCAACAACGCCTGTGGTTTATCGATCAACTTACCGAAGGTAGTCCTCAATATAATTGTCCCGGATATTTGAGATTACGGGAACAACTGAATTTTGACGCTTTTAAGGCTGCGGTAAAAACGTTACTTGAGCGTCATGAGGCGTTACGTACCCATATTAAAATTATTGATAATGAGCCACGGCAAGTCATAGCACATTGCTATGATTTACCCATTACACGACATGATTTGACTGCATTCTCTGAAACCGAGCAAGAAGCTCAAATCAAAAGATTCAGTAAAGAAGAAGATAACTTGGTTTTTAACCTCAGTACTGATTTGATGTTGCGTATTCGCTTGATAAAACTGGCCGAAAATGATTATGTGATTATTTATACCATTCACCATATTGCCTGTGATAGTTGGTCAATAGAGATCTTTATCAATGAACTGATTACCTTATATCGCGCGTATCATAAAGGAGAAATAGCCCCATTACTGCCACTTAAAATCCAATATACCGATTATGCTCAATGGCAACGAAATTGGCTGCAAGGTGATATTCTGAAAAAACAACTGGATTATTGGCAAACCCAGTTATCAGGTATTTCTCCACTTCACCGTCTTCCACTGGATAACCCACGACCAGAGAAACAGAGTTTTGAGGGGCAGCTTAATGAACAACATATTTCAAAGGATTTAACACAAGAAATAAGAGCATTATGTCACCAACATGAAGTCACACTATTCATGTTTCTGGAGACAGCCTTTACTGTATTGCTGAGTCGTTACAGTAATGAAAAAGACATTCTGGTCGGAACACCACTTGCAGGGAGAAGACATCATGATATTGAGCCTTTGATTGGTTTTTTTGTTAATTCTCTGGTGATCAGGACGGATTTATCCGGCCAGCCCACTTTCAGTGAGTTATTAAAGCAGAACAGTCGTACTATCTTGGATGCTTATGCACATCAAGATCTGCCATTTCAAATGCTGGTAGAAAAAATGAGTCCGGGACGAAACTTAAATTATAACCCGATATTCCAAATCGCTTTTACTCTGGAGAATACTCAGTGTGATACGGTACTGGCGCAGGATAATAATATTGAGTTTGAAGAACGTCTGCTTTTGAAAGTCCGATTTGATTTGGAAATTCATATTTATGAAGAAGAGGGGGGAGGATTATCCCTGTTATGGGTTTATGACAGCAGCTTATTTAACAATATTACTATTGAAAGATTACTCGCCAATTATGAAATCTTGCTTGCTAATATTGTTAATATAATGAAGCCATGTATTGGTTCCGATCTAATACACAGGGAACCTTCTGTCCATGATATTCCACTATTAGCAGAGGCTGAAATACACACTTTATTACATGAATGGAATGGCCCACAGAATCATAGCCAGCATGGCGGCTGTTTTCATGAATTGTTTGAGGAACAAGCTGCCCGGCATCCTGAAAACACAGCCGTTATTTTTGACGGCAATTCATTAAGCTATCAGGAACTAAATAAACAAGCTAACCAGCTCGCTCATTATTTGATAGAACAAAAGATCAAACCAGAAACATTGGTCGCGCTCTGTATTCCTCGTTCAATATGCGCTGTAGTCGCGCTACTGGGAATTATTAAAGCAGGCGGTGCTTATTTGCCGTTAGATCCCAGCTATCCGAAACCTCGTCTTCAATATATGTTAGAACACAGCGAAGCTGAGTTCATTCTGACTGAAACAAATCTGATAGAAAAACTCCCAATCAGCCAGCAGAAAGTCGTCTGTTTGGATACTGAGATAATACAATCACAATTGCAGCATATGCCTACGGATAATATCGCTGAACGCCCATTCCCAATAACGGAAAATAATCTGGCTTACGTCATTTATACCTCTGGTTCTACGGGTAAACCGAAAGGGGTTTTGTTGGAACATAAGGGGTGGGTAAATCTGGCGCTTTCACAGGCGGGTTTATTTGGTGTTGATTCATATAGCCGGGGATTGCAGTTCGCTTCCTGGAGTTTTGATGCCATGATCTTAGAAATATCGATGACACTGGCGTATGGAGCCGCACTTTATTTAATTTCAGAAACCCAACAGCATAGCCCTGAATATTTGGATGAGTTAGTTGATAAACACCAGATTACCCATGCTGTATTACCTCCTGCTTTGCTGCCTTATCTGGACTTTAACAAGTGGCGTTCCGTTTCAACCTTGCTGTTAGCGGGGGAAGCGGTACCACCACAGATCGCTGTTCGTTGGTCACAGAATCGAAAACTGTTTAACGTATATGGCCCGACAGAGTGTACTGCCATTGTGACTTCCGGCTTATTAACGGATGACAAAATTACGATTGGGAAACCATTGCCTAATACCGTTATCCGTATTCTTGATCCATCAGGCAATCTGGTGCCTATTGGTGTCGCCGGGGAATTATGTATTGGCGGCATCCAACTGGCGCGTGGGTATTTGAATTCTCCTGAAACAAACGCAACGAAATTTATGACTGATTTGGCGGATAAATCCCAATCCCAACGTTTATACCGAACGGGAGATTTAGCCCGTTGGTTGTCTGATGGTAGTGTGGAATTTATTGACCGGATTGATTCTCAAGTCAAGATTAGAGGATTTAGGATTGAATTGGGAGAAATCGAAACAGCACTGGTCGGGCATGACGCCTTAAGCAGTGCCGCGGTTATTACTTATGGGAACGATAAGAGATTAATTGCCTATGTTTGTCCAACCAAAGATTGGCTGGATAAAAAAGGGCTGAAATTTAATACCGACAACCCTTCTCAATCCTCTGCTATTAAAGCTGAACTTTCAGAGCTACTTGAATCAGCACTGAAAAAACAATTACCAGAATACATGGTTCCAAGCCTTTATATTCCGCTAGAACGAATGCCACTCTCGTTAAATAACAAAGTGGACAAAAAAGCGTTGCCTATTCCAAATGAAAATGATTTCCGCCAACAAAATTATGTTGCGCCAAGAAATGAAGTGGAGAGAAAAATTAGCCAGTTATGGCAAGAAGTATTGGGAGTGAATCAAGTCAGCATTTATGACAACTTTTTCGTACTGGGTGGCCACTCTCTTCAGGCAACCCGCCTTATCAGCTTAATACGCAATGATCTAAACATTGAAATACCGTTGAGCGGTGTCTTTGAACATCCAACACTTGAGCGATTAGCACGCATCGCCACGATTCATCAGGTTAAGGAAAAAAGAAAGCATTTCCAGGCTGGGCAAGAGACAACACAGGAACTATTGGAAGGTGATATATGAAAAATGCGGCACAAATTATCAATGAAGCTTTAAATCAAGGGATTACTCTGTTTGTTATTGATAACAAACTGAAATATAAAACCAGCCGAGACAGCATTCCTCCGGAACTGCTGAGTGAATGGAAGCAACATAAACAAGAACTGATTGATTTTCTAAAGCAAATCGATTCAGAAGAGGATACCGATACTCACCGACTGCAAGGTATTCCGCGTTATGAGCGTGCGGAACATTACCCACTTTCATTTGCTCAACAGCGTTTGTGGTTAATCGATCAACTCACCGAAGGCAGTCCGCAATATAACTGCACCGGTGATTTCAGGTTGAGAGAGTCGCTTAATCTCAACGCTTTTGAGGCGGCTATAGCAACATTGCTTGAACGCCATGAATCGCTGCGTACTTATTTCAAAATTATTGATAATGAGCCTCGGCAGGTTATCGCTACTTCTTATGATTTGCCGATTACCATCCATGATCTGTCCACACTTGCAGAATTTGAGCAGCAACAACAGCTTAAACAACTCGGCGAGCAAGAGTGGAAACAAGCTGTTAATCTCAGCACTGACCTGATGCTGCGTATTCGGTTGCTAAAATTAGCAGATGATGATTATTTCATTCTCTATACGATTCATCATATCGCCTGTGATGGTTGGTCGCTGGCAATCTTTATCAGTGAGCTGCTGACATTATATCGAGCTTATTGCCAAGGCGAGGGTAATCCTCTGCCGCCATTACCCGTTCAATATACCGATTATTCCCAATGGCAACGGGATTGGCTGCAAGGGGATATTCTGGAAAAACAATTGGATTACTGGCAAAACCAATTATCAGGTATTTCACCGCTTCACCGTTTCCCGCTGGATAATCCTCGGCCAGAAAAACAAAATTTTGAAGGGAATGTTCATCCACAACGTATTTCAAAAGCGTTGACCCAAGAAATACGAGCACTGTGCGCCAAACATGAAGTGACGTTATTTATGTTTCTGGAAACGGCTTTTGCTGTGTTGTTGAGTCGTTACAGTAGTGAAAAGGATATTCTGGTTGGCATGCCGCTGGCAGGACGAAGACACCGTGACACGGAGTCTTTGATTGGATTTTTCGTCAATTCACTGGTGATAAGAACGGATTTATCCGGTCAGCCTACATTCAGTGAACTATTGAAACAAAATAGCCGCACGATCCTGGATGCTTATGCACATCAAGACCTGCCTTTTGAGATGTTGGTGGAGAAAATCAGTCCAGAACGGCATTTAAATTATAATCCTATTTTCCAGATCATGTTTGCAGTACAGAATAATCAACGGGATACAACGCTGGAACAGGATAGCATTGTTACATCGACAGAGCGTTCCCTGCTGACCACCCGATTTGATTTGGAAGTCCATATCTATGAAGAAGACGAAGGTGAGTTATCCATTGGATGGATCTCTGACACCAGCCTGTTTAGAAATGCGACCATTAGCAGATTAATCGCCAATTACGGAATTTTGCTGACCAATATTGTTGATGTGATGCAACATCATGCTGGTATCAGCGAGCCGTCCGTTCATGACCTTCCATTATTGGCGGATGCTGAACGGAATACCTTATTGCATGAATGGAGCGGGCCACAAATTCCTTATCCGACCGGGAAATGTTTCCATGAACTCTTCGAAGATCGGGTATCACAACATCCTGAAAAAAATGCACTGATTTTTGGCGATGACACCCTGAGCTATCAGTCATTAAATGAACAAGCTAACCAATTGGCTTATTATCTGCTTGAACAGGGGATCATACCGGACACGTTGGTTGCACTTTGCATACCAAGGTCATTGCAAGCTGTTGTGGCATTATTGGGTATTCTTAAAGCAGGTGGCGCTTATGTACCGTTAGACCCCAGTTATCCGAAGGCTCGCCTCCAATATATGCTGGATCACAGTGAAGTCGAATTCATCCTGACCGAAACTCACCTGGTTGAAAAACTGCCAATCAGCCAGCAGAAAGTTATTTGCCTGGATACAGAGACAGTACAGTCTCAGCTACAACATATGCCTACGGATAATATTACTGAGCGTCCATTTCCGCTCACGGAAAATCATCTGGCTTATGTGATTTATACTTCCGGCTCTACCGGTAAACCGAAAGGGGCGATGCTGGAACATAAAGGGTGGGTTAATCTGGCATGCTCACAAGCAGATTTATTTGGCATTGACTCACATTGCCGGGGGTTGCAATTTGCCTCCTGGAGTTTTGACGCCATGATCTTAGAGATGTCTATGACATTGGCCTATGGCGCAACACTGTATTTGATTTCCGAAACCCAACGTCGTTCCCCTGAATTGCTGGATGAAGTGGTTGAAAAACATCAGATAACCCATGCGGTACTACCACCAGCACTGCTTCCGCATCTGAATTTTAACCAATGGCGTTCTGTCTCAACTTTACTTTTGGCGGGGGAAGCAGTGCCACCACAGATTGCTGCTCGTTGGTCACAGAATAGAAACCTGTTTAACGTATATGGCCCGACAGAATGTACATCCATTGTCACCACAGCTTTACTGACTGACGAGAAGATTACGATTGGAAAACCGTTGCCTAACGTTGTGATGCGTATTCTTGATTCGGAAGGTAATTTGGCTCCGATGGGCGTTATCGGGGAACTGTATATTGGCGGCGTTCAGTTAGCACGCGGTTACCGAAACTCACCGGAAATCACAGCAAGGCAGTTTATCTGTGATCCATTCAGTCCACACTCAACGGATGGCGGAGAAAACAGGCTTTATCGAACTGGCGATTTAGTACGCTGGACACCGGATGGTCAATTGGAATTTATCGGCCGGGTTGACTCTCAGGTTAAGATCCGTAGTCACCGCATCGAGTTGGGTGAAATCGAGACCGTTTTGTCCGGGCATGATGCTTTAAGTAGCGCGGTTGTGATCGCTTATGGTCAAGATGAAGATAAAAAACTCATTGCGTATGTTTGCCCAAGTACAGGGTGGTTAGGTGAGAAAGCGGTTGAATTTAACGCAAGCAGCGTTGAGAACTGGACAGAAATTTTTGATGAGCAGTACCGTCAATCTACAACGGCTAGTACTCAAAAAGGGAGCGCTCAGAAAGGTGATGTAGTCGCATCAGACAGTGATTTCGGCGGCTGGATGAACAGCTATAGTGAACAGCCGATTGTCCTTGAGCAAATGGAGGAATGGTTAGCAGGAATCATGCACAGGATTAAAGCCCTGCATCCTCATCGCTTACTGGAAATTGGTTGTGGTACCGGATTATTGTTGTATCGCTATGCTGAATGGTGCGAATCAGTGGTGGCTACCGATATTTCGGCTGAGGTTTTAAATCGGCATCAACACATCCTGCAACAACGTGGCTGGTCACATGTGCAGCTCAGAAGAGGCGATGCGCTTAACTTAGGAACATTGAGCGCCGATGAATTTGATACGGTCGTGATTAACTCTGTGGTCCAATATTTCCCCAATGTTCAATATCTGGAAAAAGTACTTGAACAGTTAATACCGGCGGTTGAAGCGGGTGGGAAAATTTTGCTCGGAGATATCCGCAATTTAGATCTATTAACCGCCCATGCTACAGCGATAGAGCAAAGTCATCTTAACGGGCAGCGTATTCAGGTGGGGACGCTGGCGAACCGTATTCAGCGGCGTTTACAACAAGAACCCGAGTTTTTACTCAGTCCGACTTATTTTGCCCAATTACCGGAGCGTTACCCTGAAATTGGCCGGGTTGATATTCTGGTTAAACGTGGCATCGGCGACAATGAGATGTTGCGTTATCGTTACGATGTCATATTGCACAAAAGGAATGAAAATACCGAATTTTGTAATGAATTGTTTTCAAATTGGCATAATTTCGATTCTTTTGAAAGTCTGCGTAATTTGTTACAGATAGGCACGGAGGATATATTGGGTGTTTCAGGTATCCCCAACGCCAGAATTAAAGATGACCTCACTTTGGCAGAAGGGCTACGTCATTGGTCAGCTAACCAGATGATAATGCCACCAGAAAATGCCGGCAGTTTCTCCCCACAGACGTTACAACAGGTTCAGGAATTCGAATCTTTACTGCAATACGCTGAACAATATGGTTATCAATGCGGCGTCACGTGGTCACAACAGCAACCTGATTTGCTGGATGTAATTTTTAGTCGTGGAGAGCTACCACCTGTACAAGCACGTACTGACTATAATCAAACCCATTTAGCTAATTATCCGCAAATTTCGGCTATTAGTGGGGAACTGTCAGAATTACTCGAATCCGCACTGAAACAACAATTGCCAGAATATATGGTTCCAGGTCTCTATATTCCACTGGAACGAATGCCGCTCACATTAAATAACAAAGTGGACAAAAAAGCGTTACCGATCCCAAATGAAGACGATTTACGCCGACAAAATTATGTAGCGCCAAGAAATGAAATAGAAATTAAGATCGGTCAATTATGGAAGCGGTTATTGAATGTCAGCCAAGTCGGCATCTATGACAATTTTTTCACCTTGGGTGGACATTCACTTCAAGCAACGCGCCTTATTAGTTCAATACGCAACGAATTAGAAATAGAAGTTCCGTTGAGAAGTGTTTTTGAACACCCGACACTTGAGCAGCTATCACAGGTGGTCACGATTCATCTTATCAAAGAAAAAAGAAAACATTTCCAGGCCGGGAAAGAAACAGCGCAAGAACTATTGAAAGGTGATATATGATAAATGCCGCGCGAATTATCAATGAGTCTTTAGAGCAGGGAATTACTCTGTTCGTTACTGATAATCGTTTACAATACGAGACTAGCCGCAGCAGTATTCCACCCGCTTTGCTCAGTGAATGGAAACAGCATAAACAGGAGTTGATGGATTTTCTGAACCAGCTCGATGCAGAAGAGCAAACTCAAACGCATCACTTTTTGCAAGATATTCAGCGTGATGGTAAAGCAGAACATTATCCGCTTTCATTTGCCCAACAACGACTATGGTTTATTGATCAACTGGATGGAGGCAGTCGCCAATATAACTGTATGGGGGATTTCAAACTGCGGGAATCCATTAACATAGAGGCGTTTAAGGCAGCCATTAAGGCATTACTTGAACGCCATGAAGTCTTGCGTACCCAGTTTAAAATCATCAATAACGAACCGCGGCAATTTATTGCCACGGATTTCGATTTACCGATTACACATTATGATTTATCTGCGTTGTCTGAAACTGAGAAAAACGATCAGGTAAAACAAATTAGTAAGGAAGAAGAAAATCTAATTTTCAATCTTAATACAGATTTGATGCTGCGCATTAGGTTAATAAAATTGGCAGAAGATGATTATCTTATTATTTATACGATACATCATATCGCCTTCGATGGCTGGTCGATGGCAATATTTCTCCATGAATTTTTCACGCTATACAAAGCTTATTGTCAGGGTAAGGCAAATCCGCTATCGCCGCTGAGAATTCAATATGCCGATTATGCCCAGTGGCAACAGGGCTGGTTGCAAGGTGATGTGCTGAAAAAACAACTGACATATTGGCAGCATCAGTTAGCCGGAATTTCACCTGTCCACCGTGTGCCGCTGGATAATCCACGGCCAGAGAAACAAAATATCGAAGGACGGCTTCATCTACAGCGTATTTCAGCACATCTTACCCAAGCAATCAGAGCATTATGCACCAAACATAACGTGACACTATTTATGTTCCTGGAAACGGCTCTTACCGTATTACTGAGCCGCTATAGCAATGAAAAAGATATTCTGGTTGGAACAGTCATTGCCGGCAGACAACATCCTGATATTGAACCTCTGATCGGTTTTTTTGTTAATTCATTGGCTATCAGAACAGATTTATCCGGTCAGCCGACGTTCAGTGAATTATTAAAACAAAACAGCCGTACCATTCTAGATGCTTATGAACATCAAGATTTGCCGTTTGAGATGTTGGTGGAAAAGCTCAGCCCGGAACGGAACCTAAACCATAATCCCATCTTCCAAATCATGTTTGCAGTACAGAATAACCGACGTGACGCAATACTGGGACAGGATGATATGATTGAACTCGGAGATAATTTATTTAGAACAACCCGGTTTGATTTGGAAATTCATGTTTTTGAAGAAGAGCAGACAGGCGAATTATCTATAGTATGGATTTCAAATACCAGTCTGTTCGATAGTCGTACTATTGAAAGATTTATCGCCAATTACGAAACCTTGCTTTCTGGCATTGTTGAGGTAATGACAGATGATTCAGTCAATAAAGCGCCCTCCATTCATGAACTGCCATTATTGGCAGAAGCTGAAAAGCATACTTTGCTGCATGAATTAAATGGGCCACAGAACCATTACTCACAAGGGCGTTGCTTCCATGAGCTGTTTGAAGAACAGGTGGCACTGAATCCTGAAAAAACCGCGCTGGTTTTTGGTGAGGAAACCTTAAGTTATCAGGCGGTTAATGCTCGGGCCAATCAATTGGCGCATTACCTGATTGAGCAAGGTATCCAGCCGGATACCTTGGTTGCAATTTGCCTTCCCCGGTCGTTGCAAACGGTGGTTGCACTGCTAGGCATCCTCAAAGCTGGTGGTGCTTATGTGCCTTTGGATGCCAGTTATCCGCAAGCGCGCTTGCAATACATGCTGGCGCACAGCGGGGCTGAATTTATCCTGACCGAAACACCGCTGGTTGATAAATTACCTATCAGTCAGCAACGAGTTATCTGTCTGGATGCCGAAACGGTACAGTCACATGTGCAAAACCTGCCTACAGGCAATATCGTTCATCGTCCAGTGCCCCTGACAGAAAATCATTTGGCCTATGTCATTTATACCTCTGGCTCTACCGGCCGACCAAAAGGTGCGATGCTGGAGCACAAGGGGTGGGTGAATCTGGCGCAAGCACAAGCCACGCTATTTGGTGCGGATGCTGATGTTCGCGGGTTGCAGTTTGCTTCCTGGAGCTTCGACGCCGCAGTGTTGGAAATGGCAATGACCTTGGCCTATGGCGCTACATTGTATTTGATTTCAGAAACACATCGCCGCTCGCCTGAATGGTTGGATGAGATGGTTGAAAAACACCACATTACCCATGCCGTACTCCCGCCGGCGCTGTTGCCTCATTTGGATTTCAATAAATGGCGCACAGTTTCAACCTTGTTGCTGGCAGGAGAAGCTGTGGCACCGCATATCGCCGCGCAGTGGTCGCAGGGCAGAAAGCTGTTTAACGTTTATGGCCCAACAGAGTGTACTTCGATTGTGACCTCCGCCTTATTAACAGCAAATAAGCGAGTGACGATTGGAAAACCGTTGCCGAATACCGTGATGCGAATCTTGAATGCCGACGGTAATCTGCTGCCTCTTGGGGCTATTGGGGAACTGCATATCGGCGGCATTCAACTGGCGCGTGGTTACCGGAATGCACCGGATATCACGGAAAAACAGTTTATCCGAGATCCTTTCAGTACTAACCCGGCAGACCGACTTTACTGTACTGGTGATTTAGTACGCTGGACGCCGGAAAGTGAGTTGGAGTTCATTGGCCGCCGGGATTCGCAGGTCAAAATTCGCAGCCATCGCATTGAATTGGGGGAAATCGAGTCGGTGCTGGCGGGGCAGGAGATTTTAAGTAATGCAGCCGTGATCGTTGATGGTCACGACAATGAGGACAGGAAACTCATTGCTTATGTTTGCCCGAGTACCAATTGGCTGGCGGAGAAAGCAGCCGATTTTAATGGTGATTACATTGAAAGCTGGACAGAGATCTTTGATGGTCAGTATCGGCGGGAGATAACAGAAAATATTGTTACCGATACTACTGATAAGAGCGATGGCGATAGTGATTTTAATGGTTGGATAAATAATTATACCGAACAGCCGATTGCATTGGACCAAATGGAAGAATGGCGGACGGGCGTCATGCAGCGGATTGAATCCCTGCGCCCCGGCCGCTTATTGGAAATCGGCTGTGGGTTGGGCTTATTGTTGTATCGCTATGCTGAACGGTGCGAATCAGTATTGGCCACGGATATTTCAGCGGAGGTATTGGCACGTCACCAGAAAATGTTGCAACAGCGTGGCTGGTCACATGTGAAACTAATCAGGGGGGATGCACTGAATTTAGGCACCATCACGCCTGATCAGTTCGATACCGTTGTGATGCATTCCGTTGTTCAATACTTCCCCAACATTCAATATCTGGAAAAAGTCATTACCCAGTTATTGCCTGCGGTTAAAACCGGAGGAAAAATTCTGCTAGGAGATATCCGTAACTTAGATTTGTTAACTGCACATGTAACAGCCATTGAGAAAAATCGCCTGAATGGGCAACGTATTTCGGTGGGTACGTTGGCAAACCGTATTCAACAGCGTCTACAGAAAGAAAAAGAGTTTTTATTGAGTCCAACCTATTTTGCACAATTGCCGACGCGTTACCCTGAAATTGGCCGAGTTGATATTTTGGTTAAACGTGGTGTTGGCGACAATGAAATGCTGCGCTATCGTTATGAAGTGATATTACATAAGTGCGATAAAAATGCGGAATTATGTTGCGATTTACCCCTAACTTGGTGTGATTTTAATTCTATTGAAGATCTCTGTAATGTGTTGGAGACAGGGAAATTCGATACATTTGGTGTCTCAGGTATTCCTAATGCCCGTATTAAAGATGATTTTGATTTAGCGGAAGGGCTACGCCATTGGCCATCTGATCAGATTGTTTCTCTACCAAAAGATGCCGGCGGTTTTTCTCCAGAAGCCGCAGAGCAAGTTTTGGCCCTCGAATCCTTACTTCAATATGCGGAACAGAGCGGCTACCAGTGTGAACTTACATGGTCACAGCAGCAGCCTGATTTACTGGATGTGATTTTCAGCCGTGGCGAATTACCTCAAGTGCAGGCGCGTTCAGATTACAGCCAAACACATTTAGCTAATTATCCGCAACTTTCGGCTATTAGTGGAGAACTCGCAGAGCTACTGGAATCCGCCTTAAAAAAACAACTGCCGGATTATATGGTACCCAGTCTCTATATCCCATTGGAACGTATTCCACTGAATTTGAACAATAAAGTGGATAAAAAAGCGTTACCTATTCCGAATGAAAATGACTTACGTCGTCAGGCTTATATCGCACCGAGAGATGAAATCGAGGAAAAACTCTGTCAGTTATGGCAAGAACATCTAAAAATCAATCAAATTGGTATTTATGATAATTTCTTCTCACTGGGTGGTCACTCACTCTTAGCAGTTAAAATAACCGCTGCTATAAGAGATACGTTAACCAATGATTTCAGTATGTATGAGTTGTTTGCAAATCCAACCATTGCACAGATTGCAAGTGTAATTCGTCACAGTCATAAGCACGAAATATCCGCACCGAAGACAACACACAATATATCTGATCACAATACATTTGATGGAAAAATGCCTATTTCTTATTGTCAGAAAATGTATTGGTATTTTGTTCAAGAAGCGTTGTTGGAGGACAGTTTTCACGTGCCCGTTACTTTGCTGATGGAAGGAGAATTGAATCACAGTGTGTTGGAAAAAAGTTTAAATACCATCTTAGCGCGACATGAAAGTTTACGTTTTAAGTTTTATAAAGAAAATGAGCAGATTTTCATGCAGCCTGATAACAGTATGAAAATCAATCTTCAAGTTATCGAAGCATTACCAAGAGGAATCGAGAGAGACCAAATTATTATTGAAATTAACAAGCTCTGGGAAGAGAAATTAAGAACACCTTTTGATGTTTATAATGGTCCGTTAATTAAGACATTCTTACTACCTGTTTCGGAGACAATCACGGTATTATTGATTGATATACACCATATTATTTCCGATGGCTGGTCTGTTAATATCATTATGAATGAGTTTAAACAGTTATATACTGCTTATTCTCAGGGGCAAGAAAACACATTGCCACCCGTTGCCATGCAATATTCTGGTTATGTTTATGACTTGCAAGAAATCCATGCGACTGAGGTAGCTAAAAAACAAATTAAATTCTGGCAACAACAATTTTCTGATGTTAATCCAGAACGCGATTTTCCAGTTTCTTTCAGAAAACATTTGGCTTCAAAATATCGGTCTCATGCCCGTGATATCAAAATACCTGATTCGCTGGATAAAGCTGTTTTGCAATATTGTGAAGCTCATAAGCTCACACCTTATATGTTATTTATGGCTTTGTTCCACACTTGTCTTTTTATGCACTCCGGTGAATCACAGCATATTGTTACCTCACCAAAAGCTGACCGAACTCGCATCGAAAGCCATCAAACAATAGGATTATTCCTGGGTGACTTGATAGTAAAATCCAATATCAGTAAGGAAATGAGCCTACAAGGAATCATTAAGCAGGTTAGTCAATCTATTCATCGTGCTATAGAGAATTCTAATATCCACATGTCTGTCGTGATTGACGCGGTGGGAGAAAAGGCGAGGGAGGGTATATTTAACGTTCTGTTTAACTATTTGGATGCACAAAATTTCTATGATTTTATCGATGTGTCTAAAGATGAAAAATTATCATTGCCAAACCTTGATGTGGAAGTGATAGATACCGAAATAATTCCCTTTGAATCACTTGGGATGAATTTCTTATATTTGCCACAGAATATCAAGTGTGAACTCAATTACAATCCGGAACTGTATACAGAAGCAGTCATTGATAAGATGGCTATATATTATGAACGACTGTTAAACGTCATCGTATCCGGCCAAGAAAAAGAGAGTATCAGTCAGTTTTATGATTAAATTTTTCTGAGATATGAAAAGATTGGCCTCAGGGATGAGGCCAATCGTGACATCTGAATACGAATATGCCGCTGTATATACCCGTCATTCTTTACCATAAAGTTTGATTAAGATATCAGGTATTGGGATTAACGTATTATGCGATAGTAATTTTGAGATTTACTCCACAGGCTGCTGCATAGCGTTCAAGTGTTGCAATACTTGCTTTCATTGGGTTTTTTTCAACCTTAGCTACTGCCGGTGGAGTAATTCCTAGTCGTTCGGCTAACTGCGAA
Organism: Photorhabdus noenieputensis; assembly: GCF_018448935.1. GTDB lineage: Bacteria > Pseudomonadota > Gammaproteobacteria > Enterobacterales > Enterobacteriaceae > Photorhabdus > Photorhabdus noenieputensis. Next base: position 63,947 of record NZ_RCWC01000014.1, on the reverse strand, counting down.
CTATTAATACCTGCTTTCTGTTTCATGTTTTGAATGAGCTCGTAGAGTTCTTCTTCCTGTTTAGCAGCTTCATAAGCGGTCTGAGCTTTGGGGGATGAGAGGGCTTGCGCCTTCACTTCTGAAAATGGAATACCCTTAACTTTCATCTGTCATTTCCTCTAATCTTTGTAATGCCAGTTTGATTTCTGTCGGTGGAGTCTTCGGGGTTTTCTTTATAAATGTGCGAAGTATATAAATTCTTCTTCCCTTAGCATAAGCAAAAATTGTTCTGGTGATGTCTTTGTTGCCTACTCTCAGTTGAAATAGACCGTCTCTTAAAAGAATAAGCGCCGTAAAAATACGGCGCTATTATTTGAAAATAAAGAAATTATTTCAGCTTGGCGAAGCAGCGAGTGGCCGCATCAACAGTACGCTGAATATCTTCATCCGTGTGAGCAATAGACATAAAACCTGCTTCAAATGCAGAAGGCGCTAAATAAACTCCTTCATCAAGCATCAGGTGGAAGAAATGTTTAAAACGCTCAATATCGCAATTCATCACATCCTGATAGCAAGTGACGGTTTCTGCATCAGTAAAGAAAATGCCGAACATACCGCCGACATGGTTAACCACCAGAGGAATACCGGCTGCTTTTGCTGCTTTCGTCAGGCCAGCCGCCAGATTATCTGTTAGCTCGGTTAAACGTTGATGTACACCGGGTTGAGACACTTCTTTCAGACAAGCAAGACCGGCAGCCATTGCAATCGGATTGCCGGATAGGGTTCCCGCTTGATAGACAGGACCAATTGGCGCTAATTTCTCCATCACTTCATAACGTCCACCGAAAGCGCCAACGGGCATACCGCCGCCAATGATTTTGCCAAGGCAAGTTATATCGGGTTCGACACCGTAATAAGATTGTGCGCCGGAGAGAGCGACGCGGAAACCGGTCATCACTTCATCGATAATCAACAGAGCGCCGAACTCATCACACAACGCGCGTAGACCGGGCAGGAATTCTGGTTGTGGCGGTACGCAGTTCATATTACCCGCAACCGGTTCGACAATAATACAGGCGATCTCTTCGGGATATTTTTCAAACGCTTCTCGAACTGAACTCAAATCGTTATAGGTACAAGTTAGCGTATGTTTGACGAAATCAACCGGGACGCCTGGCGAGTTGGGTTGGCCGATGGTCAACGCGCCAGAACCGGCTTTCACCAGCAGGCAATCAGCATGGCCGTGATAGCAACCTTCGAATTTGATGATCTTATCGCGGTTGGTATAGCCACGGGCCAGACGAATAGCACTCATGGTCGCCTCTGTGCCTGAGTTAACCATGCGCACCATATCCATCGATGGTACCAGTTCAGTCACCAATTGCGCCATTTCCACTTCGGTGGCGGTGGGAGCGCCAAAACTCAATCCTTGCTCTGCGGCTTTGATAACGGCATTACGGATAGCGCTGTGGTTGTGTCCCAGCACCATTGGCCCCCAGGAACCGACATAATCGATATAGGCTTTACCATCAACATCATAGAGATAAGCGCCATCAGCATGTTTGATAAACAGCGGAGTACCGCCAACACCATTAAATGCTCGTACCGGAGAGTTGACGCCGCCGGGAATAAGTTGTTTTGCCTGAGAATAGAGGATGTCGGATTGGCTCATGAAAGGCTCCTGAATCTATTTTTAAGTGGGTTGGTCGTTTGCACCTCGGATTATAATGCTCTTAGAACGATAATTCCGGGTTTATTCTTTACGTAATCAAGAAATGGTGAATCGACAACTTTTTTATTCGCGGCAAGTGAGGATGCATTTCTCAGCATTGGGCCATGATCTGTCATAATAAAAATCCCGGTATGTGTGACATCCAGCCCGGCAAGATGGGTATATATTCCTATATAATCGCCTGTTCTTAGGTTCTTAATAACATCATCGTTAACTTTATCCCCTGGAATATATTTGATATCTCTTTGGGTAACACCCAGTCCGGGGATATATTCGCTGCCATCAGCCTTTTTATTCAGGCTTTTTGTGATTTTTATGTAAGAAGAACTTATTTCATCCGTTACATCTTTGGCATTTAATTTTTCTCTGGTTGACCAATCGGTAAAGAAGTGTTTTCTTTGCAAAAAGCTAATCTTTCCATCGATATATCTTGTTTGGATGAGATTTTTTACAAAATCGTTTTGGTCGTTGGATTTCCTTAGCGATTCTACATAATCAAGGAAAGTAAAGCAGTCTAGCCCGTTGAAGTCTATAACTAATTTTTCAGGTTCAGTAGGGGAGCCAATAAGTTTGTTTGCGGCATAAGGCGTGCCCAGAAATTGATAAGAGACGTTTTTTATTATTTCGCCTGGATTATCTTTGTTTCCCGGTTTTACTTGGTTTTCTATAATTTCATTAATTTTTTTCGAGGTATCGCTGTCAATATCGGCTTGTTTGCTATGAACGGCACAGCCTGCTAAGGTGACGATAAGCATAAGTGGCAACATTTTTCGCATAGGAACTCCGTGTGATTACTTTGAAAAATATTCAATAAAGTAACTAATCATGATGATTAATCAACACTTTTTCCTTCTTACCGTTAATTGATTGACTAAGGGTTTAACTATAGTGGCGGCTTACTATCTATATGAGGCTATCGTAATAGGCCAATAGTAAGCCAAAGGTGTGATAATTTTTTGGCGGTTGGTGTGTTACCAAAATGACAAAACTTGAACCAACCAATCAGGTATTGGATAATTCGAACTATTAATAATTGGCAAATTTTGTAGTCTCCTGAACATTTTTGCCGAGTTTTAGCTGGAGTAAAAATGATGAGCGATGATATCGCATTACCTTTGCAGTTTACGGATGCCGCGGCTAACAAAGTGAAAATCTTAGTTTCGGATGAAGAAAACCCAAACTTGCGTTTACGGGTTTATATCACCGGTGGCGGTTGCAGCGGTTTTCAGTATGGTTTTACCTTTGATGATCAAATAAATGAAGGTGATATGACCATTGAGAAACAGGGGGTGGAGCTGGTTGTTGATCCGATGAGCCTACAATATTTAGTTGGCGGTTGTGTTGATTATACCGAAGGTCTGGAAGGTTCACGTTTTATCGTCACCAACCCTAATGCGAAGACAACCTGTGGTTGTGGTTCTTCTTTCAGTATCTGATTTCAGTCGATTTCCCGCGATAGGTTTGTGAATATAATATGACCTGTTTGCGGGATATTCCTGCCATCTTTTGAATGATTCTGATTGATCAGGAACCATTATCGTTCAATTGCTGGCATAGCTGTTCGGCTGCCAGAATGATGCGCGGTCCCGCGCGGTGAAACCAATCTTCATTTAATGTAATTACTTTGGCACGCAATTGTGGATGCCAGAAGTTTTCAATTAATTTGACCTGTTTTTGTCCGCCACTGATAACAATTATCTCAGGTTTCCTGATGAGTACTTGTTCCCGACTGACTTGGGGCCAGGGGACAGGGCTGTTGGCAAAAATATTTCTGCCGCCACAGATTGAAAGCACTTCACTTTGCAGTGTATGCCTTGAAGCGGTGAACAGAGGATAAGTACCGAATTGTAAAAAGACTGGTTTGGGGGTTGTAGCGGCATATTTTTGTTGCAAATTGGCAAATCGTTGACGCAGTTCAGTCGCAGATTTTTTTGCTTGCTCTGGGTGAGAGCTATATTCAGCTAGCCGTTCTAAATCCTGTGCTATCTGTTCGGTGGTTGTGGGATCGGAATAAAAGATTTTAATGCCAAAAGTAGCAAGTTGTTCCAGTGGACGTTGGGGATTACCGCCACGCCATGCCAGAATCAGATCAGGTTTAAGGGTAATAATGCGTTCCAGATTGATGCCTTGCCAGTTGGCTACTTGCTCAAGTTTACGGGCTTGAGGGGGATAATCAGAATAGGCGCTAGCGGCAATCAGATTGTCGCCTAATCCTGCGGCGTAGGCTAATTCAGTGGTTGACGGAGATAAACTGATGACTCGTAAGGGAGTGGCATACAGAAAATGGCTGAAACTACTGAGAAACAGTAAAAACGATAACCCAATTGAACTCGCGCTTTTTATCCATTTCATTAGGTATGCTCTTTAAAATTATGTTCTTTAAGACTATGTTCTTTAAAACATTAAATAGGTTGCTCGCAAACACGCCCGAAAATATTAATCAGGGCGCGTCAGTAATATATTATTTATCTTTACTCAGAGTTGTCAGCATTGCATTGACCATCAATGTAGATTGACGGGCTGCCACGGCAAGAAATTCATCAAAGCTGATATGAGATTCTTTATCTGCCACATCAGAGATAGCGCGTACAACGACAAACGGAGTATTGTATTGGTGGCAGACATGCCCAATCGCTGCTGCTTCCATTTCTACCGCCGTCACTTGTGGGAACGTCGCCCGGATACGCGCCAGAGGTTCCGCGCCATTAATAAATGCATCACCACTGCAAATCAGCCCACGCACTGCGTTCAGATTCAGTGAATGAATACACTCTTCCGCCAGGGCAATTAACTGGTCATCCGCCACAAAAGCCGGGGGGCATTGTGCCATTTGACCGGGTTCATAACCGAAAGCAGTGACATCAGCGTCATGATAGCGAACTTCGCTGGATACCACGATATCACCGATTTGTAGCTTCGGATCAAGGCCGCCTGCCGATCCGGTGTTAATAATCACATCAGGCTGACAGTGTTCAAGCAGCAAAGTCGTACCAATTGCGGCAGAAACTTTACCAATACCGGATTTTAACAGTGCGATCTCCACGCCGTTGAGCTTACCGGTATAAATTTCGCAACCACCTCGTGACAGTGTTTGGCAATCTTCAATTTGATCGCGCAGTAAAGTCACTTCTTGTTCCATAGCACCTATCACGCCTACTTTCATGATGTCATACTCGCTGTTGATTAATTAATCATATAAAATCATCTCGTGTTTGAGTTTAACATTTAATTTAGAACAAGCAGATAATCTGTGATGTAAAACAGTGCTACCTCACAAGTCGGAGGATAAATGTCCGGGATAGACTTTAGTCAGAAGCTTAACTATCAGCGTAAATATCGTCAGTATAATATTGATTCTAATGATGAAGAGCAGGTTATTCGCCAGTTTGAAAGCGATCGTGGGCGGATTATGAATTCAGCGGCTATTCGTCGTTTACAGCAGAAAACCCAGGTTTTTCCACTAGAAAATAATGCCGCTGTCCGCAGTCGCTTGACGCATTCATTGGAAGTGCAACAAGTTGGACGCCATATTTCGAAAACGATTATTAATGAATTGAGAACGAGTAATTTGCTGGCCGATTACGGGTTGGATAAACGGCTATTATCATTTGAAAGTTTGATTGAAATGGCTTGTTTAATGCACGATATTGGTAATCCACCATTTGGTCATTTTGGTGAAGCGGCAATTAAAGATTGGTTTGCCAGAAAACTCGATCTTAATTTTTCCCTGGAAAATATTAAGCGGGAAGATCGATGTGAAATCCCGGCATTGCGTTTGTGTGGTGATGTGAAAAAAGATCGCTTTCGTCGCCAGTTGCGTAAAGATCTATGCCAGTTTGAAGGGAATGCCCAAGCTATCCGTATGGTGCATAGCTTATTAAAACTCAATCTGACTTATGCCCAGGTTGGCTGTATTCTAAAATATACCTGTCCTGCTTTTCGTCTTGAAGAAACACCGAATCAATTTAATTACTTGATGAAAAAACCGGGTTTTTATTGGTCGGAAGCGCATTTTGTTCGCGAATTACGCCGTGAGCTTAAAATGGGTGAATTTTGTCGCTTCCCTCTGACTTATATTATGGAAGCCGCAGATGATATCTCTTATTGCATTGCTGATTTGGATGATGCTGTTGAAAAAGCGATTTTCAGTGTCGATACTCTGATGGGATATTTGGAACAGGAGTGGCAAGAAAATGGCGGTCATCGGACCGGGGATCTATTCGACGTAACGGTTAGAAAGGCGCACAAGGGAATTCACGGTAACGAATTACGTCGAAGTCAGCAGGACCAATTTTTTATGTATCTGCGGGTTTATATTACCGGCAAACTTGTGCCTTACACAGCTCGTCGTTTTATTGATCATCTACCAGCTGTTTTTGCGGGTTCATTTAATCAAGCGCTACTTGAAGATAAGAGTGAGGAGCATCGATTACTTAGAACATTGAAAAACATTGCTTGTAAGAGAGTGTTTAATCATCCAGAGATTGAAAAATTAGAGTTGCAGGGATACAGAATCATCAATGGGTTATTGGATTTTTATTATCCGTTATTGAAGATGTCCCGTCAGGATTTTGTGGAACTGAACCAGAATAATTTCCATAAAGATTATTTTATGGAAACCCGGCTGCTACACAAGCTTTCCACCAAGCATCGTCTCGCTTATGGTGAAGCAGTAGAGAAAATTGTTGCCACTGACCAAGCTGAAAAAGACCTAATCGAATTCTATTATCGCGCTCGTCTTATTCAGGATTACATCAGTGGCATGACAGATAATTATGCTTATGAGGAGTATCGTAAGTTTATTGTGTGCACTTAATGTTCTCGCCGCTACTCAATACTTTTTTTGCAGCGGTAAGTACATGATCAATTTCATCGGTCAGTTCCAACAATTCAGGTTCGATATCGGTTGATTGAACGCCTTGTTGTAATTGTTGTTCAATGAATTGGCATAGGGCTTTAAGTTGTGGCACGCCGCTATAACAGCAGCTACCGTGTAGTTTATGGATCTGCTGTTGATAATTTTCCACCGTTTCCCCTGACAAAACTTTTTCTGTGATTGTTTTAATTGTTGGTAGTAAATCTACCAACATTTGCAGCATATCCATAGCTAGCTGTTCTTTTCCAATGGCCTGTTGTAGTGCTAATGGCCAGTTAATATGCTGTGATTTTGGTGTTTTAACGTAGCGTTTTAACACTGATCTCAGACGATCTTCATCGAGAGGTTTGGTCAGGAAATCCTCAAATGGAGATTGATCTGTATCGCTCTTTGGTCGGCAGGTATAAGCTGTAACCGCAATGATCGGTGTATTGCGGTGTTGCGGTAGCTGGTGGATGCGGTCGGAAGTACAGATACCATCCATACCTGGCATATGAATATCCATCAGAATAACATCAAAATGGTGAGAGGTTGCTGACTGCAAAGCTTCTTCTCCGCTGCGACATAGCACGGTTTTTTCCACGGTTTCTTCCAATAATGAACCTATTAGTTTGAGGTTAGCTGGGTTATCGTCAACGGCCATGACGGTCATCGGTAAACGTGGGAGATGGATAAGCGTCTTTTGTGGTGCAACTGAGCTGGTTAGAATGAAATCGGCTTTTCCTAGCCATAAATCAAAACGGAAAACAGAACCTTTTTTCGGCTCACTGGTAAAACTAATATTTCCGCCCATTTCTTGGATCAGTTTCCGTGTAATGACCAAACCGAGGCCGGTACCGCCATAACGGCGGGAAATGCTGGCATTTGCTTGATGAAAAGCCTGAAATAGATGAGGTTGTTGTTCAGGGCTGATACCAATACCTGTATCGCTGACCGTAATCTCTAAATTGATTTTGTGGTGCTTCTGTTGTAGCAGATCTATCTTTATTTCCACAAAACCCTGTTCAGTAAATTTAATCGCGTTACCGATGATATTGGTGAATATTTGTTGGAGGCGCGTAGGATCGCCTACGACCAGATTCGGTATTTGGGGATCAACATGGTGAGTTAGCTGAATATTCTTACTTTTGGCGCTGAGTGTCAGTAACACCATGACCTCATCAATCGTATCTTGTAGCAGGAATGGAATGTTTTCCAATACCAATTTATCTGCTTCAAGTCGCGAAAAATCCAATATATCGTTGATAATGTTCAGTAGATGATTAGCGGAGCGCTCAATAATATACAGATATTCAGTTTGCTGTATTGTTAAAGGTGTTTTCAGTGCCTGGCGGGTGAAGCCAATTACGCCATTAAGTGGTGTGCGTAATTCATGAGACATGTTTGCCAGAAATTCAGTTTTTATTCTGGCTGCTTCTTGAGCGCGTTTTTTCGCTATTGCCAGCTCAACGTTCTGAATTTCGAATTGTTCCATTGTTGCCCGCAGATCTGACGTTGCCTGATAAATATCGTTTTGCATCTCTTCTTTATAGCTGGAGAGCGATTTGGCCATTGCATTAATGCCATTTTTCAGCGTATCTAATTCACCAAAATATTTCCCACTGACACGACTGTTTAATTGTCCTTGGCGAATTCTATCGACAGTACTGACGATATCGCTGATAGGTTTTGTGATCTTACGAACCAAATAGTAAGCGAACAGCGATGCCCAACCGAGGCAAATGAGTAACAGTAATATAAAAATAACGATTTCTTTATATTGCTGTAAGTGAGCTGATCGTAAATCAAGATCAATGGCGATATAACCAATCGGATGTAAAGATGGGTCGTTAGAATGCTGCTGATTCTGGGACAAATAGTGTTCTGAAATAATGGGTATGCGTAAGATAATACTGTTTTTAACCTCCGTTTTTGTCAGGGTGGTTGGCAGAGGCATATCTGGCGAGATCTGTAGTTGAGCTGCATTGTATTTATAGTTTGATATATCAAATAGCTGGTTATTATCGTTAAAAATGGCAATCGCCCGAACTATCTCAGAATTTCTGCGATGAAGCCGGGTTATCAATGAATTGACACGTTCACGGTTATGCAGGTTTACGCCAATTTCACTGGCGATGGAAAGGGGTTCAACAATACTGATCCCGGATCGAACAATTTGGTTTTTCAGTTCACGATGGTGATAGCAGAGGAATGAGATACTGAAAAACATGCCAACCAGTAAAATTGGAATCAGGATCAGGCTCATCATGCGGATGCGTAAGCTATATTTGGTCATAATCGTCCATTATGGGAAAATAAGAACTTAATAATTCATAGTCCGTAAGAATCATGGTGCAATTTTATTCCCCCAATCGTCGAATAGTAAATCGACATATCATCACAGTCACTGCTGATAATCTGGATGCCCAGGGGCAGGGCGTAGCTCGCCATCAGGGTAAAACTATTTTTGTCGCCGGATTATTGCCCGGTGAACAAGCACAGGTACAACTAACGGAAGAGAAGCGCCAGTTTGCAAAAGCAAAGTTGGTTAAGCGTCTATCTGACAGCCCATATCGTGTAAATCCCCGTTGTCCGCATTTTGGAGTATGTGGCGGTTGTCAGCAACAACATGTTGCGTCTGATTTACAACGTGAGAGTAAAGCTAGCGTCCTCGAACACCTGATAAGACGGGAAACGGGTGTAACAGTTTCTGCCAAGCCGGTGATTCTTGGTCCCGAATATGGTTATCGGCGCAGGGCAAGGCTTGGTTTACATTATCAAATAAAACAGCGCCAACTGGTGATGGGATTTCGTCAAAATCAATCCAATGAGTTAGTTGCTATAAAAGAGTGCCCTGTTTTGCGACCTGAGTTGGAACAATTATTGCAGCCATTATCTCAGTGTCTGAATAACTTGAAAGCGGTTAAACGGTTGGGGCATGTGGAATTGGTGCTGGCAGATAATGGTCCATTGATGATATTGCGCCATCTTGATCCCTTGAAATGGGAGGATAAAGAGAAACTATGCACATTTTCCGTGCAACATAACGTTGCTGTCTATCTGGCGGCGGATGAAACCTCACTTGAATCACTGAATGAACCATCGGAACCTTGGTATCAAGTAGGTGGCTTGAAACTGGTTTTCAGTCCAAGAGATTTTATTCAGGTTAACGATCAGGTGAATCAACAAATGGTTGCTCAGGCGATAGAGTGGCTCGATTTGCAACCGAATGACAGGGTGCTCGATCTGTTCTGTGGAATGGGGAATTTTACCTTACCTATTGGTCGCGTAGTGCAATCTGTGGTCGGAGTCGAAGGGGTTGCCACGCTGGTAGCTAATGGGCAATATAATGCCAGATTAAATAATTTGGATAACATATCTTTCTGCCATGAGAACCTGGAAGCTGACATACATCATCAACCCTGGGCGAAATTGGGGTTTAACAAGGTCTTATTAGATCCGGCGCGTACTGGTGCGGCGGGAGTCATGTCACACATTGTTGAGTTAGCACCGGAAAAAGTAGTCTACGTCTCTTGTAATCCAACAACATTGGCGCGGGACAGTAAGATTCTGCTTGAGGCTGGCTATCAAATTATCAATGTGCGGATGCTGGATATGTTTCCGCATACAGGTCATCTGGAGTCAATGGTGCTATTTAGTCGTTAGAGCGTGGTTAGGTAGAAGCTATGAAGTAGTCGGGAGAGATTATGGTTGCGGTAAGAAGTGCGCATTTAACCCCTGCGGGAGAGTTTGCAGTAAACAGGTGGATCGCTAGTTTAAATGTAGCGAATCTTCAATTGGGTGAGAAATTAGCCGAAACCTGGCGTTATTGTCACGAAAAAGCGCAAAATCATCCTGATTCAGAACTTCTGTTATGGCGTGGCGTAGAGATGGTTGAGATCCTCTCTACGCTGAGTATGGATAATGACAGTATGCGTGCTGCGCTACTGTTCCCGTTGGTGGATGCTAAATTACTTGACGATCAAACCGTCACTGAGGCGTTTGGTAGTGTGATTACCAATCTGGTGAAAGGTGTTATGGAAATGGACGCCATTCGCCACTTAAAAGCCACTCATCACGACTCAATCTGCTCTGTACAGGTTGATAATGTTCGCCGGATGCTACTGGCAATGGTGGAAGATTTTCGTTGTGTCATTATCAAATTGGCAGAGCGGATTGCCCATTTGCGGGAAGTTAAAGAGGCGACTGAAGATGAGCGTGTACTGGCTGCGAAAGAGTGTTCCAACATTTATGCGCCGCTCGCTAACCGACTAGGCATTGGTCAACTTAAATGGGAACTTGAGGATTATTGCTTCCGTTATCTCCATCCTGATGAATATAAAAAAATTGCGAAATTACTGCATGAACGCCGCATTGATCGTGAGCAGTATATTGATCATTTTGTCAATACATTACGCAAGCATATGTTCAAGGAGGGCGTCACTACTGAGATATATGGGCGTCCTAAACATATCTACAGCATTTGGCGCAAAATGCAGAAAAAATCACTGGCATTTGATGAACTGTTTGATGTTCGGGCTGTGCGGATTGTGGTCGAGCGTTTGCAGGATTGTTACGCGGCTCTGGGGATAGTGCATACTCACTATCGTCATTTGCCGGATGAATTTGATGATTATGTTGCTAATCCGAAGCCGAATGGCTATCAATCCATTCATACCGTAGTGCTTGGGCCAAGTGGTAAGACATTGGAAATTCAGATCCGTACCCGTCAGATGCATGAAGATGCAGAATTGGGAATCGCCGCCCACTGGAAATATAAAGAGGGGGCAGTGGCGGGTAGTCGTGCCGGATATGAAGGGCGCATTGCATGGCTGCGTAAACTGATCGCATGGCAGGAAGAGATGGCTGATTCTGGTGAAATGCTGGATGAAGTTCGCAGTCAGGTGTTTGATGATCGGGTATATGTATTTACACCGAAAGGCGATGTTATTGATCTCCCTACCGGTTCTACGCCGCTGGATTTTGCTTACCATATTCACAGCGATGTGGGACATCGTTGTATTGGGGCGAAAATCAGTGGTCGCATTGTGCCATTTAGCTATCAATTGCAAATGGGCGATCAGATTGAAATCATCACACAGAAACACCCGAACCCAAGTCGTGATTGGTTAAATCCAAACCTGGGATATGTCACCACAAGCCGCGGTCGGGCGAAAATCCATAACTGGTTCCGCAAACAGGATCGGGATAAAAACATTATCGCTGGTCGTCAGATGTTGGATAACGAACTGGAACACTTGGATATCAGCCTAAAAGAGGCGGAAAAGCTGCTTATTGCCCGTTATAACGTCCATACACTTGATGAAGTACTGGCGGGAATTGGGGTTGGTGATATCCGTATTAACCAGTTGGTCAATTTCTTACAAAGCAAACTTAAGAAAACCACCGCAGAGGATGCAGATCGGGAAGCGCTTCGCAATTTAGAGAGTAAATCACACCCACAGCGTAGTTCTGCTAAAGATGACGGGCGGATTGTGGTAGAAGGTGTGGGTAATTTGATGCATCACATTGCCCGTTGCTGCCAGCCCATTCCCGGCGATGAGATTGTCGGCTTTATCACTCGTGGCCGAGGGATTTCTATCCATTGGGTTGATTGTGAACAACTGGCGGAGTTGCAGGCAAATGCGCCGGAAAGGGTAGTAGATGCGGTTTGGGGAGAGAGCTATTCCAGTGGTTACTCACTGATTGTGCGTGTTGTTGCGAACGATCGCAGTGGATTATTGCGTGATATCACCACGATCTTGGCTAATGAGAAAGTGAATGTGCTTGGGGTGAGTAGCCGCAGTGATATAAAACAGCAGATTGCCACCATTGACATGAATATTGAGATTTATAACCTGCAAGTACTGGGGCGGATCTTAGCGAAAATCAATCAATTACCGGATGTTATTGAAGCCAAACGTCTTCATGGCAACTGACCGTGGGAAAATTTGGATAAAAAATGAAATCATTTGCTATATACCCTATGGATTTCAAACTGCATCGCGACGGCAAGGGAGAGAATCCCCGGGAGCATAGCGAACTATGTGACCGGGTGAGCGAGTGCAGCCAATAAAGAGGAAACTTGAAAGATGACGGGTATAAAACGGTTATTAGAGATTATGGCGCAGTTGCGCCATCCTCAACAGGGATGTCCTTGGGATAAACAACAGACATTCAAAACCATCGCGCCTTATACATTAGAAGAGACTTATGAAGTCATTGATGCCATTGAACGGGGTGATTTTTCTGATCTAAAAGAAGAGTTGGGCGATCTATTATTTCAGGTGGTGTTCTATGCTGAAATGGGCAAAGAGCAACAGTTGTTTGATTTTGATGATATCTGCGATGCGATTAGCGACAAGTTGGAGCGCCGCCATCCACATATTTTCGGTCAGCAGCAGGATATCAGCAGTGATGTGGCTATCAGTGGTTGGGAAAAACGTAAGGCGCAGGAAAGAGCGCAAAAAGATCTACATTCGGTCCTTGATGACATTCCGGCAAGTCTGCCTGCGTTGATGAAAGCGTATAAAATACAGAAGCGTTGTGCTGCGGTTGGCTTTGACTGGGATACTTTGGGGCCGGTGCTGGACAAAGTTTATGAAGAGATCGACGAAGTGATGGATGAGGCTTATCAGGCGGTGGTTGATCAACAGCATTTGGAAGAAGAGATTGGTGATTTATTGTTTGCTGTTGTGAATTTATCTCGCCATCTCGGATACAAACCGGAAATTGCGTTGCAAAAAGCATGTAATAAGTTTGAGAATCGATTTAGAGAAGTAGAAAAGCAGATCCTGAACCAAGGCCACACCTTGGAAGCTGCGACATTGGAAGAAATGGAACAAATGTGGCAACAAGTTAAGAAACAGTAATCGGAAAGAGTGGCATGAAAGCTGGAATTTTTATTTTTTTGAGTAAAGGGATGGCAAACAGCCCAAGGGGGCTGTTATCAGCACGAAAAAAGCAGAAATGGAAAGTGGCGCTGATTCACGAAAAAATATCAAAAGAATGATGAAGAATAGAAAATTATCTCGTCGCCGTTAAACCTCAGTAATTAATGGTAGTAATCCCAGATTTAACAACTGAATTTCAACATCATTGGCTTTATCAATATCGTCCTGATTTTCACCGTCAAAAATGCCTTTTTTGGTGATGATTAATGTGCCCAATTGCTCTTTATCATTGGCGATAGGCAAGATTTTATCTGCCATTGGTAACAATGAGCGGTCTATAACGAAGGGTAAATAAATCATCCAGCCTGCACTTAACCTGTCGGGAAATACCTGATTTCGTTTCAAGGTATAACCGTTAGTTTCCACCATAATGTAGGGGGTATTACGGCTGAAAACCAAAAAGGTAATAAAATCAATCAACCGTGAAAACTGAAAATCTTTTTCGTTAATATTGAGTCTTATTGTTATATTAGTTTGTCCTAACCTGTCACTACGATAGCTCTCATAAAATAGGGAACAGGCAAGATCATCATCTTCACCATCCCAAATACTTTTTCCCATAAAAGGAAAATTTTCTTTGTAATTTTTTTCGAATACCTGAACTGCTTTTTTCGTTGGATGCTGTCCTTCAAAAACAGGATGCTCTAATGCTTCCTTACGAGTGTGTCCAGTCAAAAACCAGGTTTTATGACGGACAAAAAAGTGATCGATTTGCTGAGTAATTCGATACAAATCAACCAATACTATTTCGGGAGTTAAGGGTTCTTGCCGGTCAAAATACAACTCTATTTCTGGTGATAAAATAGCCATGCATTACCTCGTACTATCCAAATAAAGGGGGGTAAAGTACTGCCCTGATAAGGGCAGCATTAAACCTCAGTGATTAATGGCAGTAATCCCAAATTCAATAACTGAATTTCAACATCATTGGCTTTATCAATATCGTCCTGATTTTCACCGTTAAAAATGCCTTTTTTGGTGATGATTAATGTGCCCAATTGCTCTTTATCATTGGCAATAGGCAAGATTTCATCTGCCATTGGTAACAATGAGGGGTCTATAACGAAGGGTAAATAAATCATCCAACCTGCACTTAACCTGTCGGGGAATACCTGATTTCGTTTCAAGGTATAGCCGTTAGTTTCCACCATAATGTAGGGAGCATTACGGCTGAGAACTAAAAAGGTAATAAAATCAATCAACCGTGAAAATTGAAACGCCTTTTCGTCAATATTGAGTCTTATTGTTATTTTAGTTTGCCCTAGTCTATCAATACGATAGTTCTCATAAAATAGGGAACAGGCAAGGTCATCAACTTCACCATCCCAGATTTGTTTTCCTATAAAAGGAAAATCTTCTTTGTAACTTTCTTCAAACACCTGAACCGCTTTTTCCGTCGGGTGGTCCCCTTCAAAAACGAGGTGTTCCAATGCTTCCTTACGAGTATGACCTGTCAAATACCAGTTTTTTTGACGCCCGAAGAGTTGGTCAATCTGTTGTGTTATCTTATACAAATCAGCCAGTGCCACTTGAGGAGTCAAAGATTCTTTCAGGTCAAAATACAACTTTATTTTTGTCGATAAAATAGCCATTTATTACCTCGCATTATCCAAATAAAGGGGTGTGAAATACCGCCCTGATAAGAGCAGCGATTAAACCTCAGTAATTAATGGCAGTAATCCCAAATTCAACAACTGAATTTCAATATCATTGGCTTTATCAATATCATCCTGATTTTCGCCGTCAAAAATGCCTTGTTTGGTGATAATTAATGTCCCCAATTGTTCTTTATCATTGGCAATAGGCAAGATTTCATCTGCCATTGGTAACAATGAGGGGTCTATAACGAAGGGTAAATAAATCATCCAACCTGCACTTAACCTGTCGGGAAATACCTGATTTCGTTTCAAGGTATAGCCGTTAGTTTCCACCATAATGTAGGGGGTATTACGGCTGAAAACCAAAAAGGTAATAAAATCAATTAACCGTGAAAATTGAAACTCTTTTTCATCAATGTTGAGATCTATTCTTATTTTGGTTTGTCCTAACCTGTCACTACGGTAGTTTCTGTAGGATATAGAACAGGCAAGGTCATCATCTTCACCATCCCAGATTTTTTGGACAATAAAAGGTGGTATTTCCTTATAATCCTTCTCAAATGCCTCTATTACCTTTTTCGTTGCCCCTTGTTCATCAAAGGCGGTGTGTTCTAATGCCTGTTTACGGGAGTGTCCGGGAAGAAACCAAGTCTTGTGATATCCAAAGAATAGATCAATCTGTTGCGTTATCTTATACAAATCAGTGAGTGCCATTTGTGGAGTCAACGATTCTTTCCAGTCAAAATACAGTTCTATTTCTAGTGATAAAATAGCCATTTATTACCTCGTCTATTTAATTAAAGGGGTGAGAAATACTTTAACGTTGGGATGCCCAGAGAATTCTTTCGAATAGTAAGTTGCACTCATAGGTTCCATAAAATGCCAGTGGGCGCGTGGAATGCCATTCAATGAAGTACATACTTCTTGTTGTCTACTAGCTTGCTTTATCATAGATTGATCTCCCGTCCACCACTCCATTGGCTTTCCCTTCCTAAAAAACTGATCATATTTCGCTTTGGATTCCAGAAACAGGCATGCTTTTGGTCGCCAGCCATCAAAACTGACCCCCAGACATTCCCATACCTGTATGAGTTTTACGTCCGGTTTGTAAACGGTTTTGGCTATCTGGAGTTGATAATCAAGGGTAACCTGTGAATATGAACTGGTGCTTTCCCAACTGGGACTCACTTTCTCAATGGCGGGGCAAGCCTTGCATTCTTCCCTTGTTGTACTGCTTACATCCGTTCGGGCTTCCTCTTGCTCTTTTTCATCATCCTTGTCTTTTGTCATTTCCGTAACGCCGAGGCCCACACCAACGCCAACCAATATGCCCGCAAGGGCTGATGCCGCATATTCGGCAGCAGTCAGGGCTGCCGGGACTAACAGAGGTAAAGGCATGTTAATTGCTCCTTTTCAACAATTTATCTATTATTCTCAAGATATCTTTGTATTGTTGTTCCGGGTTTTCTCCTGCTTCAAGGGCATTTTTGATTTCTGGTACACCGTGGAAATTAAGATTAAATGCCGTTAAATAAAGGTATGATTTAATCAGCTTTTTATCTTTAAAGCCCAGGTCTTCGATTAAATACCGATAGGCTTCTTTAAGCCGCTTATGCAAATTTTTCTCATCCTCATGCACAACCAAGTCGGCATGTTCTGACAAAATGCATTGCCTGATTTTTTCAATATAAGCATTGTCCTCTGCATCAATAATTTTATCGAATTGTTCCTGAGTCAGTATAATCATGGCACCGCTCCTTAAATCATAAGCGACTGTTACCTATAATGGGGCCTTTGGGTTGAGTGTGATTTAGATGAAATGATTACTATAGAAGCAATAATACTGTTTTTTAATCAATTAAAGCAATAAAATCATCCGACATTGAGAATAAACAGGCACGATTGACTTCATGGAAAATAAAGTTTGTGTCTGTGCTCATGTTGACATTGACAATGCTATGAAAGGGGTTGTTATCCACGTACAACGAATGAATCGGCTATGTTTAAGCAGAGATGGGGTTAATGTGGGACAACAAAATGCGGGAAAAATACCTTATTTGCGTTCAGATTATTTGTGGCAAATTTAAGGTTCGGGTATACTGCTTTCCCGTCCTGGTTATATCCATCATCTTTAAACCTAAACTTTCAGGTTCAGCATGAAAACTAATTATATTTTTGTGACCGGCGGGGTCGTATCCTCTCTGGGTAAAGGCATTGCCGCAGCCTCTTTGGCGGCTATACTCGAAGCCCGTGGACTCAATGTCACGATTATGAAACTGGACCCGTACATCAATGTCGATCCAGGTACGATGAGCCCAATCCAACATGGGGAGGTCTTCGTTACCGAAGACGGCGCTGAAACTGATCTCGATTTAGGTCACTATGAGCGTTTCATCCGCACTAAAATGACTCGCCGCAATAACTTTACGACGGGGCGGGTTTATTCCGAAGTGCTGCGCAAAGAGCGCCGTGGCGACTATTTGGGGGCGACCGTTCAAGTGATTCCTCACATCACCAATGAAATCAAAGATCGCATCATCAGTGGTGGTGAAGGTCATGATGTGGTGCTGGTGGAAGTTGGCGGTACTGTCGGTGATATTGAATCGTTGCCATTCCTTGAAGCCATTCGTCAAATGGCAGTCGAAGTTGGCCGTGAACACACTTTATATCTGCATCTGACGCTTGTTCCTTATCTGGCCGCGGCTGGCGAAGTCAAAACTAAACCGACTCAGCACTCGGTAAAAGAGCTGCTCTCTATTGGTATTCAACCGGATATTCTGATTTGTCGTTCAGATCGCGTCATCCCTGCTAATGAACGGGCAAAAATCGCACTGTTCTGTAATGTGCCGGAGAAAGCGGTTATCTCCCTAAAAGACGTTGATTCCATTTATAAAATCCCAGGGCTATTGAAATCTCAGGGCTTAGATGATTATATTTGTAAACGATTCAGCCTCGATTGCCCGGAAGCAAATTTGTCCGAATGGGAGCAGGTCATTTACGAAGAAGCTAACCCTTCCGGTGAAGTCACTATTGGGATGGTGGGTAAATACGTTGAACTGCCTGATGCGTACAAATCCGTGATTGAGGCATTGAAGCACGGTGGATTAAAAAATCGTCTGACGGTGAATATCAAGCTGATTGATTCCCAAGATGTTGAAACTCGTGGTGTTGAATTATTGAAGGGACTGGATGCGATTCTGGTTCCTGGTGGTTTCGGGGGCCGTGGTATAGAAGGCAAGGTCATGACAGCCCGTTATGCCCGTGAGAACAAAATTCCTTATTTGGGGATCTGTCTCGGCATGCAGGTGGCATTGATTGAATTCTCTCGCCATGTTGCGGGTTTGGAAAAAGCCAGCTCAACAGAATTTGAGCCAGATTGCCGATTCCCGGTTGTTGGCCTGATCACCGAATGGCGTGATGAAGACGGTAATTTAGAAGTGCGCAGCGAAGAGAGTGATCTTGGTGGAACGATGCGTGTGGGTGGTCAGCCGTGCCACCTGACAAAAGATAGCTTGGTGCGTACCTTGTATGGTGCAGATACGATTGTTGAGCGTCATCGTCATCGTTATGAAGTGAATAATTTACTGCTGAAACGTATTGAAGATGCTGGTCTTCGGGTAGCGGGTCGTTCAGTAGACAATAAATTAGTCGAAATTATTGAGATCCCAGACCATCCTTGGTTCGTGGCTTGTCAGTTCCACCCAGAATTTACTTCCACTCCTCGTGATGGCCATCCATTGTTTACTGGTTTTGTTAAAGCCGCCGGTAAATATCAGAAAGGCCAGATCAAATAAGATGTGCAGTGAGTGGCGGCATGAAGTATTCCGTCACTTACCTGAAATGTAACTTGTACTGAGGAAAACCTAATGTCCAAAATCGTTAAAGTGATCGGTCGTGAAATCATTGACTCCCGTGGTAACCCAACCGTAGAAGCAGAAGTGCATCTGGAAGGGGGTTTTGTGGGTTTAGCGGCTGCGCCCTCTGGTGCATCCACCGGTTCTCGCGAAGCGTTGGAACTGCGTGACGGTGACAAATCCCGTTTTATGGGTAAAGGTGTATTGAAAGCTGTTGATGCAGTGAATGGCCCAATTGCACAGGCAGTTATCGGTCAGGATGCTAAAGATCAGACTAACATCGACAGAATCATGATCAGCTTGGATGGTACTGAAAATAAATCCAAATTCGGTGCTAACGCGATTCTGGCGGTTTCTCTGGCTAACGCTAAAGCGGCGGCGGCAGCGAAAGGCATGCCATTGTATGAGCACATTGCTGAATTGAATGGCACTCCGGGTAAATTCTCTATGCCGTTGCCGATGATGAACATCATCAATGGTGGTGAACACGCGGATAACAACGTTGATATCCAGGAATTTATGATTCAGCCGATTGGTGCAAAAACGTTGAAAGAGGCGGTTCGTATCGGTTCTGAGGTTTTCCATAGCTTGGCTAAAGTTCTGAAAGCGAAAGGTATGAGCACTGCGGTTGGTGACGAAGGCGGCTATGCGCCTAACCTGGAATCTAACGCGGCTGCACTGGCTGCTATTAAAGAAGCGGTAGAACAAGCCGGTTATGTTTTGGGCAAAGATGTCACTTTGGCTATGGATTGTGCCGCTTCTGAATTCTACAACTCAGAAACCGGTAACTACGAACTGAAAGGTGAAGGTAAAACTTTCACTTCTCAAGAGTTCACTCATTACCTGGAAGATTTGACCAGAAAGTACCCGATTGTTTCTATCGAAGATGGATTGAATGAATCTGACTGGGAAGGCTTTGCTTACCAGACAAAAGTGTTGGGCGAAAAAATCCAGTTGGTTGGCGACGACCTGTTTGTCACCAATACCAATATCCTGAAAGAAGGTATTGAGAAAGGTATTGCTAACTCCATTCTGATCAAATTCAACCAGATTGGTTCTCTGACAGAAACACTGGCAGCGATTAAAATGGCAAAAGACGCAGGTTACACGGCGGTAATTTCTCATCGTTCTGGTGAAACAGAAGATGCGACTATTGCTGATCTGGCAGTAGGTACCGCGGCAGGCCAAATCAAAACTGGTTCTATGAGCCGTTCTGATCGCGTTGCTAAATACAATCAATTGATCCGTATTGAAGAAGCTTTGGGTAACCGAGCTCCTTTCTATGGCCTGAAAGAAGTAAAAGGTCAGGCTTAATCGGTAAGTATTAGTTAAACAGGAGGGGTAAAACCCTCCTTTCAAAGAATACAGAGGCAAGAACTGATTTGCTTGGCAGTTTTGATGTGTTGAGCATTTCTGATCCTTTTGCCGGTAGTGGAACAACGACTATATAAAAGTGAAGTATGGTTATTAATCGATTAGCCGCAGAAGGTCGGCTACCGGATGGGTTGCTGCAACCGAATAGCGAGACGTTACAGGCAATTCATGATCTAGAGAATGGGATAGGTGTTCACCGTGCCAACACGCTTGATGAATTAAAAAGTGATTTAGGTTGGTAAAAAGTGCTGATTTTCGTTTATCAAAGCCGATTTAAATATGTTTGCTGAGCGGAGAGCCAACTGTGATTTGAAGAGAAAGAATTAAGTTGAGCTGTAATAGGTTGATGTTTGAGCATGACAAACCTGAAATAATTTTATTCTTCCAAATGAAAGGCTAAAACCACCAGCTTTAGCTGCGATACTGTATTGTGCCGGTAGTCTGACAGGGGGGATAAAACCTCCTTCATAAGGGTAATAACCCGGTAACTTCTACAACATCAATTTTTGAGTTTTCCTGAGGTAGTCGGTGCGGCCATATTTTCACATGTGAAACTTTTCGCCGATGGCTTAATAGCGAATCCCCTCCTTAAATATAATATTGCTGAGAAGATTTACCTTGATGTAATGGATTTTAGTTAGCTATCTCAACAACAGTTCGGACATATCCATACTTGGCAACTAGAATCTTGTATTGGTGTGACAGAATTACTCGGTAAGCTGAGAGCTAAATGATGTCCGATGGCCGGGCTCAGAGCTACGGCTGCAAGGCCAAAAAGAAAAAATGTTTAAACAAGACGAAGATCTATTTTTTGATAAAAAAGATACGCTAACCTTTATCCAACTTCTTTTATGGGAATTATACCCTTGCCTAATATCAGACATACTTATTTCATAACCGGGGTCGCAAGAGAAAAAGATATTTAGCGTATGTGAAATTATAAAGATCGCCTTATTTTCCATCCGTTATATTGGCCACTCTTTATAGAACTTCCCCGATCTAAAAATTAATGGATTATTGCGGTCATTCTTATACGTACGATCCACTAGGAAAAGGATATTGATGAAAATGAATCAGCGAGAAACTAACGTAAGCATACTGGCAGGGAATTCACGAGTTTATCTCAATAAGGATAGCGAGATAGTTGTCGAGGCTCAGTTGAAAGCCTTTGAGGCTGCTCTGATGTTCGCCAAGCAAAGCCAAGATGAATGTGGTCAATTACCGAGGATATCCGTGGCATTCGATCATCATGGGATATTCCGCCTCCAGTTCCTGATAGAGAACCTCACTAATTCTCAAAAACGGAACCCCCGCTTGAGTCATCTCCACGCCTCGATCAGGAATATCTTCTTGCCCGTAGCAGAAAAATATCAGATTCCGCTTAGTGAAATACGTGTTATTCACGAAGATTCAGCCAGGCAGCACCTTGTCCATATCCTGGCTTCTGGAGAAATACCCGAAATCATCACACGGCGGATGGTGTCCAAAAACCTCGCTGACGGCAAACCGCCGACATCAGATGCTTCTTACGAAGAGCCAACTCAGAAACTCACCTGTGCGGCAATTACGAAGGAATATTTTGAGAAAGCCGCAGGTGATCACAAAGGTTCAGACGCTATTCTGGAGGTATTCTTTGAGGACTGCGCTTGGTCTAGAGCTTTGGCATATGTGCGTGGGCTACAACTTAGCCATATGCTCGGTGTTTCAACTGCCATTCGTCTTAATCTTGTTAATGAAGAGGGGGAGGTGAGTCAAGGTGATGTAGTTACTGCCTAGCAGATATACCCGTCATCTTTCAAGTTGCCTCTTTGTTGGCTGCACTCGCTCACCCTGGTCACATAGTTGGCTATGCTCCCGGGGATTCGCTCCCTTGCCGCCGCGATCCATCTTGAAATCCATAGGGTATAGATATAGTCAAGATAATAAAAAAATAATTTCATCTTTGTTTGTTAAGGGGGAAGATTATGTACAACTTAACTCGGCCGATATATTTGGATAACAATGCTACAACGCCATTAGATCCTGATGTGCTTCAAACTATGATGCCCTATTTTACCTGCGCTTATGGAAATGCTTCCAGTAATCACCATGCATTTGGGTGGAAAGCGATGGAGGCTGTTGATAATGCGAGAAAAGTGATATCAACATCGATAAATGCGACGAGTCACTCCGATATTATATTCACTTCTGGCTCTACCGAGTCGAACAATCTTGCAATCGCGGGCCTTCAACATCGGGGCAAAAAGGGGCATGTCATCACATCGATAATTGAGCATAAGTCTGTTCTTGATTGTTGCGGTAGGCTCGAATCAATGGGAACGGAGGTGACCTATTTACCACCGCAAAGCGATGGCATCGTATCCCCAGACTTAATATCTCGTGCAATAAGAGATGACACCTATCTCGTTTCGATTATGGCTGCTAACAATGAGATTGGTTCAATACAAAAAATTGAAGAGATAGGCGCGATCTGTAAAGAACGTGATATTCCTTTTCATACAGACGCCACTCAAGCGCTCGGCAAAATAAAATTTGATGTACAACGCATGAATATCAGCCTTGCCTCATTTTCCGCGCACAAAATATATGGGCCAAAGGGGATCGGTGCGCTTTATATCGATTCACGCAATAAGAATATAACCCTTGCTCCTCTCATTGTTGGTGGGGGACATGAGCGAGGTTTACGTTCTGGAACCCTTAACGTTCCGGGGATCGTAGGCTTCGGGCGAGCCGTCGAACTGTCTGTTAAAAACTTGCCTGATGAGTCGATGAGGTTACGTTATTTAAGGGATTTACTTCGGTCGTATATTATCGAGAATGTGGCTGATGTTCGGATAAACGGTCATCTTACCGAATGCCTTCCTGGTCTGTTAAATGTCTCCTTTAACGGCGTGGATGCTGACTCGCTTTTGCTGGAGCTTTCCGAGGTTGCGTTATCCTCTGGGTCTGCATGCACATCCGCTAACAGAGCGCCGTCACATGTACTAAAGGCAATAGGGCTAAGTGATGCTCAGGCTCAAGCCAGTGTGCGTTTCGGACTGGGCAGATTTAATGACGAGGACGAGATACGGTATGTTTGTCTCCGTCTACAAAAAGCGGTGAATAAACTGAGGTCGATGGCACCAAAGCCATTCGGCGTCCTGTAATAATTAATATGGAGTTTGACTCATGCGAACAATGTCGGCACTTTTTCTTTTGTTCGGAACCCTGTTCACTGCGGGGGGATATGGTGCCACCTTTCTTATTTCCGCGTATTTTCGGTCACAAGGGGGGAGTGACATTGACACTGGGACGACCCTTAGCGTGGCCTTGGTCGGCACCTTGATTGGTGTTCCTTTGGTTGGATGGTTTGCTGGGCAACTGGAAGCATCACGTCTTGCAGCTCTAGCGGCGCTGGCGATGTCTTGTGGTTATTTTCTTTTCGGTGGTTTCAGTGGTGAACTGAGCTACATCCCGCGTATTGCAGCGTTCTTGATTGGACTCGGTTGGGGAATGTTTTATATCAGTGGGCCTATGGCATTGTCGGAGCGTGTCACTGACGCTGACAGGGGGCACTGGTTTACTCGTTTCAGCGCATTTCAAATGGCTGGGATTTGCGGTAGTCCCATCCTTCTCGCTGCGGCGGTTGAACAGGCAGGAGTGCCCATCCGAATAACATTTCTCTTTGTTGGCGTTATTGGCATCCTCGCCTCCCTACTTCTGGCGACCTTTGGGATCAAGGAGCCGCATGGTCAACAGGAGTTATCACTGAGACCTTGGGTGAAAAAAATAACCAAGATTGCTGCCAGTAGTGCGATCCGTCCTATTGTAATGGTGGGTTTGGGAGGCGGTGTATTCTCCGGAATGATGTCGTTCCAGAGTTCGTTGGTTGAAGGGACTCAAGCAAATGCAAGTACATTCTTTGCTGTACATGCAGCGACTGTGGTTGTAGCGCGGCTTTTGCTAGCCCGCCGTTTATCGACGATGCCCCGTATCCCGTTAGTCATCGTGCTGATGTTATTCTTAATCATGGGCATTCTGGCTCTGTTAGGCATACCGGTTCACCCTATGTTTCAGATTGTGGCGGCCATGTTAACGGGGATAGGTTATGGATTGGTGTATCCCGTTATTCAAACATGGGCAGTGAACGACTCTGCGCTTGAGAACCGTCATGCGGCCCTTACTTGGTTCGTTGTCGCTTATTTTGTGGGGATATTTGGATTTCCTGCGATAGGAGGATGGATATTAGTTGGCGCGGGCAAGACCTTATTTATCCTAACCTTAGCCGCAATAGCTTCTCTTGAACTTATGGTGGCAATATTGGGAGGACGGTGGTTTTGTCGCATTAAGGGCAGGTTAACGGCACAGAATGAAGCGCGTTAACAGTCATTCAGCCAGTCGATAATTATCGACTGGCTTTGCTGCTGCGCAAGCAATTTTTCTATGGCCATAAAATATTAATTGATGTTATTCCTCGTAATTGAAGCGCTTTTTTAGGATGTTCGCTAATGTATTTAATGCGCTTCCAACATTTCCCAAAATAACTAAACTTTTTAAACATTCTAGTATCCATAAAAGAACATTTCTTAACAATTAACGTTCGTTTATGACCTTTTAGTTGTTAGATATAAATGTTCCTATTCGGAGAATATTTGGCTGCACTTAGCGGGGTTTTACGCCTTAGTGCAGTTATTTTTTAGTATTCCGCACCAGTGCGGACTCAGGGAAAAAGCTGTAACAATATATACCCTATGGATTTCAAGATGTATCGCGGCGGCAAGGGAGCGAATCCCCGGGAGCATAGAAAACTATGTGACTGGGGTGAGTGAGTGCAGCCAACAAAGAGGCAACTTGAAAGATGACGGGTATAAAAATATTAATCTAAAGAGAGTATGAATATAGCACCTTGAATAACCAAACTGAGAGGAGAATGAGGAATGATTGTGAAAAACGACTGGCACCCGGCTGATATTATTGCAGGGCTTAAAAAACGGGGAACGTCGTTAGCTGCTGTTTCGAGAGAAGCGGGGCTTGCATCATCTACTTTATCAAATGCTTTGCACCGTCCGTGGCCTAAAGGTGAACAACTTATTGCTATTGCTTTAAATTGTGAGCCTTTTGAAATATGGCCAAGCAGATATTCTAAATGAATTAAAATAAACTTCTCGAAAAAAATTCAATGAGAAGAGATTAAATACCTGAAGCTTTTCTTGTGTCTTTTGGAAAGCTTCAGGTATGATCATAAGATTAAAATAGAATAGTTAACGTCACGCCTTGATGTTTGTCATAATTAATTTTTTCCTCATAAATTATTTAATATTTTATTATGCTGACATTCCTCTTTATATTTCTGTTGATTTCACGGATCGCCAGATAGGTGTAGTATTACAAAATCGGGTAAACCAAAATTTTTTGAGCGGGACGTAGGGTTTTGCTTGGCAGAACCCTAATGACATAGTAACGACAGCGATGCTGTACATTGTTATGCTAAAGGTATATAGGGATTATGGTTAATAAATCGGGTAGGAGCATAGTTATCATATCCCTTCCCCCTGCAATATTCTTTTAACTGGCTTAATGAATTTATCCCTATTTTTTGATAAATAAATTGTAACCTGCTTTGTACCGTTCTATAGGTGATGCCTAATTTTCTAGCTATGTCTTTAGCGCTTAGCGATTGCAATGCAAAAAATACTATATCGAACTCTCTGTCGGTAAATAAATCAGTTGGTTTGCCAAAAGTTAATGATTCTGGATGAATGTTATTTTCAAAATGATACATGGAATAAATTTCAAGTTTTTTACCGTGCGACACAACCCCAATGCATTCTCCATCCTTCATGAGAGGTGTAACATTGACCAGAAATGGTTGGATTATTTTTTCTTTTCCGACATAAGTGAAGGTGTGTAGTACCGGAATGGTCTTTTGACTCGTCATTACATTATTATCATTAGCTTGTATAATATCTTCAAACTCAGACCACGGTGCTGGACATTCACCATCGAGCTTTCCTTCTATATTAAAACCTTTAGGAAGACCGCTGTAATGAATCATAGTATCATTGGCATAGATGAATCGATGTTCCTTGTCTTTTATAACCCAAACATCATTGCTGTTTTCCATGTACGATATGAAAGCATCAAAGTTTTCTGAATGAATATCCAGATCTTTGTTTACAGAGAAACTCATAGTTTTATCATTCATAATTTCACCTATCATGATTAAACTGTAAGACTGTGATAACTTCCATGTGAGATATCCCACAAAACTTTTTTCGTGCTGTTAAGCGAGTTTTGGTCGGCGCATAGGATTCTGTTTAGACAGAACCCTAATGGTATAGTAACGACAGCAATGCTGTGCATTGTTATGCCAGAGGTATAAAGGGATTAGGGTTAATAAATCGGGTAGGAGCATAGTTATTATATCCTTTACCCCTGCAATATTCTTTTAACTGGTTTAATGAATTTATCCCTATTTTCTGGTAAATGACATGTAGCCTGCTTTGTACCGTTCTATAGGTGATACCTAATTTTTTAGCTATATCTTTAGCACTGAGTGATTGCAACGCAAAAAATACTATATCGAACTCTCTGTCGGTAAATAAATCAGTTGGTTTGCCAAAAGTTAATGACTCTGGATGAATGTTGTTTTCAAAATGATACATGGAGTAAATTTCAAGTTTTTTGCCGTGTCCAACAATCCCAATGCATTCTCCATCCTTCATTAGCGGTGTAACATTGGTCAGAAATGGTTGGATCATTTTTTGTTTCCCACCATAAGTCAAGGTGTTTAATACTGGGATGTTTTTTTGACTCGTCATTACAACATCACAACTAGCTTGTATAATACTTTCAAACTCAGACCACGGTGCTGGACACTCACCATCAAGCCTCCCTTCTATATTAAAACCTTTAGGAAGACCGCTGTAATAAATCATAGTATCATTGGCATAGATGAATCGATGTTCCTTGTCTTTTATAGCCCAAAAATCGTTGCTGTTTTCCATATACGAAATGAAGGCGTCAAAGCTTTTTGAATGAACATCCAGATCTTTGTTTACAGAGAAACTCATCGTGTTATCTTTCATAATTTCACCTATCATGATTAAACGGTAAAACTGGAATAACTTCCATGTAAGATTATCACTTTTACGACACAATGGATAATTATATTTATGAGTTTTTTGGTACCTATTTGGTGCGGATTATTTTACAGAGGAGCAGTTTCCTGTAATTATCTTCCATATGCTAATATTCTATATTGTGTAAAATTTTTATTATTAATTATGTTTTTAATGAATAATTGCAATATGCTGGATGGAATGTAAGAGAAACAAGGTTTAAGGTTCTGCCAAGCAGAACCCTAATAGAATAATGACGATAACGGTGTGGTTCATTGTTATACTAGAGGTATATAGGGATTCGAGTTAATAAATCGAGTAGGAGCATAGTTATCATACCCCTTACCCCTGCAATATTCTTTTAACTGGCTTAATGAATTTATTCCTATTTTCTGATAAATGATATGTAGCCTGCTTTGTACCGTTCTATAGGTGATACCTAATTTTCTCGCTATGTCTTTAGCGCTTAGCGATTGTAATGCAAAAAATACTATATCGAACTCTCTATCAGTAAATAAATCAGTTGGTTTGCCAAAAGTTAATGAGTCAGGCTGAATGTTGTTTTCAAAATGATACATGGAATAAATTTCAAGTTTTGTACCGTGACCAACAACCCCAATGCATTTCCCATCCTTCATTAGGGGGATAACATTGAGCATAAATGGTTGGATCATTTTTTGTTTCCCACCATAAGTCAAGGTGTTTAATACTGGGATGTTTTTTTGACTCGTCATTACAACATCACAACTAGCTTGTATAATACTTTCAAACTCAGACCACGGTGCTGGACACTCACCATCAAGCCTCCCTTCTATATTAAAACCTTTAGGAAGACCGCTGTAATAAATCATTGCATCGTTGGCATAGATGAATCGATGTTCGTTGTCTTTTATAGCCCAAATATCATTGCTGTTTTCCATATATGATATAAAGGCGTCAAAGCTTTTTGAATGAACATCCAGATCCTTGTTTACAGAGAAACTCATCGTGTTATCTTTCATAATTTCACCTAT
>NZ_RCWC01000014.1:33565-35128 GCF_018448935.1 Photorhabdus noenieputensis | reverse complement strand
ATATGCTAATATTCTATATTGTGTAAAATTTTTATTATTAATTATGTTTTTAATGAATAATTGCAATATGAAATATGCTGGATGGAATGCGAGAGAAACAAGGTGTAAGGTTCTGCCAGGCAGAACCCTAATAGCATAGTGACGATAACGGTGTGATTTATTGTTATACTAGAGGTATATAGGGATTGGGGTTAATACATCTGGTAGGAGCATAGTTATCATACCCTTTACCTCTACAATATTCTTTTAACTGGCTTAATGAATTTATCCCTATTTTCTGATAAATGATATGTAGCCTGCTTTGTACTGTTCTATATGAAATACCTAATTTTTTAGCTATATCTTTAGCGCTTAGTGATTGCAACGCAAAAAACACTATATCGAACTCTCTATCAGTAAATAAATCAGTTGGTGTTCCAAAAGTTAATGAGTCAGGATACCTATTGTTTTCGAAATGGTACATGGAATAAATTTCAAGTTTTTTACCGTGACCAACAACTCCAATGCATTTTCCATCCTTCATTAGAGGTATAATATCGACTAGGAATGGTTGGATTATTTTTTCTCTTCCGCCATAAATGAAGGTATTTAGTACCGGAATGGTTTTTTGACTCGTCATTACGTTTTTATCATTAGCTTGTATAACATCTTCAAATTCAGACCACGGTGCTGGACATTCACTATCAAGCCTACCTTCTATGTTGAAACCCTTGGGAAGGCCACTGTAATAAAGCATAATGTCATTTGCATAGACAAATCGAGATTCGTTATCTTTTATAACCCAAAAATCGTTGCTGTTTTCCATATATGAAATAAAGGCATCAAAGCTTTTTGAATAAACATCCAGATCTTTGTTTACAGAGAAACTCATAGTGTCATTTTTCATAATTTCACCTATCATGATTAAACTGTAAAAACTCCCATGTAAAATTATCACTTTTGCGACACAATGGATAATTATATTTATGAGTTTTTTGGTACCTATTTGGTGCGGATGATTTTACAGAGGAGCAGTTTCCTGTAATTATCTTCCATATGCTAATATTCTATATTGTGTAAAATTTTTATTATTAATTATGTTTTTAATGAATAATTGCAATATGAAATATGCTGGATGGAATGCGAGAGAAACAAGGTGTAAGGTTCTGCCAGGCAGAACCCTAATAGCATAGTGATGATAACAGTGCGGTTCATTGTTATACTAGAGGTATATAGGGATTTGGGTTAATAAATCGGGTGGGAGCATAATTATCATATCCCTTACCCCTGCAATATTCTTTTAACTGGCCTAATGAATTTATCCCTATTTTTTGGTAAATGATATGTAGCCTGCTTTGTACCGTTCTATATGAAATGCCTAATTTCTTAGCTATATCTTTAGCGCTTAGTGATTGCAGTGCAAAAAACACTATATCGAACTCTCTGTCGGTAAATAAATCAGTTGGTTTGCCAAAAGTTAATGACTCTGGATGAATGTTATTTTCAAAATGATACATGGAATAAATTTCAAGTTTTTTACCGTGACCAACAACTCCAATGCATTTTCCATCCTTCATTAGAGGT
>NZ_RCWC01000014.1:0-33410 GCF_018448935.1 Photorhabdus noenieputensis | reverse complement strand
TACATGGAATAAATTTCAAGTTTTTTACCGTGACCAACAACTCCAATGCATTTTCCATCCTTCATTAGAGGTGTAAGATCAGCTAGAAACGGCTGGATCATTTTTTCTTTCCTGCCATAAGTGAAGGTGTTTAGTACCGGAATGGTCTTTTGACTCGTCATTACGTTTTTATCGTTAGCTTGTATAATATCTGCAACCTCAGACCACGGAGCTGGACATTCACTATCAAGTCTACCTTCTATGTTAAAACCCTTAGGAAGGTCACTGTAATAGAGTGCAACATCATTAGCATAGACGAACCGAGATTCGCTGTCTTTTATAATCCAAAGATCGTTGCTGTTTTCCATATATGAAATGAAAGCATCAAAGCTTTTTGAATGAACATCCAGATCTTTATTTACAGAGAAACTCATAGTTTTATCTTTCATAATTCTACCTATCATGATTGAACTGTAAAAACTCCCATGTAAAATTATCACTTTTGCGACACAATGGATAATTATATTTATGAGTTTTTTGGTGCCTATTTTGTGCGGATGATTTTACAGAGGAGCAGTTTCCTGTAATTACCTTTAATGTGTTAATATTTCATTTTGTTTTAAGTTTTTCATTATCAATTATATTGTAAGTTAATAATTTCAATATGAAATATTCTGGATGGAATGTGAGAGAAACACAAGGTGTAAGGTTCTGCCAGGCAGAACCCTAATTGCGTAATGACGATAACGATGCGGTTCATTGTTATACTAGAGGTATATAGGGATTCGGGTTAATAAATCGGGTGGGAGCATAATTATCATATCCCTTACCCCTGCAATATTCTTTTAACTGGCTTAATGAATTTATCCCTATTTTTTGATAAATAAATTGTAACCTACTTTGGACCGTTCTGTATGAAATACCTAATTTTCTCGCTATATCTTTAGCGCTTAGTGACTGCAAAGCAAAAAATACTATATCGAACTCTCTATCTGTAAAAATTTCAGTTGGGTTGCCAAATGATAATGATTCAGGAGGTTTATTAATTTCCATATGATACATTGAAAAAACCTCTAGCTTCCTAGCTCTGCCTACTACGCCAATCGACTCTCCATCTTTTATCAAAGGCGTGACATCCGCCATAAATGGTTGAATAATTTTATCCCTACCGCCATACATAAATGTAATCAAAGTAGGAATGACTTTTTTTTCTTCTATCACTCTACGATCATTAGATTGAATAATGTCAGCAACCTCAGACCAATAAACCGGACATTCACTATCCAGTTTACCTTCAACATTAAACCCTTTGGGTAGTCCGCTATGATGAAGTCCATAATCATTCATATAGATAAATCTCGACTCTTTATCTTTTATATACCAGAACTCATTACAATTCTCCATGTATGAAATAAAGGCGTCGAAGCTTTTTGAATGAACATCCAGATCTTTGTTTACAGAGAAACTCATAGTCTTATCTTTCATAATCTTATCCATCATAATTAGGCAGTAAAACTGTAATAATTTCCATATGGGGTAGCTTACAAAATTGCTTTTTTTGCTGTTAAGAGGGTTTTTGAGGGGAATATGGCTTTTTAGGAAGAACCCTAATTGCGTAATGACGATAACGGTGTGGTTCATTGTTATACTAGAGGTATATAGGGATTAGGGTTAATAAATCGGGTAGGAGCATAGTTATCATATCCCTTACCCCTGCAATATTCTTTTAACTGGTTTAATGAATTTATCCCTATTTTCTGATAAATGACATGTAGCCTGCTTTGTACCGTTCTATAGGTGATACCTAATTTTCTCGCTATATCTTTAGCGCTTAGCGATTGCAAAGCAAAAAATACTATATCGAACTCTCTATCAGTAAATAAATCAGTTGGTGTTCCAAAAGTTAATGAGTCAGGATGCCTGTTATTTTCAAAATGGTACATAGAATAAATTTGGAGTTTTTTACCGTGCCCAACAACCCCAATGCATTTTCCGTCCTTCATTAGAGGGGTAATATTGACTAGAAGTGGTTGGATTATTTTTTGTTTCCCACCATAAATGAAGGTGTTTAATACTGGAATGGTTTTTTGATTAGTCATTACGTTTCTATCATTGGCTTGTATAATATCTACAAACTCAACCCAGGGTCCTGGACATTCAATATCAAGCCTACCTTCCATATTAAAACCCTTGGGTAGGTTGCAGTAATAATGAGTAATATCATTAGCATAAACGAATCGAGATTCGCTATCTTTTATGATCCAAAAATCGTTACTATTTTCCATATATGAAATGAAAGCATCAAAGCTTTTTGAATGAACATCCAGATCTTTGTTTACAGAGAAACTCATCGTGTTATCTTTCATAATTTCACCTATCATGATTGAACTGTAAAACTGGAATAACTTCTATGTAAGGTTATCATTTTTATGATGCAATGAGTAGTCGTGTTTGTGAATTTCAAAGGAGGGTTCTCTTTGGTGTGGACGATTTTACAGAAGAGCAAGTTTCCTGTAACCATCTTCAATATGCTAATATTTCATTTTGTTTTAAATTTCCCATTATCAATTATATTACAAATCAATAATTTCAATATAAAATATTCTGGATGGAATGTGAGATCATATAATTGGTTTCATGAAATGCAGGAATATGATTTGTGTATTGATTTTCGCTCTTGTTTATAACCGAGTAGCAAAATAATTTCATAGTTCGCTACGATTTTACTGATGTTGCATGGAAGTTATTGTGATTAAAGGCACGTTGAAAATAGCTAACAGAGGTGTACAGGAGCTTTTAGGCGTCGGGACTAACATACTGCTATAGTCTATAAAGCTGTCCTTAGTGCTGTTAAGTGGGTTTTGGACGAAGAATAGGGCTCTGCTTGGCAGAACCCTAATGGAACAGCGGCGGTGTGATTCATTGTTATGCTAGAGGTATATAGAGATTAGGGTTAATACATCGGGTAGGCGCATAATGATCATACCCTTTATTCCTGCAATATTCTTTTAACTGGCTTAATGAATTTATCCCTATTTTTTGATAAATAAATTGTAACCTGCTTTGTACTGTTCTATAGGTAATACCTAATTTTTTAGCTATATCTTTAGCGCTTAGTGATTGCAAAGCAAAAAATATTATATCGAACTCTCTATTAGTAAATAAATCAGTTGGTGTGCCAAAAATTAATGTGTCAGGATGTTTGTTGTTTTCAAAATGATACATGGAATAAATTTGAAGTTTTTTACCATGAGCTACTATCCCAATGCATTTTCCATCCTTCATTAGCGGTGTAACATCGACTAGAAATTGCTGGATTATTTTTTCTCTCCCCCCATAAATGAAAGTGTCTAGTACTGGGATGGTCTTTTGATTAACCCTTACGTTTCTTTCATTAGTTTGTATAATATCTTCAAACTCAGACCACGGTGCTGGACATTCACTATCAAACCTCCCTTCTATATTAAAGCCCTTAGGAAGACCGCTGTAATAAAACGCAACATCGTTAGCATAGACGAATCGAGATTCGCTATCTTTTATAACCCAAAAATCGTTGCTGTTTTCCATGTATGATATGAAGGCATCAAAGCTTTCTGAATGAACATCCAGATCTTTATTTACAGAGAAATTCGTAGTTTTATCTTTCATAATTTTATCCATCATGATTAAACAGTAAAACAGTAAAACAGTAAAACAGTAAAACAGTAAAACAGTAAAACAGTAAAACAGTAAAAACTTCGATGTAAGGCTATCACTTTTACGGCACAATGAGTAATTATGTTTTTAATGAAGAATCACAATATGAAGTGTGCTGGATGGAATGTGAAAAAAGTTAGTTGTTTATGTAATCGATTTAATTAAGTGTGGAAATGTGACGTGTGTATTGATTTTCGCTCTTGTTTATAATCAAATAAAAAAATAATTTTATAGCTTATGGCCTTATTCACTCAAGTTAAATCATGTGGATTATCGTTTTTCGTGCCATTTGAAAGCAAAGGATTACAGAAACTTTCACTTATTTAAGTAAGATTAGCTATGCTTTATCTGCAAGTGATTAAATAGGGTTAATAAAAGCCGTTTTTTATCTGTTAAAATGGTTTTAAGATCTGGAAAAAAGACAAGCGTATTGTAAAAAAACAAGTTTTAATTTGATTAATAGAGTGCCAAAATAGACAGAATTAATCTAATAACAGGATTAACCCGATTAGCCGCGAAAAAAGGAATAAAAGAGTTTATTTAATCACATGAAAAATTATTAAAACTTTGTACGATTAAAACCAGAAATTTAAATAGTGGCTTTTAATAACAGTTTAAAGCCTACCATCATAAAGCTATCGGTGAAAAATGAAAAAAGTGGTCTTGTTAATGTTTAAATACCCGTCAACCTATAATCTTTCTGGTAAATCAATTCGCCATATTTTTAACCATCGTTGATGCTAAAACACTCTCTCGTTTTTTAAATGGGTTTGTTAGTAACTTGAAGAAAAGTAAAACTCACCTGCTTTTGTGCCCAAAAAAACTGCATAAAACATAATGATTTCCTATACCTATAAAGATGTAATAATGTGATGTAACAACGAAAATTTGTATAAAATACCGTCTTTTATGATTTAATTGATTGGTTCTTGCGCTTTAGATCTCAAAATTTAAAGAATGGCATTTGCTTCCTAGAGAAGACTCCTTATATTCACACGCCTTGTATTTTTTTAACAATTGTAGCAATGGTGGATTAGATATCACCGGCGCTAATGGAGTCACCAATGGATGCTTCTGAATCTTTAACACCAGCCATGAAGCTAAATTTTTCTAATAAAAAAGGCTTAATTATTCTGGCTGTTGATGTTGTATTACTATTTATTCTACTTAATACATTACCGTTTGGTGAAAAAGCTAATGCGGGTTTAGCACTGATGGTATTTGTTGGTATGTTGTGGCTTACCGAAGCTATTCACGTCACTATTACTGCATTATGTATTCCAATTCTGGCGGTTGGTATGGGATTGATGAATACGGGAGATGCACTGAAATCTTTTGCTAATCCCATTATCTTCCTGTTTTTTGGTGGCTTTGCTCTGGCAACTGCACTTCACATTCAAGGATTAGACAGACTGATTGCTAATCGTCTGCTGATGATTGCCCGTGGACGTTTGTCTGTAGCGGTGATGTTGTTGTTTGGTGTGACGGCTGGCCTTTCCATGTGGATCAGTAACACAGCGACTGCCGCGATGATGCTGCCATTAGTATTAGGTATTTTGTCCAATCTGGATGCACGTTCTGAACGTCATACGTTTGTATTTGTGCTGTTAGGGGTGGCTTATAGTGCAAGTATCGGTGGTTTAGGTACACTAGTCGGTAGCCCGCCAAACGCGATTGCTGCGGCTCAACTGGGGATCGATTTCTTCAATTGGATGAAGTTTGGGGTTCCGTTGGTGGTTATTTTGCTGCCAATGATGGTTGGTATTATGTATTTGATGCTGCGCCCGAATTTGAATCATAAATTCGACATGAAACTGGAAAAACTGGATTGGACTGGTAAGCGTCTGATGACCATGCTGATCTTCCTATTAACCGTATTTTGCTGGATCTTTAGTACGGTTATCAGTTCTGCCTTAGGGGGTGTGAAAGATCTGGATACCATTATTGCTGTCAGTGCTGCTGTTCTGATTGGTATAACGGGGGTAGCGAGTTGGTCCCAGATTCAAAATAACACCGAGTGGGGTGTGTTGATACTGTTTGGCGGTGGTCTGACTTTAAGCGCTATTTTGAAAAACTCAGGCGCTAGTGAAATCATGGCGAATGGAATGGCTGCGACTTTTGGCGCAAGCCACTGGTTTGTGATTATTGTTGCGGTAGCTGCATTTATTATCTTCCTGACTGAATTTACCAGTAATACAGCTAGCGCAGCTTTGCTAGTACCGATATTCGCAACTGTTGCAGAAGCGTTGGGGATGCCGATAATGACGCTGACACTCATTATCGGTTTTGGGGCATCCTGTGCCTTTATGTTGCCGGTTGCCACACCACCTAATGCGATTGTTTTCAGCTCCGGTCATATTAAACAGACTGAAATGGTCAGAGTGGGTATGGTACTGAATATTGCCTGTATCGCGATCATCTCTCTGTTTGCTTGGTTATTTTGGTTGTAACTGAAAATTTGCTCATGTCCCTCTGGACACAATAACTATTCAATATCCCCATCAAATGTACGGTGGGGAAATAAAGCCAGAGGGCGAAGATTCATAGAGAAAGATTTGCCGAGCGCGTCAGCCAGCAATCTAATATTGTCAATGTGATGCCGATGACCAATCCGACGAATAGCACGGCCATTGCTGTGCTTGAACCTCCTCTGACTAACCCAATAGTGGCTAATGGCACTAAGCACAAAATCCCCAGATTATTGAATGTTTCAGCAAAGGCCAGAACCATACCTTTGTTAGCGCCTGCTCGTGTTGCCAAAACGACGGTACTTGTAGGCGCTCCGACGCCTAGCGCGATACCCCAGAATATTAAACACCCTAGAGAACCGGGGAGCGTAAGCGGAACCAGCATAAAAACGGAGATCACACCAGTCAGTAGTAAACTGACCAAAACCAAAATCACTTCTTCTCGATTGCAAAGCTTACAAAGCCAGCCGGTAGACAGATTGCCTAATCCTAAGCCAACACCAAAAGCTGCAACGGTCAAACCGATTTCAGTGGGGCCAAATCCGTATCGTTGACGTAAGACTTCTCCAGACAAAAGAAAAGCAGAGATGCCGGTACCATTCCACGCCCCTTTCGCAATGAGCGGCCTGACAACCGACCATTGCCGAAACCAGACTAAGCGCTGGTTTGTTGGTTGTAGAGGCGCAGTTCTTGATGGCAGGCAGTAGATCCCGATGATGAATGTAACGACACAGCCGAGTGAGCTAAATAAAAACGGCGCTTGCCAATTTATTAAATCTGTCAATATCCCGGCTAAAGCTGGACCGAATGCAATGCCAAAAGTCATACCGAGCATAACGATACCCATCGCTCCGGCTTGGCGATTATAAGGAATGATATCGGCGATCAAGGCAAATACGGTGGGTATGATTACCGCTGATGCTATACCGCCAAAAATTCGCAGTATGATTGCGATATTAAGAGTGGGGGCAAGAATGATAGCGAGACCATCTGCGGCGAAAAACAGCAGAGAAATTAGAAGTAATCTGCTTTTGTTAATACGATCTGAAAAATACCCAAATATAGGTGCCGCCAG
Organism: Photorhabdus noenieputensis; assembly: GCF_018448935.1. GTDB lineage: Bacteria > Pseudomonadota > Gammaproteobacteria > Enterobacterales > Enterobacteriaceae > Photorhabdus > Photorhabdus noenieputensis. Next base: position 26,192 of record NZ_RCWC01000014.1, on the reverse strand, counting down.
AGCGTAGGAAAATGCATAGCTGGATACCAGCCAGGATGCTCCGGCCGCCGTTGTCCCGAAGGCGATTGCAAGAGGGTTAAGCATGGATGACAACATGAATTCGGTTGCGCCAACGAAGAATACAGTGACTGAAAGGATAAATAAAAACGTGTATTTTGTACTCTGTTCCAGAGTGGATGAATATTGTGCTTTTTTGTTCATAAGATCGATTTAACTCCATCTCCATATATAGATAGATGTTCGTATATTTTTTGCGGTAAAGCGTGATGAGTCAGTGACGTAGAAAAGCTATTGTGAAATACATATAAGGGGGCAGGCCAGATTAGGCAGATGTGAAAGTATTAAATATTACAAAGGAAAAAGGGGAAGCGCATTAGTAATATCCGCAATAAAGAAAGCGAGCATAGAATTAATTTATCGGATTAGGTATGCCGGATACCTGATATAAGAACGGAGTTTATCCCTTATGTACATTCTTTTAGCTACAGGAAACCTGGTAAAAGTCTTCCCCACATTCGGGTTAGATGCTTTGGTTAAGCTTGTATTTTGCAAGAGTGAATACACAATAAAAGTGTATATCTAGAGGAGGTAATGTCATGCAAGTAACAAAATGGGGTAATAGTCTTGCTATACGTCTGTCGGCTAGCTTAGTTGAAATTCTGGAATTGAGTGAAGGTGATAATATTGAGATTGTAGTGGATGATCCGCGTACCTTCTCAATATGCAAGAAGCCTGGCTCTGAGGTGTTGTTGGAGCGTCTTCGGACATTCCGCGGTAAGTTGCTGGCAGATTTCAAGTTCAGTAGAGATGAAGCGAATGACAGGGGCTAAGTCTTGCGGTTTCATCGACAGCAATGTGGTGCTGTACCTGCTGTCCCAAGATGTGGCGCACGTGTGTGTGCGTAAACTTAAGATGAGTTGGGAAGAGATAGCGGAGTTCCTCGATATTGTACGTAGTTTTTGCAAAATCGTACCTCTTACAGTTGAAGTTTATGACCGAGCTAGGTTTATTGCAAAGCGTTATCACTTGTCATTCTACGATTCTTGTATTGTGGCGACTGCGGTTATCGCAGGTTGTCGGGCGCTCTATAGTGAAGACATGAATCACGGGCAGATGTTGGAAGACATCTTGGTGATTAAAAATCCATTCTCATATGCCTGACGATTTGGTGAGCCTGAGAGAGATCGGGGTTCACCTGTCGATTTATTGCGTAGAAAATATCTACAAAGCATTATTATTATTGTATATCCGCTCAAGTTCCTGAGTAGCAAATGCCGTTGTCTCGAAAGCGACTACAAGAGGGAAGCATGGATGACAACATGAATTCGGTTGCGCCAACGAAGAATACGGTGACAGAAAGATAAATAAAAACGTGTATTTTGGTCATCAAGAATTTTTTAATAAATGACAGAATTTTACATGATGAACACGGCATTGAATACATAACCGAAAGAATAATAACAATAAATTCAAATAATTACGTCAAATGAACCTCTTGGAAAGCATACCAAGCTTGATACAAACTTTATCACAAAAAGCAACAAATAATTTACAGCTTTTTCAATGGGTTATATTTTTAGTTGTGATGGTACCCACAAATACATTAACTATCACATAGCTGAATTAAAAAATACTGTTATTATTAGGATGCTGAATTAATTTTTAATCCAGTATAAAAATCCCATAGGAGTATACAATGAATGTGATAACAGCGCAAGCATTTAGACCACTGACTGATGATGAAATATTGAACTATGATAATGGTTTAATGAATTCATCCCCTAATTAATAGGAAAAGGAATAGAGGTATACCATGACCTTTATTCCTTTATTTGTTCTTTCATTTATAAGATAAAAGGTAAAACATGGACATTATTAACGTAAAAAGGGAAATAACAGTAATAATAAATAAAAGATTTAATGATACTGATCTGTATACTTGCTACTTGTCAGGCTCAGTCATTGAAGGGTTTGCAACACCAAAATCTGATTATGATGTCTATGTTATATTGGAAAGAGAACTGGAAATAGAATGCGAAGAGATATTTATGCCATCCGATATAGGAATGTTAGAAGTGACAATAATCTCTTTAAAAGAGATAAAAGAAATCATGAAGATAATCAACAATGGAGGTTCAAATTCCGATTGGTATAAATTACATTTATCTCATAGGATGTTAACAGGGGAAGCGATTATAAAATCAAATAATTTTAACAAATTGAAAGGGGACATAAATAAGACTAAATTATGTGAAATACTTAAGACCAAAGCAAAAAGCTTTGGAGAAAAGTGTTTTTCCGATGGGATTGGAAATATTTTAAATAATGACTTAATATCAGCAGCATTCAACTTTGAACGAACAGCTAATTCAGCAATGGATTATATTTTGGCTTCAAGTGAAAACACATCCACTTTAATAAAGTGGCGCTATCAAAATGCAATGAAAGTGTTTGGAAAAGACCATCCAATAACATCTATATACTTGATGGTTTGTTCAAAGTTTAATGTAATTAATGATATTTCAACAATTGATTACATAAACTCAGTTGCTAAAATGTGGCAATTAACTTTAGACTATTGTCAAGGGAAAGATCTTTTTGGTTACAATGTATCTTTTGCAAAAAAAAGAATAGCTAATACATCCGACATTTCATTATCAGATGGAAATAATAAACCAATAATAAAAAATTTATGGTATAGAGTCTTGAGTAAGGATGGGAAATTAATACTTTTCGCAAAAAAAGCATTATGTGAAATTAATTCAGATGCATATAAAGTTTGGTTAGTAATAGATAATGAAAAAACAGAATTTGAAGTTGTTTCAGAATTGAAAAAACTTGGAATAACTAATACAAATGCTAATTTTTACATATCGGAATTCGAAAGGCTAGGGGCATTAGCATAAATAATGCATATGGGGGGAATGCAATGGAAAGAATAAAGATTATAAGTAAGCACCACTGCTGGAGAACATTAAAGGGAACCAAAACCAATAATTTTCAAGAATATTTGAACCAAATAAATAATGGATGCCAATTACAAGAAACAATATTTTATCTCCGCGATGCAGAAGAAATGTTAATGGACTTAAGTAATTTATCATCACCTATATCAAGATTATCAAGTACTGAAATAATACACATTTGGGATGAACTAGTCGATTATTTAAATATAAATAAACTTACCTCTGATATAGGTAACTTAGTAAATGGATATGGCTTAGATCCAGAATTAGCCTTATATGGTACTGAACTATGCGAGTTAAAAATGAATAAAGGAAAAATCCTATCCGAAATAATAAACAAAGGAATAACAAATAAATTAGAATTAATATATTCAAGAGGGCTTGATAAATCGGTAAAATTAAAGGATGCTCCACAAAAAACAATTGATTTATATGATGAGTTTCGTTACGAATACAGTAAAAGTATTAATTTATTTTCATTGGAAACTTGCCCCACATTAAACATAGAAAACATTTACCAAGATCATTACCTATGGGATAAGATTTCTACGATAGCTAAAAATAAATTATTTATTATTTCGGGGGGAATCCCTCTTGCGTTATCTTATCATGCAAAAACACTGGACAAAAATATATACTTCTGCGAAATACATCGTGAAAATGATAGTGGTTTACTGCATAAAAGAAAATTATTCAATGAAATATACCCAAAATTTAAAGGAAAAGAAAACGAAAGTTGGCTGATAATTGATAAATCCTATACAGGAGGCAGCATTCAGTTAGCTTACAAGATGCTTGTAAATTTAGTTGGGTATAAATCGAAAATATATAAAGTATCATTTTCCCCAAAAACGTTAGGGGCATTTTCATCGTCAGATTATGCAATTTATGCAGGTAGATTATTCGATGTAAAAAAGACAATAGCATATTTAACAGCCGAGGATTGGCATAAAAAACTCATCTATTTGGGAGATAATGTCACATGAGGTATGTATTCAGTAATGAAGTTAGTAATTATTTAGAAATACACCTTCACAAACTTAGAGAAGAGATTCGTAGAATATGGCTTGCTAAGCTTTCCACTATTCATATCGGATATGATAACAAATATCATGGCGAAACAGTAGAAATAGATCTCATTTTAAATAATATAATTTACGAGCACTTGGATAAATCAGAACTCAAGGTCACCATTATTTCAGAAGACGATTCTGAATCACAATCTGTAAATATTAAAGATAAGGTTTCCTTACTAATTGATCCTATTGATGGTACTCATAACTTGCTTATGGGTTATCCTGCCTATACTACATCAATAGCTGTTTACAAGAATGATAGATATATTATGGGCTGGGTATATGATATTCCAAGAGACATTATATATAAAGCATCATTGGGAGAAGGTTCTTATATACAAAGCATATATGCCAGCAAGCGAATATATACAAACCCCTCATTTCAACTAAACGATTTGAGAGTATCATTTCATAGGGCGAGAAATAATCAATATACAGAGGTTCAGAATAAAATTATTAATGAAGCAAATAAAGTAAGAATCTCATCTTGTTCAAGTTTAGATATATGCCTGATCGCTAGTGGTGTTCTACATGCATTCTTAGATTTATCACTTATGGGTCACGAGCGTTGTGTAGATATAGCAGCAGCTAAACTAATCCTTGAGGAATCAGGAGGATACATAATGACTCGTGATGGAAATAGTTATAATATCCTATCACCTACAAATTCTTTATTTTTTGAGAAAAAAGCAATCATAGCTGTTTCTTCTAAAAGTGCAGGGGATACAATATTAGAATTAATGAGGGTATAAAAATGAACACTATAGAATTAAAAATTAGAGTATTATGTTCTGGATTAAAATATGATAAAAACGTGATATGTGAATACAGTAAACGAAATTTTATCCCTAAAAGAAGGGCGTATGGAACAAGTGATAGCTCTAAATTAGAAACAACATATTCTGTACCTCAAGAGGTTATTTTAGAAGATGGTACAATTATTGCTTGTAATTATAATGAAAGTTCTGATTATGATTTAATATATAAAAATGGGGATTTTTATATAAAAGCCGGTAACATTTTGTTTAAAGTTATATTTCCTATTAAACCTGATATATATGGTATAGAACTTTTAGATGGCAGTAGAGTAGAAGAATACGTCACGGTGTACGGTGACACAACTTTGGGTTTTTTCTCTCCAGGGCATTGTTATTATTTTAATGATGGCCGTCAGTGTAAATTTTGTTCATTAGGTGAAGCTAGAAATAGTTTATCAGATCATAAAAAGTCTATTAGACCGTCAAAGGTAATTGAAGTTATGAATGTAATAGAAGCTAATAACATTAGTAGATATAAAAGAATACTCATCAATGGTGGTACAACTCGTAATTATGATATTGGTTTTGAAATGCACAAACAATTATTAGTTTCTTTAAAGCCTTTTTGTGAAAAAAACAACCTTAACAGTCATCTAATATCAATGCCCCCTAGAGATCTAAATAAAATAAAGGGAATTTCTGAGTTTGTTGATAGCTGGGCTATTAGTTTAGAAATATTTAATCCTAAATTATTTGATCAGATATGTCCTGGTAAATCTCAGGACTATGGGAGAAATAATCTATTAGAAGCATACTTGGCTGCTGTTTCAGAGTTAGGTGAAGGCAATGTTTATGTTGGGTTTGTAGCGGGATTAGAACCTTTAAATGATTTAGTACAAGGAATGGAATTTTTTTCAAAAAATGGCATAGTTCCAGCAATAGCAGTCTTTCATCCCGATCATGGTTCTGAATATCAAAATCACTCTAGACCTATTTTTGAAGATATTTATAAAACATATGTTGAGATGCACAAATTATATCAAAAATATGGATTTAAACCATTTATTATCGGTAGTGGTAGAAATTCACTTGATACTGAAGCGTACTATGGGGAAAAAAGAAATGATTAGACGCGGTTTATTTATAGCTTTTGAAGGAAATGATGGTGCCGGTAAATCAACAATTTCACGCGAAGTTTATGATATTTTATCTCTAGATTATAATAATATTGTTTTTTTAGATAAGAATTATCCTTTACTGCCATCTGGGTATAGTATGTATCACATGGGAAAAATACGAGATCTCCTTTGGGATTATGACATTTCAGCTCCATTGGGTGAACTTGGTGACCGGCATTGGATTCTATTGATAGCATCATGGTTTGCTGTTTTAGATAGTTTAATTATTCAACCTTGTTTATTACAAGGTAAAATTATTATATGTGATAGTTGGTATTATAAATATTTGGCAAGATTCTTACTTAAATCCACGGAATTAGCAAAATTAAGTAAATCGGTTCTATCAATAAATACAAAACCAGACATGGTGATATATCTTGATGTTCCTCCAAATATTGCTGAAAAAAGGAAGAAAATATTAAAACCTAGTGAATCTGGAAAATTAGAGACAAATGAAAAATATGATTTTATAGAATATCAAAAACACGTTCTTAATCAATACCAGACGTTTTATGATGATACTTGGAAAATTATTGATACTGACACTTTAACTAAAGATGCAGTAATTAAATCAATAGTGGATATTATTCGGGTTGAAATACTGAAAAAATGTAATTAATACAAATGATGTATTTGCTGAGGCTATTTTAGTTGGAGGAAAATAATGGATAAAGAATTTCGCAAATTAATATTAGCCTCCTCAGGAAATTCTTTCACCTTGTATTTGGAGATGATAATATCATTCACGTTAATCACATATCACTGGAACGGCGGAGCGATATACGCATCGTTATATACAATTTCATATGCTGCATCATTACTATTTCTAACGCCCTATGTTTCGTCATTTGTAGATGAAAATATAAAACCAAAAAAGTACATTATTATCATTTCGGTACTTTGCGGTGTTATTACCACTTTTCAATACAATATTGATGACATTAATATATATATTCTTTATTCTTTTATTAAAAATATCCTTCGTTTATTTTTAGGACCTTCTAATTTTAAAATATTAAAAAACATATCAACCAATCAATTTGAAAAAAACTTTAGTTATTGGCAGGTTTTATTTCAAATATATAAAATGTCGGCCCCGTTATTTTTAGGTTTTATTCTCATTTATTACTCAACAAAACAGATTCTTATTTTAATATCAATCCTTTATTTTATTTCAGCAGTCTTGTATGTTTTTGTTTCAGAACCGTTGATCAATGTTAATCGCAAAAAAAACAAGATATCATTAATTAATTACTTTAATATAATGAAAGATAATAAAATATTGTTTTCATTTATTGTTATTTCCACTTTAACGTGTTTTGGTTATCTATCAGATAGCTTAATAGCTCTTAGCTTTATGGAGCAGGGATTAAATGGCAGTCATTATAGTTTTGCTATGTGTCTTTCTGGTGTTTCAGGTGTTTTAATTGGTTTAGTATTTGGAAAGTATAGGATTAACATATCTTTAAATATTATGTTATTTTCATTCTTTTTGTGGGGAATGGGGTATCTTTTAATAGGAATAACAAATCAATTTAACGATTTATTTCCTGATAAAATCAATTTATTTTTTATATTTTTAGCAATGGCAATAATAGGAATAGGATCGTCGATGAATAATATTATTGTTACCATTTATATGCAGAAATTCGCAACTAATGATAACTCGGCTAAAATATTTGGCTTAACGTCAATTTCTGTTGGTTTTTCCATGTTTATTGGCCCTTTGATAGGTTCCACAATATCTTATCTTTTTTCCATAAGCATCGTTTTTTTTACAACATTTATAGGTGTTTTTTCAACTATAATTGTGGTTATTTTAATAAATCGTAAATCCACGTCATGATACAGTTTTACCCTTTTACCCTTTTACCCTTTTATTATTGTAGGAACCCAGTGAACAAAAAACACAATTTTAGAAAGTTTAATTCCGGCAATAGCAATTATTATTAAATTATTTCAAAAAATTTTATCTGAATTAGCTTTGAATCGATATGACAGATACTGATAATAAAGTATCTGTCAGCTCAAGTCTGCGTTATAACCCCGATTTATTGTGCAGAAAATATCTACAAAGCGTCATTATCATCATCGTATGTCCGATTCACTTCTTGGGCAACAAACTCTTCGACGGATTGAACTTTGATTGGGCCGTTGGGACCATATTTGTAGATATTTCCAGCCAGATTGCTGACTAAATACATGACATACGACATTCTATTGGGTTGCCCATTACGTTCTGTACGAACAACGCCATGCACATTGGCCCGAACATTCGGGGTTAAATTTTCTGTCAGCACTTCGATCGAACTACCAAAGTTAATGATCAGGTATCCTGGAACAGGATCAATAGCCAAAAGCTCATCATTTATGTAAGCCAATAGGCCACGTTCGGTCGATCTTAGAACTGTTACCCATCCTAAATCCCGATGAAATTTAGAACCTCGGACGGCTTTCTCTGAGCGGAAGTGGTTAAACGATAACATCAGATTTCCTCGCCCTTCTGAAATACCATCGGTGACGAGTTCCCAGTCACGACGGGGAATGCCAACATAAGTTAACACGGAGCGCAGTACGCATATACCGATGTGTGCCATATGGTGACCTAGTGTTGCGACCTCTGATGGCATAAGGTTCCAGTGTTCCCGTTCGAGGCGGAACTGTTCCCACTGATCATGTTCTCTGCTGAAATAACCTTCGTAATAGTTGGAAAAAGTATATGATTTGAATCCAGTATAGGGGCGAAGGTCACCTTCTGTGGCAGGTTCAAAGAAGTGGTATGCAAATCGATCGCCGTGTTCAAAATCTATATATGATGGTGCTTTCAGAAGGAAAAAACCGTCTTGGAGAGCTCGATCAAAACCGTTGCTGTCAGTAAAAACAAGATTGTCTCCCTCTAAATAGGAGCGCGCCATGTCTGCTGATTTATATATTTTTGAGGCTTCGCTTTCCGATGGCATTGATGGTAGTTTGACTGGAGTTCGCATTGTTGATGATGTTGTCATAATGATAGTCCTTAGTTGTGGTAGCAGGCAGAACTTTTGTTTATTCTTCTGTATCTCGGAAATGTATATTGCCAATATTACATGTGGTACTTATTCTTATGTTGTTTTCTTATAGTGTATTAATCTGTTTTTTTATATTAAAGTCTGGATAACGATATTAACAGGTTTATTTGTTAAAACGTTAAGTAACTATTCGGCAAGGTAAATGGTATTGATTGTTAACTATCCTAGCTGACTTTTTGAATATTACAAGAATTTGATGGTTTATATATGAAAAATAATGGAAATATGAATGGTGACAATAGAGTCATGTTTTTTTAATCGGTTGTTAATATGAAGGTTTTATAAAATACTTGATTATGTTTTAGTGATTTTATTATTTTTTGTTAAACGTGATAGTTTATCAATGATATTTTTATAATTATCATTAAATCTAGTAATTAATTTTTTATCGTGATAATATTGTTATATTATTTAAGTGCTATTTGTAAAATAGTATATTTGACACTTTAATGTGTTGATAATTAATCTGATTTTAATGATTGAGTGTTATATTTATCAATTGATCATATGATTTCTTTGCGTTGTTTATCAATTCGTTTGGTTTCGAAAAGAATAAGCAAAGGTTTATTCCACTAAATATGAATAGATGGCCCTAAGAGAGGGCCATCTATTATCTTCTTACAACAATAAAACACCTATTGGAAAAGATTTTAAGCTTCATCATAATATTCATTGATATAGAGCGTTAATTCAATTCCTGGTTTGATATCTGTTGTTTTTATGCCATTGTTCCAGTTCATTAAATCCTTAATGTTGATGCCGTGACGTTTAGCAATACTGGCAATTGAATCGCCTTGGCGTACACGGTAAACAATGGCATTGTCATTATTTACCCTTAATACTTGTCCAATTTTTAACAATTTGGCGGTTTTCAGATTATTCATGCGTTGTAATTCGCGGGTGGAAACATTAAACCGCTTTGCAATAGCGGATAATGTATCACCTGAACGAACTTTATATTGGCTTTGTTTACTCAATCGGCGGTTGTTTTTAGCAACTTCTTGACGAATATTGCTTAGAACAGTTTTATTTGCCAGCGAGTTTTTGAACTGATCAACTTTTGCCTTTGGCAGCATGATGTAATGTGGACCGTTAGGCGATGTGACTCCTCGCTTATACCCAGGGTTATAGGCTTTAATCGATGTCAGGGACATGCCAGCCAGTTCTGCGGCTTGAGATAGCGTGATTTGTTGACCAACATCAACTTGATCAAGTGCCCGCTGGTTATTGGATTTTGGCAGCGTAATGCCATATTTATCGCTATTACGGATGACGTCACTGAGTGCCAGAACTTTAGGCACATAGAGCGTAGTCTCCCGTGGTAGTGATAATGACCAGAAATCTGTCGGCTTACCTTTTATCTGGTTTTCTTTCATTGCGCGCATCACACGGCCTTCGCCACTGTTATAAGCAGCAATAGTCAATAACCAGTCGCCATTGAACATTTTATTCAGGCGCTGTAACAGATTCAGGGCAGCCGTTGTTGATGCGGCAACGTCTCGGCGTGCATCGTACCATTTATCCTGAGTAAGACCGTAATTGCGGCCCGTATCCGGGATAATCTGCCATAGACCAGCGGCCTTGGCGCGTGAGGTAGCATGCGGGTTAAAAGCACTCTCCACTATGGGTACCAGTACCAGTTCCATCGGCATATCGCGTTGCTTGATCTGCCTGACTATCCAGTACATATACGGTTCAGCCCGTAAAGTTACATCGTGGAGATAGCTCTTGTTTTTCAAGTAATAATTTCGTTGTTCACGAACCCTGTAATTATCAGGGATCTTCATCTTCAACTCATCACGGATGTATCCCCACAGCTCACGCTGAGCGCCAGAATCACCCTCTCCCCAGTAGGCAGCAAGCGGATCGGTATCATCAGTTGCTGCCATCTTGCCTGTCTTTAGATTCGTTGAAGACGAATTCTGTGCCCGTTGTCCGGCTGTCTTCGACCAATCAGGCCCGGATTGACAGCCAACCAGCAAGACAGATGCGAACAGAATCGCTTTTGTCTTCATAATTAATTTTTATGGTTGCTTAAAAGACGACCAATAATACTTATCTTGGCTTGATATAGCAACTCTATAAATCAGAATTGATCTTTTTGTCTTCTTAGTTGACGGAAAACGGCGGAAAGCGATTGAGAGTTGGGAACAATTCTAAGATTTCTTTGTAAATCAATATCATCACATTTTAAGAAAATATTGATTTTTTTCTCGGTTTGTAATGTGGTTGGTACTGTTGGTTGATTGTTTTCCCTCATTTGGGTTACTTTTTGCTGATATTCGCTGATAGCCTGATTGGGTAAAATAGCATGAGCAAATTTCATATTAGAAACGGTGTATTCATGGGCGCAACAGATCAGTGTGTCATCGGGTAGTTCAGCTATTTTGCTTAGAGATGCATACATCTGTTCAGCGGTTCCTTCAAAGAGGCGGCCGCAACCACCAGAGAACAAAGTATCCCCACAAAAGAGGTAAGGCGCTTGATAAAAAGCAATATGCCCCAGAGTATGGCCTGGAACATCGATGATCTGGAAAGAAAATTGACCTAAATGGATGCTATCGCCGCCATGTACTATTATCGTGGCACCTTTGCTCTGGGTTTCTTTTGGACCGTATACTGGTAGTTCAGGGAATCGATCAATAATTCCAGGAACGCCGCCAACATGATCGTGATGATGATGGGTAAGTAAAATTGCATCGGGTATCCAGCCACGGGATTTCAAGGTATCAAGAACAGGTTGTGATTCTGCCGGATCAACGATTACAGCATGTCTATTTTCATCACAAAGTAACCAAATGTAATTATCCGAAAGGGCAGAAATGCTGATAAGCTCCATTGTATACCTCTTGTTAACAGCGGGTTATAAGGAAAAGATGCCATGAAATCTGCACATACAATACAGAACATAAATCCCCCGGCTTCTTGGGCTGATTTACCTTGGGGGGAGTATTACCGTGCCGCTTTGGAGCATCAATTACAACCCTGGTGGTCGAAAATATTTGGTTTCCACCTGCTGAAAGTCGGTAATTTGAGTGCCGAAATTGACAGCAAGGAGTGTCCGATTTTTAATCAGATTAATGTGGGTAAGGAAGGCAAGAATATGCATGTAATTACCGATCCTTACCATCTACCGTTTGAAGAAAAGTCCGTTGATGCTTGTTTGCTGAGCCATATGCTGGCTTACAGCGCTGATCCCCACCGTCTTTTACGGGAAGTTGACCGAGTGATGATTGATGATGGTTGGCTCATTATCAGTGGTTTTAATTCATTGAGTTTGCTTGGTTTGGGAAAATTAGTACCGGGACTATGGCGTCATCAGCCCTATTGCAGTCGGATGTTCTCCCTGATGCGCCAACTTGATTGGTTGAGCTTGCTTAATTATGAAGTGGTGTACCGTGATAGTTTTCAAGTTTTGCCTTGGCGAAATGAAACGGGTTTTGTTAATCGGCGCTCGTCTGTATTAGGTTGTGTCAGTCTGATTATTGCCCGCAAACGTACATTGCCATTAACACTAAACCAGATGAAAGTGACATTATTAAAACCTAAATTGGGCAGTGCTGTTGGCGTAACAAAATGTTACCGAAAGCGTAGTTAATCCCTATTTTCGAGATATCCAGTGTCGGTTTCTGTTGGTGAGTTTGCTGCGGCACGGGCTAATTCGTCACAACGTTCATTTTCATCATGTCCGGCGTGGCCTTTGACCCATAGCCAATCAATGTCATGGCGGCTAATGGCTTGATCAAGGCGTTGCCATAAATCGATATTACTGACCGGAGATTTATCTGCTTTACGCCAGCCGCGTTTTTTCCAGTTATGAATCCATTGTGTAATGCCTTGACGCACATATTGGCTGTCGGTGGTTAAGATAATTTTGCAAGGGCGAGTCAGTGTTTCCAGGCCAATAATTGCCGCCATGAGCTCCATTCTGTTGTTGGTTGTATGATAAAAACCTTCGCTAAGGGTTTTTTCGTGTTGTTGATAACGTAATAACACACCGTAGCCTCCAGGCCCCGGATTGCCGAGACAAGATCCATCGGTGAAAATTTCTACCTTCTTGCTCATATCTGGTAGACTCTTCTTATTCAATGCAAAACCCTAAGTCTGACATAAAAAGGCATTATGAGCACGGCAATTACACGACAAGTTGTTCTTGATACCGAAACTACCGGTATGAATAAATTAGGTGTTCACTATGAAGGGCACAAAATTATTGAAATTGGGGCTGTAGAGGTTATTAACCGTCGTTTAACTGGACGCCATTTTCATGTCTATATTCAGCCGGATAGATTGGTCGATCCTGAAGCATTTGAAGTGCATGGGATCAGTGATGAATTTTTGCAGGATAAACCGTTGTTTGCTGATATTGCAGATGAGTTTATTGAATTTATTCGCGGCGCTGAATTGATCATCCATAATGCTCCCTTCGATATCGGCTTTATCGATTATGAGTTTGGTAAGCTGGATCGTGATATTCCGCCAACTGCGGATTTCTGTAAGATTACCGATAGCTTACAACTTGCGAGAGGGTTATTTCCGGGGAAAAGAAATAATCTTGATGCGTTATGTGATCGTTATGATATAGACAATTCTAAACGAACCTTACATGGGGCGTTACTCGATGCCGAGATATTGTCTGATGTCTATTTGATAATGACAGGCGGTCAGACTTCTCTTGCTTTTTCAATGGAAGGGGAAATTGCTGGCGGTGCGAATGTTGCTGAAATACAGCGTGTTACCCGATCTCAAACGGCATTAAAAGTTATTTATGCAACAGATGAAGAACTTGCCGCTCACGAATCCAGATTGGATTTAGTTGAGAAGAAGGGCGGGAGCTGTTTATGGCGTATAAGTTCTGGGCAGAGTTAACATAAAATTGCGGATAAATCACCTTTCGGGGTGAAAAGTTGATCAAACTCGCCACTTTGTTATAAAAGATATTGACGGAATGATCTTGGATTCGTAATATTCACCTCGTTCTCAACCAGAACGCTGCGCGGTGCGGTAGTTCAGTCGGTTAGAATACCGGCCTGTCACGCCGGGGGTCGCGGGTTCGAGTCCCGTCCGCACCGCCAAAGATTCCGAAGCCCTGGGTAGTTGCCCGGGGCTTTTTTGTTTGTACTTATGTCATGTAGTAATCTCTCGATAGACAATATAAGTGATAATGAAATTGCATTGAAATAAGACATCGCTGCTACCAGCTTTCTATACAGCTTGTTTCTGCAATTTTTATTAGAAATTTATTTTCTTTACCCGGTCTATAGCGTGATGGCCAAATGTCCGATGGATGTAAACCTAATTCAGTAGCGATTAATGCTTCTCCCTTTGGCCACGGGCGATGTAATGCATTACTCAGCGTCGATGATGCTAAGCCAGCTTTGCGAGAAACGGCTGAAAGATTTGTTCCTTGTTTTCTCAGTGCTGCAATAATATCTGCTGGATGCCAGTCTTGAATACCCATCAATAATCTCCAAGTTTTAATTGTGAGAAAAACATTGATAATAGATAAATTATCAATGTTTTGCTGTCTGGTAGTAATTAGGTGCAGATTATCGATCAAGGTTAATTGAATTGGCTATCGGAGAGAATACTGAATAATATTATCGATTGTTTTATAACTGAATATTCCCTATATATTGGAGGTGTTTTTTCTGAATGTAAAGAGCATTATTATTATCTGTGAAAAATATTCTTAACTTAATAGATTGAGTAACTAATAGTTTCTTATGAATATTTCTGAGCTATTTTTCAGACAATTTATTAACGGTAGTAAATATTACATTTACATAAATGCAGATAAATCCCTTATCTTTTACAAACCACGATTCTGGGATTTTATTTCATATATTATCTAGTTGAGTCGCGGTATAATTATACCCGTTATCTTTCAAGTTGCCTCTTTGTTGGCTGCACTCACTCACCCCGGTCACATAGTTTTCTATGCTCTCGGGGATTCGCTCCCTTGCCGCCGCGATGCACCTTGAAATCCATAGGGTATAGTTAATGAATTCATATTTGGTTTTCATAATATTGTTGCCTTTATAATAACTTGAATATAAAAATGAGATTTATAAATAAGGAAATAAAAATCTCTCTGGTATATAAAGGTTAAAGTTATTTATACGACAATACTCCTCAAATTGAGAATCAGAGTTCACTTTTAGTTTCTGGTATGTTTTTTCTATCTGGTCTTTTACTGATTGATAAGGAAGATTTAGTCTCTCGCTGATTTCCTTTCTGCTATGTTTTGCCAGAAATAGGAAAATAATTTCCCACTCTTGTTGAGAAAATTTATCTGAGGGAGAGCAAAACATAATGGAAGGTGGCAATTTTCCATTGAAAAACTCCTTTAAAGAAAGCGCTTCCGCTTTCCGGCCATGAAAAATAATGCCAATACATTCATTATTTTCATTATAAAATGGAAATTTCTCGAAGAAATAGGAACAAAGATGTTTTTCTTTGCCAAATCTATGTGTTTCTAATGAGCATATACTTTTTTCCAAGCGCATGACGGTTCTGTCATGTCGTTGAAATTGCTCTTCAAATATTGCTCCTGCCCAAGGTAATTCACAATCAAAACGCCCTTCGACGTTCAAATTAAGCGGAATATCTTGTAGCATAGCCATTGCTTTATTTTCATAAATAAAGCAAGTGCTTTTATCTTTAATGCCCCAAGGATCATGGCTATGTTTTATGGTATTTATTACCTGTGCTGATATATTGTTCGTTGTTTTCATCTGTTTTATTTACCATATTATATAAACATTTTACTACCAGGTTTTAAAAATCTCTCAGGAACATAGAGATCAAAATCGTTAAGGCGGCAGTATTCATCCAATTGTTGACCTGAATTAATACCAATTTTCTTGTATATCCGTAACATATGCGTTTCTACCGTGCGATAAGAAATATTCAGTATTCGCCCGATCTGTTTACTGGTATGTTTCTGTAGAAATAGAAAAATGACATCCCATTCCCGTTGAGTAAATAGCTCAGAAGGAGGCTGGAACATAATAGAAGCGGGGAGCTTACCATAAAAAAAGCGTGTCAGAGAATAGGCTTCGGCTTTCCAGGCATGGAAAATAACGCCGACACATTGATTATCTTCATTATAAAATGGAAACTTTTCGAAGAAATAGGAGGAAAGTAATTTTTCTTTACCATATAAATGGGTTTCTAATGAGCATATTCTTTGTTCTGCTTGCATTACTGCTCTGTCATGGATCTGAAATTGTTCTGCAAAAGCGGCACCTTCCCAAGGCAGGTCATTGTCTAGACGTCCTTCTACATTAAAACCACGGGGAAGATCGCGCAGCATAGCCATCGCCTTGTTTTCATAGACAAAACGGGAGTTTTGATCTTTTATGCCCCAGGGTTCATGACTGGTTTCCATTAGATTAATAATTTGAGGCGATACGGTTAATTTTTTATAGCTCACAACATAATTCCTATTGTTATTGGATAAATATCTGGATTTTAGATTTGAATTAATGGGAATTTACAACTCTTGGCTGCCAGTAGCGACGAATCTTTCTGGAATATATAGATCAAACTTATTTGCTTTGCAGAAATCGTCTAATTCTATATGCAGCGGTAGATTAAATTTTTGGTAAATTGACTGAATATGGTTAATGGCCTCTTCGGTACTTATCATTAATTCTTCGCTGATACTCTCTTCGTCCAGTGAGCGAAGAGCCAAAAAAAGAACTTCCCATTCAATTTGAGTCAGTATGTCATTAGGAGGGGTAAATTCCAGCGCTGTTGGCGATACTTTTTCATGATAGTAAGCAATGGAAAAGTTTTGAACTTTGGACATATTAAAAATAATGCCGATGCAGTTCCCATTTTCATCACAAAGTGGGTATTTACTACAGCGATAGGTTTGCTTGACTTTATTTTTACCAAATAGGTGAGTCTCAAGTGAAGTAACTGTATTCATGGTTTGCATCACTTTTTGATCTTGACGACAATATTCTTCTGTATACTCTGCGATAGGTGAGGGTAGTTCCCCGGTTGAAAGCCCTGTAATCTCGAAATCTTCTGGCAGATTGAGCAGTTGGTAAAAAGCAGGATTTGCATATATAAATCTTGATTGGCGATCTTTTGCACCCCAAGGTTCATTACTTTTTTCCCACATGTAAGTTAATTGTGGAGTGATATTATTTGGTTTGTTTTTGATATTTGACATGAAAATGTCCTAGTTGTTAATTAAGTAGTCATCTGCGTGTCTATATTTATATGTTCTATTTAAAATAACCTGATTATATAATGGATTGCAATAATTAATTCGCCAAAAAATAATATTTTTTTATTTTATCTATGTTTGTTAATCAAATTACTTATTGTTTTGGGTAAAAATATTATCGTGTATGAAAATATAACTATAAGTATTATTTTGTTTTGAATTGTTTATTGGTTTATTGATGTCCAAATAACATTGGTTTTTGATTGGTGTTTTTTCTATGTATTCACTACTGATGAATAAATTATTAAGAGACAATTAGGAACAATATAAACGATTAATTTATTTGCTGAAAATTGCCATAAATTAAGAGTATGTCTCTGTTTAATTGGTTATTTTATCGCTTGATTTGCCACTAATAGCTGTGTTTAATTCATTTACCCCTTTATATGCGCAATGAGTTTGTTTGTTACTCTGATAACGCTGAAATTCGTTATAGAACAGTAAGGCAAATCAAAGAATTGCCGTTCAGATAAAATTAAGATAGTTTTCGGGTATTTGGCTTTAAAGATTGCGGTTTGTACGCTGTGCTGAGAAAATTATCCCCCTAAACATTTTATCCCACTTGGAGTAGAAAATGACCATTCGTAAAACCCTTGCTAATGCTATTCGCTTCCTGAGCATGGATGCTGTGCAGAAAGCAAAATCAGGGCACCCTGGTGCGCCTATGGGAATGGCTGATATCGCTGAAGTTTTATGGCGTGATTATTTGAATCATAACCCAACTGATCCACATTGGGTCGATCGTGACCGTTTTGTATTGTCTAACGGTCATGGTTCTATGCTGATTTATAGCCTGTTGCATCTCACCGGTTATGATGTTTCAGTTGATGATCTGAAAAATTTCCGTCAGTTACACTCTAAAACCCCAGGCCATCCTGAGTATGGTTATACTCCAGGCGTAGAAACTACGACAGGTCCTTTAGGGCAGGGGATTGCCAACGCAGTAGGTTTTGCGATTGCGGAACGCACTTTGGCCGCGCAATTTAACCGTCCTGGCCATGAGATCGTTGACCATAATACTTATGTCTTTATGGGTGATGGCTGCATGATGGAGGGCATTTCTCATGAAGTGTGCTCTTTGGCCGGTACTTTAAAGCTAGGCAAGTTGATCGCTTTCTATGATGACAATGGCATTTCCATTGATGGTCATGTTGAAGGCTGGTTTACGGATGATACGGCAAGCCGTTTTGAGGCTTATGGCTGGCATGTGATTCGCGGTATTGATGGTCATAATGCAGATTCAGTCAAAGCTGCTATTGAAGAAGCACGTAAAGTTGCTGGTAAACCTTCTCTGTTAATGTGCAAAACAGTTATCGGTTTTGGTGCGCCAACCAAAGCGGGTACCCATGATTCTCATGGCGCGCCATTGGGTGATGCGGAAATTGCCGCGACTCGTGAAGCACTGGATTGGAATTATCCGGCATTTGAGATTCCAGCGGACATCTATTCTGAATGGGATGCAAAAGAAGCTGGCAATGCGAAACAAGCCGTTTGGAATGAAAAATTCTCTGCCTATGAAAAAGCGTATCCTGAATTAGCGGCTGAATTCAAACGTCGTACCAGTGGCGAGTTACCGGCAAACTGGGAAACTGAATCCAAAGCGTTTATCGAACAGTTGCAAAAAAATCCGGCCAATATTGCCAGCCGTAAAGCATCCCAAAATGCCTTGGAAGCTTTTGGTAAGGTGCTGCCTGAATTTATGGGGGGCTCCGCTGATTTGGCACCAAGTAACCTCACGATGTGGTCAGGTTCTAAACCATTGAACGAAGATCAGGCAGGTAACTACATCCATTACGGCGTTCGTGAGTTTGGCATGTCAGCCATTATGAACGGTATCGCTCTGCATGGTGGTTTTGTGCCTTATGGTGCAACTTTCCTGATGTTCGTTGAATATGCCCGTAACGCAGTGCGTATGGCGGCATTGATGAAGATTCGCAGCATCTTTGTTTATACCCATGACTCAATCGGTTTGGGTGAAGATGGTCCGACTCATCAGCCGGTAGAACAGCTTGCCAGTTTGCGTGTGACGCCAAATCTGAGCACATGGCGTCCATGCGACCAGGTTGAATCTGCGGTGGCGTGGAAATGCGCTATTGATCGTAAAGCAGGCCCATCAGCGCTTATTTTCTCTCGCCAGAATTTGGCACAGCAAGAACGTACCGCTGAGCAGTTGGCTAATATTGAGAAAGGGGCTTACATCCTGAAAGATTGTCAGGGGCAGCCAGAACTGATTCTGATTGCAACCGGTTCAGAAATTGAATTGGCAGTAAGTGCTTACCACCAATTGACTGAGGAAGGTCATCAGGTGCGCGTAGTCTCCATGCCGTCTACTGATGCTTTTGATAAGCAAGATGCTGCATACCGAGAAGCGGTTCTGCCTGCGGCGGTTTCGGCACGTGTTGCAATCGAAGCGAGTATTGCCGATTACTGGTTTAAATATGTCGGTATGAATGGCGCTATTGTTGGTATGGATACATTTGGTGAGTCAGCGCCTGCTGATCAACTGTTTAAAGCGTTTGGTTTCACGGTAGAGAATGTGGTCGCTAAGGCTAAAGCTCTGCTGAAATAATTAGTCGCTTCATAAATGAGCGCACCCGAGGTAAACGTTGAGCGGGTGCGCTCTTGTTCTGCACGATATCGTTATCGAAGAGGGATCGTGACAGTTTTCCTCGGCTTATGCCACGCAAATTCCAGGGACGGCTACTTTTTGGAATACGTGAGGCGAGCCGACAATCCCATCAGGATACTTGGCGAGTTTCTCTTTGAATTCAGGGTCCATGAACGCGGCGCGGAAACGCTCCAGACTCTCCCAAATGGCATAATTCATGAATGTGCCACTGCCAGCGATTCCGCGATGTAATTGTGCGGAAATTAGGCCGACTTTAGACCGGAAATATTCTGCATCTTCCTTCCACGTTTCTATTAGGGCGTCAGCCATTGAGGGATCAACATGAAATATGTTCACCAGCACTATAGAGCCATCGGTGTTCGAAAATAACTGTTCCCGTAGGGTTACGTGGGTATCCATTTCTTCTAGCTTGACCATTTTTATCTCCTGAAAATTATTTGTTTATATTTATGCTTGTATTGCTATCCTGCCGAGGTGAGTCGCGTGATTTACGTGGCTTTTGACGGCAACAATGTGTCAACGTAGAGACAAATGTATTCCACCAATTACATGCTGTTTCCACGTTGTATTTCATTTAACTGTTTGGTAATTCTTTGTCGTTATTAACGAACGAATCCGTAGCGCTATTTGGCACTGGTGATTCTGCCAGCTCCGTCTCTAGGCTTATTAAGGTGTTTAATGTCACTTTTAGCTCGTTAAGATCAGAGGATTGCATCAGTGATTCGACCCATTCAGCTTCCAGTGATATCGCCGCATCAAAAGTACGCCAACCAAGCTCGGTCAGTTGATAGAGTGGCGAGCGTTCATGCCGAGGATTAGCGATGGCTTTCACCATCCCTGAGTTCAGCCCGAGATTCAATTGCTTTTGCACTCCCTGGCGCGTGATACCCATTGCGGCGGCAATCTGAGGCGCGGTAAGTGGATGTGGTGCATGCGCAATCGCACCGAGTACTTGCCATCTTGCACTTGTGATTCCCAACGGGGCGACGAGCTGATCCCCTTTAGAGAGCAGTAGGGCATTGAGCCTAAATACCGCTAGTGTGATCTCAGTGAATACTTCAAACGCCGAAGTTTTCTCGGTTGACACGATTTACTTCCTTCCCTTAGTACCGCAAAAAACGACAACCAGTTTCCATTTTTTGAGATGAAATGTCAATATTTCAATAAATGATATTGATGAGCAATGTCGCAGTTGTGAGTAAATAACGGTGGGATTGTTTCTTTCTGTTTGCTTATGTTCGACGAATATGAGCAACAGTCTTTAAATGAAGTAGGAAGCCTTGCCTTTGAACAGGGAGAAAATAAAGAGGTATTTTTCCGCTAATAATTAATTTTGGTACCTTTACTGCGCGGCTTGATCACTTTTTGCCATTGCGATTAATGACTATTGCTATCAATCTCCTTTTCCCGTAATCTGGTTATTTATAGCTGAATCGTTTCATTCTGTTATCTGAAGCGGTTTTCTATGCACGGTTTTGATAATTTTGTGATAAGCAATCAGTACATCAGTGATTTAGTCAGTTATTCTAAGCGGTTGGGTGGTAATAACTATATTCAGGGAGTAACATGACAATCAAGGTAGCAATAAACGGTTTTGGCAGAATAGGGCGTAGTATTTTACGTGCTCTTTATGAATCTGGACGCCGGGCTGAAATTTCGATTATTGCTGTTAATGAGCTGGCAGATGCCGAAGGAATTGCTCACTTGCTGAAATATGACTCTAGTCACGGCCGCTTTGCCTGGGATGTGCGTCTGAATAATGATTTGTTGCAAGTTGGTGATGATAATATTCGCTTGTTTCATCAACCTGATATATCGACGTTGCCTTGGCAAGAACTGGGAATTGATATTGTTCTTGATTGCAGTGGGATTTATGGCAGCAGAGCTGATGGTCAGGCACATCTTGCCAGTGGTGCCAAAAAAGTACTGTTTTCTCATCCGGGGGGCAATGATTTAGATGCGACGGTAGTTTATGGTGTAAATCAACATTTACTGACGGCAGAAGATCGCATTGTATCCAATGCTTCCTGCACCACTAATTGCATTATTCCCATTATTAAATTATTGGATGATGAATTTGAGATTGAATCTGGCACAGTAACAACCATTCACGCCTCAATGAATGACCAACCGGTCATTGATGCTTATCACAAAGATTTACGGCGTACTCGGGCAGCCAGTCAATCTATCATTCCGGTGGATACCAAGTTGGCCGCAGGGATAACCCGGATTTTTCCAAAGTTCTGTGACCGTTTTGAAGCTATCTCGGTGCGCGTACCAACGATTAACGTTACCGCTATCGATTTGAGCGTTACGGTAAAATCTTCAGTAACTGTTAAAAAAATCAACGAATTAATGCAAAAATCAGCAGCTACTTCATTTCGTGGTATAGTTGATTACACTGAATTGCCGTTAGTCTCAACGGATTTTAACCACGATCCCCATAGTGCGATTGTTGATGGCACACAAACTCGGGTAAGTGGGCAGCACCTGATTAAGACATTAGTTTGGTGCGATAATGAATGGGGATTTGCTAACCGAATGTTAGATACAACGTTAGCAATGGCTGCTACGGGTTTCGAATGATCTGTTGTTGATAGACGGTCCATAATAGATCCGCACACAGCGCAAGATTAAATAATTTAGAGAATCAATGAGAGGATTCACCATGTCTGTAATTAAGATGACCGATTTAGATCTGGCGGGTAAGCGTGTTTTGATCCGCTCTGACCTGAACGTTCCGGTAAAAGATGGCAAAGTCACCTCTGATGCGCGTATCCGTGCTTCCTTGCCAACCATCGAAGCAGCATTGAAACAGGGTGCTAAGGTCATGATTACTTCTCACCTTGGCCGCCCGACTGAAGGCGAATACAACGAAGAATTCTCGCTGAAACCAGTAGTAGACTATCTAAAAGAGAAATTCTCTTCCCCGGTTCGACTGGAAAAAGAGTATTTGGAAGGGGTAGATGTCGCGGAAGGTGAGTTGGTTGTGCTGGAGAACGTTCGCTTTAATAAAGGTGAGAAGAAAGACGACGAAACCTTGGCTAAAAAATATGCTTCCCTGTGTGATATTTATGTCATGGATGCATTCGGTACGGCTCATCGTGCTCAGGCTTCTACTCACGGCGTGGCTAAGTTTGCTCCTGTTGCTTGCGCCGGTCCTTTGCTGTCTGCGGAATTAGAGGCATTAGGTAAGGCATTGGATAATCCGGCTCGTCCAATGGTGGCTATCGTCGGTGGTTCTAAAGTTTCAACCAAGCTGACCGTTCTGGATACGCTGTCTAAAATTGCCGACCAACTGATTGTTGGTGGTGGTATCGCAAATACCTTTGTTGCTGCGGAAGGCCACAATGTCGGTCGTTCTCTCTATGAAGATGACTTGATCCCGGAAGCGAAAAAATTGCTGATAAGCTGTGATATTCCGGTACCAACCGATGTTCGCGTAGCGACAGAATTCTCTGAAACGGCCGAAGCAACCTTGAAATCTACCAGCGATATTAAAGATGATGAGCAGATCCTCGATCTGGGGGATGAATCCGCTCAACGGCTGGCAGATATCCTGAAAAAC
The DNA here is from genome assembly GCF_018448935.1 of Photorhabdus noenieputensis. Taxonomy (GTDB): domain Bacteria; phylum Pseudomonadota; class Gammaproteobacteria; order Enterobacterales; family Enterobacteriaceae; genus Photorhabdus; species Photorhabdus noenieputensis. Next base: position 2,704 of record NZ_RCWC01000014.1, on the reverse strand, counting down.
GCCAAAACGATTCTATGGAATGGCCCGGTTGGCGTATTTGAATTCCCTAATTTCCGTCAAGGAACTGAAATTGTCGCGCGTGCCATTGCAGAGAGTGATGCTTTCTCTATCGCCGGTGGTGGCGATACGCTGGCAGCGATCGACCTGTTCGGTATTGCTGACAAAATTTCTTATATCTCTACGGGTGGTGGCGCTTTCCTCGAATTCGTGGAAGGGAAGAAACTGCCTGCGGTTGTAATGTTGGAAGAACGTGCAAAACAGTAATTAAGTCATGACGGGTAGCGGCTGATTGGTTGGCTACCTGCTCTAAACAGGACCCACGTAACATGTCTAAAATTTTTGATTTCGTAAAACCGGGTGTCATCACTGGTGATGATGTTCAAAAAGTGTTCGCCATAGCCAAAGAAAACAACTTTGCTTTGCCGGCGGTCAACTGTGTAGGTACTGATTCAATCAATGCCGTACTGGAAGCCGCTGCTAAAGTTCGTTCTCCCGTGATCATTCAGTTCTCTAACGGTGGTGCTGCTTTTATTGCCGGTAAAGGTTTGAAAGTTGAAGGTCAACAAGCGGCTATTCTGGGTTCAATTTCTGGTGCTCACCATGTTCATCAGATGGCTGAACATTATGGTGTTCCTGTGATCCTGCATACTGACCACTGCGCGCGTAAATTGCTGCCGTGGATTGATGGCCTGTTAGAGGCGGGAGAAAAGCATTACGCAGCGACGGGTAAACCTTTATTCTCTTCTCACATGATCGATCTGTCAGAAGAGTCTCTGGAAGAGAATATTGAGATTTGCAGCCAATATTTGGCTCGTATGGCAAAAATCGATATGACGCTGGAAATCGAGTTAGGCTGTACTGGTGGGGAAGAAGATGGCGTTGATAACAGCCATATGGATAGCTCTGCGTTGTACACTCAACCGGAAGATGTGGCTTATGCTTATGAGAAACTGAACGCTATCAGCCCACGTTTCACGATTGCGGCTTCTTTCGGTAACGTTCACGGTGTTTATAAGCCGGGTAACGTTAAACTGACGCCAAAAATTTTGCGTAACTCTCAAGACTATGTTTCTGAGAAATTCAATCTGCCACATAACAGCCTGGATTTTGTTTTCCACGGTGGTTCTGGTTCTACTGCGGAAGAGATCAAAGAAGCGGTCAGCTACGGCGTCGTTAAAATGAATATCGATACTGACACCCAATGGGCGACTTGGGAAGGTATTCTCAACTACTACAAAAAGAACGAAGGCTATCTGCAAGGTCAGTTAGGCAATCCAGAAGGCGCGGATAAACCTAATAAAAAATTCTACGATCCACGGGTATGGCTGCGTGCCGGTCAGGTTTCTATGGCCGCTCGTCTGGAACAGGCTTTCAAAGAATTGAACGCAATTGATGTGTTGTAATTAGTGAAAGCGTTCCCTCTGAGTTTTCATTCAGAGGGAACGTTAGCCGCATTCAGTAAATGATATGTTACATCGCATCTACTTTTTTTATCATTTCTATTGCAACAGTCGTGGACATGAACAGTTTGTTCTTTGTCTGAAGAAACTCCTCAAATCCTACGTTCATATACAGTTTTTTGGCTATGTCGTTCTTCGCATCGACGATAATCATCGGGGTAGGAATAGATTTTGACGACTCTATAGCTTTTCGAATTGCATCTATAAGTAAGATTTCACCAAACCCTTGGCGTTGAAATGACTTACTTATAGCTAGGCGACCAATGAGTGCGCAATGTAGTGTTGAAGGATACTTTTTCGATATTTTCTCGGGTAGTTCGTCTAGCTCTACCGTGCATAGTGCTAGGGAATAGTATCCCTTTATTTGAGATCCATTTTGACTACTTGTAAGGACGCATGTTCTTGATAAATCCTTTTTATCATGTTGTCCCGATACTGCCTTCAAGTAGTTGTTTAGCGCGGGTTCACCACAGTTAAAATTATTTCTATCGTGTTTGTTTTTATCTAGACGTTCTATCTTCATTTTTTATTGTTTCTTTATGTCTACGAGCAGCACGAAGGAAACGTTCGTTTAACTTGGTTGGTTTTTCCAATGCATGAACAAACGCCAATGCATCTTCTTGACACAATTGAATACGCATATTTTGTTCAATGAGTCTTTTTGCCTCTGCTACAGCAGCATTTGCAATAAAGCTATTCAAACTTGCATACCCTGATAGTGATAACGCTCTTTCAAGTAGCTCTTTGGTCTCTGAACTCACCCTTGTGGTGATTCTTTCATTTGCTAATGTGGCCATAAACCTTACTCCTACCGCATTGCGGTTATTAGTTCACTATAGATATCCACTATCGTTTGCATTATTTATTTGGAGCTAGCGGAACATATTGGTTTGGTGAAATGCTAAATTTGCTTCATCGGCTAGTTTAAGATTTTTTTTTAACAAAATTCAACATGCGTGCCAAAATGACGCCATATTGTGAGACTAAACAAACCATAGTCAGAGATAGAACAAAAATCATCAAGATTCGAGCGCAAGTGAATCCGAGTATGCAGAGTTGTTAGCAAAAACCGCAGTAAACCCTCTTTAACTGCGGGGGGCAGTCACCGGAGTTGTACTAGGTAGTGTCCCTTAATTATATAATCTCCGGCAAAAGAGTCGAATACAGCCTAATTTCACCATCGACAGATAGTTTCGTGCTGTTTTTTCATAGCGTGTTGCAATACGTCGATTACCTTTCAAAAA
>NZ_RCWC01000013.1:32365-127486 GCF_018448935.1 Photorhabdus noenieputensis | reverse complement strand
GGGGCAAACAAGATTCTATCAATATCCAAGCATCATCAGAAATGTCGTAACGTGCCACTATTTTGTTCCTGCATCGAAATCAATCAGATAATAATACTATTAATTGATATTAAGGGACACAGCCTAGCTCTAGTCTGAGCTAGTACAGTTAGCTTCTATTTAAAGTTCTATTACCCGGAATCCTGTTCATCAAGAATAAGGGTTCCTTTTAATACAGGCCAAGGTGCAATAGAACGTCCCTGTCGTTATAGGAATGTAGTAATAGAAGCTTTGTGTTTGGAATAGGAACTTGGATCTTAGCTGATAAGGAGGGCTTTTGTGGCAGCCGCTTTAATGCAGAATGAGTTATTAATGAAACGACTAAATAGATAAAGATATTTTTTGATTAAAAATTAAGATGTTAAATACTTGGTATCATGGTCGTTGAGTGGAAGATAAGTGAAGGCTAGGTTGTTTTATATATCGTGGATTGCCTTCTTGGGAAATGGGTTATTTTATCTTTTGTGGGATTAGTGACAACTCAATTTCGATTGAGTTTGTAACACTTTCTTACAAATTTATTTTTTTGTAAATGAAAAAAAATGAAGATTTTCTCTTGCTATTTGGTGATGATTTAATAATCATAGCTTAGGTTTCATCATATGGACAGTATGAAGGAAATTCCAACTCCTGTTCCCTTATTCAAAGGGATTAATTGATGGGAATACATTTTTGTCTTCCTGTCGTTCAACTCACTATTACTCACGGCATAAGTGGTGTTTCTTATCTGTGGTAATAGGATTTTTACTATCTTGTTTCTGTAGTGACGCAATCAATCACAGTTATTCCTGACAGGATATTGATGCTGATGAAAGTGATTGATAGCCGGGCGGGGAAATCTTGTGAGACTTTCAACACATAACGTGCGGTCTGCGTGCTTACATTTGTAACGTTAAAAGAAGGAAGTAAAACTAATGGGTATATCAGATCCACGCTTGTGTTTTGATTGTAAACGGTTTTTGAAAAACTGGGTGGAATTTCAGTTAGTGGATGAACAGGGAAAGCCGCTGGTCAACATGCCTTATCGCCTGATCAGTCTCGGAACCCCAGGTTATGTGCGTCAAGGGGTGACGGATGGTTTCGGTGTACTCAGAGAAGAGGAGCTGTTGCCTCATCCGGTGACGCTATATATTGATGCTCAGCCGCTGGCCAATGAAATGGAACAGCGCCCGTTGCGGGAAGAACGGGGAGAGGAATTTTCAGTGGTGAAGCCAAAAGCAGAAACCGAAGGCCATCAATATCGTTATGTGACTATCGGACAGATTAGTGATGGGTTGCCAGCGCTAGATGATTGGAATGATCCCAAAAAAATTCCACCTCCCTATCATTTCCCAGACCCGGAACCAAAAGGCTATCAGGTTCATCCGTTAAATCGCCGGTATGTACTGGAAATATGTCCTTTCCGGGCTTGGGTTTTACTGCTACATCATCAAAAAGAGTATTCTATTGTGAATGCTTATAACCAGTGTTTGATGAGCGTACTGGCTTATGCCGATGGGGATGTCGATGTTGAAGGTTCTGTACTTCACTTTTTCAATCGGCAAATGGTCGATGTCTCGAAGTTGCCTTATCGGATGAACGATGTTTCGGCAACGCCAGTGGTTTATGATGTGCCGTTCAGTGAACGTTATGCTCGGATAGAGTTTATTGATTCAAAAACGGCAGACAATAAACAGGGTGATACCCGACTGTTTTATATCGCCAGCAACAGTGATGTTCTTGTTAGCTGGCGGGGTACAGCCAGTCTGGCGAATGACCTGACTGATATTACCTTCCAGCCGTTAAGTTTGAGTTGCGATGACGAAAAAGCCCTGTGCAGCGGTTTTATTCACCGCGGCAAAGTGCATAAAGGATTTTGGGATGCATTTAATGTGGTTGGGAAGTTAAAAGTTCCTGATGAGAAAACCAAAGAAGTATTCGGTGATATTCTGGATTTGGCCGCAAAAAAAAGATTATTTATCTGTGGTCACAGCTTGGGGGGAGCTTTAGCATTATTGCACAGTGCACAACTGAAAGAACACAATCCTTGTCTCTACAGTTACGGGATGCCGCGAACATTAACCCGCAGTGCAGTACAAGAATTATCTGCTATTATTCATTATCGCCATGTTAATGAAAATGATCCCGTTCCTTTGGTGCCTTTTGAACAGGATATGGATAATGTTTTCTTCAATTATTGGACGTTAGCGGGGTATGACTGGGAAATCATGAAGTTGTTGTCACCTTCACCGATTATTCAGGCAATTAAACAGGCGACAGCCAGTAAAGAAATTTACCTGCATCATGGCAAAGCGGTTCATTTTTTAAAAGCCAGTGCCTGCCCGGAATGGCTGATTGCCGCCAGTAATGTATCGCTGATAACCAGATTGGGTGCAGAGGAAATATTAAACAATACAACAAAACTGTATTTAATTCCTGAACTGAATAAAGAAACAGAACACTTTTTCTCTCAGGCCGGTGAACAGCAAAATGCCCTGTTTAATCAGCTAAGCCCGCAAGAACAGGATAAACTGTTTGATGAAAATAAAAATCCTGAGTTAAAAGACAGAATAAGTATTCTTAATCACTTCTCATCTAAATATGCCGGTTATATTGATGCACGTCTTAAAGAGTTATGCGAACCGGATAAAATAACGGTTTACCAGGACAATCAGCGTCAATTTAAGGAGAAAATGGATGTTTATAAGAGACTGATACCAGACGCGGTTTACTACCGTAATCTCTGTTTTCTGGAAATGGATAAACAGTTAATAAAATCATTGGCCGTCAGTCAGCAGGAAGAAAAAGGGAAACTGGCCTTACAATACTACCGCGATGAGAAGGAGCTTCCAGTATGAGGATATTCAAGGTTACATTGTCATTATTACTATTGTCTTTTATTTACTGGTCGATGGGGGATACCTTTTTTAACTGGCTATTTCCCTTTTCATCTAAGGGAAAAGGGCCGTGGATCACCGTAGAAGGCGTCATGCCGAAATACACTGAGCCGTACGTGGCAGCAAGATATATCTCAAAAGATTGTCTTGAATATGAATTTAGTGCAACGATGACACCCCATAAGGTGCCGACTTATAATGTGCTTTACCAGAAAGTAACTACTGATCCCCAAACAGGTTATTTTCAGACGAAATTGCCTTTTAGTGGCGGAGGTTGGTGTAAATGGAAAATTGAACGGGCTTATGTATCGGCGAATTATACCGATGTCAGTCACCTGGTAAAAGATGCTGTTCCCTATTCAGGGACAGGTTTAACCGCTTTTATCAACGATGCCGAACGAGAAAATTATTCTGAAGCCTCTGAGACGCGCGCAGTGAATATTATAGACTACAGACCGGTTATTTACCCGGTTTTGAAAATAGTAGAGGGACGTCCAAACAGAGTTTCCTTACAGGGCATAGTGGATTCGTTTCCTTTTCGGTTGAAATTAACGTCAGGAGCGGAATGGAAAATCATCTTTAAGCCTAAGTTGGATGAAACCAAAATGCCTAAAATTATTATCCCACCAGGTAAAGAACCCTCAAGAGTTGAATACCCTGATGGCAGAATTGATTTAAACAGAGATTCTATTGATTACTGGAAAATAAAGTAGCGCTAACAGAGTTTCCAGTAAACATCACTGACCATGAACCAGTAGGAAGAACAAGGAAAACTAGCCTTACAGCATTACTGTGATAAACAGGAGCTGTCCGTATGAAGATATTGAAAATAACTATATCCTTATTATTTCTCTATTTTATTTACTGGGTGTTTGGTGATACTTTTTTTAACTGGTTGTTTCCTTTTTCATCTGTCGGAAAGGGGCAGTTAATTACTGTGGAAGGCATAGCACCGAAATATACAAAATCGTATCTATCTGTTATGTATATCTCAAAAGATTGTTTCAGATATCGTCTGGATTCCAATATGTCGTCTTTTAAGGTAACAACTTATAATGGCTTACTTGAAGGAACTTAATCCGGTTTGAGTGATCTGGCAATCGTCAAAAAGAAAACGTTCACCCAACCGGATCGGGTTATGTCAATTATGGTACCTATACCGATTCACCAAGAAAATTGTTTAGATTTTGGTTTTAGAGAGGCAGTATGAATTTAATAATCGCTGATGCCTTGGAGTATAAAGGTAGGATAAAAAAATTCGCGTCTGGGAATAGAAATGTCATTATATTTATTTTTCTTTTATTACTTCCGGCAAAGTTCAGTGGTGTCATTGAGGTTTTAATTAATTTATCTTCTAATATTGTTATTCCAGAGAACCACATAAAATCATTTTATTTTTCTTCCATATCTTTAATGGTTTATCTGGTATTTTATTTGATTAACCTAAGGTTTTTCCCTTCTGCAAAGGAAAATTCAATCATCGTTTCTTTGGTAGACAAAAAAACATTGTTTTTTTGTCGTGTCGTTTTCTTTATTTATAGTGCTTTTCCGATGGTTATTTTCTTTTCTATGGGTTTTTTCTCCGAAAATGTTAATTGTTTACATTACCTTTCATCTATGCTTTTTTTGATGGTTTCTTTTGCTGTAATTGGATTTTGCTTATTTGAATTAAGTTTTTTGAATTTTTTTATTGTTACTGTGTTCTTTATTCTGGCGTCATCATTCAGGAATGGAATATTATATGATTTGATTTTTACATTAATTATTCCATTAGTAGCATTGATATTATATTTGAATTTCACACCATGTTACATAATTAATAGAAATGAAAAATTATTTTCATTAGCTTTTTTTTCTTTGCCTTATATAATGAATCTTCGTTCTTATTTTAATAAAAATAAAATATCTGTGCTTATTATGGTATTATTTGTTCTGCTTTTATATCTATTATGTGAAAGTGCTTTTTCTCAAATACCAAACAAAGCTGATTATATATTATTAATGTATTCCAGTGTTGTTTTATATATGTGCATGTTGTTATTCTATAATCTTTCATATATTGAAATAAATTATCTTTCATATTTATCCAACTTTCTCTCTGTGCGAAAAATATTCTTTTTTAATTATTGTGTTTCTTTGTTTTTTTATCTTGTTTGTTTTTTTATTTTTTGTTTTCTGGTTATTAAATCTTTCTCTGTGATTATATTTTTATCTTATGTCTTTCTTTCTATTATTGTTTCTTTTATTTCTCTGTTGAGAACGCAATACACGAAAATTATTATTGTTGGTGTTATTTTATTTTTCACGTTGTTTTTAGGGGTTATTTATGCTTGAGGTTGTTGGGTTAGAGGTTGTTATTAATGGTAAAACTATTTTTTCAGAAGTCAATTGTAATTTTCGTGTTGGATTAAACCGTATTGCGGGAGTTAATGGGGCTGGTAAAACAACTTTTCTTTCAAGTATTGCTGGCGTAAACAAGGTTAGAAAAGGAATGGTTAATTTTATAAAAAATGGAGAAAAGCATAAGTTTAGTTTGCAACGGCATGGCTTTTATATATCGGATAATGTTAATTTTTATAACTTTATTACTGGAATGGATGTGATAAATCTAAGTAAACGTTATAGGAAAAGTAATCTAAAATATCAATTAGATTACTATTTAAATGGTTTTGGTATATCTAATTATTCTGGTATTGAATATGGACAGATGTCACTTGGGATAAAAAAGAAGTTTTTATTGACATCCGCTTTTATTACCGATGCGGATGTTTATATTTTTGATGAGCCAACAAATGGCCTTGATTCAGATTCTATAACATTTTTAATTGAGTTGCTGATTTCTCTTGCAGAAGAAAAAATTGTTATTTTTAGTTCCCATGATGATAGCTTTTTACAGGAATTAAACGTTATTACTTATGAAATAAAAGGTAACAAAATATCCTGTCCCTCTATTTAGAACTCAACAATGCAGTATTATATCCGCTCGTTAACATTAAACGAGCGAATACTGGTTCAATTACACGATCATATCAGCGGCTAAATCATTTTCATCTTCACTCACGGTAAACCACGGGAAATATTGGTTCTGTCGCAGCCAGCCTTTTGCGGTGATAACCCGGATTTCCCGCCCAATCGGATCATAAATATGAGTATCCGCATAGGCTCCTTTTCTGGCGCTGTCATCACTAACATATCGCCAATCGTTGAGGAAATAGGGCTGATAAATTCGTATCGTTTGGCCCTTATTGTCATATTCAGTGCGTCCCGTAACCGCCCAGCGCGTTTTGGTGTCTTCTATTTTTGTCACCAGAGAACCGTCTTGGTTACGTTGCCAGGCTTCACCTGCCTCATGCCGTACAGACGCTTGCAATAGACGGCCAAAACCATCACTGAATGCGATTTGTTGACGAATTTGTTGTTCAGAATCACGGTCATAACGATCCGTGGTCAGCGTAAGAGTATGAGGAGGCAAGCCGATGCTGTTGGTTAACAATTTAACCAGTGGCGTGTCAGCTTTTTGACTTTGTAGCCAACGGCGGCGAGCCAGTGCGCAAATACGCCAATCTTCCGTGATAATCCGTAAATCACGTAGCGTCTTCTGCTCTTCCTGAGTTAATGTGTTGAAGGTTTCCTGATTGAATAGTGGCATCCAACTGCCCGGTGCATAGACCAGACACTGAGCGACAGGGAGTGGCCCGGTCAGACCAATGGCAGTATTGACATCGGTTGGTGGAGAAAATGGTTTTTCTTCTGGTGAAGAGTAACCTGTTGCCACACCACTTTCGATCCCCCAGAAACGTTGCGTGACAGGGCGTCCCAGTGCATCCAAGGTCATAAGATGCACATTATCGTTGATATCAGTCAGTTGCACCGGTGTGAGAAAACGCCAGTCGTAATTGGCTGAGACGGTGAAACCGGCAGCATCTTGGGTTTGGGTGATGACACAGTAGTGGGTATCCCATTTCAGCGTCGTTTTCCCGGTTAACAGGGTGTTACGTTGTGCGACAGGACGCCAAAATTGTGCCTCAGTTCCGTAATCGGTATGGCCTTTACGTGCTACCCAGACTTTGTTTTCGCCGGTGCGTGGGAACAGATAAGGCTCTTGTTGATATCCTGCTTGTGTCAGAATGCCGGGTAATTCGTCTGATGTGATACCACCAGCAAATGCGGATAACAGGGATTCCGTTAATACCGCCGTTTCGGTAAAGGCGATTAAAGCTTGTCGTGTCGGTGTTTTCAGTGGTGTTTGGTTTTTGCCATCGGTTTTTCCATCAATGTAGAACGTTCGTTGCTGATTGAGGTATTCGCGCGGTTTATCATCGGCAATCAGGCTATTTTCAGTACATAAGGCTTCCAGATTTAAACCATCAACAGGCACATGTTTCGCATCGTAAGTAAAGGCATCACTGCGTGTACCATCCGGTAATCCCAACACTCTGAGTTCATTATCAATTAGATGATGCCAACTGGATTGCTGGCAGGTTAACCGCAATTGTTGTTGTTGATCGTCATAACTGCTGGCAAACAGCGTATCCGGTAGTGTATCGGGATACGGATTGGTTGTTGGTTTATTGCGGCGGGGATATTGCACTGAAACCTGTTTTAGTGGTTGCCCGAATTGGTCGCTGGACAGAGTGATATCCTGATTACACAGGGGATCACTGATAATACGTTCATAGTGATAACTACGGCTTTCCACGACCGAGGCCCAGAGCACCGGGGAAACGGTAGTATCATTTTGTAATTGGCGCACTTGTGGACGGGATTCAGTCACTGTATAGGGAATCTTTTGCTGTGCGCTGCCATCCAGCCCGTAGAGTTCACTACGCAGCGGTTGGCCTTTTAGCGCCCGGTTTAACCAATACCGATTATGGTCATCTTCCGATGTCAGTGGAACATCTTTGCCCTCTTGCCAGAGAGTAAAGCGTGGCGTAAAACTGGCGAACGCTTGCTTATCACCACGCCAATACCCGGCGGATAGCATATTGTCTACCTCCGGGACTCCGGTGGCATACCAGTTTTTGGTGAGTGCCGGTGGTGTGCGTTCCGGCGCATTGCCTTGAGCGAGTTGATGGCTGTCTGTCTGCTCAACATAACCAAAGCCACGAAATTCCCGTTCACGTCCATCCCAAGCGCCGTGAGCGTAACGTAACGTGGTCACTAATTTATTGCCGCTGATTTCATCCTCGGTTTCTGTTTGCCAAAGGGTATGGACCGGGAAGGGGAGATAACAGACCGGTGTTTGTCCGGTAGCTAAGGCTGCGGCTTTTTCATCCAGCCAGAACTGGACAGAGCTACGGTAATGCAGGGTGTGATGGGCTCCCATATTGTTGTTCATTTTATTGAGTAACCACGGTTTCGCGTTGGTCAGATCGCAGCGCCAATGATGTGGTGCCATATGCGGTACGCTCAGGATCAGGCTGACAGCCCCTAACCCCTGTACATCGGCCACTTGTAACTGGCAGGTGTCATCAAAACGCAGGCTGTCAGGAAAATGGAGTGTGAATGGTTTTGCAAAACCGTTACCACTTTCATTGCTGAAAATCTCCAGATGGTCAGCATGAACATAAATCAAATCGGTAGGGCCACTGCCATCCAGATCGGCCAGATGAACCCGATCAGGATTAAAGTTGGCGGCAGATTGGCTGAATCCCGGCAGTGTAATTGGTTGACCAAAACGGCCATGTCCCAAATTTGGCCAGCAGGTGACTTGAGTTTCACTAACTTCAACCAGATGTGCTTGGCCTGAACCGATTACGTCACTAAATGCTACTAACTTGCGGGCATCAGCACCCGGTAACGGCAGGGTGATATCACCGGATTGCACGACATCCCGCCCTTTGGTAAAACCATCACGGTTATTAGCATACAAGCGCACACTTTTGGGACCAATCAGCACTAAATCGGACAGCCCGGCCCCCATTAAATCGGCAAGTTGGGCGCGAGGATGAGAATATTCTATCGGTAAGGCATGTAATGGTGTAAAACGTGTCCAGCTACCGTCCGGGTGTTGGCTGTGATAGCCCCTTAGCCCCGGCCCGGTGATAACCCAGTCCAGTTGCCCGTCACCGTTAATATCCATCAGTGAGGCGTTATCCTGCAAAGCTGGCGTGATGGGAAGGAGTTGCATTTTCCCCCAAGTGACCGCATTCATCTCTTCCCCGGCCTGACGTTGGGCAGATCGATACCACCAGCCATTTTTATCCTGATACAGAATACCGGGCACACCTTCTCCTTTCAGGTCAAGTAGTTGCCAGCGCTGAATGGTGTTGAAGTTCGCCAGCACATCCATTGGTTGCCAGAGTGCTTTTTGTTCTGGCTCAAAAGGTTGATAAGCCAGTTCCAGTGGTGGCAGTGAGATGACGGTGCTGTTGTCCTCATGGCCTACCCGACGGACAGAAACCAGTGTGCTGACCGCCGCGTTTTCATCATAATCCAGTATCAGACGTGAAACCAAAGCGGGTTCATCGTCCCCTTTTGCCTGACCAGACAGAGTTTGCAGACGGTGAAACATCAGGATTTGGCGGCATAAGCGCCGGGTGCGCAATTCAAAACCGTACTCGTAACGGGAAAAACGGTCTTGGCGGCAAAGCCAGTGACTTGAGGCTTTAAACGGCGGCATTTCAGATAAGCTGTTTTTGCGTTCACCGTAATCAAATACTAAACAGAACAACCAGCCAGATTTGAGCGGGTCATCTCCGTTGAGCGTGGGAAAAACGTCGCTGGCGGTCAGGTTCCCGTAATGTACCGCTTGCAGGTAGCGTTGGATGGTGGCATTCGGGTGGGCTGTAAGCTCGTCAGTTTCGCAACCTGTTTCATCTTCGGCTCGATATTGATAATAAATCTGTTCGCCGTGGGATGATGCCGAGGCTTCCAACAGCCATTGCGCTGTTTGGTTAACATTGAGTGGATTGCTGATACGTGCCTGAGAATTTTTGCCCAGTAAATGGACCTGTCCGTCGGGGCTGTATATCAGCCAGAAATCGGTTGTGCCTGTTGTTTTGGGTTGCCAGTATTCCAACCGGCTAAAATGGTTTTCCAAACGGGAACGATAACCGGTAACGGTGAAGGTTGCCCCCAAGTTGATGCCCTGCAATGAGGATTCACTGCGGATATCAGCTTGACCACTCTCATTTAATGCTACGACCAACACTTCACCTTCCGGCCCCAGAAAAGTATCGGTTTCATCGTAATTCGGCACGCCGGTACTGGTACGACGACGAATTGTCATGACGTTGCAGTCCCAACCGAGACCAAATGGGCTGTTACCGGTTCCACTGTTGTAATTCAGAGTGAGCGAGGGTGCGTAACCACGTCCGGCAGAGATAGGTAATGGCAGGGATAGGGCAGCCATGCCATCCGGCCCGGCTGGTGTTAATGCTTCCCCCATACCGGTAATGGCCCCACCGCCTTTGGGTAATGACAGCTCGGCAACACTGAATGTCTGTGAATTCTGCATGAAAACTCCTTACAGGCCCCGGTTCGGAGCCTGTTTTAGTACGTTGGGACGGTTATTTAATGGTGTAGCGAATATGCAAAATAATATCGTTCAGGGTTTTTAGCATAGCGGCTTGTTTACCTTTCTCCGGCATGGATGCATTTGGGAAACTCAATGTCAGCGTGCCTTGATCAATGGCGATGCCTTCGAATGGCAGGAATTTGCCATCATTGAAATCGAGCTGGAATTGGCCGCTGTCATTCATACCGTGAGAAACTGCCAGTGCTTCGCAGCCGTTAGCTAACCCGGTTTTATCGCCGTAAGATAATATTGCCTGTACATCCTGATATGGCCCCAGTAGCGCGGGCAGGGTCACGCTGATCTGTTTGATGCGTCGAATTTTGCCAAGCGATGCCGGGTAATCCTCGCGAATCTTCAAATCAGCTAGTGAAACTGATGCCTGCAAAGAGGTTTTCGTGTCTGTGCCGGTGCCAAATGCCAAATTATTATTACCACTGCCGACACTGCCTGAACCTTTACTCACCAGCTTGTCAATTTCCTGACTCAGGGAGAATGGGCCTTTATCTTGCGGTAACCCAGCATAAACTTCGGCCAGCGACACCGTGCGTTCAACTTCTAATGCGCGTTTATCGCGTTTCAAATGGGCATCTTCCATTTGTGCCAAACTCAGCATCAAGGTTTCACCGGCAAGCAGACCGGCATAGGTTCCTTGCCAGGCTCCCGGTTTTATAAAGTGTGCAGAGTCATCACTGATCTCCCAACGGTAAGCCTGTTCTGCCATTAGACAACGCGCGATAGCCAAATCGTAGAATTGGAAGTAAATCGCCGCCAATCGGCCACGTAGCCAGTTGTACAACGCCTGATTGCTGAACTTACGTTGCAGGAAGGCCAATTGGGATTGAGTCTGTTCTTGTTGAGTTTTTAGACTGGTTTTTTGCAATACAGCGGCTTCACGGCGTACTGCCAACGATTTAAGTTGGGCGTCGAGTTGTTTCAGCTCTGCTTCGGCATTATTACGCTGGATCTCCCACTCTTGACGGCGGCGACGGTAGGTTTCAGATTGGCTAATTTTATCCGCTTCGGTATTCATAACATTAGCGGAGAATTCCATCACATAGCCTGTTGCCTCAGCGATAGCCCCCCAACGGCTACCACCACCGGCGAAGCCGAAGATGTTAGGTACCAGATCAGCCGCCGCGCCAGCCAGACGGGATGCCTGAACTGCCGTAGTAAGCCCGGCTGCGGACGCTCGTAGCGTCATGGCTTGGTTTTCACCAGCGTTGATGTTTTCGTCATACAATTTGCTGTAGCTATCAAAGCGCGATTGGGCTCCCGCTTTGGATTTTTCCAGCACGGTTTTCTCGGCATCCAATTCTTCAATGGTTTTGTCCTGAATACTCAGGTTAGTCAATATCAGCTCTGCGGCCTGATTTTGTAATAACGCATTGAGTGCTTCTGCGTCCTGACGTTCGATAATATTTTGTAGCGTGGAGCCGAACTGGGTGAGCTGGCTAACCATGCCGCGTGCATTTTCCAGCATGTGCGGGAAACGCCACAGGGACATAAAGGACTCCGGCAGTTTGCCTCCAGCTTGAGAAGTAGCGACGGCGGCACTGAGTAACGCTTTCGGGTCCGCCGGTGCGGCATAGATTGGCAGATATAGCGGCTGGCCGTCGATAGAGAGGTTATGACGCAGGTTGTATACTCTCTGAGCTAATGTCTGCCAGTAATTCATCATCACTTCATTGATTTGCGGCAGGAAGAGATCGGTCAAGGTATTGGCGCTGCGCAATGCTAAAGGTTCCGGTGTACTCTGCCGCAGAGCGACTATTGCGCTGGCGTGAGCATTTTGGGTAGTAATATCCGCGGCTCTGTCCAGTCGTGGATCATTCCATGTCGTACTCAAGGGCAGGTAAGGTTTGTCGCCTAATAGATGCAGCGCTTGCATATACCACATCTTCGCTTCGTTGAGTGTATCTCGCTCCAGTTGGCGGTAAGCATGGTCGCCGCGTGCTATCAACAGATCAAGGGTGCGCATAAAAGTTGAGACTTTGTAGTGCATCGGATCGTGTTGTGCTACCGCGTCAGGATCGACGGAATCCAAGGGATCACTGTTCCAACTAGTGTCTTCCAGTAACGGGCGGACGTTCCATTGGTAGTTCTGAATCTGGCCGTGAACAATATAACCGGATGGACTCCAGACATATTTCAGCCAGCGGTTGGCTTCATCAAAGTTTTGTTCATGCAACAAACGTTGAGCAACTAGCATCGGGGTATAGTAGAACAGTTCCCAGAAATAAAGGCTGTTAGCGCCGCTGAAATCCATTGGTTCTGTGAAAGTGGGCACGATTCTAGCTGATGCAAGCCCTGGGAAAGTCCCATTCTTATAGGTAGTGTCGAATATAGCGAGTTCATTATTATCCTTTTTAACAAAGCGAATAGCATTTGTTTCTTGTTTTTGATAAACCGCATAGACATAGAGATTATCTTTGTTTCCATGAGCATCATCAAAACGGGATAAGAATAATTGTATTTTTGTTGGCGCTATATCGCTTAACGTCCCTTGATAAATAGGGAACTTATCACCCGATTTAAAAATATCATAATACATAATTGTAAAGGATTTATCAGTGCCGTGGATTTCTGGATTATATTTATCCATAACTAATTCCACGTAGGCCCCCATTCCCATCATAGGTTCTTGGATATTTTGGGTTTCCATGCTGAGAATCGTATCAATTCCGGTGGTGGCACGTGTAACCAACTGGCGGGCAAATAGGGTATTCAGGCGAGTACGATAGGCTTGCCATTGCATATATTGCGCACCATTTTCATTATGGTGCAAGGTCAGGGCATTATCGGTACTCACTTTGCGAGTAACAGGAATACTGAAACTTTCATAACCCAATTTGCGTCCATCCTCCGCAAATGCGGTAAAGGTGATATCAATACTGGCTGAATTATTAATAAAGTTCAGACCAGAACCGTCTATTTCGAGGGCATTAAATTGATAATACATTTCATCAAAATTAGGTGATGGCTGAATGGAGACATCTTTATCCGCGGTAAAAGTTTTTTCCTTGCTACCCGCTTTTACTGCTATCTGAATTTTTGCCGGGGAAATTGCAGTGTTGATTTCTACTGCGTTATAGACATCAGTAGCAATAATACGGAGTCCATTATTTGTGTCCTCCATATAGAGATATTGTTTAAATAAAGACTCTTGATTGGAAGTATCTATAATATAGCCATTATTACTATTGGTAATTTCTGAATATAGGCTTTGTCCCCAATTAGGAAGAAAGACACTTACTTTACCAATTTGGTTATCCCGATAAAACAGTAATCTGCCTTGACTATTATTAGTGGTGTTTCCACTATATTGATAAACCGGGTATATTAACTTTTTATTTGATGTCCAATCTGTGTTGACAC
This sequence comes from Photorhabdus noenieputensis, assembly GCF_018448935.1. Classification (GTDB taxonomy): domain Bacteria; phylum Pseudomonadota; class Gammaproteobacteria; order Enterobacterales; family Enterobacteriaceae; genus Photorhabdus; species Photorhabdus noenieputensis. The sequence goes on along the minus strand of NZ_RCWC01000013.1, from coordinate 113,677 downwards.
TTAGATTGGTATAGATAATGAATTTATCACCCAATTTGCCATATTTTTTTATCAGGTTGCACTGATTACGAGTTCGCTCATCAGCTCCTTCATAGGTAATTCTTAACTTAGGTGAAATATGGATTTTTAAATCACTTGATGAGGCTTGATAACGGATAATTGGAATATCTCCGCCATGCACCATACTGAGGTTATATTCTCCTCTGCCATAACTGTTATTGCTATTTACCGATGAAGGGATTTCATAATTCTCTGCATAGCGGTTATTTACTCTTCTGACACTATTGGTATCAAATTGTTGATAGCTATTATCCCGATAAACATTGCTCTGTTCTGGGGTCATATCTTTGGATATCATATCGGCAAAGATATATAGCCCTTGCATTGCAGCGGTTTTATAACTATCGAGTGTATCTTGTTGGTTATAAAACATCACCAGCAACGTATCTTCACCCTGATAACCGGCACAATAGAGTCCGGGCGCTTTATTTTTTGCCAGTTTTAGCTTGGATATTTTTTCATTGACATCAAAGGTGATTGGCGTATTCCAGGTACCGTCATAGCGGATATGCGCCAATTTCAGTTCATAACGGTAATCCGTCGTGGTTTGATAGCCATCTTTGCTATTTCCTGTCTGTTTGGTGATCTCCTTTTGTTCCAACCAGAGCAGATACAGACGGGATTTATATATCACAGGACGGATAGTGCTTTGGTAAGGATTAATTGGACAATCGATTTTATACCATTCACTCCAGGCATTAGCGGCGAATTTACCGTCGCTGAATTTACTGTGATCGACACTACGCCAATAATATTCACCGGCATCAGTTTCATTAAGCCCGATAAAATAGGTCAGCCCTTGATCGTTATTAATATTATCGTGATATGCGCTAACAACTTTGAGATTAGCTACCTGTTCAAACGATGTTAGGTAAGACATAAAGGCGTCTTCGACCATATCGGCGTTTAATTGGCTTTGGCTGACGGATTGCAGTAATGCGTCCATCATTTTGGTTTGTCCGATGCGCATGGTCGGATCAATATAGTTTTCCGGGTAGTAAACTAATTGAGAAACACCTGCCCAAGTGCTGTAGCGTTTATTATATTTGTCCCAGTCGATAAAAAATTGGCGGCTGATAACTCCTGAATCGGCATTTTCTTCTACATTTTCCAACGCCCGATTGACGTACAGTTGAATGCTAGCAATGGCTTCGGCGATTCGGGTGGTTTTGATTGCAGCGGAAACCTGATTATCAATCAGTAAATACTGATACAGGTCATCACGGCTTTTAATAGCTGCCGCTGGCTTGGCGACTTGACGGATATAGTAGGTGCTTAATGCGGCACTGCGGGATTCATCCAGAAAAGCGTGTAATGTATTGGCCTGTTGTGAATTCAATCCGGCAGTTAACACGCCTGCCGCGTTTTCCCACTGGGCATAGGTCGGTGTCTTTTTCATTGATTGAATATAATCCAGCCCGACCAAAGCGGAAACGCCCTGTGGGGCGACATTCAATTGCTGTGCGACATTAACCCATTGCAGGATAGTATCGATAGATGTCCAACAGGAGAACGAATTTTCTTGTGTTACTGGGGGAAGATGTTGATGATTTTGTGCTTGAATACTGGCTTGCAACAGCAAATTAGCATCAAGATTCATGGCGTCAGCCAGTTGTTCTGCCGTTAACGTGTTAGCTTCAAACGCCGCTAACACCGAGGAGGCTTTTTCGCCTAGTGTGTTCACCCAATCTGCAAAACGCGCCAGCATAATCAGTGAAAGGGCATCATGCGCAGGCGTTGCTCCAGTTGAAGCGCCAAACATTTCTGGTTTTGTCACAAACAGGCGGAAAGCGTTTTCGTTAATGCCGGTGGAGTGGTAAACCATTTCCAATTGTGCCAGGGCCTGACAATACTGAACGATATGTTCCTGTATTTCTGCTGCTTCCGATGAATCCGGCGTATACTGAGTATTCAACCAGTCCCAGAATTTTTCTGCTGTCATTGCGCCATCGCCGGGCTTTAACTTGTCTGCCCAAAGCAACACTGAATGAGCGACATTTTCCGATGATAATTGCAAGGTAGCCGCTATATAGGGTGCCATAACATGTAGTAAATCTGCTTTGTCTTTATCAAAACCTTGTAAACCGTGGTAAACGGTATCCAGCAGATTCTTAATTTCAGGCGTTAGCGTTTTGTTATAGCTGGTGGAGGTCATAATAAATAACTGGAACACGCTCCACTTCTGTGTATGTAACCAGCCAGTAATGGTATTGAGTTTTCTGATCAGAGTAGCTAATTGCTTATCACTGATAGCGGATAAATTAGTTTCTCCTTCACCCACAGCAACCAGCAATAAATCCAATTCATCAATGGTTAATTGATGGATTTCTGCCAGTAATTTCCCAATATATAAATTGGAAAGATTCCTTAGGCTATTTTTAATCTTTCCATCTTTATTATTATGGTCGGTAATTTTAAGCAGGCGGTAGAGTGAGACATCATCGATATTAAATGCACGCTTAAGTATGGTCTTACGCCAATCACCGGTGCTACCTGGATTTAAATCAATCTCTTCATCTCCGGTAGAAAAATATTGGCCGTGCAGTAATGGCGTATTAAACAGGCGATCAAATTGGCTGGGTTGATTATCATATGAGCGTTGTGAAATAGGCCCATTGCAGAGTATTAGGGCAGTTTCAGCATTAATAGCATAACGCTGCATATAGTATTTAGTCAGAAAAACTTCACCTAATACTTCTGCGTTGATATCCAGTTGCTGATTAACACTGCGCACAATGCCTTCCAGAATCGTGGGTGACAATTCTGTTGCCCGGGATAGACGAATCGCTTTATTGAGTTTTAGCAGAAAAGAGTATTGGTTATACTCTTCAACGGTAAATTTTGCGGCAGCATAGGCCCAAGAACTGGAAGGATATACTCGTGTTAAGCCGATTTCAAAAGGCTGACTAATATCAGTGGTACTTAATGTGATATTTGCGGAATATTCTATGTTGACCTGAGGAGCGTCTTCAGTTCGAACAAGTTCTCTTTTATCATTTAGCTTGATGGATAAATAGGAGACATCCCGAGAATCTTTGAATTTATAATCTAACCGATAATTTTCACCACCGAAGGGAAACAGCTCCACGTCCACTTGATAGGCATTGGTTGTATATTCGCGGGTAATCCGATATACCTTGACCGTGCCATCACTGCTATTGACTACCGGAGTAATAAGTTGGTTATTACTATATTCCTGTTGACCAAAATTGCTGGCTTTACCAATAAACTGGCTCAGTTCTTCATCACTTAAATTGTAATAACGTTTAAGGTATTCCGGCATAGCCAGTGAGGCCGGTTCGATATTACCAAAATTTTTCTTATAAAGTTCCTCAGCATTACCTTCGGTAATCTCCTCCGTCAGAATATTAAACAGCTCAGGTGAAATTGAAGCGTTAATACCCAATAGGGAGGCTTGATGCATTAGCCCGGCAATTGCCGGTGATGCATTGAGTTGCTCAAGCCCAGGATCTTGTAGCTGGATAACTTCACGTACATTTTCATAAGCATCATGATAAGGCGTCGCGCCGGAAGGACGGAAAGTGGAGAGCACTTCCATCACTTTAGTATAATTATCCAGTTTAGACTCAGTTTTAATACTTTCCAATAATAGCTCGTTGGACAAAGAGAGGGTGGATAATTCTGTATCCATATTTTGTTGACTGAGCGCCATTGATTTGAGATCTGGGCGGCGGGTATCCAGACAATAAACGGAGTCGTTGGCGTGTAAATTGCGTGCTTCACGATAAAGCTCAGTCAAATAAGCGGCGGGGGAGAACATGGAAGAAACGGTACCCGGTGCAACATATTGACTGGCTCTGCCGCTAAATTGGCTGTTATAGCCTATCAGTTCGGCATTAGGGGCGATGATAGCAAGGTGCACCGCATTTTGTAATTGAGGATTAGCGCGTTTGAGAATACGCGCTTCATATAGCCGATTATCTTTTTGGACCCGTTGTGCATCATGATATAAGTCGTGTGCTTCGGACCAAGAGAGATGAGCAGATACTTGCTGGTGAAATTCGTTAAAAGAGCCGTGGCTAATATCTGTCAGACAGTGAAAACCACACTGGCTTTTTAATGCATCAGGTATCTCTTTTACAAGCGAATTCATATTTATTCCTTTTAAAATCATAAAGTAAATGAAATATCCGTATTGTCTTTACATCATGAATCAATCAAAGAATGATTCCGTTCCATCGGAAGAAGAGATGATTAAGTACAGGTTTTGAGAAATAGCTGAGATATGCATAGAAATAGTTTGCGCGTAAAGAACAGACATATCTCTCTCGGAGAGTCACTATCTCACTGTTTTCTTTAAATAGCTGTTGCAAAAAAAGCAGATGCAAAATTTGCAACTGACTTTTTAATCAGGGTTGAGGAGAAATGACACTTTGTTGTTCGCATAATGAACTGTGCGAGAGGAGGGGAGTTCAGTGATGGTGAAAATAGATTGTATAATTTATTTGATGTTAAATTTGTGATTATTTTATATTGAACATCATGAGTATTTTCTCAACTGATTGAAATATTTAATTAAATTGTCAATATTGCCTATTTTTTCTTAATAATAACATGTGATATTTATTTAGAATTATTATTGTGATGTGAGGGTGAATTACGTTTATTTTGCAACAATAATAAAAAATGTTTGATAACTGCTAAGAATAAAGATGATAAAACTCAATCTCAGTTAATGCATATTTCAATGTTAAATAATGCAAAGAAGAAAAGTTGCTGTAATGTTTCATTGTTAATATTCCATTCTATTTAGGATGGAACAATTAATTAGAATAGAAGGATATATGATGCTATTTTGTTCAAAGCACTTGAAGTATTTTATGGAATCGGCGAAAAAAGAGTCATTCACTTTAGCAGCGGATACGCTTTGTATTACTCCCTCTCCCTTAAGTAGGATCATATATCAACTGGAACAACGTGTAGGTTGCCAATTATTTGAAAGATTACCGGGAAGGACCAAATTGACTGAGGAAGGGATGGCTTTATATCAAGAGCTATTGCCGTGTTATGAGAGAATTCAACGAGTTGAGGATAATTGGCATTATCGTAGAAGTGAGAAATTAACAAACTCAGGAAAACTGGTTATTGGGACCAGTGGAGAATATATTAATAAAATCCCGGCAGTGATAAAAAGGGCGGTACAACGTTATCATTATCGTGATATTTACATAAAAAATAATTTCATGATTGATGATTCGGCAAGAAAAGAGACAATATTTTCTTCATTAATGAAAGAAGAGATAACTGTCTATGTGACGACTGAACACTATCCTGACAACGATGATATTATCAGAATAGACGGAACTTATCAGATTTTGCGCCTTGCTATCGCGAATGATATTTTAGCAGCGGAAAGTAACGCGGATGATATTATATACACATTACCTTTGGCTCAACATAATAGTGCTTTCTTTAAACAGTGTGACAGTTTTATTTCGCTGAATTATCTGCCTGAGCATCGAAATTTAACTTTGTTAACTGTGCCTGATTTTACTCATCGGTTGGATTTAGTGAAATCAGGTGTCGCGATAAGCTTAATGACACCGAATGAAGTGCTCTGTTCTGCTGATCTTCATAAAGGCATTACCTTTTTGAATTTTAAATCGTATCCAACGCCATCAGTGAGGTATTGTGCTTATACTCTCAGACATAAATATAAAGAGCCATTGAATTTACTTATTTCTGATTTAATTGTTTAAAGGTTATCTTGAATTGCTTTAATCCACCTCGTTATTCAATTTATGATGACTAAATAACTTTGCAAAATTATCTAATGATCGTAGGGATCATTAGATAATTGGTAACTAAAATGTGAATAGACAAGCAACCTCCCTTTACTTATCAGATCTAGAATTTGGCAGACAGTAATTATCTCAATACATCCGGTGAGAAAAGTTTGTAAACTCAGGGGGATGTCAGCCTTATATTTAGGTGTCTTTGATTCCTGTTCTCTCAACAAGTCTGCATATTGGCTAATATTTCAGTTTTCATTTAATTTTCCTTCTTAGGTTAAAACGGGATAATAATGGGCAGGAAAATATCACTGCCACAGGACATAAATTGCTACGATAGAGAATAAAATGAGTAAGGTATTTCTTATTCAATCTCACGCTATATCAACACCATTGACGGATTACGTTTTTCATTTCTTAGGCTCCTTGAACGGAGTCGGTTCCAGAATTTTTCCCGCCCAACGCGCTTTGAGATCATCTTTGGTCATTTGCAACCGCCGTTCTTTGAGAAATTCCCTCTGCTGACGGGTCACTTCGCCCACGTTATGGGTGAACGCTTTTCTATACTCCGGTCCTGCTAACAGGGGGATCAGCTCGCCGGAAGTTAAATATTGCGCGGTCACTTCCCGCTCAGCGGCAATGCTCTTGGACACTTTGCCGACAACCTCCACCACCGTGTTTGCGACTTTTTTCTGTTTAAAGGAAAACAGTACACTGCTTTTCGATGGCGATACGATCCCCGCCACAGTGCCAGCCACCGACAGGAGTGACAGCGGTCTGCTGCAAATTGTACCGAAGTAAATGACTCGGTAGCGGAAATAGCCTCCCCACGGTTCACGTGAACCGAATGTCGAGTACATAAACCAAGCACGGGAATCGTGAACCTGATTGTCATACAAGGCGACCAACAATGACTCGGGTGATTCCTGTTGTCCGGGTTTTGCCGCCGGAACAGGTCGAAAAAGCTGTTTGACCAACCACTCTCCCGCCGCTTTCATTTGCAGATACTCCAGGAGGTCATTATGATCATCCAACATGTAAATTACGTGACGTGGCACAGTATCGACAAGAAACTCCCACTCACTGTGTTGTTCCCGCTGGTCACCGTGGTAATCATTGCGAAATTCCGCTGCCGCTTCCCGCAACTGGTTCTGGGCGGTTTCCGGGTCAAAATCCGGCACTCCCGGTGCCAACACCGGGGGCGTTTTCTCCCCCTTGATAATGTATTCATTCCATTGGGCTTTGCGTTTTTTTAACACCGCCTGCTGCTTTTCTTCCCGCGCCTGCTTACTTTGCTCATAGTGGGCTTTTTTCGCATCACGGTTGGGGGCCTCATGAAAAAACGGTGCACCGAGCAGCATGCCGTTGGCGTAGCGATTGATACGCCAGGCTGTCAGCCAGTCCATCTGGTTTTTCATCGCCTGTTCCAACGCCACAGAGGCCCGCACCGGTTCAAAGCTGGCCGCTTCTTCATCCGACAGGGGTTGTTGAGGCATCTCCAAACCCAAAGTCACTTGACGCCAGGCGTTGAAGCGGTTGACTAAATCCGAGGCAACTTCGAATTCATCTAAGACATCTGGATGCAAAGAGCGCCAGATGTCTTTTTTCAAATCTTTCGGAAGAGATGCCTCATCGACTTTCAGTGGTGCTCCTATCTCAAATGCCGCCGCATACATTTCATGCAGAGCAATCTGTGATAACAACAAACCATCGGTTTCACCTATCGCCTTACCCTGCTCTCCCGGTGGATAACCGCCGCCTAAATCAGAATGCACGCCGGGATAAATCACCTCGGTACTGCCTGCCGGGTAAGTGCCGTCGGAACGGCGAATAGAATCCATCGGGAAACTCAGCCGCTGTTCATGGGTCGAGACTAAATGCACACAGCGTTTCACCAGCCCACCATAAGTCGCCTCCGACGGCAGCTCCTGCGTACCGTCTGCCCAGTCCATATGCCCTTCAACGATGGGCACCACATGGCTCATCCCGACCGACGCCACGGTATCAAATAACCCAAGAAACTCCACACTGATGGGCAGGTTACAATCCGGGTCGGTTTCATTTTTCGCTTGCAGACACTGAGACGGTTTTTGGTTATCCCCTGTAGGTGGTGGCAACAGTTCGGCCAGCCAGTTGACAAAGGTCCGCGCCTCGGCTGCTCCACGGGAGAAGCCATATACATATAACTTCATCCCCAACAGCTTGGATTTACTCCGCCCCAATTGGCCGCGGGCTGTTTTTAATTCACGTTTCAAGCGGGCAAACTGCTTATAAAACTCGCCATAACGGTTATGCACACCACTCATGCTCTGTGTGAGCCATGTCGTACTCATCGCCTCAAGTGACTTTCGGCAAGCATCATCATCGATTTTATCGTTTACTAATACCCGTTTTAACACATCAATCAACCGCAACAACGCCCAGTTAATCCGATCCTCACCCCGGTTAGCAAAAGCCAGCCCCGACGTGCTGTAATCCAGGTCATCAATTTCCGGAAAAGGGGTACCTACGCCGGGAATATAATATTTAAAGTACTTGCCGCCGGTACTTTCGACATCATCCAGCAAGGGCTTACCCGACGCGCCACCGGCATAACCCGCCCCAATGGTCGCCTGAAAAAGGCGGACAACATTGGTCGGATGGTTAGGAACCGCCTGATAAAGGTCGTTATACAAATTATTGCCGGTTCCATCGAAAAACAGGCTGACATGTAAGGTCTTACAGCAGGGCTGTTCCACCCGACGATTCGCAGCCAGACAGAGTTCCTGATGATAAGCCTTTTCATCGCTGACCTGACGGAGACAATTTTGCCTGACCAGATAACGCTGAGTAGGCAGCCGCCCCTGAGCTGGAAAGGCCGCAGGCAACCAGACGTTATCTTTCTGGGTCATTTCATATGTTATTTCGGACATACTTTTGGCTCCGTCATTTTCAAAGGTTCTTTAATCGGGTAGTTAGGACTACCGTAGGTGTTACAGGAAGTGGTGACTTTGACCTGATCACAGGGTAAGAAATGCACTGTAATACCGCAGGTACGCTGCCCGGTGTAATCGGGTATTGGTACTACTTTGCTATGCTGGCGTGTATAAGCATCCATCTTTTTTACCCATGCCAAATATTTTTCGTAATCTGCATATCCAGGAAAACCCTTCATGCTCGCCTCTCCTGTCTCCCAATTCACCTTAACCGTCATCCCGGGTTCCCACTTCTCCGGGGCCCGATAGCAGCAACCGCCACCACCACCCTGATATGGGCCGATAATATCGATACCCGGTGTATCATCCACACTGAACCGGTTAATCGCCCATTTGGTATGATTAATCGCTTCAATGATTCCCGCCTGTGCCTGAAATTGGCTACAGGCAACCAGCAGCAGAGATAAAACCGCCAGTCTCAGTTGTTGTTCTTTCATCTTCTACTCCTTCACATTAGTGACAATCTGGACTTAAGGTGCCTGTATGCATTACTTCGGACATACTTTTGGCTCCTTCATTTCTAATGGCTCTTTAATTGGGTAGTTAGGACTACCATAGGTGTTACACGAGGTGGTGACTTTGACCTGATCACAGGGTAAGAAATGCACCGTAATACCGCAGGTGCGCTGCCCGGTATAATCGGGTACTGGCACGAGCTTGCTATGCTGGCGCTTTTGAGCATTGATTTTTTTCCTCCATACCAAATATTCATCCCATTTATCGAAACCAGGAAAACCTTCTGTGGTCCCCACCCCGGTTTCCCAATCTACCTTGACTGTCATCCCGGGTTCCCACTTCTCTGGGGCCCGATAGCAGCAACCGCCACCACCGCCCTGATATGGGCCGATACTGTCGATACCCGGTTCACCATCCACACTGAACCGGTTAATCGCCCATTTGGTATGATTAATCGCTTCAATGATTCCCGCCTGTGCCGGAAATTGGCTACAGGCGACCAGCAGCAGGCATAAAACCGCCAGCCTCAGTTGTTGTTTTTTCATCTTTAAATACCTACTCCTATTTACTCAATGGTGTCTCCAATACTGGTGACGTTATTAATAATTTCTACGGTCGTTGGCAAAACAACACAAAACTAATAAAAGTTCGGCATGTCATTATCGTCATAGCGGGAAATAACCTTGCAGGTATTTCTCGACCGGCAGTTAACCGGATAGAAGATATTTACATAGGCCACCCATATTTTCGCAATACATCATGCATAAACAGGGTGAGCGATTTCTGAATTTTCCTATCTTCTCGGCGGGTGCTTATAAAAATCAACTCTTTTTTTCAAAAAAATACGATTTTTAATGCACATCCCTTTTCACTACCGATATAACAGCATGTTGAGCAAAATAATTTAAACTTCATGACAATAACATGACATTTATTGACAAAAGTAAACTGGCATTAATTGCCATAAAATGAAGATAACCTGAATACGCGTTATAATCAGTCTTCCATGAGAACAATTATTATTCTTAATTTATTCAATAGATTATCTCCATTTTAATCTTATTACTCTTTTTTAAATCTCATTCACCCCATCACTATAAAAAGAATGATTCTCATTCCTATCATGCGCAACTGAAAAAAGTATCATCAGGTTTTTCACCCATATGACCAAACATTTTCATCGGAATATCTGTGGTGATATCTATACCCGTCATCTTTCAAGTTGCCTCTTTGTTGGCCGCACTCACTCACCCCGGTCACATAGTTCTCTATGTGACCGGGGATTCACTCCCTTGCCGTTGCGATACATCTTGAAATCTATAGGGTATATATTAATTAATTGCTATTTTGCTTAACTTGTACTGGATGATCTAAAGCTGCCGGTATAAGTATTACGTACACCCCTATGAGTACTCGCTAATGATTTAATATCTTGTAATAATACATAGGTATCTCTACCTTGATGTCTCATTGAAATAACCTCGAATGGCGTTTCTCTCGGGAGCAATATTTCCGCTTGTCCAGCTTGCGGTCCACTGGCTCTTAGTTTCAATTTATCAATAACGCTTTTTCTCGAATAGTTTAAATCCATTTTAAATACTTGCTCCTCGCTAGCATTATTATACATAGATGCCGCTGAGACATTGACGCCTGTATTAGTTAAAAATGCCATTTTGACATATCGAGTTTCACTGGTTTCTTTTTTATGCACAAAACTCAGAAAACCACGGTGGGCTGATGTTGATGAATAAGCGTTATCTGAAACGATATCACCAACATTGATACTATTTCCTTCCTGTGGGGAGTGCCAAGGTGATGGTGTGGAATTATCTACATAGGTCATCACCCGATAAGTTACCCGCATTTGTCTATCTTGTAGGGAAGATAATGTGGAATCTAAACTTTCCACTGCTGGCGTAATACGGTTTTCCCTTATCGCGGCATTAATTTGCGAGCTATCTGTGGTGTAGTTTTTAATTGGGCTAATATCTACACCGGGATTGCTAGTTAATAATTGATGGGCTTCTTTCTCTGTTTGGTCAGCGATGGCTCTTTGACGTTTGAAAGTTTGAGGTTTCGCCATTTTTTTATAAACGGCTTCTTCCATTCCTGTAAATGAGCCCTGTTTTATTATCGCTTCTTCTGTTCTGTTGGCCGGAGATAATCCCTGAACATCAAATTGCGTCACCGGGTTATTTCTCACCATGCGATATAAATTCAGCCCATCAATGGTTCCTGCCGGGTCTGCACTTAACCATCTGCCCGCCCACGGTTGGTAATAACGGTAGCCATAATAATACAGCCCGGTAGCATCCCGTTCTTTACCTGAATAACGAATGGTTTTATAGCTGGCTTCGGTTTGATTCCTTGCCGCCCACAGTGCTGTACCGCCAAATGGATAATATTCTTCCTCACTGATAATTTGTCCTTCGCTATCTAATTCAAGTTGGCTGGAGCCGATAAGATTATCGTAGCTGTAACGAAGTTGATTGTTGTTGATATCTTCTGGCTTACCGCTCTCCCAATGCAATGCTCGAACTTGCGCGCGACCGGCTTTACCGAGTGTGATAACTTGCAAATATTCCGTGGTAGTACTGCCATGTTGTGTTGTGCGTAGTTCCAGCCCTGGCAGATAAGTGACTCTTTGCTGCTGTGGGATATTCTGAGTTTGTTGTTCATTCACTTTTAGCTGTCGTATGCCGTTACTATCATAGCGATACCACTCATTTCCTGCGCTACTGTTGGTTTGTTTCAATTCACCTCGTGGCGTCCAGGCGAGAACTTGACCGGATAACAAGCTGGTTTGATGGCCTCCCGCATCAAATAAGGCATCAACTTGGGTTGGATCTTCGGTCAGTGTGCTGAGTACCGCACGGTTGCTGAGATTTGAAACCGTTATGTTCGTCGTGTAGTTATTTTGCGTAGCAGGTGAACTATGCTGAATTTTCATCAGGTTGCCGCCACGGTCATAAGTATAGGTACGGGTATAGTTAGTGTAGGTGCTGTTATCAGAAGATAGCGCAGGGGAGGGAAGTTGGTGATTTTGCTGACCAATATTGGCCATTTCACGCCCGGTAGCACTGATAAGTTGATACAGGGAATCGTAGGTATAGCTATTCTCCGGGACCACTTTCTGATTGCGCCAGAAGCGGGTGGCTTCCGCATCGTTACGTATATTGATCACATTGCCTACCGGGTCATATTGATAGCGTAGGTCTTGCAACACTTTGGCGTCTGATGGACGGCGAGTGGTAATGCCGATAAGCCGCTGAGTTTCCGGTTCATAGCTGTATTCAGTGATAATGCCGTTACCGTGCTCTTCGCGTAATTTTTGTCCGGCGGCGGAGTAGGTCAGCGATTTGATGATCACTTGTTCCGCCTGACCTTTGAGTGTTAACCAACTGCTTTTTAGCTGCCCGGCCACATCATAGGCTTGCCGCTGAATGTTGCCTTTGGCATCGATCTGGGTAAGTAAAGCTCCGGTGGCATCGGTTCTATGTTGGGTCGTATAGACATCACTGCTCAGTTTTTGTTGCCAGAGGCTCTGGTCCTCACCTGTCCAGTCGGCATCTTGGTTATCAATAAGTAGTTGTTGAGATTGTGATAAAACAGCGCCGGTCAGGGCAAGGCTGTTGAGTTGAGTGAGTCCTGCGGTATCGTAATGGCGGACACACTGACCAGCAAGGTTGTACTCTTTTTCTTGCGGCGTATTACCGGCCCAGATAAGACGCTCGGTCGTTTTCTCTTCTGCCTGTGTCTGTTCGGTGATGGCGAGCAGGCGACCGGGCAGGGTGTTATCTTCGTAGCGATGGTTTTGGCGGACACCGGTGGCATTGATGGTCAATACCGGGCGACCTTCAATATCGTTGAGGGTAATAGTCCGGCCTGCATCGGTGCTCTCTGTTTGCAGAATATTGCCGGTCAGATTGTGTTGCCAGATAAAATTTGGTTTCACCGTATTGTCAGTTTGCTTGGCGTCATACAGGCGAGGATCAATGCTTTGGTTTAAATATCCTCCGGCATTATATTGATGGCGAGTAATACGGGTATCGGTATTTGCTTCTGTGGTAGCGCGGTGAAAACTAATATTACGGATAGCCAGCCCACGATTATCGTGGACACTGACGGTAGGCGTATGGTGATAAAGTTTAGGGTCAATGTTTTTCATCATTTACTTCCTTTGTTGTGTTGGATAATTTCTGCAATCGTTTTTTGTCTGCGTTACCGTGAATTAATGTTAAATTCACTCCTTCCACATAATAAGGATAATTTTTCTATTAAGGTAATTGAAATAACAGTGGTACGTAAGATGATTTTTAATAATAGGCCCTGATTAGGGCCTGTGGCAGGTGATGGTTATTGGAGAATAGTGTAACGAATATGCAGAATAATATCGGTCAGCATCTGTAATATGTTTTTTTGTTTACTGGTGGCATTGGGGAAACTTAGCGTTAATGTCCCCTTGTCATTAATATCTATTCCTTCAAACGGCAGGAATTTGCCATCGTTGAAATCGAGTTGGAATTGACCGTTGTCATTCAGGCCGTGAGAGACCGCCAAGGCTTTACAACCTTTAGCTAAGCTGGTGGTGTCGCCACTATAAGACAGGACAGCTTGCACGTCTTGATATGGCCCCAATAGTGCCGGTAAGGAGACGCTAATTTGTTTGATGCGGCGTGTTTCACCTAATTGCATGTGAGCCGGGTAGTCATCTTTGAGTTTCAGGTCTTGCAGAGTTAGCGTCGCAGATAGCGTATTATTGTTGGTTAATTTCAATTGATTGCCGTCGTTACCGGTGGAAGTCTCTTCACCTCCTTGTAGTAATGCTTCAATCTTATCTTTTAATGCAAAGCTTTTTTCCTCTAAGGATTGGTACACCTGCGCCAGGGAGATCGTGCGTTCCACTTCCAGCGCGCGTTGCTCTTGTTTCAGGTGCGCATCTTCCATTTGTGCCAGATTCAGCATTAGGGTTTCTCCGGCAAGCAGGCCAGCATAGGTTCCTTGCCAAGCTCCCGGTTTAATAAAGCGTGCAGAGGTATCATTGATTTCCCAACGGTAAGCTTGTTCTGCCATCAGACAACGGGCGACGACTAAATCGTAAAATTGGAAGTAAATGGCAGCTAACCGACCACGTAACCAGTTATACAGCGCTTGATTGCTGAATTTTCGTTGCAGAAAAGCCAGTTGGGCTTGAGTTTGTTCCTGTTGGGTTTTCAGGCTGGTTTTCTGTAATACCGCTGCTTCACGGCGTATCGTTAGCGATTTAAGTTGAGCATCGATTTGTTTTATTTCAGCTTCGGCATTATTACGCTGGATTTCCCACTCTTGGCGGCGACGACGCCATATTTCAGATTGTGAGACTTTCTCCGCTTCAATTAACAAACCTTCTGCGGCGATCCCGCCACCAATAGCAATGGCATTGGCAATCGCCCCAAAGCGCGTTCCCCCGACTGCAAAGCCGTAAATATTGGGCACCATCTCCAGTGCGGCGGCAGCCATGTGCAAACCTTTCAGTCCAGAGGTAATACTTTGGGAAGCTATTCGCATATCCAGAGCTTGACGCTCACCGGCGTTGACATCTTCGTCGTATAATTTGCTGTAGTTATCAAAGCGCGATTTTGCTCCGGCTTTGGATTTTTCCAGTACGGTTTTTTCAGCATCTATTTCTTCAATAGTTTTGTCCTGAATGCTGAGCGTCGTTAATATCAGCTCTTTGGCTTGATTTTGCAATAGAGCGTTTAAAGCCTCAGCGTCTTGGCGTTCAATAATATTTTGCAACGTGGAACCGAACTGCGTGAGTTGAGTAACCATGCTGCGGGCATTTTCTAGCATATGCGGGAAGCGCCACAGAGACATAAATGGCTGTGGGAGAGAGCCTCCGCCTTGAGAAGTGGCGACGGCGGCGCTGAGTAACGCTTTCGGGTCCGCCGGTGTGGCATACATCGGCAGATAGAGCGGTTGACCATCGATAGAGAGATTATGACGCAAGTTATACAGACGCAGTTCCAGTTTGTTCCAGTAGCTCAACATGACGTCGTTGATTTGTGGCAGGAAGAGATCGGTCAGAGTATTAGCGGAGCGCAATAATAGTGCTGGTGTTTGCGTGCCTTGTCGTAGGGTGGTTATTGCGCAGGAATATGCTTTTTGTATGGTTGTGTCTGCGGCATTGCCCAGACGTGGATCATTCCATGTAGAACTCAGTGGTAGATAGGGTTTATCGCCTAACAGGTGCAGTACCTGCATATACCACATTTTGGCTTCGTTCAACGTATCCCGCTCCAGTTGGCGATAGGCGTGATCGCCCCGAGCCATCAGTAGATCGAGAGTGCGCATAAAAGTGGCTACTTTATAGTGCATTGGATCGTGCTGTGCCACCGCGTCAGGATCAACGGAATCCAAAGGATCTCTGTTCCAACAGGTGTTTTCCAGTAACGGGCGCACATTCCAACGATAGTTTTTAATTTGACCACGAATAATATAACCGGATGGACTCCAGACATATTTCAGCCAGCGGTTAGCTTCATCAAAGTCTTGCTCATGTAACAACCGCTGAGCAACCAGCATCGGGGTATAGTAGAACAGTTCCCAGAAATAGAGACTGTTAGCGCCGCTGAAATCCATTGGTTCGCTATTAACATTATTCAGGACATTGACGTTCTCAAAATGGGTCAAAATGGATTTAGGGTTTATTGTTACTATTCCTTTATCATCTCTAACAAAGTGAGGCCCCCACCAGGTACCATCTGATGGCGATTGCTTGAAGGTCATATAGACCTTGGCGTGGAAATCTTGATGCAATGGAACATCATCAAGAGGAATAAATAATGTGGTGCTTACACTTGTATCTTTTAGATGGCCTGAATAGATAATATGTGAATTGTCATCAGCAACATGTTTGATATAAAGCTTAAACCAGCATTCATCACCATGAATTGACGAGTTGTAGGGTGGCATAACAAACGTAGCATAAAAGCCTTTTCCTAACTGTGGCTCTTGAATATTCTGAGTTTCCATACTTAGAATCGTATCAATACCCGTAGTGGCGCGTTCAACTAATTGACGGGCAAATAGGGTATTAAGACGAATGCGATAGGCTCCCCATTGCATATATTGAGCGCCATTCTTGTCATGAAAAAGAGTTAGAGCATTATCGGTTTTAACCTTTTGGGTAACAGGGATATTGAAAATTTCATAACCCAGTTTGCGTCCATCTTCTGCCAATGCGGTAAAGGTGACATCAATATTGGCTGAGTTATTAATAAATTCCAAGTCAGAACCTTTTATTTCGAGAGTATTAAATTGGTAACGCATTTCTTCAAAGCTAGGTGATGGTTGAACGGAGACATTATTATTCGCTGTAAAAAAATATTCTTTGTTGCCTGCTTTGATTGTGATTTGAACCTTTTCAGGAGAGATTGCTGTGTTGATATCGACTGGCCCTATAATATCAGTAGCAATACCACCTTCTTTATCTTCCATGTAAAAGTACTCTTTAAATAGACTTTCATTATTAAGCGTATTGATAATATAATCTTGGCTATCATTTGTCGTTTTGGTTATTTCGTCTTTGGTTTTTGGGAACCAGGCTCTTACAGTACCCGATGTATTGTTCCTATAAAACAGCAGGCGTCCTTTGTCATTGTTGCGATATTGATAAATAGGATAGATAAGTTTTTCATTTTTAGAGTGATTCGGGTTTTTCCCGATATGTGTATAAATAATAAATTTATCCCCCAATTTACCATATTTTTTCATCAGGTTGCATTGAATACGCTCTTGCCCTTCTCGCCCATCATGGATTATTCTTAATTTTGGTAGAATATTGATTTTTAAATCACTTGACGCAACTGTGTAATTGATAACTAGACTTCCGCCATATACTTGGCTAAGGTTATATTCCCCCCAATCATGGCTGTTGCTATGATTGATCAATGAAGGGATTTCATAATCCTCTGCATATCGATTATTTATTCTTATGATGTTATTAGTATCAGAATTAGTATCGAAATGTGTATAACCGTTATTCCGATAGGAATTACATTGTTCATTGGTCATATCTTTGGAAGACATATCGGAGAAAATATAAAATCCTTGCATTGGAGCAATTTTATAATCATCCAATTTCTCTTTTTTTCTATAAAACATTACCAACAAGGTGTCTTCTCCTTGATAACTTGTGCAATATAGCCCGGGATCTTGAGATTTTTCCAGTCCTAGTGCTGATATTTTGTCATTCACATCAAAGGTTATTGGTACGTTCCAAGTGCCATCATAACGAATATGTGCTAGTTTTAATTCATAGCAATAGCCAGTAATGACTTTATTATCCTTATCTTGTTTAGCTGTTTCCTTTTGTTCCAACCAAATCAGATATAAGCGGGATTTATAGATAACGGGGCGGATGATGCTTTGGTAGGGATTAATTGCACAGTCAATTTTGTGCCATTCACTCCAGGCATTAGCAGCGAATTTACCGTCGTTGAATTTACTGTGATCGACGCTGCGCCAATAATATTGATTAACTTCTGTCTTACTGTGTCCGATAAAATAGGTCAGACCTTGGGCATTATTAACATTGTCATGATAAGCACTAATGACTTCCAAATTAGCGACTTGTTCAAACGAGGTCAGGTAAGATTTAAATGCATCTTCTACCGTATCGGCATTTAATTGGCTCTGGCTGACGGATTGCAATAACGTATCCATCATTTTCGTTTGTCCGATACGCATTGTCGGGTCGATATAATTTTCGGGATAGTAAACTAATTGTGAAACGCCAGCCCAAGTACTGTAACGTTTATTATATTTATCCCAATCGATAAAAAATTGACGGGTAATAACATCAGAAATGGCATGGGTTTCTATATTTTCCAGCGCTCGGTTGACGTACAATTGAATACTGGCAATGGCTTCGGCAATGCGTGTGGTTTTTATTGTGGCGGAAACTTGATTATCAATCAGTAAATATTGGTACAAATCGTCACGGTTTTCAATTGCTGCTGCCCGGTTAGCAATCTCGCCAATATAATAGTTGCTTAATGCAGTACTGCGAGATTCGTCCAGAAATGCGTGTAGAGTATTAGTTTGTTGAGTGTCTAACCCGGCAGTTAATACCATTGCTGCGTTTTCCCATTGAGAATAGATCGGTGTTTTTTGAGCCGGTTGTATATAATCCAATGCCATCAGAGATGAAATGCCCTGTGGGGAGATATTAAAATTATTTGCTACATTGGTCCATTGCAGAATAATGTCGATGGATTGCCAATTGGAAAATGCATTTTCCTCAGTAACCTGCTTATAATTTTGTGCCTGAATACTGGCTTGTTCTAATAAATTAGCATCAAGGTTCATGGCGTTAGCGAGCTGTTCTGCGGTTAAAGTTTTATTTTCAAAAGCCGTTAGAATAGGAGAAGCTTTTTCACCCAGTGTGTTAACCCAATTAGCAAAGCGGGTTAGGATGATTAATGTTGGTGCATTATGGGCTGGTGTCGCTTTATCAGGTTCATCAGCAATGCCAAAAATAGTTGGTTGTTCTATGAACAGGCGGAAAGCGTTTTCATTAATACCGGAAGAACGGTAAATCATTGTCAATTGTGCCAGACAATGACAGTACTGAATAATTTGTTCCTGCATTGCTGGTAGTTTTGATGATTCTGAAGTGTCCCTATTTTGTAGCCAGTCACAGAATTTTTCTGCTGTTATTTTCTTTTCGCTTGGTTTTATCTTATCAGCCCAGATAAGAATAGAATTGGCAATATTTTCAGACGGTAATTGTAGCGCTGCGGAAATATAAGGCGATATGGTAGCCAAAAGATCTTTTTTATTTTTATCAAAGTCTTGTAAACCGTTGTAAACCGTATCGAGTAAGTTTTGAATTTCAGGCGTTAACGTTTTGTCATAGTTGGTGGTGGTCATCAAAAATAACTGATAGACACTCCACTTTTGTGTATGCAACCAATTACTTAGGGTATCGAGTTTGTTTATGAGTTTCTCCAGCTCTTTATGACTAATTGTATATAAATTTATCTTATCTTCACCGATAGTAATCAGTAATAAATACAGTTCATCAATCGTTAATTGGTGAATATCTGCCAGTAGTTTAGTCATATAGAGATTGGAAAGATTTTTTATATTATTAGCAATTTTTCCATCGGTATTATTATGATTGGCAATACGGATCAGGCGATATAAGGAAATATCATCGACATTAAAAGCACGTTTAAGTATTGCTTTGTGCCAGCTATCGCTGCTATTCAGATTTAAGTCAATATCGGTATTTCCAGTAGCAAAATATTGGCCGTTAAGTAGTGGGGTATTAAATAGGCGATCAAATTGGCTGGGTTGATTACTATAGGAATATTGTGAAATGGAATCATTACATAGTATTAAGGCAGTGTCCGTATCAATATTGTATTTCTGCATATAGTATTTAACTAGAAAGATTTTTCCTAATACTGTTGGATTAATATTCTGTTCTGGAACGATTTCATCTAGTTTTAAAAATGGCAGGTTTACGGTTCGTGATAATAAAATAATTTTATTGATTTTTAGTAAATGTATTTTCTGAGAATTTAGTTCATTGTTTGGGTATTTGTGAATAAATTGGCTTAGCTCTTCGTCACTAAAATTATAATAATTTTTCATATATTTTGGCATTGCCAGCCAGGTAGGGGATATTTCGCCAAAATTCTTTTTATAAATTTCATCTATATTAGTCTTGGTAATCTCTTCTGTCAGGATATTAAATAATTCCGGTGAGATAGAGTTATCAATTCCTAACAGTGAAGCTTGATGCATTAATCCTGCAACAGCGGGTGATTGCTGAAATTGTTCAAGCTTAGGATCTTGTAATTGGATAGCTTTACGCACATTTTCATAAGCATCGTGATAAGGTATCGTGCCGGCAGGACGAAAAGTGGCTAACATTTCCATTACCTGAGTATCGCTGTCCAGATTAGGCTTATTAGCTTTAATTCCTTTCAACAAAATTTCATTGGACAGCGAAAGAGTGGAAAGTTCGGTATCCATATTTTGCTGATTTAGCGCCATTGATTGGAGGTCTGGGCGGCGTTGATCCAGATGATAAACGGAGTCACTGGCATGTAAATTACGTGCTTCACGATAGAGTTCAGTTAAATAAGCGGCGGGGGAGAACATAGAGGAAACCGAACCTGGTGCCACATATTGGCTGGCTCGGCCACCGAATTCATTATTATAGCCTAGCAATTCAGCATGAGGGAGGGTAATACCGAGGTGCACTGCATTTTGCAACTGTGGGTTAGCGCGTTTAAGAATACGCGCTTCATATAATTGATTCTCTTTTTGTTCCTGTTGTGCATCACGATATAAGCGGTTGGTCTCTGACCAAGAGAGATGATCAGAAACTTGCTGCCGGAATTCATTAAAAGAATAATGACAAATATCTGTCAGACAATTAATACCACATTGGCTTTGTAATACATCAGGTATCTCTTTCACGTATGAGTTCATGTTTATTCCTTTTAAATCATAAGGTAAATGAAACATCCGGGTGATCTCTGTATCATCGATACAAATCGATACAATACAGAGAAGAGAGTGATTCCGTTCTATAGGAAATGAGGATCATCACTATGTCACTGTTTTGTTTAAATAGCTGTTGCAAAAAAAGCAGCCGCAAAATTTGCAATTGTTTTTTTGATCAAAGCTGGAGGGAATAAACTGTTATTGTTTATATCATGATTGATGAGCAATGAAAGAATAATGAAATTCAGTTATGATTAGTGTAAATCATATAATTTATTTAATGTTATATTGAAATTCATTTAATGTAAATATTATTGATATTTTTGTAACCAATTGAAATATAAAATATGAATGATAATGAGATATATTCTCTCTCAATGGGAATATGAATTTCCATTAAAATAATTATTCTAAAATAGTGATAAGTTATATTTATTTTATAATCATTATACAAGTATTAAATAAATATTAATAATGATGGTGGTGAAATCCAATATCAATTAATGCATGCCCTAATGTAAAAGAATGCAAAGTAGAAACACGGTTGTCATGTTCTATGGTTAATATTCTATTTCTGGAATGAAAACAAGAGGGTATGTGATGATATTTTGTTCAAAGCAACTAAAGTATTTTATGGAGTCAGCTAAGAAAGAGTCATTCACGTTAGCAGCGGATACGCTTTGTATTACCCCCTCTCCACTTAGCAGGCTCGTATATCAACTGGAGCAGCGTGTGGGATGCCAATTATTTGAGCGATTACCGGGAAAAACCAAGCTCACAGAAGAGGGCAAGGCGTTATATCAGGAACTGTTGCCGTGTTATGAAAGGATTCAGAAAGTTGAGGATAACTGGAATTGTCGTAGAAATTATAAATTATCAAACAGAGACAAACTGGTTATTGGCACAAGTGGAGAATATGTTAATAAGATATCTACGGTCGTAAAAAGAGCGGTGCAACGTTATCATTACCGCGATGTTTGTATAATCAATAATTTCCTCATTGATGATTTAATAAGGCAAGATGCGGTATTTTCTGCCTTAATGAAAGGGGATATAACGGTTTATGTGACGACGGAATGTTACCCAGATAATGATGATATTATCAGGATAGATGGTGCTTATCAAAAGCTGTCTCTTGCTGTATCCAACGATATTTTAGAACCAGAAAGTCATGTTGATAAGATAATATATAGTTTTCCTTTGGTTCAGCATAATAGTGCCTTTTTAAAACAATGCGATAATTTTATGCCATTGAATTATCCGCCTGAATACCAGAATCTGGCATTATTGACGGTCCCTGACTTTACTAATAGATTGGATCTGGTAAAAACGGGTGTCGCGATAAGTTTAATGACTCCCAATGAAATGCGCTATTCTACCCATATTGATAAAGATATAGCGTTTCTGAATTTTGAATCACGTCCAGCACCATCGGTAAGGTATTGTGCTTATGCTCTGAGAAATAAATATAAAGAGCCATTAAATTCATTAATTTCTGATTTGATATTTTAGGATGAGTGATAAATTAGTAACTTATATTCCATATGAGTTGATTAAATTTAATTGTGTGATATTGATGCTAAAATTAAAATAATAATATTACTCTTGATGTGAAAATAATAACCGGCCATGAGATAAATATCTTCTCGTGGCTAGTTATTATATCCAGTTAAACATAAAATAAATTTATTAAATGGCGATAGTCACAATACCCTTAAAACATAAGATGCTATGTGTTCTGCATTCGATACAGCGAAGTCAGGAGATGATAATGAAAACATGCCGCGTCTACCACGGTTCTGTCACCCGTTAGGTGTTTTATACCTAACGGGCTGTGATGTGACACAGATGAAGTCAACCTTTTAAATAGATGATGTCATTGGTCGTTTGAATAAGTGGTAATAAAGGTATTTCTCATTAAAAATTAATATGTTGAATTGGTTATTGAGTGGGAAATCAGTAAAGGCCAGGCTTTTTCATATACCGTAGATTGCTTTTTTGGGAATGGGGTATTTTTGTCATTGAATCCGTTATTATATTTACAATAACTTAATCTTTTATTGAATTTGTAACACTTTGTTACAAAATCTACTTTTTGTAAATTAAAAAAATGAAAATTTTTCTTGCTATTTGGTGATGGTTTAATAATCATAACTTGCGTTCCGTCATATGGACAATATGAAGGACCTTCCAACTCCTGTTCCCTTATTCAAAGGGATTAATCGATGGGGATACATTTCGTCTTCCTGTCGTTCAACTTGCTATTACTCACGGTATAAGCGGTGTTTCTTATCTGTGGTAATAGGATTTTTACTATCTTGTTTCTGTAGTGACGCGATCAATCACGGTTATTCCTGACAGGATATTGATGCTGATGAAAGTGATTGATAGCCGGGCGGGGAAATCTTGTGAGATTTTCAACGCATAACGTGCGGTCTGCGTGCTTACATTTGTAACGTTAAAAGAAGGAAGTAAAACTAATGGGTATATCAGATCCACGCTTGTGTCTTGATTGTAAACGGTTTTTGAAAAACTGGGTGGAATTTCAGCTGGTGGATGAACAGGGAAAACCGCTGGTCAACATGCCTTATCGCCTGATAAGTCGCGGAACCCCAGGTTATGTACGCCAAGGGACAACCGACGGTTTCGGTGTGCTCAGAGAAGAGGATCTGTTGCCTCATCCGGTAACTTTGTATATCGGCGCCCAACCACTGGCCGACGAAATGGAGCAGCGTCCGTTACGGGAAAAACGGGGAGAAGAATTTTCAGTGGTGAAACCAAAAGTAGAAGCCGAAGGCTATCAATATCGTTATGTGACTATCGGGCAGATTAGTGATGGGTTGCCAGCGCTGGATGATTGGAATGATCCCAAAAAAATTCCACCTCCCTATCATTTCCCGGACCCGGAACCACAAGGCTATGAGGTCTATCCGATGAATCGACGGTATGTTCTGGAAGTATGCCCATTTCGGGCCTGGGTTCTGCTGCTGCATCATCAAAAAGAGTATTCCATTGTGAATGCTTATAACCAGTGTTTGATGAGCGTGCTGGCCTATGCCGATGAGGATGTCAACGTAGCAGGCTCGGTTAAACATTTTTTTAACCGGCAGATGGTAGATGTTTCAAAATTGCCCTATAAAGTGGAGGAATTGTCGGCAACGCCTGTAGTTTACGATGTACCGTTTAGTGAACGTTATACTCAAGTGGAATTTATTAATTCTAAAACAGGGGACAATAAACAGGGTAATACCCAATTGTTTTATGCGGTCAGTAAAAATGATGTGATTGTCAGTTGGCGGGGTACCGCCAGTACAGAAGATGTTCTGACAGATGCTACATACCAACCTTTAGAGTTAAGTTGCGATGAAAAAACATTGTGCAGCGGGTTTATTCACAGCGGCAAAGTACATAAAGGGTTCTGGGAAGCATTTAACTTGGTCAGCAAATTAAGAGTTCCCAGTGATACAGATCAAAAAGTATTCGCCAATATTACTAAGTTGGTTAAAAATAAAAGATTATTTGTCTGTGGTCACAGTTTAGGAGGCGCACTGGCAATACTGCACTGTGCACAACTAAAAGAACATAATCCATGTTTTTACAGCTATGGAATGCCACGAGTATTAACTGCCAGTGCAGTACGGGAACTGGCGGATATCACCCATTACCGCCATGTGAATGAAGATGACCCAATCCCTTCCTTACCACCAGAAAAAAATCTGGATAACTGGCTATATGATTGTTGGGGGCCACTCGGCTATTTATTCAGCCCTATTGAGTTACTGGATGTTACTAAAAGCGGTGAAATTTTCCTGCATCACGGAAAAATAGTGCACTTTTGTAAAATCAATCTGGTTATTGAATGGCTGGAAGAGCGTAACCCAAGCAACCATATACGACTTAGAACCACTTTACCCACCAAAACAAAATTGTATTTAATTCCGTCATTAAACTGTGAAACGGAACACAATCTAAAGGCTGCGGGGGAGATTCAAAAAGGATTTTTTAAACAGATAAGCGATGCAGATAAAGCTAAATGGTTTCCGTTGAATGAGAATCCAACTGAAAAAGATGCCTTGGGTTTTCCTGATCACAGTTCATTAAAATACGCCCGTTACATTGGCGCACGACTGGCAGAGCTAATTGCACCGGATAAATACTATTTTTTCCGAGATCAAGAACAGTTATTTGAAAAAACGCTGAATGAGAGGAACGATATTGTTGCTGATATTCGGCAACGCGATGCATTATTTTTACAAATGGACCATCACTTAAAGCAAGCATTAATTCGCACTCAACAGGATAAACAAGGACCGTTAGCCTTAACACGCTATATAGATAACGCTGTAGGAATTGAGGAGCAGTTACCATGATCAATATCAAGCAATACTTATCTGTCTTATCCGTGATTTTAATATCAGGCTGTGCTGATCCTAATGAGCCGCTCTCTCCTCCCAAAGAGAATCAGTGGATCATCATAGAAGGTGTGGTGCCGAAATACACACAGCCGCATGTATCCGCAGAGTATATTTCAAAAGATTGCCTTGAATATCAGTTACATGCTGACATGTCACCTTATAAAGTACCAACCTATAATGGGCTTCGCCTGAAAGTGAAAGCTGATCCGCAAACCGGTTATTTTCAAACAAAGCTACCTTTTAACGGTGGTGGCCGGTGCAAATGGAAAATTAACCGGGCCTTTGTGTCCATAACCTATACCAATGTCCACCATCTAGCGAAAGATGCAGTACCCTATGGGGGAACCGGTTTAATCGCATTTATTAATGATGCAGTCCAGACGAATATTAGCGAAATCGCCGCATCGAATACAATTGACTTTAGTCCGGTTATTTACCCTGTTTTAGAAATAGTTGAAGGATTTCCGAAAAGCGTATCCTTACAGGGTGAAGTTAAAATGTATCCCTTCAGATTAAAATTAACACCGGGCGCTAAATGGAAAATCACCTATAAACCCAAGCTGGATGAAACCAAAATGCCGAAAATCACGGTGACTAATGGGAGAGGAGAATGGGTTGAATATCCCAATGGAAGAATCGACCTCCGCCGACAAACGATAGATTACTGGAAGATAAAATAATATCTACTTCTGTAGGAATTGAGGAAAACTTACCATGATAAATATTAAACAATACTTATCGATCTTATCAGTGATTTTAATATCAGGCTGTGCTGACCCTAATGAGCCGCTTTCTCCTCCTAAAGAGAATCAGTGGATCACAGTAGAAGGGGTAGCACCGAAATATACTGAACCTCACGTATCCGCAGAGTATATCTCAAAAGATTGCCTTGAATATCAGCTACATGCTGACATGTCACCTTATAAGGCGCCAACCTATAATGGGCTTCGCTTGAAAGTGAAGGCCGATCCACAAACTGGTTACTTTCAGGCAAAACTACCTTTTAATGGCGGAGGCCGATGTAAATGGAAAATTAACCGTGCCTTTGTGACTGTAGGTTATACTGATATTCGCCATTTAGTGAAAGATGCTGTTCAAGAGGAAGGAGCTGAGGGAACAGGTTTAACTGTATTCATTAATGATGCAGCCCAGACATATCTCAGCGAAACTAACGCATTGAATAATATAGATTACAGACCGGTTGTTTATCCTATTCTAAAAATAGTTTATGGGCGTCCAAACAGAGTATTTCTACAGGGTGAAGTAGGAATGCGTCCCTTTAGATTAAGGTTAACTCCAGGTGCTGAATGGAAAATTACCTATAAACCTAAGTTAGATGAAACCAAAATGCCTAAAATTATTATTCCACCAGGCAAAGAACCTTCAAGAGTTGAATATCCTGATGGCAGAATTGATTTAGACAGAGATTCTATTGATTACTGGAAAATAAAGTAGTGTTATCAGAGTTTCCAGTAAAAATCACTGACTGTGAGCCAGTAGGAAGAACAAGGAACATTGGCCTTACAACATTACTGTGATAAGAAGGAATTATCAGTATGAAAATATTGAAGATAACGCTGTCCTTATTATTGCTCTATTCTATTTACTGGGCGTTTGGTGACACCTTTTTTGACAGGCTTTTTCCTTTTCCACCTGACGAGAAGAAACAGTTGATCACGGTGGAAGGCGTCACGCCTTAAGTATCCTGCCAGACCGCTTTGTGCTGTGCAGGCTCAATTGGAAGCTAACTTGATTATCGATAACCAGGAGGATGTATGAACACTTCTATGAACTGGAAACAATGGCTGACTACGCCTAATAAGCCACCTGTTTTCTTTATGCTCAATTCACTGGCGGAACCTAACCCGGTGTCGCTCTTTTATCGTAATGACTGGGTAGAGCAGGCTTTTCCGCTATACAGCAATACACCAATGGATCACATGCTAGCGCAAAGTCCCTGGCTGATTCAGCCTAAGTCAGGTTGTCTGTCAGTAATCGGTCATCTGCTTGATAGCCAAACTCTGAGCGATAACAGTTGGGGATGGGCTTATCGCAGTGAGGATTTATGGGCGCGGCAGCTTAATCATTGGCGTTCACGCCAGCAGGTGATATTACAGGAGAAACAGGTGCTCTTACGCAGTATGGATGCGCGTATCCTCGGTCAGTTATTACCGGCAATGATAGTCAGCGATTGGTCGGCATTTTTGACACCGGTAAGTGAACTCATGATCGATATGTCCGAGCCGCAGATTTATTATCGGCCTGAAAATTGTGGTCACGGTGGCAGTGAACAACCCTTTGTTTTGGGCGACCATTTAATTGAGGCTTGGTTACATTCTGATTATGCTTTTCAAGGTCAGGTATTCGCACTTATTAGCGATTTATGGGAAAACCACGGTGAATTGGCTGATAAGCTGGATAAGCTGGATAAGCCAGCAGGGAAATTACAGGAACGGATTATTGATTGGCTGAAATCGCGTTTAGAAAGTGGATGTAATATTAGTCACCTGACCAGTGCAGATTATTTACAGACGCTCGATGAACAATATACGGGCATTAATTAGCGAGTAATAGTCAATATTTTACGAATTTATAAACCTATCATTATGGCGATTTTAAACAAGAAGAAATGTGGTTAGTTTCTTCTTGTGAAATATTAATAAGTTGTGGTTGGTGTAAATTATTTGATGTTATATTTTGGTTTGTTTAATGGAAATATTTTTGTAATAAATTGAAATATAAAATATGAATGATGATAAGATATATTTATATTCAATGAAATGATCTGGGTTTTCATTAAAATCATTATTCCAATATGGTGGTAAATTATATTTATTTTATAATGATTGTGAATGTGTTTAATAAATATTAATAATTTGGATGGTGAAATCCAATATCAATTAATGCATGCCCTAATGTAAAAGAATGCAAAGTAGAAACACGGTTGTCATGTTCTATGGTTAATATTCTATTTCTGGAATGAAAACAAGAGGGTATGTGATGACATTTTGTTCAAAGCAACTAAAGTATTTTATGGAGTCAGCTAAGAAAGAGTCATTCACGTTAGCAGCGGATACGCTTTGTATTACCCCCTCTCCACTTAGCAGGCTCGTATATCAACTGGAGCAGCGTGTGGGATGCCAATTATTTGAGCGATTACCGGGAAAAACCAAGCTCACAGAAGAGGGCAAGGCGTTATATCAGGAACTGTTGCCGTGTTACGAAAGAATCCAGCAAGTTGAGGATAACTGGAATTGTCGTAGAAGTTATAAATTATCAAACAGAGACAAACTGGTTATTGGCACAAGTGGAGAATATGTTAATAAGATATCTACGGTCGTAAAAAGAGCGGTGCAATGTTATCATTGCCGCGATATTTGTATAATCAACAATTTTCTAATTGATGATTTAATAAGATAATATGCGATAATTTTAATGATTCCCAATGAAATACGCTATTCTGCTCATATTGATGAAGATATAGCATTTCTGAATTTTGAATTACGTCCAGCACCATCGGTAAGGTATTGTGCTTATACTCTGAGAAATAAATATCAAGAACCATTAAATTCATTAATTTCTGATTTGATATTTTAAATATTATCATGATTATGTGATATTTAATATTAAAATAATTTATTAATATTCAATAAAATAACAAGAATAAGCAAGCCATGAAATAAATATTCTCTCATGGCTTGCTTCTAATTATTTCTGGATAAAGTTTATTTTACTGTTGTATCCTTTTCTGTAGGCGTGGCGGATTTCAGAGAAAGTTATTGCTTCGGCATATTCATTCGGACCTTCTTTCCTTCTTTTTCCTGTTTTCCAGGGTTGGTCTGATTTTAACTGCTCGATAGTCAATTTTTCCCCGTTATATCCAGCCATCACAAATCTGAAATCGGGTGATTCTAGTTGTTTTATAAACCAATCCATACCTAATTTACTTGTTTGTCTAAAGAATGCCGTTGCAATAGTATTTTTTAGCCATGATTGGTCTGCTGCGGATAAGGTGCTTTCAAGTTCTCCTGCACTTCCTGCGGAAGAAAATTTCGTTAATATATCTCTCTGCCTTTGAATAGTGAAATCGCTACCATCACTATTTTTTAAAATAAATGCATCTAATTTCTGGAATCGTTTTTGGCCGGATAATCCACTGAAAAGTCGTTTTGACGGTAGAAGGCTTTTTATCTTACTTTGAATATCCAATTTCCCTTTATTATTTATCATATGCAGGCCCCATGCTTTAGTATAAGCTTCTTGTTGTTCATAGGCTTCCTGTTTAATTTCAGCAGTGGCTGATTTTTCCTCTGTACCTATTGCATCGAGATATTTAAGTGAGTTGGTTGCTATATTTTCCTTATTTAATCTAGGCGGATTGTCTTCTTTAAGATCTTGAGAAATTCTAAAATAATCAGACAGACTTAATTCACCCATGATACCAAGCCCGGCATTATATTCATCGATGGTAACCGGATTTTTCTTAGCCGCTAATGCCTTGCCTATTTCTGAACCGCGGTGATGACTGAAACCATATATGACAGTGTATTCAACATCTTTAATTTCAGCGGCTCTACCATCAGTATCATGATATTTAATTGGATTATTCCTCACCATCCGATATAAATTCAGTCCGTCGATTGTTCCCGCCGGATCGGCGCTTAACCAGCGTCCTATCCACGGTTGGTAATATCGATAGCCGTAGTAATATAGCCCGGTGGCATCTCGCTCTTTACCTGAATAACGGATGGTTTTATAACTGGCTTCTGTTTTGCTCCTGGCTGCCCATAATGCTGTGCCGCCATAAGGATAGTACTCTTCTTCACTGATAATTTGTCCTTCGCTATCTAATTCAAGTTGACTAGAGCCGATGAGATTATCGTAGCTATAACGTAGCTGATTATTGTCGATATCTTCCGGTTTACCGCTCTCCCAATGTAATACGCGTACCTGTGCCCGGCCCGCTTCTCCTACGGTGATAACTTGCAAATCTTCGGTTGTGGTCGTGCTGTTTTGTGTTAAACGGAGTTCCAGGCTCGGCAAATAAGTTATTCGCTGTATTTGAGCGTTGTTGCTGGTCCGTTGTTCATTGACTTTTAATATTCTTCTCCCGTCACCACTATAACGATACCATTCCCGATCATCATTGGCGCTCTTGTCCCGTTTCACCAATGTTACTTGTTGTAGTTCACCGCGTGGATTCCAGTTCAGGTTTTGCCCTAGTATCAAGGTGTTCTGATGCCCGCCTGCATCAAACAAAGCATCTACTTGTGTCGGATCTTCGGTCAGTGTGCTGAGTACTGCGCGATTGCTCTGGTTAGAAACGGTGATATTGGTGGTGTAGTTGTTTTGCGTCGCCGGTGAACTGTGCTGGATTTTAGTCAGATTGCCGCCACGGTCATAAGTATAGGTACGGGTATAGTTAGTGTAGGTGTTGTTGTCAGAAGGTAGAGCCGGGGAAGGAAATTGGTGACTTTGTTGACCTATATTCGCCATCTCGCGCCCGGTGGCGCTGATAAGCTGATACAGGGAATCGTAAGTGTAGGCGTTTTCCGGCACCACTTTCTGGTTGTGCCAAAAGCGGGTGGCTTCTGCATCGTTACGGATACTGATGACATTGCCCACCGGGTCATATTCATAACGCAGGTCTTGCAACACTTTGGAGTCTAACGAATTGGCGTCTAACGGACGGCGGGTTTTGATACCGATAAGCCGTTGGGTTTCCGGTTCATAACTGTATTCGGTGATAACACCATTGCCGTGTTCTTCGCGTAATTTTTGTCCGGCGGCGGAATAGGTCAGGGATTTGATAATCACTTGTTCCGTCTGGCCTTTTAATGTTAACCAGCTTCCGTTTAGCTGCCCGGCCACATCATAGGCTAGCCTCTGAATGTGCCCTTTCGCATCGGTCTGAGTGAGTGAAGCGCCGGTGGCATCGAAGGTACTCAGGGTTGTGTAGATGTCAGCAGCTAGCATGTTTTGCCAGTCGGTTTCGTTATCACCTGTCCAGTTAGCTTCTTGAGTGTCGAGCAATAGTTGGCTGGATTGAGATAAAACAGTACCGGTCAGTGACAAACTCTCTAACCGGGTAACTCCCGCCGTGTCATAGTGACGCACGCACTGGCCGGCAAGGTTATGGTCTTTCTCTGCTTCGGTATTGCCAGCCCAAATCAGGCGTTCGGTGATACGGGATGTTTTTTCCTCGGGTGTTTGTTCGGTAACAGATAACAGACGGCCGGGCAGGGAAGAAGTTTCATATTGCCGGGTTTGTATGACACCTGTTGCAGTCACTGTCAGCAGCGGACGGCCTTCAATATCATTCAGGGTGACAGTGCGACCTGCATCAATGCTCTCTGTACGTAGGGTATTGCCGGTCAGATCATACTGCCAAAGAAAATTGGGTTTGATCGTACTATTGGTTTTCTTGGCCTCATATAGGCGCGGATCGATGCTTTGACTTAGGTGTCCGTGAGCATTGTATTGATGGCGGGTAATACGGGTATCGGTATCACCGTTTGCAGTGGTACGGTGAAAATCGATATTACGGATCGTCAGACCGCGGTTGTCTTGGACATTGACGACGGGAGTCTTTTGATAAAGTTTGGGATCAATGTTTTTCATGAGTTACCTCGTTGTTGGGTTGTTGTGTGTAATCCTTTCTCAATCGCGGTTTTTATCCGCATGTTAGTTTTTCCATATATTAGTTTTTCCACATATTAGTATTCCTACTTGGTTTTCCTACGATAGTGTAGTAGATAATTTCCCAGTTTAACGGGAGACAGATGGTTTGTTGTGGCAGTGAGCATGCCTTATTGCTTCCTTCCATGATCATGATGATACGTAATGAAGCGACGCCACAGCCAGTTCAATCCGGTACTTCCTGTTGTGCCGAATAGACCTGCAATTGCAAAAGTCATATAGATGCTGCCGCCACTTTCAAAACTCAGCAATCCTCCCAGTACACCGGTAAAGCAGGAGATGATGAGTTGACAGAATACGTTGATCCAACTCCATTTATATTGTTTGTTTTGCATATCAATGAGGTACCTTACGAGTCCGCCCCAGGCCGCAATAAAACCAATGATCAACCAGATAATAAGTTGAGTATCTGACGGTATTATGAGCAACACCTTTCACCTCTATCTATGTTTCCCGCCTGTCGGCCAGGCGGGATTGATCACGTTACAGATTTATCTCATTTACCTCGGAGGCTGTGTTATTTTCATCTTCATTGACAGTAAACCAGGGAGTAAATAAGGTTCGACGGAACCAACCTTTGGCGGTGATAACTTTGATTTCTCGGCCAATAGGATCGTAAGCATGGGTGTCTGCATAAGCTTCTTTTTCCCGTTGGGCACTGTCATTGCTGACGTATCGCCAGTCATTGAGGAAATAGGGCTGATAGGTACGTATCGGCTGCCCCTTATTGTCATATTCCGTTCGTCCAGTCACTGTCCAACGATTCTTAGTATGCTGGACATTTATAATCAGAGAACCGTCCTCATTGCGTTGCCAGGCCATGCCTGCTTCATGTCGGGCAGCAGCTTGCAGCAAGCGGCCAAAGCCATCACTGAATACCACCTGTTGACGGATCTGTTGCTCAGGATCGTGAT
Organism: Photorhabdus noenieputensis; assembly: GCF_018448935.1. Taxonomy (GTDB): domain Bacteria; phylum Pseudomonadota; class Gammaproteobacteria; order Enterobacterales; family Enterobacteriaceae; genus Photorhabdus; species Photorhabdus noenieputensis. The sequence continues at coordinate 80,900 of NZ_RCWC01000013.1, read as the reverse complement.
CATAACGATCCGTAGTCAATGTAAGGCTATGAGGCGGTAAACGGGGTCCGTTGTTTAACAGGCTAATGAGTTGAGGGGTTGCCTTTTGACGTTGTGCCCAGCGGCGATAAGCCAGTGTGCAGAGGCGTCCATCTTCGGTGATGATTCGGGCGTTATATAACTTTTGCCGGTCTTGCTCTGCCAGTCTATTGAGGGTTTTCTGACTTAATACTGGCATCCAGCTTTCTGGTACGTAAACCTGACACTGTGCTACGGGGAGTGGCCCTTTTCGCATGATGGCATCGTCCACATTGGATGGTGGAGAAAACGATGTTTTTTCCGGCGAGGAGTAGCCGGTCATCTTGCCATTTTCAGTTCCCCAAAAGCGCAGTGTGATGGGTCGGCCCAGTGCGTCCAGCGTGATAAGGTGCTGATTGTCATTAATATCCGTGAGTTGTACCGGGATCAGAAAACGCCAGTCATATTTGGCTGAGGTTGTCAGTCCAGCCGCATCCCGGGTTTGTGTGACAACGCAATGGGTTGCATCCCAGGTGAGTGTGATTTTTCCCGTGAGTTGGGTGTTGCTCTGTTTTTGTGGACGCCAGAACTGTTTGGCTGTGCCGTAATCAGTATAGCCGTGGCGGGCCACCCAGACTTTATCTTCTCCAGTTCGTGGGAATAGATAATTTGTTTGTTGGTATCCGGCTTGCTCCAGCGTCGTTGACAATTTAGCAGACGGGATACTCCCATCAAACGCTGATAGTGTGGATTGACTAAATACCGTTGTTTCGGTAAAGGCAATCAGCGCTTGCCGCGTTGGTGTTTGCAATGGCGTTGCATTTTTCCCATTGGTATAAACGGTTTTTTTCTGGCCGAGGTATTCACTCGGCTTACTATCCGCAATCAGGCTATCTTTAACACTCAGGATTTCCAGATTTAAGCCACCAGCAGGCATATTTTCAGCGTCATAAGTGAAGATATCACTGCGGGTATTATCCGGTAATCCCAACACTCGAACGGTATTGTCGGTCAGATGATGCCAACTGGATTGTTGATAGGTGAGCCGCAATTGGCGTTGCTGATCATCATAGCTGTTGGCTAACAACTTATCAGGCAATGTATCAGGATACGGATTGATTGCTGGTTGCTGTCGGCGTGGATACTGTACCGAAACCTGTTTTAGCGGTTGACCAAATAGATCACTGGATAGCGTAATATCTTGGCTGCATTGTGGGTCGCTAGCGATACGTTCGTAGTGGTAGTTGCGGCTTTCAATTATAGATGACCAAAGCACCGGGTATCGGTTATCGGTATGCTGTAATTGACGTACCTGTGGACGGAATTCAGTGACCGTGTAGGGAATTTTTTCCTGTGTACTGCCATCTTCCCCGTACAGTTCACTGCGTAGCAGTTGACCTTTCAGTGCCCGGTTTAGCCAGTACTGACTATTATCATCTTCCGGTGTGAGCGGAACATCTTGACCATTTTGCCAGGTCGTAAAGCGTGGTGAAAAACCGGCAAAAGCCTGATGATCACCACGCCAATACTCTGTCGAGAATGTGTTATCTATTACCGGCAGTCCGGTGGCATACCAGTTTTTGGTCAGTGAGGGTGGTGTGCGTTCTGGCGCGTTGCCTTGAGCCAGTTGATGGCTGTCTGTCTGCTCTACATAACCAAATCCGCGAAATTCCCGTTCACGCCCATCCCAGGCACCACGAGCATAGCGTAGTGTTGTGACTAGTTTGTTGCCGCTGATTTCATCCGCTGTTTCCGTTTGCCATAGGGTGTGTACCGGGAAGGGGAGATGACAAACCGGTGTTTGTCCGGCAGCCAGCGCCGCGGCTTTTTCATCCAGCCAGAACTGGGTGGAACTACGGTAACGCAAGGTGTGGTTGGCCCCCATGTTGTTGTTCATTTCACTGAGTAACCACGGTTTTGCGCTGGTTAGATCACAACGCCAATGATGGGGAGCCATATGTGGCACGCTTAGTATCAGGCTGGCGACGCCTAACCCTTGTACATCAGCCACTTGTAACTGACAGGTATGATCAAAACGCAAGCCTTCTGGCAGGCGCAATGTCACTGGTGGGGCAAAACCATTGCCGCTTTTATTCAGGAAGATATCCAGACGGTTGGTGTGAACATAAATCAGATCCGTTGGACCACTGCCATCCAGATCGGCCAGATAAACTTGAGCCGGGTTAAATTCGGTTTCTGGCTGGTTGAATCCTGATAGGGTAATGGGTTGACCAAAATGTCCGCGCCCCAGATTAGGCCAGCAGGTGACTTTAGTCGCGCTCACTTCAACCAAATGCGCCTGACCGGAACCTAATACATCACTAAACGCCACTAACTTATGCGGATCAGCACCCGGCACTGGCAGTGTGACATCACCGGATTGCACCACATCTTTTCCTTTAGCAAAGCCGTCGCGGGTATTGGCATATAAACGCACACTCTTAGGGCCGATCAGCACTAAATCAGAAAGTCCGGCTCCCATTAAATCCGCGAGTTGCGCGCGTGGATGAGTATATTCCACCGGCAGAGCGTTGAGTGGGGTAAAACGTGTCCAACTGCCATCTGGACGTTGACTATGATATCCCCGTAATCCCGGTCCGGTGATAAGCCAGTCAAGTTGGCCATCTCCGTTGATATCGATCAGCGAGGCGTTACTTTGCAAGGAAGGGATAACCGACAAAGGTTGCATTTTTTCCCAAGTGACGGCATCTGAGCCAATTTCGCCCAGACGCTGTGCGGAGCGGTACCACCAAGCGCCTTTATCCTGATATAGCAGACCGGGTAATCCTTCGCCTTTTAGATCGACTAGCTGCCAGCGCTGAATGGCATTGAAGTTTGCCAGCACATCCATTGGTTGCCAGTCAGCGTAATGTTGCGGTGAAAAATCCTGATACGCCAATTCTAATGGCGGCAGGGTGACGGCAGTACCGTCTTGTTCGTGTCCTACTCGGCGAACGAATACCAGTGTGCTGGCGATTGCGCTGTCGTCATAATTGAGTATCAGGCGTGAAACCAGCGTCGGTCCGTTGTGTTCTGTTATCTTATTATCCAGTGCTTGCAGGTGGTGATACATCAATACCTGACGGCATAAGCGGCGAGTACGAATCTCAAAGCCATACTCATAGCGGGAAAAACGGTCTTGGCGACAAATCCAGCTACCCGTAGCCGAAAATGCAGGTGGCGTTTTCAGGTTGTTATTGCGTTCGCCGTAATCAAATACCAGATAGAATAACCAATCTGCTTGTGATGGGGCGCTGCCATCCAGGCCGGGTAACGTTTCGCTGGCTGTACGGTTGCCGTAATAGACGATATGTAAATAACGTTGCGCTGTAGCTTGTGGATGGTGCGTAATTTCATCAGTTTCGCAACCGGTATCATCTTCGGCACGATATTGATAATAAATTTGTTCACCATGTGGTGATACAGAGGCTTCCAGCAGCCATTGTGCTGTTTGTGTCGTTTGTGTCGTTTGTGTTGTTTGGGACGGGGCACTGATCCGTGCTTGCGGTGATTTACCTAGTAAATGTACTTGCCCATCTGGGCTATATATCAACCAAAAATCTGTGTTGCCGGTTGTCTTGGGTTGCCAATATTCCAATCGGCTGAAATGACTTTCCAGACGGGAGCGGTATCCGGTAACGGTGAAGGTGGCGTTTAAACTGATACCCTGTAGTGTGGATTCGTCGCGGGGTTGATCTGCTACCACTAGCACTTCGCCTTCTGGCCCCAAAAAGGTATCGGTTTCGTCATAATGGGGGACGCCAAAATGGGTGCGACGGCGGATAGTCATAACGCTGCAATCCCAACCCAGACCAAATGGACTGTTACCGGCACCGCTGTTGTAGTTTAAGGCGAGTGACGGGGCATAACCGCGCCCGGCAGAGATAGGCAATGGTAGAGATAGCGCGGCCATACCATCCGGTCCGGTGGGGGTTAACGCTTCCCCCATTCCCGTGATAGCGCCCCCCCCTTTGGGCAATGACAGTTCCGTAATACTAAAATCTTGTGAATTTTGCATGAAAGACTCCTTGCAGGCCCCGTTTAGGGGCCTGTTTTAGCACTTAATTGAGATCGTTATTGGCGAATGGTGTAGCGAATATGCAGAATGATGTCGTTTAGACTCTCCAGCATGGTTTTTTGTTTTCCGGTTGCGTTCGGGAAACTTAATGTCAACGTGCCTTTATCGATGTCGATTCCTTCAAACGGCAGGAATTTTCCATCGTTGAAATCCAACTGGAATTGACCGCTGTCATTCATCCCATGAGAAACCGCCAATGATTTACAACTTTCAGCCAATCTGGAGGTGGTTTCTCCGCTGTAAGACAGAATCGCTTGTACATCCTGATAGGGGCCTAACAGTGCTGGCAGGGTGACACTGATCTGTTTAATGCGTCGGACGTTACCGACTCCACTGTTTTCTGGGTAATCGTGACGAATTTGTAAGTCAGATAACAAAATGGATGCTTGCAGAGAAGTTTTGGCATTTCCTTCACCAAAATTCAGGGTATTACTTCCTCTACCAGCAGTACCCGATTTATTCTTCACTAGTTCTGCAATTTTCCCGGTCAGGGAAAATTGACCTTTCTGTTTATAGATATCAGCTAGCGAAACGGTACGTTCTACCTCCAGTACGCGTTGCTCCTGTTTCAGATGGGCATCTTCCATTTGTGCCAGATTCAGCATCAGGGTTTCTCCGGCGAGTAGACCGGCATGAGCTCCCTGCCAGGCACCGGGTTTGATAAAGCTCGCTGTGGTGTCATTAGTCTCCCAGCGATAGGCCATTTCGGCCATCAGGCAACGGGCTACCGTTAAATCATAGAACTGGAAGTAAATCGCGGACAGCCGACCACGCAGCCAGTTATACAGCGCCTGATTGCTGAATTTATGTTGTAGGAACAGCAGTTGTGCTTGGGTTTGTTCCTGTTGCGTTTTCAGGCTAGTTTTCTGCAACACTGCGGCTTCACGGCGTACGACTAATGATTGAAGTTGAGCATCGATTTGTTTCAACTCTGCATCAGCGTTATTACGCTGAATTTCCCACTCCTGACGACGCCGACGGTAGGTTTCAGACTGGCTGATTTTATCCGCTTCGGTGTTCATGACACTGGCGGAGAATTCCATGACATTACCCGTGGCTTGGGCGATTGCTCCCCAATGGCTGCCACCATCAGCGAAGCCGAAGATGTTGGGAGCCAAATCAAGCGCTGCGCCTGCCAGGTGTGATGCTTGAAGTGCAGTAGAGATGCCTGCGACGGAGGCTCGCAACGCCATCGCCTGTTTTTCACCCGCGTTGATGTCTTCATCATAGAATTTGCTGTAGCTATCAAAACGCGATTTAGCTCCGGCGCGGTTTTTTTCTAGTACAGTTTTTTCAGCATCCAGCTCTTCAATGGTTTTGTCCTGTATGCTGAGATTGGTCAATATCAGTTCCGCCGCCTGATTCTGCAACAGCGTGTTTAATGCTTCCGCATCCTGACGTTCGATAATATTTTGTAACGTGGAACCGAATTGGGTGAGCTGACTGACCATGCTGCGGGCGTTTTCCAGCATATGTGGGAAACGCCAAACTGATGTAAACTCCGACGGAAGATTGCTGCCACCTTGTGAATTGGCGACAGCGGCGCTGAGCAGCGCTTTTGGATCTGCCGGTGTTGCGAAAATAGGCAAATGTAAAGGTTGACCATCAATAGAGAGGTTATGGCGCAGGTTATACAGCCGTTGTTCCAGTTTCTGCCAATAGTTCAACATCACTTCGTTGACCTGTGGCAGGAAAAGATCTGTATTGCTTCCGCTTGTGGACTGGCTGTGTCGTAAATCTGCTATTGCTTTGGCATGTGCCTGTTGTTTTCCAAGATCTGCGGCCTCTTCTAGCTCTGGATCGTTCCATGTTGAATTGAGTGGTAGATGAGGTTTATCGCCTAATAGATGCAGTGCTTGCATATACCACATTTTGGCTTCGGCGAGTGTGTCCCGGTCCAATAGGCGGTAGGCGTAATCTCCCTGTTCGATCAACAGATCAAGGGTGCGCATAAAGGTGGCGACTTTGTAGTGCATTGGATCATGTTGAGCTATAGCATCGGGATCAAATGCATCCAACGGATCGTTGTTCCAACTAGTATCCTCTTGTAATGGGCGGACATTCCAGCGGTAATGCTGCTTTTGACCATTGACGATATAACCGGATGGGTTCCAGATATATTTCAGCCAACGGTTAGCTTCATCGAAGTTTTGTTCGTGCAGCAAACGCTGAGCAATCAACATCGGGGTATAGTAGAACAGCTCCCAGAAGTAGAGGCTGTTAGCGCCGTTGAAGTCCATTGGTTCCATAGCATTAGGGGAACTTTCTGCTAATTTAGGTTCCTGAATATTTTGAGTTTCCATGCTCAAAATAGTGTCGATCCCCGCGTTGGCGCGGCTAATTAATTTACGGGCAAACAGCGTATTAAGGCGAGTACGATAGTCTCCCCATTGCATATATTGTGCCCCACTTGAATTGCTGTGAAGGGATAGGACATTATCAGTCTCCGCTTTTTTGATAATGCGAATACTAAAATGTTCTTCGCCTAGGCTACGTTCTTGACCATTTTCAAATGCATCAGCAAATGCGGTAAAGGTGATATCAATACTTGCTTCATTATTTTTAAATATTAGTTTGGAGACATCTATTTCTTTGAGACCATTAAATTGGTAACACATTTCTTCGAAGTTGAGTGGTGGCTTAACTGAAACTTTGTCGTTCGCTGTATATGGTTCACTAGTTAATGTTCCATCCTCCTTCACTGTTTTCACTGTGATTTTAACGTTTGCAGGCTGAATATTTGTATTAATAAACATTGGCCCCGAAACATCAGTGTCAATACCGCCGTGGTCATCCATATAGAAATATTGTTTAAATGGATCTACGGTATTAAGGGAATTTGTAATATAACCATCGTTACCATTGATATTACTACCACTGTTGGCTGTAGATATTTCTTTTGAGCCAGAGGGAAGGTTAGGGAACCAGGCTCTTGCAAAGTTAGTCGTACTATCCCGATAAAACAGAAGTCTTCCTTGACTAAGCTTACTTTCATTTCCTTCATATTGATAAACAGGGTAGATGAATTTTTTATTTGATAAATTATTCGGGTTAATACCTAGCGTGGTATAAATAATAAATTTATCACCAAGCTTGCCGTATTTCTTCATCAGATTACATTGATTACGTTGTCTACCTTCATATCCATTATGAATAATTCTTAACTTTGGTAAGATGTGGATTTTTGAACCATTTAATTGGGGGCGGGTAATCAGAATACTCCCGCCGTATACCATACTCAGGTAGCCTTCTCCCCAATCATAACCATTATTACTGTTTACTGATGAAGGGATTTCGTAGCTTTCTGCATAGCGGTTATTGACTCTTATAACACTATTAGTTGCAGTATGGGTATCAAGCTGTTTATAGATATTAGTTTTATAATTATCAGGTTCCATCTCTTCCTGTGACATATTAGAGGAGATATATAAGCCTTGCATGGTAGCATTGCTATAACTCGCCTGTTCAGGCTCTTTTTGGTAAAACATCACCAATAATTTATCTTTGTTTTGATAACTTGCACAATAGAGTCCTAACGTTTTATTCGGTTTTAAATTTAGAGCAAGTATTTTGCTATTTACATCAAAGGTAATTGGTGTATTCCAGGTGCGGTCATAACGAATATGAGCGAGTTTCAGTTCATAACTAAAACCGGAGGTAGTTTTGTCACCTGCTTGTTTAGTCATTTTCTTCTGTTCCAGCCAGATAATATACAGGCGGGATTGGAAAATTACCGGTCGGATAGTATCTTCGTAGGGATTAATTGGACAGTCAATTTTGTGCCACTCGCTCCAGGCATTAGCGGGGAATTTACCGTCACTGAATTTATTGTGATCCACACTGCGCCAATAATATTGATTGACTTCTGTTTTACTGCGTCCGATAAAATAGGTCAATCCTTGGTCATTATTAATGTTGTCATGATAGGCGCTGAGAATTTCCAGATTAGCCACTTGTTCGAATGATGTCAGGTAAGATTTAAAGGCATCTTCTACGGTATCGGTATTCAATTGACTCTGGCTGATGGATTGTAATAGCGTATCCATCATTTTTGTCTGGCCGATCCGCAATGTTGGATCGATGTAATTTTCAGGGTAGTAAAGGAGTTTAGCAATGCCGGCCCAGGTGCTGTAGCGTTTGTTGTATTTATCCCAGTTAGTGAAGAATGAACGGCTAGTGACACTTGTGTCGGTATCTCCCTCCATATTTTTCAATGCGCGGTTAATATACAGTTGGATACTGGCGATAGCTTCCGCAATCTCCGTGGTTTTGATGGCTGAGGAAACTTGGTTATCGATCAATAGGTATTGATATAGATCATCACGATCTTTAATTACCGTATGTTTTCTTGCTTGTCGATCTTTTTGGTTATGAGAATAAATATAGTATGTACTTAATGCAGCACTGCGAGACTCATCCAGAAATGCATGCAGGGCGTTAGTCTTTTGGGTGTCCAGCCCGGCGGTTGATGTCGCAGCGACATTTTCCCATTGGATATAGCCAGCGGAAGATTCTGTGTTTAATACTTCCGCTAGTGCGGAAACACCTTGTGGAGAGATGTTCAGTTGACGCGAGATGTTAATCCATTGCAATAGGTTGTTGATAGATGACCAGTTGGATAAATCAATTTTTGCCTGGGTCTTGGCTTGTGACAGCAGCTTTTCATCAAGATTCATGGCGTTAGCCAATAGATTCTCCGTTAATGTCCCCTTTTCAAATTCGGTCAGTACAGAAGAGGCGTTTTTACCTAGTGAGTTAACCCAGTCGGTAAAACGTGTCAGCATAATCAGTGATAATACATTGTGTGTTGACGTTGCTTCCGCGGCAAGACCAAAGATTTGTGGATTTGTCACAAACAGACGTAAAGTGCTTTCGCTAAGACCGGTAGAACGATAAATCAGCGCCAGTTGTACCAGGCACTGGCAATACTGGGCCACGGGTTCTGCTTGTTTTTGGAATTCTGGTTGAGCCGTAACGGGATTTGTTCGCAACCAGTTCCATAATTTTTCCGCTGTCATTTTTCTTGTGCCAGGTTCTAGCTTATCTGCCCAAGTAAGTATGGAATATGCCGTATGTTCAGACGGTAATTGCAAGGTGGCGGCGATATAAGGAGATATGGCTTTTAATAGCTCTTCTTTGGTTTTTGCCTTTTTCTTGTCAAAATTTTGCAGACCGTTATATATAGTATCCAGTAAGTTGTGTATTTCCGGGAGCAGGGTTTTGTTATAGTCAGTGGTGGTCATCACAAATAACTGATATACACTCCACTTCCGTGTACGCAACCAATTGGTCACGACATAGAGTTTATCAATCAGCGTAGCCAGAGCAGTATGACTGATGGTAGATAAGTTGGTTTTTTCTTGATCCTTATCGCTGGTATTTATGACAGTCAGTAGTAAACCTAATTCATCAATAGTTAATTGATGGATATCCGCCAGTAATTTTGTCCGATAGAGATGAGAGAGATTATCTCTATTGTTAACTATCGTTTCGTTAGTATTGTTTCCATAGGTAATCTTGAGTAGTCGATTTAATGAGATGTCATTAACGTTGAAAGCACGTTTAAGTACTGTTTTGTTCCAGTCGTTAGTACTGTTTTGGGTTAAATTAATCTTCTGAGTACCATTGGCGGAAAAATCTTGATCATTCAGTTTTGGGGAGTTAAATAAACGATCAAACTGGCTTGGATGGTCGTCATTGCTATATTGTGAAATGGGTGCCTTGCACAATATTAATGCAGTCTCAGCATCAATACCATAACGTTGCATATAGTATTTCACATGAGTAGTTTTTCTTAATACGCTTACATAGGTTTCTGGATCGTCATTAAGGCTAAGGTTTCCTGGCAGAGCTTTTTGGAGAATATCAGTGGCAATGCTATTCAGGAGTTTTGGTGAAAGTTTAGTTGCCCGATATAGATGAATATCTTTATTGAATTTCAGCAGATAACGTTGGGTAATATCCTCTTTATCACTCTTTAGTGCATCTATTTGTTTAATTTTTTTGCTGAAATAATTAAATTCTCTATCAGTCAGGTTATAGTAATTTTTTAGATACGCTGTTTTGTTAATTGAATGAGAGGGAATATTGCCAAAGTTTTTTTTATAAATTTCACTTAACGCCCGTGCATCTTTTATATTGAGATCTTCCTTTAAAATTTCGAATGATTCAAGAGATACGGCAGCATTAATCTCTAGCAGATGGGCTTTATGCATCAGTTTAGATATTGCCGTTTCTGGTGATGTACTAACGTGTTCAAATTCTGGAGCCTGTAACTGAATAATCTTACGCACACTTTCATAAGCATCGTGATATGGCATTGAGCCAGAAGTGCGGAAAGTTGATAATATTGTCATTACGTCAGTATGTTTTGCCGATTTAAGCTGAGCCTTAATGCTGTTCAGCAATATGTTATTAGACAGAGAAAGTGTAGAAATCTCTGTATCCATATTTTTTTGGCTGAGTACCAATGATTTTAGATCTGGGCGGCGCGTATCCAGATGATAAATGGAACTTTCTGCATGTAAATTCCGTGCCTGGCGATAAAGTTCAGTCAGATAAGCCGCAGGAGAAAACATGGAGGAAATGGCGTCAGGGGCTGCATACTGACTGGCGCGATTACCAAATCGGCTATTATAACCTTGTTGGTCAGCGTGAGGTGTTGTCAGGGCAAGATGGACCGCGCTTTGTAAATGAGGGTTGGCGCGTTTCAGAATATGGGCTTCATGTAGAAGGTTATCCTTTTGCACCTGCTGTGCTTCAAGATATAAGCTCTGGGTCTGTGACCATGAAAGTTTGTCCTTCACTTTTTTGCGCAGTTCGTCAAAAGAGAGATGGCAAATATCGGTTAGATTATTAAAACCTGCTCCTAACGCTTGTTTATATTCGGACTTGAGTATGTTCATGCTTATTCCTTTTAAATGTTGAGTCAATAAAGCATTTATGCTGGCCTGCATATCGTGTAGATAAATAAGGTTATTTATCCTCAGTAAAATAAAGGCAGCACAGGTAACGTCTGATAGCGGTCTGAAATTAGATTGAAAGCAGTGGTCAAATGAAAACACCATTTTACTATCAACTATTTCGTAACGTTATTATTTGTTTAAAAGGCTGTTGTGGTGCAATAACAAAATTTATAATTGCACCATAAGTAATATAATTGATTAACAATAACGAAATGAAATGATTGCTTTTGTTACATATAGCATGCTACGAAAAAGAAGAGGGTTGATGTTTTATAGTAGGCAATGGGACTCACGAGAAAAGGAAATATTTCTGTTATGACGAGCGATAAATAGGTAAAAAGGCAGGCTGTGAGTGCGGTGAAAGGTTCAGGCCCCCGTCAAGGAGCCTGTTTTTACTATTTGATTGAGCTGGTTACTGACGAATGGTGTAGTGAATATGCAGAATAATATCGCTCAATGCCTGCAACATGGCTTGCTGTTTGCCTGTCGCATTCGGGAAATTGAGTGTTAATGTGCCGGTATCGTCAATCGCTATCCCTTCAAATGGCAGGAACTTACCATTGTTGAAATCCAACTGGAATTGACCACTGTCATTGATCCCATGAGAAATCGCCAGTGATTTACAGCTCTCAGCTAATCCGGTTTCACTTCCTCCGTAAGACAAAATAGCTTGTACATCCTGATATGGCCCTAACAGGGCTGGCAGGGTGACACTGATCTGTTTAATGCGTCGGATGTTGCCTACGCCATTGCTTTCTGGGTAGTCGTTATGTAATGACAGACCTGACAGAGAGATTTTGGCGCTGAGTTGGCCGTTTTCTAATGTAAGGGGATGACTGTTATCGTTAACAGGTTCGGTTGTACTACCTGCTAGCAGGGTAGAAATCTGTGTTGCCAAATTAAACGATTTTTCTGGCAGTGCTCCATAGAGTTGCGCCAGTGAAATGGTCCGTTCTACTTCCAGAGCGCGTTGATCCCATCTTAAATGGGCGTCTTCCATTTGTGCCAGATTTAGCATCAAGGTTTCACCAGCGAGTAAACCGGCATGTGTTCCTAACCAAGAACCGGGTTTGATAAAGCTTGCCGTGGTGTCATTAGTCTCCCAGCGATAAGCCATTTCAGCCATCAGACAACGGGCTACGGCCGAATCGTAAAATTGGAAGTAAATGGCAGCTAGCCGACCACGTAACCAGTGGTACAACGTTTGATTACTGAATTTACGTTGCAGGAAAGCCAAGTGTGCCTGAGTTTGTTCCTGTTGGGTTTTTAGGCTGGTTTTCTGCAACACCGCAGCTTCACGGCGTACTGCCAGCGATTGAAGCTGAGCATCGATTTGCTTTATCTCTGCTTCGGCATTATTACGCTGGATTTCCCATTCTTGACGGCGACGACGATAAGCTTCGGACTGGCTAATTTTATCCGCTTCGGTGTTCATCACACTGGCGGAGAATTCCATGACATTACCTGTTGCTTCGGCAATCGCTCCCCAACGGCTGCCGCCATCAGCGAAACCAAAAATATTGGGTGCCAGATCAAGCGCAGCACCGGCCAGACGCGATGTTTGCAGGGCGGTGCTGAGGCCGGCGACGGAGGCATGCAATGCCATCACTCGGTTTTCACCTGCATTGATATTTTCATCGTATAGCTTTTTGTAGCTGTTAAAGCGTGATTGCACCCCGGCTTTGGATTTTTCCAGTACGGTTTTTTCCGCATCCAGCTCTTCGATGGTTTTGTCTTGTACGCTGAGATTGGTCAATATCAATTCTGCGGCTTGATTCTGCAAGAGCGTGTTTAAGGCTTCCGCATCCTGACGTTCGATAATATTTTGTAGCGTGGAACCAAACTGTGTTAGCTGATTCACCATACCGCGTGCGTTTTCCAGCATTTGTGGAAAACGCCACAGAGACATAAATGGCGTCGGTAACTTGCTTCCGCCTTGTGAGTTGGCAACAGTCGTGCTGAGTAGCGCTTTAGGATCTGCTGGTATAGCGTAAATAGGCAGGTGTAGCGGTTGGCCGTCGATAGAGAGGTTATGGCGCAGGTTGTACAGCCGTTGCTCCAGTTTCTGCCAGTAGTTTTGCATCACTTCATTGACTTGTGGCAAGAAAAGATCTGTCGGGTTGCTGTGCCGACTAATATCACCTTGTCGCAGGGCGGCCATTGCCTGGGTGTGTTCCTCCTGTTTTTCCATTTTGGCTGCGTCACCTAAACTCGGTTTACACCACGTTGAATTGAACGATAAATCAGGTTTATCGCCTAACAGATGCAGTGCTTGCATATACCACATCTTGGCTTCGTTGAGTGTGTCTCGTTCTAACTGACGATAGGCGTAATCTCCACGGTCCAGTAACAGATCGAGGGTGCGCATAAAAGTAGCAACTTTGTAGTGCATTGGATCGTATTGCGCTATAGCATCAGGATCGACTGAATTTAATGGATCATCGTTCCAACTGGTATCTTCCAATAATGGGCGGACATTCCAGCGGTAGTGCTGAATTTGACCATGTTCAATATAACCGGATGGGTTCCAGACATATTTCAGCCAACGGTTGGCTTCATCGAAGTTTTGCTCGTGTAGCAGGCGCTGAGCAATCAGCATCGGGGCATAGTAGAATAGTTCCCAAAAATAGAGGCTATTAGCACCGTTGAAATCCATTGGTTCGGTTCCCAATTTATCTTCTGTAAAAATAGGATCAATATTTTTTCTATAACCTTTTGGATAATAACCTTGAAAATTAGTTTTATTAATAAACCAAAACTCTCCAATGTATATTGGATTTCCAGAGTATTTTACAAATAAATAAATCCAACATTCGCCATTCTTTATCTTATTTCCTGGCTTAGTACTATTACTGCCATTTATTACGGATGTATAAGTTTTAGAAAGATCAATTAATTGAGTTTCGTCCTTTAATTCACCCTGATAAATGATATTTTTTTCGTCAGGTTTTTTTATGTCATTACCTAACATTATTGTGATATTTTTGCTGTTACCGTGCAGACTTTGGCTATATATTGGTAATGTTGCAATAAAATTATCATTCCATAAAGTAGGCTCCTGAATATTCTGGGTCGCTATATTCAGAATAGTATCAATTCCAGCGGTGGCGCGACTGACTAATTTACGGGCAAACAGGGTATTAAGACGAGTACGATAGCCTCTTGACTGCATATACTGCGCTCCGTTTGTGTCGTGGTAAAGGGTCAGGATATTATTGTCACCTATTTCTACTGATGAAGAAATTTCATACCGGTTATTCACCTTAATGATACTATTGACTCCAATATCGATATCAAACTGGTTACGAATGTTAGGTATGTAATCTCCGAGATTTATATTTTCAAGTAATATATTTGAGGAAATATATAACCCTTTTATTGGCGCATTTGTTGTGTATTTATTCAGAGTATCCTGTTTTTGATAAAATATGACTAACAATTTATTGTCTTGGTGATTTGCACAATAGAACCCTAGTTGCTTCCTTATTAACTCTGGTTCTAATCGATCCAACTCCTTCTGAATATCCTGTTGGTTCAATTCCAACTGTTTTTCCCTTACGCTGATCTCTGTCGTTGATTGCCCCTGTTCAATCAATTCTTTCTCCCACTGCGCCAGTTGTTTTTTCCGTTGTTCTATTAGCGGTGGTAATAGTTGCAATGATTTTAGTGGCTCTATAGGTTTTGGTGGACTTACTGGATTCAGTGGTGTGATTGGTTTTAGTCGCTCTACTTCTTCCTGCTGTTCTTTCAGTTTATCTTCTAATTGCTTTTGGTACTCTTGCAATTGGTCCAATAAATCTGATGTTTTTAAGACAGCGGATATTTTGTCATGTACTTCTAAGGCTATTGGCGTATTCCAGGTACCGTCATAACGGATATGTGCTAGTTTTAATTCATAATAATAATCTTCGATGGTTTTATTATTCTTTGCCTGTTTAGCAATTTTCTTTTGTTCCAGCCAGCTTAGATACAGGCGAGATTGGAAAATTACCGGCCGGATAGTGTTCTGATAGGGATTTATTGGGCAATCAATTTTGTGCCACTCACTCCAGGCGTTAGCAGGAAACTTACCGTCGCTGAATTTATTATGATCTACGCTACGCCAATAATATTGATTCACTTCCGTTTTACTGTGTCCGATAAAGTAGGTTAATCCCTGATTACTATTGATGTTGTCATGATAGGCACTAATGATTTCCAGATTAGCCACCTGTTCGAATGACGTCAGATAAGACATAAAGGCGTCTTCTACCGTATCGGTATTTAATTGACTTTGGCTGATGGATTGCAGCAATGTATCCATCATTTTTGTTCGCCCGATGCGTATCGTCGGATCGATGTAATTCTCAGGGTAGTAAACGAGCTTAGCAATGCTGGCCCAAGTGCTGTAGCGTTTATTGTATTTATCCCAGTTAGTGAAGAATGAACGGCTGGCAATCTGCGAAACTGCGTTTCCCTCCATGTTTTTCAGTGCCCGGTTAATATACAGTTGGATGCTGGTGATAGCTTCCGCAATCGGGGTAGTTTTGATGGCGGCGGAAACTTGGTTATCAATCAATAAATACTGGTACAGGTCATCACGGTTTTTAACTTTTGCATCTGCGTTAGCGACTTTACGGATATAGTACTCGCTTAATGCAGCACTACGAGACTCATCCAGAAAGGTGTGCAGAGCATTGTCCTGTTGGGTATCCAGTCCGGCGGTTAATATGGTCGCTACTTTTTCCCATTGGCTATAGTCAGGTGGAGATTTTGCGGTCATTACTTGCGCCAGTGTGGAAACGCCTTGTGGAGAAATGTTCAATTGACGCGCGATATTCACCCATTGTAATAGGTTGTCGAGAGACGGCCAGTTGGAGAAATTAACTTGTGCATGAGTACTGGCTTGCTCCAGTAGATTTTTATCAAGGCTCATGGCATCAGCCAATGGTTTGGCTTCTAATGTTCCCTTTTCAAATTCGGTTAGAACAGAAGAGGCTTTTTCACCCAGAGAATTAACCCAGTTAGTAAAACGTGTCAGCTTTATTAGTGATAATGCATTATGTGTTGACGTTGTTCCTGCGGTGAGACCAAAGCATTGTGGTTTTGTGACAAACAGACGTAAGGTGCTTTCGCTAAGACCGATGGAACGATAAATCAGTGCCAATTGTGCCAGGCATTGGCAATATTGGACGACTTGTCCTTCTGTTACAGCAGTTGATTGCTCTGAATTGTGTTGAGCTTGCAACCATTCCCAGAATTTTGTTGCTGTCATTGCACCAGAGCCAGGTTCTAGTTGATCTGCCCAAGTGAGTACATAATAAGCGGTATTTTCAGACGGCAATTGCAGAGCGGCGGCGATATAAGGAGAGATCTTCAACAGAAGATTTGCCTCGTTTTCACTGTTAAAGCCTTGCAAACCATTGTAGATAGCATCTAGCAGGTTCTGGATTTCCGGCGTCGGGGTTTTGTTATAGCTGGTGGTGGTCATCATAAGCAACAGGTACATATTCCATTTCTGTGTACGCAACCACTGAGTAACGCTATAAAGTTTGTCAATCAAAACAGACAGATCGTTATCGCTGATCCCAGATAAATTGGTTGATCCTTCACCTATGGCAATCAGCAGTAAATTCAGCTCATTAACAGTTAGTTGGTGGATATTTGCTAGTAATTTGGCTAGATAAAGATACGAAATATTAGTTAAGTTATTGGTTATTTTCCCATTGTCATTATCACGATGAGTCATCTTGAGTAATTGATAAAGTGAGATATCATCGACATTAAAAGCACGTTTAAGCACCTCTTTTTGCCAGCTATCAGCACTGTTTTGGCTTAAATTAATCTCTTCATCCCAAACGTGAAAATCTTGATCATTCAATGGTGGGGTATTAAATAAACGACTAAATTGATCGGGGCTAGGGCTATAGTAATTTTGTGAATGGGCAATTGGTGCATTGCATAGTATTAATGCAGTTTCAGCATCAATATTGTAACGTTGCATATAGTATTTAACACGAAAGATTTTGTTTAATATCTCTGTGTTGATGTCTGGTATATCGCTCAGTTCATCGTATATAGTAGGGTCATATTCTAGGGTGACTTCTATAGGTTGGGATATTGCCTGATAAGTTCTACTAGAGGTGATTTTTTTAAGAGTTTCTGGTGCTATTTCTGTGGCCCGTGATAGAAGAATAATCTTATTAAGCTTAAGTAGATAATATTGAGCAGGTTGTTGGCTGCCATATTCGGAATTCATTTCATTATGTATTCGTTTAATATTTTGCTGATTAATAGATTGATTAATTTCTTCATCAGTCAAATTATAATAGCTTTTTAGATATTCTAGCGTTGCCATTAAAGAGGGCTGGATATCGGCAAAGTTTTTTTTATAAAGCCTTTTAATTTCCTCTTCGTCATCTGTAATTTCCTCCGTTAGGATATTAAATAGTTCTGGCGAGATGGAAATATTAATTCCCAGTAGGGAGGTTTGGTATTTCAGTTTAGCGATTGTTGTTTCCGATGATATATTGAATTGCTCAAATACCGGAGCCTGTAACTGAATAACCTTACGTACATTTTCGTAAGCATCGTGATACGGTATCGAACCAGTAGGGCGAAAGGTTGATAGCGCTTTCATCACATTAGTATGGCCTTCCAGTCCGGCCTGCGTTTTAATTGCTTCCAGCAACACTTTATTAGATAGAGAAAGTGTAGAAACTTCATCATCCATATTTTGCTGGCTGAGTGTCAGTGATTTTAGGTCTGGGCGGCGTTTGTCCAGGTGATAAATGGAGCTTTCTGCATGTAAATCCCGTGCCTGACGATAAAGTTCAGTCAGATAAGCGGCGGGAGAGAACATAGAAGCAACTGCGCCGGGAGCGACATACTGGCTGGCGCGGCCACCAAATTTACTGTTATAACCTTGCTGGTCAGCATGGGGTGTGGTTAAAGCAAGATGCACCGCATTTTGTAATTGGGGATTAGCACGTTTGAGGATACTCGCCTCATGCAGTCGGTTTGCTTTTTGTGCCTGTTGTGTCATTTCAGGGCGTTCTGGCGTGATTGTGCTCATGTTTATTCCTTTTAAATGTTAAATAAATAAGGTAGTTATGCTGCCCTGCGTGTCATGGATACAATAAAAAAGTTATTGATATTCATTAAAATAAGGCAGCAAATATGACGTCTGATAACGGGTTGAAATAGGCTGAAAATAACGGGTAGATAAAACGATATCATTAGGCCATTAACTATTTCGTTACGTTATTATCTATTGTTTCTCTAAATGCCTGTGGCAATGCAATAACAAAATTTATAATCACATAAATAATAGTTAATTTGATTAATGATAACTTTATGAAATAATTGCCATTGTTTTGAATGGTGTTTTATGGAAAGTAAAGTGATTAATGTTTTGTGATGAGCGAAGGGGATAATTAGAAAAAACATTATTTCGACTATATATTAGTCTGTATAAAGTAGTGATTTTCAATGAATATAGTCATTATTTTTTAAAACTATTTTTAGAATGATAATATATCCAATTAATTTGAAAATTTAGGATTCAAGTATATACAAGAAATTTCATGTAAAAAAAGGAATATTGTGACTGGACTCAACATATAGATAATAATTATATACACATGGTTGTATTTGTGTCATGTTGATGTTGAATTTTTTTCATGATGATATTTTGGAGGAGTGTGATCAATTTAAAGAAAAAGCAATATTGCAAAAATCAATTTATTATTTTAGGTCCTGTTAGACCTGTTTATTTAACTCAGTTATGTCTTTTCTTTGTAAAAAACGCCGTAAGCCTTTGTATCTTGAAAATTGATTACAATGTGACTGGGGTGAGCGAGTGCAGCCAACAAAGAGGAAACTTGAAAGATAACGGGTTTGGTTATTACTACACGCAAATGAATATGAGATGACAAATGAATACTGACTGGATGAATGAAGAGGCTTCAAACTTATTCGATCAATATGATGATTCTTTGGAGGAGAGACTTGGGTACACGCCGTTGATTGAGAACCTTAAGGAGAGCTTGGGGCAAAACGTATCGGTTCTTGATTACGGTTGTGGTGGTGGGAAAGTGTCACGTCGGCTAATTGCTGGAGGCATAAAGACGGTAACGGGAGTCGATATTTCACAAACTATGGTGGATAAAGCCTCCAGCAACATCAATCGTGGCAATAGTTCTTATCATCAAATTACAACTGATGTTCTTAACTTCAATGATAATACTTTCGACGCAGCTATATGCTGTTACGTGTTCGTTACTAACAGTAAAAAGTCTGATCTTTTGAAAATCGCTAAGGAAGTTCACAGGACATTAAAACCTGGTGGCATTTTTTACGTATTGGATACCAATCCGGATTCTTGTGGGATTAAGTTCAGTTCTTTTATGAGCGGCGATCTAAATAAAAAATACAATGATGGAGAAACCAAACCAGTGTATTTAGATCTGCCAAATGGAACTATTTTTAAGATTTCAGATACGCATTGGCATAAAGATACATATTATAAAATCTTGCACGAGGCCGGGTTCAAAACTATTGAGCTTTTTGAACACAGTGACGCGGATGCTTTAAAGGATAATGAAGATTTACGATGTTACCCACCTTTCGCCATGTTCAAAGCGACTAAATTCTAGATGCTTTATATCTGACCGATGGGAATTCCTTGCTTATGACAAAAATGCCGGTGAGGGATTCCACATGACTAGTTTCGAAAAGTAAGCTGATCTGAGAGAGCTTCACTGAAAAACTGGCACTCCAGTGAATTCTTATTCCTCTCTGTTTTCCACTTCCCGTATCAAATGCCATATGGTTGTGCCCGGTTCTGCGCCTTCAATATCAAAAGCAGTAGCACCCTGAGCAAAGAAGTACTGTTTGTCTGGCAGGCTATCGGTTTGCCAGATCCCGCTGACCAGTGCCGGATGGTCACCTCTCAAAGGGGTCACTTGTAGCGGTCCCCGGTCATAACGGGCATACCAGGTTAGGGTGGAAGTTGAATTAAAATGCCCTTCACCATAGAAGTGCAATGAATGGCCTTCACGAGGTATCACCCGTATCGGACGTATCAGTTGGTTAATAGCAAAATAACTCTCCGGGACACTGCCCGGGAGTGGGGTTAAGTCCGGGTATTCACCGGCCCGGATAATCAGGCCATCACGGTAAGAAGTAATCACCACATCCCGGTAGGGGCGCAGCACCTGACGTATCCAGTATTCCCCACCCAGTCGGTTTACAAAGCGTTTGGACAGCAGGGTGATCCAGTTAATGCCACGGATGGAATGTCCATACTGTAATTTGGCTGTATGAACCGCAGAATTAACCTGCAATGCCGGGTAACGTTGCGCTAGCTGGTACTCTAAGGGAAAGTAGTCATGGTAATCTCTGGGGATGACCAGGCTGTAGCCACAGTCCCCACTGTCCGGTTCGAGTTGTTCGCACAGAAAATCCAGCCAGGCCATAAAACGAGCCATGCCGTCTTGTCCTTTTAGATAATCCCAAGGCAGTGTCAGGCTTAGGTAAGAGCTACCATCGTCACCATCATCCTCATCGGAATCCAGGTAACGCATCAGATAACGAGGGGCTTCATAGAGATTTTTTGCGTCACTGACTACCCAACTTGAAGGCTGGTTTTTTTTCCGATTAAGAATACCTTCTTCCACTTTGGCAATATTTTCTGGGGAATATTTTTTTAATCCCTCCAGCGAATGACGATGAAAACGCAGATGGGTACCAAACTCTTCGCGAAAGCGCCGGTAACAGGCCAGAATGCGTTGTTTTTTCTCTAGGGTGTAACCCTGTTTAAAAAACAGGGTGATAGAAATCCCAAGGCGAGAAACGGTCAGCCCATCGCCATTGAGGAAGGTAAACTCGGTCAGTTGTGATTTCAACTGGGCAAAGTAATCTAAAGTTTCCATCATATTCTCCGTGAGTTATGAGGCGGTGGATAATCTGTTATTCCCACATATTTGCCGCTTCCCGTACCAGATGCCAGATCGTTGTGCCCTTCTCTGCACCTGGAACATCAAAAGCCATCGCTCCCTGAGCAAAGAAATACTGCCTGTCAGGTAGGCTGTCGGTTTGCCAGATCCCGCTGACCAGTGCTGGATGGTCACCTCTCAAAGGGGTCACTTGCAGCGGTCCACGATCATAACGGGCATACCAGGCTTGTGTGGAAATATCATCAAAATGACCCTCTCCATAAAAATGCAGTGAATCACCTTCTCCAGGAACAAAGCGTATCGGACGTATCAGTTGGTTAATAGCAAAATAACTCTCCGGGACACTACCCGGTAGCGGCGTTAAGTCAGGGTATTGACCGGCCCGGATTATCAGACCATTGGAGTAAGAACTGATCACCACATCCCGGTAGGGGCGCAGCACATGACGTATCCAGTATTCCCCACCCAGTCGGTTTACAAATCGTTTGGACAGCAGGGTGATCCAATTCATGCTTCGTATGGAATGGGCATAATCGTCCAGTGTGGTGTGAACAGTGGAATTGACTTGCAGGGAAGGGTAGCGCAGGGCCAATTGGTACTCCAGGGGAAAATAATCATAGTAGTCTTTGGGTAAGACCTGACAGTAACCACAATCTCCCCAGTCAGGTTCAAGCTGTTCACATAGAAAATTCAGCCAGGCCATAAAACGAGCCATGCCTTCTTGTTCTTTCAGGTAATCCCAGGGCAGCACCAGACTCAGGTAAGCGCTACTATCGTCACCATCATCCTCATCAGAATCCAGATAACGCATCAGATAACGAGGCGCTTCATCTTCGTTTTTTGCATCACTGACGACCCAACCACAAGGCTGATTTTTTTTCCTAGCGAGAATGCCTTCCTCTATCTTAATGATATTTTCCGGTGAATATTTGCTTAATCCTTTCAGTGAATGACTGTGAAAACGCAGATGAGTACCAAACTCTTCGCGAAAACGGCGGTAGCAGGCCAGAATGCGTTGCTTTTTCTCCGGGGTGTAGCCTTGTTTAAAAAACAGAGTGATAGAAATCCCAAGACGAGAAACGGTCAGCCCATCGCCATTGAGGAAGGTAAATGCGGTCAGTTGTGATTTCAACTGGGCAAAGTAATCTGAAGTTTCCATATTTTCTCCATGAATTATGAGGCGGCGGCGAATGTCACACTCGCCAATATTGTCAGGACGGCGGCTAACGCAGCGGCGCTTACCGCAGCAGCAGCGGCTAAAATTTCCACCAGTGCAATCAATGCAGCAGCGACGGCAAGGGTGACCAGGATAACAACAGCAACACCGGCAATAATCACCACCATTTCCAGCATGCCTTCACCCACCTCTTTTAATATTTGCATCCAGCTAATGTTTTTTAGCTCTTCCAGGGTGATATCTGAGCCTTTTTGCACAGTCTGCCACCGGGCTTTTATCTCACTCTCCGTCCAGGTCACGATTTTTCCCGTTTGTTCATTAACCCAGGAAAACGCGTAGCTAACCTGATGGCTTATCGGGTCAATAATCTCTTCACACACCCACTTACCGGTTTGATTGAGCCATGAACCAAACTGGGCAAGAAGCTCCCGGGTACTGTCGCGGACATAATTCAGCCCATTTTCAGCCAGACCCGCCACCTCCTGCCCGAGGACAACCCAGTCTTCATAGCTGGGTAAGAAAGACCAACGGGAAGTGCTGAGAAGCGGTGGATTTTTTGTCAGGGGTTGCGGAATGGTCCCCGGCACACCCTCTGCGGGAGGGGTGGGTAAAGCTTCATCATCAGGCGGCGAACCGGGCGGCAGCGGGGCCAGTGGGATCGGATTTTTATAGTGTTGGGAGCCGGGCTGATAAAGTTTTCGCCATGCTTCATCATACTGTTTTTGCTCTTCTGTACGGTTATCGTCGATGCGCATCACGCCGAAGCGAGAGCGGGTCGCAATCCGGATATAATCTTTTTCTTGATCCTCACTAAGCTTATCCCCCGGAAATTTCACCTCAATTAACATCTTTAGATTATCAGGGTGTACGGAGCCATCAAAGTAGGTGGCATTTCTGCCCGGCCAGCGGAGAGCTTCATCTTTAACCAAAATAATATCGGGACGCCGAATACGCTTAACACCAAATTTCTCCACATCAGCGGCAGAAGGCCGGGCAAACGGATTACTGGATTGCGGTAAGTTATCGCTATAACGCTGCTTAGAGACTTGACTGGTCGCCAGCATGGGTAAAGGAACATCTTTTTTCCCCCGGATAGCAAACACCACTTCTGCTTTATAGGGCCATAAAAAGTCATGTTTAAGTTCCTCAACCTTAATCAACCCACTCATAATGACTTGATTAAGAAAGCGAATAGCACCCATTTTGGTGACGATCATTGCCGGCAAACGCAGAGCGTATTCAGCTTTTTCTGCCAGATAGCAAGGGTCTTCATCGGCGGGAAAGACCCCTATTTCCATCGTACAGGTGATTGATGTGACAGCCGGGCACATCTTGCCGTTGTTGGATACTGCCATACTTATTTCTCCGTAAATTCCATATTTTTCATGCTGACTTACGTCTGCTTCATTTGTGATCAAACATTAATCTAAATTTATATTTTGAACTGATGGATATCAAGGTTAATAATTTAACTAAGTGTAAATTTCTGTTTAAAACTGTTAATGAATGTAATTTTTATAAATATTTAATTAACGTGACGATGTAATTTATTTGAATGAGGTTTATCAGCGGTCTGAGGCCCCGTTTTGGGGCCTGTTTTCGTGTTATGTTGAGTAGTTATTCAAGAATCGTGTAACGAATATGCAGAATGATATCGTTTAATGTTTGCAACATAGCTTTCTGCTTGCTGGTGGCATTTGGGAAACTTAATGTTAGTGTACCTTTATCATCAACGGTAATCCCTTCAAACGGCAGGAATTTGCCATCGTTGAAATCAAGCTGGAATTGACCGCTATCATTCATTCCGTGAGAAATTGCCAGCGCTTTACAACCTTTGGCTAACCCGGTGGCATCTCCGCTATAAGACAAAATCGCTTGTACGTCCTGATAGGGTCCTAACAGTGCTGGCAGAGAAACACTAATCTGCTTGATACGACGAGTTTTACCAATAGATGCTGGGTAATCGCTGCGAATGTTCAGGTCAGATAATGAAATGGACGCTTGTAGTGAGGTTTTGGTATCGGTACCGGTGCCGAATGCCAGCTTATTACTACCGCTGCCGGCACTACCTGATCCTTTACCCGCCAATTCGGCGATTTTCTCCGCAAGATTGAATTTATCGCTGGATAATCCGGCATAGAATTCGGCCAGAGAAACGGTACGTTCCACTTCTAACGCGCGTTGATTCCGCTTCAGATGAGCATTTTCCATTTGTGCCAAGCTTAGCATCAAGGTTTCACCGGTGAGCAGGCCGGCATAGGTTCCTTGCCAGGCTCCGGGTTTAATGAAGCGCGCAGCGGTATCATTAGTTTCCCAACGATAAGCCAATTCAGCCATTAAACAACGGGCTACCGCCAAATCGTAGAATTGGAAGTAAATGGCGGCCAGCCGACCACGTAGCCAGTTATACAGTGCCTGATTGCTGAATTTACGTTGCAGGAAGGTCAGTTGCGCCTGAGTCTGTTCTTGCTGGGTTTTCAGGCTGGTTTTTTGCAATACGGCAGCTTCACGGCGCACTGTTAGCGATTTAAGCTGAGCATCGATTTGTTTTATCTCTGCTTCGGCATTATTACGCTGAATCTCCCATTACTGACGGCGACGGCGATAAGTTTCAGACTGACTAATTTTATCCGCTTCGGTGTTCATGACATTAGCGGAGAATTCCATGACATTACCTGTCGCTTCGGCAATCGTCCCCCAACGGCTGCCACCATCAGCGAAGCCGAAAATGTTGGGCGCCAGATCAAGCGCAGCGCCTGCCAGACGTGATGCTTGCAGGGCGGTGCTGAGGCCAGCAACGGAGGCATACAATGCCATAGCCCGGTTTTCACCCGCATTGATATTTTCGTCGTATAACTTTTTGTAGCTGTCAAAGCGTGATTGCGCCCCGGCTTTGGATTTTTCCAGTACGGTTTTTTCCGCATCCAGCTCTGCGATGGTTTTGTCCTGTATACTCAGATTAGTCAATATCAATTCTGCTGCTTGATTCTACAAGAGCGTGTTTAAAGCTTCCGCATCCTGACGTTCGATAATATTTTGTAACGTGGAGCCGAATTGAGTGAGCTGACTGACCATACCACGCGCGTTTTCCAGCATGTGTGGGAAACGCCACAGTGACATAAATGGCTGTGAGAGAGCTACTCCACCTTCGGAGCTAGCGACAGCGGCGCTAAGTAATGCTTTTGGATCTGCCGGTGTAGCGTAAATAGGCAGATGTAGCGGTTGGCCGTCAATAGAGAGGTTATGACGCAGGTTATACAGCCGTTGTTCCAGTTTTTGCCAGTAGTTTTGCATCACTTTATTGACCTGTGGCAAGAAATGATCTGTCGGGTTGCTGTGCCGACTAACATCACCTTGTCGCAGAGCAGCCATTGCTTGGGCGTGTTGCTCTTGTTTTTCCGTTCTGGCAGCGTCGCCTAAACTCGGCTTGCTCCACTCTGAACTGAACGATAGATGAGGTTTATCGCCTAACAGATGCAGTGCTTGCATATACCACATCTTGGCTTCATTGAGCGTGTCTCGTTCTAACTGACGATAGGCATAATCTCCACGGTCCAGCAACAGATCTAGGGTGCGCATAAAAGTAACGACTTTATAGTGCATGGGATCATATTGCGCTATAGCATCGGGATCGACGGAATTGAGTGGATCATCGTTCCAACTGGTATCTTCCAACAACGGGCGAACATTCCAGTGGTAATGCTGAATTTGACCATGTTTAATATAACCAGATGGGTTCCAGATATATTTCAGCCAGCGATTAGCTTCATCGAAGTTTTGCTCGTGTAGCAAACGTTGAGCAATCAGCATCGGGGCATAGTAGAACAGTTCCCAAAAATAGAGGCTGTTAGCACCGCTGAAATCCATTGGTTCTGTGTTTTGATCGATAAGAATAGAAACATCAAGAAAACCTTTATATTTATTGACGATGGCATCAGTATCATTTATCACTATTGACTTATTATCTGCGTCATTAACTAACACAATTTTCTTATTAATTTCATCAAAATGAAATAAAGCAGTTTCCCATTTTTGTTGTTCAAAATAGAATTTATTCTTATATTCTACTGCTATTTCGACACGCGATTGTGTATTAGACCAAGGGATAAAAAGAGTGATGCTAGTTTCAGTATCAGTTAATATTCCCTTGTAGTATAACTTCATCAATCCATTATCATTCCTTATGTGAATTTTAAACCAACGCTCATTGCCATGTACGTTTTGATCATATTTAGGAAGAGTGAGATAAGTAAAAAATCCTTTCCCTAACTGAGGTTCTGGCAATTTCTGTGTCTCTGTACTTAAGATAGTATCGATCCCGGCCGTGGCGCGATTAATTAATTTACGGGCAAACAGCGTATTGAGGCGAATACGATAACCTCCCAACTGCATATATTGTACCCCGCTTGTATCATGGTGAATAACCAAAATATTATCGTCATCAGTTGTCTCTGATGAAATGATCTCATGTCGATTGTTAACCCGTATGATGCGATTGCCCTCAATATTGGTATCAAACTGGTTACTAATATGAATTATATCATCGTCAGAATTGATATCTTCAAATAACATGTTTGAGGAGATACGTAGCCCTTGCATGAGTACTTCTGGTTTTTCTTCTATTTCTATTCTTGTTTTTTTTCTTTCTATTATTGAGGTTCCTTCTAAATCATATTTTTCTACTAATTTTACTGCTTTATCCGCTGTTGTTACTATATCTATGATCTCTCTTTCATATTCGTTTGTTTTATCCTGTTTACTATAAAATATGACCAGTAATTTATCTTCGTCTTGATAATTTGCACAATAGAGCCTTGTTGGTTGCGTCATTAGTTCCTCTATCTTCTGTTGCATCTGTATCTTCGATTTCTTCTGGCCTTCTATTATTTCCTTTAGTTCCGTTATTGCTGGTGCTAGTTTCTTCTGCTCTGGTCTCTTCTCCAGTTGTACCAGATTCTGCTCTGATTGTTTCAATATTTCCTTAAATCTTACCCATTGCTCCTTTAATGACTCAGGTATTAAAACATTAGATACTTTGTCACTGACATCAAAGGTTATTGGTGTATTCCAGGTGCCGTCATAACGGATATGTGCTAATTTTAGTTCATAATGATAATCTTCAACGGTTTGATTATTATCTGCCTGTTTAGCAATTTTCTTTTGCTCCAGCCAGATCAGATACAGGCGAGATTGGAAAATTACTGGGCGAATAGTGTTCTTATAAGGATTTATTGGGCAATCAATTTTGTGCCATTCACTCCAGGCGTTAGCAGGAAACTTACCGTCATTGAATTTATTGTGATCCACACTACGCCAATAATGTTGGTTCACTTCTGTTTTACTGTATCCGATAAAGTAGGTTAATCCCTGATTGTTATTGATGCTGTCATGATAGGCGCTAATGATTTCCAGATTAGCCACCTGTTCGAACGACGTCAGATAAGACATAAAGGCGTCTTCTACCGTGTCGGTATTTAATTGACTCTGGCTGATGGATTGCAGCAACGTATCCATCATTTTTGTTCGCCCAATTCGTATTGTCGGATCGATATAATTTTCAGGGTAGTAGACAAGCTTAGCAATGCCAGCCCAGGTGCTGTAGCGTTTGTTGTACTTATCCCAATTGGTAAAGAACGGATGGCAGATGACACTTGTGATTGTATCGCCTTCCATCTTTTTCAATGCCCGGTTGACATACAGTTGGATGCTGGCGATAGCTTCCGCAATCGGGGTGGTTTTGATGGCGGCGGAAACTTGGTTATCAATCAATAAATACTGGTACAGATCATCACGGTTTTTAATCGCTGGATTTTGACTAGCAACTTGACCGATATAGTATTTACTCAATGCGGCGCTACGAGACTCATCCAGAAAAATATGCAGGGCATCGGCCTTTTGGGTGTCCAGTCCTGCGGTTAATGTCGCAGCGACGTTTTCCCATTTGTCATAGGTCTGGGGGAGGGCTGTGGTTAATAATTTCACCAGATCTGAAACGCTTTGCGGAGAAACGTTCAATTGACGCGCGATATTAATCCATTGCAGGATGGCGTCGATAGATGTCCAGTTGGAGAAATTAACTTTGGCTTGAGTCTTGGCTTGCTCCAGTAGATTTTTATCAAGACTCATGGCATCAGCCAGCTGTTTGGCTTCTAATGTTCCTTTTTCAAATTCGGCCAATACAGAAGAGGCTTTTTCACCCAGAGAGTTAACCCAGTTAGTAAAACGGGTTAGCATGATCAGCGATAATGCATTGTGTGTTGACGTTGTTCCTGCGGTAAGGCCAAAGAGTTGCGGTTGTGTGACAAACAGACGTAAGGTGTTTTCACTAAGGCCGATGGAATGATAAATCAGCGCCAGTTGTGCCAGACACTGGCAATATTGGACTGTTTGTTCTTCTGTTACAGTGGGGGAGTGTTCTGAGTTGTGTTGAGATTGCAACCCTTCCCAGAATTTTGTTGCGGTCATTGCACCAGCGCCAGGTTTTAGTTGATCTGCCCAGGTGAGTACATAGTGAGCGGCATTTTCAGACGGCAATTGCAGAGCGGCGGCGATATAAGGAGACATTTTCAACAGAAGATTTGTCTCATTTTCGCTGTTAACGCCTTGCAAACCATTGTAAACAGCATCTAGCAGGTTCTGGATTTCTGGAGTCAGGTTTTTGTTATAGCTGGTGGTAGTCATCATAAACAACAGGTACGTATTCCATTTCTGTGTACGCAACCACTGGGTAACGCGATAAAGTTTGTCGATCAGAACAACCAGATTGTCATCATTAATCCCAGATAAATGAGTTGATCCTTCATCTATGGCAACCAACAGTAAATTCAGCTCATTAACAGTTAACTGATGGATATCCGCCAGAGATAAGAAATATTAGTTAAATTATTGATTATTTTTCCATTGTCATTATCACAATGAGTCATCTTTAGTAATTGGTAAAGTGAAATATCATCGACATTAAAAGCCCGTTTGAGCACTTCTTTTTGCCAGCTATCTGTATTGTTTGGGCTTAAATTAATCTCTTCATCCCAAACGTGAAAATCCTGACCATTCAATGGTGGGGTATTAAATAAACGACTAAATTGATCGGAACTACGGCTATAATAATTTTGTGAAATTGGTGCATTACACAGGATCAATGCAGTTTCAGCATCAATATTGTAGCGTTGCATATAGTATTTAACGCGAAAGATTTTCTTTAATATCTCTGGGTTGATGTCTGGTATATCGTTCAGATCATCGTATATAGTAGGGCTATATTCCAGAGCGATTTCTATCGGTTGGGATATTGCCTGATAAGTTCTACTAAAGGCAATGTTTTTAAGGGATTCTGGTGCCATTTCTGTGGCTCGTGACAGAAGAATAATTTTATTAAGCCTGAGTAGATAATATTGAGCCGGTTGTTGGCTGCCATATTCGGAATTCATTTCATCATGTATTAGCTTAATATTTCGTTGGTCAATAAACTGGTTAACTTCTTCATCAGTCAAATTATAATAGCTTTTTAGAGATTCTAGCGTTGCCATTAAAGAGGGCTGAATATCGTCAAAGTTTTTTTTATAGAGCGTTTTAATCTCTTCTTCGTCATCTGTAATCTGCTCTGTTAGGATACTAAATAGCTCTGGAGAGATGGAAATATTAATCTCTAATAGGGAAGCTTGATATTTCAACTTGGCGATATCTGTTTCTGGGGATGGGCTAAATTGGTCGAATATTGGATTTTGTAACTGAATAACTTTGAATATATTTTCATAAGCATCGTGATACGGCATCGAACCCGTAGGGCGAAAGGTTGATAGCGCTTTCATCACGCTAGTATGGCCTTCCAACCCGTTCAGCGTCTTAATCCCTTCCAGCAACACTTTATTAGATAGAGAAAGTGTAGAAACTTCATCATCCATATTTTGCTGGCTGAGTGTCAGTAATTTTAAATCAGGGCGGCGTTTATCCAAATGATAATTGGAATTATCTGCATGTAAACCGCGCGCCTGCCGATAAAGTTCAGTCAGATAAGCGGCGGGAGAGAACATAGAAGCAACTGAGCCGGGGGCGACATACTGGCTGGCGCGGCCACCGAATTTACTGTTATAACCTTGCTGATCAGCATGATGCTCTGTAATAGCAAGATGTATTGCATTTTGTAATTGGGGATTAGCACGTTTGATAATATTTGCTTCATGCAGTCGGTTAACTTTTTGTTCCTGTTGCGTCAGTTCGGGAGTGAGTGTGCTCATGATTATTCCTTCTAAATGTTAAGTAAATAAAACACTTATGCTGCCCTGAGTCCCATGAATACCGTAAAAAGATGCTTAATGTTCATTAAGAGAAGGCAGCAAATATGACGTTTGATAACAAAATGAAACAGGTTGAAAATGGCTGAAAAATAAAAAGGTATTATTCAACTGTTAACTATTTCATAAAGTTATTATCTATTGTTTCTCTCAATAGCTGTAGGAATGCAATAACAAAATTTATCATTATATGACAACTAATATAATTAATTTGTAATAACAATATGAAATAATTACTTTTGTTTCATATGATATATTATGAAAAATAAGATGATTAATATTTTGTGGTACTCATGAAAGGCTAATTGGAGGGCATTATGGTGGGGCACCATGAAAAATAATAAATTAACGTTTATTTATTACCCCTCATATGTCCAATTCAGTATTGCTGCTAACACAGTTCGCTTCCTTTGAGCTATGTTAGCGTATTTTTATCCGGTACAACTCAAAATCAACTAAGTTGATGAACAGATATTTTCGTGGGGTAACATGGATGTCATATTTAAAAATACCATATTAAAATCATCCAGTTTCTCCATACTTACTCATAGCTAAATTCGTAAATTTTCCAGTAGATAATCAATAAAAATGCGGCTTTTACGCTGCATTCGGGCATTATTCGGAAAAATAATGGTGACTGCTTGTTCCGGTAATTGATAATTCGGAAAAAGCTGTACCAGGTCACCGCGCATCAGATCGTCACGTACTATCCATTCAGGCAGCACCGCCACACCTAACTTTGAGAGTGCCATTGAGCGTATCGCTTCTGAGGAGTTAGAAGTATATCTGGCTTTGCCGCGAATGCTGATGGTAGGTAGGGTCGGATGACCCAGATCCCATTGGGTGGGAGCCTGTAAATTACTGTTGGCGATCCAGTCCACGTTGTTCAGCTCGCTTGGTTCCTTAAGCTGATGTTGTTCAAGCCAGCCGGGTGAGGCCACAAGCTGAATAGCATAGCTGGTAAGGCGTCGGCTTTTCAGGGTGGAATCTCGTAGTGTGCCAAGCCGAATAGCAAGATCAAGCCGTTCGGCAATGAGATCGTTCAGGGAAGAGCCTGCAAAATAACTGATCTCAAGCTGGGGATAAATTTTGCAGAATTCGCCAATTAAGGGTAAAAGAAACTTTTCACCAAATTCTGGAGTAGCAGTAATACGTAGTGCGCCAGCCAAAGAGTGGTGCCGTTCGGCTACATTATCAAAGGCGTTCTGAATATTATTAAATATTTCCTTGAAGTCGTTGTAAAAATTCTTTCCGGCTTCTGTCAATGCAATCCCTCGGGTATTGCGCAGTAATAAAGGAACATCTAATTCCTCTTCCAGCGATTTAACATGAATACTTGCCATTGCTTTACTGATGAAAAGACTTTCTGCTGCACGGGTAAAAGATCCGCAATCCACAACAGAAAGGAAGGTCTGGATTCGGTTTAAATGATTCTGCATTTTATTGTTAAATTAACTTAAAAGGAGTATTAAATTTATATTAATAGACGTAATGAATCAAGAAATTATATATTTACGCAGGAGGAAAAATAATGACTTATCGCTATCGTATTGCATTGATTTTTCTAGTTGGCTTTTTTATAGACTGTGTAAATATTTTCATGTCGGCAATTGCCTTACCGGATATTGCCGATGAAATGTCTGTTTCCGAATCCAGTGTCGCGTGGGTCGTAAACAGTTATATTTTGGGACTGACTCTGGTTATTCCCATCAGTAACTGGCTTGCTGGTCGTTTTGGCACACGCCAGATTATGACCGCTTCAATGTTGCTATTCTCTGTGGCTGCGTTGTTTTCTGGGTTGGCAAACCATTTTTACAGTTTGGTGCTATGGCGTTTCATTCAAGGGCTGGGTGGTGGTCTATTGATCCCTGTAGGTCAGGCGTTGGCTTTTGGCCTGTTTAAGCTACATGAACGTGCAAAAATTTCGACGCTGGTAATGGCTGTGGCGCTTATTGCTCCTGCCGTCTCCCCAGGCGTAGGGGGGATGATTGTTGATCAGTACAGTTGGCGTTGGGTTTTTCTTAGCAATATTCCTTTCAGTTTGTTGGCGGCGCTGTTGGCATGGATTTGGATTCACAGCGAAAAAAAACCTGTCCAGCGTCCTGATCTTAAGGGGTTACTGCTGGTCAGCTGCTCTCTGGCGTCGCTGTTGCTTGGTCTTTCCATGTATGCAGATGCTTCATCGAAGCTCCTGCCGGTAATAGCGTTAATTTGTGGTTGCTTGTTCGTTCTATTCTACCTGCGTCATTTCCGCCGCTCTGGAGAAGCGATCCTTGATTTGAATGTATTGAAAAATAGCCGTTTGCGTTTCTCTGTGTGGGTTTATTATGCAGTACCAGGGGTTTTCACCGGCGTCAATTTGCTGAACATCTTCTATTTACAACAGGAGTTGGGCTGGTCAGCGGAAAAAACCGGGTCTCTGATGATTCTATATGCCGTCGGGGCATTTTGCGCCATGCTGACTTGTGGTCGCCTATACAACCGTCTGGGGGCTGTACGTCTTTTCTTCTGCGGTCTGGTGCTCCATGCGCTTGGTATCGCTTTACTGGCCACTATCAATCATGGAAATGATCTACCAAGCCTCGTTGCTGCTTATTTGCTGATGGGTATCGGTGGTGGTATTGGCGCCAATACCGCGCAGACTACCGCATTGATGGATTTTGAAGATGAGGCGCTCTCTCGCGCCAGCGTGATCTGGAATCTTAATCGACAGATGTCATTCAGCACAGGCGCGGCCCTTTTTACCATGATTTTTAATCTGTTGCAGCGGGAGTATATTTCCGCCAGCGCTTATCACTTAACCTTTATTATTGCAGCATTATTCGGCTTGCTGCCGTTAATTAAGTTGCGTCAACTAAAAAAACATGCGGAGAAGATATGCGAGAAGAGCGAGAGTTAATTGCCCGTCAGAGCGTTATTGAACTTCATCAATGGATTGAAGACGTTTTTACCAATAATCAGCAAAAAGGTAATGCGTCTATGGAGAAATTGCTGGCGAGTTTCAGTCCTGATTTCTCCATGATTACCACTGGCTGTCAGAGTGTCACACTTAACCAGGTGGAAGCGTTGTTTCGTAATAATATCGGTAGTCGTCCGGGGTTAAAGATTGATATTGATGCTTGTGAAGTTATTATTTCGGCAGATGATCATGTTGCCCTGCGCTATCGTGAAACGCACACCAGAGATGGCGAAATTGAGCGTCGTTGGTCGCTGGTCATTATCACTTTCAGCGAAGGAAATGCTTGCTGGCATTATCTACATGAAACACCGGCTGTGGAATAAGGACGTACCATACCATGATGAAATATCTGGTCACTCATGCGTACAGTTTGTCGGACTCGGTACGGGAATTCACCCTGGCAATATCCGAAGGCTCTGCGCCGCAACTGACGCCAGGCTGTCATTTTCGTGTGTTTATTCCCACCATAAATGACTGGCGGCACTACTCCTGCGTGATGTTTTCATCTGAGACGCGGGAAATCACCTTTGCCATTCGCTTGAATGACTGCTCGTCAAGCAGTCGTTATTTGGCTTCGTTACAGGAAGGTGATGTGGTGACGCTGGAAGGTCCTTTTAATCATTTTCCTGTCCTCAATGCGGAAGGGAAAGGGAGAAACATTGTTATCGCCGGAGGAATTGGCATCACGCCGCTCACCGGCATCGTAGCACGACAATGCGAGGCTGGCCGTACACCTCAGTTCCACTATTACGCCGCCACGCGTGAGCAGGCCATTTACTCTGATGAAATTATCAAGCTGGTTGGTGAGCAATGTCATTTTCACTTTGCCGACGGTGAGAAAATCTCGATTCAGCAATTGTTGCAAGATCTTACTGCGGCAGATCGTATTCACGTATGTGGCCCAGCTCGCTTATTGAACGATGTCCTGCATTATTGCGACAGCCAGGGTTTTCCACGTTGTCAGATCGCTTTTGAACTGTTTGGTACGGTACCCGTCAGTATTGAGGGCAACGAGG
The DNA here is from genome assembly GCF_018448935.1 of Photorhabdus noenieputensis. Taxonomy (GTDB): domain Bacteria; phylum Pseudomonadota; class Gammaproteobacteria; order Enterobacterales; family Enterobacteriaceae; genus Photorhabdus; species Photorhabdus noenieputensis. Next base: position 46,479 of record NZ_RCWC01000013.1, on the reverse strand, counting down.
GATATGAAGTAGAAGCCGTCGAATCAGGCATCACTGTTAAGGTGGCTCCCGGCCAGTCGCTATTGGATGCGCTGGAGGCAGTTGGCCTCGAGCTGTTGTCAGATTGCCGTCGGGGCGAATGCGGTCTCTGTGCTCTTGAAGTGCTGGAAGGCGAGGTTGAACATCACGATTTCATTATGAGTCCAGAAGAGGCCGCCGCCAGCGACATGATTTACCCTTGTGTTTCGCGTGCCAAAGGTACGCATCTGAAAATTGCTTTGTGAGTCATAATAACAAATGAACGAAAATCCCCGGTTTAAAGGCGGAGAGATTCATAAATCCGTCTATCTCGATCAAACAATCTTTGCTGCCGAACAAAAATATATTTTTGCTTCCTGTTGGAGCTATCTTGGCCATGACAGCCAACTCCCGGAAGTAGGAGATTATCTGACTACTACAATCGCGATGCAGCCGTTGGCTGCGATACGTCAGAAGAATGGCGAGATTGTTGTTCTTTATAACCGTTGCCCGCATAAAGGGGTTAAAGTGTTGGCAGAGCCAGCAGGGAATACCGGGCGTTTTCTACGTTGCCCCTATCATGCTTGGACGTTTCAGACTTCGGGCGAGCTGTTGAGCATTCCGGTGAAAAAAGAGTATTCCACCTGTACTTTCGCCGCCTGCGAGGCGAGTGCAGGGATGCAACGAGTACCGAACGTGGTTAATTACCGAGGCTTTATCTTTGTACGTCTAAGTGATGAAGGGCTTCCTTTTGAAACGTTCTTTGGCGACTCTTTGTCAACGTTGGATAACATGGTCGATCGTTCTCCAGAAGGATCTCTGCGCGTAGTTGGTTTACCTTTGCGTCACCGTCACCGCTGTAACTGGAAGATGGTCGTGGATAACCAAACCGACACTTGCCACCCTATGGTGGCCCATGAGTCATCGGCAGGTGAAGCGGTCAAGTTGTGGGAAAATGTTGATAAACAGGCCACACAGCCAATGGCAGTGGAATTATTTTCGCCATTCATGGCTTCACACGCTTTTTTTTGCTGATATGGGCATCCGTGTCTGGCCCAACGGTCATGGTCATACTGGCGTCAGCAACTCCATCCATAAAGATTATTCCGCCATTCCTGGTTATTGGGAGCGAATGGTTGCCAGCTACGGGGAGACAAAGGCAGCTCAGATTCTGGGCGACACCCGTCACAACACCGTCTATTTTCCAAACCTGATGGTAAAAGGGCCAATTCAAACGTTACGCATCATCCAGCCAATCGCTGTGGATGAAACAGTGGTGGAATCCTGGATTTTTGAGCTGGTTGGTGCTCCTCAGGCGATGCTGGAAAGGACTGTACAGTACAACAATCTAATCAACTCTCCTTGTTCCATGGTCGCACATGACGACGTAGAGATGTATGAACGCGCCACCGAAGGTCTGAAAAGCCAAGCCAGTGAGTGGGTTAATGTGGCACGTCTCTACGAACATGGTGAAAGCTGGTCACAAACGGCCATCACATCGGGCACCAGTGAAGTCGCAATGCGTAACTTTTACGCCATGTGGCAAAAAATGATGGAGATGGAATATGCATAATAACAATGTTGCTGAAATCCTCACGGATCTCATCTACAGAGAAGCTTGGCTGCTGGACGAACAAGATTACGACACATGGTTGAGCCTGCTTGCCGACGATTACATTTTCTGGATGCCGCTGAGTCGCAATCAGGATAGTCCCCTAACGGCATCATCGTTGTTGTATGAGGATCATTTCTTGACGCGGCTGCGTATTAACCGTCTCAATAACGCCCGGAATTTCTCGCAGCAACCACGTAGCCGCTCACACCATGTTATCCAGCGGCCGCAGATTTTCTGTGAAACCGGCGCCAGTGATGCACGGAGCGTCAGCCAGGTACTTTACACCGAAACCCGCAGCGACAATGAGAGGCATTATGCTGCACAAACCGAACATCATTTTCGTTTGCTAAATGGCGAATGGAAAATCACAGCCAGAAAAGTTGTATTAGTTAACCCTCAACGCCCTTTGGACAGTCTGCAACTAATTATCTAAATTCTATAATGAAAACATTAACTACCTCCGGGGATCGCCTGCGCGTTTTCCCCTATATTGACTTGCTTTACGATTATGGCTCCTTCCTCATTCGGGCGGAAAACTTTGGGTCTGCGGGCCAACTGTCACAGGAAGTAGCTGACAGTCGGATCGCAATCGTAGGAGCCGGTTTAAGCGGCCTTATTGCTGCTTATGAATTGCTACGCGCTGGGGCTAACCATGTAACGCTTTACGAGGCTGAGCCTGGTCGCCACGGCGGCCGTCTGTTCAGCCAAGTGTTCGATCCTGATATGCCGGAATATATCGCTGAAATGGGTGCAATGCGTTTTCCTCCTACTGAAGTCGGCCTTTTCCATTATCTGGAAAAGTTTGCTATCGACACTGCGGTCACCTTTCCTGATCCCGGTATTGTTGATACGGAAATTCATTATCAAGGTGAAGCGATGAGTTGGAGTGCCGGCTCCATGCCGCCTGATCTGTTTAGACGTGTCGATCGGGGCTGGAAAGCCTTTTTGACCGAAGGTGCGGAATTGGATGATGGAACTCGATTGACAGCGCCTCACGACATTACCCAGGCGTTGATTGAAGGTCGTCTTACAGATGCGCGTGAGGCTTGGCAGATCTATCTGGATAACTTTGGCGACAGTTGCTTCTATTCCGCACTGGTTCGGTTGTTTACCGGCCGTCGCCCACCCGGAGGAGAAGCTTGGCGGAAACCGCAGGATTTCCATTTGTTTGGTTCGCTGGGCATTGGTTCTGGTGGGTTTCAGCCGGTTTTTAGAGCAGCTTTTATTGAAATTTTACGTTTGGTGGTTAACGGTCTGGAAGATGACCAGCGTCTTGTACCGGCGGGGATTTCTACCTTAACCGACAGGCTGGCTGCCAGTAAATTTAACGGCCAGTCGCTGGCGCAACGAATTTGCTATCAGAAGGTCACGAAAATCCAGCGCCTTGATGAAGGCGGCTTCCTTGTCTACTGCGCTGACGGGAATGTCACCGTCAATGATCGCGTTATTGTCACGACTTCCACTCGTGCTATGCAGGTGAATTTGCAATTGATACACGATCGTGGGTTGTTGCCAGCCGGAGTGATACGTGCCGTCAATGAAACCCATCTGATCGGTTCTTCCAAGCTATTTGTGCTGACTCGCGACAAGTTCTGGCTAAAACAGGGGCTGCCACACACCATACTTTCTGATACTTTGGTTAAAGGGGTTTATTGCTTGGACTATCAGCCAGATAACCCGGATGGTCATGGCGTGGTGTTGATCAGCTACACTTGGGAGGATGATTCCCACAAGCTGGTAACCTTGCAGGACAAAGCAGCAAGGTTGAAGCGGTTGGTTTCCGAGCTGGCTCAGACTGCCCCTGATTTTGCCCGTTACTTGATGCCAATGAATGGTGATTCTCGTTATATTCTTGAATATGACTGGCTGACGGACCCTCAGGCGTTGGGTGCCTTTAAGCTCAATTATCCTGGCGATGAACGTTATTCGGAAGCGCTGTTTTATCAGTTTCAGAGCGCCAGAGATAAGGCAACCGACACAGGATTGTACCTGGCGGGTTGCAGTTGCTCCTTTACTGGCGGTTGGGCTGAAGGTGCGGTACAAACTGGCATTAATGCCGCTTGTGCAGTGATCCACAGTCTGGGGGGCAGGTTACTGGCTGACAATCCGCTAGAGAATATGTCCCGACATTATCATTATTAACCCCATGAAGAGACGATGATGATAAACCCTTCTTTGTTACTGGCCGCTGAGGCGGCCATGAATATGTCACCGCATGGTTTCAGGCAAAACCGTCAAAAACGATTGCGACAGTACCAGCGCAGTCGTCATCAGAAGGCGTTTATCGCGCTGGATGAAGCACGGCTTGGCGGCAGTATGAGCCAACAAGCAGATGGCCTCCTGCCGCTGTGCGGATTGCCTTTTTCCTGTAAGGACAATATTAATGCTGTCGGTTTCGCTACCACAGCGGGTACTCCTGGCCTTGCGGATTTCTTCCCCTCGAGTGACGCTGATATTGTCGCCCGGCTGAAAGTGCTAGGTGCGGAGCTCGTTGGTAAGAACAATATGCACGAGCTATCCTTCGGTGTCACTTCATGCAACGGCACCTGGGGCCATGTACTCAACCCGTGCAGTGAAGCGCATATTGCAGGCGGCAGTAGCGGCGGCAGTGCTGCCGCTGTCGCTGCTGGGGTGGTGGCCTTTTCAGTAGGCACGGATACCGGCGGCTCAGTGCGCATTCCTGCGGCGTTGTGCGGTGTGGCAGGCTTTCGTCCCTCCACGGGGCGTTACCCCACAGACGGCATTGTCCCAGTATCTCATACCAAAGATACCCCGGGGTTTATTGCCCCTCAGGTCGCTGATATTGCGTTTCTTGATGCGCAGTTGATGAGGGGGACCGTTCCTTTACCTGTCATGCCTCGTCGTCTTGGCGTGTCTGAAGCGTTTCTGTGGAGTGGGTTGGATGAAAGCGTGGAACAACCGTGCCGTGTGGCGTTGGCAAGGCTGGTTGAGGCCGGTGTTACGTTGGTGCCGGTGGATGACCGTCACTGGGGGGAGATGAATGCTGAAATTCAGTTCCCTGTACCCTTTTATGAATTTTTTATCGACTTCCCGCGTTTTCTACTGGCTCATGGCTTAGAAGAACGTTTCACTTCGATCTTGGGACAGCTTAAGGATGAGCATGTGCGCCGTATTTTGCTTAATCAGTTGGAGCAAGCTCCCCTCTCGTGGAGTGACTATCTGACAGGGTTGATGACCATTGGTAAGCTGCGTAATGCCTGGAGGGCTGCTTTTGAAAAACATCGACTGGATGCTATGGTCTTTCCAACGGTGACCTGTGCCACACCACGTCATGATCAAGCCAGTTGTGAAGGTATTTTTGAGCAGTTGGTGCGCAATACCGACTTAGCCAGTAATTTGGGGGTGCCCAGTATCACTCTGCCGGTGGTGCCTACTGGGCAACTGCCTGTCGGGTTATCATTGGAGGGTTTGCCGGGTGACGATGTGAAGTTGCTGGCATTGGCTCAAGCGGTCGCTTCCCTGCTGGGTAATCACTCGTAGTAATTGTGCGCATTTAATACTGCCGACGACGCAACCTGCTGCTGCCGTCGGCCTTTAAACGGAAAACATATGGCCGAGATATTTACATCACGCCGGGCGCCCTCTATGTTGTGGGGCACTATGATTATCAGCGGCACCATTGTCGGTGCCGGTATGTTCACCCTGCCAATTGTTATGGCTGGCGCATGGTATTTTTGGTCAGGCGTGCTGTTGCTGATCGCCTGGGGAAGTATGCTAATGTCCGGGCTACTATTTCTGGAAGCGAACCTCAACTACCCTCTTGGTTCGGGTTACGACACTTTAACCCGCGATTTGCTTGGCAGAAGATGGAGCATCATTAACGGGTTGAGCATTGCCTTTGTACTCGGTATTCTCGCCTATGCTTATATTTCGGCCAGTGGGCCGGTACTAAAGCATTCTCTGAACAGCTTTGGATTGAACGTCTCCGTAGGCAGCGCAAAGGTACTATTCACGCTTTGTGTTGCTGTGCTGGTTTGGTTTGGTACTGCAATGGTGGGAAGAATGATCCTGCTGTGCCTGGGAGCGAAACTTATCACTTTCTTTTCCCTTTTTGGCGGATTGCTGAAGCAGGTAGACACGGGGAAACTCTTCAATGCCGTAGATCACCATGCCAGTTACCTGCCTTACACACTGATGGTCCTGCCGTTTTGTCTGGCTTCCTTTGGCTTCCACGGCAACATTGCCGGGCTGGTGGCGTATTATCGCCAGGATGTGCGACGGGTGGTGGGGTCATTGTTGTTGGGCACATTGCTAGCTTTGGCAATCTATCTGATCTGGCTGACAGGCACTATGGGTAATATATCACGCCATGATTTCCCGGCGATTGCTGCACGCGGTGGTGATGTGGAAGCGCTGATTAGCACCTTGAGGCCGATGCTGCATATCCCTTACCTTAATGTGTTGCTGGAGGTTTTTTCCCATTTTGCTGTAGCCTGCTCGTTTCTGGGCGTCACACTCGGGTTGTTTGATTACCTTGCTGACCGTCTGGGCTGGGGCAATGCTCCTTTGCAACGGTTAAAAACTGTCATACTGACGTTTGGCCCGCCGCTGGCCTTTTCCTTGTTGTTTCCTGATGGTTTTCTCTACGCTATCGGTTTCGCCGGTTTGCTTGCTACCTTATGGGCGGTGTTTACCCCAGCACTGGTGGCGTTGCGCGCCCGACAGCGTTTCGTCACTATGTCATGGCGTCTGCGCGGCGGCGTACTACCGATTATTCTGGTCTTGTTGTTTGGTATTGCCAATGTTGTCGTCTGGATCATGACTCAGTTCGGCTGGCTTCCGGTATATAAATAAGTTAAACGTGCGATTTTTGCCAGAAAAATCGCACGCTTATAGCCTTTAGCCATCAGTTTCCAAATTGTGTACAAGTGTATTTCTCTTCATCGAATAACTGGTGGTAGCCATCTTCGCTGGTCTGTTGAAATATCATCCGCTATAGGCCGTTTCCGGCCTGTTCTTATATCCTATTGATAGTCACAGCGTAGACTGTAGGCATCTTTTTGCAGAGGTTAAATCATATTTTTTGTTTTTCACTCATCATACGATTCAGTACCGGCACGGTGACCGCCATAATGATAGCGACAATGAAGGTAGCAATCCCAATTTTGCCGAATACGCTGGTATAGAGTGGTAATGTTTGCAATGGGTCAGTAATACCTTTCGGTGCGGCGGTAAGGGCTGCGACATAGCCGCCGAGTAAAGAGGAAGTTGCTTGAGTTAAAAACCACATCCCCAGAATAAAACCCATTAGGTACTGAGGAACGAGAGCCGCAATCATTGCCAGGCCCAACGCACCGATCATCAATTCACCGACGCCTTGGAAGAGGTAAACCAGAACAATAAACCAAGCAGAAGTTAAACCTTGTTCATCAGCAAACCACAAACCGGCAGCGGCGGCGGTCAGGAAACCTAAAGAGCATAGGAACATACCCACCGCAAATTTAGCCGGCATTGTCAGGTCCTTACCTTTAGCGCCCCAGTGAGTGTATAGCGCGGCGAGTATTGGGCTGGCAACAACGATCCAGAATGGGTTAAGGGCCTGGAAGCTGACCGGATTGATATCAAAACCAAGCAACTGATGGTGAACGTTGTGGATGGCGAAGAAGTTGAGAGAAGTTGGCATCTGAGCATATAGGATGAAGAACACAATAGCTTGAAGCATCAAAATGAAAGCAACAAACATTTTGTTACGGCTAACTTTATCCTGTTTGAGTGCTTCCCGGAAGAAGATAAACACCACGATGACAGATAGGGTAATCAGCATAATATTGGCTATTTTTACGTTGTGCATTATCCATGCACAGACGTAAACCATCACAACACTTCCTGCCACGACCAGAAATAGGTTTTTGTAGTTGATTCGTTGATGGTCTGGTTCAGAACCAATATTACGCACGGTATTACGACAGAAAATATAGACCAACAACGCGATAATCAGACCAATACCACAGATATTGTAGGTAACGGCGTAACTAAATTTTTCCGCAATAACGGGAGCGAGAGCGAGTGAGAACAGCGAGCCGAGGTTGATTGACATGTAAAATAGCGTAAAAGCCCCATCCAGACGAGGATCTTTGGGGGGATAGCATTTAGACAGCAGGCTGGCTGGGTTGGCTTTGAACAGGCCGTTACCAACGGCGATCGTTCCCAATGCGTAGAAAATTAAATTAGGGTGTAGGATAGAAAGGCCCGTCATAAAGTAGCCAATTGCCAGCACAATGGCACCCAACACAATGGTTCGTTTAGTTCCCAGTAAGTGGTCACCTACATAGCCGCCAATAGAGATCAAACCAAAAACTAACGCGGCAAATGCCCCGAAGGTAATAAACGCTTGTTCCTGGGAAAATCCCAATTTTTGTACAAAATAGACAGTGAGAACGCCTTGTACGCCGTAGTAGCCGAATCGTTCCCAAAGCTCGACGAAGAAAATCATAAAGAACGGCTTGGGTTGTTGTAATAAACCGATGGATGCGGGTTTATTCATAGTTAATTGCCTCTGATTAGTTATTATTGGTTGAAATACACTCGGAAATGTACAGTGACGTTCAGTGACATGATTTGTCGCTAAAGTGATTTCCTTATGTACTTTATTTACGTGATCGGAGGGCAGTAGATTATTATATGGTTAAAATATGTTCCTGGTGGCTGATCACACTAACATAAAGATATTTATATTGAATTTAATAGTATATTCATCAAGTGAATGCTAAAAATGATCAGGCAAAGGGCTGGATGGAGGCATTGACAAAGGAGTGCTATTCAGGCCGTTTGAGGCCCGAATAGTGGAAGAACAATCACTGCCTGGTGGAGAGGCAGTTAAACTGCGGCAGCTTCAATCTCCAACATAACTGGACGGAAATTACGCTTGAAATAGATGAGGCCGTGGCCTTGTTCGCTTACCGTGATATGTTTAATCTGAACCAGATACACGTTATGCGTCCCCACTTCTTGAACCTGTTCAATTTCACCTTCAAGGCTCGCGAGGGTGCCGGTTAACACCGGTTGACCTAATGGCCCTGTCTGCCAGATATTCCAGCGAAAACGCTCTTCCATGCTGACTCCGGTCATACCGGCAAAGTGGCGTGCCATCAATTCTTGTTCATGGTTTAAAATGTTTACACACAGGCGGCCATTTTCCTGAAAAACGGTATTCATAGCACTGCTGCGGTTAAGGCATATCATCAGCGTGGGTGGCGTATCGGTGATTGAGCATACCGCTGTGGCAGTGATGCCACAGCATCCGGCATGGCCATCGGTGGTGACGATATTCACCGCTGCTGACAGACTCGCCATCGCATCCCTGAAACGCAGGCGATGTTCATTTTCTACAGACATATTGGCCTCCTGCTACCGATTATTTCAGCAGCTTATCTAACTGGTTAATATCGCTATTGTTGTATAAATGTGGTCTACGCCAGCCATGTTGATCATAATCGGCAAGGCAGCGATCAACCATATCCATCATTTTTTTCATATTGCCGGAGCCATGAGCATGGCGCAGACATTGCATCCGAATTTCATCCTGGCTACCGGCATAGTTGATTTCATACAACTCGTGACGGCCACCAAATTCACTGCCAATGGCGTCCCACATCAGTTTTAAAATCTTAATACGTTCAACGTGATCGATACCGTTGGAACCCCGAACATACCGGGCCAGATATTTATCAATTTCTGGGTTATGCATATCACGTACACTAGATGGTAGATAAATTAGGCCACTGGTGACGTTACTTTCAATAATATTCTTAATCTTAGTGTAGGCTGTTGGTGCCATAACGCGATAAGTTTGTATTGCCTGAGTATCCGGCATATAAGCGCCGCCTTTCCACGGTTTGGCTTCTGCCCACATCGCGTCACTCAGTGACCAAAACAGGTTACGCCATGCAACCACTTCACCCAAGTTAGCCTGAACACCTCGGAATTCGATTACGCCGGTACATTCCAGGCTCCTTTGTAGCAGGGCAGTAATAAAATCCAGTTTCACTGCCAGCCGTACACAAGCCTGTAATGGGAACAGATTGGCGAAACCCGCTTGAACTGCCCAGTTGCGTGCGCGGTCAAAATCACGGTAAATCAGGACATTTTCCCAAGGAATAAGTACCTTATCCATCACCAGAATCGCATCGTTTTCATCGAAACGGCTGGATAAGGGATAATCGAACGGGGAACCTGTCGCACCTGCTACCAATTCATAGGAGCCGCGGGAGATCAGTTTCACGCCTTCCGCATCCATTGGTGCGACAAACATCAGGGCGAAATCAGGGTTATCCCCCATGATTTGTGCGGAGCCAAAACCGATAAAGTTATAGTGAGTCAGAGCTGAATTAGTTGCTACCACTTTTGCGCCGCTGACGATGATACCGGCATCAGTTTCTTTTTCTAGTTTAATATAGACATCACGTGTCTGATCGGCGGGTTTATGGCGATCGATGGGTGGATTAACAATGGCATGGTTAAAGTAGACGCCTGCCTCTTGAATACGTTTGTACCAGATACGGGCGTTATCAGCGAATTGGCCATAATATTCAGGGAATGCGCCGAGTGCGTTACCGAAAGCCGCTTTATAGTCAGGTGAACGGCCCATCCAGCCATAGGTTTGACGTGACCATTCAGCGATAGCATCACGTTGTTGGCGCAGCTCATCCGCACTGGTGGCAAAGCGGAAGAATTTGTGAGTATACCCGTTGTTGCCGGTATCGGTATTCCAGCACAGGGTATCATGGGTTTCCGGGGCATGCAGGGCATCGTATAACTGACCGATTGAAGCAGCAGAATTGCGGAATGCGGGATGGGTAGTGACATCTTTTACGCGTTCGCCATAAATGTAAATTTCGCGGCCATCTTGAAGGCTTTTCAGGTACTCTTCACCGGTGAAAGGACGTTTTTTGTCGGCGCGAAAATCTTCTGGTTTCATGTCTACCTCACAGTCGTCATAAAAAGCGCCTGTCTTGATATAAGATAATCAATATTGGCACGGAAATGTTAATTTAATGTTTGTTTTGTGTTTCTTAATTGAAGCTTTATAACGGCGTTTCTTGAATAGATTTTCGGAAGGTTCGCTGGTACTTTTCGTTGGGAAGAATGGTTTGTTATTTAAAGTGTGATCCAGCCGATATTTTTGTGATTGTTATTTCGAGGTCTGTTTTTTGCAGGTTGGGTTAATCAAATTCGTAGTGATTTTATTATTGAGTTTGGTGACCGTTTATACAGTCACCTTTAGTGGGATAATAGTTATACCCGTTATCTTTCAAGTTGCCTCTTTGTTGGCTGCACTCGATCACCCCGGTCATATAGTTATCTATGCTCCCGGGGATTCGCTCCCTTGCCGTCGCGATGCATCTTGAAATTCATAGGGTATATACTGATTAATAGTACATCGTGAATATTGACTAGAGACAATTGAAAATATGGGCTATCTTTCATTCTTCTGGTTTCTTTTCCATGTGTCCATATATTGGTTATTGGTAAATTCAGCTCAATATTTACTTGTTTTAAATGTTATTTCCCTCCGGCCAGATCAATAAAATTTCCGGTTACATATGAAGCTTCATCCGACAGCAACCAGGCGATAGCCTGTGCAACTTCTTTCGGTTGTCCACCGCGTTTCATCGGGAGGGAGTTTTTCACCCGATCAACTCGATTTGGCTCGCCACCATCGGCGTGCATATTGGTATAAATGAATCCAGGACGAACGGCATTGACCCGAATTCCCTGATCTGCCACTTCCAGAGACAGACCAATAGTCAAAGTATCGATCGCTCCTTTTGATGCGGCATAATCTATATATTCGTGCGGTGCTCCCAGTCGGGATGCTGCGGATGAAACATTGACAATTGAGCCACCTTTTCCTCCATGTCGGAAAGACATTCTTTTAACCGCTTCCCGTGCACAGAGAAAACTGCCTATGGCATTGGTGGCAAAAATATCATGCAAGCGAAGAGCGGTTAATTGTTCAATCGATGCTTGTGGTTTAAGTATTCCGGCGTTATTTACCAAACCTGTTATGCATCCGAGTTCGGCATCAGTTCTTTGGAAGAGTTCTACAACTTGTTTTTCATCAGCGACATCGACCTGAATGGCGATGGCTTTACTGCCGATATTATGGATGATTTCTGTGACTTCCCGAGCTTGATCTTGATTAGTGTGGTAGCCAATGCAAATGTGATGCCCTTTCTCTGCCAGATAAAAAGCCGTTGCGTGACCAATGCCGCGTGATCCGCCCGTAATTAATGTAATTTTTTGCATAATATTCTCATTTAAAGTTTTATATTAAGAAATTAAATATAAAATGAACCAGTATTAGTAAAGAAAAACTGAATGAAAAGCAAATTTTTTTCATATTTTATGGGAATGTTTATAATGTTTTTGTTGTTATTTCTATAATTTCTTCTAGTTAAAGGTGAAATAATCTAAGTATTATGTTATGGATATTATATAAATATCTTTAATAACATGTATATCTTTGTTTTTATTGACGACAAAATGAATTTGTTTGTAATTAATGTTTTTAAGGTTTGGTTAATAAATAACGCTTTTAAAGTATAATATATAATTAATTACCTTCAAAAGCGTTTTTTATTTGAATATTCTATAGATTCAAGGTTGATTTATTTATCCTTTTCATGGTGTTTATCTATATAACTTTGCATTATTTTAGATGACTCATTCAGATGTTCTAATACGGCGGAAATAGTGTCCCATAACTGTGGATTAGCTGCGCCATAATAATGAGTTCTAAAACATCCTTTTATATTGCTAGCACCAAGGATAAGATTATTAATATTTTTTAATAACATTAGTGGTGCAATATTAAGATAATTTCCTTGCAGCTCATTGAATATTCTTTGAAATGATTCATAATCATTCTTCTCAACAGCATTTTTCATCTTATCTATGTACAGCCATTTTTCTCTCATGTCCATTATATTTAACCTCTTTATTTACTGTCACATTAAAAATTACTATGATTAGTCATCTTTATCCAAATATTCTTGTGCTAATTTGGATACATGATTTAGAAAATCTAACGCCGTGGTGTCCCATAATTCAGGAACAAATTCATCGTAATTCAAGCTCTGAAAGTCTTTTTCTACGTCATCAGAATTACGAATGAAATTATTAATCTCTCTTATTAAACTTATTATAGTTATTGGCTGTTGACAGTTTAGATAATCAGTTACTATTTCATCTATTGTTTCACCAAATAACAGATAATCTTGATAAAAATAAGTCAGTATTAAATCATCGATATATTTTCTTTCTATTTCTTTTTCCATTGAATTAAACCTCTTTGTTTATTTTTTTATTTAAGAATATTTTAACTATTCATCTTGTTCAGTATGTTCGTTTAAATAATCTTGTGACTTATTTGACACATGCTTTAAAAACTCAAGTGCTGTCATACCCCACCATTCTGGGAGAATGTCAGCATCATGGTAATGATAATCAAATGTACTCTCTACATCTTCGGAAATGTTAATAAGATCATCGATTTCTTCTATTAACCCTTTTATCATTCCCAGAGTTGCGACATGAAGAAAATCATTGATAACATCATCAAGCTCGGGACCTGATATTATATCGAAGTCCTGATTAAAATAAGCATGCATTAAAATATCTAGAAATGGATATTGTCCGGTCATTTTAATTTTGGCCTTTCATATTATTGCGATCTCCTAGTAATCGAAATCAATAGAATTGCTTGAAATATATAAACTATTCTTATTGATTAAACTTCCTTGTTTATTTTTGAATTAAAAATCCTGTAATTATTTATTTTTATCTAGATGATCTTGTGCTCTTTTGGATACATGATTTAGAAAATCTAATGCAGTAATTTCCCATAAATCAGGATCAAAATCAGAATCAGAATAGACAAGTTTAAACTCTTCTTCTACATTTTTTGAGTTATGGATAAAAGAATCAATTTCTTCTATTAGTTCTCTTTTCATCTTGTCATTTGCAGTGTCAAGATAATCATTTATGACATCATCAAGCTCAGGGCCAGATATTATATCAAAGTCTTGATTGAAGTAGGCGTACATTAAACGATTTAGTTCCATTTTCTTCTCCACAAATTTTAATCAAATTTTGGGAATGCTGTTAGTATATAGTATTGTTTACCGTTAAATTCAGAATGCCTTAATTACTCATCTTTTTCAGTATGCTCGTTTAAAAAATCCTGTGCTTTTTTTGATACATGCTCTAAAAATTCAAGTGCTGTCATATTCCATACTTCTGGGAGAACGTCAGCATCATGGTAATGATAATCAAATGTACTCTCTACATCTTCGGAAATGTCAATAAGATCATTGATTTCTTCTATTAACCCTTTTATCATTCCCAGAGTTGCGACATGAAGAAAATCATTGATAACATCATCAAGCTCGGGACCTGATATTATATCGAAGTCCTGATTAAAATAAGCATGCATTAAAATATCTAGAAATGGATATTGTCCGGTCATTTTAATTTTAGC
>NZ_RCWC01000013.1:0-32269 GCF_018448935.1 Photorhabdus noenieputensis | reverse complement strand
GTTGCGACATGAAGAAAATCATTGATAACATCATCAAGCTCGGGACCTGATATTATATCGAAGTCCTGATTAAAATAAGCATGCATTAAAATATCTAGAAATGGATATTGTCCGGTCATTTTAATTTTAGCCTTTCATATTATTGCGATCTCCTAGTAATCGAAATCAATAGAATTGCTTGAAATATATAAACTATTCTTATTGATTAAACTTCCTTGTTTGTTGTTGTCTGAAAAAACGTTTAATTATTCGTTTTTATCCAGATAATCTTTTGTTTTTTTTGATACATATTTTAGAAATTCAAATGCTGTGGTTTCCCATAATTTAGGGCAAAAGCTAGAACTATAATAGAGAGTTTGAAAGTCTTTCTCTATATTTTCTGAATTATGGATAAGAGACTCTATTTCTTCTATTAGCTCTTTTTTCATTGCTTCATTCGTGGTATCAAGATAGTCATTTATGACATCATCAAGCTCAGGGCCAGATATTATGTCATAGTCTTGATTGAAATAAGCAAACATTAAGCGATTTAGTTCCATTTTTTTTCCTAAGATATTAATATGCGGGAAACGCTGTTAATATATAATATAGTTTACCATTAAATTCGGAATGAGTTAAAACTATTCTAACTTTATATAATTTTTGTATGTCTTGGGAACCATTAACAATGCCAAAACCAACAGGTGTACTTGAAGCATATTCTATCTCTTCTTTTACTCCTTTTGGAGTATATTTTAGCAAGGTGGTTATTTTTATCTGATTATTTTTTAAGGCTTTTGAAATCACTTTCTCTGCCACATCTTGATTATAAAATGTGCTTGCTTCTTTTAATCTCCCTTTACTATTTAGTATCCTAGCCCTCAACTCCTGCTCCGATAACCCAACATGTTTAGCCAAAGTATGTCCACCCGGTTTTAAACCTGTAGGCGATTCATGTTCAATTAACTTAATTCGTCCTACTCGTACAGAGGCAACTCTAACAGCGCCCGCTATTGAAGCAAATGACAATGGTACAGCAATATCGACAGTAAGCCCTATTTCAGAAGCGGTGTAATCATCAGCCCCAAATTCTTTTGCTAAATTTACCGCCTCGCGATAAGTTTCCGTCGTGGTTTCTCTGCCGGTAATTACTTGACTGGCAGAAGCATTCATTACATCAAGACTGTGCGCACCGATAATAACGCAGGCAGTTTTGGTTAGGGTTGAAGGATCGGGTGCCAGACAAAGAGCGCCAGCGCCAATCAGTTCAACGACTCCTGCCGCTAAACCCGCTCCACCTAATATTCTGTTACTCCAAGTCTCTTCCTCGGTAATGGTATTATCCGACAGGACCGCCGCAAGTTGCACAGGTGATAAAACAATTCGTAATCCATTCTCAGATTCTGAATCAACGGGAGTATCAGTTAAATAAGTGGCATTATTCATCGTCAATAAATCCTGTCATCCCAGAAGCTATAAGAACCGGTTGAACAAGCAAGATTGTTCCACGTGATATCTTTGTAAGTAAAACAGATGATTTCCTGTGGTACGCTGGCATTACTGTCTCTGGAATGCGGATAATTGCTTTTTATGCTGGATATCGAGGCATGGCCTAGCCTGATAGAATAGTTTTTTTCTAATCCTCCGGTTAGTGATGTGCGATAGTTTTCAAATAAACATTCCAGCTCTTCATTATCATCGAAGCTTCGCGCCAATAAAGGCGAAGATTTATCGATGGGTTTTACTACCATAACCGGATGATGGGATACGTGTTGTTCCCTTGTCATTAAATGTTGAAGCGAGTAAATAAAAATCTCATTCTCATGGCCGTGCTGGTAATTATTACCTATGGAGTTTAAGGAGCCGCAGCCAGCGGAGATCAGTCCCTGTTTTTTGCCTTTCAATGTTAAATAAATGATATTTGCCATACTGGTTGATCCTCTAATGTGCTCTTTATTTATCCTGCGGTAGGGTGTGGGCAAAAAGCAATCAAAAATTTATAAATTTAAGATAATTTACATTTGTAAGAGGATTAAATTTATAAAACCTGAATACTTAGAAATAGGGCATCAAAGTATTAAGAGGGATTTAAAAATCTGGGCTGTGCAGATGGCATGTTTGTGACAATTGCATAGAGTGAATTGACATTCAGGTAGCTACTTAGTAGCTGCTACCTGAATGTTTGAAATTATTCTAAGTGCATACGATTAATCTGACAAAAAAACGCCATATCCAGTATCCTAGCAAAACGAAAGTAATGACATTAAGAGAGAGTGATTTGAATCTTTTTTTTGCAGTTGCATAAATTAAAGGGGACATAATCAGTAAACATGTCGGAGCAAATACATCACGATTATCATCTATCAGCTCTTTGTAAACAATACAGAGATTATTTATATCCCGGCCACCGATATAATACTCTTCTTCTAAATATGACATCATATATATGAATAACGCACAAAAGATAGCATAAGTGATATTGAAGGTAATGGCTGATTTTCTCATTCTGAAATTCTCATGATTATATGAAGTCTATGACATCAAAAGGTGGGAATCCGAATTCGCCTGCCATATAGTAAGGATTTTGCATATGTTGTGTTTCCTTTTCTTAAATAAATTTATTTTTATCGGCACTCCGATTGCCATCATTTATCCTTCAAAAAGCTCCAGTGAGTTACAGAGTCTCAGTATATTCGGAATTTTAATTCTTGGAAGAGGTTTTGTAATAAAAGTGAGTCAGTTTAGCACGAATTAATAGCACGAGATTTGTGGAACGAGCAGAATAAAATGCCGGGCTTGGTATAATTAGCATGGATATTTATTTTTCGTGAATATTTCTTTCTCGCCAATAACTAGGTGAGCAGCCAACTAATCGATTAAAAAAGCGGGCAAAATAGGCTGGATCTTTAAATCCGAGTTGATAAGCAACTTCAAATACGGGGCAATCACTGAATAATAATAGCCGTTTGGCTTCACGCAGTTGACGGTCGAAGATGAGCCGTTTTGGTGGACGATTGGTAAATCGACGACACATATCTTTTAATCGTGATTCTGTAATACCTAACTTATGGGCATATTCCGGTACGGGAAGATGATGATGATAATGATTGTCTATTAATTGGTTAAAGCGCTGAAATAATTTAATTTCTCCGCGCACGCCATTAATCGGGTGATCATCAAGAGGAATATTGCGTAATAACAGTGTAAATATAGCTTGTGCCAGGAATGTCAGTGATTGTTCTCGACCAATAAAGTTATTAGATGATTCGCGGGCGATTAACGCCCAATAGTGATTAAAAGCGGCTAGCTCTTCCGGTTTATCGGAGACAGATAAGCAAATAGCCGGAATATCAAGAATATCTTTATTAGCCGGATAGAGCGATTCCAATAACGGTAATATCAGATCTTGCCGTACAGTAAGGACATATCCGTCACTGTCATCTTGAGTGAAAAAAGCGTGGGGAACGGAGGGCGGAGTCAGGATAAACAGCGGTGCTTGTACAGAATAGTGTTGAGCATCCAACTGTAATTCAATATGGCCGGTGATCAAAAAATGAAGTTGGAAGAAACCATCGTGACGATGAGCTTGCATATTACGACCAAAAAATGCCGCCATTCGGCCAAAGGTCTGATAATGCACATCATCAGTGCCTTGGGTTTCATCATAATCCTTGCTGATATCAATGTTGGCAATGATAGGTTCAGCCATGATGGTTTTTCCTTTTTATTGAAATTACTGCGCTGTTCTCTGTCTGGCGTGTTTCATCGGGATCAGCCAGATAATGGCTGCGCCAATGACCAGTAACCCGGCAACGAAATAGAGACCGGTATTAAAGCTTCCTGTCTGATCTTTCAACCAGCCGATTAATAACGGGCTGAGTGCTGAACCTATGTTGCCTGTAGCGCTAATCACCGCAATACCGATCGCTCTTGCGCGTAAGCTGATAGCTTGATCTGGCGTGGTCCAGAAGACCGCCATTGCGGTAAATGAACCGGTTGAAGCCATAATAATCCCAATGAGCTGAATGACGCTGTGGTTGGTCAATGAAGTCAATATCCAGCCCACAGCGGCGAACAGATAGGGTAGCGCCGTATGCGTTTTACGTTCTTGTAACCGGTCTGAACGGCGACTCCAGTAAACCATCCCGATGATGGTGCAAAACTGGGGAATGGCGGTCAGAATGCCGATCATGATGTTACTGCTGCCCTGATTGAAGCTTTGCACAATCTGTGGCGTCCAGATATTAATCGCACTCAAGGTATTGGTTAGACAGAAGTAAGCCAGGGTATACATCAGCATGATCGGTGCGAAAATTTCACGCCATATACTGCGTTTTGGCATTGCCTGATGAGTTGATGAACTTGCCGGTTGAACCTGATCGGGCTGGTCGTTATCCATCATCTCTTGTAAGCATTTTTTATCCTCATCTGTCAGCCAGTTAGCGCGTTTTGGCGAATCATCAAGATAGAACCAAACGACAATTCCCAGTAGCACCGAAGGAAAACCTTCCAGCAGAAATAACCATTGCCAGCCATGAAGGTTCAGGAGGCCATCCATTTCCAGAATATAACCGGAAGCCAGAGAACCAAACGCCATAGTTACCGGCATTGCCACCATAAACAGCGCGTTGGCGCGGGCGCGATAGTAAGCCGGGAACCAGTAAGTCAGATACAACAGGATACCCGGCACGAAACCTGCTTCGGCGATACCGACCAGCATACGTAAGATATACAAGCTGGTTGGTCCGGTGGCGAACATGGTGGCGGTGGAGGAGATCCCCCAAAGCACCATAATCGTGGCTATCCAGCGTCGTGCCCCGACAATACTGAGCATGATATTGCTAGGAATACCGAAAATGACATAAGTGGCATAGAACAACGTTGCCGCCAGACCGAACATGGTTGCGTTCAGTCCAAGATCTTTACCCATTGTCAGGCCGGCAAACCCGATATTGATTCGATCCAGAAACGAAAATACAAATAAGACGAATAGGAAAATAATCAGGCGACGGAATAGTTTGTTAATGACGGATTGCTGTTGTGCCGTGAGTTGCTTATGTTGAGCAGCGGGATTGCCCGGCTGTTGCGCAGCGGTTGATGAATCGCTCATTGTCATTTTCCTTAATTGCTTTTTTATTTGTATTACATGGTCATGGCAAATCAAAAGGTTATCGGGTAAATCGGTTGTTAATGTTGTACTGGTTGAGATTAATAAACATCAGATAAAGGCGCTGCCGGAGAGTCTTTATTCGCATTAAATCTTGCCGCTAGCGCTTCGGCTGTACGAGCCAATAAAGTGGTGTCGATACCAACAGCAACGAATAGGGCACCGAGTTTCAGGTAATGCTCGGCAACATTGGGTGCTGACATCAGAATGCCCGGCGCTTTACCCGCCGCTTTGATTTGGGCGATTGCCTGCTCAATTGCGGCTTTCACTTCAGGATGTTGCGGATTATCGGTAAATCCCATATCGGAACTCAGATCCGCCGGACCGATAAAGACACCATCCACACCCTCTACTTTGAGGATTTCCGGCAGGTTACGGAGTGCTTCACGGGTTTCTACCTGAACCAGAACGCAAATTTCATCGTTGGCACGATGGAGATAATTGGGAATTCTGTTCCAGTGAGAAGCTCTTGCCAGAGCGCTACCTACACCACGGATACCCTCTGGTGGATAACGGGTTGCGCGGACTGCTTCATACGCCTGTTCAGCGTTTTGTATCATGGGGATTAATAAAGTTTGGGCACCGATATCCAGTAGTTGTTTAATGATGACCAGATCATTCCAAGGCGGGCGCACAATGGGATGACTTGGATAAGGGGCGATGGCTTGCAATTGGCTTAAGATCGTCTGAACATCGTTCGGTGCATGTTCGCCATCAATAAGTAGCCAGTCGAAACCGGCTCCGGCCACTAATTCCGCACTGTAGGGGTTACAAAGCCCCAACCATAGACCGATTTGTGGCTGGCCTGCTTTTAATGCTTGTTTAAATGTATTGGTTAACCGATCCATATTTTTCCTCCTTAAACAAAACGGCAACTGATAGCACCGAGGGGGCCGTAATCCACGTGGAAGGTATCCCCTTTATTGGCTGGAACCGGGCGGGTAAAAGAGCCGCTGAGAATGATTTGTCCTGCCTCAAGCTGAACACCATGTGGAGCCAGCTTGTTTGCCAACCATGCGACACCATTAGCCGGATGATTGAGTACCGCCGCCGCGACACCGGATTCTTCAATCACGCCATTGCGATAGAGCAGGGCGCTGATCCAGCGCAGATCAAACTGATCGGGTTTAATCGGACGGCCGCCCATGATGACGCCGCCGTTGGCGGCATTGTCAGAAATCGTATCGAACACTTTGCGTGGACGCTTGGTTTCCGGATCGATGTTATGGCAACGGGCGTCGATCAATTCCAACGCTGGAATGATGTAGTCGGTTGCATTGTAAACATCAAACAGTGTGCAGTTCGGGCCACGTAAAGGTTTTGCCAGGATAAATGCCAGTTCGACCTCAATACGGGGCACAATAAAGCGATCGCATGGAATATCACTGCCATCAGGAAAAAACATATCGTCCAGCAGAGCGCCGTAGTCCGGCTCGCTGATTTGTGAACTGGCTTGCATAGCTTTTGAGGTCAGGCCAATTTTATGGCCTTTGAGTACCCGACCTTCGGCAATTTTCAACTCCACCCAGTGACGCTGAATAGCATAAGCATCATCGATGGTGATTTCAGGATAATCCAATGAGATCTGGCGTATTTGTTCACGGCTTTTTTCTGCCTGTTGCAGACGATGTGCAACCTGTGATACGACTTCTTTCTGTAACATGTGGTTAAACTCCTGTGTCCTCGATGCCGCCAAAGCAGAGGTATTTCACTTCCAGATAATCTTCGATGCCGTAACGTGAACCTTCACGTCCCAGGCCCGATTGTTTAATACCGCCAAATGGGGCAACTTCATTAGAGATCAAACCTTCATTGATCCCGACCATGCCGCTTTCCAGCGCTTCTGCCACACGGTAGATCCGGCCGATATCGCGGGAATAAAAATAAGCCGCCAGACCAAATTCAGTATCATTTGCCAGATGGATGGCTTCTGCCTCATCACGGAATTTGAACAGTGGCGCGATAGGCCCGAATGTTTCTTCTTGGGAGATAAGCATGGATTCGTTGACATCAGCCAGTACGGTAGGTTCGAAGAACAGGCCGCCCAGAGCGTGTGGTTTACCCCCTGCTAATATGCGTGCGCCGCGGGAAATAGCGTCACTAATGTGTTCCTCGACTTTATCGACGGCGGCTTGATTGATCAGTGGGCCTTGTTGTGATTTAGCGTCGCTGGCCGGGCCAACCTGCAACCGATTAACGGCTTGTGCCAGACGTTCGGCGAAGGCGTCATAAATGGTTTCCTGAACCAAAATTCGGTTAGCGCAAACACAGGTTTGACCGCTGTTGCGGAATTTAGCTATTAACGCCCCTTGTACAGCAGCATCAATATCGGCATCGTCAAAAACGATAAATGGCGCATTGCCGCCCAATTCCAACGATAGCTTTTTCACGGTATCGGCGCTTTGTGCCATCAATAACTTGCCGACGCGGGTTGAGCCGGTAAAAGAGAGTTTGCGAACAATCGGGCTTTGGGTCAAAACACCACCGATGGTTTTTGCATCGACGCCAGTCACCACATTGAATACCCCGGCGGGAATACCGGCTTGCTCCGCTAGTACAGCCAGAGCCAGAGCTGAAAGTGGGGTTTCTGAGGCGGGTTTTAGGATCACCGTGCAGCCCGCGGCCAGAGCAGGGCCAACCTTGCGGGTAATCATGGCATTGGGGAAGTTCCACGGTGTGATGGCCGCCACAACGCCGATAGGTTGTTTGATTGTGATGATCCGTCGGCCTGGCATCGGGCTTGGAATAGTTTCACCGTAGGTGCGTTTACCTTCTTCCGCAAACCATTCGATGAAACTGGCACCATAAGCGATCTCGCCCATAGCTTCTGCCTGTGACTTTCCTTGTTCCCGGCTTAACAATTCAGCCAGTGCCGGTTGATTTGCCATCATTAACTGAAACCAACGTTGCAGAATCTGGCTGCGTTGTTTGGCTGTCATTGCTTTCCAGGCAGGCAGGGCTTGTTGAGCGGCTTCAATTGCGCGTTCTGTTTCAGCCGCACCCATATTACTGACATGGGCAATAACTTCACCATTTGCCGGGTTAGTCACCTTAAACGTTGCTTGGTTGTCGGCATCAACCCACTGCCCGCTGATATAAGCTTGTTGACGCAGTAATTCTGTATTTACATTATTTGTCATGATTTTTTTCTCCTAAAGACACTTGTGTGAGAGGTTTTCGCTGGTAGAAAGTTACTAGCTGCTGGCATAACCAACACAATCCAGCGCAAACTGCCATCACAAAGGCCATAGCAAAAGGGGTTTCATCTTGTAGTAAAGAGACGGCGACACTGGCGACTGCTGCCATACCGAATTGTGCAGAAATAGCGAGCGCACTGGCGCTACCGGCAAGTTGACCGCGATGTTGAAGTAATAAAGAGAGGCTGTTAGTACCAATGGCATTAACCAGCGAGATAAATAGTACGACCAAAATGACGACTACAGTCAGACTTTGCTGATAAAAGATAACCAGTAAGATGCCAAACAGTAATTGGGCACTGGTTTGGATAAATAACAGACGAGAAATATCGTAGACTTTTAGTAAACGGACATTGAGTAGCACTATTGCCATCATGCCTAGGGCATTACAGGCGAACAGTAAGCCGTAGTAATTCGCCGGAACCTGAAAATAATTGATATAGACAAAAGGGGAACCACTGATAAATGCGAACATGGCGGCGCAAGTGAATGCCAATGTGCCGATAGTTGCCATAGCTTCACCGTCAGTCAGTAACTTGCCGTAATTTTTAAACGCGGTGATAAGTTTTCCATTGTTACTCTGAGCGGGCAGCGTTTCTGGCAAGAAAAATAGTAATAATATTCCACTGATACAACCGAACAGGCTCAATAGCGTAAATATGGCTTGCCAATTGAAATAGGTTAACAAGAAGCCACCGAGTAATGGAGCGATAAGTGGCGCTATCATGGTCACTAAAGTCATGAGTGACAGCACGCGTGGTAATTCCTGTGGGCTATAGATATCACGGGCGATAGCTCTGCCCATGACCACCGCGGCACCGCTGCCAAATGCCTGTAATGCACGCAGTAAAATCAGGTGTTCAACTTGTGTCACCAAGGTACACAACGCACTGGCAACGACAAATAATGCGATACCACTGAGCAGCAGTTTTCTGCGCCCTAAATGGTCGCTCAGTGGGCCGTATAACAGCATGCCAATACAGAAACCGGCGAAAAATACGCCTAAGGTATGTTGCATCTGCCCTTGTGTTGCCTGTAGTTGCCTTGCCATTTCCGGCAAGGCTGGCAGGTACATATCAATCGACAGAGGCCCGAAGGCCACCAGCGCACCTAATAAAGGGATTAACCAACGAGGAGGATGCTGATGAAACGATTTCGGCATCACTACTCCTTACGAAACAAGGCGTGGACGTTGTTTTGTTTGTAGTTCAAGACCGGATCTAATTCTTCCATCGTAAAAGAGAGAGCAAGGTAACGTTGCGCCATCAGCGAGGCAAAATGTTGTTTGATCAGGGGGAACAGTATCTCACCAACCTGCTGACGGCTTTCAAGGCTGCGTCCTGCGCCGATTTTTAGTGTCATATGGACGAATGCATAATCGTGTTTACCGTCGGCCATTTGCCAGGTATCCAGCCAAATGGCGCGGCTACGTATGCCGCCTAATGGGAAAATGCCGGTATCTGCCAGCGCCTGATTCACTTTGGCAAACAACTCTGGCAAATTGGCTTGTTCGCGGATATTTTCTGTACATTCAGCATAAAAATGTGGCATAGGTTACTCCAAATCAGGGGATAGACTGTTGGTGATGTAATCAGGTAGCGGGAATACGGCGTTGACTTGCCCAGTACCGGAACTGGCAAACAGTTCAGTCAGAAATTCCACTTTACCGTCATATTTATCCCAACCGAGTAGACCTAATAGCATCACCGTGTCGTGCATATTGCCTTCGCCATAACAATAATCTGCATATTCCGGCAGCATCTTGCAGAATTGTTTGAATTTGCCCTCTTTCCAGAGCTGAACTACCCGATGATCCATCTGTTCATCGAATTCTCGGGTGTAGCTGTTCATGCCCTCTTCAGCGCGTTGATCATCAATAAAGCGGTGAGAAAGGGAACCGCTGGCGAGTACAGCAACGGTACCGTCATATTTCTCAATCGCTTTCAGAATCGCTTCCCCAAGACGACGACTATCTTCAAAAGCATGGACAGTACAGAATGCGGAGACAGAGACAACTTTAAAATGCCGGTCACTGTTCATGTAACGCATCGGTACCAGCGTGCCGTACTCCAGTTTCAGGCTTGGGATTTCATGCGCTTGAGCGCGAACGCCGACATTGCGCGCCTCTTCTGCGATCATTTGTCCCAATTCAGGATTGCCGTCATATTCATAACTCATATCCCGGATAAAGTGGGGTAATTCATTACTGGTGTAAATGCCGGAGAAATGGTCGGCGCAATTGATGTGATAGGCACTATTCACCAGCCAGTGCGTATCAAACACAATAATGGTATCGACACCCATTTCGCGGCAACGGCGGCTAATCTCTTTGTGACCGTCAATAGCTCCCTGACGGCAACCGTGATGTTTCCCCGGTAGTTCAGACAGATACATGGATGGCACATGTGTAATTTTGGCTGCTAACGCTAACTTACCCATAAAATCCTCATTTGATATCAGGACGGCGAACCGGAATTCGCCGTGGTTAACGCTGATGAAACGGTTATATCCCCCAACGCGGAATTGGGTGATTTCCCATAGAGATACAGACGTTTTTCATCTCAGCAAACACTTCAAAGCTGTATTCACCGCCTTCACGGCCGGTGCCGGAGGCTTTCACGCCGCCGAATGGTTGACGCAGGTCGCGGACGTTCTGGGTGTTGACGAATACCATGCCGGCTTCGATATTACGGGACAGACGCAATACTTTGCTGACATCCTGCGTCCAGATATAAGAAGCCAAACCGTACTCCACATCATTTGCCAGACGCAGACCTTCTGCTTCATCTTTGAATGGCAGCAGGCAGGCGACAGGGCCGAAGATCTCCTCCTGAGCAACTCGCATACGGTTATCAACATCCGCCAGAACCGTTGGGCGTAGGAAATGGCCATCTTTTAGGTGTGCCGGTAAATCAATCGGTTTATCTGGGCCGCCTGCCAACAACGTTGCGCCTTCTTCTATTCCCAGGCGGATATAACCGGAGACTTTCTCCCAATGCGGTTTGCTGATGAGTGCGCCGATCTGAGTGTTTGGATCTTGTGGATCACCCACCCGTAAACGATTAGCGCGTTCAGCAAA
The DNA here is from genome assembly GCF_018448935.1 of Photorhabdus noenieputensis. Taxonomy (GTDB): domain Bacteria; phylum Pseudomonadota; class Gammaproteobacteria; order Enterobacterales; family Enterobacteriaceae; genus Photorhabdus; species Photorhabdus noenieputensis. Next base: position 20,847 of record NZ_RCWC01000013.1, on the reverse strand, counting down.
ACGTTTAATAAACTCAGGGTAGATACTTTCCTGAATAAAAATACGTGAACCTGCGGTACAACGTTCACCGTTGATAGAAAAAATGGTGAACAGAGCGGCATCCAGTGCTCGCTCAATATCCGCGTCTTCAAAGATCAGAACTGGAGATTTTCCTCCTAGCTCCATTGAATATTTTTTCAGGCCGGCATTTTTCATAATCTGACGACCGGTCACTGTGCCGCCGGTAAACGAAACCGCGCGTACATCGTGATGTTTCACCAGCGCGTCACCGGCGGTAGCACCATATCCCTGAACCACATTCAACACACCGGCAGGGATACCGGCTTCTAGTGCCAATTCTCCTAAACGGTTTGCGGTTAATGGGGAAAGTTCTGACATTTTCAGCACCGCGGTGTTACCTAGCGCTAAACAGGGGGCAACCTTCCAGGTAGCGGTCATAAATGGCACGTTCCACGGAGAAATCAGCGCACAAACGCCAACGGGTTGCACCAGTGTGTAGTTGAGCATCTTGTCATCAACGGGATAGGTATGACCGTTCATTTGCTGACAAATTTCAGCAAAGAAGTTGAAGTTGTGAGAAGCGCGTGGGATCAGGACATTTTGTGTTTGATGAATGGGCAGACCGGTATCTTTGGTTTCCATTGCGGCGATTTCAGGCACATTCTCATCGATCAAATCACCCAAACGGCGCATCAGGCGTGCACGCTCTTTCATCGGCAGATCTGCCCATTTGGGGAATGCCTCCTTTGCGGCGGCGACGGCTTGATCAATCTCTTCCTGACCACCGGCAGCGACTTCAGCCAACACTTCGCCGGTAGCAGGATTGGTGGTTTCAAAATAGGTTTTACTGCTGACGTTTTTGCCGTTGATCCAATGGTTAATTATGGTCATTACAGACTCTCCTCATACTCTTGCTGGCTGACAATACGGTTAACCAGACGCCCAACACCTTCAACTTCAACAATAACTTCATCTCCCGGTACCACATCGGATAACCCTTTTGGCGTACCGGTGGCGATCATGTCTCCCGGTTGCAACGTCATAAAGTCGCTTAGATAAGCGATCAAGAACGGAATATTGAAGATCAGATCAGCGGTTGTACCGCGTTGACGCAATTCACCATTAACCCAGGTGCTTAATGTCAGATTATGCGGATCGGGTACATCTTCTTTATCGATGAACCACGGACCGATCGGAGTCAATGTATCGCGGCTTTTTACCCGGAGATTAGGGCGATAGTAGTTTTCCAGATAGTCACGGATGGCGTAATCGTTACAGACGGTGTATCCGGCAACGTAATCCATAGCATGCTCTTTGGCGACTTTGTGGGCGGTTTTGCCGATGACAACAACCAGCTCGGCTTCATAATGCATATATTCCACATTATCAGGGCGAACGGAAACCTGACGATGACCGGTCAGGGTATTGGCGGCCTTGATAAAAACCAGTGGTTCTTGGGGGGGCTTAAATTCCAGCTCAGTGGCGTGATCGGCATAATTCAAACCGAGGGCAAACAGGGTGCCGTTTGCAGGTGGCAACCACTGAACAGATTCGCCGCTGATTTTGCTGCCGTCTGGCAGGCAGACATTTTCCTGTTCATCGACAGTAACGATCAAATCGCAACCTTGATAGTGAATTCTTGCGTGTTTCATGCTTCTTCTCCCGCTTGCACAACCTGATTTTCCAGTGATGGGAAACCTGCTGCCCGAATAACAACTTTATTGCCCGGTTTGATAGCAACACGTTGGTGTGGAGTCCCAAGCAGGATCACATCTCCTTCTTTGAGGGTTGCGAAATCACTTAATGCTGCAACTAATTCCGTGGCTGAACGCACCAGATCGGTTGTTGACCAGCGATCGACTTCCTGACCATTGATTTCGGTAATGATATCTAACGCATCAATTGATTCAGGATGAGTCATTTGGCCTATAGGGCAAAAACCATCGCGGCACTTAGCTTTTATTGCCGGACGATAGAAAGCGGTTTCAGGCAGGCTGACTTCATTAGCTAATGCATAACCTGCGATATATTCGGCCGCATTTTCAATGGCAACTTTGCGGGCGGTTTTACCTATTATTAATGCCAGAGTTGCACCACTTTGAACCTCTTCACCTACAGGATGGGGAATCGCTTCACCGGAGGTGATAACGGTATTCCGTGGTTTAATAAACCACACCGGTGTTTTAGGTAAGGTGTTATAAGGTGCTTGCTGAAATGAGTCATGCCAGCAATCTACCTGGCTCTGATGGTTGAGGGCTACGGCGAAGACAGTGCCTTTCATTAACGATTCCTCATGAACTTAAACGGGTGGTTTTAAGATGCATTTATTAATATATTAATAAACCACAAGACGCACTGTTGCAATATGTTAATGTGTTTGTTAATTTTAATTGTGATCTCAGTAACAATATCTCTGCTAAATTTATTTTTTATCATTATTAATCAGTATGTTAATCTTTTTGTGAGTAAAGTGATTGCTCCTGTATTAACCTTTTATTAACCTGATTTTCAGAGTTTATTTTTGTTTACTTATTAATATTTTTATGATTTTTTCTTTGTGGTTGACTGAGGGACGTGCTAGTCTTTTTTATTGTGGTTATAGAGTGAGATAATACTTTCAACAGAGAGTAAATCAGTGATTAACTAAAATAAGAGCCTTCATTACCCATGCATGAATCTCTGACAATTGCATTACTTCAGGCGCGAGAAACCGCGATGGGTTTTTTTCGCCCAATCCTTAAGAGTCATAATTTGACTGAACAGCAGTGGCGTATTATCCGTGTACTGTCTGATAATCGGTCGATTGATTTTTATGATTTATCTTGCCAGACCTGTATTCTTCGCCCAAGTTTGACTGGGATATTGACTCGCATGGAGCGTGATGGCTTGATCTTTCGTCTTAAACCGATGAATGACCAGCGCAAACTTTATGTTTCTTTAACACCGGATGGTCAGAAACTTTATGAAAAGGCGAAAGAGCAGGTGGAGCAGGGATATCAGGCTATTGAAAAAGCCTTTTCGCCGGAAAAATTGGTTCAGCTTTCAGCTTTGTTGGAGGAATTAATTGCTGTGGGCAATAACTCACTGATAAATACAGAAAAGGATATTAAGTAAATAGCATCTTTATTGAAAATGATGGTAATGAATAATAGTGAAATTGCTGAGCAAAATCAGCAATTATCAGTTTTAGCTATTGAATAATTAGCGTTAATATTTCCTGTGGGTAGATAATAAATTGCCCACGAAATATTGTACCTGTTGGGTAATGATCGGTGAGAGTTTCCCGCAACACTAATGTTATTTCATTATTTTCCAGGGATAGGGCAGTAATTTCAGCCGCTTCAAAGCCAAAGAACCGTTTTACTTGTGGATAAAGTGCTTTATACAAACTCTCTTTTACCGAAAAGGCAAGGGTAAATGCTTGTTCAAGTGGTAAATGACAATGTTTCAGAAGTTGAATTTCCCTGTCATTCACAATCATTTTTGTGATTTCATCCATATTTTGACGATCGACGATAGCTTCTACATCAACACCAATTAATCGGTTATGAGTTTGCGGTGCAGCCAACACAATTGCACAATAAGTTGAATGAGAAACAGAACCGCAAATACCTGTCGGCCAGATTGGAGCGCGATCATGACCAGAGGTCAAATTAAATTCCGGTTGCCCGAATTGCGCTAAAAGTTGTCTGGCGCAATAGCGTGCCGCCAGATATTCAGCCCGCCGCTTCTTGACGGCTTTAGTTAATGTGTCAGGGAAGGGGAGATTTAATTGATTGAACAATTCATCGTGATAATGTGAAAGTTCAAAACGAGCTTGCCAGAAATGCACTTGAGGATATTTAATAACCGTTCCATACTCGATTTGAGTCATAAATCTACTGCCATGTTTGGGCAGTGATGCTTGATTGGCGTGTATAACTGTTTGTTCCATGTTGATTACCCAGATAAGAGAATGCTACACAGTCTATACTTAATATCACTCATATTGAACGGTAAAATGTGCTATTGCGTTAGCTTTTCCACCTGTTATTCTATCACCGGTTTGGTAATAGCGGGCAGTGAAAGGTAAATTATAACGAGAATCCCTGTTAGAATAACCGACAACAAATGGTTTCCCAATAGGAACAGGCGTTCCCATATATAAGATTTGCACACCAACCCCTTTTGCTGTATTTGTTGCATTAGCTCTGTTTAATTGAATAATACTCTCTGGTGCGCCACTGATTGTTCTTGCTGAAAATGTAATTGTAGGTTTAATTTTTTCTGTACATTCAATACCGATATTAAAATCAGCATGACCAGCAGTTGTTCCTTTTCCTTTAAATAAATAACTGGGAATATTACCAAAATCTACTTTCGGTGTTGAGGCTGTTGTCATACAGCCAGTAGCCTTAAATCTATATAAACCTGAATGCCTTATTGATATTAAGTTTGTACTTCTTCTCCCTAATGCTACTAATTTAAACATTATGCCATTAGAGAATGTTTTTGGTATATCAATTGCTCCTGTTTTATAAAGATAGATACTAATACCGCCTATATCTTCCCAGGTAATGTTTCTTCTTGTTCCCAGATTATATGAGTAATTAGAACCATCTGTTTGAGGATATCCTTTGTCACCGATTTCTCCCCCTGAGATAGTAAAATATAAGTATAACCTATTTGGGATTATCTCTAATCCTCCTGAACCATGTGGAGTTTTAATTGATTTTACTCCGTGGAGAACACTGTCACCAAACATTAGTGATACATTGTCTTCATCACATGAAAAAATCGGGTCTTTTACACTAATACCCATTTCATTAGCTATCTGGGCAGCACTGAAAGTTGTTACATAAATACTTTTCGTATTATCTGTATTAAAACTCAGTTTAAAATTATTTAAATTAAATGCTAAGTTGGCAATTTTTGCTTTTGGGGCTAATTCACAGTCAGCGTATGAATTATAGCTACTTAGTAAAAATAGAGGATAAATTAATAACCATAAATATCGTTTCATATATATTCCTGTTGATATACCCGTCATCTTTCAAGTTGCTTCTTTGTTGGCTGCACTCGCTCACCCCGATCACATAGTTCTCTATGCTCCCGGGGATTCACTCCCTTGCCGTCGCGATGTATCTTGAAATCCATAGGGTATATATTTACTTAATTACTGACAACGCAATGAAGTCAGAATAATCCCATTAATTTTTTGATATAATTTACTATCGAATTGAATATGACAGCTTTGTTTATCGCCTAAATCGGCTGTTAGTTTTGCTGTGTCACTCACACCACTTAGAAAAACTTCTCCCTTTTCATTCACCATACCATTAACGCCATTTGGACCTGTGATTGTTGTGCCGAATGGGAGCTTCTTACCGTGATGTTGTAAAGTTAAAAATACTCGATGACCAACACGAATAGAATAATCCGCCAATACTAATGCTCCCTTGGTTGGAATGACCTTAGTGGTTGGATTATCAATATCTACGTCATCACCGAATGTATTGGTATCAAGAGATAACATATTTTCCCGATATTGCGATATGTAAGGCACAACGGTATATCCCCGCCAATCTGTACTGATAGAGGTATTATTTAGTACCTTGGCATTGGTTGCTCCAGGGGCACGAATTAAAGCACTAGCGCCGCTTTCGCTAATATTTTGTGCTAGGGTAACGCCATAGGGATGGGCAATAATTGCACCCTCTAATCCATAATTAACCCGCTGATTTTTTCTATGATCAGTGGTATAGCCTACATTAATTGAACCATATGAACCTCTGTAATATAGGCTGGCGGCATTACCTGATTCTTTTTCTTTCTCAGATTTTTCATAGCTGTAATTTTGAGAAATACTATAGTTCAGATTCTGTTGTTCCAGTAAAGAGCCGGATAATGTCATTGAATGCTGGTTGCTACCGTTGATGTTATAAGCGGTATCATAATCTACCGATGCACTGTGATTGTCTGATGGCAGCCATTTATCCAGAGGAATACTGATATTGAATGAAACCACTTGATCGTTATTAATGTTTGAGCGATTACGGTGGTAATTGTAGCTCAATGACAAAGAGATATCATGAATATTAGTATTATAGGACATAGAATATGACTGATTCTTACTGGTTTTATCTTGCCAGTAGTCTTGTTGCCAGGCGGATAATGAGAGACTGCCATATTGCCCTAAGCTTTGGCCCATTGTTATTTGCATCCGGTTTTTAGGCGCGTTATTCCTGTTATTATCAGCAAATTGGTGGTTATTATTGGTGTAGTTATTATTGGCATAGTTATTATTAGCGTCGCTAAAGCTGTAATAACCATTGGTATTGTAGCGATAACCCGCTAATGTCACCGTTGTATTGGTTTCAGTAAAACCTTTACTGTAGCGTATTTGATAAGATTGCCCGCTTTTCTTTTCTCCATTTGGGAAATGGGTTGCTGCATTGGTGACATCGATTGATACCGCGCCAAATTTTCCCAGATTATGTCCTAAACCTAATGCATGGCTTTGATAGTCAGAAGAAACAATAACTCCACCATAAATAGTGGTGCTATCCCATAACCCGTAAATAGCTTCTGTCTGAATAAATCTTTTTTTACTCGCTTGTTTGCCACCGCTAAATTTACCGATATTAGCAAAATATTTCATTTGGCCGGCACGGATCATCAATGGTGAGGCAGCAAAAGGCTGAGTAAATTTTCTGACATTGCCATTTTCTTCATAAATGGATATTTCTAGATCACCATTCAAGTTATTGGGGTAAATATCGGTAATTTCAAAAGCACCTGGTGGAACAAAAGTCTGATAAATAATATTATCTTTCTGGTGCACTTCTATTCTTGCGTGAGTCATAGCAACACCGCGGACAACAGGTGCAAACACTTGCTGGCTATCTGGCAACATTTGGCTATCAGACATCAATTTAATGCCATTAAAAGTGAAACTATCGAATACCATGCTATCGGTAGATGTTTCACCTAATACCAGCCGAGATCTCAATGGACGAATATCCCGTTCAGCATAGGCTTTAAGCGATTTCCATTCAGATGTTGTACCCGTATGGTTGTAGTAACTATTATGACGAATTCGCCACTGACCTAAATTAAAGCCACTACGTAAATTCAGATATTGATTCTGTTCACTTTGATTTTTATTCCAGGACTGCATTCCTGTTAAATGATAATTGGTGAAAAACATAGGCAAACCATCGTCCCACTGATCAGGAGAGATATCTCCCCTGATTTGTGATTGCATGGCAGCTTGCGGAAAATTCAACATCAGCGTAAGAGCACTTAAATCCAGTTCTGCTGACGCCTGTTTAATATATTTCTCCGGTTGAGAAATGATCTCTTGTTCAGCAAGGGATGCTAATTCTGGGAAGCTTGCTATTTTTACCCCGATTTCTTTTAATAAACTGATAGATAATTCAGGGCAAAGTTTTTCACCACAGTTAATAAAGGATAGGCTTTTAACGCCGATATCCTTTTTATTGACGATAACATTAACTTTATAGACGCCTGGAATATGGGAGTCTGTTTTTGCCAAACTCTCCAGATTAATATTTTCTTTGTCTTCGTCTGATAGTTGTAATGCGTTGATATCGAAATACAGCTCTGCATATGCTGGCAACGATAAACAACAGATCATTAAAGCAAAACTGATTATTCTTTTCACAATACACTCATCAGACAATATTATCAGAAATTGAACTGGCGCTCTTCTGTTGTGCCACCGTAATCGTTGATAGCAGTCAGAGTCACGCTTTTTATGCCATTTGGGGCTGAAAATACCTTATGACTAAAAGGGGGAATAAATCCGGGTCTAGGTATTAATTTGCCGTCAATTTTCATCTCATTAAGATTAATGTAATAAGCCGTAGAGTTAGTTAATTGAACACCATTGGCATTACGTGATGCTGCCAAACGATTAATGGCATCATTAGCATCGTTATCAGATAGCCCTGATGGACGATAAATCAATTTGATAATGTTTTTTATCGTGATGATCATCTTGCTATTGTCATTTTTTTCAACTGCCGGAATCGCATTGACATTGAGTAAAAATATCGATTCCCGATCCGCTGGCAGGTCATTACCGATATATGAAACACGAATCTGGTGCTCGCTCTCTTTCGACATTTTAAACAATGGTGGCGTAATAACGAACGGTACTTTATTTTGACTGTTATCGATATTATCTACCCACGATTGAACAAGATAAGGTCTTTCTGTGTCCGAATTGGTGATAGAAATTGTGGCTTCTTTTTGTGAGCCATTATAGATCAGGCGAGTTCCGCCTAAAGTAATCCCTGCTTGTACTTGCCCTATAAAAAGGACAAGCAAAAAGGGAGTAATAAAGCGAAGCATTTTTACTCCTTTAGTTATAAATAATATTTTGTTATAAGTTAGCTTTAATAAAGTATTTGGCTGATTTTATGGGTATATAAGTGTGAAGTTTACGTCTGAGCTAATAGTACCATGCTCCGCTGTAGCATTGGTTGATTGTAATTTTGCTATAAGAGGGATACTGGAATTCTTACTATTAATGCTATACCCATTGACTGATGTATTGGCATCTATTTTATCTCCATTATCTTTAGCCAGTAGAATACCGACGCCGGAAACTCCTGAATTGTATAAAGTAGTATCATTGGTATCTCTGTTACCAGCAAATTCGATACCTATAGTTGAACCGGGGCAATTGGTTAAATTAATTGTAAATGATTGAGAGGAAACTACGGTTCCTACCCTGCCCTTAAATCTTTCTTTTGGTATTTTGCCAAAATTAACTTCTTGAATTCCTCTACTACCGCTGCTAATGGTACAGCCGTTCTCAAGAATAGTACCTCGAAATCTAATTGTTCCATCATAAGATAACGCACTGAAACTACTAAAAACTGCTAATACTGTTACTAAAGAAGCCAACATAAAATTCTTTTTCATTTAAAAATACCTTACCTTAATAAATATGTGTTTTAGTCCTGTTTATATAATAGAAATATACATCCAGCCATTATTATAGTTTAATGGTTGATGATATCATTAAAGTCATTTTTATCATGGTAATATAATGCAATTGCATTTTTAACCATTTTTTACATATACCCGTCATCTTTCAAGTTGCCTCTTTGTTGGCTGCACTCGCTCACCCCGGTCACATAGTTATCTATGCTCCCGGGGATTCACTCCCTTGCCGTCGCGATGCATCTTGAAATCCATAGGGTATATATCTTTAGTTTATCCTAATTTAGTCATTGTTTCTCACCATGTTATAGTCTGTCTCATCTATATTCATATTATTGATAATAATGTCTGATATTAATTTCTTTCCAGAAAAGAATTGTTTTATTCTCTAAAATATCATCTATTGTTATAAATCTATTCGTGTTGTTAATAATGATTCTTATTTTTATTAAGATGTCTAAAACCCTACGACAGATAAGCCCCGCATTAATAGCAAAATTCTTTTAATGTATTGCTAATAACGCAGTGAAAAGTGCTTATAGGCAAGGTGCATAGTACATATGGATAAATTCATCTTCACTATTTTTATTGAAATGGAGATTCAATAGCGATATTAATAAAAGTAGTCTATAGCTACTCAATGCAACACACACTAGTATCTTACTCAAAGAAAGTGAATATTCTGATTGGACAAACCATAATATGTAATGCCATCGCATTAATGATATTAATACGATCGGGTAAACAGTTATCTTAACCACGGTTAAGATAACGAAAATTTCTTCTTATTTTTTTAGGATGTTAGTTGATTTCCAATTCAGAGTTTCTTCTTTGTTTTAGGTCTATTCTCACTCGACGGAAAATAGTATTAACTAAAATATGATCTTTTTCAACAACTTAAACAAAAAAATAGTATTTTTTTTGCAATTAATTAAAATTTCTTTCTATTTCATCGTGTTATAAAATTAAATTAATCGATTGATTGAATTAATTCAATCAAGAAATAATAATGATGTTTATTTAATGTCTTATTTTTCATCATGATATAAATTAGACAAATTGATTCATTTTTGTCTTATTATTAATTCGGATATTCTATTGCTATCGATTTGGCTGTATATTTCATCGTCAAAATCATTAATCACAGTTTTAATCATGGCAGAAATTACGACGTAAAATTGCAATTTTCATTTGTTGTTAACTGACATATGGACAAATAGTGATAATAATATTGTGACTTTCGATACTGTGAAGTGGTCATGGTAACTTTTGTATCCGCGAATTGCATACCGTAATTAATACGGAATTCCTTGAAATCGTTTACATCGAGCTTATTATAATTGGGGAATAGCGTAATTTACTCCCCTTATGGATATCCACTTGTTGATGGGTGATTCGATATCGATTATCTCTGTTTTCTGTAGGCTATTGATATGTCCAGAATTACCGAATCATCACAGCTTTCTAATACAGATTTCAGAAATAACAAACCGGTTGTGCATGAAGCGCCAACCGGAAAATGGGCTTTTATTTTACTAATTTCGGGATCTCACCGTTGAAGTCAATCCACGGGTTGGTGCCCAGCATCTCTGCACTATCAACACTTGGTTCGTCATAGCGCATAACGAAATGCTTCGGCCCGTGGGCAAATGCCACGAGTAGTCCATCCTTAGCATCCAGGAAGCCAGCATGCATTCCGAGTCCGGGATAGCTAAGACGCCAGGCGGGATCGCCAGTTTCCACGCGTCCTATCGATAGTTTTGCAATCTCTCCGTCCGGCAGACGGAAGAACCAGGTCCACGGACCGCCAGCTACAACCGTCATGACTTCATCAATACCCATCCCGTTTTCAGAGCTGTTCACGTGCAGTTTGCCGAATTTTTCGAGAACGGTTTTTCTGGCTTCAACCGAAATTGCTTTCATATCGTAGACCTTGGGATAAGGTGCAACATCTATTTCCGATGTCGATAGAAAACCGCCGCGGTGAGCTTCCGGCTGGCGGCCAGCCAGTCGGATTTGTTCCAGGAGCTCTCCGCGGTGTAAAGAAAATAGCGAAATCAGTTTCTCGCTCTCTTCTCCAGTGAGCGCACGCGTTTTTGACACTTCAAGAATAGGTTTAGCTTCTTCAGGGATCGGCGTTGTACTGACTCGGACGCCGACGGAAAATAAAATTTTGTTGATGTTCTCAATGCCAACGGTCGGCTGACGTCCATCAAGATAAGACAGGACAAGATTTTCTGATGCTGAAATAACGGAATTGTTCATATCTACACCCCAATTTTGATATAACCGGTAAATTCATCTGCAAAACCGAGTATAGGGAGATGGATAGTTTATTAAAATGCCTATTATGTGAAAATATTGTGCACTAGTAGTAAACAATTTTAATACCCTCGCTGATATGACCACTACTTTTCATGACCAGTTTGCTTGGCGTTTATTTCAATCGGAAATTTGCTACTTAAAGAGATTGCCGGTATTCAGAAAAAGTAAATATAAAGACAAGGCGAGTGCTGTGATTCTGCAATAGAGCGTCCGTTAAAATCAGGAGATATTCAGCAAGTTTCGTCCAGTGTATTGACAAGGAAGTCGATAAAAGCCCTTGCCTTGATAGAACGTTCTTTATGAAAGGGTTGTATGGCATAAAGTGCCTGTGTGTCCGCTTCCCATTCAGGAAGCAGTCTGACAAGTTCGCCTGACTGTAGCTCATCAATGACCAGTGATTCAGGTAGTAAAATTACGCCATGTCCAGAAAGGGCTGCCTGTTTGAGCGCAAGTCCGTTATTCACCACATAGGTTCCGGGCTTAAGGTCAACGACTTTCACATCATTTTGATTGTGAAACATCCAGCGTCGTGGAGAAGAAGATAAACTGTAGATAAGACAGTTATGAGAGGCGAGATTTTCAGGGATGAGTATTTTTTCAGAAGCCTCAATATATGCCGGTGAGGCGCATAAGACTCGGGGCACTTTTATCAGCTTCCTGGAACGAAGGCTGGAGTCGCTCAGTTCACCTCCCCCACGTATTGCAACATCTATTCCATGCTCAATAAGATCGGTATATTTATCGCTCATGACAACTTCGACAGAAATACCAGGGTGAGCATGTATAAACTGGCATATCAGTGGATTTAATACCTTTAGTCCTATAGACATTGGAATACTCACTTTTATCGAGCCTGTCAGAGTGTGAGAAGTTTTCATAACTGATAAGTCAGCATTCTCAAGCTCATCCAAGATGTTGCATACCTGATGATAGTAATTCCTGCCACTTGCGGTTATATGCATGCTTCGGGGGTAGCCGGTAACGGCTATTCCTACCGCGACCCCCATCAACCGTACTCCGGCTAGCTCATTAATTCTGATGCGGAAAGCATTTAAACGATTGCTCCACAGATTTTTATGCTCTCCAATATATTGAATTTCCTGTAGAACTTTATAAAAATTATAATTTTTCTTAATTAATGCTAATGTATGCATACATTAGCATTAATTGGCTATTCAGTAGAGGACGATGACAGGCTTTTTAATACCACAGGCGTGAGCGTAACGGGTCAGCGTATCAATGCTGGCTTTCGTGATGTTATTTTCCATGCGGGAAATAACCGGAGGTGTAACCCCCATCCGTTCAGCGACCTGAGCTTTTGTCAGATTGTCATGTTTGCGCCATTCCGCAAGCAGCTCTCTGAGCTTCTCCTTGCGTTCTTCCTCATGCCATGCAGCACGATATTTGTCATCCTGCATCCACTCGTTATGCAGTTCTTTATGACTTACCAGTTTCATTAATTAAATACCTCCGCTAACCGCTTTTTGGCGAGTTCGATTTCTTTCGCTGGCGTTTTCTGTGACTTTTTGATGAAAACCCGGAGCATGATGATTGTATTGTCTTTATGGTATACCCAGATACCTCTGGATATGTCCGTTCCCATTGTGCGGATCTCAAAAAGTCCATCGCCCAGGGGCTTAGTGTCCGGTTCCCGCAATAATCGCGCGTCAGATTCAAGCTTACCGATAAGTCGGTCAAATTTAACCCGAATCCTCACGGGCAATGCCGTGGCTTCTTCCCTAGCTTCCGGGTGATAAACTACGTTAAACATATGGCCTCTCTTTTCTAATTATATTAGTGTATAGGCTAATAAATGGCAATAAAAATTAACCTGTAAGCTAATTTAAATCAGAGAGGTAACAAATTATGAGGACTGTATTTCCAGTTAAATATTATAAGGGTGAGGGATTTGTTGAGCGCAAGGTTGAACTCGACGATCAGGACATCGAGGAAATTATTCAGGACTGACTAATCTAATCTCTGATTCTTTTTTTGTTTCACGATAGGTAGTATTCTTTCGAACTTATCCATAATGCTTAACATCCATTTGCTACGCTTGCTAGTTACGGCCCCATCAACAGCGAGTTTTAACGCCATCACTGAAACAGCCATACCGTTTCAATGCGTCGATGTAAATTATTTCCTGCGTCCTGCCTTTGGAGCACTGATTGTCACCTGATCTAGAAGCGGAAGCCTTTCTTCTTCTGGTATCAGCATTAATGCCAGGATACTGGCTCTAAGCACATTAGTTTGTGTATACCGGTCAAGGACTTTACCATCAGACATAAGAGTATTGATCATATCCGATTCTTCTTCAGTGCAGTTGAGTAAAATTTTACGTATATCCGCAGGCGGTCGACTAGTGCGTTCTCCGCGCTGTTTTTTAGCCGAGATCCCTTCGGCTTGTTTTTCCCGAATTAATGCCTGATCAAACTGGCTGAATGCAGACACCATATGCAGCTCCTGCATGGGAGTTTCCTCGCCATCACTAAACGTGAGCTGTTCTTTTAGAAAGATCAGTGTAATACCTTGCTGACGTAAACGCAGGGTCAGGGCACACATATCCATCATATTGCGGCATAGCCGGTCAATGGAGTGAACAATAATGGTGTCGCCTGTTCTGACCTGTTTAAGCATTTCCTGAAGTTGTGGCCGGTTGATGTCTTTAGCACTGGCCTGTTCGAGATAAATTTTGTCAATTTCAATCCTGGATGCAGACAGCGCTTCTTTCTGGCGTTCAACATGCTGATCAACAGAACTCACCCGGATGTAGGCATAGTGCATATCAGCCTCAAAACATAACAAAGAATTATAGAATTATCTATAAAGCCCACTTTTCCGATGCTTACAGAGCGCAATTGACTTATTTTAAATACGAACTGAAAAGGTATACCTTTATAGAGTCCAGTCTAAGCCTTGCGAATAGTTAGGCGTGTAAAAATCATAGTTCTTTAATAACCCGTTAAGTCGATGGCGGTTAAACTTGACGCGATTGAACTCGTTGATGAATGCTTGGATGTCGCCAAACGTTGTATCGTCATTACTTTCGACAATAGCCTCTAAGAGCTTCAATGTTGCTTCGGCTTCATCATATTAGGTGCCATCAGGCATACCTTGTCCACTGAGACAGGGAGGCGTACTTTTATTTGAGTCAGATTCAATTGCTTCGATACGGATATCCAGTAGCCAATGCCGATAGAAATCGTACTCATAAGTGAATTTATCACGGTTTTTGAAATGAAAAGACGCAAGTGAAACAGCCCAGGGATCATCATAAAAACTGAGGCTGCCTTTATAGTAGATACCATAGTCTTTACCGTAGATATGAAAGGTATGGAGATGGTCATTATCCCAGCCGAAAGCAAATTGTAGTAGAAAATGAAAGGCTCCTAATGACATATCGCTCTTCATTCGAAAACGTCGCCAGAGCCCCTGAATTGGCCCTATCACGGCGAGTGTGTTTTCCTCACAGCTGGGCGATGGGAAGCAATACGCACACAGCCGGGATTTTGCAGTCTCAACGGGATTGGTTCTCCGCCAGTACAGTACTGGGGGAAAGACAACCTTATTGGGGATCAGTAAACGGGGTAACAAGACACTCCGGCAACTGTTAGTGCTATGTGCCCGAACGTCCATACTGCATATTGAGCATAGAAAGGGCAAACAGGCTGACTGGGTTAAGCAGCAACTTGAACGAAAGCATTCTAATATCGTGGCCTGTGCGTTGGCTAATAAACTCGCCCGGATAGCATGGGCTATTACGACACAACACACGGTATTTGTTGCCTGAAACTGACGTCATTGTGAATCTATTTAACTATTACCCCACTGGTTTTGCGAAGACTGATAATTGATGACATGAACGGCCTACCGGCCTGATGAGAAACCTGGCATAAAAATTAGCTCCTTGAAGCTGGCATACTTTTAAGGTTCATCAGGCGCGGAACTCATCGAGGCGCAGGTTCCTTGCCTATAGTGACGCCAGATAGATTTAAGCAAGCCCAAAATTCATCAAAATGAGTGTTGCAAAAACGAGGGTGACCATAGATTATTTAATGAGAGTAACGTACAGTGATTTGTCAGGCAATCCTGTATGAGCGTTTAAAAATTATATATAAATAAAAGGGAAAATGTATGAGCGATTGGGAGGCTGTCCCTGTATTGGCTGCATTGGATCTAGATGAATTGGTTGACTTTTACACAAGTAAACTTGGGTTCCATTGCGACAATTTTGTTCCTAATAAATATGCGATAATTAGCAGAGGGGAAGCTGAAATCCATTTTTGGGCATGTAACGATAAGTACATTGCAGAGAACACTTCTTGCTATATTTTCGTGAAAGATATCCAAAGTGTGTTTCAAGAACTACAAGCGCAGACTGAAGTCTCTCCGCTTGCGGAAACTCCATGGGGCATGTTGGAGTTCCACCTAATTGATCCAAGTGGAAATTTACTTAAGTTTGGGCAGCCAGTTTAGCTGTTTAACGTTCTCCCCAACTCCTGTTTATTCAAAGTATATGGACATCGAACTTGAAAAATCCATTCAAACGTATGGCTTCTTTTTCCGCTGAAAAGAAGATAGAAATTACCAGAAAGGTCAAGCAACTAAGTAGCGCAAGCAACACTGAGCAGAATAAAAAAGAAAGGCATGCTGATGAAAAGGAGGGCGGAGAATCATTCATAGAGTGGTTGAAACTTCATCAGGAAAATAACAATGGAAATCAAAAAGAAGAAGCGCTGTCCCCTGTTACAAGTTCTCAGTTAAGGCTGTGGTATCTGAGTCAGATAAACGACACCCATTCTATTGCCTACAATATTCCTGTTGCACTGTAGATAATAGGCAGTCTTGATGTTGCCAAGTTAAAGCAAAGTTTTGTAAAACTGGTTGAACGCCATGCATGCCTGAGAACGTGCTTTCCGGTGTTCGACGGCATTCCTTCTCAATGTGTCCTAGAGCAATTACAACCTGTTTTTATACAAAGTGTAAAAAACACATGAAGAGGTGACTGACTACATACACAAGCGGGTAAAGATACCATTTGATTTGGAAAACGGCTCCTTGTTTAGGGTGCAATTGATGAATCTATCCAACACCGAACATCTACTGCTGGTGTACTTTCACCATATTATTGCCGATGTATGGTCAGTTTCAATTCTTGTTAGAGATCTCGTCGCACTCTTTACCGATGAACGAAAGCATAAAAAACCGTGGGGCAATCATTTAAATGCTCCCTTCGGACGGCAGTTCTGAATGGCGAGCTAAAAGGCACAATTTGAACGTTAGTATCCCAGCATCATTTTCATTTTTTCATGTTGAATTTTTTATCGTCATCCTCTCTGGTTTTGCACAGTATGCTTCCCTGTATCAGGGTAATCATATGATTAGACTCTAATCACTACTGAATAAATCGCATTTCTGTGTCGGTTGTTTTGTCAAGCAACCCGATAATACTAAAAGTACGCCAGACACAGTGCCAAATAAAATAAACAAGGATGCTGTGGTATGACAACTGAAACCCCTCCTCTGTCGCCGTCGTCGATGTCTGAAGCTGAAATTGACAGCTTGCGGCAGGCGGTTTCTCAAAAGACCCAATCCAGGTTGTTGTCGTTAAAAAAATGTCTGGGGTATCTGTCAATATTGCTTGTTATTGTCAGCATAGCGCTGCTGGCATTCGTGGTACGGCAGCAACATCATCAGTTAGTGGAATTTCAGTCATTGATGCGAAATGGATCATTCCAGCATTTGCCTGATGAGGTGCAAAATCTGCACGAACGGCTTGATAAAGCGGATACCGGCTTTGTCTCCCGTCAAAACTGGCAAATGCAAAATGACCGGTTTCATCAGACATTGATAGCGCAACAGGGATCCGTTAACGACCAACAGAAATCGCTGGTACAGTCAGTGGCTGATTTAAGCCGTGCGCATCAGGATCTTACCGAAGCAGTGAGTGTATTGAAAAATACCGTGAAACAGCAGGAAATGCGCATTGACGCATTAATCGCGTGGAAATCTCAGCAGGAAAAGCATACTGGTAGAAAAGCGGGTACACCTGATCGGGAAGTTCTTCGAACAAAGAAACGGATAGTGGCTCCTTTCATGCTTTCTGGTATTGAACGTCGTGGAGAACAAGTTTATGCCGTTATTATTCCACGAGACACAGATCCTCATTCCCAAATATCTCAAATGCGTTTACTGACTCCGGGTGAAAGCGCATTTGAGTGGACGTTGGTCAGTATCTCCGATTATCAGGCTTTGTTCCAGGTACAAGGGCATCGTCAAACCCTGTCAGTCAATGAAGGGTAATGATGAGAAAAGATTTTTTCAGCCAGAGGAAGGGGGTGGTGTTTATTGGCGTTGTTATGTCTCTGTCAGCTTCGGCAGCACAGGTTGCTATCTCTGAACAGACAGAAACGGGAATGAAAGCGACTCAGCAACAGGTCACGCAGACTGAAAACCACCGTATTCAGGCTCAAATGTGGGGGCTGACGGAAGCAGAGTTTCAGCGTTATCAGCAATTGATGCAGGGACAACGGGGCATTCAGTCTCCTGGGCTCGATCCGTTGAGTGCCTTGGGTATTGAGGCCGAAACAGTACAAGCGCGTCAACGTTATGCAGAATTGTGGGTTAAACAGGAATATGTCCGTACTGAAAAAGAGTTGGCATTCCAGCGGACGGTGGATGCGGTCTGGAAGCGTCTGGCACCGAATATTTTGCCGGTTAATTTAGGGAAGGGGGACGGAATCGCACAGGGTAATCAAGGGCGGCTGGCGTTATTTGTGAAAGAGGATTGCGCGGCTTGTGATGCCCGGCTGGCTGCTGTCTTGTCAGCTGACCGTGAGGTGGATATTTACCTGGTAGATAGCGAAGGCAACGATGATGTTTTACGTACCTGGGCAGGTAAACATCATATTCCATCAGAAAAAGTCCGTAGCCGAGAAATCACGCTTAATCATGACAAAGGACGCTGGCGACAATTTGGTCAGGGGAAAATGCCGGTCGTACTACAACATGAGAATGACGGATGGCGTGTGGTGGCATTTTGAGTCTCGCTGTGGCGGGCAGCCTTTTTTGGGTGACAGAAGGTATGGCCGCGGCGGTAAAACAGGTCGTCCCGCTTGGGTACCAGCAGATTGCGCGGGTGCATGGCGTACCTGCCGAAGTGCTTTATGCGTTGGCACTGGCTGAATCGGCAAAACGTTTGCCACAGGAGAAACATGAACGCCCTTGGCCGTGGACGCTCAATGTGGCTGGAAAAGGTTATCGTTATGCAACCCGACAAGCGGTCTGGCAGGCGTTGCAGGGATTTATGCGTAGCGTACCCCTCAAACGTATTGATGTGGGGATTACTCAAGTGAATTTAGGCTGGAACGGCCATTATTTTCGTTCTTATTGGGATGCCTTGGACCCCTATACTAATCTTCATGTGGCAGCCCGTACTCTAAAAACCTGTTATCAATCCAATCCGGGTAGTTGGTTGAATGCGGCAGGCTGTTATCACCATCCCGCTGGCGGTCAACCCGCGAGTAAGTATCGGAAAATCGTCGCACGTAAACTGAGTACGCTAGAAACCCGATATCCTGTTTTGTCCACCAATATTGCTGTAGCTAATACGACACAGATCTGGATTGAACCGAAGGAAAAATAAAGAAGATGTTAATCCATAACTTAATCCGTTATCGCTGCCGTTTATTTTTAATGATGATGATATTGACGCCCTGTTCTCAGGCTGCACTGACTATTGTGGCTGATGAGTCTGTTCTGCATACCAGAATCGCTCGGTTTGATCCTTTATCCTCTCAATCAGCAGAATGTTATGACCCCACGGCAATTGTGCCACAGGTTGTGGCACAATTGTCGATACGGGCTTTCCGGAACCTTGTTGCTCCATTCGTGGCAAGGCGTACTCCCGGTAGAAACGTAGCATGCGCTTCAGGTTCCTTTCTGAGAAGCCTTTGACCTCTGGCAATTCATTAACAATATCCCGTGCCAGCTTCGGGATGATCCCCGCTCCCCACCCCTGTTGCTCCTGACGCTCATGGAGCATGTGACCGATGTCCTAGTACATCTG
Source organism: Photorhabdus noenieputensis (assembly GCF_018448935.1). Lineage (GTDB taxonomy): Bacteria > Pseudomonadota > Gammaproteobacteria > Enterobacterales > Enterobacteriaceae > Photorhabdus > Photorhabdus noenieputensis. The sequence goes on along the minus strand of NZ_RCWC01000013.1, from coordinate 1,499 downwards.
GATTAGTTCAGCATTGACGGACTGAGCGGCTCTGCACTGACCCCCACGGATCCGTTCCTTTACATCGGTGAGTAACGAAGTGTAAATCTGTAGTTCTGATGTCATGATTATCTTGTTTCTCTCAGTATTTTGTAGACGGTGAAGCGGTTAATATCCAGTTGCCTGGCAATCTCAGAAGCTCCAAATTCCTCATCTTTCATTACCAAAACCTGTTGTCGGTTTATAGACGGAACCTGACGCCCTTGGCTTCGATTCGCCCTTCTTTGGTTTGTTCCAGTCTCCGTTGCCGTTCGGTCTGAGCCACTGTTGACCGGATAGTACTCCTGTCGTCCAAGAACCAGACGGTTACATCCATCTCAAGCAGGTAATAGTTGTGTTCAGTGGTGATATTAGAAAATATCAATTATCAACCCGCTTATTTTAAGTGAGCCAGGATGTTTATAGCTCTGTTTCAACCTTAAATTCAAGTACCAAAAATTTCTAAAATCAGATAAACAATTATTCACTGTAATCGTTACCCTTTTCGTCACTCTGTTGATGTATATATCTACGCTGATTTAGGGTAATGCTATGGTTTATTTCCGTTTAAATACATTGAGCCGTCATAAAGTGGCATACGACGGTATGACTAAAAATCAGCGAGCCATTACCGAGGGTCATACAAACGAGACTGTCCGGCCCGTTTATACCCTGCCCGAAAATACGACGCTGGTCGGCAGCCAGGCGATGACGGCATTATTAGGCCGGGTACCGGTAAATGACAAAGTCACTGACCCGTATCCTTTTAAGATACCGATGGGTAAAGATAACCTGACTGCCAACGGCATTGAACTGCCGGACGTGGAAGGCGCGATTGTTTCCGGTACAGCTACCGGTGACTGGACCTTGTCTTGCGTACGCGGCAATGTCACCTCTTTAACCTTTGTCTTTGCAGACGGCACCGTCAGAACCGTACCGAAATCGGATCATCGCACTAATGGCAGCCATCATGTTCAGGATAATCATGGCAGCGGTATCGGCTGGTTGTCTGACGATAACGGTATTCCATGTATCAGCGGGACACGGAAATCCAATGCATCCAGCTACTTGCCAACTTTATTTGCTCTTTCTGGTGGTACAGCAGCCGGTGATGTGCTGTCACAGAGCCAGCTTACCACCCAGACTAACGGTTATGGCGGTGCGACGTCATCACTGACCGGGGATGCCGGTAAAGCGGTTTTGGGACAAGCGGCTGCCGGAGGATTTAAAGCCGTGTCGAAATGGGTCAAAGCCCGTTACGGCCAAACCTTTGATGCCGTCTACGTGCCGCCGGGAGCCAGTGTGGCGGTACATATTACCCAACAAATCCCCATTGATTACGACACACAGGGGAGCAAGGTGAAATACCCCTTTAGCCTGGAACAGGAGAACAGCGATGGGCTGGACTGAGAAAGTGAATATCTGTGGAGCCGGTATGTGCAGCGTCAGATTGAAATCAGGTTGTTGGGTTTGCCTGCTCG
>NZ_RCWC01000012.1 GCF_018448935.1 Photorhabdus noenieputensis | reverse complement strand
CAGAGCCGGCAGGCTGAGTACACGGAATACGGTTATCTGGGGTTGAGTGAAATCCGGCGGCAGAGTGAGGTCTCGGGTGAGCAGGGGTTGTTTGAGAGTCTGCTGGTGTATGAGAATTATCCGGTAGATGAACGAAATGAACAGATTGAAGAGGCTCTATCAATCAAAGGTCTCCATAGTTATATGGAAACTAATTATAAAATAACGTTACAAATAGTTCCTGAGGAGGAACTGGAAATAAAAATAAAGTATTTCGCCGATGTTATTGATGAAGTCTATGTTAAGGATATGCTTATCGGGATGTATGAGTTATTGATTAAAATGTCATACTTTAGCAGTGATACATCATACCGGCAGTTAACGATGTTTTCTGAAAAAGATCATAAAAATCGACTAGCTATAATTTATGGGGAAAATTATGTTCATGAAGTAGGTATAGGTATTCATGAGCTCTTTGAAAAACAGGTGTATAAAACACCAGAGAAGAAAGCAATTGTTTGTGGACAAACTTCCATAAGTTATGTTGAGTTAAACACTAAAGCTAACTTTCTCTCAAGTAACCTAATGAAAATTGGGATAGCTAAAGATGATAGGGTAGCTATTTACATGGAGAAATCCATCGATTTTGTGATAAGTATTTTGGCTGTATTAAAAAGTGGTGCATCATATATTCCTATTGATGCTAATACCCCTCTCCAACGTATTAAATATATTATAGAAGACTCAAGACCAAAAGCTTTTATTTCTAAAGGAAATGAATTAGATGAATTACATAAGTTTAATTTAAATCTTAATAAATTAGATATTGATAAGGTCTTCTATTCTTATCGTGGAGACTTTGATGCGTATAGATATAAAAGTAAAAATATATTTTCAAAATGTTCTCATATAATTTATACATCAGGTACTACAGCGGAACCTAAGGGAGTTATGGGAACGCACGAGTCTGTTATAAACAGGATCACATGGATGAATAGACGTTTTCCTGTGTCAAAAAACAGAAGTGCATGCCATATAACTGATTTTTCATTTATTAGAGCCGTATGGGAACTTTTTGCTCCATTGTTACATGGTGTTGAACTTCATTTGATTAATGTAAATTATTATCAGTCTCTTGATGATTTTTCGGAATTCTTAGTTAATAAGAATATACAATCAATCATTACAACACCTACGATGTTGGGTGAGATTATACGGATGCCAAAACATGTATTGGATGGATTTAAAAAACTCTCTTATTGGTTTATAAGTGGTGAGAAATTCCGTATGGATATTGCTAATAAAGCCATTAATCTATTTCCAAAAACGTCTTTTGTTAATCTTTATGGTTCGACAGAAAATATGTCGGATGTATGTTTTCATGAATTAGATAATAATATTAAGGATAAGGAAGTACTTATAGGGAAACCGATAGATAATACAGCGGTTGCTATTGTTAATAGAGATTATGAGCTTCTCCCTGTAGGCGCTGTGGGTGAAATATGTGTATCCGGTTGCTCTTTGGCATTGGGTTATTTCCGTGGAGAAAAAAGGCGAGGTGCTAAATTCATAGAAGGTAGACGTAATCTATTTAATGGCGAAAGATTTTATTGCACTGGTGATTATGGTATTTGTAGATATGATGGTAATATAGAATTTATAGGTAGAAAAGATGAATTGATTAAAATTCGGGGATATAGGGTTAGTATAACAGAGATAGAAAATTCTTTTCTATCTCTGAGTTATATTGATTCGATATCCGCATTTTATAATAAAAAGAGTGAGAGAATATCAGCGTATATTATTTTGTCTGATGTTAATGGAAAAGATAGTGATATTTTTTTAAATAGAATAAATGTAGATATTCGTGATTTTATTTCTTCCAGAATATTACCGATAGATATTATCTTTTGTCAGGAAATCCCTAGAACAAGTAATGGGAAATTAGATAAAACTTTATTTGATACTGAGCATTATGTTGCTATAGAGTATGAACCGCAACAACAACCATTGAATTATATAGAACAGTATCTTTATGATATTTGGAGTGATATATTGGAAAGAGAGCCGGGAAATATTCATATGACATTCTTTGAGTCTGGTGGCAATTCTATATCAGCAATGAGAATGATATCGAAAATATATGATGAATTAGGTGTAAAAATTCCCATGAAATCAATATTTGATAATTTTACGGTATATAAGTTAGCAAAGATATTATCCGATAATTTAAAAGAGGAGATAGAAGAAGTATTGAAGGATGAAGAGATTAAAAAATAATTTTAATCATGTTTATATTTTTAAATTGCTGGTGTTTATTTTTAATGACAGGGAAAACTGACTCTTCTTTATAGCCAATTTTATTGTCATCCTTAAACCACCTCCTAGGGAGGTGGTCTTTTACTTTAATTATTTGATAAAAGGAAGAATAATATGAATTGTTCGAGGCGGGCCTCATGTGTTTTGATAGGCAACACTTCTATGGTGATAGAATGTGCAGAACAGTTATTACGTCGAAATGTTGAGATAAAGGCAGTTATTACCGGTGATAATCTTTTATCTACATGGGCTCTTGAATGTGGGATTAGATGTTTTACCACAATAGATGAGTTAGATGATTTAGTGTCTATCGAGCCATGCTCTTGGTTATTTTCAATTATTAATCCGATATTGCTGCCTTTATCTTTGATAAAAAAGTTTCTACATGGGGTATTTAATTACCATGATGCACTTTTGCCTCGTTATGCGGGTTCTTATTCTACTGCATGGGCGGTTCTAAATGGTGAAAAGCAGCATGGAATAACTTGGCATAGCGTTGATGAGGTTATTGATAGGGGGGATATAGCAGTAAGAATAGTGGTAAATGAAGTAAAGGATGATACAACTTTTTCTTTGAATTTAAAATGTTTTCAGGCTGCAATAGAAGGATTTAGTATTTTATTGGATAAGCTTTTAAATAATACATTAGAGTTGATAGCTCAGAATAAGGCAGAAAGAACCTATTATGCTAAGGATTTTAAACCAGTATCATGTGGTTTTCTACTATGGAATTTAAAGGCAAAAGAATTATCAGCTTTAGTGAGATCGATGAATTTTGGCGAGGATAATTATAATCCTATCACTACGCCTAAAATGTTATTGAATAATGACATAGTATATATATCTGAACTTCTGGTAACTACTCAACTTTCTCTTTGTTCTCCGGGAACAGTGCTCAATATTAATGAAAGCGGTATGGTTATCGCGACCAGCGATTATGATGTAATAATTAATAATTTTAGAGATAATTTGGGCAATAAGTTAAGTGCATCGGAGTTTTTTCCTGAAATAGGGAGTGTCTTACTCTTACCTGATATACAGAACTTGAAAGAATTAAATAAACTTTTGAGAGAATTTTCTGTGAGTGAAGGATTTTGGATTGAAAAATTGATTAATTTTAACAGATTAGATTTTCCATTGCTTGGCAAGAATATTGATTTATATAAAGCTAAATATTTTACTTCTGATTGGAATAATACTGATTTTATTAATGAATTTAATTTTCAGGATAAAATTAATCTTATAGTTTCTTCTATTATTGTTTATTTGTATCGAATGTCTGGGCAGCATGATATACAATTAGGAATGATAAATGATTGTTCTGTTGCGTCTCAAGATATCTTTTTAAGTAAAATAGTGTCATCTATTATTCCTGTCAATTTGACTATTAATGAGAATTTTTGTTTTTTTGATGTCATGAAGAAGTTTAATGAAGAAGTTAATAATTTATTAGAAAAAGGAAGCTTCCCTTATGATATTTTTATAAGAAAACCAGAACTTAATCCAATTCATTGGGGAATAATTATTCAGTATGTGACGAATCACTCCCTTAGTATCAATAGCTATCATGATGAACTGTGCACAGGTCTGAATGAAAGTATAATAAAAGGAGGGTGTTTGATTTTTCAGATAAATACAGATACCGGTGAGTTTAGATATTTGTATGATGATATTTTTCTTTATAAAAAGAATTATATGTGTGATTCTATTTTGTTAATATTGAATACTATTGTTGAAAAAGAGAATCTGTTTCAATGTATAAATACAATAGATTTCATGGTTGCTGAGGAGAGAAACCTTTTACTGGAAAGTTGGAATCATGTAGAAGAATATTATCCAAATAATCTTTGTTTGCATCAATTATTTGAAGAACAAGTGATTCGTTATCCTACTGCAATAGCGCTTGTTCATGGTGAAATTGAGCTGACTTATGACACTCTAAATCGTCGGGCTAACCAGTTGGCTCATCGTCTTATCCAGATGGGGGTGACTCCTGATTCTTTGGTTGCACTTTGTGTTGAACGCAGCCCGGCAATGATCATTTCCCTGTTGGGTATTTTGAAAGCCGGGGGAGCTTACCTGCCTATGGAGCTTGACAGTCCACAGCAGCGTCTATGTCAACAGTTAATGGGTGCTTCGCCAATACTACTGCTTACCGATAAGGTAGGTCATCGACGGTTGGAAGGGTATAAGCCTAATGAGTTGCCAGAGCTGGAATTTTCTGTGGTAGAAAATGAGGAGGGGAATTTTAGTGAAGATAATCCAGATCCTTATATAACCAGGGTATGCGAGAAGCATTTAGCTTATGTTATCTATACTTCGGGTTCAACAGGGAAGCCGAAAGGGGTGATGGTTGAACATGCTCAAATTGTTAATATTGTCCACTGGCATATTTTTCGATTTCGATTGGGTTTAGGTAGCCGTAGTGCTATGACGAAAAATCTGTCTTTTGATGCTAGTGCTTGTGATATATGGCCAGTGTTATCCTGTGGTGGAACGTTAGTACTTTCACTCAACCAGCTTGCCAACAATGTACCTGCTTTGCTTGAATGGTTGAACAATCAAGTATTGGATATCGCCGTTTTAGCTAGCCCAATTGCAACTTTGGCGATTGAGGAAGGTAAATTAAATCGTCATTTACGCTATTTGCTAATTGGGGGCGATCGTTTTACGTTCCCTCTTGTATCGCTTCCCTCTCAATTAACGTTGATTAATAGTTATGGCCCGACAGAAACCACGGTATTGGTGACTGCTGGTGAGCTTAGTCACAATGATCATGTTGTTCACATTGGTCGTCCGGTAGCCAATGCACGTATTTATTTATTGAATGAATACAGGGAGCCAGTACCACTGGGTTGTGTCGGGGAAATTTATATTGGTGGTGTTGGGGTGGCAAGAGGTTACCTTAAAAATACTAAACTGACCATAGAGCGTTTTATGGTGGATCCTTTTAGTCCTATATTAGGTGCACGTATGTATCGTAGTGGAGATCTTGCACGCTATCTTCCAGATGGTCGAATTGAATATGTTGGCCGCGATGATCAACAAATAAAATTACGAGGTTACCGGATTGAACTTGGAGAAATTGAAAAAGGACTGAATCAACATTCTGCTATCAGTGATAGTGTTGTTGTGCTCAGGGAAGATATCGTAGGTGATAAACGGTTAGTTGCCTATTTTATTCCTATAAAAGAACAGCAAAAAATGGGGAAAAATTTATTAAACAGGATGTTGCGTAATTTTCTTTCACAAACATTGCCAGACTATATGTTGCCTTCTGCCTATGTGTTGCTGGAATCATTTCCTTTGACTTCTAATGGAAAAATCAACCGGCAAGCTTTGCCTAAACCGGATATAGAGGCGATGCGCTTTATCACTTTTGAGGAACCGAAAGGTGAGGTTGAACAGCGTTTATCGTTACTTTGGTCAGAGCTTTTAGATGTGGCTCAAATTGGACGGCAAGATGATTTTTTTGAAATTGGAGGACATTCGTTGCTTGCTGTACGCTTGCTTAATAGAATTAATCAGTTATTTTGTATTTCTTTAACTCTTGAACGTCTTTATAAACATCGTACTTTGGCTGACCAAGCAGATATGTTAGTCAAATTACAGGGGCAAGAAGATGTGTTAGTGAAACTGCCTCCTGTAGTACGCTTTCCTCGCGTAAATAAATTACCTCTATCCGCTTCTCAGCAGCGGTTGTGGTTTTTAATGCAAATGGATCCGAAGGAATATTCTTATAATGTTCCTCTGCTTTTAGAAATATGTGGTCGGGTTAACATTGAGGCACTACGTATTACATTAGGTAAGCTTTTCGAACGTCACGAAGTATTACGGACAATCTTTTCCGTAGAAAATGGAGAACCTTATATCCAGTTATTACCTGCTGACTCTTGCATACCGTTTACTGAAAGTAATCTTAGTCACCAAAGAAGTATATCTAAGCAGCGATTAAATAAACTGTTTCAGTTTGAAGCTTGTCAATTATTCGATATGGGCCAAGGTCCATTGTTTAGGGGACATTTGTATCGGGTGGATAGTGAAGAAAATTATCTTCTATTAACTTTTCATCATATTATATTCGATGGTTGGTCTGTCAATATTCTGTTAAATGAACTTAATATATTATATCAAGCAGAATGTAATAGTCTGGAGGCACAGTTGCCGGAATTAGATATTCAGTACATCGATTATGCACTTTGGCAATCACTGTGGTTAACCGATGAATATCTTAAAATGCATGCAATGTATTGGCAGGAAAAACTTTCTGGGGTTACTCCATTGCTACCACTTCCGATTGACAGGCCAAGGGCAAAACAACAGAACTTTATGGGTTCAGCTTTACCTATTGAAGTTGGGTCATTACTTTCTTTGCAATTAAAACAATTAAGTCAACGCCATGAGACAACATTATCCACTACTTTGCTTTCGGCCATAGTGATTGTTCTTGCCCGTTTGTCGGGTTTGGATGATGTCATTGTTGCAATTCCAGTTGCTAATCGTGGTAGGTATGAATTGGAGTCGTTAATTGGTTTTTTTGTTAATACGTTAGTATTGCGGATTGATCTCTCGGATGGGCCTGATGGAGCAACATTGCTTGCTCGTGTGAAACAGACTGTACTTGAAGCGCAGGATCACCAAGAGTTACCGTTTGAGAAGATTGTGGAAATTGTTAACCCGCCGCGTAGTATGGCTTATACGCCTTTATATCAAGTTATGTTTTCATGGGAAGAGAATGTTAAACACGAATTTCCTGGATTTAGGATACATACGAAAGAAATTTTTTTAAATAGAGTGAAAACAGACTTAGAGTTTATTTTCAGTGAGAATGAACATGGAATAATTACTGGGCAAATTCGATATGCTTGTGCGGTTTTTGATGTTGATACAATCGAGAGATTTCGCATATATCTGTTAAGTATATTGCAATCTATGGTAGAAGGTATCTACCTCCCTGTTTTTACATATAATATGATTGGGGAAGAGGAGCGAAAACTTTTACTGGAAACGTGGAATCAAACAGAAAAATGTTATCCAAATAATCTCTGTCTGCACCAATTATTTGAAGATCAGGTGATACGTCACCCTGATGCAATAGCACTTGTCTATAATGAGACGGAACTCACCTATGACACTTTAAATCGTCAGTCTAACCAACTGGCTCATTGTCTTATTGAGATGGGTATTATACCTGATTCTCTGGTTGCCCTTTGTGTCAAACGTAGCCCAGCAATGGTTATTTGTTTGTTGGCTGTTCTGAAAGCAGGTGGTGCCTATTTGCCTCTAGATCCTGGTAGTCCGGCACAGCGTCTGTTTCAACAGCTGGAGGATGCTTCGCCAATACTGTTGCTTACTGATGAAGAGGGTCACCGGCGGTTGGATGGGTATAAGCCTAACAAGTTGCCAGAACTGGAACTTTGCACATGGCAAGATAAGTGGGATAATTTTAGTGAAGATAATCCGGATCCTAATGTAACAAGAGTATGTGAAAAGCACTTAGCTTATGTTATCTATACCTCCGGCTCAACAGGCAAGCCCAAAGGAGTGATGGTCGAGCATGTTCAGGTAGTGAGATTGTTTCAGTCAACTTACTCTATTTATAAATTTAACGAAAAGGATATATGGTGCCTTTTTCATTCCTATGCATTTGATTTCTCTGTTTGGGAAATATGGGGGGCTTTGCTTTACGGAGGAAAGCTGATTATTGTTCCAGAACAGTCGGTTAAAGACACGAAGGAATTTTATGAGTTGGTTTGTAGAAAGAGAATTACTATTTTAAATCAAACGCCTAGTGCTTTTGAGCTTTTTATTGATGAGCAGGGAAAAAGAAGATTACCGAATGATTTAAGATATGTTATTTTTGGTGGAGAAGAATTATCTCTATCAATACTTTCTGGGTGGTATTTTGAACCTTCTTCGCCTAAAACACAATTCGTCAATATGTATGGAATTACTGAAATTACTGTGCATGCAACTTATCATATTATTCAGATGTCCGATATAAAATCTTCTTGTAAATTAATAGGGAAACGTTTGAAAGATCTACGTATTTATATATTGGATACTTACCTTAGACCTGTTCCAATCGGTGTGAAAGGAGAGATATATATCGCTGGGCCTGGAGTAGCTCGTGGATATTTAAATAGGCCAGAATTAACACAAGAAAGATTTATACGTAATCCATTTTCATCGACTGATGAGATAATGTATCGCACAGGTGATATAGCTTGTTATTTGAATGATGGAAATATTGAGTACCTTGGTCGTAACGATCGGCAAATACAGTTAAGAGGTTTTCGTATTGAACTAAAAGAAATTGAAACTGTGATAACAGCATTAGAAGGGGTTTTACAAAGTGTTGTTGTTGTTAGAGGAGAAGGCGATAATAAGTATTTATCTGCCTATTTAGTATGTTCTAACGTTTATGTTTGGAGTAAAATAAAAATTAAAGAAAAATTATCTTATACTTTACCAGAGTATATGGTACCAACCACATATACCTTTCTTGATTTCATACCACTTACTATCAATGGAAAAGTAAACTATTCTTTGTTACCAGAGCCAGATCGCAATGACGAATGTAGTTACGTGGCACCAAGTAATATTCTGGAGGTGAAAATATGCCAGTTATTGAGTCAACATTTAAAGTTAGAGCGTGTGGGGATATTTGATGATTTTTTTCAATTGGGGGGTAATTCTATATTAGCTGTCAGATTAGTTGCAGCTATGAACGATTCTTTGAATATGGCTGTCGAGTTGTCTGATATTTTCCTTGGACGCAATGTATTTGGAATTGCTAAAATGCTTCAAAACAGAGAAAAAACCGAGGATAAAATACCGAAAATATTTTTAAGAAATAAAAAGAATAAAGGAGGTTTGATAATTTAAGGCGATTTCGCATAGTAAGTGCAACATAATTATTTGCATTCTCGATTGAGAATGAAAAACAGCACGCAGTTTAATCACCAGGATTTTTTATCTATCCGTCATTTCGCACCTCATTCCTGATTTAAAAATAGTGTGATCTTACGCATACTTTATATCTTTGTAACGCCAATGAGATTGACAGCGATCGCGCGTTTTGAGCTATTACTTTTGTTTGTCGGAAAGTCACCTTCAAATCTAAATGTTAATCGCTAATTGCCATTAACCGATATAGCACAGTGACCTTTCAATAAGTTGAATGCTTGTTATAGTTAGCGATTTAATTAAATGTTGTAAAACTCATTGTCAATAAAATATTTAAGGTATCACGGTTTCGAATAATAACTTTCAACTCTAATTTCTGAGATTAACTTTAACTTATTGATAAGTATCAAAAAACGATAAGGAGAATGAGAGGTGTGTCCTGTTATAATTGAATCTTAGTTTTATGTCGGTTGTATTAATTCATAAAAATTTACTGAATGTTTAATAATAGATTAAAAGTCAAATCATGTGGTTTGATTTTTAATTATTTATAGATATAAGGAAATAATATGTCTGAGGTTATTAAGCCTGAAAATGAATGTCCGTTTGATCCTAAGCAATATGAATGCCATAGTGTTGTTGCTCCGGTTGGTTCTTTTTCTTGGGCTCTGATTCAATTAAAGCTACGTAAACTTGTCACTCGTTCTGTTTGGAGTGATAAAAAGATGTATTTGGCTATTACTCCTCGTGTGAATGATTTAACAGTAGAAGAAGGTAGTGCTTACGCTGTTGATGGTGTCGCCGTTGGCACTAAATATGATTATTTGACGCATATTGATCTGCGTAACGAGCATGGTAATTTTGTACCGTGGCAGCCAACACAAGAAGATATGATGGCTTGTGATTGGAGTTTTTTTGAAGATAAGGTAAAGCCTGAACCAGAGTCAGATTATATGTTGGTTTTCGATCTTAAATCAGAGTTTGGCGAAAAAGCTGGATATTATGGATATTTGAGTGAAAATAAAATAAGTGACTCTGATGCCGCTCCTATAGGGACTTTAACTATTACCCAAAATAAGACAGATATTAAAAACATTTTAATATTCCATACTGTTGAAAATCCAGGTTATATTCATTTTTCTGTATCCTTTGATGAAGTTAATTCTCAAAAGGTGAAAGAATTATTTAAGAAAAATCTTTATGTCAAAGTTGACAATATAACCTATAATCTTGGAACAAGCCCAGAATGGAGTGCAGATATAACAAATTCTACATCCGGTGTTTTATATAACAATGACCCGCCCAATAATCCACATAAAGTGGATACTGAAAAACTAGGCGGAATTATAAAGAAAACAGGTGTAACTAAGCGTTTTTACTTAAGTTGGAGTGATGTATAAGAATAAATAATTCAAATCTACACCCTAAATTCAAGGCCGTGCTCCGGCGTGGTCTTTTTATTTTTCACAATCAACTTAAATCACAGAGCTACATATAACAGCTCACTAATACCTATTGGTTGCGATGGGGATAGAATATGAAGATGAAGGATAATCCTGATTTGTAGACCGGAATACTACAAGGTCTTAAAGACATCCTAAACCAAGCTCACAAAACGGGTAAATAATGGTGATGAGAGTACATCACCTTTATTTCTCAATTACTTTTGTTCCGTAGAGTTCATAAGGGTATTATGATAGGGTTCAACAGGGAATTGGCCGTAGCTATCATTTAATAATTGCTGTTGGCTTGTTTGTTTGATGAGTTTACTTAATTCATCAAGTCTTTTCTGTAGTAGTTTTTTAATCTCATTTTCATTATCTAAAATTGTCTGCAAAATGTTGGTCATTTTTTGCTGTAACGAAAGAGAAGTCGTCGATGATATTGAAGAGTGGCTGATCACTTCTACTGCTTTAAGGTAGGTGATTTCCATATCAACAAGTTCATCCCATTTTTCATTTTTAGCTAAATTAAGCATTTGCTCACTTAAACTTAGGATCTGTTGGTAAGCTGACAAAAGATCCATTTTATTATCCATTAAACAATATCCTGACTGGCGTTGTAATGAGGGCCAATTTGCCGCCAAGCGTCTGAAATCTCGGTGAGTAACTTTATTACTTCGGTAATGGCTGGCTCATCATTGCGTAAATTAGCGTGGAGTAAACGTTGGGTCATATAGTCATAAAGGGAGGCGAGATTGTGCGCCAGCTCTCCACCTTTTTCATTATCTAACCCTTGTTTGAGGCCATTATCGATGATATTGATCGCTTTGGAAATAGCTGCGCCTTTTTCCGCGATATTACCTTGTTCCATCAGAATAATTGCTCGACGCAGGGCGCTAAGCGCCCCGTTGAACAAAATCTGAATCAACTGATAGGGGGAGGCGTTCATAATTTCGCTCTCCATATCTATCTGGGCATATAATTGACTTGCCGAACGTTGATACATAATTTCCTTTAATTATCTCATTTTCTGTAATTGTGAGAGGAAGTTACCGGTTTTTCCCAAAGAAGAGACCATTTTATCCAGTTGTGAAAATTGGCGTTTATAACGTTCAATTGTTTCGTTAATATTCTGTTTCGTCCTGTCTACTTGTTGATCAAGGTTTTTTAGACGCTTGTTAATGCCATTAGTCGCGGTAACTAAAGTACCTTCATGACTATCCAGTGCGTCTTTTAATAGCTTATGTGTCTGGGTGGCAAAACCCGTTTTTTTACCGTCACCCATAAAGAACGCTTTCACATTAGCCGGCTTTTCTTTTAGATTTTTTTCCAGTTTTTCGTTATCAATTTCCAGCTTACCGTCAGGCTTTTGTTTAATGCCCAGCTTATTCAGGGTTGGAATATCATTAGCCGCCTGAGAGCTGAAAATCTGGCCTCTTAGTTGATTCTGTATTCCGCGTAATGTGCTGTCACCTAATAAAGCGCCATTATCTTTCGACGGTTCTTCACCCTGTTTTACTGGCTTAAATTTGGTCAATGAATCAAATGTCGTTTGTAATTCATTATAAGCATCAACCCAATTTTTAATCGCCTCTTTCATCGGCTCAATATCACGGGATATAACCAGTATTTCTGGCTTATGTTCCCCTGGTTTATCTTTATCCTCGGTCGTTTTTTTCAGATCCAGCTTAACGCCTTCGGGTGCATCGGTAATATGGTTTGTTTGACGTTCAATTTCGATGTTGTTGATGGTCAATTTCGCATTTTGCGCTTCAACCGTTTGAGTGAGTTTACCCTTTGTACCCGGAGTGTAGTTTAGTAATTCGCTAAGTTTGTTATCGCCTTCAACAGTGATGGTCATCACCGATTCAGTGCCCGCTTTTTTAGCTGTCAGCACTAAATAGTTTTCGCCATCTTTGGCCTTAATAAGACTGGCGTTGACATTACCTTCCTGTTTATTAATCGCATCACGGATCTCAATGATGGATGTTTGTTCGTCTGTCAGCTCGATTTTCATCGGCTTTTTTTCGCCAGGCTGAGTAATGGTAATTGTCCGGGTTTTACCTTCACCCAAAGATTCACCCATATGCTCTTTGATATTACGGACTTTTTCTGTCTGTAATGATTGTGCCTGTGCCAATTGTTTAACTTTAATACTGTAGTTACCTGGGCTGGCTTTAGAATCAGTACTGGCAACGAATGCATCATGTTTTTCGCTGGCAGTAGTTGTTTTAAGTTTATCGAACTTTTTCAGTGACTCAGATGCGGTTTCCAGTTTTTCTAAACTGCCTTTTAATGTACCAAAAGCGGTTAGCTTACCTTTATAACTGGTTTGTTGCTGTGTCAGCGGTACTAAACGTTTTTGTTCTGCTGCCTGAAGTTTATCCAATATAGAGCCAAGATCCATCCCCGACCCGGCACCTAATGAAGAAATACTAGCCATTTATTGACTCCTTTATTAGTAAAGCTTTATTGAACCGGTTATCGGTAAGTTTTTGGAAAAGTTTACTAATAAAAATAATTTTTCTATGGTAGGAATAGTCGTGAAGAACCGACGCTGTTTGGCTTATCAGGGCAACGTGATAAAAAAGAAAAAGTTTTTTCAAGAAAAATTAAAGGTTCTTTGAGGAACGCCGATAAAACTGTTGGCGGTGATGAACACCGTGGGTAAAACCCAAACTTATATATCGACTTGATTTTAAAAAGGAACTCTAACTATGGCACAAGTCATCGGAACTAACATCCTCTCCCAGCTGACTCAGAATAACCTGAATAGATCCCAGGGTACTTTGGGTAGCGCTATTGAGCGTCTGTCTTCTGGTCTGCGTATCAACAGCGCGAAGGATGATGCGGCTGGTCAAGCGATCGCTAACCGTTTCACTGCAAATGTTAGAGGTCTGACTCAGGCAGCACGTAACGCTAACGACGGTATCTCTATTGCACAGACTACCGAAGGTGCGCTGAACGAAATTAACACCAACTTACAACGTATTCGTGAACTGGCTGTTCAGGCGAAAAACGGAACCAACTCTGATAGTGATACCAAATCTATCCAGGAAGAAGTTACTGAACGTTTAAAGGAAATTGATCGTATTTCTCAACAGACTCAATTTAACGGTGTTCATGTTCTAAGTGAAAAGAACGAAATGACCATTCAGGTTGGTGCTAACGATAACGAAGTTATCAAAATTAATCTGGAAAAAATTGACAGCGGAACTCTGGACCTGAAGACATTCACAGTTTCTACGGGAGTTCCGCACGGTGATAAAATTACAGAGGTTGACGATGGTGCAGGTGGGAAGAAAGCTATCGATCACACTGCCGACGCTAAAGTTAAGGACCTGAAAAATGTAGAATTCTATAAAGCTGTTAATGAAAAAGGTGAAGTTGAGCCTGGTAAATATGTTGTCAAAGGTACTGACGATACAGATGGCAAAGTAAAATATTTCAGCGCAGAAATTAACAAAGCTGATGGTAAGTTGAAAGCAACCGATGAGATTACTGCCAAAGCATCAGAAAAGCCTACGGATGCTTTAGACAAAGCTCTGGCAAAAGTTGACAGCCTGCGCAGTTCTTTGGGTGCGATCCAAAACCGTCTGGAATCTACCGTTAACAACCTGAACAACACCGTTAACAACCTGAGCGCAGCTCGTAGCCGTATCGAAGATGCTGACTACGCGACCGAAGTGTCTAACATGAGCCGTGGTCAAATTCTGCAACAAGCGGGTACTGCGGTTCTGGCTCAGGCTAACCAAGTGCCTCAGAATGTAATGTCTCTGCTGCGTTAATCGCTCAGCTAGGGCAATATGTGAACCTGATTCACATAAAAATCCAAATAAAATCAAGGATCGGCTCGCCGGTCCTTCTTTTTTAGGAGTTTATCAGGAACAGCCTAAAATTTGTGATACTATTAGGCAGACAATAAATTTCGCATAGGTGAAAAAGAAGTGTTTTTACTACATTGTTCAAACGATTGCCCTTGTTAGGGGATTGGATAATGATGGTTAGTCTCTTTTTCCAAAGGTGTCTGTTGTTGTGAGCGATTTGTATACCGCCGAAGGCGTGATGGACAAAAACAGCCTCTGGAAGCGCTACGTACCATTAGTTCGCCATGAAGCGTTAAGGCTACAAGTTAGGTTACCCGCGTGTGTGGAGCTGGATGATCTACTTCAGGCCGGGGGAATCGGCTTACTAAATGCGGTGGAACGTTTTGATTCCTTACAAGGAACCGCGTTTACCACTTATGCGGTACAACGCATCAGAGGTGCAATGTTGGATGAGTTAAGGAGCCGCGATTGGGCTCCGCGTAGCGTGCGCCGTAATGCGCGCGAAGTGACGCAAATCATCCGTAAACTTGAGCAAGACTTAGGCCGTCCAGCCAGTGAGCAGGAAGTTGCTAAAGAATTAAAGATTGATCTGGTAGAATATCGGCAGATACTGTTAGATACGAATAACAGTCAGTTGTTTTCGTATGACGAATGGCATGAAATTCATGGTGAAAGCTGTGAACCTGTCATTGAAGAGGGGCATGAAACTAATCCCTTACAACAATTGCTGGAGAGTGACGTTCGTCAACGGGTAATTGAGGCTATCGATTCGTTACCTGAACGAGAAAAAATGGTTCTGACGCTGTATTATCAGGAAGAACTTAATCTGAAAGAGATTGGCGCAGTACTTGAAGTCGGGGAGTCCCGTATAAGTCAGCTACACAGCCAGGCGATTAAACGCTTGCGGGCACGCTTAAATCCGGAAAAGTAACTTTTTTGCTTATTTGTTTTTTGTTTAAGACTACACACAGGGCTTATCTCTTATGTCTGTTACAACACAAAAGAAACGGCCGCTCAGCCGTTACATTAAAGACTACAAGCATAGTCAAACTCATTGCTTGCATTGTCACAAAGCTCTTGACCGTATCTCGTTGGTTTTTAATGGCCAAGTGATCAACAAAGAGTCCATCTCCGAGATGACGGAGTTGATTGATGACAAGACCTGGGATGAGCTGCAAGATAAATTTGTCGCGTTATGTCGTTTTTGCAGTGAGATTTATTGCAATAGCGAGACAGATTATTTTGACATCATGTCTTTCAAACAGTACCTGTTTGAACAGACTGAAATGAGTCATAGTACTGTTCGTGAGTATGTGGTTCGTTTACGACGTTTGGATGAATTGCTCACTTCAAGCAATTACCCTGTAAAAGAGTTCACAACAGAGAAAATTCAGGAAAAACTGAGTGAAAAGCTGTCACAGTCGGCATTCAGTAACTACAACATTGCTTTGCGCAAGTATGAACAGTATTTGAGCTGGCAACAGGGCGGTCACTAAGCTGGAAATATAAACAGCAAAGAGATGATTAATTTTGGGGGAACGCATTTGATGTGTTCCCCTCGGATCGTTGCTGACAAATGTCGTTAGAAATAACGGGGTTTGTTTTTTCATGGTGAATCATGAGCCAACTCATTTTCCTCATTAATCCGGTTTAATCGACCACTTGGGTGTGTAGAAGAATTTATATGTTGGGTGAATAAAAGGATGTATTATCTCGATCGGAGAATATCTGCATACTTTTTATTTTTCAGACATGAAAATAAAAACTACACTTAGTTTCTAATAATAGGGACGATAATAGGCTTAATTATTTATTTATATGGGATAGTGAATTACCTGTTTATTACGGGATTTTTTTGCTGTTATTTCAATTAATTAAAAATACATAAGTGATGATGGCAATTTTTTAAATATCGCGATAGGTACCAATTTCTTTCACCTCATTATTTTTTCAATCACCTCACTACTAATTATTCCAACATCATTCGAAATCTTATTGACTTTTGTATGCTGAAATATATGGTATATGCTAATTTCATTAATATGGTATTTGCTATGGAAAAAGAAATCTTTGTTTTTAGAGAAGTTAACGTGGAAGATGCGAATAATCTCATTGTTTTTTTCAATGAGTTGGATAATACATCTGAATTTATGTTGCTTGAGCCGGGAGAAAGAAAAACCAGTGTTGAAGAACAGGTGGATATAATAAAAGGATTTGGAAAAGACAGGCAAATGTTAATATGCGAAGACAACAAAAACATTGTTGGATTTATTGTTATATCTAGAGGAGTATTCAATAGAAACAGGCATTTGGGTTCTATTGCTCTTGGAGTAAAAAAGGAGTATAGAAACAAAGGAATAGCGAGAATCCTAATCGACAAAGCGCAAGATTGGTCACGGAAAAATGGAATTAGCAGACTTGAATTAACCGTTGCAATAAGAAACACATTGGCAATAAAGCGGTATTTGTCATCAGGTTTTATTTTTTCTGGCATCAGAACTGGCTCACTATTTATAAATGGTGAACTGATAGATGAATACTATATGAATAAAGAAATAATGACTAAAGAAATATCTGATGAAAAATTGATGTAAATGATTACGCTATTATTCCTACATTCGATAGGAATGAACAGAGTTTTGAGGTTGATTGCTAATCTAAGGGGAACACCTTTTTGATGTGTTCCCCTTAGCTACAACCGAAATTAACCGATAGTCATCAGACTGGCATTACCCCCCGCCGCCGCGGTGTTAATGCTCAGTGAGCGTTCATGTAGCAAACGTTCTAACAGCAGATTAGTTTCTCCACGGGCAAAACCTTGTACGGAAATGATAACGCCTTTACGTTGAGCGATTTGTTCACAAACTTGACGCAATTGATCAGAGTCGCCGTGGTAAATAACCGCTTCGAATACCGTATCTTCACTCTGCCAGTCCTGAACTAAATTGATTGATTTACGGACGCTATCTGGCAATTGACGAAACAGTTGCTGATGTAGTTCATCATTTTGCCATAGCAATTGACAGCCCACAGATAATGTTGCTGCCAGTTGAATGAATATATCTTGTTGATTATCCGCCAGACACAGCACCTGACCACGAGGCAACAGGGTATAAGTATTGCGTTCGCCGGTCGGCCCCGGCAACAGGCGGGTGGTGCCGCCTTGTGCCAGCAATTTATATTGTTGAACTAACTGATTTAGCTCTTCGTTGTGCTGGTTGGTTGCCCATTCTGCTAATGCATCAAAGGGAGCCATTAGCGCTGAACGGACATTAGCATCCAGTGGATATTCCGCATCCTGGCGTCCCAACGTTTGGTTGATCGCGTTTTGAGGACGGCAAGAGAGCAAACGGTACAGATAGAGTGGGCCGCCTGCTTTCGGTCCGGTACCGGATAAGCCTTCACCACCGAACGGTTGCACGCCAACAACAGCGCCTACCATGTTGCGGTTAACATACAGATTGCCGACTTTCGCTTTAGCGGTAACTTGTGCAATCGTTTCATCAATACGGGTATGGACGCCAAGGGTCAAACCATAGTTGGAGTGATTAATTTGCTCCAGCAATTTATCCAGCTCGTCACGTTTAAAACGGACAACATGCAGAACCGGGCCGAAAATCTCTTGCTTTAATTCATTGAAATTTTCCAATTCAATCAGTGTTGGTTTAACGAAAGTACCTTGATCCCACTCTTGATTGTCAACCACGTTATCTTGTGCTGCCTGATAAATCGTGCGTCCTTTGGTACGCATTGTTTGAATATGGCGATCAATGCCGGCTTTGGCTTCCGCATCAATGACCGGGCCGATATCGGTAGACAGGCGTTCAGGATTACCCATCCGGCATTCAGACATGGCACCTTTCAGCATGGTGAGGGTTCTTTCTGCCACGTCATCTTGAATACAGAGAATACGCAGAGCAGAGCAACGTTGACCTGCACTATCAAAAGCAGAAGCGACTACATCCATAACAACTTGTTCTGTTAGTGCGGAAGAGTCAACAATCATGGCGTTCAGACCACCGGTTTCGGCAATCAAAGGGGTTGGTCGCCCTTGTGCATCAAGTCGTCCGGCAATGTTACGTTGTAATAGACTCGCCACTTCGGTGGAGCCAGTAAACATTACGCCTCGCACTCTTTCATCACTCACCAGAAGAGAGCCAATGGTTTCACCTCGGCCAGGTAATAATTGCAATGCATCGAGGGGAATACCTGCTTGATGCAGTATTTTGACCGCTGTTGCTGCAATTAATGGAGTCTGTTCCGCAGGTTTTGCTAATACACTGTTACCGGCAGCCAATGCAGCCGCTATCTGTCCGGTAAAAATGGCTAATGGGAAGTTCCACGGGCTGATACAGACAACCGGCCCCAGAGGGCGATGAGTATCATTGGCGAAATCATGGCGAATTTGCCCTGCGTAGTAATAGAGAAAATCGACCGCCTCGCGTACCTCAGCAATCGCGTTATTAAAGGTTTTGCCGGCTTCCCGAACCAAAATGCCCAATAGCAGTTGCATCTGGTTTTCCATCAATTCCGCAGCACGAATCAGAATAGCGGCTCGTTCTGATGGCGGCGTCGCAAACCAGATTGCGCCGGCTTCTGTTGCGACATCCAGCGCATGACTGACTTCCTGTTCAGTTGTTTCACGAACATGACCAACAATATCCGAAGGTGCCGCCGGGTTAATAACCGGTTTAGCGGCGGGTAACTCACCTTGATGGTGATAATTGCCGCCCAATAGTGGCTCGCTATACTGCTCTTCGGTAGCAGAACTTAATAGCGCACTGGAAAGAGATGCCAGACGATGTTCGTTGGCAAGATCCAGACCGGCTGAGTTTGCGCGATCTTTGCCATACAGATTGTGAGGCAGAGGAATTTTCGGATGTGGAAGACCGATTTGGCCTTCGGTTTCGGCCAGCTTCTGAACCTTGTTCACCGGATCGGCAACCAGTTCATCCAGTGGTAATGTGGTATCGGCGATACGGTTGACGAAAGAAGTGTTAGCGCCGTTTTCCAACAGGCGACGGACCAGATAAGCCAACAGTGTTTCGTGAGTGCCTACTGGCGCATAAATACGGCATGGGCGGTTTAATTTGCCATCAGCGATTTTCCCGACCACTTGTTCATACAATGGTTCTCCCATGCCATGCAGGCACTGAAATTCATATTGACCAGGATAATAGTTTTGTCCCGCCATATGATAAACGGCAGCTAAAGTATGGGCGTTATGGGTAGCGAACTGAGGATAAATCAGATTGGGTACTGACAATAATTTGCGGGCACAAGCCAGATAAGAAACGTCAGTATAAACTTTGCGAGTGTAAACGGGATAGCCTTCCAGCCCATCGATTTGAGCACGTTTAATTTCGCTATCCCAGTAAGCGCCTTTTACCAGTCGCACCATCAGCCGACGACGGCTGCGTTGCGCTAAGTCAATGACTGCATCGATAACAAAGGGGCAGCGTTTCTGATAAGCCTGAATAACGAAGCCAATGCCATTCCAGCCAGCCAGTTGTGGTTCAAAACAGAGTTTCTCCAACAAATCGAGAGAAATTTCCAGACGATCTGCTTCTTCGGCATCAATATTGATACCAACATCATATTGGCGTGCCTGCAATGTCAGGGAAAGCAGGCGTGGGTATAACTCGTTCATGACACGTTCATATTGAGCACGGCTATAACGTGGGTGCAAAGCGGAAAGCTTAATGGAAATTCCAGGTCCTTCATAAATGCCGCGGCCGTTAGAGGCTTTCCCGATAGCATGAATCGCTTGTTGATAGGAAACCATATAATTCTGAGCATCTTCCTCAGTTAAAGCGGCTTCACCTAGCATGTCATAGGAGTAACGGAACCCTTTTTCTTCCAGCTTACGTGCACTTGCCAGCGCTTGAGCGATGGTTTCTCCGGTCACAAACTGTTCACCCATCAGGCGCATTGCCATATCGACGCCTTTACGTACTAATGGCTCGCCGCTCTTACTGATAATGCGATTCAGCGAATTGGAGAGTTTGGCTTCATTGTGGGTAGAAACTAATTTGCCGGTAAACAGCAGCCCCCAGGTTGCTGCATTGACAAACATGGATGAACTTTGGCCCAAATGGGAATGCCAGTTGCCGTTGCTGATTTTGTCGCGGATCAGCGCGTCGCGAGTCGCTTTATCAGGAATACGGAGCAAGGCTTCCGCCAGACACATTAGCGCAACGCCTTCCTGAGATGAAAGCGAAAATTCCTGCAATAACCCTTGAACCAGACCTGAACGACCAATGCTGTTTTTCTGGTTACGCAATTTTTCTGCAATGCTGTAAGCCAGCTTATGAGTCGCTTGTGCTTGATCTTCGGGCAATTGCGCCTGTTGCAGCAACATGGGAACTGCTTGTGTTTCTGGCAGGCGATAGGCCGCAGTGATTGCGGAACGTTTTACTGATTGAGGCAGGATATGTTCTGCGAAGTCGAGGAAAGGTTGATGAGCAGAATCTGGTGCCGTTTCTTCTGCGATGATCTTCTCTTCTTTAATATCTTGATTAGCAGAGAGTTCAGCGATCTGTTCATCATTTTCAAGGCGTTCAAGGTAATTAAAAATAGCTTGTTTAATCAGCCAATGTGGAGTGCGGTCAATCCGTTGTGCCGCAGCTTTAATGCGATCGCGCGTTGCTTCATCAAGCTTCACGCCCATTGTTGTACTACCCATCCTCGCTCCTTAATAGGTAAGGTTTATCTAAAATTGCATGATAATATCTGACATGTTGCAACTTTGTGCAACCTTATGAGAAGCGCTTGTTTTATTTTTGTGAAATTAATCTAGTTATTATAATTAGGTGGATATATTTATTTTTGTGACTTTATTTGATTGATACACATTGGTTTACTATTTTATAGCGAAATATAGGGGTGTAACCCTGAAATGGTTAAAAAGTATAATTTTTAAAGCAAATAAATGTGATTCAGTAGACGTTTCTTGTAAAAAATGGCGTTAATTAGTTGTTAAATTACCTGATGCTAATCTAGGATTCACTGTAACTTTCTAATTGGTTACAAAAATAATTATTTCAATTTAGAATTATGGACCATTTTTAGGTGCAATCAGGTGCAACGTTCCTGAACCTGACAGGGAAAACTCTGTGTACCCGGGAGAACTGCGGATTTGCAAAACACAGATAACACTATGGAGAACTTGCATGACAGTAAATACACCAATGCTAATCACCTTTATTGTCTACATTACTGGTATGTTGTTGATAGGCTTTTTGGCTTATCGCTCAACCAAGAATTTTGATGACTATATCTTGGGAGGAAGGCGATTAGGCAGCGTGGTAACGGCTTTGTCTGCCGGTGCTTCGGATATGAGTGGTTGGTTATTAATGGGCTTACCTGGCGTAGTCTATTTTGCGGGGATTTCAGAAAGCTGGATAGCCATTGGTCTTGCTTTAGGCGCTTACCTGAACTGGAAATTGGTGGCCGGCAGGTTACGAATCCAGACCGAAGTTAATAATAATGCGCTAACATTGCCGGATTATTTCACCAGTCGTTTTGACGATAGCAGTAAAATCCTACGTATTATTTCTGCGTTGGTGATTTTGATCTTCTTTACTATCTATTGTGCCTCTGGCGTGGTTGCCGGAGGATTGTTATTTGAAAGTACGTTCGGTATCAGTTATCAGAAAGCCATGTGGCTCGGTGCCGCGGCAACGATTGCTTATACTTTCCTTGGCGGCTTTTTGGCGGTCAGTTGGACCGATACGGTTCAGGCTTCATTAATGATCTTTGCGCTTATCTTGACACCGGTTATCGTTATTTTCTCTGTGGGTGGCATTGATACCTCTCTGGCTCTGATAGCAGCAAAAAGCCCAGCTTATATGGACATGTTTAAAGGGTTGAACTTTATTGCCATTATCTCGTTGTTAGGTTGGGGGTTGGGTTATTTTGGTCAGCCGCATATTCTGGCACGTTTTATGGCGGCAGATTCCCATCATACTATCCGTAAGGCTCGTCGTATCAGTATGACTTGGATGGTGTTATGTTTGGCAGGCACTATTGCTGTCGGTTTCTTCGGTATTGCTTATTTTGAAATGCATCCTGAACTGTCTGGCCCGGTTACAGCCAACCGTGAGCGTATCTTTATGGAATTGGCTGTTATTCTGTTTAATCCGTGGGTAGCAGGCATTTTACTATCCGCTATTCTGGCCGCGGTGATGAGTACCTTAAGCTGTCAGTTGCTGGTGTGTGCAAGTGCTTTGACGGAAGATCTTTACAAACCCTTTATCCGTAAATCTGCCAGCCAGAAAGAGTTGGTGTGGGTAGGGCGTTTCATGGTGTTGCTGGTGGCGGTCATCGCGATGGTGATAGCAACTAATCCGGATAATAAAGTACTGGCTCTGGTAAGTAATGCATGGGCAGGATTTGGTGCTGCGTTCGGCCCGGTCGTACTGATTTCTGTTATCTGGAAACGTATGACACGTAACGGCGCATTAGCGGGAATGTTGGTAGGGGCCGTCACGGTATTGGTGTGGATGAAGTACCAATGGTTTGCGTTGTATGAAATTATTCCTGGCTTTGTCTTAGCTTCTATTGCGATCGTGGTTGTGAGTCTGTTGGGTAAAGCGCCGAGCAGTGCAGCGCAACAGCGTTTTGTTGGTGCTGAGGCGCAATACAAGACTAAATGAATTGAAATAAGGTAAATTGAAAGAAAGGTAAGAGAGCGTGAAGGCGGAATGCTTTCACCAGACCGCTAACAAACCTCGTTTAAAATAGCGAGGTTTGTTTTTTTTGGATACCAGTGACTTTGAGTCATTCACTAGGAGAATTATCGGTGGTCAATGTTTCATACTTTCACCTCTGGATATTCAGCAGTCAACAGAGATAAATAATCTTGATAAAGCAGGTCATATAATGCGGCTGTTTCGGGAGTTGGAACGGTGCGGGTTTCTTCATCAAGATGAACAAAATGTTGGCAAAGGTGGACGAGCTGCGCTTGTTTATCTTTCTCTTCTGTCAAGGAATCACACCACATAGCTTGAATAGCAGCACCCAGGGCGGCAGCTTCTTGATTGGTGACACAGATAACAGGAGTATTCATGACGTCAGCTACAATTTGTCGCCATTTTTTGCTACGAGCGCCGCCGCCGGTCAAACGGATCTCATTAATTTCAATCCCTTGCTTGCGAAATAATTCAATACCAAAACGTAGCCCGTACGTAGCGCTTTCAACCGCAGCCAAAATGAAATTTTGTTGATTCATATTGCTAGTATCCAGGTTATGGAGACTCGCTTTGGCGTGGGGGAGTGGCGGAACACGTTCACCATTAAAAAACGGTAGCATCATCAAACCATTAGCGCCGGGTTTGTTCTGGTTCAATGTGTCATTAAAAGTCTGAATATCCATATTAAACAGCTTTTGAATGGTGGTGGTGGTTGAAGTCACATTCATCGTGCAGATCAATGGTAGCCATCCATTATTAGAGGAACAGAAACCCGCGATCATTTCAGAGTCAGCGACAATCGGTTTGTCAGAGTAAGTGAATAGGGTGCCAGAGGTGCCTAAACTCATGGTCGTGATGCCCGGAATGATATTGCCCGTTCCAATTGCAGCCATCATATTATCGCCCCCGCCAGACGCAACTTTGGTTGTCGGTGAAAGCCCTAATCTTCTTGCTATTTCAGGCTTTACTGTACCAATACAGGTCTCAGCGGAAACCAATTCAGGCAGTGCATGCCAAAGACGGCCATTCGGATCAATTAATTGGGCAATTTGGTTATCCCATTCGCGTTTACGAATATTCAGTAATCCGGTTCCTGAAGCATCACCATATTCGGCAACTAATCTGCCTGTTAGCCAATAATTGAGATAATCATGAGGCAATAAAACGGCATTCAGTTTTTCCCATAATTCAGGATGGTATTTTTTGAACCAAAGAATTTTAGATGCGGTATAACCTGTCTGCGGCATTAATCCGAGTTGTGCTAAAGCGGCTTGGGTACCACCGAGTGCATCAATAATTTCCTGATTTTCGACCGCAGTTTCAGTGTCACACCAGAGTTTTACCGGTGCTAAAACATGACCTTCTGCATCCAGAGGAACAAAACCATGCTGTTGACCTGAGACGGCAAGGGCGGCAATTTCTGTACCAGAAATTCCTGCTTGCTCGATCGCTTGAGAAAAGGCACTTTCCAATGCCTCTGTCCACCAGTGAGCTTGTTGTTCACGACGGCCGTTTGAATCGCTAATTATTGGGTGAGGCGAGCTGCTTTCACCCAAAATATGCGTTTTTTGGCTATCGACAATAATGACTTTAGTACTTTGTGTACCGCAATCGATACCAGCATAGAGCGCCATGTGTTACTCCATTTCCAACATAATTTTAATATCTGTCGGGCGACCCTCCGCGGCTCGTTCATACGCCTGAACGCTGTCTTTAAATTTATAGGTTGCGGATAATAGGGGAGTTACCTTGAGCTTGCCAGAGCTAAGTAAACGGATAGTACGAGGGTACATATTCGCGTAGCGGAAAATAGTTTTGAATGTGATCTCTTTAGCTTGAGCAGAGACAACATCAAATGGTGCCGGATCGATAGGCATACCGACCAGAACAGCTATTCCTCCCGGTGCAATGTGCTCTGAAATAGTAGCAATGACGGGTTTTGCGCCACTACATTCAAAGAGAATATTAACGCCATTACCATCGGTTAAGGTATTCACTTTCTCAGCAAGTACTTTGCTATTAACAGGGTGAAGACCTGGATACTGTTTTGCAATTTCTAGTTTTTCATCGAACACATCACAAATAATGACATCAGAACAGCCACCGGCTAATGCTGCAAGTGCGGTAACAATTCCGATCGTACCAGCACCAACAACTAATGCGATATCTCCAAGTTTAATTTCTGCTTTTGTGGCTGCTTGCATACCGATAGATAATGGTTCAACCATCGCACCTTCGGCAAAACTGACATTATCAGGTAATTTGAACGTAAATGCTGCCGGGTGAATAACTCTTTCACGTAAGCAACCATCAATAGGGGGCGTCGCCCAGAAACGGATTTCTGGATCTAAGTTATAAATACCTGCCCGCGATTGTGGTGATTGCAGATTAGGAATGCCAGGTTCCATACAGACCCGATCGCCGATTTTTAAGTGAGTCACATTTTTACCTACTGCGGTGATTACACCTGATGCTTCGTGCCCGAGGATCATCGGCTTTTCGACAATAAATGGCCCAATACGTCCGTATTGGTAATAATGCACATCGCTGCCGCAAATCCCTACTGAATGAATTTTTATTTCAACATCATTTTCACCCAATATTTCGGAGGTTTCCCAGTCTTGAATTGAAATCTGACCTGCTTTTTCTAATACTAATGCCTTCATGATATGCCCTCTTATTTTGATGTTACCGATATCATTTATTTGCAGGATGTTAGATCGAAAATGACTATATTTATGTGATTTAAGTTAAGGTCTTATTAAATAGTGATGTTTTTGTGTTAATATTAAAAAATGAATTATCCACTTGGTTACTCTTTTAACATGTATATTGATAATATAATGATACGACGTTTTTTGCGTGACTGAATGGGTTTAAATGATTATATAATGATAATGTTTATGGAGATTAAAGTTGACGGTTCATCGTCCACAGAAAGTCATTTTTTTATAAGCAATACTTTCTCAACCGATAGAGTTAAGTGTAGTGGTAATTTTTCAGCTTGCAGCAATAAAAAAGACCTGTGGAGTATTATTCCAACAGGTCATATAGATATTAAGGATTTGAATAAGTTAGCTGTATAAACGTGTTCTACGTTTTTTTACAATTTGAAAACCGATAATTAAGATCAGAAACCAAACAGGCGTGATGATTAATGCCTGACGGGTATCATCTCGTAAAGTGAGTAGTATCAGAACAAATGCAAAAAATGCCAGACAGATCCATGACATGATAATACCCAATGGCATTTTATAGGTTGAAGCCTTATGCAATGCTGGGCGACGTTTCCGGTAAACCAGATATGAGCATAGGATCATACTCCAGATAAACATAAACAGAATAGCTGAAACGGTAGTTACTAAGGTAAACACATGCATAACATCAGGAATTAAATAAATCAGCACTACACCACAGGATAAACATAAACAGGTGAAAATTAACCCCGATGCAGGTACAGAACGGCGTGAAAGGCGGCTGAATTGCTGTGGCGCATCGCCTTCTTTCGCTAATCCAAATAGCATGCGGCTGGTGGAGAAAACACCACTGTTCGCTGAGGAGGCGGCAGAGGTTAATACCACAAAGTTCACGATACTGGCAGCAGCGGGTAAACCGATGAGAACAAACAGCTCAACAAAAGGACTTTTGTCTGCAATGATTGAACGCCACGGAGTGACTGACATAATAATCATCAGCGCCAGAACGTAGAAGGTGATAATACGAATCGGGATGGCATTAATGGCTCTGGGGAGTGATTTCATTGGATCTTTAGTTTCTGCGGCAGCAGTACCCACTAATTCAATACCTACAAAGGCGAATATGGCTATCTGAAATCCGGCAAAAAATCCGCTTAACCCTTTGGGGAAGAATCCACCATCATTCCATATATTTGCCAGTGAAGCGGTATGACCGGCTGGAGATTGAAAATGCATGCCAATTAGAACAGCACCTGTTGCGATTAAAGCGATAATGGCAACGATCTTTATCATGGCGAACCAGAATTCCATTTCCCCGAATAATTTCACTGTAGCCAAATTAAGGGAAAGCAATAGTGAAACACAGAGCAGAGAAGTGAGCCATTGTGGAAAATCCGGTTGCCAATAGCTGATATAAGAAGTGATGGCAACTACATCGGCGATACCGGTAATAACCCAACAGAACCAGTAAGTCCAGCCGACGAAAAAACCGGCCCAAGGCCCGAGCAAATCAGCGGAGAAATCACTGAATGATTTATAATTCAGGTTCGAAAGCAATAGTTCACCCATTGCGCGCATCACGAAGAACAGCATGAAACCGATAATCATATAAACGAATATGATTGATGGCCCAGCGAGAGAGATTGTTTTCCCTGATCCCATAAACAGCCCCGTGCCGATGGCACCGCCGATAGCGATAAGTTGTATATGTCGGTTGCTTAGATTACGTTGCAACTGCGTTTCCCCGGTTTCAGCGGAAAGTGAAGTGTGTATATTTTCTGCCATAGTATATAGTATCCAATATTTTCTTAGGTAAATTGTTACGGCTCTTTAAGTGGCCTTATATATGATGATGTTTGCGAAAAATATTGTGACACAGATTACTATAGTAATAACAGCCTGATCTCACTTTAAAAACAAATTGGTTACAATTTAACTTGTTAATGCTGTTGGAATTGAGTATGAATTATTCGGTTAGAAAAAAATAGCTATAATATATTGACGACAGCTTTGTATCGAGGAATAATTACCCACATTGGGTTGTTAGCTCAGTCGGCAGAGCAGTTGACTCTTAATCAATTGGTCCGGGGTTCGAGCCCCCGACAACCCACCAATCAAATTAATGAGTTGTAAATATTTCACTGACAACTTATTTTTCTATGTGACTTATTAGTGTCATAATCATACCAAGTCTGATTTGATATTCTCTGTATTTTCTTAAAATGACTTGGTGATAAATACACATATCTTCTGAATTTCTTTTGCAGTGGTTATTTCTTGTCGTATATACCCTATGGATTTCAAGATGCATCGCGACGGCAAGGGAGTGAATCCCCGGGAGCATAGATAATTATGTGACTGGGGTGAGCGAGTGCAGCCAACAAAGAGGCAACTTGAAAGATGACTGGTATAGGTAATAGCACTTGAAGTCTGTATAAATAACCGGTAACTTTCAATGCAGGTTTGATCTAGTGCAAATAGATAAAATTATTAAGGCCGGGTATTATCCTGTCCCCGACCTTTTTTGGTGATTATAATGGTAGCGTTGGTCAATCACTTTCTGGTACTTTTGAATTATCAATCCTATTTATCATGACTTAGTATTTTTTCCAATCCTGCAAAGTCATGTTTTCCTTACCATCCAATAGCAAACCAAAAAACTCTGGCTGGTTGATCATTTGAAGCTTGATCAAGGGTTAATTTAAATCTCGCATTGTCAATAATTTTAAAATATGCGGAAATGACACCAGCTTCTATCTTATGATGATCGGGTGTTGCTACTCCGATAGCACAAGTAGAGGGAAATGCAATAGGGAAATAATAAGTATTAGATGTTTCATTAATTTCTTCAGGAGATTTTCCCCATTGATAAATTATCCCAGTATCACCACACTTCCACCAACCATTTGTAGCTATTAAAGAAGCGGTATTTTTACTGGCATAGCGGGAATCAGACTCAGCTTTAGTATACGATTGTCCTATTGGCTGATAATTACCACGCGGTTGGTATTTCCCGTCTGATTCAGATTTATCGTAACTTCCTATATCCCCGGCAGTTAGGTTGATATCGCTGGATAACACCTTCCCATTGACTTTACGAGTATTGGGTATTTTACCATTAATATTTTCATTCAATGAATTTATGATATTCTGAGCAAATTTTTGCGTAATAGCTAATGTATCATCATTACCTACAACATTTGTAAGCTGGACAACGCCTTTTTGGGTTAATGAGGCATTTGGCGTTACTGTTGTGATTTTTTGCTCTAACGCTTTATGTAATTGTGTAGTAAGTTTAGTTATATTTCCGTCATCCAGAATATCATTGTTAGATTGTGTTGCGATAAAATTAGCCACCACTGATGATATTGAAGACGACTGGCGTAATACTTTATTTAACAGGTGTGTGGGAACATTATCTGGTTGAAACCCGGTATTCAAACTTTGGCTTTCTTCATATCTTTCTTGGCTAACTATATTAGCATTATTATCAATAGAAAATGCTTTAAAATCATTTTTTTGGCTCATATATATTCCTTAAGTAATGTTGATTTACAATCAATATATTAAATTATTGTACAGATGATTTATCATCATTTGTATCAACCATAGTCTAGTTTAGATAAAGAATAATGATATGTTTTTATTAGATCAGAAGATTAACTGTTTTTATATTGTTGATGGAAATAAAAAATCAAAAACATTGTAAATAAAGATATATTTGAATCATATATATTCAATGCTTGGAAATTATTTTTCTTTCATTTATTCAATTTTTTCTATGATTTTTTCTGATAATGCATTCTAGTTTGATTAAAATGACTAGTGCAAAAACATCTATAAAGTTATTGTTTGTTTTCTCTAAATTATTATTTTTATTGTTTGTGGCTCATAACGCCAGAATTAAATCGATTATTTTTAATCTTAGATGTTTACCTGTTTTTTATTATAAGTAATTATTTATATTAAATATTTTTGAAAACCACCAAGGTTATAATATTTAACCTTGGTGATAATACACTGCTCATTGATTAAGTTAGAAACGATAGCCGACAGTTATATTAAAACCGTTAGTAGATAAGTGATCTTTCTCGTTTCCGTCTTTAATACTAAAACGGCTACCTTCATAACCAGCGGTAATTGAGGTATTGGTTGTTGGGTTGATAATAAAGCCCGCTCCCCAACCTAAAGTGTTTTTGCTTACTGATTCCTTTTCGATATATCCGGTACGGTAATCGGTTGAAGGGCGATAGTGAGTGGAGGATTTTGCGTTAATCCTAGATAATCCCAGTTGACCATATAAGCTAACATAATCATTAATCCTATAGGTTGGGCCCGCCATTAGGGAATAATACTTAATATCATCTTTTGAGTGGTAATTCTCTGTTCTCTCTTTTTCATCGCCTTTAGCAAAGGTAAATGATGATAATAGCCCCCATTGATCATCAAGTTCATATCGATAACTCAATGTTGCACCATTTAGTGCACTTGCATCTTGTGGTTTCACGTAGGCGTATCCGATCGAAGCTGTATTCTGTTCAGCTTGGACAGGGAAAGTTATCGCAGATACAGAAAAGATAACTCCACAGCTTAATAACAATTTTTGCATTTCATTACACTCTATATACTTCATACTTCTGAAATAAACGACTTTATACCCGTCTCCATAGGGTATATAACTCATTTAAACGATTTGCTTACTAGCAGTTGTGATGAATATCATAACTTACACCGTTAGTATATATTTTTTGATTAAGTTTAGATGTTATTTTCAAATCATTACATTATTACTGATTTTTTAAGGATAGAAACAGTGATAATAAAATTCCAGCAAAAATGTGAAAATAATAAATGGCTATTGCAGTCGATAGATATTATCTCTGTAGTTGAAATACTTATTCATTACCAAGGGATTAAGATTAATTTAATAAGGCTGGACTGTTGTAGAAGATGAAGTTCAGCCTTTATCATTCTGTGTGATACTGATTCTACGCCTTACTTAGCTGGGCCAGGGAATGCATCAACGAATCTGATTGTGAAATCGGGGAATGATTCTACAAACTGAATCTTGTAATCAGGAAATGAATTAACAAATCTCCATTTTCCGGGGGAGTTAGGGGAATTATTAACAATTTTGACTTTTAAATCGGGAGAATTATCAACAACCTTGACTTTATAGTCAGGAAATGATTCAACTATTTTAATCTTTCCAAAGATCTTTGAGACATCGACTTGATTTTTAGCAGTAGTGCTAAATGAAATAACTGCTACTAATAGAATGATTAATTTTTTCATATAAACCTCTTATTTGCTAAATTCATCATATAAATCAGGTGAAAATTAGCACTATATTAGTTTTCTTGTGAAAAGTATAATTTAATGGTTTTGAGCATATGGGCTTGCCAAGGATCATTAGCTTGATATGGTCAAAAACAAAATAATATTAAAATCGTTATTTACTAAAAGCAAAACGGTATTTTAGCTCGTGGTCGGCAATATTTTGCTAGAGTCAATAAATAATGGGATTGAACGTACGGTAGAATCTGGTATTAAACTTCTGTGGCGACTCACTATCGCCACTTAAAATTCATTATCGCCACTTAATACAGGGCAGATTTGTTATATCCGTTAATGGTTGGCTATATTTTTATTCGTCTATAGTTGATTTTAACCATTGGACAAAGGCGTTGACTTTTTCATTCTGTTGTTGAGGCAGGGTACAGGTATAGTAATATTGTTTACATAATACTTCAGTGTTAGGAAAGGGAGCGACTAATTCATTGTTTTCAATTTTTTCCCAAATCATATTTTTTCTGCCCATTGCAACACCCGCATGGTGTATTGCGGCAACGGCAGCTAAATCGGAACGATCAAAGACAATACACTTGTGTGATGGCTCCAGTGTAATGTTAAAGTGCTCTGCCCAAGTATTCCACTCTTTGGTATCGGAATCATAGCTCCATGCTTGTTTATCATGTAATAGTGTGCAGTATTGTAGATTATCTATATTTCCCATTAGGTTATGCTTTTCGGCATATTGTGGGCTACAGACTGGGGTAATATATTCACTCATCAGGTATTGATGTGATAACTCGTTGGATATAATATCATCAAAGTAAATCGCAAGATCGATACCATAACCGCGGAAATTCACATTTTCGTTACCGACTAAGATGTTCAGGTTAATGGATGGATATAGCTGATTAAAATCAGCCAATTTAGGCACTAGCCAACATTGGGTAAAGGTCGGGCGGGAGTAAATAGTCAGATTACCCGATAACTCCTGATTTTTTATTTCCAGAATTTCCTGATTTAGGTGTTCCAGCGTCGATTTAATTGTCCAAAATAAACGCTTTCCTTCACAAGTTAATTCAATTTTTCTGTGAAAACGTTGGAAGAGTTTGAATCCCAACTCTTGTTCCAGAGAACTGATTCGATGGCTGACTGCGCTGGCACTGATAGCTAATTCGTCAGCGGCCAGAACAAAAGAGCAGTGGCGAGCGGCTATCTCAAATGTATGCAGCTTTGATAACTGGCTTCCATTGAGTAATTTATTTACAACCATGAAATTATCATCTGTGTACATATTTATAGTGTTTCTAGTTCATCGACGACGGATAATATAACCGTATCATTAAGGCGGTGTGTTTCAGATAGTTTTAGTGATTTAAATCGCAAATAAAGTGAAAATTTTGATCGGTATCACTGAATTGGCTCAATCTGATTCATGCATGGCTATGTATTAATCATTTGTCAAAAATTGAATATTCATATTCAATAATGAAAATTCGTATGACGAACAGAGGCTAACTGTGGGGAATGATTAAGTGGATTCACAACCTTGGGTGATTGGTACGTTACTCACAAGTATTGTGTTAATCGTATTCACGATAATTAAATTAAAAATTCACCCTTTTCTCGCGTTATTGTTAGCCAGTTTTTATGTCGGTGTCTTAATGGGAATGAACCCTGTTGAAATGGTGAGCGCCATTCAAGGGGGAGTCGGAGATACGTTAGGTTTTTTGGCCGTAGTGATTGGCCTGGGAACCATTCTTGGTAAGATGATGGAGATATCCGGCGCGGCAGAGCGTATTGGTATCACATTGCAAAAATGCCGATGGTTGTCGCCTGACATCATTATGGTACTGATTGGTTTGGTTTGTGGTATTACGCTGTTTGTTGAGGTAGGGGTAGTATTGTTAATTCCACTGGCATTTTCTGTTGCCAGGAAAACCAATACGTCGCTGCTGAAATTAGCGATCCCATTATGTACAGCATTGATGGCGGTTCACTGTATTATTCCTCCACACCCGGCGGCATTATTTGTGACAAATAAACTGGGTGCGGATATTGGTTCAGTGATTGTGTATGGGCTGATAGTTGGCCTATTTGCAGCTTTGGTGGGTGGCCCATTATTTCAGAAGCTTCTCGGTGGTCGTCTGCCTTTTAAATCGGTTCCGGCTGAATTTTCTGAAATTGCAGTTTGTAAAGAAGAGAATTTACCCTCTTTAGGCATGACATTGTTTACGGTGTTATTGCCAATTGGGTTAATGTTGATTAAAACGGTTGCTGAATTAAATATAGAAAAAGGCACTACGTTTTATACGGTATTGGAATTTATTGGTAATCCTGTTACAGCCATGTTCATTGCCGCTTTTGTTGCCTATTACACCTTGGGCATCAAGCAAAATATAGGAATGAATACGCTGTTGACGAAAACAGAAGATTGTTTCTCCTCTATCGCCAATATCTTATTGATTATCGGTGCGGGTGGAGCATTTAATAGTATTTTAAAAGTAAGTGGCCTTAGTGATATGTTGGCCGTTACTTTGTCGCGTCTGGATATGCACCCAATTCTTTTGTCGTGGTTGGTTGCCATTATTTTGCACGCGGCGGTTGGTTCAGCAACAGTCGCAATGATGGGTGCGACAGCGATTGTTTCGCCTATGTTGCCGTTATATCCAGATATTAGCCCTGAAATCATTGTATTAGCCATTGGTTCTGGTGCTATCGGCTGTACTATTGTGACTGATTCACTGTTTTGGTTGGTTAAGCAATATTGCGGAGCAACGCTCAGTGAAACTTTTAAGTACTACACAACCGCGACATTTTTTGCGTCTGTGGTTGCGTTGATTGGGACGTTTCTTCTTTCTACCATTGTGTAATGGAAAGAAGTAACAGCTCAGCTTGAAAAATAAGAATAAGACGTGCGAAGTGTCAATACCAGGGAAGCCTGTAAAACAGGCAGCTTTTATAGCTAAAATAATAAACAAAATAAACATTAACGAAATGATGAAAATAAGGGGAAGATAAAAAATAAACAAAGTATGATGTGCTGATATATTGTAGGAAGTTGTAGTAAACATAACATGTTGAATATAATAAAAATTATAATAATCAAGCAAGTAAGGTTTGTTTTACATATCCTATAGATTTCAAGATGTATCGCGGCGGCAAGGGAGTGAATCCCCGGGAGCATAGCAAACTATGTGACCGGGGTGAGCGAGTGCGGCCAACAAAGAGGCAACTTGAAAGATGACGGGTATATACCAGGGAAACACTTATCTTGGGTTAACACATACATGAAAAGTACTGAAATTCAACAATTACTAAATGAACATCCGTTAGTAAAAAATTTAATGGAATTAGAGGAAATCTTTTGGTTTAACCCTTGTAACACCACCTTTAAAGAGGGATTGCCTTTTGTTGGTTTGGGCGCTGATGATATTGGGGATGCTGAAGCACGCCTGAATCGTTTTGCGCCTTATTTATGTAAAGCTTTCCCAGAAACAGCCGTCACACATGGTATTATTGAATCAGAAATAGTGGTTATTCCTACGATGCAGAAAGCACTAGAACAACATTATGGTGTGAGTATCACAGGGAGAATTTTGCTTAAAAAAGATAGCCATTTGCCAATTTCAGGTTCGATTAAAGCCCGTGGTGGAATTTATGAAGTGTTAACCCACGCGGAAAAATTGGCATTACAGGCGGGGTTGCTTTCTGAAAACGATGATTACAGCAAACTGTTTTCGGAAGAATTAAGACGGTTCTTTAATCAATACAGTATTGCTGTAGGTTCTACCGGCAATTTGGGCCTATCCATTGGTATTGTCAGTGCAAAACTGGGTTTTAATGTCAGTGTGCATATGTCTGCCGATGCTCGTGAATGGAAGAAGCAAAAGCTACGTTCGCATGGGGTCAATGTCGTGGAACATGAAATGGATTATGGGGTAGCCGTAGCCAGAGGGCGTAAAGCAGCGGAATCTGATCCGAACTGTTTCTTTATTGACGATGAAAACTCCCAAACGTTGTTTTTGGGATATTCTGTCGCAGGTGGACGGGTAAAGGCGCAGTTTGAGCAGATGAATATTGTGGTTGATGAAGATCATCCATTATTCGTTTATTTACCGTGCGGCGTTGGTGGTGGTCCCGGTGGTGTTGCATTTGGACTGAAATTGGCTTTTGGTGATCATGTGCACTGCATTTTTGCTGAACCGACCCATTCTCCCAGTATGTTGTTGGGGGTATATACTGGTTTGCATGACAATATTTGTGTACAGGACATCGGTATCGACAATATCACTGCTGCTGATGGTCTTGCGGTAGGCAGGGCTTCTGGCTTTGTTGGCCGTGCGATGGAACGTTTGCTGGATGGGTTTTATACTATTCAAGATCAGGAAATGTATAATCTGTTGGGGTTACTGAATCGTGATGAGGGTATCCGGTTAGAGCCTTCGGCATTAGCTGGGATGGCGGGGCCTGCTCGTGTGAGTGGAAACTGTGATTACCTGAGCCATAAGAATCTTTCAGCAGAAAAGATGAAACAGGCTACGCATTTGGTTTGGGCAACCGGCGGTGGTATGGTACCCGATGATGAAATGACAAAGTACTTGGCGACAGCCAAAATCTAATTGGTGTCTTTCACAGGCAATTCGGTTGCCAGTATCTGGTTTATATCCGGTTCAATATCCTGTCGGCTTCCAGGTTATTACTGAAAAACGCTTTGATTTGGTTTTCTACTCTGAAAAGTCATTTCCTTAATGTTTTTCAAGTTGTATTCCCGCCAGTAGTTGGCGGGAATATATTAGTAGACTTGTTGCGTACATCAAACATTTTTGTAATTAAATGAATGTATTCCTGAATATTTCCACAACGGTTCCCAGTAGGATTCTATGAAAGCTTTCACCGCATCTTCTCCCTCAATAAGATAATTGAACTCCGAAAGATAACCCGGATAGAGATTATCAGAACCCACCACGTAGAGTTCATCGTCAATTATTGTTACTTTTGCATGATTCCCAGGAGCAGGGGGAACTTTGGGATATACCGGACCACTTGCTTTAATTAAGGACCGGAATGGGCGTCCTATAGCGCCTATCTGTGGAGGTCTTTCAGAAAGAGACGGTTCTTTTAGCGTAGCAGTATAAGAGTTTTCATCCGGAGTTGGCCATTTGTATGTACTACCTTCAATCAAAAGATCTTTAGGCACTTTGTCTGTAAAGAAAAAAGGGGCAACCTCTATTCTTTTCAGTGCGGCTTGCCTGATTCCATCCGGATCTTCCAGCTTCTCATCGGTATGCTCATCATGTGTCAAATAGTATTTAAATATTTCAAACGTTCTTTTGGCTCCAGAACCAAAAGAATACTGATCGCCAGCAGCACCTGCTGCTGCATCAAGTGGCGATACAACAATTTGAACTTCCAGCTCGGGGTTGGCAAGTAATGCTTCGATCAACCATCGGCACACATGATGATCCCGCCATTGTTTTTTCCATGCACTGACAAGATCCTGTTGGGACATGCGAATTTTTTTCTTTGCATTCTTTATTATAAACTCTTTCATTATTTCAGAGCCTTTTTTATAATCCGTTCGCATATCAGGCCCAGACCAATATTTACCTACGGATAATATCCTGCTTGTTTTCTTATATTCTGGGTCTTTAGGCGGATTTTTTAGGCATTCTTCTTTTTTTCTGTCTATATATTCAGTAATGTGCTCTTTTTTTAATGGATCTTCCGGCTTTCCTACAATACCATTTGCATTAACCCATCTATTTTCATCTATATTAAAGAATTCTTTAGTTAAGAGGTCTGTATCAGACACCCACATGTTATTTAAAAATAATTGTGA
This sequence comes from Photorhabdus noenieputensis, assembly GCF_018448935.1. Classification (GTDB taxonomy): domain Bacteria; phylum Pseudomonadota; class Gammaproteobacteria; order Enterobacterales; family Enterobacteriaceae; genus Photorhabdus; species Photorhabdus noenieputensis. The sequence continues at coordinate 92,848 of NZ_RCWC01000012.1, read as the reverse complement.
GCTTAATGATGCCGTTCCTATAACTTTAACAGAGACATCATGAACTGGAGGGTAATTTTTAAAGAGATCCATATTTAAATTATGGCCTCCGACAAATGATTCAATTCCATCAACTGCGATAATTTTTGTATGATTCCATGTCATTCTGGTGTCATCTTCTGGAAATATTTCCTCTGGTAGCACCTTCTTCTGTAATGATACTTTGAGTCCGTCTACTATCCTGTAAAACCGACCAATCCATATTTCAGGTATACACTCCCAATTCTTTCTCCTTTCTTGAATTAATTTAATAATATCCTCCTTCAATGCCAGATATTCAGGAGTGCCTTCAAAGTATGAGTCCACACCGTTTAACAAAGATGTCGGTGTTTGAGCGAATAAGAACCTTATCTGAGTTCTATCCTTCCTATTTATTTTTTTGGTAAATGCTCTATCAATAGCTGATAGAATAACTTTTCTCCACTCTGCATCCGGGGCATTTAAGGAGGAAATATCACAGCGATAACGCATGTTTTCCAAAATGCTTACAATAGCATCTTCAAATTCCGCAGCTCTTTTAACCGCCTGCGGCATTATCTCTTTTCCAAAAGGAAGCCCCCATATTTTGGGAGTATCAAATATTTTTACGTAGTTGATTTCGCTTGTTTTATAGAAGTAACCGTCCAGTTTTTTTTGCAAACCATCCAATAAATTCATATATGTCCTCCGGGCAATAATTTTTTACATATCAACCAACAGCCTGCCAGCATCAGACAAACCATTTATAATCATAATCAATTTTTGATAGGAGGAGGCTAAAAAAGATAAAACTGGGATCACGTATTTTCAAACTTAATTTATTGCATCTACTCATTAAAGAAAGTTTCAAGGCTGCGTATTGCCTGGTTTTTTGTACCTTAATCGAGCTGGATTTCAGGCATTTAATCCCCAAAAAGGGGGGATAAATCGATTTTTCTGAATCATAAGTCCGAAATTTAGGCGATATCGACAATTCAATGAGGCCAGTTTTATTGAGAGTGAGAATAAAATTGGCCTTGCCGTGTTTTATTGCGTTGAGCAGGGGATTTTGAGAGGTCGCCTTTTGTATCACGGGAATAGACATATTGAAATCGTAATCAATGATTGCATAATGCGATAAAATATTGCATTTTATACATATGCGTTTTATGTCGCATGTAGTACAAAATCCCAGAGGGGCAAACTAAGCTATGGCTATCAGTATACGTTTGGATGATGATTTCGTGAATGATGTAAAAATTCATGCAGAAGCTTCAAGCAGAAGTGTACCTAAGCAAATCGAGCATTGGGCTAAGATTGGCCGCATTGCGGAGGATAACCCTGATTTGCCGTACTCTTTTATCCTTGATTCTTTACTGGCAAAAAGCGAAGTCAACAGCGGTAAGGTGTCGCATTATGTCAGAAGGACAAAAAGATCCAAAGATTGATGTTTATGAAACAAGACGTTTTTCTAAGGCATTATCCAGATTATCTGAGGATCTTCTTACGATAGTAGAAGATGAGATTGATAAAATAATTAATAACCCTGAAATCGGTGAGCAGAAGAAAGGTGATTTAAGTTTCCTTCGAGTTCATAAATTTCAGTTAAATAACCAGTTAACATTGCTTGGTTATTGTTGGGTTGAAGGGAAAATAGAGTTATACCTGTTGAACTTTGGCTCTCATGAAAATTTTTATCAGGAACAAAAGCGGCACAGAAAAACGGATTTAAAACTCATTGGATAGGGGCTCTATCTATTAGAGCGTTTCAAGGCTGCGTATTGCGTAGCCTTTTTTATGCCAGATCCCTACTCACTCAAATCAAAGGCGACAACTGGCCTATATCATTCTCAAACAAAGTCATTATTGTGTCACAACATTATCATCTTGCAGATATTCTAGCATCTGACGTTTTTGTCCTGTTGCTTTATGTAACTGTGTAAGTTACATTGATTCATGTCAGAGAAGCAGCTTGCTACTAAAGGCTCGGGAACAGAATCAAGAGGAATAGTTCACACTCCCTAATTAACGCTGTTTGTTTCTGGTATGACCTGGCTATGCACCTATTGATGATTTGCAACGAAGTGCATTTATTAATCTATATGAGAGAAAAGATATGCCTACACTTTTTGACCCAATTCGCATTGGTGATCTCGACTTGCCAAATCGCATCATTATGGCTCCTCTGACACGTAACCGTGCAGAAGGAGAAGGGCGTGTCCCTAATGCGTTGATGGCGGAATATTATGCTCAGCGTGCTTCTGCTGGTTTGATTATCAGCGAAGCGACCTCAGTAACTCCGCAGGGAGTTGGTTACGAGAATACGCCGGGTATTTGGTCAGATGAACAAGTTGCTGGTTGGCGGTTGGTCACGGATGCTGTGCATGCTGCCGGTGGGCGTATTTTTATACAGCTTTGGCATGTAGGGCGGATATCGGACCCTGTTTTCCTTAATGGAGAACGACCGGTGGCACCAAGTGCAATTGCGGCTGATGGTCATGTTAGCTTATTACGTCCAAAACGTCCTTTTGTGGTTCCACGGGCGCTTGAGTCTGAAGAAATTCCCGGCATTGTCGAAGCATTCAGGCGTGGAGCGGAAAATGCGAAAACGGCCGGGTTTGATGGAGTAGAAATACATGGTGCCAATGGATATTTGCTCGATCAATTCTTGCAAGATAATGCTAACCTGCGCACAGATCAATACGGAGGTTCAGTCGAAAATCGGGCTAGGTTGCTGCTGGAAGTGACAGACGCTTGTATTTCAGTTTGGGGATCATCACGTGTTGGCATGCATTTATCCCCACGCGGAGGTTATTACTCTATGGCGGATTCCAATCCTGTGGCGACGTTTGGATATGTAGCACGTGAACTTGGTAAACGTAGGATTGCTTTTATCTTCTCACGTGATGCTGTGGTTGATGGTGACTTAAGTAAGGTGATAAAAGAGGCTTTTGGGTCAACCTATATTGCGAATGAGGAACTTACTAAAGAAAGTGCCGAGCAAGTTCTTGTTGACGGCAGGGCTGACGCAGTGGCTTTTGGTCAATTATTCATCGCCAATCCAGACTTACCCCATCGGTTTTTGGTTAAAGCCCCATTTAATGAACAACAACCGGAAACTTTTATGGTTCCTGGTGCTATAGGCTATACTGATTATCCAGTGCTTACCTAGGTAAGGGGATATCTTACCCGCAATGGATAGCCTAACATGAAAGATGTTCGAATTGTTTTCCGGGGATGTTAATTTAAAGTTCTAATGGTGCTTTTTGGTTGAACGTCCCAAGATATCCGGCCGGTTCATTTTATAAGAACCGGTCATATTTCATTGCAGGATAATTTGAAGGAGAATGATAATGTCAGATTCATTAAATGTATCTATTGTTCGCCGTTTTTATGACTCTATGGGTGATATTGATGTTCTTCGCCAAATCATGGCGAGTGATGTTATTTGGGATGTTACCGAAGGCTCCCGATATGGTGGGATTTATGAAGGAATCGAAGATATATTAAATAATTTCTTTGTGCCATTTTTAAATGATGTTGATGATTTTGTTGCGGACAGTTCTGAATATTTTGAATCAGATGATCATGTTATTGTTCTGGGTAATTATTTGGGGCGGGTGAAGCGTGGCAAACGATTCATTGCTCGTTTCGTTCATATATGGACAGTGCGGGATGGACGGTTAGTTAAATTACAACAAACCGCCGATACACTTCAAATTGAGCGTGCTCATGCAGATTATTCCATTAGGTAGCATCGGTTGCCATGCTTGTAATATTAACTGAGCCGAACAATAGCATACGGCGGCAAAACGGAAGGAGCAGGAATGTTAATCAGACAAGTTAACATTCTGAATTTCATTTCTTGTTATGTGACGAAATTAGTGACATACTATGCGGCCTTTTTGTGCATATTTTGCTATTCTTCCATAACATCCTTAAGGTATACAGGATTTTCCAGTGCCAACATCTACCCGTTTTGCTGTTGCTATTCATATTCTCACCGATATCGCGCTTCACCACGGACAAGCCGTGCGTTCTGAGGATATTGCAAAAAGTGTGAATACTAACCCGACTGTTGTTCGCCGACTTTTAGGTGCCCTTGCGGAGGCTGGTCTGACTTATTCGCAAATGGGGCAGGGCGGGGGGGCGTTACTCGCCCGGCCGTCGAAGCAAATCTCATTATTAGATATTTATCGCGCAGTTGAAGATCCTCTGTATTTTACGTTGCATCGTTCTAAACCTAATCCCAAGTGTTATATTGGGCACAATATCACCCCAGTGTTAGAAGATGAATTCTCGCGTGTTACCTGTGTGCTAGAAACTGCTTTGGCTGAAACAACGGTGGCTGACATAGTAAATAAAGTTGAGGATTGCGCGGGTTTTCCTTTCACGCCACATGATCTCAGCCAGCAGGTAAAATAGTTACCACGATTACAGGTTTTAATCACAATGGATGTTTCATCATGGCGTTGTCATTTTGTTAAGCACTTTGTCTAGGCTCGAACTTATACGGAAATAGGTGATATTGGTTGTTTTGATATTTTGCTTCATCTTCACCTTGTTGATTGAGCAGTTTTATCAGCAACTTTCCGGTATCTCGGCCTATTTGGGGATAATCAATGCGAATTGATGTTAGTGTTGGTTGCGTGTGGTCACAGTTATCTGAACCTTCCAGACAAGCAATAGCCAAATCAGCGGGTATTTTAAGTAGACGCCGCTGACATTCAAATATGACACCTAAGGCAATCACTTCATGACTGCAAATCACACCTTCCAGTTCAGGTTGACGTAATAACATCTCAGTAATCGCCTGGCGACCAAATTGCATGCTAGCAGTATCCGAGGTAGTGATATTTTGGTCAGCATTCTGATAGTGATGCAACATGGCTTTATGCCAGCCATTAATTTGCTGATTGCGTAAACGGCTGTCCATTTGGGCACCAATATAACCGATATGCTTGCGACCATTATTTAACATATGTTCAGTCAACGTATAGGCGGCCGCGGAAAAATCGGTTGCTATATTAATTGCCGTTTGCTGTTGATGAGAACCTGCAACATTAATAATGGGAATATTGATATGAGAAATATTGCTATAGGTTTTATCTGCCAATGGTGAGCTGAAAATTACTAGTGCTGCTGCATTGCTTTGCAGTAGTGTCATGATAATTTCGGCTTCTTTATTATGGTCATATTCATGACATCCAAGTAAAACTTGAAAGGCATTTTTATTCAGCACCTGTTGCAGTGACTGTATAAATGTAGCACTGGCTTTATCTGTCAGTGAGGGCACAAGTACCGCGATAATATTACTTTGGCCTGAAGCAAGTACACCGGCAGCGCCATTTGGGATATATCCCAATTCCTGTATGGCTTGTTCAATTTTTTCTCGTAATTTATCCGATACCATTTCTGGTGTTCTCAATGCGCGTGAAACTGTCATTGAACCGACACCGGCATACTTAGCAACATCTTGTAATGTTACTCGCCCTGTATTACGGCGTTTTCGTGTCTTTCTCATCAAAATATTTTTCTGTTTTTTTAATTAACGGCTATGAATTTGACGATGGGATTCTACCTGATCTCAGGCAAGTGGTGGGAAAAAACCATGAATGTACTTTCGCTTTTTGGTGAATTAATCAGATAACAAATGATAGCGCTATCACAATAATGAGTTATGATCATAGATAGCGCTATCATTTGTGATTAATATCACTGGCAGAGGACAGAAAGCAGAAGACAGAAGACAGAAGACAGAAGACAGAAGACAGAAAACAGAAAACAGAAGTCGGAAAACAGAGGACGGATGGTAGAGAGGCGTGAGATTTTAATCAGGGGAAATTGATGCTAAAGGCGTTACTTACTCAAGATGTGATCCAAGTGATCCCGGATATTGAAAGTTGGTGCGAAGCAATCGCGGTTGCTTGTCAGCCTTTGGTGGAAAATGGCGCTGTTTCTTCTCGTTATATTGATGCTATTTATCGTTCGCATGAGGCAATTGGTCCCTATTATGTTGTCGGTCCAGGAATTGCTATGCCACATGCCAGACCGGAAGATGGGGTCAATAAATTAGCTTTAGCGTTGGCTGTGATTAGTAAAGGAGTGGAGTTTGGGTCTGAAGAAAATGATCCGATCAAATTGTTGATTGTCTTAGCTGCAACTGACAGCCATAGTCATATTGAAGTGATCGCTCAGCTTGCTGAGTTGTTTGATAATCAACAGGATGTTGCGTTGCTGATGAGTGCCAAAAGTAAAGAAGAGATTCTTGCCGTGATTAACCAGTATTAAGGCGCTATTTTTTGCTATGGGGAAACAGTATGAAAATCACCGTCGTTTGCGGACATGGGTTAGGTACCAGTTTGATGATGGAAATGAGCATTAAAAATATTCTGAAAGAGATGGGAATTGATGCCAGTGTTGATCACGTCGATCTGGGGTCAGCAAAAGCAACTCAAAGCGACATTTTTGTTGGTACTAAAGATATTGCGGAACAACTAGTTGTTCAAGCAGTCGATGGCAAAATTGTTTCGCTGGATAATATGGTGGATAAATCGGCAATGAAAGTACATCTGTCCGTGGCATTAGCAGAACTTGGTGCTTTGTAACCGGGAGGACGTCATGGAATTTTTCCATTTTCTGATGAGTGTCCTATCAGAACCTGCGATTTTGGTTGGTCTTATCGCGCTGATTGGTTTGATCTTGCAAAAGAAACCGGTGACTGAATGTATCAAAGGCACTATAAAAACCATTATGGGGTTTTTAATCCTCGGTGCGGGGGCTGGATTAGTCGTCTCTTCACTGGGAGATTTTGCTGAGATTTTCCAACACGCTTTTGGTATTCAGGGGGTAATGCCAAACAACGAAGCGATTGTTTCGATTGCGCAAAAAAGTTTTGGTAAAGAAATGGCAATGATCATGTTCTTTGCTATGGTGATTAATATTTTGATTGCACGTTTTACCCCGTGGAAATTTATCTTTCTGACCGGGCATCACACATTATTTATGTCCATGATGGTTGCGGTGATTCTGGCGACAGCAGGGATCAAAGGCATGATGCTCGTGGCTATTGGTTCTGTGGTTGTTGGCGTTGCTATGGTTTTTTTCCCGGCGATTGCTCATCCATATATGAAAAAAATAACAGGTTCTGACGATGTTGGCATTGGGCATTTTTCCACTCTTTCCTATGTTCTATCTGGTTTTATTGGCAGCAAACTAGGAAATAAAGCGCACTCGACAGAAGAAATGAATGTTCCGAAAAGTTTGTTGTTTCTACGTGATACACCGGTTGCCATCTCTTTTACGATGGCGATTATTTTCATGATCAGTTGTTTATTCGCTGGTGGTGATTTTGTGAGAGAAGTCAGTGGTGGGAAAAATGGATTTATGTTCTCGCTAATGCAATCTATTACCTTTGCCGCTGGTGTATATATTATTCTGCAAGGTGTGAGAATGGTCATTGCAGAAATCGTTCCCGCGTTTAAAGGAATTTCTGACAAACTGGTACCAAATGCCAAACCCGCGTTGGATTGCCCGGTTGTCTTCCCTTACGCTCCTAATGCAGTATTGGTAGGGTTCTTGAGTAGTTTTGTCGCTGGTGTTGTCGGTATGTTTATACTGTATGCACTCGGTATGACGGTCATTATTCCAGGTGTTGTGCCACATTTCTTTGTTGGTGCAGCGGCTGGGGTTTTTGGTAATGCGACAGGGGGGCGTAGAGGCGCTATTCTCGGGGCTTTTGCTCAGGGCTTTTTGATTACCTTTTTACCCGTGTTCCTGTTACCCGTCTTGGGGGATATTGGTATTGCCAACACGACATTCAGTGATGCTGATTTTGGCGCATTGGGCATTCTGTTAGGTATTATTGTTCGTTGATTGTGGATTTGGCATTGAAACAGGGGGTTATAAACACCCTGTCTCTTGCCAAAATGTTGATGTAAACCATTTGACTGTGGTAAGGCATCGGTCAATGCTCATAAAAATCTCTTGGTTTCATCGTTTTTTATATAAAGTCTTCAACAGAAATAAGAAAGTAAATTTTCAAAAAAATGATTATTTAGTCACGTTTTTAGCCCTTTATTTTAATTTGTCAAATTGTTATCCATATATAACTTAGGGAAATTTAAGCAAAATTCAGGTTAATTAAACAGAGCAGAGAGAAATATGTAGTAATGAAATCGATTGTTTATAGTAAAATATGGCCTATGGATTGAAGGTATTGAGGGGGAATATAAAGATCATAATTATTCTCTTTGCAAAGTATTCTTAGTTCAATTGCTGAGTTAACTGATAGTTTCTCATAGATACTTTCGAAATATTTTTCCACAGTGCGATATGAAATTTTCATTTCATCAGCGATATATTTATTGCTAACGCCACGGCAGAATAAAAAAATGATTATCCATTCTTTCTCTTTTAATAGATTGTTAGGTTGTTGAAATCGGATTGATATAGGAATATTGTTCTCCATATAATGAGATACGGTAAAATTGTGTATTTCTCTGGCATGAGAAATTATGCCAATACACTGTTTATTTTCATCCATTAATGGATATTTATCACAGAAATAGGATGTAGCTTGCTCATTTTTGGTATGAGGGAAAGTGCTAAGAGATGATATTCGTTGCATATCCTGCAATACCTTATGATCATGCTCCTCAAAAAGATGAGCAAACTGGTTAACGGGTGAGGGTAACTCTTTATCGGTATACCCAATAATATCAAAATTTTCAGGTAATTTATTAGCCTTAATAAACATTTTATTTGCATAAATAAAGCGGAACTCCTTATCTTTTACAAACCACGGTTCTGAGCTTTTATCCCACATATTAGTTAATTGAGGAGTAATAAAAGGGACTTTTTTACATCCTGATTGACTCATATTTGACCTTTATAACATTATTACCTTATAAAAAATTTGAATAAATAGACGATATTTATAAGTAAGACAATAAGAACCTTTTTGGCGCATAGAGATCAAAACTATTTAGTCGGCAATATTCCTCCAGTTGTGAGTCTGAGTTAACTTTCAAATTATTATAAATCTTTCTTATATATTCCTCTATGGTTTTATCTGAAATTTTGAGTAATTGACAGATTTGCGCCCTACTATATTTTTGCAGAAAAAGAAAGACAATTTCCCATTCCTGTTCAGTAAGAAGATGGGTTGGCGATTGAAATATAATAGAAGCAGGTAGTTTATTGTGAAATAGCTGAGTCGGTGAATTATCCTGAACTTTCCAGGCATGGAAAAGAATACCGATGCATTCACCTTTATCATCATAGAATGGAAATTTTTCCTGTAAATAAGATGATAAAACTTTATCACGGCCAAATACATGTGTCTGTAATGATAAAATACTTTCTTTATTTTTTATGACATGTAAATCGTGTGTAATAAAATTTTTGGCAAATTTATTGCCCTGCCAGGGAATGTCACTATCGTATTTACCTTCATAATCATAGTTGGCATTTATATTTTGGAGTTCAATCAATGCATCATTACCATAGAGAAAGCAGGAAGATTTATCTTTTATTCCCCACGGTTCATTGCTTACTTCCAGGGTGTTGATTATTTGTAGCGAAGGAATCGAGTTTTTTCTAGTCATATTCATGTAATATTTTGATTTAGGAAAACTGTTGCAAAGATTTCTCTGGTGTGTTGAGCTCAAAGTTATTGAGACAACGATATTCCTCTAGTTTCTGGCTAATATATTTTTGTAAGAACAGGAAAATGATAGCATGCTTAACTTGAGTAAAAAGTTCAAATGGTGCTTGGCACATAACGGATGCTAGTAATTTTCCATAAAACCGACAGATTAGAGAAAAAACTTTTGCTTTATTTACATGAAAGAGAGTACCAATACAGTGCTGTGAATCCTTATCTTCTGTAATAGGTGTAGGTAATTCACTTGCTGAAAGTTCGGTAATATTAGAGTTTTTAGATAAGTTGAGTTGTTGGCAAAATAGCGGATTGGCATAGATAGATTTTGACTGGCAATGTTTAGTTTCCCAAAGATTATAGTTTTTTTTCCATAGGTAAACTAATTGCGGAGTGATATTATTTTGTTTGTTTTTTATATTTAACATGACAACTCCTTAATGAGTGTTTAAATCATTATCTGAAGAGTTTTTCTACTGATTTCATCTAAAATAACCTGATTATATAACAGATTGCAATAATTAATTCGTATAAAAATAAAATTTATCGATTTTTACCTAAATCTGTTAATCAAATAGTTTATTATTTTATGTAAAAATACCTTTATGTGAGAAAATATAAACACCATTATTATTTAGTGCCAAAATTATTTAAGTCGGTCTTATACCGATTTGATTTAATAGTTAACATCTCTTTCTCTGTCCTTATTTTTCTTGGCTGTCGAGATTATATTGTATGGTTTGTGTTCAGTGAATTAAGACGTTGCCTGTAATAATAATAAATCGATGAGCATGATCAGATTAGACTCGAATGAAGTGATTTCGTTGATTTCCGCATCGAAATAAATTGCCTCGTCATACAGTGCAAAGTGCACATCAGCCAGTGAAGCCAATGGATTAGCAGATGAGCGGGTGAATGCGATGACTGTCATGCCAATATTATGAGCAATGCGTACTTTATCCAACACCTGTTCTGTCTGACCGCTGCGAGAGATAGCAATAAAAACTTCATATTTCATTGCATTACTTAGGAAGATCTTACGGCTATCTCCTGGGCCGGATCTAAAAGCCGTTTTCCCTAGCACTTGCAATTTCTGTGTCAAATAATTGACAAATAGTTTGGAAAAACCAGCTCCATAGAGAAAAAAGCTCTCTTTTTCACGTAGCAGAGTACTAAAACAAGACATTTTCTCTGGTGTGACTAAAGCAAAAGTTTTACGGTAATTAGTAACAAAGTGTTCAAATGTATCAGGAATTATCTCATCATGGTGGGGCTGAGTATTCCCGAAAATAGACGCTCCGCTGGATAGCAATTGTTTGCAGTACCAAATAAATTCACTATAACCACTGAACCCTAATTTCTGGCATAAACGCATAATAGTGGCGGGAGAGATGAACGTGGCCTTTGCCAGTTCACGTACCGTAATCTGCCCAATCAGCAATGGATGTGCGGTCAAATGGGATAACACGCGGTATTCCGCGCGAGTTATTCTTTCGGTGCGCTGTAATAGAGGTGCTAACCGATTATCCATTATTTATCCAGTGATAACAGGCAGATAAACTGCCATATCCATATATACCCGTCATCTTTCAAGTTGCCTCTTTGTTGGCTGCACTCGCTCACCCCGGTCACATAGTTATCTATGCTCCCGGGGATTCGCTCCCTTGCCGCCGCGATGCATCTTGAAATCTATAAGGTATATACCCGTTATCCTTCAAGTTGCTTCTTTGTTGGCTGCACTCGCTCACCCCGGTCACATAGTTCGCTATGCTCCTGGGGATTCACTCCCTTGCCGTCGCGATGCATCTTGAAATCCATAGGGTGTAGTGTTTTTAATTTATAGCATCAATAACTTAAATATTGATTTTGCCGGCCAGTTAAAGGCAATAGAGAGGCTTATCAAACATCTCTGCTATTTGTTCGGTAATCCAATTGTGGTGAATTTTCTTAATCTCCTCAAGATAGTGATTGCCGGACAGTGAGCCGGCTCGCATAAAAATCTTTTTTTCTCTGCAAGAAAGGCAGATTATAGGTCAAATATAGGTTAAATTGCTTCACCGTGGTGCCAAGCTTGGTTAAGTGTAGGCCAATAACCTTGGTTAGCTTCGATCATTTCATCCAGAATCGCTTTAGCTTGTTGCATAGTAGGGACGGTACGATTCAGAGTGAAGGCTTGCAGCACTTTCTCATAGCTACCTTCTAATGCCGCTTCCACTAACAACTGTTCTGAAGCCAGTTGTTGCGCTAGCAGCGCCTGATGAAACAGGGGGACGTTCCCTATACTTACCGGCTCAGGACCTTGAGCGGTAATGTAAGCGGGTATTTCCACCATTGCATCATAAGGTAAGTTAGCGATAGCGCCTCTGTTCTCGGTAATCACCAGATGGCGCTGACGCAAATCAAAAGCCAGTGAACATGCTACATCAACAATAAAAGCGCCGTGTACCCCGACATGGAAAGCGTCAGGTAAAATGCCTGTGCGTTTAAACTCAGCCGCTGCTTTAAACAACTTCTTTTCGCGACCATCCATCACTTCATTGGCGCGGGTATAGTCAGGATTTTGGTGCTCAACAATGTGGTTTGGCATCAGATAGTACTGCAAATAGGGATTCGGCACATAATCAGGAAAATGGTCCATGATCGGCTTGATATTACGCCAGGTTTTAACCCATGACGGGTCCGCATGTTGCGGATCTGTCTGTGCTGCATCCGCAGTCAGTAGGCCATACTGAGCGATATGACGACGCAATTCAGGCAAATGATCTTTTCCGTTCACCCATACTTTGGTAAACCAGCCGAAATGATTCAAACCAAAGTAATCGACGGTAATATCATGGCGATCCACACCTAAAATCGCTGCCATGTTGCGCATAGCGGCCACTGGCATATCACAAATATTGAGTACTCTGGCTTGTGGGCGTAAGCGGCGTATTCCTTCAGCAACGATAGAGGCGGGGTTAGAGTAATTTACGATCCAAGCGTTGTCTGCGTAGCGCTCTACCAAATCGATCAATTTCACCATTGGCATGATAGTGCGTAGGCCGTAAGCCAATCCGCCAAGACCACAGGTTTCCTGACCAATTACGCCGTGGCGTAAGGGGATCTTTTCATCCTGTTCTCGCATTTTGTACTGACCAACACGTATTTGGGCAAAAACAAAATGGGTACCGCTAAAGGCTGTTTTTGCCTCGCTTGTTACGACAAAGCGAATCGTCTGGCTATGCTCACGTATCACTTTTTCCACTACCGGCGCAATAGTGTCTTGCCGGTGAGTATCGATGTCGTACAAACGAATTTCCGCTAATGGGAAGTCGTTTAGCCGTACCATCAGGCTTTTTACGATACCTGGCGTATAGGTACTACCGCCGCCGGCGATAGTTAAAATGAAAGGGGCGTTAGCCATATTTATTCTCCTGTTAAAGTGCTTCTTCTACGGCTTCACGTATCTTTTTAACGTGCAGACCGTAAATTACCTGAACGTTATTTCCCTGACAGATGACACCTTTTGCGCCGGTCGATTTAAGTTTGTTTTCGTCAATGAGTGTGGTGTCATGTACCGTTATACGCAGTCGGGTATAGCAGTTGTCGATAACGACAATATTCGCTGTACCACCTAACCCACAGATGATTTGTCGTCCTGGTTGGTCATCATCGGCAACTTGATACTGTTTCTTGCTATAGAGACGTGTTTCCTGATCGTCACTCTCTCGTCCAGGGGTTTTCAGGTCGTAATGTAAAATAAGGAAACGGAATGTGAAGAAATAAATCACTGACATGATTAGCCCTACGGCGATATACATTGGCCAGTTAGATTTTTCGGTGCCGAGCGGTAAGTTGTACAGTATGAAGTCGATTATGCCATTAGCGCCGATAGCATGTACGCCGAGTAGATAGAACAGCATAAAACCTAAACCGGTTAACACGGCATGAACGCCAAATAATAGCGGCGCAACAAACAGGAAAGAAAATTCAAGTGGCTCGGTCACGCCTAACAAAAGAGTGGTCGTAGCGGCAGGGATGAGAACCGCTTTTGCCGTCCTTTTCTTTTCAGGGCGGGCAGTCACATACATTGCCAGTGCTGCGGCAGTCAGGCCAAACATCTTACTGATCCCGCGTGCATCCCAGACCACACTGTTACTGAGTTGATGTACCGTCGGGCAGGCCATTTCAGCGAAATAGATATTACGTGCTCCTTGATGGACAGTGCCGCATACCTCTGCAATGCCCCCTAATTCGGTGTACAAAAAGGGCGTATAAACCAGATGATGTAAGCCTAAGGGGATCAGAATGCGCTCCAGAAAGCCGTATATGGCGACGCCAAATGGCCCTGACTCGTGAATACCGTGAGCAAGGGCGCTGATGCCCCGTTGTGCATAGGGCCAAATATCATTCATTAAGTAACCCGATATAACGGCCAGAGGGATCATCAGAATGGCGACAAAACAGTGCCCGGAATAAATTGCCATCACACCATTAAACTGTTTTGACGAATAACGGTTATAGCAATAACCAGCCAATGCACCGATCAATATTCCGGCAAAAGCGCCCATCTCTAGAACTTGCACACCTAGCACCATACCTTGACCAACGTTGCGCATTTGCGTTTCTGGCGCTAATTTTCCCTGTAATGCTAAAGTAACGTGCATGGCGTTGATAAAAATGACGAAAGTAACCAGACCGATCAGTGCGGCATAACCTTTATTGCGTTTTGCCAGCCCGATAGGGATTCCAACAGCAAAAATCAACGCCAGATTGCTCAATATTGAAACAGCAGATTGTGAGATCAATTTCCCAGATTGCTGAATTAACCAATGGTTTAAAAATGGAAGATATTCTGCAAGGTTGCCGTTTCCCAATACATTGCCAAAAGCAATAAATAGCCCGACGATAGGGAGAATTAACACCGGGCCATACAAAGATTTGCCAAGGTCTTGCAATGCATTAATGATCCTTTTCATTAAACTTCTGTTCCTTGCTATGGATATTATTTGATTACATAAAACTAAAGATACAGATTAAGAATAACAGCATAGGAAGATAAAATGACACTTATCTGATTGTTTTAAATAACAAATAACTAAAAAAGTAACATGTAACTTTTAAACATGTGAGTACATTCGCAAACCAATTTTTGTTGTAAAGGATTAGCAGAAGAGGGCAATAATGAGTCATAATGTTCGGAGTTTAGGTAGAGTAAAGAGTATCACGGTGGTGACATGGCTGAAATCTGGTGATGATTTGAAAAGCTGAATGTTGTATCTGGCTGATATACCAGATCATTCTGCATAGAGGATCGTCTATTGGTGTTACCAGTCTGTTGAATTTGCTGCCTGCCGGGTTTTTTCCGGCAAGGTAGAGAGATTGAATGTTTATCGGAAGCCGACAAACATCGCTGCATCAACATCTCAACATCCTTCCTTAGTGATTTGAACCAGAAATTAATCGACTGACACGTCCTTTTGTTAAAATGGTTATTGAACTTATTGCAGTGATTTTTGTTGGTAATTCTAGCCGAAAAGCCTTATTTGGTAGGAATCGGTTAATTGAATCACTATTTTTCTTTTAACCTAGTGATGGTAAGAATAGGGGGGATTACCGGAGAACAGACATTGAATATCTATCCGTTACGCAGCTTGAACATAGATCAAGTACAGAAACAGAGGTTTCATACAATCATCTGCCGTCATTCCGGCGCAGGTTTATTTACTATGGGGGATTTAGGGTTGGTTCTGGGTCTCAATCAGTTACAGATAACGCAGTGTGTTACATGCGTTAAAATAAAGAATATTTGGGATAGACCATAATGGGTCAACGAAGACATCTAACGCAATACGAAGTGGAAAGAATACTGGAAGTGGCGAAAAAGAGTCCTAATGGGGCGCGCGACTATTGTCTGGTATACATGAGCTTTGTTCATGGCTTACGTGTTAGTGAAGCCAGATATCTACGGTTATCTGATCTGGATTTGGATGATGGCAGTTTGTATATCCGGCGTTTAAAAGGCGGATTTTCTACTATTCATCCTCTTTTGGGTTATGAAATCCAGGCGATCAAAGAGTGGCTAAAAGTCCGTAAAACCTTCCGAGGGGCAGAAAGTGATTGGTTGTTTCTGTCACGTACCGGAAACCCACTGACTCGCCAGCGTGTTTATCAACTTATTAACCAATTTGGACGATTGGCTAAGATTTCCATAGATTCGCATCCGCACATGTTGCGCCATGCCTGTGGTTTTGCGCTTGCGGATAGAGGGATAGATACTCGGTTGATACAAGATTATCTTGGGCACAGTAATATTCGCCATACTGTGCGATATACCGCCAGTAATGCGGAGCGTTTCCACGGTGTTTGGGGTGTAAAAAGGAATCGGCAACGAGAATTACACTTTGATTATGTCCCACAGGAAAATGCTTGTTCAACTGAATAAGCGATTCTGATGTATGCGCCTGTTAAGGCGCATACATAAAGACCATCTCTGTTTATTTTCCCCTGTTTTTGAGTCAATAAACTCTACCCACGTATAACGTTCACGAAACGGCATATCATAAACCACAGGCGTTGCTGAGACAGTATTCATCCGATAAGGCAGCTTCTAGACATCGACCATTTGCCGGTTAAAAAAGTGAAGTACATAACCCTCAACATCGACATTCTCATCAGCATAAATGAGTTATCGATTTGCCAAATCTCTTAAACCGGAGGTAGGCAAAAAACGAGGCAAGAAAAATGTGAGTAATCTCAAAAAATTGCGATTTTATTTCACATAAGTATTGAATGAAAATTAGTCATGTTCCACACTCGTTGAAACGTTTCAGTTTTTTATCTCTTTTTCTTTTTATTGGACTTAATGCTTTTTTCTCTGCGTAAACTGAAACGCTTCTATTTTTGGTAATAGGGAGAAAATTATGTTCCAGTTGTCTCTGCAAAATATCCATACTGGTGCAAGTGCGACCAGTAAAGAGGATGCTATTCGCCAAGTGGCGGCCATGTTAGCCGCGAATGGTAACGTCGGTGATGCCTATGTTGACGGCATGTTACAACGTGAAAAGCAAATCTCCACCTACCTTGGCAACGGTATCGCCATTCCACATGGCACGCTAGATACCCGTGAGCTGGTCATGAAAACTGATGTACAGGTATTTCATTTCTCACAAGGTGTTGAATGGGATCAGGGAGCGATGTGTTACGTGGTTATTGGTATCGCTGCACGTTCCGATGAGCATTTGGCATTACTGCGTCAGTTAACACACCTATTGAGCGATGATCGTATTGCCAGGCAGCTAAGAACAATTGAATCAGCACAGGCACTGCATAGCTTGCTAATGGGAGAAATTCAGCAACCTGAGTTTAAATTCGATACCAGCCTGATTACGCTAGATGTTAACGCCCGCGATCTGATGACACTACAGGCATTGAATGCTGGCCGGTTACAGCAAGTGGGGGCTGTGGATACGACCTTTGTCAGCAAAGTGATCAACAGTAAGCCGTTGGATCTTGGGCAGGGCATCTGGCTAAGCGATAGCCCCGACGGTAATTTAACCAGCGCTGTGGCAGTGAGCCGATTGTTCACGCAGGACAACGAACCAGTAGTGATGTTGTTGACCGTTGCAGTTGCCGACGACCAGCCGCTAAATGTATTGCATCACTTAAGTAACCTGTTATTAGCACAAAAAGCGGAATGTTTGCTGAAAGCTGATGCGCCGACAGTGCTGGCATTACTGACCAGCGGCGTACAGGCGCAGAGCGCGATATCCAATGGGGAATTTGTCCTATGCAACGAACATGGCTTACATACTCGTCCTGGCGCTGTGCTGGTTAATGTTATCCGGCAATTTTCCAGTGAAATTACCATCATCAATCTTGATGGTGCCGGTCAACCGGTAAACGGCCGTAGTCTGATGAAAATCATGTCATTGGGTGCTAAAAAAGGGCATCGGCTGCATGTTACTGCTAATGGTGATGATGCGCAGCAGGCGATAACTGCCATTGGTGAAGCGATTGTTTCCGGTTTGGGGGAGGAGCCGCGTAAATAGAAACCTCCAATTGACTGTGATAATGGCGCGCGTCGATCTACAACCCTAATTTAGCTAATAGCAGGAGAAGCATGATGAAAATGCTGCTTATCGTTGATCCTTCACTCGGACTCGCCGGGAGTTATCTGGTGAAAACAGTCCTCAGTGCCGCTGCGGTGGAAAACGGATTGATACTAACAGAAGATCCAGCGGAAGCCGATTTGGTCGTCGTGACCGGCAGTCGCATCCCCGCCGATAACGCACTGAACGGTAAACTTGTTTATCTCGGTGACACGGAACAGGCGTTGCATGCGCCGGAAAATTTCTTTCAGCGGGCAAAAACTGACGCGAAGCCGTATCAGATACCAGCAACTGACATCAATTGTGATACAAAACGCATTGTCGCGGTTACTGCTTGTCCTACTGGTGTGGCACATACCTTTATGGCCGCTGAAGCTATCGAAATCGAAGCCAAAAAGCGCGGTTGGTGGGTAAAGGTGGAAACTCGCGGTTCGGTAGGGGCGGGCAATGTTATTACACCGGAAGAGGTGGCAGAAGCGGATCTGGTGCTGATCGTTGCAGATATTGACGTAGATCTGGCGAAATTTGCAGGAAAACCTATGTACCGTACCTCCACCGGGCTAGCGTTGAAGAAAACGGCGCAAGAATTTGATAAAGCGCTGATCGAAGCTAAACCTTTCCAGCCGACAGGGCAGAATAGTACGCAAAAAAATAGTACTAAAAGTGGACAAGGAGAAGAGAATAGCGGCATCTATCGTCACCTGTTGACCGGCGTTTCTTATATGTTACCGATGGTAGTGGCGGGAGGTCTGTGTATCGCGCTGTCATTTGCTTTTGGCATCACTGCATTTAAAGAGCCGGGTACATTAGCAGCCGCGCTGATGCAAATTGGGGGTGGTTCAGCTTTTGCGCTGATGGTCCCTGTACTGGCAGGTTACATTGCTTTCTCGATCGCTGATCGTCCAGGTCTGACACCGGGTTTAATTGGCGGCATGTTGGCAACCAGCACGAACGCGGGATTCATTGGCGGCATTATTGCGGGGTTTCTCGCCGGTTATATAGCGAAATTACTGAGTACCAAAGTTAAATTGCCGCAAAGTATGGCAGCGTTGAAACCGATTTTGATCATTCCGCTATTTGCCAGCCTGATCACTGGCCTGATTATGATCTACGTTATTGGTAAACCAGTCGCCGGTATCATGGCGGGGCTAACGCACTGGCTTTCTAATATGGGGACAACCAACGCGCTGCTGCTAGGGGCCATTTTGGGTGGGATGATGTGCGCTGATATGGGGGGAGCGATAAACAAAGCTGCCTATGCGTTTGGTGTCGGTTTGCTTAGCTCGCAAACCTATGCGCCAATGGCTGCCATTATGGCTGCGGGGATGGTTCCACCGTTGGCAATGGGAGTGGCGACCCTGATTGCCCGGCAGAAGTTTGATAACGTTCAGCGGGAAAGTGGTAAAGCTGCATTGGTGTTGGGCCTATGTTTTATTTCCGAAGGCGCTATTCCTTTCGCTGTCCGCGATCCGATGCGAGTACTCCCATGTTGTATCGCTGGCGGTGCGGTGACGGGAGCGATCTCTATGGCAGTGAGTGCACAGTTAATGGCACCGCACGGTGGCCTGTTTGTGCTGTTGATCCCTGGCGCTATCACACCAATAGTGGGTTATTTGATATCGATTATTGCCGGTACCCTGTTGGCAGGATTTATTTATGCATTACTTAAGCGTCCAGAAACGACCATGACTAAAGCATAAAAACAGAAATTATTAGTTATCAAACTAAACTCATTGAAATTACAGGAAATTATCTATTTATTCGTGACCTTATTCACATTTTTGCCATTTTCCGATTGTTATTTGCCTGCTTAAATTAGATATAAATACATTCAAAAAAATGAAGAATTATTATGAGTCGAGGGCTGTTGAAAAAAGAGGGGGTTGCTCAGGCGTGTTTGGCACGTTATCTGCTAGGTGAGCATTGTGGTAGTCGGTTGAAGACGATTGAAGAGCTGTCATCTGATTATGGGTTATCTGTTGGGCTAGTTCAGTTTGCATTAAAGAAATTGGAGAGTTCTGGCGCGGTTTACGTGGAACGGCGGGGGCGCAATGGCAGCTATTTAGTCAGTGTGGATCACAAAGCGCTGTTAGCCCATGCTGATATTAGTAATGTGGTTTGCGCAATGCCGTTGCCTTATACCCGATTGTATGAGGGATTAGCGAGCGGCCTGAAAGCGCAATTTGAAGGCATTCCGTTTTACTTCGCCCACATGAGAGGTTCAGATGCCAGGGTAGAGTGCTTACGTGATGGTATTTATGACTTGGCGGTGGTATCTCATTTGGCGGCGCAAACTTATCTGGAACAGGGAGATGTTCGCGCGGTACTCGAATTGGGGCCACATACCTATGTTGGCGCACACCAACTGATTTATCGCAAAGGAGGTGAACATAATATCCGTCGTGTTGGGCTGGATCAGCGTTCCGCCGACCAGAAGATCATGACCGAAGTGTACTTTGCAGGGCTGGATATCACGTTGGTGGATATCTCTTACCACGAGAGCCTGTATAAGGTAGCGAAAGGTGACATTGACGCGGTGATCTGGAACGTTAGCAGAGAAACTGAACTCAGTTCCAGGGAACTTATTGCAGTACCGCTTCGTGGAAGTGCATGTTTTATCCAGGCATCTGAAGCGGTGGTTTTAACCAGAGCTGATGACATTTTGATTCAACAACTTTTACGTACAATGGTGAATAAAACAGAGTTGTTGGCTCACCAACAACGTGTACTGTCAGGCCAGCAGGACCCAAGTTATTAATTTGGCATGGATAGAGGAGGTTCACGAAATGGAGAATCGACTGAATCTACTCTGCCAGGGAAATGTCATAGATCAGGATATCTATGATGGCATGTTACAGGTTGTGGCGCAGCTTGAAAATGATTGGAAAATCCCTGTCAGAAATGCACTAGGGGAAATAGTAATAACACATATGGCTAATGCGTTGATGCGCTCACGCCGGGGAGAACAAATCAGTTCAATGGATATTGAACTGCTGATGGAAGTACGTCAATCGAGAGTTTTTTCTCATTTGCAAGCGGTTAACGCTTCGTTGTTGGCACATTTTGACGTGCAATTACATCCCTGTGAGGAGGGATACCTGCTGGCAAATTTGCTTAGCCTTTGGGCGGCGAAGGAGCAGTGCTAAACCATCACAGAGATGAGGGGAATTTTTTTTCCATCAAATATTCAAAAAAATGATGATTTAACATCTAAGTCTTGTAGTGGCATTGATCGCCGAAGAAGTACAGGAGGTACAGCATGTTTATGCATGCGCTGAACAAACAAAATCCGGCATTGATTGAGGCGGCCCAGATGTTATGGGCGCGAGGAGCCTTACTGCCAGATACTTATGTTATTGACGTTGACCAGGTTTTAGACAATGCCAGACGATTGCTTGCGGTAGCGGAGCATCATGGTATTGCACTCTACCTGATGACCAAACAGGTTGGGCGTAACGCTTGGTTGGCGCGTAAACTGATAGAACTGGGTTATCAGGGCGTCACCGCGGTGGATTTTAAAGAAGCCAGGATCTTGATGAACAGGAAGATCCCGGTGACTCATGTAGGCCATTTGGTACAGATCCCTCGCAATATGGTCTCCTCAGTGATGCAGCAACATCCGGAAGTGATCACAGTATTTTCTTTAGAAAAAGCGGAGGAAATTTCCAGTCTGGCGCAGCGTGAGGGAAATGTGCAACGCATTATGCTGAAAATCTATGATGATCATGACCATTTATATCCTGGTCAGGAAGCAGGTTTTCATTTGTCGGAATTGAACACCATCGTTCAGCGTATTATGGCGATGCCCGGTGTAAAACTGACAGGGTTGACACATTTTCCTTGCCTGTTGTGGCAAGACGTCCAGCAGCAGACACTGCCGGCACCAAACTTATTTACTTTACTGAAAGCAAAAGACATTTTGCGACAGGCAGGGGTTGAGGTGACGCAGATAAATGCGCCGTCGGCGTCAAGCTGTAGCACGCTGCCGTTACTGGCAAAGTATGGTGTTACCCATACCGAGCCTGGGCATGCGCTAACAGGAACAATCCTTGCCAATTATCGTGGGGAGCAGCCAGAACGCATTGCTATGCTCTACCTGACAGAAATATCCCACCGATTTAACGGTAACAGCTACTGCTATGGGGGCGGTTATTACCGTCGTGGGCAGGCGTATAACGCGCTGGTACTCCTGCCAGACGGCCAGATTACCGCCACTCACTTGTTACCGATGGATGATACCAGTATTGATTACCATTTCCCCCTGAGCGGTGAATTTCCGGTCGGTTGTGCTGTTATGTTGTGCTTTCGCACTCAGATATTTGCGACTCGCAGTGATGTAGCGTTGGTTAGCGGTATCCAGTCAGGTCATCCGGTATTGGAAGGGCTTTATGACAGCCAAGGGGGGCCTATTTCGATTAATGGAGAAAATGACCCGTGAATAGATGTACCTCCATCCTCTTTACCTTCGGACCATCTTACTTATGACTCAGCAAAACAGAATTGACGCATCGGGCTATACCTATGCGCATGAACACCTGCATCTCGATTTATCATCATTTAAAAACAACATTGACTGCCGACTGGATCAATACGACCTGATTTGTGAAGAGATGAAAACACTGGTCAGCTTGGGTGTACACAATATTGTGGAGATGACCAATCGTTACATGGGACGTAACCCACAGTTTATGCTGGATCTGATGCGGGACTCCGGCATTAATGTAATAGTTTCAACTGGCTATTACCAATCTGCCTTTTTCCCTGAGCATGTAGCACATACCACAGCTCGACAACTGGCGGATGAAATGATCGCTGAGATTGAGCAGGGTATCGACGATACAACGCTGAAAGCCGGAGTGATTGGGGAAATTGGTTCCAGCAAGGGGATAATTACGCCGGATGAAGAGAAAGTATTTCATGCTGCGGCTATAGCTCATCTGGAAACGGGGCGTCCTATTTCGACGCATACGACATTAAGCACGATGGGCCTTGAACAACTGGCGTTACTGAAAAAGTACGGTGTAGATGCTGAACGTGTAGTTATTGGTCACTGTGATCTTAAAGATAATCTGGACAACATATTGCGCATCATTGAACAGGGAGCCTATATCCAGTTCGACACGATTGGCAAAAACGATTATTACCCGGATGAAAAGCGGATCACCATGTTACAGACCCTGGCCCAGCGTGGCTTGCTTAACCGCGTCATGTTATCGATGGATATTACCCGTCGTTCTCACTTAAAAGCCAATGGTGGCAATGGCTTTGCCTATTTAATCACCACCTTTGTGCCGATGCTAAATCAGGCTGGATTAACGCAAACCGATATTGATTTGATGTTACGTGATAACCCAACATTATTTTTCAAATAAAGGAAAAACATATGAGATTTGTTATTGGAGGACAAATTGAGAAAGAAAAAATTGCTGAAACTTTACGTCGTCTGGCCGGGGATGAAGCCTCATCCATTACCGTAATGGCCGATATAGATGCCGCTATGGCGCTTAAGAATGGTGATGCGGATTACTATTTTGGTGCCTGTAATACGGGTGGGGGTGCTTTAGCAATGGCAATTGCGATTGTTGGTATTGATAAATGCGTCACCATCAGTATGCCAGGCAAGATCCTGCCTGATGAAGAAATTATTGCCCATGTCAACGTGGGGAAAACCGCATTTGGTTTTACTGGTCAGGATATGGACGCAGTTATTCCGGTGATTATCAAGGCTATTTTTTCTTTATGAGGGCAGGAAAATGGAATATGAATTTTTCAGCCGTTTAATGGAAATTGATCCATTTAAAGCTGGTTTGTTAGCGGTGATCGGTGGGATATCTGCCATGATGGCTAACCGTGGTATTGCGGTATTTCATGATGGGCTACGTCCTTTAATGCCGGAGCATCTGGAAGGGCGTATGAATCGTAAGACCTTGGCAGCCACCAGTTTTGCCCTAAGCTTTGGTCTGGTTATTGGGTTTGGTATTCCGTTCTCGCTGACCGCTCCGATTATTTTGGTGCATAGCTTATTATTGGGAACCGATGTCATTGGAACCTGGTGTGCAAACAGTAAAAAAGGTTTCATACTTTCCGCTATCTTAGGGGCGCTGTATGCCGTTGCCTTGATGACCGGTTTACGATCTGTCGTCGATATCTTTGCCCATTTGCCGGTTAATTTCATGGGTAACTTGAGTAAAGTTGGCGATCCTATCGTGGCCTGCTTTGCACTGTTTCCTGCGATTGTTGTGGCCTATCAATATGGCTATGGCAAAGGAATATGGGTGCTGATTGCGACATTGGTGGGGTATATCGCGACGAAAGCGGTAGGATCATTGAGTTTTGGTGGTGCCCTGAGCAAACCGGTACAGTTGGACCCTAACGGGATAGCCCTACTGATTTCGATGATAGTGATGTTCTATTTTGCTATGAAACAGCGTGCACCCAAAGCTGGCGAGGGATCTGCTTCGTCCAAGGGGGCGAATGAAATGTTGGTTGGATTATTTTCCACGCGGATACAGCGTATTCAAAATAACATTTGGTTGCTGGTATTCAGTGGGGGATTGACTGCTGTAGCGGCTTCGATGTCGCTTAGTTTGCTGGCGGAAGGGCCTGTATCACTGCAACTGATGGCACAGGGGGAAGGGGCTAACGCCATGCTGGTGGCACTTGCCAGAGCGATCAGCTTTGTGCCGTTAGTCGGTATGACCGCCATTGCTACTGGAGTTTATAGCCCGGTTGGCATGAAATTTGTGTTTGTCGCGGGATTAGTGACAAATAACCTATGGGTTGCTTTCATTGCTGGCAGTGTGATTATGTTCATGGAAATCAAACTACTGGCAAGAATTGCTATCTGGTTGGATAAATATCCCGGCGTCAAAGCTTGTGGTGAACATATTCGTACCGTTATTACCCGCATGTTGGAAGTTGCCCTATTGGTGGGGGGAATGATGGCTTCCAATGCCATTTTGCCGGGCATGGGCTTCATGGTGGTGGCGGGCATTTATTTGCTCAACCGCACGGCTAAACGTCCTTTGGTTGAAATGGCGATTGGGCCTATTGCAACGATTGTGGTTGGTGTATTAGCTAACGTTATCTATCTGTTGGGCATCAGTTAATTGAATATACCCGTCATCTTTCAAGTTGCCTCTTTGTTGGCTGCACTCACTCCGGTCACATAGTTTGCTATGCTCCCGGGGATTCGCTCCCTTGCCGCCGCGATGCATCTTGAAATCCATAGGGTATAGATTTCTCCCTTTATTTTGTGATGATAAAAATAGAGGGGGAAGTGCGGGAAAATAGAATAGTGTGGGAAAATAGAATAGTGTGAGGGAACAGATGGCGCAGGAGAGCAAATATTGAACACATATCCATTACCCAGTCTGAGCATGGAGCAGGCGCAGCACAAACAGTTTCGTTTAGTTGATATTATCTGTTGCCATTTTCCCGGTGCGGATTTTCTCACCACTGGAGATTTAGGGCTGGTGCCGGGATTGAATCGGCCACAAGTGACACAACGTGTTGAACAGGTTATCGCAGATTTCTTTTCCGCCGAAGCTGCTGTGTTAGTGCAAGGGGCGGGAACCGGCGCAATACGCTGTGGGCTGGCGGCATTACTTAACGCAGGCGATAGCTTGTTGGTTCATGATGCGCCGTTATATCCTTCGACAGCGGTTACTGCCGAGCAGATGGGTTTGCACCTAGTTCGGGCTGATTTCAATCAATCCGAACAAATACGAGCTGCGATTTTGCAACATTCGCCGGTGGCGGGGTTGGTACAACACACGCGACAGAAAATTGATGATGCTTATGATTTGGCAGAGGTGATATCACTGCTGAATGCCGCATCATTACCGGTTCTGGTTGACGATAACTATGCAGCCATGAAAGTGGAACATATCGGTTGTGAATGGGGGGCTGCGTTATCGGCTTTCTCCAGCTTTAAATTGTTTGGCCCGCAAGGTGTCGGTGTTGTGGTAGGCCAACAAGCGGCAGTAGAGCGCATCCGGTGTAGTATGTATTCCGGCGGCAGTCAGGTGCAGGGATTTCAGGCATTAGAAGTATTGCGTGGATTGGTATTTGCCCCGGTGATGCATGCGGTGCAGGCTCAGGTGGGTGAAACATTAGTGGTACGGCTTAATCAGGGAATTATTCCGCAAGTAAAACAGGCATTTATCGCTAATGCACAATCGAAAGTACTGCTGGTGGAGTTTTATGATGAGATTGCCGAACAAGTACTTCATGTTGCTCATCAGCTTGGTGCATTGCCATATCCGGTAGGAGCCGAATCAAAATTTGATATTCCGCCGCTGTTTTACCGGTTATCCGGTACATTCCGTCAGTCTGATCCTTTGTTAGAAAAACGGATGATAAGAATAAATCCCAATCGAAGTGGTGCGGAGACAGTGATAAGGCTCCTGAGCCAAAGCTGTGCACAGGCCGTTGCCTTGCGGTAATAAAAAGGCTAAAGAAATAGGCAGAGGATTATTCTGGATGCAGTAACATCCGCCGCAATCGGCGGTATATAACGTCTGTCATCCAAAATATGTTCAATATTTTCTGAGTATGGGGAGATCGATATCAAGGTTTATCGATCCTGAATTAATGTAAAAGTCGGCGATATCATTAATTGCATTCCTAATTATTAAAAAAATTAATAAATGAGATAAGTAACAGTTAATAGCGAAATAAATTATTTATAATATAAAATGGCCTATGGATAGAAAATACCTTGGTGGCATATAGAGGTCATAGCCATTTTCTTTGCAAAGTGATCGTAACTCTGTCAATGAGCTGACAGATAATTTTTCGTAAATACTTTCAAAATGTTTTTCCACGGTGTGGCATGAAACATTCATTTCAAGGGCCGTATCATTATTATTCATACCGCAGCAAAATAGAAAAATAACCATCCACTCTTTCTCGTTTAGCAAGTCATTAGGTGGTCTGGGACAGGCAGATATTGGGGTGTCACCTTGATGAATATAGTGGGACACTGTAAAGTGTTCTATTTCTCTGGCATGGCAAATAATGCCGATACATTGATTATCTTCCCCCATCAATGGGTATTTCTCGCAAAAATAGGATTTAGGCGGGCGACCATTACCTTGAGGATAAGTTCCGACAGAACATACTCGTTGCATACATTCTAAGACCCTACGATCATGTTCTTTAAAATGATGAGCAAAACCATTAACGGGTGTTGGTAATTCTTCAACGGCGTGCCCTATAATATTAAAGTGTTCCGGTAACTTCATGACTTTAATGAACTTAGTATTTGCATAAATAAAACGGGATTCCTTATCTTTTACGAACCACGGTTCAGGGCTTCTGTCCCATACATGTGTAAATTGACGAGTGATAAAAGGGACTTTTTCTAATCCTGATTTATTCATAAATATCCTTTAAGATAATTATTGCTTTTTTAAACTATTGAGTGGAGATGTTCCATTGAAAAAGCTTATTTCCATAGGGCCATATATTTTATCAATAAATAATTAACAAAGGTAGTGTGTAGCAACTGGGAAATAATACGTAATCTAAGACAATAAAAACCTTTCTGGGATGTAATGATGAAAATTATTAGCTAGACAATATTCTGCCAACTGTTGACTGGATTGAATCCCGATTTTACGATATATCCTTGCCATATGTTCTTCAACCTCAAGATAGGCGATATTCAATATTTTCCCAATCTGTCTTCTAGATTGCTTCTGTAAGAAGAGAAAGATAACATCCCACTCCCGTTGGGTAAAAAGATCAGAGGGTGGTTGGAGTAATATGGATGGCGGTAATTTATCATAATATTGATATAGGCAGGTTAATGAATACTCCTTGGCTTGCCACATATGGTACATAATTCCCATACAATTACCATTGTTATGATAAAGAGGCAATTTTTCACAAAAATAGGATGACAGAGTTTGCCCTTGTCCAAATACATGGGTTTCAAGTGAACAGACTCTTTCGCCTTTAGCCATGACATTTTTATCGTGGATAATAAACTCCTTGGCGAACTCAGCACCATCCCAAGGCAGCTCATGATCATCAAGCCCTTCATAATCAAATGACTCTTTAAAATTGTGGATAAATTTTTTTGTGGCTGAATTACCGTAGATAAAGTTTGAAGAACTGTCCTTTATTCCCCACGGTTCATTGCTTATCGCCATTGTGTTAATAATTTGAGGTGATATTGCACTGTTCTTCTTCATGTTAGTAACAACTCCTTCTAACTCTAAAGGTTAAAGAAACATTCTGCTTTTGGGATGAACAAAACATTTTGGCATATAGAGATCATAATCATTGGTGCGACAATACTCTTCCAATTGGCAGCTAGAGTGAACACCAATTCTTTCATATATTCGTGCAATATGGGTTTCAACAGTACGGTGGGAAATACTTAACGTTCTACCGATTTGTTTACTAGTATACTTTTGTAGCATGAAGAAAATAACATCCCATTCCCGTTGGGTAAAGAGATTGGTCGGTGGCTGGAACATAATAGATGCCGGCAGTTTTCCATGAAATAACCGGGTAAATGAGAAATCCTGTGCTTGCCAACCATGATATATCGTTCCTATACAGCTTTTGTCTTCATGATAGAGAGGATATTTTTCAAAGAAGTAAGATGACAGAATTTGTTCTTTTCCAAATGTATGTGTTACAAGTGAACATATTCGTTCCTCTTTTTCCATCACTATTTTATCATGAATTATGTATTCTTTAGCAAATTCAGCTCCATCCCAAGGAAGATCATAATCATAAAGCCCTTCATAGTCAAAGGAACGTGAAATATTTTGAACATGTTTACATGCTTGATTGGCATAAATAAAACATGCATTTCTATCCTTTATTCCCCAAGGATCATTACTTTGCTTCATTGTATTAATAATCTGAGAAGAGATTACATAGTTCTTCTTCATATTAGTGAGAACTCTTTTTATCTAATGGTTAAAGAAACATTCTACTTTCTGGGTGCGCAAATCTTTCTGGTACATAGAGATCATAATCATTGATGCGACAATATTCCTCCAATTGATAACTAGAATGAACACCCACTCTTTTGTATATGCGTGAGATATGGTTTTCAACCGTACGATAGGAAATATTTAACATTCTACCGATTTGCTTATTGGTATACTTTTGTAACAGGAGGAAAATAACATCCCATTCCCGTTGAGTAAAGAGATCGGTTGGTGGCTGGAACATAATAGATGCCGGCAGTTTTCCACGAAATAATCGAGTAAATGAAAAATTCTGGGCTTGCCAGCCATGATATATAACTCCTATACAATTCCCATCTTCATGATAGAGCGGATATTTTGCAAGAAAGTAGGATGACAGAATTTGTTCTTTTCCGAATAAATGTGTTTCAAGTGAACATATTCTTTTTTCTTGTTCCATTACTTTTTGATCATGAGAGATATATTCTTTGGCAAATTCGGCTCCATCCCAGGGTAATTCATGTTCATAAACCCCTTCATAGTCAAAAGAACTTGAAATATTTTGAAGACGTTTACATGCCTGATTGACATAAATGAAGCATGAGTTTTTATCTTTTATTCCCCACGGTTCATTACTCATCTCCATTGTATTAATAATCTGGGGTGAGACGATATATTTCTTTTTCATATTAGTGAGAGCTCCTTTTTAACCTAAGAATTAAGGAAACATTCTGCTTTCTGGGTGCACAAATCTTTCTGGTACATAGAGATCATAATCATTGGTACGACAGTATTCTTCCAATTGATAACTGGAATGAACTCCAATTCTTTGGTATATACGTGAGATATGATTTTCAACCGTACGATAAGAAATATTTAATATTCTACCGATTTGCTTGCTGTTATATTTTTGTAAAAAAAGGAAAATAACATCCCACTCCCGTTGAGTAAAGAGATTGGTCGGTGGTTGGAACATAATAGATGCTGGCAGTTTTCCGCGAAATAACCGGGTAAATGAAAAATCCTGAGCTTGCCAACCATGATATATAATGCCCATACAGCTCCCGTCTTCATGATAAAGAGGATATTTTGCAAAAAAGTAGGATGATAGAATTTGTTCTTTTCCATGTACATGTGTCTCAAGTGAACATATTCTTTTTTCCTGTTCTACCACTTTTCTATCATGGGCCATATATTCTTTGGCAAATTCGGCTCCAGCCCAGGGCAATTCATGCTCATAAAGCCCCTCATAGTCAAAAGAACTTGAAATATTTTGAAGACGCTTACATGCCTGATTGACATAAATATAGCGTGTGTTTTCATCTTTTATTCCCCAAGGCTCGTTACTCAGCTCCATTGTATTAATAACCTGAGGTGATATTAAATAGTTCTTTTTCATATTAGTAGAACTCCTTTTGATCTAATGGTTAAGGAAACATTTTGGTTTCTGGGTGCACAAATCTTTCTGGTACATAGAGATCATAATCATTGGTACGACAATATTCTTCCAATTGATGGCTAGAGTGAACACCAGTGCGTTTATATATACGAGAGATGTGATTTTCAACAGTACGATAGGAAATATTTAACATTCTACCGATTTGCTTATTGTTATACTTTTGCAACATGAGGAAAATAATATCCCATTCCCGTTGGGTAAAGAGGGCGGTCGGTGGCTGGAACATAATATTTGCTGGCAATTTTCCACGAAATAGCCGGGTGAATGAGAAATCCTGAACTTGCCAACCATGATATATCGTTCCTATACAGCTTCCGTCTTCATGATAAAAAGGATATTTTTCAAAAAAATAAGATGAAAGAATTTGTTCTTTTCCATGTACATGTGTTATAAGTGAACGCATCCTCTCTTCTTTCTCCATCACCATTTTATCGTGAATCATGAATTCTTTAGCAAATTCGGCTCCATTCCAGGGAAGGTCATAATCATAAAGCCCCTCATAGTCAAAAGAGCTTGAAATATTCTGAACATGTTTACATGCTCGATTGGCATAAATAAAGCATGAGTTCTTGTCTTTTATTCCCCAGGGTTCATTACTTTGCTCCATAGTGTTAATAACCTGAGGTGAGATGACATAATTCTTTTTCATAATTAGTAGAACTCCTTTTAATCTAAGGGTTAAAGGAACATTCTGGTTTCTCGATGCACAAACCTTTCTGGTACATAGAGATCATAATCATTCGCGCGACAATATTCTTCTAATTGACGACTAGAGCGAACGCCAATCCGTTTATATATGCGTGAGATATGGGTTTCAACCGTACGATAGGAAAGATTTAACATTCTACCGATTTGCTTACTGGTATATTTTTGTAACAGGAGGAAAATAACATCCCATTCCCGTTGGGTAAAGAGATTGGTCGGTGGTTGGAACATAATGTTGGCTGGCAATTTTCCATGAAATAGCCGGGTGAATGAGAAATCCTGAGCTGGCCAACCATGATATATCGTTCCCATACAGCTTCCGTCTTCATGATAAAGAGGGTATTTTTCAAAAAAATAAGATGAAAGAATTTGTTCTTTCCCAAAAGTATGTGTTAGAAACAAACATACTCTTTCTTCCTTTTCCATCACTTTTCGATCATGAGCTATGTACTCTTTGGCAAATTCGGCCCCATCCCAGGGTAATTCATGATCATAAAGTCCTTCAAAATCAAAAGAACATGAAATATTGAGAATACGTTTACATGCCTGATTGACATAAATGTGGCATGAATTTTTATCCTTTATTGCCCAGGGGGCATTACTTTGATCCATTGTATTAATAATTTGAGGTGATATTACATAGTTCTTTTTCATATTAGTAGAACTCCTATTAATATAATGGTTAAGGAAACATTCTGCTTCCAGGCTGCACAAATCTTTTTGGCACATAGAGATCATAATCATTGGTGCGGCAATATTCTTCCAACTGACGATTAGAGTGAGCACCAATGCGTTTATATATGCGTGAAATATGAGTTTCAACCGTACGGTAGGAAATATTTAACATTCTACCGATTTGCTTACTGGTATACTTTTGTAACATCAGGAAAATAACATCCCATTCCCGTTGGGTAAAGAGATCGGTCGGTGGCTGGAATATAATATTGGCTGGCAGTTTTCCGTGAAATAACCGGGTAAATGAAAAATCCTGAGCTTGCCAACCATGATATATCGTTCCTATACAGCTTCCATCTTCATGATAAAAAGGGTATTTTTCAAAAAAATAAGATGAAAGAATTTGTTTTTTTCCAAATGTACATGTTATGAGTGAACATACTCTTTCTTCTTTTTCTATTACTTTTTGATCATGAGTGATGTACTCTTTGGCGAATTCGGCTCCATCCCAAGGCAATTCATGATCATAAAATCCTTCATAATCAAATGATTCTTTAAAATTATGAATAAATTTTTTTGTTGCTGAATTACCATAAACAAAACATGAGTTTTTATCTCTTATTCCCCAAGGCTCATTACTTTGTTTCATTGTGTTAATGACTTGCGGTGTAATAATTAGTTTATTGTCCATGTTATCACTCCTCTTTTCTCTAGCCTTAAAATTCGTTTTTTTATGTTTGATCTTATAATCAATTTAATTCATGGCCATCCCATAAGCTAAAGTAATGTATGATCATAAAACTCTTCATAATCAAATGATTGTTTAAAGTTACGAATAATTTTCTTTGTAGCTGAATTACTGTAGATAAAGTTTGAAGAACTATCCTGTATTCCCCACGGTTTATTGAACACTTCTATTGTGTTCATAATCTGAGACGATATTGCATAGTTCTTTTTCATATCAGTAAAAGCTCCTCTATAATCTAAACGTTAAAGAAACATTCTGCTTTCTGGATGCACAAACCTTTCTGGTACATAGAGATCATAATCATTGGTGCGACAATAATCTTCCAATTGACGACTAGAGTGAACACCAATCCGTTTATATATGCGTGAAATATGAGTTTCAACCGTACGATAGGAAATATTTAACATTCTACCGATTTGCTTACTGGTATACTTTTGTAACATCAGGAAAATAACATCCCATTCTCGTTGAGTAAAGAGATCAGTCGGTGGTTGAAATAATATAGATGCCGGAAGTTTTCCATGAAATAGGCGAGTGAATGAGAAATCTTGGGCTTTCCATCCATGAATAAAGATACCGATACATTCGTTTTCATCATTATAGATTGGATATTTTTCCGAAAAATAAGATGATAGAAATTTATCTTTTCCATATGTATGTGTTTCAAGTGAGCATATTCTTTTCTCTTGTTTCATAACATTTTTATCGTGAATAACGAATTCCTTTGCAAATTCAGCCCCGTTCCAGGGGAGTTCATTATCATATTTCCCTTCATAATCAAATAAGTCTGGGAGATTTTGGATTTGTCTAAATGCTAAATTACCAAAAATCCAACATGAGTTTTTGTCTTTGATTGCCCAAGGTTCGTTACTTTGCTGCATGGTGTTAATGACTTGTGATGAGATTATCTTGCTATTCATAGTATTATTCCTCTTCTTTGCCTTAAAATTCGATTATTGATGTTTGATCTTATAATCAATTTAACTCACGATTATCCCATGATATGGGATAATGTGTGATCATAAACCGCCTCATAATCAAATGGTTGTTTAAAGTTACGAATAATTTTCTTTGTAGCTGAATTACTGTAGATAAAGCTTGAAGAACTATCCTGTATTCCCCACGGTTTGTTGAACACTTCTATTGTGTTCATAATCTGAGACGATATTGCATAGTTCTTTTTCATATCAGTAAAAGCTCCTCTATAATCTAAACGTTAAAGAAACATTCTGCTTTCTGGATGCACAAACCTTTCTGGTACATAGAGATCATAATCATTGGTGCGACAATAATCTTCCAATTGACGACTAGAGTGAACACCAATGCGTTTATATATGCGTGAAATATGAGTTTCAACCGTACGATAGGAAATATTTAACATTCTACCGATTTGTTTACTGGTATATTTTTGTAACATGAGGAAAATAACATCCCATTCCCGTTGGGTAAAGAGATCGGTCGGTGGTTGAAATAATATAGATGCAGGCAGTTTTCCATGAAATAGTCGGGTGAATGAGAAGTCTTGGGCTTTCCACATATGATATATAGTTCCTATACAATCCCCGTTATCATGGTAAATAGGGGTTTTTTCACAAAAGTAAGACGATAGAAATTTGTCTTTGCCAAACAGATGTGTTTCAAGCGAACATACTCTTCCTCCTCTTTCCATTACACTTTTATCATGAGCGATAAATTCTTTTGCAAATTCAGCTCCATCCCAATTGAGCTCATCATCATAAAGTCCTTCATAATCAAATGATTTTTTAAAATCATGAATGAACTGTTTTGTTGCTGAATTACCGTAAATAAAGCATGAATTCTTATCTTTTATTCCCCAAGGATCATTACTCTGCTCCATTGTATTAATCACTTGAGGCGAAATAATTAATTCATTATCCATGTTATCACTCCTATTGTTTCTAGCCTTAAAATTCGATTATTGATGTTTAATCTTATAATCACTTTAATTCACGACTATCCCATGATATAGGATAATGCGTGATTATAAAATCCTTTATAATAAAATGGTTGTTTAAAATCACGAGTGAATCTCTTTGTAGCTAAATTATCGTAGATAGAATTTGAAGAACTATTCTGTATTCCCCACGGTTCATTGCTCATTTCTATTACGTTAATAACCTGAGGTGATATTATATAGTTCTTTTTCATATTAGTAGAACTCCTCTATAATCTAAGGGTTAAGGAAACATTCTGCTTTCTCGATGTACAAATCTTTCTGGTACATAGAGATCATAATCATGCGTGCGACAGTATTCTTCCAATTGATAACTGGAATGAACTCCAATTCTCTGGTATATGCGTGAGATATGATTTTCAACAGTACGATAGGAAATATTTAACATTCTACCGATTTGCTTGTTGCTATATTTTTGTAGAAAAAGGAAAATAACATCCCATTCCCGCTGAGTAAAGAGATTGGTCGGTGGCTGAAATATAATAGATGCTGGCAGTTTTCCACGAAATAACCGGGTAAATGAGAAATCCTGAACTTGCCAAGCATGATATATCGTTCCTATACAACTTCCGTCTTCATGGTAAAGTGGATATTTTTCACAAAAATAGGATGACAAAATTTGTTCTTTTCCAAATAGATGTGTTTCAAGTGAACATATTCTTTCTTCTTTTTCTATTACTATTTTATCTTGAGTCACGTGTTCTTTAGCAAATTCGGCCCCATCCCAAGGAAGGTCATAATCATAAAGCCCTTCATAGTCAAAAGAGCTTGAAATATTTTGTGCATGTTTACATGCTTGATTAACATAAATAAAGCATGAGTTTTTATCCTTGATTCCCCAGGGCTCATTACTTTGCTTCATTGTGTTAATGACTTGGGGTGAAATAATTAGTTTGTTTTTCATGCTATTACGCCTCTTTTCTCTAGCCTTAAAATACGGTTTTTTATGTTTGACCTTATAATCAATTCAACTCATGACTATCCTATAACTTGGGGTAATGCATGATCATAAAACTCTTCATAATCAAATGATTGTTTAAAGTTACGAATAATTTTCTTTGTAGCTGAATTACCGTAGATAAAGTTTGAAGAACTATCCTGTATTCCCCACGGTTTGTTGAACACTTCTATTGTGTTCATAATCTGAGACGATATTACATAGTTCTTCTTCATATTAGTGATAACTCCTTCTAATCTAATAATTAAGAAAATATTCTGATTTTTGGATGTACAAACCTTTCTGGTACATAGAGATCATAATCATTTGTGCGGCAATATTCCTCTAATTGATAACAAGAGTGCACACCCACTCTTTTATATATTCGTGAGATATGGGTTTCAACAGTCCGATAGGAGAGATTTAATATTCTACCGATTTGCTTGCTAGTATAATTTTGTAACATGAGGAAAATAACATCCCATTCCCGTTGAGTAAAGAGATTGGTCGGTGGTTGGAACATAATATTTGCTGGTAATTTTCCACGAAATAGCCGGGTAAGTGAGAAATCCTGAGCTTGCCAACCATGATATATAATTCCCATACAGTTGCTATCATGGTAAATAGGTAGCTTTTCAAAAAAGTAAGATGATAGAATTTGCTTTTTCCCATATGTATTAGTTTCAAGGGAGCACACTCTTTCTTCTTTTTCCATAACCTTTTGATCATGAGCAATGTATTCTTTGGAAAATTCGGCCCCAACCCAAGGTAGTTCATGATCATAAAGTCCTTCAAAGTCAAAAGAACATGAAATGTTGAGCATACGTTTACATGCCTGATTGGCATAAATAAAGCATGAATTCTCATCTTTTATTCCCCAAGGATCGTTGCTTTGTTCCATTGTATTAATGATTTGAGGTGAAATCATTATTGTTCTGCTCATCGTATCATTCCTCTGATTATGAAACTTTTAGTATGGATAATAAACTCTTTGGCAAACTCAATACCATCTCAAGGCAGTTAATGTCCATAAAGTCATTTATAACTAAATGATTATTTAAAGTTGTGAATAAATTTTTTTGTTGCTGATTACTGTAAATAAAGATTGAAGAACTATCCTGTATTCCCCTCGATTCATTGCTCATTTCTATTGTGTTAATAATCTGAGGTGATATTGCATAGTTCTTCTTCATATTAGTAAAAGTTCCTTTGTAATCTAAGCATTAAAGAAACATTCTGCTTTCTGGATGCACAAACCTTTCTGGTACATAGAGATCATAATCATTGGTGCGACAATAATCTTCCAATTGACGACTAGAGTGAGTACCAATGCGTTTATATATGCGTGAAATATGAGTTTCAACCGTACGGTAGGAAATATTTAACATTCTACCGATTTGCTTGCTGGTATACTTATGTAACAGGAGGAAAATAACATCCCATTCCCGTTGCGTAAAGATATCAGTCGGTGGTTGAAATAATATAGACGCCGGAAGTTTTCCATGAAATAGGCGAGTGAACGAGAAATCTTGGGCTTGCCAACCATGAAATATCGTTCCTATACAACTTCCGTCTTCATGGTAAAGAGGGTATTTTTCAAAAAAATAAGATGAAAGAATTTGCTCTTTTCCAAATTTATGTGTTAAAAGCAAACATATTCTTTCTTCTTTTTCCATCACCTTTTGATCATGAACGATGTATTCTTTGGCAAATTCGGCACCACCCCAAGGAAGTTCATCGTCGTAAACTCCCTCGTAGTCAAAAGAGCTTGAAATGTTTTGAACATGTTTACATGCCTGATTGGCATAAATAAAACGTGAATCTTTATCCTTTATTGCCCAAGGATCATTACTATACTCCATTGTATTAATAACTTGAGATGAAATAATTAATTTATTGTCCATGTTATCACTCCTGTTTTTCTAGCCTTAAAATTAGATTATTGATGTTTAATTTTATAATCAATTTAACTCTAAACTCCCGATAGTGACGAATCTTGCTGGAATATAAGCATCAAGTTTATTTTCTCTACAGAAATCTTTTAATTCTGCATGTAATGGTAAGTTGAATTTTTGATAAATTGATTGAATATGATTAACCACATCTTCGGTACTTATCATTAACTCCTCACCGATTTCCTCTTCATCTAATGAGCGTAGAGTTAGAAAGAGAACTTCCCATTCAGTTTGCGTTAGTTTGTCATTAGGGGCGATAAATTCCAACGTTGCCGGAGGCGTTTTGTCATAGTAGTAAGCAGTGGAAAAATTTTGGGTTTTGCACATATGAAAAGTGATCCCAATGCAATTGCCATCTTCATCACAAAGTGGATATTTATTACAAAGATAGATTTGTTTAATCTTATGTTCTTCAAATGGATGCGTTTCTAGTGAACTAACGCGTTGCATTGTTTGAATAACTTTTTGATCCTGACGGTGGCATTCTTTTTCATATTCTGCAATAGGTGAGGGTAATTCACCGGTTGAAAGCCCGGTAATATCGAAATCTTCCGGCAAATTGAGTAGTTGATAAAAGGCGGCATTGGCATAAATGAATTTTGATTGGAGATCTTTAGCTCCCCAAGGTTCACCACTGTTTTCCCACATATGAATTAATTGTGGAGTGATATTATTAGGTCTGTTTTTTATATGTTGCATTATTGACTCCTGAACGATTATTTCAGTTGTTATCTGACGTGTTTGCTAACTAATTATACTTAAAATGCCTTGGTAATATAATAGAATATAATTACTTTCTCGTCAAAATACATATATTTATTAATTAATCCTTTTATTGTTATATAACGATATTTTTATTGTGAATGAATATAACGTAAGATACTATTCTATATAAAAACATTTTAGTTTGTTTACTAAACAGTAAAATTAATGA
This sequence comes from Photorhabdus noenieputensis, assembly GCF_018448935.1. Classification (GTDB taxonomy): domain Bacteria; phylum Pseudomonadota; class Gammaproteobacteria; order Enterobacterales; family Enterobacteriaceae; genus Photorhabdus; species Photorhabdus noenieputensis. The sequence continues at coordinate 54,778 of NZ_RCWC01000012.1, read as the reverse complement.
ATAATGTTTTTAAGTCATAAGTAATTAAGTGATGTAGGTCAAAAACTTTCAGCCATTAACCGAAGCATGAGGGAGTGGTTGTTATAAAGATGATCGGTAATAGAATGAAAAAGAAGGTGTTATCTTTGGGGCAGAATAACGGCGAAAAAATGGCATTTAATCGGAATAATATTCGATCAATTAAAGAATGCTTTTTAAACGGCATATACTGGTCATCGTAATTCGGTATAATATATTGTGGAATTATCAGAATAATCAACTATATGGAGTTTTCAGCCTAAAAACCGCGTCTGAATTTGTTTGCTGCTAACAATAGCTATTCTTAAATAAAATTAAGGTTAGGTAAATTCTATGAAATTAAATTTTTGGAGAATAATTAAATAAAAAACTTACTTAAAATGGTATAGCTCAAGATATAAAGTTGTATTTCAAGTTCCACTTATATGTTTGTTGCAATTACGTTCTTACCCCATTTCTTGCGGTTTTTATCAATGATTTTCTGGTTTGACGGTACTGGTGAGGTAACGCCAGAGGCAAAAAATTGACTTAACTTTCATCAATTTCAGAATATTTTTATTTTTTTAATTTAAATTTTTTGCATTATTGATCATATATTAGTTCTTAGGTAGAAATAATATTGTTTAAATTTATTTTAAATAAATATTTAATACGATTATTCAATGGTGGGTGAATAGATGGCAATAGGGTATTATCTGCTAGCTGGTGATAAAACTACCTGTGGTAAACATCCCGACTTATATTATTGGCGGCGGCGTTACCAGTGCCGGACGCTGGCTGGCGGCACCGAATCCATTGACAGTCGGATTAATGGGACTGCTTTATTCACCGGGATTGAATGAGGGCGAAGAGAATTACTTAAATCGATATCATCTTAGTGAAATTGTTGAACGGTTCAGTAAAGTGCCGGTTCGTATGATGAGACTGAATCTGGTCACTGGTAATTATGAATTCTGGGAACCAAGGGAAAATTGACCGACGATTTTATGGACGCCGAGTGAACAGGAATTCAAGGTTCCGCCTCATACCTGGAATGAAGAACGACTATTTATTCCGTCGCAGATAACCTTATTGCCGATGCTGGAAGAGAAGGATTTTCGGAATTATATCCCGATACTCGCCATCCCTAATATGCCGCCGGTGAAGTTGTTTGAAGTGGATTTGTATAGAAACTTTACGGGGAGACTAAGGAATGGAACACATACTGATCATATTCCTTCGACTTCTGCGGTTCAAGTTTACTGGAAAAATTATAGAAAAATATAGCGGCCATAATTGTTCTTGCTGATGTCCATAGAAAACTCAGTACAACTTATAGGGGACGTAATACCCCTGAGAAAATACGGCAGGATGCCAATGATTTAAGGAGAACTGTAGACCGGGGTTTTAATACGATAATGCCAGTATCACAGGAGTGTGGTGCAACAGAATTTCAACTCGAAGAAGCTAGGACAAAAATGGATAAACTAAATCGGGACTAAGCCAGCAGGAAGTTTTAGAACTTATGGAGTTTGATTATAATTTATTGGAACAAATTATGTTGATGATATTCTTACTTCCCGGTTGCACAAATTTTTCTGTCATATAGAGACCATAATTATTTATGCGACAATATTCTTTCAATGGAAAGCTGGAATTAATACCAAGTTTGTTTTATATCTATAGAGAGTAAATTTTAATCTCGCGATAGGTAATATTGAATATTATACTAATTTTCCTATTATTATATTTTTGTAAAAGTAGGGATGTAATATCCCATTCCTGTTGAGTAAATAAATCAGTCAGTGGCTGGGGAATATGTTTCAAGTGAGCATATTCTTTCTTCTTTTTTTATTGTTTTTTTATCATAGCCATGTATTTTTTGGCAAGCTCAGCCCCATCCTAGGGAAGTTTATCTTTATAAAGTCCTTCGTAGTTAAAAGAACTTGGAATATTTTGAACATGTTTACATGCTTGCTTAACGTAAATAAAACATGTGCTTATGTCCTTTATTCTCCCTTGGATCATGACTTTTCGCTAATGTGTTAATTATTTTTCTACTCATAATATCACTCTTATTCTTATGTCCTCAAAATTTAGTTATTAAGATTTGAGTTTATGCTCAATTTAACTTCACAATGAAAATAGTGAAAAACATTGCTGAGGTGTAAATTAAAATTCGGCAAGTTGGTTGAATATAATTAGCTATATTATTAGTGTCTGCCATTAATTGTTTTATCATTTTGGCTATCTGAAAAATTAATTAGATGATTATAGTTGAAATAGTCTGATTATATAATAGAGAATAATGATTTTCTCTTCAAGAAATATATTATTATCAATTGGTTGTGTGGTTTTTTTATAAAGATATTTTAAACATAAATATGATAGAGAAAGTTATTTTCTATGAAAGTATTTATATTTATAAGTAATGTCACTTAGCAGTGATATTAAATTGTATGAAAAATTATAGCTATGAATAGTGACGATTAATATTGATATGTAATTAATAAGTTATTTATTTGTAAGGTGGTGGATAATAAAGTCTATATTCGCTTGATTATGATCTTTTTTTTGGTTTAAGAAATGATTATTTGATGTAGGTAATTCTTTATCAGTATACTCAATAATATTAAAGTTTTTAGGTAACTTATTGGCTTTAATAGATTAGGCATTTATATAAGTAGAACAGGATTCCTTCTCTTTTATAAACTATCATTATGAACACTATCCTATATATTTTTTGCTGCATGGTAATAAGGATGGTTTTTTAAGCCCTGATGAGTTCATATATAACTTTTGAAGATTATTAAATATAATATTTTAAAATAAAAATATTCCAACAGGGCTGGCTATTTTCTCCATCAATGATGGATAAGAACAGTATGGAAAAACCGGGAATAAATACGTAATCTAAGATAATAAAAACTTTTCCGGTATATAGTGATTAAAATTATAGGTTCGGCAATACTCTTCCAATTGCTGGCTAGAGTTAATACCTATCTTATGGTATATCCGAGCCATATAAGATTCAACCGTGCGATAGGCTAGATTCAGTATCCGCCCAATCTGCTTTCGGGTATTTTTCTGTAAGAAGAGGAAAATGATATCCCACTCACGTTGAGTAAAAAGATCAGTTGGTGGCTGGAGCATAATTGAAGTCGGCAGTTTGTCGTGGTATTGATGTAAATAGGCTAATGAATAATCTTGTGCTTTCCAGCCATGATATATAACTCCGATACACTCTCCATCTTTATGGTAAAAAGGTGATTTTTCGAAAAAGTAAGACGATAGGGTTTGATCTTTGCCAAATATATGAGTTTCTATTGAGCATATTCTCTGCTGTTTTTCCATTACTTTTTTGTCATGATTAATAAATTCTTCCGCAAATTTAGCACTATCCCAAGGAAGTTCATTTTCATAAAACCCCTCAAATTCAAATGAACTTGAAAAGTTTTGAAGAGATTTTAATGCTATATTGCCGTAGATAAAGCATGAGTGTTTATCTTTAATTCCCCAAGGCTCATTGCTTATGGCCAGTGTATTAATAATTTGAGATGATATAGCTATGTGATTACTCATATTATTATTCCTTTTTACGATTTGTGTTTAAGTTGTGATATGTTTGAATCATATTGTCAGTTTAATACTTTATTACCAGCAATGACAGACTTTTTCATAAAATAATTATCATGGCTATTTTTATTACGACAATCGTTTAATTATATATGCTATTGCTAATTTTATTTTGGATGGATTTTCTTAATATAATTAACAGCATTTTCTGCAATAGATGAGGCTAATTTATCAGTTAAAAATCTCATAACATCGTAATTTTCAGGGAAATTGCGATATTGATAGGTAATCGAGAGAGGGGGATTTTTGATAAATAATCATTTTTTACATGATATTATAACTTTCTTATACGGCTAAATTAGTTCAATAATGGTATTGTTTTGATTGTATTTTTTTCGTTGGCATAATACTACTTAATTATTCAGGTGATTATTTAAATGATTTGTTTATATACCCGTCATCTTTCAAGTTGCCTCTTTGTTGGCTGCATTCGCTCACCCCGGTCATATAGTTATCTATGCTCCCGGGGATTCGCTCCCTTGCCGTCGCGATCCATCTTGAAATTCATAGGGTATAGATTATTTAATCGTGTTCTTTATGACTAAAACAGAGTTATTAAAATAGTAAAAATTTCTCTGGTACATAGCGTTTAAAATTGTTGATGAGACAATATTCTTCCAGTTGTTGACTGGAGTTAACACCTATCTTGTGATATATACTGGCCATATGAGATTCAACTGTACGATAAGTAATATTTAATATTTTTCCAATCTGTTTCCGGGTGTACTTTTGTAGAAAGAAGAAAATAACATCCCATTCACGTTGTGTAAAAGTATCTGCTGGCGGTTGGAATATAATAGATGTGGGTAGATAATTATAATATTGATATAGGTTAATTAATGAAAAATCTTTGGCTTTCCATCCATGAAAAAAGATACCTATGCATTCCTTTGCATCGTTATACAGTGGTAATTTCTCTTGGAAGTAAGATGATAAGATTTTTTCTTTTCCATATGTATATGTTTCGAGTGAACAGATTTTTTTCCCTTTTGTCATTACAATTTTATCATGATCAATAAATTCTTTTGCAAATTCTGCTCCACTCCAGGGAAGTTCGTTATCAAAAAAACCTTCATAATCAAATGATGTTGGAATATTTTGAATAGATTTTAGGGCCAGATTACCATAAATAAAGCGTGAATTTTTATCTTTAATTCCCCACGGTTCATTGCTTGCTTCCATTGTGTTTATTATTTGTGGTGAAATATATGTTTCATTAATTTTTTTCATGATTAATGCCTATGTAGCTGATGATAAGTTTATAGTACTCTGTGACCCTAAGTGATCAATATTTATAGGGTGTAAAAGAGGGTAACCATTTTTCTCGCGGTAGCTTCCAAATAAATGAGTTTTTAGTAAGGTGCTTTTACATCGTTTTAAAATATGTTTTAGCTTGGTAGAGGAATTTTTATTCATATTTTAAGCTTATTAAATATAATTTATGTGTTCAAATGACTCTATTTTTATTCTACATATAACTTAAGATTAAAGTGATACTGCTTAGTGTACTTTTTATATTTTGCATAGTAAATCCTTGCTGATTACTTAAGAGATCATCTAAATTATTTAAGTAATAATTTCACTTAAAATAACTTTATTATATGGCATGGGGAAATAATTTATTTTTAAAGAAAGAATATACTAATAATTAAATATTTTATTATTTAATAAAGAAATTTTAAATAAATAGAAATATATTTATAAATATTATTTTTTAGAGTAATTATTTAATTATGATATTTTTTCTGAATGATCAATGATAGTCGGAAATACTTATTTTTTCGATAACATTTATTGGTGAACGGTTATCGATAGTCTTGGAGTATTGTATCGATCAATAGATTGATCGTTTCTGGTATTAATGAAAACCCCTTGGTTGACAGTATTATTTGCAAGGTCAAATGGGGTGTCTCTGTGATTGTGTTAAATTTTTGTGAAATTATGATAATTGAAATTTATGAGATAAAAAAATAAATAAATATGAAAAATTTAGGGGATTTCATAATAAACCGTAATCCTTTAATTGTATAATAAAGAGCCTTAGCAAGGAGTTTCATTGATTATAGGTGTTGATATTTCCAAATGGTGTCGATATATTGACCACGATAGCTTATTTATTTTATGGTGCTGTAAGTAATATCGCATTAATAGATAATTTAGGTGATATGGATTAGCTATGTTTTATAGTGATCTTCCTTAGGAATATAAAATGAGGTTGTCGATGATGAGAAAATATATCCTAGCATTTTTACTGTTAAATGTGCCGGGCCAAATAAATGCTGCTGAGACCTGTCCAATAGGAGTAGAGGTTTTTTCTGTTAATAAAGAGAAGGAGCTTTGTTTTAAAGGAAAGATATTATCTGATAATATTGATGAACCTCACAAAGTTTTACAGACAGTAATCTCGAAAGATAAAAAGATTGCTGCAAAGTTGATTTCATATCCAGCAAAAAGTGAAGATCCGGAAGATGACTGTTGTGGTTTTCCTTATCATTATGCGTTGTATCTCAAACGGATAAAGGGTGATGGTGAAATTGAATCAAAAATGGTTGTTTCAGGCAAGGGACATACAGCGGTTCAAATAGGATATGATAAAAAGTTGTGTCCAACGTGGAGTATTAGTCTTTCTCCTGATGCATCTAAAACATATCTTGAGTGTATGAGCTCAGCGACAGCGAATGAAATTAGGTCTGTTGATAATAGAACAGGAAAAATATCTGATGTCATCACATATGGCAATGGGCTTGATATTGTGGAGTCAGGCCGATATGAGGGATATATCATCACAGAAGAACATCTGTATAAGGAAAAATCCGGATCTTACGACCGTTATTATCTTGTATCTCCGGATGGAAAGAAATCGATTCCGCTGAGTGATGAATGGGATAAGGTAGAAGATTTCTTGAAACGTAGTCGTTAGCTAAGAAAATTGTGTCAATGGTAACTTAAAAACGCGGGTATTCCTGAACCTGATTTTTAACCCTTTTTTAGCAATCAATTATAACTTATTGATTTTTAATGTAATGCAATCTCTTCTTTAAAAAAGGGTTTTTGAGCTTTTTATAAATATATTCTTTGATAGTCAGTGGGTTGGAGTTAATATGTAACAGTGTACTGCCGTACAGGCAGCTTAGAAAAGAACTAGCTGCTCAGTTCTTGAAGATATTGGGTGTACTGCCGTACAGGCAGCTTAGAAATATACTTATTTTGGCTAGCGTAAATGAAAATTGTGTACTGCCGTACAGGCAGCTTAGAAAGAATGGCGTTTTTTCGTCAGCATTAAAACGCAGTGTACTGCCGTACAGGCAGCTTAGAAATTTCGGCAGAGAAATAGCCATATGTTTTCTTTGTGTACTGCCGTACAGGCAGCTTAGAAATTTCTTAATGATTTTCCCGTCCTCATCACGACGTTTACTGCCGCACAGGCAGCTTAGAAAGTCCCGAATGCTGCGGAGACGGAAAAGAAACAGTTTACTGCCGCACAGGCAGCTTAGAAAAGTAACCTTCCGAACCCACAGAGAGAGCGCGAGTTTACTGCCGCACAGGCAGCTTAGAAATCTACCTACAAAAACAAAATTGTCTGTATGATGTTTACTGCCGCACAGGCAGTTTAGAAAGACAACACTACGTTGTTTTTCTCAGACTTGCGGATAGTTCTTCTAGACGGTAGCGAGTCATATTAAGATGATTAGGGGTATACAAGTATTGGTTTATGAAAACAAGTAATGCTTGTTTTTAATATGGATTTTATTTTTATTGATTGTTAAAAATGTGACTGCTTAGACATTCTTAGATGATAGTGAAGGATATAGGGCAGAAAAGCCACCGAGTGGTGGCTGGTATGTTATTGTGCTTTCTTTCTAAAGTTATCGTCATTTTTAACGAACTCAAAAGCATCAAGGATAATACCTGTTATCCTCAATATATCTTCTGGAGCTTCTATAAATATTCTTGAGTTATTAGCGGATAATCCGGCTCTATTAACTTCGTTGGCTAATATATCCGTTAGCTCAATAGGTATCTGGATGTAAGGTTTATTCTTCTTGTCAAAGTATCTTATTATCCATCTATTTGATTTTCCTTGATAAAGAATTCCAAAGTAAGATTCTGTATCTTTGTATTGCAAGTCAACAGAATCCCCGACTATTGATTTTGCTTTTTCATATAGAGCTAATTCGTTTTTGGTGGTAACAATATTAGGGTTATCTAGATCTACTATCTCATCTGGTTCTTTCGAATTTTCTTGAAGTTCTATCTCGTCTTGAACTCCATCAATTGGAACATGTTTATTTGAAAGACCGGAAACCACCATTGCGCTGACAGATTTCTCAACAGCTTGTTTTACCAACGGGGTGATTGATTCAATAAAGCGCTGATTTAGTTGGCGTTCGACATTAGATCTATTAGCAACATATCTCACAAATTCACTATCAACATCTCTCAAGCTAGTGCTGATGGTTTTAGTAAAAGCAGATAAGTAAACACTTTCTTCTGCAAGCGTTCTTAGTGCTTCCGGTTTGAATTTATCGTGTCTAAATCGATAGAGCTGGCTTACATCTGCATCGCTAACTTCATCCATTTTAATGCGTAAGAATGGGGTAGGATCCATTACGTTTTTTTGTTTTAAATCGGTAAAGAAGCGCCACTCTAATCCATTTGTAATTGCCGAAATAGTCACTTCTGGAGTGGAATTAAAGTATCTGGATAACTGAGGGCAGTGGTTATCTAGCTTTTCGCTGTATCCTTTTGCCTCGATAAACATAACTGGAACACCTTGGCAAAACAAAGCATAATCAACCCGCTCATTTGCTTTTAACCCGGGGAAATCCGCCCCGTACTCGGCTTTAACTTTTTGAGGGTCATACGGACTGAACCCAAGAATATCTAAAAAAGGCAATATTAATGCTTGCTTAGTTGTTTCTTCGGTGGTGCAGTGTTGGCCTGCGCTCTTAACGTGGTCAACATGATGTTTTATTTTTATCTTAAAATTGTCCATTCCATAACCTTAGTAATCTAAAACGGAATACCAGAACATTCTCCCAATGATGTTCACTTGATCTTCATCTGCAACTTCATCTTCGTATTCATCACGGTTATAACTTCTGATAAGTAATTTCCCTCTCGGGCGTCTGTAAAGACATTTAAGACGCTTTAACCCATCCTGTTCAATTGCATACACTTTTCCATCAATAATTTTCTTATTAGAGATATCTACTGCTATTGCTGTTCCATCTGGGATAACTGGCTCCATGCTGTCGCCCTTAGCAGGAAAACAAACAATTGTAGAGCCGTCAGTTGGTGCGCCAATCCTGCTTAATGTTGCTTTAGAAAATCTTAACTTAAAGCTGCTATAATCTGCATCAATACATCCACCATTGCCGCACGCGAATTCAATATCCTTTAAGAACGGTACCTTCACCTCATTGCAGTCTAGTGGCATGTTACTGTCCCATTGCGTAATAGTTGTCCACTCGCTCTCAGGTGGAACTTGGCTCTCACCCTTTTTGGGTGTTTCGCCAAATAAAAGCCAGTTCACATCAGCGTCAAGGATAGATGCTAATGTTGTTAGCCTTGATTTTCTTGGTTCTGTGCTTGATTCCCACTGTTGCACAGACTGTGGAGTAACCCCAAGCATATCTGCTAGTTCAGCTTGAGTTAGTTTTTTTGCAAGCCGAGCTTGCTTGATTCTTTCGTGCATTGTTTTCATGCCTTAAATATACAAGCGAGGCTTTTATTTTTATAGCAAGCAAAACTTTATTTTTAAAGTGTTTATTGTATTTTGTTTGTTATTAGTAAAAAAATAAAACCTTTATGAACATACTGGATATAGCAATAAAAGAAGTTGGCGGCATACCAGCGTTAGCCAAAATGCTAAGCATTAGGGATTGAGTAGTTCACCAGTGGGACAAAAAAGTCTATATATCACCTTCAAGAAGATAATACGGCAAATAGAAGAGAGTAAATTGTAACCACAGGGCAAAGATTCTGTGGTTGCAAGGATAGGGGAGAGAGTTGATTAGTTCACAAAAGTTCTTTTAACTCTAATTGACACCATGAAATAAGGTACCCATATAGCAGTAGTAATTATAGGCCGCAGAGAGGGTAATATGTTGTCATAGCTTATTGGTAGTGACAGTACATTAACTATTAAAAAAACAGTAATACCTTGGATGATGGAGTTTGATAAGTAGAACAATACACATAAACGAGGGGCTTTCTTTGATTTTTTTAAAAAGAAAATAACAGTGATAATAGTTAGCAAGGATAATAATGCATTAGGGGTAATTTCAAATATTATTAAGAGCTGCCAATGATCAGGCAATGAGTTATAGAATTGAGGTGTTGTATTGATAGTTTTTCCGAGAAGAAATATGGTCAACAGAGTCAACATTGTCGTTTAGATGTTCGTGTCCAAATGCTGGGAGATTTAGTTTGGAATTTAAAACATAAGGAGTTGAAAGAGGAGATAGAAGGAATAAGAGAAGAATAGTTCCCAGATATTAAATATAAATGGTTTGGATATATTTTTGAATCTAAGATATTTAATTGCCTATTGCTTACAATTATATAAAAACGGTCAGTCTCCTAATAAATAGGAATGCTGTATTGCTCTTCTTTCTGAACTAGACTTTAATTTTAATAAATTACAGTCGGATTGTTTTTACAATAATTAAATGTGTTGATTATAAAAAATATTATTTTACTTAAGGAGTAAATGCATGAATCAAAAAAATGATTTTAAGGCTTTTTCTATTGGCAATAATGCTAATGTAATTAGCCAAGAAAAATATGAAGAAAATCAGAATTTGCAGACTGGGTTTCCACAAGATGGTATTACCACTGATATGCTAAATAAGGTATTACGTCAGTCGTCTACGATATCCTCTGTAGTCGCTAATTTTATCGCCACACACTCTGACAATGATGTGCTGGATGATGGAAATATAGAAAAACTCAACGCCCAATTAAATGGAGCGCTAGAACAAAAAATGACAACAAAGGTTCCCGATGCTTCATTAACACAGAAAGGTATTGTTCAGCTTACAAATGTGATTGGTAATAGTAATACATTGGCGGTTACACAAAAGCTTGCTCAGGAAATAATAAGTTCGTTACGTGAAGAAATTAATATACCTGTGGGTTCCCCCATTCCGTGGCCGTTACCCTATCCACCTATCAACTACCTTGTTTGTAATGGTGCATTTTTCAATAAATTGCAGTACCCAAAGTTAGCAGAAGCTTATCCTGATGGCAGATTGCCCGATTTAAGGGGAGAATTTATCCGTGGCTGGGATAGTGGTAGAAATGTGGATCCATCTCGTTCAATATTATCGTGGCAGGAAGGAGCTTATTTGGTACAGAATGTTGATCGGGCTGGTAATTTTATTATTACCCCTTCACGCAATGAGCGCACAAAATTGCAGTGGGATATGCCCCAAAATAACAATACTTCGGTAAAAGCTGTATATTGTAAAGCTCAGGCAGACTGGATTGCCAATTCCGCATTTATAGGGGTATCAAGGCCCCGCAATGTCGCATTTAACTATATAGTGAGAGCAGCAGCATGCAGCGTAATGACAGAACAAAAAAACTTTTTAGAGCAACATGAAGCAGCCGTATTGGGTGAAGACGGATTAGCAATTCAATCTGGCTGGATAAAAGTTTATCACACGAATCAAATTACACGAGAATTTACTAATTCTGATATCGAATATGTCATGTTGGGCGTCAGTTTGTCAGCGCATTCTTATTTAGATGCACCAGACTTTCCCGATTCTGATGGTGTGGCTATTTGTCGCAGTGAAGACGGTAAGCGTTGGGAAATAGTACCTGATTATCGCGGAGAAATCGCTTACGATACGTTAACACGAACTCAACAGGAAATTACTGAACTGGGTGAATTACCTGAAACTCTGACCTTTAAGCAACCTACCACTGATTTTGATAAGTGGGATGGCACACAATGGGTCACTGATAATGTCGCTCTAAAAGCAGATCAGATTGAGCAAGCGGAGCGGCAGCGTATGGCTTTGTTGCGACACGCGAATAAATCCATTGCATTACTGCAAGATGCTGTTGATTTAGATATCGCTACCGAAGCAGAGAAAATTGCTCTGTTGGAATGGAAAAAATACAGGATAATGCTCAATAGAGTAAATATTTCGCTGGCTTCCGATATTGAATGGCCAGAACAGCCGAGGTAAAAAGTATAATGAAAGGATATAGTAAATAGTGATTTCTATCACGAAAAAAGAAACAACCCTCGTTATTTTAAATGTAGTTTGTCAGCGGTCTGAGCCACCTTGCGGTGGCCTTTTACTGCTGTATTGTTCAAATAATTAAGGAGTAATTATGGGGTGGGAGCTTCATATAACAAGAGCTGAATGCTTCTCAATGAATGAAGATTGCCAGATTAGTAGCGATGAGTGGCTCGCATTAGTTGCTGAAGATGACGAATTATTCATTGATGAAAGAAATGGTCAGTTTCATGCTGGATGGACAGGGAAAAGCGTTTATGAAGAACCGTGGCTGAATTGGTCTGATGGGAACATACATGAAACACCCCGATACAGCTCTATATTGTAAGATGTTACAGATAGCCGAAAAACTTAATGCAAAAGTTGTTGATGACGATGAGCGTCTGTACTTACTTCCAACGGATTTAGAAAATCCGTCATTGGCTAAGTCAAATCAACCTGAAATAAAAAAATCGTTCCTAAAAAAGCTCATGAATTATATAAAAAGATAATAATTTTCTGCTAACTTTGCCAATAAGCCAATAAATAGGTTTCACAGTAATGTGTAGCAATCATTACTTAACTTTTTTATATGAAAAATATTTTTCTGATGATGTTTTGAGGGGGAAGAGATTGCCTGAAATAGATAATGTATATTTACACAGTGCCGCCATTTTGCCGCCACTTCTCAATTTTCATGCCATCTCGACATGCAAAAAAGCCACCTTGCGGTGGCCTTTTCTTTTTCCTAACTCACTGTTTTATCAGTAAATTTTATTTGGTGCCCAGGGCGGGACTTGAACCCGCACAGCCTTACAGCCGAGGGATTTTAAATCCCTTGTGTCTACCGATTTCACCACCTGGGCTGAATTTGGAGGCGCGTCCCGGAGTCGAACCGAGGTTGACGGATTTGCAATCCGCTGCATGGCCACTCTGCCAACGCGCCTTTCTATATTCAGTTACTAAGTTCAGTTACTAAATTCAGTTACTAAATTCAGTTACTAACCATATTCAGCTACTAACCATCTTTCTAACTAGTAACTTGGAGCGGGAAACGAGACTCGAACTCGCGACCCCAACCTTGGCAAGGTTGTGCTCTACCAACTGAGCTATTCCCGCACCGTTTTGAACTGGCTGATTTACTTATTTGTTTTCGTAAATCTCATGTGCCGTTCGATGCGTTGCATTCTACTTACTTCACGTATTGAGTCAACACAATTATTGTTACGCTGTGCTTGTTCGATGGTTTTTACGTCATTTCGATCAAGCTTCACGCAAATCAGACCAGGCCGCGTTTAAATACTGAAACATTGACCAAAATGTCATCACCGTAGCAATATAAAGTAATATGAATCCACCTAATTCGAATTCAAAATTAGGTCGCCATAATAAAGCAACTAACGCCGCCATTTGCGCTGTCGTTTTTACCTTACCCATCCAGGAAACAGCAACACTACTGCGTTTGCCTAATTCAGCCATCCATTCTCTGAGAGAAGAGATGATAATTTCACGCGCTATCATGGTTGCTGCGGGGAGGGTTATCCACCATGTGTGATAATGCTCGGAAACTAAAACTAATGCGGCAGCAACCATGATTTTGTCCGCGACAGGATCAAGAAATGCGCCAAAGCGAGTTGTCTGTTTCCAAAGGCGGGCGAGAAAACCGTCAAACCAATCTGTCGCCGCAGCGACAATAAAGATTATGGCACAAACCATCGGTGCCCATGTGAATGGCAAATAGAATGCCAAGACAAAAAATGGGATCAGGACGATACGAAATAGAGTGAGCCATGTTGGTATATTTAATTGCATAGTGCTTCTTAACTATCTGGCTATAGTGGAATTTATAAGTATGGTGCATCAATGTACTTAGTGTTTCAATGCATTATAAATTTTTTCTGCTAATGCATAGGAAATAGTCGGTACTTTTGCGATCTCTTCGACACTTGCGTTGCGTAAAGGCTGCAAACCTCCCATGTATTTCAGTAACATTTGTCGGCGTTTGGGCCCAACGCCTTCAATAGATTCTAGTGTACTGGTGTTTCTAACTTTAGCTCTACGTTGGCGGTGCCCGGTTATTGCATGATTATGTGATTCGTCACGAATATGCTGAATCACATGCAGGGCAGGGGAGTCCGGCGGTAATGCGATACCTTTATCCTCCGTCGCGAAAAATAGTGTTTCAAGCCCGGCTTTGCGATCACTGCCTTTGGCAACACCTATCAATTGAGGGCGCGTTTTATCCCATTCAACATCAAGAGACTGAAAGACATCTATTGCCTGAGCTAATTGCCCTTTACCGCCATCGATGAAAATAATGTCAGGAATTTTTGACTCATCTAATGCTTTCCCATATCGACGGCGTAATACTTGATTCATGGCCGCGTAATCATCACCGGGAGTAATACCACTGATATTATAGCGCCGATATTCAGAACGTAGTGGGCCATTGCTATCAAAAACGACACAGGATGCAACGGTTTGTTCTCCCATAGTGTGGCTAATGTCAAAACATTCCATTCTCTGAATTTTTGCTAACTTAACTAATTCGGCGAGAGAGTCTAATCTTTGGTGAATAGTTGATTGTTGCGATAAGCGGGTAGTTAGTGCAGTTGTTGCATTTGTGCGAGCAAGTTTCAGATAACGGGCTTTGTCTCCACGGGGACGGGTTTGAATATGAATTTTTCGCCCGGATATTTCAGATAAAGAATCAGACAAAATGTCTTTCTCTGGCAGAGTAAAATCCAGCAAAATTTCTGAGGGCAAAGTCCGATTTTGGCTGCCCTGTAAATAAAATTGGCCAAGGAATGTTTGTACAATCTCATCAAGTTTTGTTCCAGTCGGGACTTTAGGGTAGTAACTCCGACTACCCAGTACTTTGCCCTGACGTATAAACAGTACGTGTAGACAAGCCATGCCCGCTTCAAAGGCAACACTAATAACATCCAGGTCATCGTCTGTTCCTGAAACAAATTGCCTTTCAGTGACCTGACGAACGGCCTGGATTTGATCACGGTATCTTGCTGCATCTTCAAATTTCAATTGCTGGCTAGCTTGTTCCATGCGGTTAATTAATCTGGTCAAAACTTGCTGATCTTTGCCTGAAAGGAACAGACGAATATAATCAACTTGTTGTTGATATTCGTCTTCACTTACCAATTCTTTAACGCAAGGCCCAAGGCAGCGGCCAATTTGATATTGCAGGCATGGCCGCGAGCGATTGCGGTAGACACTATCCTCACATTGCCGGATAGGGAAAAGTTTTTGCAGTAAGATTAATGATTCTCGTACTGCATGGGCGTTTGGAAATGGGCCGAAATATTCACCTTTAAAATGTTTAGCTCCCCGATGCATTGCCAGCCGAGGGTGTTTATCTGCGCTGAGGAAAATGTAAGGATAGGATTTATCATCTCGCAGTAAAACGTTATATCGGGGCTGATAAAGCTTAATGTAATTATGCTCCAGCAGCAGTGCTTCTGTTTCGGTATGCGTGACAGTAACATCTATTTGAACAATATTTTTAACCAGAGATTCGGTTTTACGACTGGTAACCTGTGCACGAAAGTAACTGGCAAGCCGCTTTTTTAAATCCTTGGCTTTACCGACATAAATAACCGTACCTGAGGTGTCATACATACGATAAACACCGGGCTGACTGGTTACTGTTTGTAAAAATGTTTTTGAATCAAATTGTTCCGTCACTATTTAATAGACTCTCTGTGTCGAATAGCCCATAACGTATTGCCATATGTGTTAATTCTACATCACCGCTGATATTTAGTTTACTAAACATCCGATAGCGATAGCTATTGACGGTTTTTGGGCTAAGATTAAGTTGTTCAGAGATATCACTCACCTTTTGTCCTTTCGTGATCATCAACATAATCTGTAATTCACGATCAGATAGACAACTTAATGGATTGTCTTTCTGTGGGCTAATCTGGCTAAGGGCCATCTGTTGAGCAATATCGGGGGCGATATAGCGTTGACCGGCATTAACCGCACGAATTGCATTAACCATGTCCTGAGGGGTCGAGGCTTTACTGAGATATCCTCTGGCACCAGCCTGCATCACCTTCATTGGCAAAGGATTTTCAGTATAGATAGTCAACATGATGACACGGACATCTGGACAGTAACGCAGGATTCTTTTTGTGGCCTCCAGGCCGCCAATACCTGGCATGCACATATCCATTAGCACGATATCTGCTTTATTAGCCCGGCACCACTTTATCGCATCTTCACCACAATTGGCTTCTCCTATCACTGTTATCCCTTTTACGTCATCAAGAATACGCTTTACACCAACTCTGATCAGCTCATGATCATCGACTAACAAAACATTTATCAAAAAAGTGTCTCCAACTGGCTCTATGCTCATACATGAGCTTCATTGATATTGCTTGTGTATTGAATTTGTTTCAGAAAAGTTAACTTCAACTGCCTATTTTTTGACTTTTAGTAAAGATTATATAAAACAATAGAATAGATAAATTATCCTAAAAGTTCATCAGGAATGTGAATATTATACTTATCTCTTCCAAAGACAAAAGAGAATTATTTTATGCGATAGCAAGTATTATTTATTTTCAACAAGAACACTCTGTATATTCTGATTATGATGAAATTAATAACTAAATAAATATTTATAAAATAAATGGTTTTAACAACAATTTAACGTCTTTTTGCGTAGATCTATTTGGAAAATGTATAAAAATAGGGGATGAATTATGTGGTATAATTATTATTTTCATAACGTAATTAATACGTAAACGGGTAACGACTATGAATAAAATTGATTTAATTCCTTCATCCGATTCTGAAACTCTGGCAACAGAGGTGACATGTTTGAAAGTTCTATTGGCTTCTATTCTTAAAACTATGGGGCAAGCTCATGCAGGAAAAGTTATACTGAATTTGGAACGTGTTATTGCAGAAATGGGAGATGAAAAACAGGCTAAGATATTTGAAAATACGGTTCAGCAAATCAAAGCGTTATATCGGCAGTGAGGTAGGTCTCAGGGGTTAATGTTATTGCCCCTGTATATCCCTCTTTTGCTACGGGTTGAAGTGAACAGTATTTATTTTCATAATGTTTTTTTGTAAAATATATTATTATGCGCATTAAATTAGTATAACTATATGAAACTAAAGATGTAATATAAACAAATTAAAAATGATATTAATTGTCCGGTTATAGAGAAAGGTGCGTTAAGGAGAATAATTTGTGAAAAATCTTTAAATTATAATTGTTATTTTATCGTTATATACAGAATGATATATTGAAAAAAGGTATCAATTAACTTTTTCTTTTGCAGATAAGTAATGTAATCGTCATTGATGACAAACAATAATAGATTCATTGTTATGATAATGATTGGTTTTTACTTTTATCAATGTTAATTCTATGTGAATGGTATGGGTAATATCTTTATATCGATATGAAATATAAGTGATTTTCTTGATTTTTATCATTGCGTCTATATAGTTGAATAACTCATAGTAATTAACAGGATATAGAGTATACTAAATGTAGTAGTCTGGTTTGGTATGTAAATATAGGAGCGTGCGTATGTACAAAACTATTTTAGTACCGGTAGATATTTCAGAAGATGAACTAACGAGTAAAGCTGTTAAGCATGCACTGTCTTTGGCAAAAAAAACAGGTGCGAAGCTCCATATTCTTCATGTACTGCCAATTTCATCAGCAATTGTTAATGCATATTCGTTGGGATATGATGAAATTAAGGATAAAGCGACAATTAAAGCCGAAGATGATTTAAAAACGCTGCTTGATACCATCGATTTTCCTGATGACAGGTTATCCTACTCCATTGCATTTGGGTCGCCAAGAGATGAAATAACAGCAGCAGCTACAGAAATTAATGCTGATCTTATTGTTATTGGGTCCAGAAGGCCCAATATTACAACGCACTTGCTAGGATCTAATGCATCTGGTGTTGTCAAATATTCGACAACATCTGTTTTGGTTATCAGATAAGGTGTAATGGGAGAGATTGGCTAGCCATCTTCGGATGGCTTGCTAGATATGTTTTGGTTAGCGCTGTGCTGCTCTATTTTTATTAAATTTGCTCTGACTTCATTTTCATTGAGATTGCATAAAGTTTCGTAGAATTGTTGAGGATGCAATAATTATGGAAAAATTTACTGATAAACTGATTCGTCTGGACCATTTTTTATGGCGGGTGGTACGTTTTTACCTTATTGCTGCAATATTTTTCTTTATTGGGATAATTCCGGGTATTCTGGGGTTCTACTTGATAGAAGGGCATACGTTTTCTGAATCTTTGTTGAACGCTTTATCTATGCTGGGGTCGCAGGGTTTAGATCCCGCTCCTGTTAGTTTATCCGGTAAATATTTTATTGCGATATATGGGGTGTTTTTGGAAAGTGTGTTCTTTATTACTTTGGGGCTTGTTGTAACCCCTTTTATTCATAGAATATTACATAAGTGGCATCTTGACTCTGAGTGATTAAAAATAGAGCTATATCGTAATTTATTTGATTTAGTTAAACAACTCACAACAAATAATGGAATATTTTATATACCTTATTGAAGTAGTTAGGTTTGGTATATAAATATAGGAGTGCGTATGTACAAAACGATTTTAGTACCGGTGGATATTTCAGAGGATGAATTGACCGATAAAGCGATTGCACATGCAGAGTATTTAGCGAAGTTATCTGATGCTAATATACATCTTTTCCATGCCGTTCCTGATATATCAAGATTTTCAATTAGTTATAGTTACCAGTATGACTTGCTTAACTCTTTTGCCAAGAAGTCTATTGCAAGATCAGAAGAGGAATTGGCAAAAGTGGCTGAGAAAATAGACTTGCCAAAAGAGCGAGTCTCTTTCTCTGTAGCCTTTGGATCACCGAGGGATAAAGTATTATCGACAGCAAATGAGATTAAAGCAGATTTAATTGTTGTTGGTTCCCGGCGACCTAATATTTCCACCCATTTATTAGGTTCAAACGCTTCAGGGATTGTCGGATATGCAAATATTTCAGTTTTGGTAGTTAGATGAATGACTTGTTAAGTAGTGAAAAAACCAGTTTTCACATAGTACTCATTGCTTAATATACCCTATGGATTTCAAGATGCATCGCGACGGCAAGGGAGCGCAGCCAACAAAGAGGCAACTTGAAAGATGACGGGTATAGATATTGTGTTATTCAATACTGACGTGATAATCCGGTGCAGGTATTTTGCATCGGATTTTCCTGTTGTTGAAGCAGAATATTGAACTTATTTTGGCGATAATTGATTTTAAGTTATCCATTTTTCACCGAAAAGTTGATCTGCGCAGGATAGATATTGCCTTAAATCCCGGTTTAAAGTGAATATCAAGCAAAGATGCCACAAGAATCAGCGACTTATACGGTTATAGTAAAAATAAGCATGATTTTAATTTATTGGCTATAGTTAATTTCAGCAAGGTAACTCGTTTTGAAAACTGGATGAGGACAAAACATGTTAAGAAAATTAGCAGCTGAATTGCTTGGAACTTTTGTTCTGGTTTTTGGGGGATGTGGTAGTGTTGTATTCTCTGCTGCATTTCCTGAATTAGGGATTGGTTTTGTCGGTGTATCTTTGGCATTTGGTTTAACAGTATTAACGATGATATATGCTGTTGGGCATATTTCTGGCGGGCATTTTAACCCCGCTGTAACAATTGGTCTTTGGGTTGGTGGTCGTTTCAGGGCAGTAGAAGTTATTCCTTATATTATTTCTCAAGTTATAGGTGGTATTCTTGCTGCGGCGGTACTGTATGTTATTGCCAGTGGGCAGGTGGGTTTTGATGCGACCACGAGCGGCTTTGCATCAAATGGTTTTGGTGAGCATTCACCGGGAGGATTCTCACTTCAATCCGCTATTGTAGCTGAAATTGTTTTAACGGCTATTTTCTTAATTGTCATTATTGGTGTGACAGATAGACGAGCACCTCCGGGTTTTGCACCATTAGCAATAGGTTTGGCGCTGGTTTTAATTAACTTGATTAGCATTCCTATTACCAACACATCAGTCAATCCGGCCCGAAGCACGGCTGTTGCTATATTCCAGAATACTTGGGCTTTAGAGCAGTTATGGTTTTTCTGGGTGATGCCAATTATTGGTGGGATTGTTGGAGGGGGAATTTACAGGCTATTCTTCGCTGAAAAACAATAATTTTTACTGGTGAGTTACCTTGCTTAAGACCGCGATATAGTGTGGTCTTTTTACTTTTCAATGAAAGAACTTTTTGTCACTATTATTTTTTCATTTGTTTTAATAAAGGTAGGAAATATTTTCATGAAAATTTGCAGTTATAAATGGCAAAGATAAGGTAAAAGATGATAAATGCAAATAAATCTGGGTGTATTTTATTGCAATGTATTGGAGTGTTGTATGATTTATTACTTTCAATTGTACAAAAATAATTAACCCTATAAGTTATAAAATAAATTTCATTATTCTTTTCCTGAACTAGACTATAATTATTGCCAATTGAGAGAGGCTGTTTTTACGACCATTTAATATATTGATTACTGAATAATATTATTGAATTTAAGAGGGGTGTATGAGCCAAATAAATGATTTTAAAGCTTTTTCTATTAGTGATAATGCTAATGTAGTCAGTCAAGAAAAGTATGAAGAAAGTCAGAATCTAAAAACGGGATTTCCACCTGAGAATGTTTCTACTCATGTATTAAATAAGGTATTACGCCAATCCTCAACAATATCATCTGTTGTGGCTAATTTTATTGCGACACAATCAGGTGAGGATGTTTTGGATGATGGTGATATAACTAAACTTACTGTGCGATTCAATAGGGCTTTAGATAAAGCTTTAGAGCAAAAAATTTCAGGTATTTCCAACATTCCTGTTGGCTCTCCTATTCCTTGGCCGTTACCCCATCCACCTTCCGGTTATTTCTCTTGTAATGGCTCTGCGTTTAGTCGATCACAGTACCCGAAATTAGCAGAAGCTTATCCTGACGGTAGATTACCCGATTTAAGGGGTGAGTTTATTCGTGGTTGGGATGATGGGCGTGGTGTTGATAGTGGCCGTGTTATTTTAAGCGCACAGGCTGACAATACAAAAAGAATACAACTTACGAAAGGACATTCACTGGATGGGAAATCTCTTTCTATTTATCAAGGTCCTGTAGATAGATACCAGTTCCCGCTGGGGCGTGATGTACTTGATAGCGCTACTGCTACATCAATTGCTAATAATACAGGTGGTCATGAAACCCGCCC
Organism: Photorhabdus noenieputensis; assembly: GCF_018448935.1. Lineage (GTDB taxonomy): Bacteria > Pseudomonadota > Gammaproteobacteria > Enterobacterales > Enterobacteriaceae > Photorhabdus > Photorhabdus noenieputensis. The sequence goes on along the minus strand of NZ_RCWC01000012.1, from coordinate 33,640 downwards.
CCGCAATATCGCATTTAACTATATCGTAAAAGCAGAATAATATCGTAAAGGTAGAGTAATAATGACACAAGAAAATATTTTAGATACTAAAACCGCTGTATTAGGTGAAGACGGATTAGCAATTCAAGCTGGCTGGATAAAAGTTTATCATGTTAATCCCTATTCGAGAGAATTCTCTGGCTCTGATTTAGAATATGTTGCGGAAGGAGTCGGTGTGTCAGCGCATTCTTATTTAGACGCACCAGATCTTCCCGATTCTGATGATATGGCTGTGCGTCGCAGTGAGGACGGAAGTTATTGGGAAATTGTCCCTGACCACCGTGGAAAAATAGCTTACAACACGCAAGCGGGTGCACAGGAAGAAGTGGCTGCACTGGGTGAATTACCAGAAACATTAACATTCGAGCAACCGTCCACCGATTTTGATCAATGGGATGGTGAAAAATGGGTAACGGACTTTGAAGCTCTAAAAGTCAGTCAAATTGAACAGGCAGAACAACAACGTGCTATTTTCCGTCGGCAAGCTGATGAGGCCATCACGGTATTGCAATATGCGGTTGAAACTGAAATGGCATCGGAAGCGGAAAAAACTTTATTGCTAGATTGGAAAAAGTATTTGGTATTACTGCGTCGGGTTGACGTTTCATCGGCACCAGATATTAATTGGCCGGAAAAGCCGCAAGAATAATACCATTAACGTCTTATAATCCTCAGATATTCACAAAGCACTGGTTTTTTAATCAGTGCTTTGATTAAAGAAATTCGTATAAAAGTCAATATAAAAATGAACTCTGGTTCGTAAAGTTGATTTGGTGATCGATTTTGAATTTATTTTCTTTAAAAGTGGAAGGTGATCAATAAGGATATTTTAAGATGTTGAATATTTTTGATTATAAATGAACATTATTTAATTTGGGGAAAGTATATGAGTAAAAATGATTTTAAAGCTTTTGCTATTGGTAATGGCGCTAATGTATCCAGTCAACAACTCTACGAAACAGATCCGAATTTACCGCGTGGGTTTCCAGACAGGCAGTATATTGATAATTACGTATTAAATAAGATATTTCGTCAAGCGACGACAATAACATCGGTTGTAGCTGATTTTATTGCGACACAAACTGGTGAGGATGTTTTAGATGATGGTAATGTAACTAAACTCACCGCGCAGTTAAATAAAGCTTTAGAACAGAAAGCGATAACAGGAATTCCCAATGCTTCATTAACACAAAAAGGTATTGTTCAACTTACCGATGTGATTGGTGATAGTGACTCATTGGCAGTGACGCAAAAGTTGATTAAGGAAATAGTTAATTCATTACTTGGAAATATTAATACCAGGGTACCTGATAGCCGGAAAATAAACGATAAGGCGTTGACTGGAGATATTAATTTGACTGCGGAGGATGTAGGCGCAGTATCAATTAATAATGCAATGCATTCAATGGGTTTTGCTCGTTTGTATGGATCGGAAAATCTATACGATGGTTGTGCCGGGTATGGGCCAGACTCGCCATTCCTCACTAAATATGGACTGCCAACTGATTGGTATGGAGTTCAATTAAGATTTAGTAATGTAAATGGCCTATCAAGTGAAGGCGTGGACGGGGTATGGAGTCACCGGCTGGTTTTTGCGCATGAAGGCAATACATATCGTACAGATAGCATAAATAGCGATAGTAAAAGACAAGTTACACGTAAGTTTTGGGACGATAAGAACGCTAAACCAGACGCCAACGGAAACCTCAAGGTAGCCTCCCCGGTAATAGAAATCTACCCTGATGGCACATTCTCGACTAATAACGAATCCGAAGGTGCAGAAGTGATAAAAGAGGGAACCGGCATATATCGTGTATTAAATATTTTGGGCTATAACGCTGATGGTGGTTGGGGTGTGCATGGGGGCATTTCCGTTCCTCGCGACAATAATAATCTCGAACTGATTTTTGTTGATGATCATGTTCAGCCTGACGGTTCTATTATCATTGAGACTTTCCATCGTCAACACGCGCATTTACCGGAGAGATTTCAAAATTGGCGGCTCAAATCTATTGATGACAATGGCAACAAGATCTTCTATCAAGATGGGGAGCATTGCGATATTCCCGATTTTTGCCGTTTAGATATTCGGGTCCAAATGCCAGAAGATTCACTCTGGAACTTGAAACGAAAGAAGTTACAGAAAGAAATGGAGAGTACCAGCGCTTCTGGTAATAAATGATTCTGGTAGTAAATTGTAGTAAGGCGGGGCCGTGTATCGGCCCTGTATCTTATTTTGACCTCAATATCGGGGCTGATGTTCAGCTCCATTCTCTATTTTTTCATGCCAGTGGTGAGTGATATAACCGTTCGTTTTTAAAGCATATGGTTTATATATCGATCTGATTATATCCAATTAATCATTCCACAATAGTGGGATAGCTGCCGTCTAGTGATATCTCAACCTGTTCATTGAGTAGCCTTTCTTTTTAAAAGAGATGCTAAGAAGAAATGCAAAGAAACAATATTTGTCTTATAGGTCGATTATGAGGCAACATAAAAGTGTAAAATCAGAATGATATTTTTGCATAAGTAGGGTTTATCATTGAAACGTAAAGTTATTTTTTGGGCAATTCATATTGGGTGTTTCAGCTTAATTGCTCCTTTATCTTCTTTTGCCGCGCCGTCTACCTTTGAACAAGCTAAAGTTGAATTGCGTAAACGCATTTACCATGATCAATTTAAGTCAGGGGAAGGGACATTTTATTGTGGTTGTCATTGGCAATGGACAGGTAAGAGCGGTGGACGCGCAATTCTTTCTTCGTGTGGTTATCAAGTCAGATCACAGCAGAATCGTGCTGAACGAATTGAATGGGAACATATTGTTCCTGCCTGGGTTTTTGGTCATCAGCGGCAATGTTGGCAAAATGGAGGAAGGAAAAATTGTGTCTCTTCCGATCCTGTTTTCAGGGCAATGGAGTCTGATATGCATAATTTAGCTCCATCAATTGGTGAGGTTAATGGCGATCGTAGTAATTTCAATTATGGAATGTTACCGAAAAATATGTCGAATGATTATGGCCATTGTTCCAGTAAAGTCGATTTTAAATCTCGCACGTTCGAACCTAGAAATGAAGTAAAAGGACAGGTCGCTCGGATAAATTTTTATATGCACGATCGTTACAATCTTTCCATGTCCCGTCAACAACAGCAATTATTTATCGCTTGGGATCGTCAATATCCACCGAGTAAATGGGAGCGGGAGAGAGATAATCGAATTGCTAGTATTATGGGGCATCATAACCCTTTTGTTACCGGTGAACAGAAATGGCAATTGTGGCATAAAAACTCCGCTGCGGGCATTCCCAAAACCGAGCAGAGAAAAGGGCAGAGAAATAGTCAAACAGATATCCAGAGACAACGGGTGTTACCTGATGCATCCTCCACAGGATTAATTAAAGGGAATAACAACAGCAAAATCTATCATTTTTCTCATTGTTCAGGTTATAAGGTGATGCAAGAGAAGAACGCGGTCTATTTTAAAACAGAAACGGAAGCAAAAAATGCGGGTTTTCGATTGGCTGGAAACTGTAAGGGTACTTAACAAAACAGATAATTAACTATTTGCTCTGTTGTCATCAATAATAATATTGTTGCCATTTGGTGGAGAAGAGTACTTTCAGATAGTAACTTCTTTGCCGGATGGTAACTGAATGTATCAATACCAATAGTAGCCAAATCAATAATGGCTACTATGATGTTAAGTCATTAGCTTAGATTAATGAATACTTATCATTGTAAATATTAAGTCATATTATTCAATGAATTAAATTTCTCGCAAAGTTAAATAAGCGATATTGTCGATTATTTTTAATCGAGAGTTCCTGGCTTGTTTGCTATAACTTAGAAATTGTCATTATACTGTCATAATGATTCGTTAGTTTTCATTAGATAGAAATAATGGTGAGTGATGTTAATGATTGATATTCCGATGATATGCGAACCTGTGGGAATATCAGAGTCATTAATATATGTGACGATTCTACCACCGTTTTTCTATGGGGCTAAATAAGCGGAAAAGAGGCACCTATCTATTTGAATGTAGTTATTGTATCGGTGATATGACACCGGATAGGTGAAAACAACGATAAGGTGATACTGCTATGAGTAGACAGAAAGCAGTGATTAAATCACGTCGAGAGGCAAAACGGATAATGAAAAGGGATTTGCGTCATCATCAATGTTATCAGGATGATAATGTGACCTCTCTGGTACAACTCGGTGGCGTAGAAGCCATTGGTATGGCACGTGATAACCGGGATACTTCGGAAATTTTGCCACGGACTGAAACGCAATGGCGTTATATGCGAGCAATAAACTATAAAAAACTGATTATTGCCAGTGGGGAGGCGGGCTGTGGTAAAACGTTTATCAGTGCGGCAATGGCCGCGGATGCGTTGATAAATAAGGAAATTGATAGGATCATTGTCACCCGGCCTGTATTACAGGCGGATGAAGATCTCGGCTTTTTGCCCGGAGATATGGCTGAAAAATTTGCCCCTTATTTCCGACCGGTTTATGACGTTTTATTAAAACGCATGGGAGCATCATTTCTGCAATATTGCTTACGGCCTGAAATTGGCAAAGTGGAAATTGCTCCTTTTGCCTATATGCGGGGTAGAACATTTGAAAATGCATTTGTGATTCTGGATGAAGCCCAGAATGTCACTGTTAATCAAATGAAAATGTTTCTGACCCGGCTTGGGGAAAATGTTACGGTGATTGTAAATGGTGATATAAGTCAATGCGATTTGCCGGTTGGCGTCGTATCAGGATTACGTGATGCACTGGAAAGATTTTCAGATGATGAAATCGTCAGTGTTATCCATTTTAATCAAGAGGATTGCGTTCGTTCTCAACTGTGCCAGAAAACGTTATTGGCTTATTGTGAATAAATTGCGGAAATACGCCGTTGAGGGCTTTTACAAGAGCGCCTCACGGCGTGACCCTTAGTATATTCTCTGATTATTCGGTATATTTTAAATCTCTGATCTTCAGCCAGTTTCCTTTTTTATTTTTGCTGAGTGACGGCCAATGATTTTTACTGGAAACTCTGATAACGCTACTTTATTTTCCAGTAATCAATAGAATCTCTGTCTAAATCAACTCTGCCATCAGGATATTCAACTCTTGAAGGTTCTTTACCTGGTGGGATAATAATTTTAGGCATTTTGGTTTCATCTAACTTAGGTTTATAGGTAATTTTCCACTCCGCTCCTGGCGTTAACATAAACCTGAATGGACGCATTGCTTTCTCACCTCGCAAATATATTCTTTTTGGAAATTTGTTAACTATTTCCAAAACAGGATAAATAACTGGGTGGTAATCTATAACATTCAATGTTGCAGTTTCGTTAAGATATGTCCGAACCGCATCGTTAATAAATGCAGTTAAACCTGTTCCTTCCGCGCCTTCATCCTGAACCGCATCTTTTACCAAATGGCTGACATCGGTATAACCTACCGTCACAGAAGCTTGATTGATTTTCCATTTACACCATCCTCCACCATTGAAAGGCAATTTCGCCTGAAAGTAACCAGTTTGCGGATCAGCTTTTACATCCAAATCCAACCCATAATAAGTCGGCACTTGATAAGGCGACATACCTGCATCAAGCTGATATCTAAGACAGTCTTTTGAGATATACTGCGCGGACACATACGGTTTTGTATATTTCGGCGCGACACCTTCCACCGTAATCAACTGTTTCTTCTCGTCAGGTGAAAAAGGAAAAAGCCAGTTAAAAAAGGTATCGCCAAACGCCCAGTAAATAAAATAGAGAAATAATAAGGACAGCGTTATTTTCAATGTTTTCATACGGACAGTTCCTGTTTATCACAGTAATGCTGTAAGGCCAGTTCCCCTTGTTCTTCCTGAGGACTGACGGCCAATGATTTTTACTGGAAACTCTGATAACGCTACTTTATTTTCCAGTAGTCTATTGTGTGGCGATGGAGGTCAATTCTTCCATTAGGATATTCAACCCATTCGCCTTTTCCATTAGTGACAGTAATTTTTGGCATTTTTGTTTCATCCAGCTTAGGTTTAAAGGTGATTTTCCACTCCGCTCCTGGAATTAATTTCAGCCAAAAAGGAAATAAAGCCACCTCCCCCTGTAAGGAAATTCCGTTTGGATATCCCTCGACCACGTTTAAAATAGGGTAAATAACCGGTCTGTAATCTATAGTATTCAATGTGCCAGAATAATTTGTTTGCGCTGCGTCATTAATAAAGGCAGCTAATCCTGTTCCCGAAGAAGGCACAGCATCTTTTACCAGATGACTAACATCGGCATACCCCACTGCCACAAATGCTTGGTTGATTTTCCATTTACACCAACCTCCACCACTAAAAGGTAATTTTGTCTGAAAATAACCGGTTTTTGGATCAGCCTTCACATCCAGACTCAATCCGTTATAGGTCGGTACCTTATGAGGTGTCATAGCTGCACTAAACTCATACTCAAGACAATCTTTTGAGATATATTCTGCCGACACATACGGTTTTGTATATTTCGGCATAACGCCCTCTACCGTGATCCACGGTCCCTTTCCATCAGACGAAAAGGGAAATAGCCAGTTAAAAAAGGTGTCGCCAAACGCCCAGTAAATAAAATAGAGAAATAATAAGGACAGCGTTATCTTCAATATTTTCATACGGACAGTTCCTTTTAATAACAGTATTCTCATGTTGGCATTTAGATAAACTGGTAACACAACCTTATAGAACGTTACTTTATGTAACGGGTATCTACCATTTGGGTATTGATTTCAATATGTCCTCTGGGATATTCAACCCATTCTCCCCTTCCGTTAGTGATAATAACTTTCGGCATCTTAGTTTCATCCAGTTTAGGCTTATAGATAATTTTCCATTCAGCATCCGGCGTTAACCTGAATCGAAAGGGATACATACTAACTTTACCCTGTAAAAATATTCTTTTTGGGCTCCCCTCAGCCATTTCCAAAACAGGGTAAATAATTGGGCTGAAATCAATGGTATTCAATGCTGCAATTTCGCTAATGTTTGTCCGAACTGCATCATTGACAAATGCAATTAAACCGGTTCCCGCATACGGTACAGCATCTTTCACCAGATGTCGGACATCGATATACCTTACTGCCACAGAAGCCTGATTGATTTTCCATTTACACCATCCTCCACCATTGAAAGGCAATTTCGCCTGAAAGTAACCAGTTTGTGGATCAGCTTTTACATCCAAATCTAATCCATAATAGGTCGGCACTTGATAAGGCGACATACCTGCATCAAACTGATATCTAAGGCAGTCTTTTGAGATATATTGCGCAGACACATACGGTTTTGTGTATTTCGGCACGACACCTTCCACCGTAATCAACTGTTTCTTCTCGTCAGGTGAAAAAGGAAAAAGCCAGTCAAAAAAGGTGTCACCAAACGCCCAGTAAATAGAATAGAGAAATAATAAGGACAGCGTTATCTTCAATATTTTCATACGGACAGTTCCTTTTTATCACAGTAATGCTGTAAGGCCAGTTCCCCTTGTTCTTCCTGCTGGCTGACCGTCAGTGATTTTATTAACTGCTTATCCATATCCAGAAAATAGAGATTTCGGTAGTAAATATTGTCAGGGATAAGCATCTTATGATTATCCATTTTCGCCTTAAATTGACGCTGACTGTCCTGATAAACCGTAATCTTATCCGGTTCGCATAACTCTCTGAGCCGCTTGTCAATATAACCCGCATATTTATACGAGCTATGATTAGAAAAACCGAACCCACCTTTCAAATCAGCACTTCTGTTTTCAACAAACAACTTGTCTTTTTCTTGTTGACTGAGCTGATTAAACAACGCATTTTGCCGCTCACCGGCCAGCGAAAAATCCTTTTCTGTTTCCTGATTTAACTCAGGAATTAAGTAGAGTTTTGTAGTGTTATCCAATATTTTTTCAGCAACACCGGTTATCAGGGAGATATTCCGGGCGGAAATCAGCCATTCTGGACAACTGTTGGCTTGAAAAAAATGAACAACTTTACCATGATGCAGATAAATTTCTTTACTGGCTGTCGCCTGCTTAATTGCCTGAATAATCGGTGACGGTGACAATAATTTCATAATTTCCCAGTCATACCCCGCCAACGTCCAGTAATTGAAAAAAACATTATCCATATCCTGCTCAAATGGCACAGCAGGGATTACATCATCTTCATTAACATGACGATAGTGGATAATAGAAGATAATTCCTCTACCGCACTACGAGTGAGTGTTCGTGGCATCCCGTAACTGTAGAGACAAGGATTGTGTTCTTTCAGTTGTGCGCTGTGCAATAATGCTAAGGCTCCCCCCAAGCTGTGACCACAGATAAATAACTTTCTATTTTTAATCAAATTCTGGATGTCACTGAATACTTCTTTCTTTTTATCATCGCTGGGAACTGTTAGTTTTCCAACCAGATTAAATGCCTCCCAAAACCCTTTATGCACTTTACCATGATGAATAAACTCACTGCACAATGCTTTGTCATCATCGCAACTTAAAGCCAATGGCTGGAAAGTGGCATCAGTCAGGTAATTATCCAGGCTAGCGGTTCCCCGCCAACTGACAATCACATCTTTCTCACTGGCAGCATAAAACAGTTTGGTATCACCCTGTTTGTTGTTCCCTGCTTGCGAATCAATAAACTCCACCCGGGCATAACGTTTACTAAACGGTACATCGTAAACCACAGGTGTTGCCGACAATGCTTCCACTTTATAGGGCAATTTTGAAACATCCACCATTTGCCGGTTAAAAAAGTGTTTCACAGAACCTTCAACATCGACATCCCCATCAGCATAAGCCAGTACGCTCATCAAGCACTGGTTATAAGCATTCACAATGGAATACTCTTTTTGATGATGTAGCAGTAAAACCCAGGCCCGGAAAGGACAGACTTCCAGAACATATCGTCGATTCACCGGATGAACCTGATAGCCTTTTGGCTCCGGGTCCGGGAAATGATAAGGTGGTGGAATATCTTTAGAATCTTTCCAATCTTTAATCTCCGGCAACCCATCACTGATCTGCCCGATAGTCACATAACGATATTGATAGCCTTCGGCTTCCGCTTTTGGTTTCACCACAGAGGCCCCTTCGCCACGTATTTCCCGCAACGGGCGCTGTTCCATTTCATCAGCCAGCGGTTGGGCACTGATATACAAAGTTACCGGATGGGGTGGCATATCTTCTTCCCGTAATAATCCATTACCATCGGTAACGCCTTTACGTCCCAGCAAAGGATTTCCACGGATTTTCAAACGATAAGGCATATTGACCAAGGGTTTCCCCTGTTCATCCACCAACTGAAATTCTATCCAGTTTTTCAGTATATTTTTACAGTCAAGACAATAGAGTGGGCTTAATTTGCTCATTGATACTATTTCCTTACGATTAACGTTACAGATAGGCTCGCAGCCCAAACATCATGTGGTGAAAATCCCACAAGACTTCCCCGTCCGGCTATCAATCACCTTTATCATCATGCTAATGAAATCAGCATAAATATCCCGTTGGGATAGCAGTCATTGATTTCGTCACTAAAGAAACAAGATAGTAAAAATCCTATTACCACAGATAAGAAACACCGCTTATACCGTGAGTAATAGTGAGTTGAACGATAGGAATACAGAAATGTATTCCTATCGATTAATCCCTTTGAATAAGGGAACAGGAGTTGAAATGTCCTTCATACTGTCCATATGATGGAACTCGGTTATGATTATTAAATCATCACCAAATAGCAAGAGAAAATTTTCATTTTTTTATTTACAAAAAATAAATTTGTAACAAAATGTTACAAACTCAATAGGGATTGAGTTATCGTCAATCGCATTTCTTCGATTTTAAAAACCTCGTTTAAAGTGATGTTGCTGATAATATCAATATCGCTGATTCCCTCACCTTCTGATTTCAGTAAGTGAGGGGGATTAAGCGAGTATAAATATGTAAGGCATGTAAGGCCATTAATCGCCGCTATCCATCACTTCATGACGCAGGACATGATAACCTTCCTCATCAAAGCCATGCCTCCAGTAAGGAATGGCATATAGCTGGTGGCGTTCATAGCCTTTTTCTCGGCGAATATAGCGACGAAGTTCTTTTACCAGCTTATCTTCACCGGCAAGCCAGAAAGTGACATCTTCTGCTGGTAATGACCAGGATTTGAATTCAGATACGATTGTGTCAGTTATTTCAATATCACCCGTGATCCAGTGAACCGCTATTCCAGCCGGCTTTTTTAATTCCTGCATATCTTGCTCACTTTCGATACGAATAATGATCTGTCCAGTCGCATCAGGTTTTACTGTTTCCAGTAGCGCGGCAATAGCAGGTAGGGAACTTGGGTCGCCAGCCATATAGTAGTGGCTGACTTTTGGCAATAATGGATCTGGGCCGCCGGGATTAGTGATACCGATCCAGTCACCAATTTGGGCCTTATAAGCAAATTCCACTGCCGGGCCGCCATTATGGTGTAGTGCAAACTCAATATCGATCTCTTTTTGTTCGGTACGAATGGCTCGAACCGAGTAAGTGCGAGTAATTGGACGCAGTTCTTTCGGTGGCCATATTGGGCCTTCTGGCGATAAAGTCGGTAATACCGGTTTAGTTTGTCCCGGAAGCGGTAAGAATATCTTTAGGTGCCCGCCTTCACATTCTGTGGGATAACTGCCCAGACACTCGCTGGTGAAAGTAATGCTGCGCATATTAGGTGTCACATCGAAAATGTTTTTTACCTGAACAAGCCTTGGTGGTGCAGGACGGTAAATATTTTTTTCTTCAATTGTGCTATTAGTCACGTAAAATTCCTCTGGAAAATTTACCTAAGGTTATTATCTGATAAAACCAAAGTTAGTGTAACAGCAATTAACATAAATGATAATTATTATCATTCAATAAACTGTGCTGCTGTCGGTAATGGGATTTATCTGTCTTTTTCAATCCAGTGAAAATTGAATTTCTATCTCTGTACCACCATGTTTACGATTTTTTATCTGTAATTGTCCACCCAGGATAGAAACTCTATCTTGCATAATAGCCATACCAAATTTGTTTTTATTAGCGGAGTCGAGATTGATACCTTGACCGTTATCACTGACAACTGTAATAATTTTGTCATCAATCGGATAAATGCGGACACTGATCCAATTGGCATCAGCATGCTTATAACAGTTATTCAAGCATTCCCGAATGATTTGTATCAAATGTTTGCTGTAACTGTCAGGAATGTGCTGATGTGTCAGGCGGTAATTGAATTCAATGTTAAAGCCTAGACGGTGGTTAAATTCATTAATCAAGTCCTGTAAAGATTCTTGTAGATTACATTGAGGTTGTTCGTTCCTGAAAGTTGCCAGTAATTCTCTTAGCTGGCGATAGGCAATATTCAACTCATCTTTAATCATATTCAGTGAGGTTAAACTTTGCTTGGGTAAATTATCACTGCCGATATAGAGGCAATTAACTTGAATCTTAAGGAAAGAGAGGGATTGAGCGATGGAATCGTGGAGTTCACGGGAAATAGCGGCTCTCTCGGCGGCCAATATACTCTGATGTTGGCATTGGAGCTGATTTTCCCGTAATAGTTTATTTGTCATTAAAGTCACTACCTCTTGGACCAGACTTTTTTCAGCGGGAGTGAGATCACTATTTCTGTGTGTCTTTATCCAGAGTGTTCCATAGTTATCAATATTGTCATCTAAATTCCATCTTGTAATAAGCGGCATATCGAAATAAGGGCATTGATGAGGATTACGGAAGAAATATTCTTGTTGCGATGGATAAAAGATGATTTTGGCTTCACAGAAAGGGATCAGGCGATTGAGGTGGGAAAAAATCTCCTGAAGCTTTTCAGGTAGCAGTTTACAATTTTGCAGTTTGAAATGGCTTTGACAGAGAAAATCTAAATAGCCATTTTTTTGTTTCAGTGCGTTAATTTCTGCTTTGTATCTTGCATGTTGCCATTCTTTAACGGGAGCAGAATTATGCACCACTTTTATCAGGAAGTAGACATTTGTAATGCTTAACATTATCAATAACGGTAAAATTAAATCTGGAATCGACGGTTTGTTAATCAACAACAGTATAAAAAGTAAAAATAAATTTATAATAGAGTTGATTACAAACAGTTTTTGATTTTTGAAAATGGTGTTATTTGAACTTGTTTTCATCAGGCTAAGATTCCGTTCTGCAATACTGATGAAAACTTTAGCTCAATTTATTAAATAGTGTTAATAATTACTTCAATTTCATACCTGCTGCTGTCATTAAAAGGCGAAATAGTGTGGAAACAGCAAAAAGAGCCATCACACTGCATAACCAGATCATTGCCATCCAGCCTATCCGTTTCCATACAGAGGGGCGTGGGGTGCTTTGATTAGTGGTAACCTTGTTCATGGTTAACTTTCCCCCGAAAAACGTAGTAGCTCCAATAGGTGTAAACCAAGATTACTGGAATGATGAGTAGAGCGCCGACCAGCATAAAACCTAAACTTTGTTGTGGTGCCGCTGCGGCTTCATAGCTGATTGTCGGTGGAATCAAGTTAGGCCAGATACTGATGCCCAATCCACTGTAGCCAAGGAAAACTAGCAATAGTGCTGATAGAAACGGTGTGTAATGGGTTTGGCGTTTGATTGAATATAGTAGCTTCCAACCAGCCCAAACCACCAACAGTGGCACAGGGAGAAAGAACAACAGGTTAGGTAGGCTGAACCAACGTTCAGCTATTGCCGGATGGATGAATGGTGTCCATAAACTGATAATGGCGATAACTGCCAGCATCAGAAAAATGAGCGGACGGGCGACACGATACATCTCTTGTTGTAAGTGACCTTCGGTTTTCATAATTAGCCAGCCACAGCCTAACAATGCGTAAGCAACTACCAGACCAAAACCACAAAATAGGGGGAAGGGTGAGAACCAATCAAAATAGCCGCCGGCGTAAGCTCGGTTTTCCACCGGGAACCCTTGAATAAAGGCACCTACTACCACGCCTTGAACAAATGTCGCCATCACAGAGCCGCTGATAAAGGCTTTGTCCCAGATATGACGATGCTCAGGCGCGCTTTTGAAACGAAATTCAAAGGCGACGCCACGAAAGATCAGGCCAAATAACATTAATGTCAGGGGGATTGTTAACGCATCAAGTATAACGGCATAAGCCAAAGGAAAAGCGCCGAATAAACCTGCGCCGCCAAGCACCAGCCAGGTTTCATTACCATCCCACACCGGCGCAACGCTGTTCATCATTAAATCACGATCTTTATCGCTTTTAACCGTGGGATAGAGCAATCCAATCCCAAGATCAAAACCATCCATGACAATGTACATCATGATGCTGAACACAATAATGATGAACCAGATTAACGGCAGATCAATACCCATTGTTTAACTCCTTTTTGGGACCTTTGCGGATAAGTTTCATCATGTAGGCGTAACCCACACCAAATACCGAGCTGTAAACCGCGATGAAAAGCAACAAACTGATGCTCATATGTATTTCACCGTGTGCGGATACCGCATCTTTGGTGCGTAGCAGACCATAAACTACCCACGGTTGACGGCCTATTTCGGTAGTAAACCAACCGGCAAGAATAGCGATCAGGCCGGAAGGTGCCATCAATAATAGAAAACGCAGGAAGGCTTTCGACTGATAAAGTCGTCTCTTATAGCGCAACCAAAGCCCCCAAAAGCCGACAACTATCATCAACATACCGAGGCCGACCATTACTCTAAATGACCAGAAAACCATAAGCGCGTTTGGTCTGTCTTCCGGTGGAAACTCCTTAAGAGCAGGAACCTGCTTATCTATACTGTGAGTTAAAATCAGACTGGCGAGATAAGGAATTTCGACGGCATAGCGCGTCTCTTCCCGTGCCATATCCGGGATACCAAACAGGATAAGCGGAGTCGCTTCGCCGGGAAGGTTTTCCCAGTGACCTTCCATTGCCGCGACTTTAGCGGGTTGATGTTTGAGTGTATTAAGACCGTGGGCATCACCAATCAATGCCTGTAAAGGTGCAATAATCAGGATCATCCACATCGACATGGACAGCATTTTTTTCATTGTTGTCGAGTCATTGCCTTTTAATAAATGCCATGCCGCTGAAGCTGCAACAAAGAATGCTGAGGCGAGGAAGGCCGCAGTAGACATATGGGCCAAGCGATAGGGAAAGGAGGGATTAAATATTACTGCCAGCCAATCGACGGGGACGACCTGATTATTGACAATTTCGTGTCCTTGCGGGGTTTGCATCCAGCTATTGGAGGCCAATATCCAAAAAGTGGATATCAGAGTACCTAGCGCCACCATAAAGGTGGCGAAGAAATGTAATTTTTCACCTACACGATTCCAGCCAAATAACATAACGCCGAGAAAGCCCGCTTCAAGAAAGAATGCGGTCAGTACTTCGTAAGTCAGTAATGGGCCGGTGATCGAACCAGCAAAATCAGAAAAAAAACTCCAGTTGGTGCCAAACTGGTAAGCCATAACCAGACCGGAAACCACGCCCATACCGAAGTTAACGGCAAAAATTTTCGACCAGAAATGGTATAGCACTTTGTAATCGCTATTCCGAGTTTTCAGCCATAATCCTTCCAGTACGGCTAAAAAACTTGCCAACCCGATGGTAATCGCCGGAAAGATAATATGAAACGAGATGGTAAACGCGAATTGAATTCTGGCCAGTTCCAAGGCACTTAAACCAAACATAGTGACCTCTTATTTTTAGTTTGAATAAAGGCAGAAAATGTATACGGGTAAGTAAAGCATGAAAAAAATAACTATAATAGTGACAATTTTCTGTATATTAACTATAACAGTTTGCGGAGAGGTCTGAATTGATGAAGCGTTATGAACAATTTGCCAAGCAAATTCTTCAACATATCGAAGATGGGACCTGGCTGGTGGGAGATAGATTACCTTCACTGAGAGAATCAGTGAAGTTATCAGGTTTAAGTTTGATGACCGTTGTTCAATCTTATCAATTACTAGAGAGTCAGGGATGGATCATTTCCCGGCCTCAATCGGGTTATTACGTCGCTAAACGTTTGCAACCCTTTGCCGCGGCAAAAGGGGGAAAGCGATTACATTTAAGTGAAAGCGTGGAAATAAGCGCTTCTATTTTTGATGTATTACAGGCGTGCAAAGATCCTGCGATTATTCCCTTTGGTTCAGCATTTCCAGACCCATCCTTATTAATTCAACCTAAACTTTCCAAAGCGTTAGCGGCCGCTGCCAGGCGAATCGCGCCGCATAGCGCTTTAGCTAATTTACCGCCGGGTAATGATAAGTTACGCCGTAACATATCGCGCCGCTATGCAATGCATGGTATTCATGTCTCTCCTGATGAAATTGTCATTACCGCTGGTGCGATGGAATCATTGAGTTTCAGTTTACAGTCGGTGACGGAGCCGGGTGATTGGGTGGTGATTGAATCACCGGCTTTTTACGGGGCTTTACAGGCCATTGAACGTTTACGCTTGAAAGCGGTAGCCATCAAAACAGATCCACAAAACGGTATTGATTTGGATGCGCTGGAGGAGGTGATTCAAAAATATCCGATAAAAGCTTGTTGGTTAATGACTCACTTTCAGAACCCACTAGGGGGAACAATGTCCGCTGAAAGTAAATTACGGCTGGTGAATATCCTGAACAGTAATCAGGTGGCGCTGATTGAAGATGATGTTTATGGTGAACTCTATTTCGATCAACAACGGCCTGTACCGGCGAAAGGGTTAGACAGCGAAAGTAACTTTATGCATTGCTCCTCGTTTTCTAAATGTCTGGCACCGGGATTTCGGGTCGGTTGGGTTGCGGCAGGAAAACATGCCAAGAAAATCCAACAACTACAAATGATGAGTACCGTTTCTGCCAGCATGCCGACGCAATTAGCAATTGCTGATTACCTTGCGGAAGGGGGATATGACAACCATTTACGTCGCCTTCGTCGCACATTGGAGCAACGTCAGCATCTGATGTTACGAGCGATTGGTGACTATATGCCCGATTCAGTAAAAGTGAATTGCCCTAAAGGTGGCTATTTTCTCTGGTTGGAATTTGAGCCTCTGTTCAGTGCGCAGCGGCTTTATCAACTGGCGTTGGCAGAAGGGATCAGCATTGCACCGGGCAGTATGTTTTGTACCAGCGAACAGTTTAACCATGCCTTTCGTCTGAATGCTTCTTTTGATTGGAACCAGGAAATGGAACATGCTATGCAGACTTTAGGCAATATTTGCCATAGTTTACTGTCTGAATGTGGAAAGGCATAACGATGCGGGTTTCTGGCTATAGTTGTTTAGTGATTTATATAGATAAGAGCCAATACCTTCAGAGTGTTTAATTAAGAAAAATTGGGTACATCTTGTTGACATGTTCTTTTTAGTGCTTATCATGGATATACAGTAAGTATATCCCTGTATGAGGAACATTTTATGGTTCAAACAACGGTATTTAAAAGCAATCGTTCTCAGGCAGTCCGGCTTCCTAAAGCTGTCGCTTTTCCGGAAGATGTGAAGTGGGTTGATGTTGTCGCTGTAGGCCATACTCGCATAATCACTCCGGCTGGTGAATCTTGGGACAGTTGGTTTGATGGCCCTAGTGTTACGGCCGATTTTATGGCAGAACGCGAGCAGCCGCCAGTACAAGAGCGAGAGGGATTCTGATGCTGAAATACATGCTTGATACCTGTATTTGCATCTACACTCTCAAGAACCAGCCCCAGAGAGTGCGCGAAGCTTTTCTGCTCCATCACGATCAGTTGTGTATCAGCACGGTGACATTGATGGAGCTGACTAAAGGCGCGGAGAAATCGGGAAATCCAGAAAGTAATATGAAGATTATTGAGGGATTCGTTACTAGGTTGAAGGTATTGGATTTCGATAGTAAGGCTGCTGTGCATGCCGGTCAGATTATCGCAGAGCTTGAACGGGGCGGTTTACGCATAGGGTCTTATGACAATCAAATAGCGGGGCATGCCAGAAGCCAAGGGTTGATTATCGTGACTAATAATGTGCGCGAATTTGAGCGGGTTCCTGGCCTTCGTGTTGAGAACTGGGTCAACGAAAAATAATTACTGTATTATCGATGGTTCAATGAAACTTATGGTGTCCACGACGTTTTTGCAGACACCATTTTGGGGTTACTTCACCACATTATTCTATACAAAGCGCTCTTACATGACTTCCTTGCTTTCTCCGAGTGGTCATACTGTCAATCCAATCTTCTAATGATACCTTCTGTGCTTTCTCGAATGCAGGTCTTACATTTACCCATGATTCGTATCTTAGGTTATATTCTGCTTGTGGCAGGAAGTAATGAGATTTGAATTCGATAAGTCCTTTATCATCTTCGTAAGCGACGATTGAAAACTCAGACCAATATAAGAAGAATGACACGCCACCTCTTGGTGAAGTAGCAAGAACACTTTGAACGAAATTGGATTGAGTTTGTCTCCTACCTGCATAGGATAATGCTGCGATAGCCAGTTGGCGCAGTGGGGTTTTCATCTGCTCTCTCTCCTGACTAGATAATCCTAAGAAGTTTTCCAGGAAAGAGTTGATCAAAACATCTGCATCATGGCTTTTTTGAATAACATTTTGTACGCTTGTTGACAGTAAAGAAAGGAATGGAACGCCAGATAATTCTTCTGTAAATGAGAAGAAATTCCTTTTATTACCTTGGCCTTGAGGATCTAAAGGATTATAGCCTGAGACCGCACGGCACATATTAATAACAGTTTGCAAGCCTTCGGTAATGCTCAGTGGATTTTTAGATGATGTGGAAGAATCTCTTGCAAGCTGTGTATAATCTCCTGTAGCTGCGCCATTAGCCGGGCTCTGTACATCAGAATAATCTCCAGCATCATGATAATCCATAATAATATTACCTGAGCGTTCCCAATCGTTAAGGAGCCTTGTTCCTCCTTTTTCAATATGTTCTATCCATTCTTGGGCTTTTTTAACTGCATAATCAGGATTATTTAAGATATTTTCCATGATTTTTATCCTTAATAGATTTATTAAGTTAGGTATTGAATGTTAGGGTACTGTTGAAAATAGGGAACAATGTTGAACCTTATTTTTAACAGTGAGATAAATCGATAATCATGTACTTAATATTACTGCTTTTTTAGCTTGGCGATTTTATTTTAAATTTTTGTTAACAATTGTTAAATATATTTTTGTGCGAATTAAGTATATCCGTAAATGGATGTTTTTCACTATCAAATATTAAGGGTATGTAACTTAACTTATTCCTCACGGATAAATGGTTCTTTATGTGATATTTTCATATTAGTATTAAAATACTGTTTGTGAAATTTATCTATTTGAAATTCATAGATTAAGATGATTCATTTTTATATATGCTGATCGTGTGTTATATTTTTTATATTCTATTTTCTTGAGTTTAATAATTTTATTGAATAACTATGATTAAAATAATCTCAGCACATATTGGTAATAATATTATTGATATAAATCAATTAATCTGCTGATAGCAAGTTGTCAGCTTATGTTTTCACTTTGGTTGTCATACAATCAATTAAATATTCTATGGTTATCTTATCCTGTTTCTCGAATACAGATTTTACTATTTCCCACGTTTTCTGGCTGAGATTATATTCTGCCTGGCAAAGATTATAATGAGAGGTGAATTTAATAGTACCCTTGTTATCTACTTTCTTTATTATCAATACAGAAGAATAGAGTAAAAGTGACACCCCATTTGGGGTTTTAGCCAGAGCATATTGTACCAGGTTGGATTTTTTTTCCTTTTGATCGGCATATGATAAAGTGGTATGAATCAACTTTTTCAAATAAACCTTAATGGTAATTTTATCCTCAGGAGATAACCCTTGAAAGGCTTCAACAAAAGAATCGATCAAGATATCTGTGTCATGACTTTGTTGAGTAATCGTATTTGTGTCTGCCCATAGTAAAGAGAGAAAGGGAACCTTTTCTATTTCTTCTGTAAATGCTATAAATTTCTGCGCATTGCCATTACCCTCTGGTTCCAGCGGGTCATAACCTGAGGTCTCCCGACATAAGTTAATGATAGTTTGCAGCCCCTCCGTGACACTGACTGGGTATTTATTTGATGTGGCCGATTTTTTTGCGAATAGTGCGTATTTATTTGTCGCTGCTACACTGGCTGTACTTTGTATATCAGAAAGATTCTCAATTTCTAGGAAACGAGTAAAAATGTTATCTGAATGTTGCTGCGTTTTAGAATATTTTTCTCCTCTGTGCTGAATGTATTCTATCCACGCTTGAATATCTTTAATTTTATGATCGGAATTTTTTAATATATCTTTCATGGTTGCTTTCCTTTATGGATTTATTAGATAAGCAATTGATTTTTATTCAACCTGGGTTCCGGATTCAGAAAGTATAATTTATTTTATATCAATAACATATGGTTTTGTTTATGTGATAAGCATATGTTCCTGAAAGTCGAGAATGTCTTAATCAATAGGTAAAAATATATATCTAATCTTTTAATAATAGTGTAAATATGTAATATGTAAAGTCCATTTCAGCAAAATTTGTGCGGTTTTTTATTGAATAATATCACATTATATTATTTTGCTATTTATTTTTTTATTTTCTAATAATGCATTTTATTATTAATTATTTGTTGATTTGTTTTGATACATATTTATTGAAAATAAATAATTACAAGCAAAAATTAAGATTAATTATACCAACGCCTTGGTTGAAATTTTTTTTGTCGTATGATGTATATTATTTTTGCTATTTATCGGTGAATGGTATTACCTAAATAATATAATGTGGGTTTATTGTGTGGGTAATTGTCGGTTCTGTTTTTGGGAATGGTTTTATTATTTATACGAGTTGTCACTGTTGAACTTATATTTAATGTCAGTATATCTTGGTGAAATATATGGTAATGATAAAACATTAAGATATTATATTAATTAATGTGAGTCGGTGATAAATAAAAAAATTCCAACTTTATCGATAATTTTAATAACCTTCTGAATCAACAGAAGGCTTTAAATTAAATTTGGATGAGTTAAAAAATGTATCTGAATACCGCGGATATTTTCTCCACTTAGTAAGCAATATTTGTATTCAAGCGGTTGTTATGAAGGAGTTTCGAGTATTCCAGTGATAAAATCAGCTATTTTACATTGAATATCGCTATCGATGGTTTTTAATCTTAATAAAGGAATGCCTGCTTTTATCAGAATGGCATTTTTTACATTGTCACGTTCAGACTGTTGAGCAGTATCATGATAATAACCATCCACCTCAATGACTCCTAAAGGGAGTTTCCCCATTTTGAAGTAGAGAACAAAATCACAGCTAGCTCTATTTCTCATAAATTCCAATTCATGCGGAATAAATGTGTTGTTTTTCAGTGAAACCAGTTGAATCAAGTCAATCTGCTGATGATATTTAATTGAATTGAACCTTTCCTGAGCCAGGGTCTCGCGTAGCAGTTGGGCAACAATTTGTTCCGATTTGAATCTGGAATCACTTGTACGCAACTTGGCATTTAGTTTTTCTAATGATTGGTCATATTCGTCATAAAGCAGATCAAAGGCAGAAATGACAGGGCTATCATGAAGTTGTTTGGTATCTGCATAATATCTGATATAGCGAATCAAAGCAGCAATACTTTGGTTATTCTTGGTAAATACATTATCCCCGGTCACCAGAGTAAATTTGTTTTTGGCACGGGATACAGCCACATTGATTAGATGCGGATCATCAACGAAAGAAATTTTCTTTTGGCTATCCCACTTCTTGTCTAAAACAGTGGAGAAAATAATCTCATTACACTCTCGCCCTTGGAATTTATGTGTTGTGGCCTTAATCATATCTTCCGGCAGGTGCTCCTGAGAAAGGTTGATCTGATTATTATAAGGAGCAATATAGCCGATATCATGGTTTGCTTCCCATCCGATTTTATTTAGGGACTCCAACTCTCGCAGGTTAGATAAGTTTCTGGTGTGATTTCCCTTGGCGGTGGTAATTAGTGATAATGCCTTTTCACCGTTGTCATGTGTCATCGGGATGAGTTGATTATCATAAAACTGTTTGTTGCAGAATTGAATGATTTTGGGATGGCATCGGTAGTGCTCTTTGAGTAAATTGATGGGGATATTATTCTGAAAAAGCCCGATAAAAGAGTCCAGGAGGCTATATTTTACGCAGTCGTAAAATTCATCTGGGGGCGTAATTTGGAGTTTCATTGGGACATGTGGTAATTGTTTTCTATCCCCGACAATAATGATATTTCTAGCACAGCCGAGACCTAGAATACCTGGAATAATGTCCTGTTGTGAAGCTTCATCCATAATGACATAGTCGAGTAAAGCACCTCTGGCGATAGAATTAATGATAGAGTGCGTACTGCTGCTAATAATAGGAAAGCGTCGTGTAAATTCACTAAATCTTTTACGATAATCTTGTGCGCTGAAAGTAGACTGGTGGTGAATGTGCTGACGTAGATGATTCTTAAGATACTTCATCGAACTATCTGTTAAATTGCTCAACAATTGTTTAAAATTGTGGTTTCGTAGCTCTTGCTTATACTTATCTAGTAGCTTTGTTTTTTGATGTAACATATTTTTATAATAGGAAAATTGTAGAGAGTAAATAAACTCCTTACGTTTCTCCCAATCATTCAGAAATTTGGTACGTACTATTCTGAAGTTAAGTAAGAGCTGAATTCTGTCTGCAAAAGAAATACGCCGCATTGCAAGATAGTTTAAATAAGCAAGTAGGTCGGTTGTTTTTCGTGGTGGTAACTTATATTTCTCTAATATTTTTGGCTTTGTTGTTAAATTTTCATTTTGCCACTGCTTTAGATATTGTTTTTCGATGGATAATTCATCGATCTGTGCCTGTAGAAGTGCTACCTGATTTTGAGCTTTGAGAAGCAATTTTAATTTATTTAGTGTTGCATTAATAGCCTGAATATCAGTGGTATGCTCAGTTTGTTCTGTAAGGGAGGATTGTCCGGTTTCAAAGAACAGATTTCTATTATCGGAACTCCCTAATTTGGCAACCAGATAACCTAGTCCCACTTTGGATAATTTTTCATATACATTCTCTACCGCAGAGTTGTTATTGGACAATATAGCCACTGTCTTTTGATTTAACAAAATGTTGGCAATAATGTTTAATATGGTTTGCGTTTTCCCTGTTCCCGGTGGACCCTCAATAATGCTGATCTGGGAGGAGAATGCGTGTTCAACAGCTTTTAACTGGCTTTCATTTACGCCAAAGGGATAAATAAAATGTTGAGTCGGCTTCCGAGTTTGATTTTTACCAAAACAATAAGCATGTAGCGCCGTATCAGGATGGGGAGTAATTTTTTCCATTTGGCGTAGCACGTTCTCAGCAATGAGCTTGTCATTTCCTTTGGTATGGTTGATACGTGCTTTTGCCACAGTGATAAAATAGTCAAAAACCGCTTCATTCATGATGTTCGTTGCGGAAATGATCTCAATCTTATCCGTTTTCATGACATAAGGTTTGTGACTTCCGGGATAATAGATGACGGTAAACCTATTGCCGTAGGTTTCTGCACTTTCAATAGCCGTGATAATGGACTGACCATTTATTATTAGAAGATTTCCTTTCGTGGCTTTTGTGGGGATGACCGCACATCTTGTCATTGGCAGAGTATATTGTTTTCCGGAAGCAAAGTAGCTGGTAAGCATCAGTTCATTGTTCTTGTCGTTATACCAAATTTTCCAGTCAGCTATCTGCTTGGTTTTGTCTTGTTTATCCATATAAACGGAAACCATGTCATATCGTCCATAAGAAATGTTTCATAATCCTTTAATATACTCAATGATGGTATGAATTAGAAGCTAAGCAACGGTATGAACTGGTGAAAATCATACGATAGGAACGCAAGCTTATTTTGCACATCCTTATGCTTCTTGGGAACGCAGTGTGAATAAAAACACAAATGGATTGATTTGTCAGTATCTTCCAAAGAGCACAGATTTTTCATCGGTGATAGAACAGGAAATAAGATTTGTATGAATAAACTGAATAATTGCCAACGTAAGACATTAAGGGACACAACACCTAATGAGTTATCTTTAAATAAAGAAGGTTATTTTATAGTATAGGTAAAATTATTTGCACTTATTATGTGAATGTAAGAAAACGAATAATTACAATTAAAGATTACGTTCAATTATATTAACTTCTTGGTTAAAATATTTTTGTTGTATGTTCGTTTTGTCTATTCTGCCGTGAAGAGAATTACCTAAGAGTATAATATGAGTTTATTATGTAGGTAATTATTGTTTTTATTCTGAGGAGGTAAATGTTATTAAAAATACTTTCGAGGTGAAATGGATTAAAATGGTTTTAATATATGTCTGGTTTTAGGTAGTTTTGTTTTTTATTGCTATCAATTATAAAAATAGTTATCAATTTAAGTTGCAAGCATGTTCCATTATTATTTTTCTAAGCTAGACTATGATTGAAGTGAATTGTTGGAAATAATTTTTACAGTGGTTAAATGTGTTGTTTATAAAATAATATTATTTTATTTTGGAGGGTGTATGAGTCCAAGAAATGATTTTAAATCTTTTTCTATTGGCAATAATGCTAATGTAGTGAGTCAAGAAGCCTATGAACAAAATCCAAATTTAAAGATTGGGTTTCCACCGGATAATATTACTGTTCATTTGCTCAATAAGGTATTACGTCAATCTTCCACAATAGCATCTATTGTGGCTAATTTTATCGCAACATATTCCGGCAATGATGTTTTGGACGATGGGGATATCGTTAAACTCACCGCCCAATTAAATGAAGCGTTAGAACAAAAAATTGCAACCGAAGTACCAAATGCCTCATTAACACAAAAAGGTGTTACTCAGCTCACAGATAAAACCGGCGACAGTAATACTCTTGCGGTAACGCAGAAGCTAGTTTCTGATGTAAATGATAATGCTAATAACCGATTGGCAAAAGATCAAAATGGTGCAGATATTCCTGATAAAAAAGCATTTGTGGAAAACCTCGGTTTAGAAGTTATTAGCACAAAACCGGTTGTTGTTGGGACTAATACCGCTTCTACAATCGATAATTTTGATAACATTCCTCAGAATTCGACATATTTTGGCTATCCAGTAGGACTAAATGGCCCAGGTATACATGGGCCAGGAATGAGATTTTCAGGAGGGTATGGGACCTTTAAGCGTTATGAGCTGATGATTCACGCCTCATACTTGCCGAAGAGCGAATTATACTATAGAACGCACAATGGTGACGGTAACATCAATAAATGGAATCCGTGGTATAAAGTCTGGTCAACAAGCAACGCCAAGCCCGATGCTAATGGCAACCTAAAAGTTTCCAGCCCGGTGGTAGATATTCATCCAGACGGAACTTACCAGTTAACTCGCGAAGCGGAAGGGGTGACAGTCGAGCGAATAGAGACCGGGAAATATCGTATTAGTGGTTGCAGCGGTTTTGCTAAAGATGGGGAGTGGGGAATTCACGGTGGCACTATCGTTCCGGCAGACAGCAATGGGTTAAATCTAATTTGGGTTTGTGAGTCGGTAGACCCATCTAGTGGTGATATAACCATCGAATGTTATCATCGTCAAAATAAAGAAGCGCCGATATTTGCGCAAAATAAGCGTGTTAAGAGTATTAATGATGACGGAAAAGTCATTTATTACAATGATGGTGAGCTATGCGACATTCCCGATGGACGAGTAATTAATGTTCGAGTGCAATTGCCGGAAAAACCATAAGAATAAGACTCTTGGAGCAGATCCAAACATATAACATTGCAACATTTACGGACTCGCTCTTAAGCAAGTCCGTATGAAGTTGTTGAATCAATTACTAACACCTATCTGTTTCATAAGTACAGAATCGTCCCAGAAGAGATACTCTTCATCCATAACTCCTTTTTTGTTCCAGTGTCCGAGTGTCGCCATAGGGAGGTGATACGCCTTACCTGTAGGCTTAATAACCTTACCATCTGGGAGAACCATGGGTTTCGTAAATGTTCCATCTGTAAATCCCGTAACAGCGGTCCATTCCGCATCAGCAGTACCAAACCGTACCGGGTGCTCTGTGATCCGGTTATCAGGAGCAAATGTCCACATATACTTCAGATCGTCAAGATGCTGTCGAATACCCTTAGTAGTATGACCATCAGGGTAGTGAACAATAATATTCATGTCATGGCTCTTATGTAGATCCCACCATCTTTGGTCTGTATAGACACGGAAATCAAGATCGTCAAAGTTAGCCAAATTTCTTTCCAGAGCTTTGGGCATCCCTTTGATTTTAGGTGCTGGTTGATCTACTTTCGTGCCGGGCCAATTATTTTGCACCGCAAGTGCTATCGGGCTGGCAGTAAGTAGTAAAAGCGTGAATAACGATAACCTCTTGTGACTTTTCATGGTCTTTCCTCTTTGTTAGTACTAAAGGAACTAAAAGATTGTTTTATAACGATTTAAGTATTGATGGACTCCTTATTAGATAAATTAAAAATGATTGTTCACCGGCTTGTTTGACTTTGACTAGATAGAGAAGAACCACCCAAAACAACGTAATTCAATAGAGTAAGTAACTAAACTGACTTACACACCGGATAGCTATCGTATAGAAAGTCATCAGGTAATAGATACTACGCCTAATAGAAAAGTCTGTAAATAGTCACATAAAGTAATTATAACTGTAAAAAATCAACTAGCTCGGATTAGCCGTATGAAAACAAAAATCCACGCAACTGCGTGGATTTTAAGGATTTTATCAGTCTCTGAGACATCTTGTGATGTTGTCAGAGATGAAAAATAAATTAGACGTTAAACAAGAAATTCATCACATCGCCATCTTTAACGACATAATCTTTACCTTCTGAACGCATTTTACCGGCCTCTTTTGCACCTTGTTCACCTTTGTAAGTGATGAAATCTTCAAAAGCGATGGTTTGTGCGCGGATAAAACCTTTTTCGAAATCAGTATGGATCTTACCGGCTGCTTGTGGTGCGGTTGCGCCAACTGGGATGGTCCATGCCCGAACCTCTTTCACGCCGGCAGTGAAGTAAGTTTGCAGATTCAGTAACTGATAGCCAGCGCGGATAACGCGATTTAAACCGGGCTCTTCCAGCCCAAGCTCAGCCATAAACTCTTCGCGTTCATCATCTTCCAACTCGGCGATATCCGCTTCTACCGCAGCACAAACCGGAACGACCACCGAACCCTCTTGTTCTGCGATTGCACGAACAGCATCCAAATGTGGGTTGTTTTCGAAACCCTCTTCGTTGACGTTAGCAATGTACATGGTGGGTTTCAGCGTCAGGAAACTCAGATAGCGAATAGCCGCTTTCTCTTCGGTGCTGAGATCCAACGCCCGCAACATACCTGCTTGTTCCAGATGAGGCAGACATTTTTCCAGTACTGCCAGTTCTGCTTTAGCATCTTTATCGCCGCCTTTGGCTTTTTTCTGGACACGATGAATGGCTCGTTCGCAGGTGTCCAGATCGGAAAGAGCCAGTTCGGTATTGATGATCTCAATATCAGCAGCAGGGTCTACTTGACCGGAAACGTGAATGATATTGTCATTGACAAAGCAGCGCACAACGTGGCCGATAGCTTCTGTTTCACGAATGTTGGTCAAAAACTGGTTGCCCAGACCTTCACCTTTTGATGCGCCTTTTACCAGACCAGCAATATCGACGAATTCCATTGTGGTCGGTAAGATCCGCTGAGGTTTCACAATTTCCGCCAGTTGTTCAAGCCGTGGATCTGGCATAGGGACGACACCGGTGTTGGGTTCAATGGTGCAGAACGGGAAGTTTGCCGCTTCGATACCTGCTTTAGTCAGCGCATTGAATAATGTTGATTTTCCGACGTTAGGCAGGCCAACGATACCGCATTTGAATCCCATGATTTTCACCTTAATTTACTTATAAATCAAAAGGCTGTGTTAGCCTGTTCGATGAGTCAAAAAAAATTGGTGCCATTATACACGGAATGGCGGGCTATCACGATCTTACAGACAAGATTTATCGACTTCATGTCATCAAGCGCTGGCTTTGAAGCTATGTAAACGATTGATTGCCTTATCCATATCTTGTTTCATCAGGATATCAGTACAACGCAATGCTTCATCAATTGCATCATCGATCAGCTTTTGTTCACTGGCTGGTGGTTTGCCGAGTACAAAGCCAACCACTTTATTTTTATCGCCGGGATGGCCGATACCGATGCGTAAGCGGTGAAAGTTAGGATTGTTACCAAATTTGTTCTGAATATCTTTCAAGCCATTATGACCGCCATGACTGCCACCCAGTTTCATTTTTGCCACCCCTGGCGGCAAATCGAGTTCATCATGGGCCACCAGAATTTCATCCGGTTGGATGCGGTAGAACGAGGCAAGGGCAGCGACAGATTTACCACTGAGATTCATAAACGTCGTCGGGACTAACAGACGAACATCGTGACCGCAGATACTAATCCGGGCGGTATAACCGAAAAATTTACTCTCTTCTTTCAGTGATTGATTGTGGCTCCGAGCGAGCAGGTCAACATACCAGGCTCCGGCGTTGTGTCTGGTTTGAGCATATTCAGCACCGGGATTAGCCAGACCGACGATTAATTTTATGTTACTCACTATTTTTCTTCACTTTTGGCAGTAAAACAAAAAGGAGGATAGTTTACCTGCCGGGTACGACGAGTACAAAGTTCAGTTTGATTGAGCCTTCCTTGTCATTGATTCCCGATCGTTAAGTGACTTTCATTATGTAAAATTGTAAAAAATAATTTAATAAGTTTCGCAATTGTAATGACAAGTGATGGAGTGGATAGAAATTTGCTATCTATCTCTGGCTTGAGAATATTAGATTTTTATTGTTTTCAGTTATACAAAAATAGTTAACAACCTAAGTCGTAAAAAGGTTTTATTATTATTTTTACTAATTTGACTATAATTAAAATAAATTGAGGGGGAATTATTTTTACAGGAATTTAACATGTTGATTATGAAATGATATTTTTTTAATTTTAGGAGGATATATGAGTCAAAAAAATGATTTTAAAGCTTTTTCTATTAGTAATAATGCTAATGTGGTGAGTCAAGAAGGATATGAAGAAAGCCGGAGTTTGAAGACGGGGTTTCCACCAGAAAATATTACGACTCATTTACTAAACAAGGTATTACGTCAGTCGTCAACCATAACATCTGTTGTGGCTAATTTTATTGCAACATACTCCGGCAATGATGTTCTGGATGATGGGGATGTAGCTAAACTTATTGTCCAATTAAATAGAGCATTAGAACAAAAAATCGCAATAGCAGTACCAAGTGCTTCATTAACACAAAAAGGTGTAACTCAGCTCACAAATACAATAGGTAATAGTAATACCCTCGCGGTAACGCAGAAACTGGTTTCTGATGTAAATGATAATGCCAATAACCGATTGGCAAAAAATCAAAATGGCGCAGATATTCCTGATAAAAATGCGTTTGTGAAAAACCTCGGCTTATCGGAAACAGTGGAATTGGCGAAAAATGCGGTATCGGCCAATGGGGGGGATTATCCACAGTATTTTAGGTTTAAACAGGTTGAAACACTGCCCACCGAACGTAATGCGACTATGTTAGTTTCTGCGCAGGGTGCCAGACCAACAAGTGAAATAGTCGGGTATACGCTTTACAATTGGTATGATAATTATATTAAAACAGGTATTGTACGTGGCGGTAGCGTAGATACTTACGGATATACGATAGATATTAATGGCAGACGGGTTTTCTCTGTTTCTCCTGAGGGTTTGATTGAAGCCGCGTCAGCGAATATAAATGGGAACGCTAGGTTTAAACAAGTCGAGACAATTCCAAACGAACGTAATGCGGTTGTGTTAGCTTCTGAATCTGGTGGAAGACCGGCGGGTACAATAGTCTCGTATACGCTTTACAATTGGTATGATAATTATGCTAAAGCCGGTATTGTACGTGGTGGTAGTGTAGATACCTATGGATATTCTATAGATATTAATGGTAGACGGGTTTTCTCTGTTTCTCCTGCGGGTCAGATTGAAGCCGCGTCAGCGAATATAAGGGGGAATGCGGGAGTTTTTAACATAACCCATGACACGGGTAGACATGCATATTTTCAGTTTATTGAGGAAGCAAAAAGGACGGCCTATATTGGATTCCCGAGTGACGGCTCATCGGATTTTGATATTTGTAACGAAAAAAAATCTAGCAAATTAACAATTGGTGGAGAGTTGGCGGCATATATTAATAATAATCGGGTTTTCTCTGTTTCTCCGGCGGGGCAGATTGATGCCGGGTCGGCAAATTTAAAGGGGGCCGGAGGTATTTTTAATATAGTATATGACACGGGTAGACACGCATATTTTCAGTTTGTTGAGGGAGGAAAAAGAACCGCCTACATTGGAGTTCCAGGTGACGGATCATCGGATTTTGATATTTGCAATGAAAAAAATTATGGCAGGCTGACAGTTGGCGATAAGTTGAAATATAACGGTAATCCTATTGCCGTTTTTAATGATAATTGCATCGCTGATACTAACGGCAATCTCAAAGTATCCAGCCCCGTAGTGAATATTCATCCAGACGGAACTTATGAGCTAACTCGTGAAGCGGAAGGCATGGCTGTAGAGCGGATAGAGACAGGGAAATATCGCATCAGCGGCTGCAACGGCTTTGCTAAAGATGGGGCATGGGGAATTCACGGCGGTACAATTGTCCCGGCAGATAGCAACGGGTTAAATTTGATTTGGGTTTGTGAATCAGTAGATCCATCTAATGGCAATATAACCATTGAATGTTATCATCGTCAAAATAAAGATGCGCCGATATTTGCTCAAAATAAACGTGTTAAGAGCGTTAATGGTGACGGAGAAGTTATTTATTATAATGATGGTGAACTATGCGATATCCCCGATGGACGAGTGATTAATGTTCGAGTTCAACGGCCGGAAAAACCATAATAACCATAATTACTGAGTGCGAACTCAGTAATGACAAATAGACAGAAAACCCGTTGTACAAGTATTTCAACGGGTTTTCTGCTTATGTTTTTAATGAAAGTTGTATAAATACTTAATGATGTGTTAGAAAATAGTTTCATACGATTTTTGTTTTGTTAAGTGATTACTAATGGTTATCAATTGATAATTTATTTTCATTATACAAAGTTATAGAAAATAATTTAATGTGCTATAGGAGTTATGACTGAATATAATGGCAGGAACTTTATGGTATTACTGATGAACATCAACCGTATTTTTCGTAACGTAATAAGTTATAGGGTAAATAAGCGTGTGCTGATGGGCTGTTTTTTATTTGCCGCGTTTATGCCACTAAAAAGTTATACTGCGTTACCTGAATCAGGAAAATCTTTGATTGGTGTTGAAAATTGTCAGGATTACCCAGAATCCGCTATGAAGCATAATCAGGCCGGTAAAAAATTACACGAAAACATTACTCATAAAGAGAAAAAGCGATCAGAACAGAGACGGTGCGGTAATTTTTTATCAAAGAGAAGTGTAATAGGAAAAAACGATAGTGGTGAAAAACCCAAAATACCCCAGTTATATGAAAGTAATCCTAAAGATGATAATCAAAATACCCCTCCTTTAATCTTATCTCGTAGCACTGAACTCTTAGGGTTATTAAATTCAGATCCAAAAAAATTAGCTCAGGATTATATTGTCAATAAATTAAATAGTCAGATAACAAATAATACTCAGAAATGGTTATCCCAGTTTGGTACAGCTAAAATTAATTTAAATGTTGATCATCATGGGCACTTGGATGAAAGTTCTGTAGACTTACTCGTTCCTTTCTATGATGATAAAGATCACTGGCTTGTTTATAGTCAATATGGATATCGTCATAAAGATAGCCGTGACACTGTGAATTTAGGCATTGGAACCCGTTTATTCATAAACAATTGGATGTATGGGGCGAACACTTTTTACGATAATGATTTAACTGGTAATAATAGCCGATTCAGTTTGGGTGGTGAATTATGGACTAACTATTTAAAAATGTCTGCTAACGCATATTTTCGCCTGAGTGATTGGCATAACTCCCGTGATTTAACAAATTATTATGAACGCCCTGCAAATGGTTATGACCTTATCGCCGACATGTATTTACCTTCAATGCCGTCACTCGGTGCCAAAATAAAATATGAACAATATTTTGGTGGTAATGTTGCGTTATTCGGAACGAACAATAGGCAAAAAGATCCATATGCAGCAACTATTGGGGTAAATTATACCCCGGTTCCACTGATCACAGCGGGAGTTGACTATAAATTAGGGAAAGAGGGAAAAAGTGATGGCATATTTTCGTTAAATGTGAATTACCGATTTGGTGTTCCGTTATCAGAACAACTTTCACCAGAAAATGTTTCTTCACTACGAAGCTTAGCCGGCAGTCGTTACGACTTAGTTGAAAGAAATAATAATATTATTTTGAATTATCTGAAAAAACAGCAACATCTTAGATTACTGGTCCCTGTAATGGAAATTAGTGGTTACGGTGGTGAAGTTAAACCAATACAAATTCAATCTGATAATCCATTCAAAAATGTGACTTGGGATATACCTGAATTATTCCAGAAGAGTGGCGGAATTATAAATATAGAAAGTACTAATGGTTATACGATTCAGTTACCGGAATATCAGCCTGATGGAAAAAATGACTATACTATAATAGGTACAAGTAAAGATGATCAGCAGAGTGTACAAATACAAATTCATATATTACAACGTAATATCTCTTTGAGTGTTGACACAACCGATCCTTTAATTGCTGATGGAAAGGCGAAATATGTCTACACAGCTACTCTGCTTGGCGCTGACAAAAAAACGCCGATAGAAAATGCCAAATTGATTTGGGATACGGATAAGAAAGATCCGGGATTGAAATTAAAGCCTGATTCAGAGGCAACAGATAAGAATGGGCAACAGACGGCAACATTAACCAGTACAACGCCATTATCCGATATACAAGTCAGCGTCAGTATTAATGGCGAACGTGTTACTACGGATAAAAAAGCCAGCTTTACTGAGTCCAGCAGCAGTTATCGAGTCACTGGTGTGACGGTGGATAAGGAGGGGCCGCTCTACAACAACGGCGCGGACAGTTATACCTTCACGGCGACGGTGGTGGACGCGCATGGCAAGCCGGTAGCGGATAAACCGATCGATATTGACTGGCAGACAGATAAAGCGGAGGTCGGGTTAAAACTGACGAAACAGAGCCATTCGGTGAGTAACGCGCAGGGACAGGTGACCGCGACCTTAACCAGCACGGCGGCGGTGAAGGATGTGCAGGTATCGGCGAAGGCGGCGGCAAATTCGTCGTGGGTCGAGGCTGATCGAAAGGTGAGCTTTGAGGAGCTGAGCGCCAGCTATTATGTCGCCAGCGTGACGGTGGATGCGGAGAAAGACAAGGCGCACTACAACAACGGCAGTGACAGTTATACCTTCACGGCGACGGTGAAGGACGGGCACGGCAATCTGGTGGTGGGTCAACCGGTCGACATTGACTGGCAGACAGACCCAACGCCAGCCGGGTTAAAACTGACGAAACAGAGCCATTCGGTGAGTAATGCGCAGGGACAGGTGACCGCGACCTTAACCAGCACGGCGGCGGTGAAGGATGTGCAGGTATCGGCGAAGACGGCTGCCCAGCAGACGGCGGAAAATGCGAACGAGAAAGTCAGTTTTACGGAGTATAGCGCCAGCTATTATGTCGCCAGCGTGACGGTGGATGCGGAGAAAGACAAGGCGCACTACAACAACGGCACTGACAGTTATACCTTCACGGCGACGGTAGTAGATGGGCATGGCAAGCCGGTAGCGGATCAACCGATCGACATTGACTGGCAGACAGAGCCAACGGTTGACGGGTTAAAACTGACGAAACAGAGCAATTCGGTGAGTAACGCGCAGGGACAGGTGACGGCGACCTTAACCAGTACGGCGGCGGTGAAGAATGTGCAGGTATCGGCGAAGGTGGCAGCGAACCCGTCGTGGGTTGAGGCTGATCGAAAGGTGAGCTTTGAGGAACTGAGTCTCAGTTATCGAGTCTCCAGCGTGAAGGTGGCAGTGGATAAGGACCCGGTGCGTTACAACAACGGCACTGACAGTTATACCTTCACGGCGACGGTGGTGGACGCGCATGGCAGGCCGGTGGCGGATAAACCGATAGAGATTGACTGGCAGACAGATAAAGCGGTGGCCGGGTTAAAACTGACGAAACAGAGCAACTCGGTGAGTAACGCGCAGGGACAGGTGACGGCGACCTTAACCAGCACGGCAGCGGTGAAGGATGTGCAGGTATCGGCGAAGGCGGCGGGTAACTCGTCGTGGGTCGAGACTGATCGAAAGGTGAGCTTTGAGGAGCTGAGCGCCAGCTATTATGTCGCCAGCGTGACGGTGGATGCGGATAAAGACAAGGCGCACTACAACAACGGCAGTGACAGTTATACCTTCACGGCGACGGTGAAGGACGGGCACGGCAATCTGGTGGTGGGTCAACCGGTCGACATTGACTGGCAGACAGACCCAACGCCAG
>NZ_RCWC01000011.1 GCF_018448935.1 Photorhabdus noenieputensis | reverse complement strand
ATCTCATTAAAGGCATTAATGATCTGATTGTCGGGCTTAAAAGCCCATCCAACAACCGAACAAATAACGATCAAAAAAAATGTCAGAGAAGATATGGCAACATCATTAATATATAAATTTTTTTACACAAGTCAGTCTATCAGAGCAAATGTTAATCCACCTGTAAGTTAAGCCGCTCTGCTAATCCACTTCGCCTTTGAGTCGGCGTCTGGATTGCCTGACGCAATACCGCTTCATGTGCATAAAGCGTTAGTTTTTCTCTGGCCCGAGTTATCGCTGTATAAACTAGTTCACGGCTGACAACCGGTACAAACTGCGTCGGCAATACCAAAGCTGTATGGTCAAATTCTGATCCCTGTGATTTATGCACGGTCATCACATATGCAGTTTCATGTTGTGGCAAACGACTTGGCTGGATTCCTTTAATTTGTCCATCAGGCAACTGAAAATAAGCTCGCAGTTCATGATTTTCGTCTCTGAGCATAATACCGATATCACCATTAAACAGACCCAGTGTGCTGTCATTACGCGATATCATGATGGGGCGGCCTGCATAACCACGGCTGAAAGTCCCGACTGGACGACGAATAAGCCCCTGACGATGTAATAGCTGTTCTATACGCTCGTTAAGCCCACTGACGCCAAACGGCCCTTCTCTAAGCGCACACAACAAACGATAACGGTTAAATTCATCTAAAATCGCTTTGGCCGGTGCCTGCTCTGCCACCAGTTGTAAATAAGCGTGATAACCCGATACCGTTTCTGTCAGCAACCGCTGATAATCTTCATCGTCGGACAATGGGTAAAAACAGATATCCTTCAACGGTTGCTGCAAAATAGAGAGAGCTTGTCGACTCTTTCCCTGATTAACGGCCGCCGCCAACTGACCAATCCCCGAATCCATATTAAAGCGGTAACTTTTGCGTAAAAGGCACAAACATTCACGAACCTCTGGGATATTTTGCTGATCACCCGCAACTAACCGACATCCCGTTAATCTGCTTAGCTGTTGCGCCCTCGCTACGCTGTATCCCAGCTCTGCAAAACGGCAAATATCACCCAACACCGCGCCTGCTTCCACTGATGCCAATTGATCACGGTCCCCAAGCAGAACAATTTTCGCTTTCGGCGGCAATGCATCAATCAACCTAGCCATCATGGGTAAATCCACCATTGAAGCTTCATCCACCACCAGCACATCCAAACTCAGTGGATTATCTCGATCATAGCGCAATCGCTGGCTATCAGGCTGCGCTCCTAGCAAGCGATGAATCGTCTGTGCCTGATCCGGCATACATGCAAACTGTTCTTCCGTTAGAGGCAGTTTTCTGACCGCACTATTAAGAGATTCGGTCAATCTGGCGGCCGCCTTTCCTGTCGGAGCCGCCAGTTGGATAACCCGCTTTTTATCAGGTTCAAGTTTAATTAAGGCAGCCAACAACTTAGCAACGGTGGTGGTTTTCCCAGTTCCCGGTCCGCCAGAGATAACTGAAATTCTGCTCGTCACCGCAACAGCCGCAGCTACCTTTTGCCAATCCATTGTTTCTTCAGGCAGCATGAATAATTCATCCAAAACAGTTCTCAGTTGCTGTTCTTGAATATTATCGGTTGGTTGATTGCCGGAAAAGAAAGCCGCCACCTGACATTCACTTTGCCACATTCTCTGCAAATAAAGCCGGTCATGGGAAAGCACCACTGGCGTTGGTTGAAATCCATCACTAACCGCAGCACAATTCTCCAGCGCTATCAGCAAACTCTGTTCATCTGGTTTTCCCGCAACCCGCCACAACTGCTCTGCAAATTCACGATGTCGCCCATCAAAAAAATATTCTGGCGTTATCCGATTAACCGGCAGGCAAACATGCCCGGCACCAGTTTCAGCGCTCAACAGCGCCATCACCAACAACAAAATAGGATCTTTATCCTCAATCAATGCATGAGCAAACTGTAAGTCCAATGAACGCAAAAGTCTGAGGTTTACTGCCTGTTGTAATAACGAAATCATCAATTTTTCTCTTTTTCAGACTGTTCATGACCACTGAAAAGCAGATCCAAAGCATCAACAAATTCAGCCGATGGCCGACAATTGAAAATACCATTCCCCGGTTGTTGTTTATCTATTCCCCTCAGAAACAGGTAAATCACGCCGCCGAAATGTTGTTGGTAATCATAATTAGCCAGCCTGTGACGCAAATAACGATGCAATGCCAGTGTATAAAGCTGATATTGCAGGTCATAGCGATGTTCAATCATGGCTATTTCCATTGCCTGTCGAGTATAAAACTGGCTTTCCTCTCCCAACCAGTTTGATTTGTAATCCAGCACGTAAAATTTGCCTTGCCAACAGAAGACCAAATCAATAAACCCTTTCAGCATTCCTTTCACCTGCTGAAATTCCAGTTGGGGACAACGGGCAGAAATCGGATCATAACGACGCATCAGTGTATCCAACGCCTGAGATCGCAAAAGTTGCTCAACCGGCAGATAAAACTGCATTTCATCCTGTTGATGATGCAGCGGAATTTTTGCCAGTTGCACTCCTTCATCATTCAATGGAATGGTAAAAATGTCGGTCATCCATTGCTGTAACGTCCCACTCCATCGTTCATCAAATCCGGCTGATTGCAGTTGTTCTGCCAACCATTGCTCATCAGGTCGTTGGTTAAAACTAAGTTCTTCCAAAATAGCGTGTAAAAAAGTCCCCGCGGAAGCTCCCCGAGGAAATGTATGTGGCGTCATTTCAGGTTGTTCTGCTAACTGCTTTTCACCACTCGCATCAACATCAAGTTTTGGCGCAATAGATTGAACAATCACGTCAATAGATTCTTCTCCAGCAAAATAAACGGAAGCATTGCCACGATGAACCACAGAGTTTCGTAAACCAGAATAACTGGTAATACGCCAGTCATCCTGGACTCTGCGTTTAAATTGCCTGGCCGACAGGACTAAATCATTTTTACTTTGCGATTGCCAAGGATGACCATTTGTTTCATTAATTGATGATATAACGATACCATCCCCGCTTAATTCTTTAAGCGATGTCGCCAGAAAATCAGCATCCCCTTTCACGCCCTTTTGCAACAGGTAGCCCAGAGCACACTGATGCAGATCAGTATCCCCGATCTTTTTCTTATTGCCTTTTATCAGCGGAGCCACACCGACACTGCAATGGTAAACAGAACGCGTCAATGCGACATAGAGTAAACGCAAATCCTCTGCCAATCGCTCTTGTTCCGCCAATTCAATCGTTTCGTCGTCAGGAAAAATATCGAGGCAAGCATTAAAGCTTGTACGATCATGATATATCGCCCGCTTCTGCTCCCTGAAATTACAGATAAATGGCAACCATACCAGCGGATATTCCAGACCTTTAGATTTATGGATAGTACAAATTTGTACTAAATGACGATCACTTTCCAACCGCATCTGCTGACTTTCCGATTGTGGATCAGGATGAGAGATTTGCTGAGCCAACCAGCGGGTGACCGCATGTTCACTATCAAGTTGCAACGATATTTCCTGCAACAACTCACCAATATGCATCACATCCGTCAAACGCCGTTCACCGTCATAACTGGCAAGCAAATTCTCAGCAATATGATGGTTGGCGATTACCGCTCGTAACATAGGTAACACACCACGGCGTTGCCACAGACGAAAGTAACCATCAAATTCATCAACTAACTGATCCCATGTCTTTTCATCATGATTCAACATGTCTATCTGCCGGGCAGTTAGACCAAATAAACCACTCGCCAACGCACTTCTCAAAACCCGTTCTTTTTCCGGTGATAACACCGCTTGTAATAACCAGAGAATATCCTTGGCTTCCGCGGCAGCAAATACACTTTCTCGGTTAGAAAGAAATACGGAAGGAATAGATAACAGGTTAAGTGCATTACGGATCAGTGTCGCTTCCTTTCTGCTACGTACCAAAACCGTAATATCAGCAGCCATCACAGGTCGAAAACCTTCACTTTTATGTAATAAAGCCCGCCCTTCACTACCTGCCTGCAACCAATCTCGAATTTGCGCAGCACAGAGCCGTGACATCGTTTGCTCATAATCTCCGGTAGAAACACCTTCTCCTGGTTGTAACCAGAAATTCAGTGCGGCCTGTTCTTCACCATCATAGCTAAAAGAAAGTTCCCGGTTTTTCTCTGCCGCAGCAACTTCAATAAAAGGGATCTGTTCAAACAAAAATGGATTTTCTGAACGCATAAACAGTTTGTTTACTGCCTGTACCATTGAGTAAGCAGAGCGCCAATTTGTTTCCAAAGTATAGTGAGCACTTACCTGAGAACGGGCACGAATATAAGTGAAAATATCTGCGCCGCGAAATGCATAAATAGCTTGTTTGGGATCACCAATAAACAGCAATCCATTTTCAGGCTGAGTGCCATAAATGGTATGAAAAATTCGGTATTGTTGTGGGTCGGTATCCTGAAATTCGTCGATCAACGCAACTGGATAGCGCCGACGAATGGTCTCAGCAAGCAAATCACTGCCAGGGCCTTTCAGAGCATCATCAAGACGGGTAAGTAAATCATCAAACCCCATTTGACCACGTGTTAATTTTTCCTGACCGATTGATTGGCGAATCTCAATAATAGCCCTGGAAATGATCAAATCACATAAGGTAAGTGGTTGCTTATATAAATCATCTATCGCAACAAAAAGTGCATGTTCAGGTACCTCGCCTTTTTTTGTCTTTTCTGCCAATACCGACTGCCGGAACTTTTCCAACGCTTTTGGCAACAGATAATCCTCTGTAGGTGCCTGAGCCCAATCCGTGACACTATTCAGCCAATTTGGTAAGTGCTTACTACTGTAACTTCTTTTATCAACACCAGAGCCCGCAATTAAATCGTGCAACTCTCCAGCAACTTCATTCCATTGGTATTTAACATCACTGATCAACTGGATAATTTTTTCATGGCGGCTTAACAACGTTTCATCACTGTCCGGCGCATTAACAATATGTGGCATATCCCCTTGTAAATAAGGGTGTAATTCAGCCAGCAGAGCTTCCGGCCCGCTCCACTCCTGACTGATTACCTGTGCCATTGATAACGGCAATGGATAACAGTGACGCCGCCAGAAATCAGCACACCCCTGCCGTTCTAATGGCTGTTGATCCTGAATTAATGTCTGTTCAAACAAGATCCCAGATTCAAAAGCATTATGTACCAGCATCCTCTGACAAAAACCATGAATGGTATAAATCGCGGCTTCATCCATTTGCCGTTCTGCGGCCAGTAACCAGATAGCCGCCCGCCCTTTATCTGGGATTTCATCCAATAGCTGTTGATAGGCTGGCTCTGCATCTTCTACTTCGTTTCGAATACAAGCAAGGCGAAGTTTATGAATATTTTCACGGATACGTCCACGTAACTCATTCGTTGCTGCCTCAGTAAAAGTGACCACCAGAATCTCTTCTACACTCAAAGGTCGTGAAAAAGCGGCATCTTTCCCCAGCCCAAGCAGAAGACGCAGATATAAGATACCGATAGTGTAGGTTTTACCCGTCCCGGCCGATGCTTCGATCAGCCGCTGACCATTCAGCGGCAGAGTTAATACATTAAGACTGTGAACAGATATCTCTGTGATCACTGCTCTCTTACCTCAATAGGTAACCGTTTCTGAAATTCAGTCACATTCTGATAGGTTTTCCAACCTTTCAATTTCGCATACCCATCCAAGTTTCCTGATTTACCAATCACTTGTGAAATCAATGACAGCCCTCGATGTTTGATTACCGCATTCCGATAGAAATTAATCAATTGCTGCTGTGTGGTTTTCTTTAGGATCTCAAGCATTTTATCTCTGCTATCAAAATTAAAGTTATTGCGGCTGAAATCACCAGAGAAGCGGGAAACTTCGTCATAGAAAGTTTGTGGCGGTTGCTGCTTTTCATTAATCAGCGCACTCTTGTACTGTTCAAAATCAGCTTGAGACATTGCTTTCAATTTATTACCAGCGTTCTGATAGAAATCTCGATAACGCTGATTCAAATATTTCGGTTGTTTACTATTACTTTGTAGCAGGAAACCCAATCCCCACTGCTCCCCCACACTGGTATTGAAAGCAAACACCGCATACCCTAATTGTTCTACTGTTCTTAACTGCTCATAGAACCACGGCTGGAGCATATTGCTTAACAAACTGGAATAAACATAACCGTCTATACGGTTATAACCCGTCGGAATATAAACCTCGGCTAAAGCACCGTCTGTGCTGCTGCCAACACGCTGGAAATTAACCGGGTAATTTTTATCAATCACCACCTTATCCCCAATCCACCAGCCATTCCCTTGATTCGCCAGTTGGTTATGGGCAGATTCAGCAATCACTTTGCTCTGCTGTTCGGTCAAGTTGCCAATTATCATCATTTGCAAAGCAGCATTTTTTATCATTTCATGACGATAGGTAACAATATCCTGAACCGTGATAGTTTCCAGCGCTTTTAAACGAGTAGATTGTTCAGTGTAAGGCACCACAGAAAGGCGTTTCAACGGCTGCATCGCCATGTCATAAGCTTTAGCGTTATTAGAAACCTCTATCTGCTCACGATACCAAGATTTAGCCTGTGCCAGTTGCTCCTCCGTTGGGGTGAACGCCATGTAATTACTAATTAAAGAGGTTAAAAGCGCCGACAGATTTTGAGTGTAACCACTTACTCCTAGTTGCAGTCCCTGTGATGAACTAGTAGAAATATTCATTCCAGCAACAGAAGCTTGATAACTAAGCTGATCAAGGGAAATATCCGCCAAATAATCAAGCAAAGAAGATGTGACCTGCTCACGGGCACTATCCAAACTGTCCACATTACGTAAATCAAGCGTAATACTGGCCTTAGGCTCATCAGCAAAATATTGGCTCGGCATATACAACAGGCGGATATTCTGCTGTTCAAGGATCATCTCTGGATGTTTTTGACTCTTATCTACTTTTATCAGCTTC
The DNA here is from genome assembly GCF_018448935.1 of Photorhabdus noenieputensis. Classification (GTDB taxonomy): domain Bacteria; phylum Pseudomonadota; class Gammaproteobacteria; order Enterobacterales; family Enterobacteriaceae; genus Photorhabdus; species Photorhabdus noenieputensis. The sequence goes on along the minus strand of NZ_RCWC01000011.1, from coordinate 123,187 downwards.
AAATCGTCAGGAATATAAGGATTTGGCACAGGCAAAGAAAAGTTCATCCGCGCCTCTAACTGCTGCCATTCCATCCGTTGCTGTGATGTGATTCGATCAACCTGATAAGGTGCCTGAACAAAATAAGCCTGTTTATCGTGCGGTTCTTTTGGGCTGATATACCAGATTCTTGCATTTTCAGGCGTTAACTCAGCAAGCCGGTTGGTGATTGCTTCTGGGTCATAGTTATCAGCCAAATAACCAGCATTAAGTACATTGGATACAGGAACTCGCAGCATAGCATCCGATAACCATTCGATATAATGCATATCACGAACAATGGAGCCATATCGGAAAGACAGATTCAAAACCTTTGCGATCTCATCGAAATAACTTTTCTGAATGCCTTTTTGTTTTAACAAATTAATATAAGCAAAAATAGCCGCAATAACCTGATCCCGTTGTGCAAGCCCTTTATCTGTCAACGTCACATAAATAAAAAAGATACCCTTATTACGATCAACCATAGGCTCTGCACCAGCACTGATACTTTCGGCTAACCCTTGAGTTTGTAGCCAATCTGATAATGTATTCAGGCTACGATTGCCAATCATATAACCAAGATATTCATCGGTTTTACTGCGGAAATCAGCACTGTTATTGTCAATACTGAACTCCAATTGCAATGCCTTTTGCGGTTGAGCAGGAACATAATGGATGATAATCCCTTTCTCTTTTTCCGTTACTGCCGGCACAGTAATCGGCGGCACGCTCGCTTTTCTGTCAGGTATCCGACCAAAAGTATCAACAGCAATTTGAGTCAGTTTATCGATAGGCTGATTACCGTAAATGACTCCTTTCATCAAATTGGCCGAATAATAGCGCTGATAGAAATCCACCAGTTCTGTCTGTAATTTACTCCCTGGCTTATCTTTCAATGTTTCTAAATTACCCCCAGAAAAACGGGCATTGGGATGTTTAGGGTTCAGGGTTTCTGCCCGTATTTGAGCCACCCGCATCCCATCACGAGAACGTGCCATTGTCAGCTCTGCATTAACGGCGTTTCGCTCCCGATCTGCATTCACTGGATTAAGTAACGGCTCAGCTAGTGCATCAGCCAGACGATCTGTAGCTTGCGCTAACGCCTCATTTTCTACCTCAAGGTAAAAAGCCGTGCGGTAAGAAGCTGTGCTGGCATTATAGCTACCACCATGCTTTTGCAAAAATTCAGATAAATCACCTGACTGTGGGTAACGTTCAGATCCCATCAGAACCATATGTTCCAGATAATGCGCAAGCCCAAGCTGGCTGTCAGGGTTTTCCATACTACCAACCGGAATTGCTACCGCTGCCAGAGATTTGGTTGCCTTCTCATCAGATACCAGCAAGACCGTCATATTGTTTGCCAATCTGATTCCCTGATACTGACGATGATCATTTTCGCTTTTATAAATTGTCTCTTGCAGTAGCTGCCATTGTGATGTTTGCGCATAGCTTACTGTCCCCCAAAAGAACAGAAATATCACAGTAATCATGCGAACAAAATGTTTATGCATTATCCGATATTCTCCCTATGTTTCTGATTTCGCGCCATCGGTAACAAATAATTGAGCGCTTCCTGTTTAAGTTTTGCTAAAAATGATTCATCGATTTGCCTGAAAGCCCGCTGAGTATAAGGATCATTCCCTTCGCCTGTGCGTCCCTGATCTCCAAGCCATGCCTTCAATAGCTGGCTTTCAGCTTTTGATTGAATTTCATCACTACTATCAATCTCACCTGTTTCTTTATTCATACATGTTGAAAGCCACGCCCAACCACTTTTACAAAACAGTGGTAAAGGCGCTGATATTCCTCGTTGATAACCTTCAATCAATTGATTCAAATAATCTTTCGCTTGTTCTGAAGACACAGAGGCAAAACACCATTCGCTGCCATCACGCCCATAACTGCGGCTTTCACCCTCTCCCCCGGCAAGACAGTAAGCCAAATGCTCAATCCACAATTGCATGCCATCATTAGCTGTTAAACTGGCTGGCCGCCAACGTAGCAACCCATCCGGTTGCACCTTATTAATTTGTCCTGTCAGCATCACTTGGCCTAAATCATGGTGTAAATCAACAGATAAAGTTTCCATCTGTTGTTCACGAATTTTATCCGCCAGAGGCTGCATCTCTTTTTGTTGCTTCAACCAATAAACCTCACCAAAAGCACCAAAAGGCAACCCGCCAGCAGCCCGAAGCCGATTGAAAAGTGATTCAGGAGATTGCTGTTCAATGAGTGCACTCAACAATAGCTGATTAAACTGATAACGTTGAAGATTATCTAAAACGAAAGGTTCTTCCTCTGGTAATTCCGTTTCTTCAATAACGAAATTTACTTTCAAACAACGTTGGAAAAAAAACCGAACGGGATGGCGGTAAAAGCTGCTCAAATTATCAAGTGTAATTTCTTGAATTTGCGCCGTTTCAATAGATTGGCAAAATTCAGCATATGCTGCACCTTGCTCAGTTGCCGCCGGTAACCACTCCCTGGCATAACTTTGCTGATAACTGTCCGGTATAAAATTTTCCGGCGCAAATGGAACGCGGGAATGAAGATACAACAGATGTTCTCTGACATGAGTAGCACTTTGATCAACATTCAGTTCTTCATTTCCCGGTAAACAAAAACTTTGGCAAACATAATCCAGTAATTCATTCACCAATACGGAAGGATTACATTCCGTATCATCACGAATGGACTTGCCAATATAGCTGATATAGAGAAATTGTTCAGCAGATATCAAGGCTTCAAGAAATAGATAACGGTCATCATCCCGCCGTTTTCTGTCTCCCCTCTGACCTTTTTCCGCCATCAGATCAAATCCAAGCGGTGGAATTGAACGGGGATAGATACCATCATTCATTCCCAATAAACAGACAACCTTAAAGGGAATAGAACGCATCGGCATTAGAGTGCAAAAATTGACCGATCCGGCGAGAAAACGCTGGCTGATTTTTTCATTATCAAACTGAAGTGCCAATTCATCTCGTAATAGAACCAATGGCACATTTTCTTGATAACGGGCATTCAAGCCATTGACTATGACTTTCTGCCATTGCTGCTCTATCATCGCCAGTACTAATTCAGTTTCACTATCTGATGCAAAAAATGTCTCCAGTAACTGCTGGCAGATAGGTAACCAACCCGTTAATGTTCGGTTCTCGCCAAGAATCCTACGCCAATAGCTCAATTGCATTAAAAGTTCAGCTAATTGGCCGGCAAGCTCTGCGGCTAAACCACTGGATTCATCATAAGGCAATACCTCTTTCCAAGGGCCCGACCGACTATCCATTGCGTAACCCAATAACATTCGAGTGAGTCCAAAACGCCATGTATGCTGACCTGTTACCGGCAAAGAGAGTTCTTCTACATTATCGTCATCCAGCCCCCAACGAACCCCTGACTCTTCAACCCAACGCCTTAATAAACGCAAACCATCTTCATGAATGTCAAATTTATTCGCCAGCGCGGGTACTTCCAACAATGCTAAAACTTGTTCCGTCGTAAAACGACTTTGAGGTAAATCAAGCAGTGTAATAAATACCTGTAAAACCGAATGTGCCTGACGAGCCTTACGATCAGAAATGGCAAATGGAATATAACGTTCAGCAGAGACATTACCAAATACTGCCTGAACATAGGGAGTATAACTGTCAATATCCGCGACCATCACAATAATATCCCTTGGCGTCAGAGATGGATTATCTTCCAATAATCGCAATAGCTGGTCCTGTAAAACTTCCACTTCACGTTGAGGGCTATGGCAAACATGGAAAGATAAAGAGCGATCCAACGGATCAAGTACTCTTTTTTGCAGACTGTTTTCAAATGTTTCTTTTGTTGAACCAATTTGGGCATGATCTTCCAGATAGAGAATATCCCTTTGCAATTGATGTAATAGATTATCCTGTTCTAATTCAACAAAAGCGTGAACATCCGAACTCTGCTCAAGTTGCGACAATAAATAGAGATTATCACGACCCAACCGCCCCCACGATGCCAACAAGGGATTACTTACATCTTGTTCACCGTCATCGTTAAACAGTGATTGAGCATTACCCGGATCTTTAAAGTATTCCAGCTCCTGTTCGCTCTTATAATGACGTGGTTTACGGCTACTCAGTTTTGCCAGAAAAGCATAATTCTGAATATCTCCCCAATAATATTTACATGGATTGGTAAACATCAGGTGAATATCAATATGCCGTGCCAGTGCCTGCAAAGCTTGTAAATAGACCGGTGGTAAGGCAGAAATACCACAGATAAATACTCGTTTCGGTAAACAAGCTGAAAGCTTAGTGCTATTTTCTCGTTCAAGACTATTTTCCCGTTCAGGGCTATTTTCCAATGTCGAAATAAAACGCTGATATAAATTAGCACGATGCCATTGGGGTTGTTGTAACTGGTGAGTATATTCCGTCAGTTCCAGCCATAACCTTTTCTGCCACAACTGATTATCGCTCAAGCCATCAATAAGCTGACCTTGCTGCCAACTTTCCAACCATTGCGGACGATAAACTAGATATTGGTCAAACAGATCAGCAACCCGTCCAGCCAATTGATGAATCTTCCGTTTATCAAAATCTTGATCAAGGTAATGCCTGAGCGCAATAAACTCTGCTTCTGGCAACAATTGAGGCAATAATGCCATCAATTTCCATGTCATAGCATCTTTACTAAAAGCGCTTTCTTTAGGAATATCAGGCAATACTTTGGTAAACATATCCCAAATGAATGTAGCAGGAAGCGGAAATGAAATATTGGCTGATATGCCTATTCTTTCGGCCAATTGGATTTGCAGCCACTGTGACATACCTGGGCTTTGTACCAAAATGACTTCCTGCGCAAATGGATCAGTCAGTGGATTATCCCCGATCAATATTGCTATCAATTCCTTAAGAAGATCTAGTTGATTAGAATGATAAACTTTGAACATCAGAACTCCCATTTGAACAAATCCATCGGCTTGCTTTACTTTGCTGATTATAAGGTGTTGTCACTATAACTGTAAGCTGATAGCAGCCAGACAACGGATATGTTGTCTGAAATTCAGCGTGCCATCCCGGTGGTAATATTATTTCTGGCAAAGGATTTTGCCCTGCAATTAATTCATATTGTTCCAGATACCCATAAGATAATTTATCCGCCTTTGATTGCTGCCAATGTTGCTGAAACCCAAATAATAACGCCTGATGATAACGCATTAATCCCAATAGAGAGACCGAAAAAACCATAACAGCAATCATTACTTCGGGCAAACTCATACCTGATTGATGCTCATAAAAAAGATCTGACTTCATGAACAAAATCCCACATCTACTTCAGGGCAAAAATCCAACCAACCACTTTCTACCGGGATAAGAGAATCTCTTCCATCAGCAGAAAGTAATTTCATCCATTGATATAATTCAACAGATTGCCCAGATGCCACATCAGCCATACCTTTCAGTAGAAAAAAATGACTCGATTGCCTTTTTAAGCAACTGGTCAAATGAAATTCTTGCTGTTGCTGGCAATACCACTCTTCTGTTTCATTACTATCTTCTGTTTTACTACTATAAAGTGGCCATGACTGAGCGATTCCCCATGTCAATGAAGATTCTGCTTGCTGAAAAGCTTTTAGATATCTGCGTTCATCAACCATCATGATTAAAGCGTTATCCAGATGATGATGCAAAGCCTTTAACATCATCAGGCTCACTGCCAACAATATCAGCACTGAAATTAGCAATACATTACCTTGCTGATATTGAAAGCAGTCATGCGGAGAATGCTCAGCCACGGTACTTATCCCCTGATATTGCGCAAACGTATTACTGACTGATATTGGTAGTTTATCGATGGATGTTTAAACCAATGTGCAATAAGCACCAATTTGATAAAAACCAAACCATCTTTTGCTGGTAATTTTTCAGCTTTAAAGGAATCTACCACTATTTCATTTGGATCAAACAGCCTTTCCCAACCATTTTCCTGACAGTTACCCGCCCCCCTTTTCCACTCTACTGACTGATTGCTAAGGCGATAGCCAAAGAATTCCGATTCACTGTGTTCTGGCGGTTCCCATTGGTTATTTATGTTAAGATCGTATGCAATAACCAGGCATGAATCACCACTCTCATCACTTTTATTACTGATTAATATCGGCTTGCCGTCACAATAATGCTGGCAATATCCAGCACGGCGAATATCTTTTTCTATAATATGTAATGTTTGTTTAATAAAATAGCCTAAACGATACCTTTGATATAACTCCATTATTTGTTTGGTTAAAATAGGATAGCTTTTAGCAATTGCCAGTAAGATAATACTGCCAATAGCCATTGCCACAATAACTTCTAATAATGTCATTCCAGATTGGTTTTTATTTTTCATTATTCCAATAAAGTATCAATTATTTTAGTGGAAAAAGCATCATTAATCACAAGCTGGAATCTGATTAAACTTATTACTACTACATGATCTCATCCTACCCCGAGAAGAAAAAATAATAGATATTTCACCTGCGGAATTCGCCAAAGTAAAACTCGCAGGTATCATGGTGTTTCTTATTCCATGAAACTCTATCTGATCCTTGGTTGCTGAACTGATAATAACATCCTGATAGGGTGAGTTTATCCCTTCAATATTTTCCGAATCACAATTAGCCAATACTGGATTAGAGAGCATTATGCACCAATCCTTTCCGATTTTCAGCCACAACACGACTCTTTTATTCAGATAATTTGCTAAAGATTGTTGTCTGGCTATAAATGTTAATATTTTCTGTGCTGATTCCTGTAACCTTGCTCTTTCCTGGTGATAACCCCATTCCTGTACTCCCCATAAGGAAAATATTGAAACCAAAACAATAACGATCATCAATTCCAATAAAGAAAAACCTAATTGATTATCAATATTATAATGGCCAATTATATTCATATTATTTACCATTGATAGATCCTTATTTTCTTTCGTAAAACATTTTATTCATTTTAAACACAGAATAAATATACAATTGAATTTTATGCGAGAATGCGTCAATAAAAAAATAATAGTTTATCATTATTACATTTAAATTGCGTAGAGCTTCGCAAAAATCAATAAGAATAGCGATTTTTATTTATTATTATTGTCATGCATTGTAAGGTTATATGGTCATGAGGAAGAAGCTTCATGAACATAATAAAGAAAAGATTGAGTGATTTACATGAGGTTGTTATTACTATTAATTTATTCTATAAAGATAAATAATATCAGACCAAAAAGTAATTAATTGAGAAGATTATTTTAAGTATAGCAATCAATGGTGGTGTATATACCCTATGGATTTCAAGATGCATCGCGGCGGCAAGGGAGCGAATCCCCGGGAGCATAGATAACTATGTGACCAGGTGAGCAAGTACAGCCAACAAAGAGGCAACTTGAAAGATGACGGATATAGATATTGGTGGTAATAATGTTCGGTTACTGGCCTTTATCGAGTTTTCAATGGAGCACCATTATATTAAACATATCGTATCTCACGCAGAATACGACAAGCTAACCAATGACTACCGGAGAAACAGAGAATGATCAATTTTTCAGTCGTTCAGGAACGGGCTCGCGCTCTGTTTTCAGAGATCCCTTGGCTGACCTACATCGATACCTCAGAACAGTACAAAGAAGCGCTGGATTTGATTGATGAGCTTTTCAAAGACTATGACAATAACAAAGGGTTAATTGATATTCTAACTACAACAATTGAACGCTATGAAGATACCGCCCCTGAATTTGCAGAATTTAACCAAGCTATTGAAAATATCCCTACGGGGGTTGCAGTCCTACGAGTTCTGATGGATCAATACGGCCTTACACAAGCCGACCTCAAAAATGAAATCGGGGAAGCTCTTCTGGTATCACAAATTCTGAGTGGAACAAAGTCACTAACGGTAACTCATATAAAAGCCTTGAGTACACGTTTCAAAGTTTCTAGTACAGTTTTTATCGATTAACTTTATATATTTCTACAATTGATAGAGTAAAAAAGATTTTTTAAGATCTTTCATATTGCTGTCTTAGGCTGGGTTTAATACCGACCTATCCGACTCTAAGACTAATACGCCATAGAGAGTTTTTTACTATACCCTATGAATTTAAAGATGAATCACGACGGCAAGGGAGCGAATCCCCGGGAACATAGAGAATTATGTGACCGGGTGAGTGAGTACAGCCAACAAATAGGCAACTTGAAAGATAACGGGTATATATCAAGCCCGATGTTCCCTGCGCCTACGAAGTGCTTCTTCGGGAACCATTTTTCTACCTTCTATAATGTCTTTCTTAGACAGCATAGCGATTTTAAGCAACGCTATCGCCTGTTGTTCTGCGTTTATATCGGCTTGATCTTTCCCACCTTCCAATTTAGATATCCCATTTTTCACAATAAATATCCTACACCCCAAATACTCTGAATTACCAAGCAGATCTCTGACTTTCTTCTAAGAAATAATATTTTCTGAAAAAAAGGGAGACAATTTACACTCAATAATCTCCCTCCAGATTATTTCTAATAACCAAACAACTAAATAGCAACCGGTGCCTTTATTCCTGGATGCGGGTCATAATCAATTATTTCAAAGTCATCAAATTTATAATCAAAAATTGATGCCGGTTTACGCTTTATCACCAGTTTTGGTAGTGAACGCGGTTCACGGCTGAGTTGTAATTTTGTCTGTTCCATATGGTTGCTATAAAGATGGGTGTCGCCACCGGTCCAGACAAAATCACCTACTTCCAAATCACACTGTTGCGCCATCATATGAACCAGCAATGCATAGCTCGCAATATTGAACGGTAAGCCAAGGAATACGTCACAGGAGCGCTGGTAAAGCTGACAGGAAAGTTTGCCATCCGCAACATAAAACTGGAAGAAAGCGTGGCATGGCGCTAATGCCATTTTATCCAGCTCACCAACGTTCCAAGCCGAAACAATGATCCTACGTGAATCTGGATCGCTTTTAAGCTGTTCCAGTACGGTTTTCAATTGATCAATCTGGCGGCCATCTGCGGTACCCCATGCACGCCATTGCTTACCATACACAGGCCCCAAATCACCATTTTCATCCGCCCATTCATCCCAAATAGTCACCCCATTTTCATGCAGGTATTTAATATTGGTATCACCATTCAGAAACCAAAGAAGCTCATGAATAATTGAACGGATATGGCAACGTTTAGTTGTAACTAGCGGAAAGCCATCCTGCAAATTGAAACGCATCTGATGCCCGAAAATGGAGAGAGTCCCCGTCCCGGTACGGTCTGCCTTCGGAGTGCCCCCTGCAAGCACTCTTGTCATTAAATCCAGATACTGTTTCATTTTACCTCTTGTACCTTATTACCTTGGTGTTTGTATGCCCATATCACCATTAAAATTCCCGCCAGGATCATTGGGATAGAAAGAATTTGCCCCATGCTGATCCCGTCGAATAAACCCAATTGTGCATCCGGTTGACGGAAAAACTCGACTATTACCCGGAAAATACCGTAACCAATTAAGAATAAACCAGAAACACTGCCCATCGGCCGAGGTTTACGGATATATAAATTTAAAATAATGAACAGAACGATCCCTTCCAACGCCATTTCATAAAGCTGCGAAGGGTGACGTGGCAGAACACCATATTGCTCAAGTACCGATAGCAATGAAGGCTCCGTTGCAGCCAGTGCAATATCTTCACTGCGGGAGCTTGGGAACAGCATTGCCCACGGCGTATCCAATGTGACACGTCCCCACAACTCGCCGTTAATAAAATTACCGATTCTCCCCATGCCTAAGCCAAAAGGGACTAACGGTGCAATGAAGTCAGCCACTTGTAAGAAATGGCGTTTCGTTCTGCGACCAAACAACCACATTGCGCAGATAACCCCCACCAAACCACCGTGGAAAGACATTCCACCGTCCCAAACTTTAAATAAATAAAGCGGGTTGTCGAGAAAGGCAGGGAAATTATAAAACAGGACGTAGCCCAGACGGCCACCAACAAATACGCCAGCAAAACCTGCATAAAGCAAGTTCTCTACTTCGTTTTTTGTCCAACCACTATTGGGTTTCGCTGCCCTGCGTGTCGCTAGCCACATGGCGAATACAAACCCAACCAGATACATGAAACCATACCAATGGAGGGCTATTGGACCTATTGAAAAAATAACCGGGTCAATATTAGGAAATGCCAGGTAGCTGTTACTCATCTTTCCCCACTTAATATTTAGCGTTAATGCCCTAAGGCAATTGATTGAGAATCATAGCACAGGCCGTTAAACGGATTAAATGCCACCTCTGACCAAACCGCCAACCCCATGCTGCTCCATAAACGTTGCTGACAGCTCCTTCACTCTTAGGCTGGTTTCAGCTTGTAGTATTTCGGCCATTAATTTTTCAACCTGAGCCATCTCTAGATGGCGCAATAAATACTTAATCCTTGGCACACTACAACCACTCATACTCAGACTACGATAGCCAAGACCAATCAATAATAACGCCCCCATCGGGGTTCCTGCCATTTCACCACAAATACTGACGGTAAGACCTGCTCGTTGGCTATTTTCAAATACCAGTTTTAATGCCCGAATTACCGCCGGATGCAAGCAATCATAAAGAGAAGCGACGTGAGTATTATTCCGATCCACTGCCAATAGATATTGTGTTAGGTCATTGGTGCCAATAGACACAAAATCGACTCTCTTTTTGAGTTGTGGCAATAGGAAAATCATCGAAGGAACCTCAATCATTACACCGAATTGAGGCATAGGTATTTGACGCACCAACATTTGCTCGACTTCTTCTTTCGCTCTGTCTAACAACCGTTTAGCTTCATCAATTTCTTCTACACTCGTTACCATAGGTAGCAGGATTTTCAGATTACCCGTATCAACGTTAGCTCTGAGCATTGCTCTAAGCTGAATAAGAAAAATCTCCGGTTGATCCAGTGTCACCCGAATACCACGCCATCCCAAACATGGGTTCTCTTCGCTAATCGGCATATAAGGCAACTGTTTATCGGCACCGATATCAAGTGTACGTAATACCACCGGTTTATCGGGAAATAATTGCAACATCTCCTGATAACGCGCTTTTTGTTCATCTTCTGACGGGAAACCGCTGTGCAGCATAAAGGGTATTTCAGTGCGATAGAGTCCAACACCATCAATACTGTTACTGATTTGTAACTCATATTTCAGGCTCAAACCTGCATTAAGCTGAACCAAAATGCGTTCACCACTTTTGAGCCGCGCTTCCTGATCAACATCTCCCTCGGCCAGTTTACTAAGCGCTTTTTCTTCTTCGATAATCTGTTTATATTCCTGCGAAATCAGTGGTTCAGGTTCAATGAAAACTTCCCCACGGAAACCATCAAGAATCAGCATACGATTGTGCAGGAGTTCCGGCTGGATATCTGCCCCCATAATGGCCGGGATACCCATTGCACGTACCAATATGGCCGAGTGTGAATGAGTAGCGCCATCACGAACAATAACTCCTGCTAATCTTTCTTGCGGTACTTCTGCCAATAGGTTAGCACTCAGTTCATCTGCAACCAGAATAAACCATTCAGGCCATTGATGGCTGGCAGTCAGCGAATCATCAAGATGAAATAATAATCGCTGCCCAAGTGCCCGTAGATCCGATGCTCTTTCCCGCATATAAGCATCCTGCAAGCTGGCAAATTGTTCTGCGTATGTCTCAATAACTTGTTTAACAGCCCATTGCGCCACAGACCCCTGTTCAACACAGGAGAACAGATCTTGTTTCAACTGAGGATCATTCAAAAGGTAGGAATAAAGATCAAAAATTGCGGCACTCTCTTTTTGAGAACCCGCGGTAAAACGTTTACTGAGCCGACGACATTCTGCCGTTGCATCTTCAAGCGCCTGAATCAAACGAGAACGTTCCGCTGCATGATCAAGGGTTGAAGCTTCAAAAATTTGGTCAAGTGAGGGTTGGGAACAATCTTGCCATCCCTGAGCCATCACGATGCCATTGGAAATTGCCAGCGCTTTAATTCTGGTTTGCCGATACTGACCAAACAACCCCTTAGTCTGAGCTTGAGCAAGGATCACCGCCAGTTGTGTCGCCAGCGTCACCATAAAGGACTCTTCGGTTTCATTAAACAAGCGTTGTTCCTGCTGCTGAACGACTAAAACACCTTGCAACTGGCGGCGATAGACCACCGGAACGCCCAAAAAAGCGCGAAAGCTATCCTCTTTAACTTGAGGCAAATATTTGAAACTTGGATGGCTGCGGACATCAGCCAGATTAATCAGTTCAGACAATTGACCAACTTGTCCAACGACTCCCTCACCAAAAGCCAAACTGACAGCTCTTCCCCGGGGTTTTCTCAACCCTCGGGTTGCCATCAGGTAATAACACCGCCGTTGATGATCAGCAAGATAGATAGAACAGACATCCGTGTTCATCGCCAGACAGGTCTCGTTCACCAATAGCTCAAGCGCTTCGGCCAGATTGGTTGCCATAGCAACTTTTTCAACAATTTCCCGTAAGCGCATGAGCATAGAACTCACCTAACTTCTTTTGCGACGATAAGAATACGAAGAACGTGGCAGAGATGAGCTTTCCTGTATTGGCATGACAACCGAAGAAAACTCTTTCATCACGCGCCGATAAACATCACGCTTAAAAGAGACAACCTGCCGAACAGGATACCAATAGCTGACCCAACGCCAACCATCGAACTCCGGGGTATTACTGTGTTGCACATTAATGTCTTCTTCATTACAGAGCAGTTGTAATAAAAACCACCGCTGTTTTTGACCGATACAGACAGGTCGAGTATCCCAACGCACCAAACGCTTGGGTAATTTGTAACGTAACCAATTACGAGTAGAGGCCAAAACGCGTACATCTTTCCGACCTAAACCCACTTCTTCATACAGTTCCCGGTACATAGCCTGTTCTGGTGATTCCCCCGGATTAATGCCCCCTTGAGGAAATTGCCAGGAATGCTGCCCATAACGCCGAGCCCACAAAACCTGACCTTGCCGATTACAAATTACAATTCCTACATTCGGGCGGTAGCCATCATCATCGATCACCAGACTACCTCGATAAACTAAATTTGAAAGATGACTAATTGTTTCACACTACCCTCAAGTGGTAAACCTCTATCATTGGACTTTGCAGTCGCCAGCTAAATCTCTACAATAGCGCCATCTCAACGGGGTGCTGGCTGTTTAAAACAGCCTTGCTGAGAGTAAACCCGCCGAACCTGATCCGGCTAATACCGGCGTAGGGATTTGAGCTGCTAACTATTTCACAGACATCATCTTGCCGTTTAGCGCCTCCTCAAATCCTTTGCCAATCCTCTTAATGTAAGGAGAGTAAAGTGTTTAAGACGTTATTTTCCAAATTAATCGCACTGACGGCCCTATCAGCCTCTACGTTGCTATTAAGTCCGGTTTTACAAGCCAAGCCGGTATTAACAATCTATACCTATGATTCTTTTGCCGCAGAATGGGGACCCGGGCCCACAATTAAAAAAGCCTTCGAAGCTGAATGTGACTGTGAACTGAAACTGGTCGCTCTGGAAGATGGTGTTTCTTTGCTCAATCGCCTAAGAATGGAAGGAAAGCGTACTACTGCTGATATTGTTCTTGGGTTAGATAACAACTTAATTCAAGCGGCGCAACAAACGGGGCTGTTCACTGAAAGTCAAGTGGATATCAGCAAGCTGGCACTGCCGGTGTCATGGCATAACCCGATATTCATTCCTTATGACTATGGCTATTTTGCCTTCATTTATAACAAAAAGACTTTACCAAACCCGCCAAAAAGTATGGATGAGCTAATCAATAGCCACAATAACTGGAAAGTGATCTATCAAGATCCTCGTACCAGCACGCCAGGGCAAGGTTTGCTGTTATGGATGCAGAAGATTTATGGTGATGATGTCCCACAAGCCTGGCAAAAACTGGCAAAGAAAACACTAACTGTTACCAAAGGCTGGAGTGAAGCTTATGGTCTGTTCCTGAAAGGAGAGGGTGATATGGTATTGAGCTATACCTCTTCACCGGGCTACCACCTCTTATCTGAGAAGAAAAACGATTATGCTGCCGCTACCTTCAATGAAGGTCATTACCTGCAAGTCGAAGTGGCTGCACAACTGGCCTCCAGCAAGCAGCCGGAGCTTGCCCAAAAATTTATGCAGTTTATGCTGACACCAGCTTTCCAACAGGAAATTCCAACCACTAACTGGATGTATCCGGCCATTGATATCCCACTTCCAGAAGTGTATTCACAGCTTTCAATACCTGAAAAATCGCTGCAATATCCCGCAGAAGAAGTCGCAAAATACCGTAACCAATGGATTCGTGCATGGCAAAACGCTGTCAGCCGATGATTGCCCGATGGCTGTTACCGGGGGCCATTGCCTCCGGTCTTTTATTGTTGGTCGCCTTACTAGCGTTCGGTGCGCTTTGGTTTAATGCGCCTGAACGTAATTGGTCTTTACTGGCAGGAGATAGCTATCTGTGGCATGTAGTGGGTTTTACATTCTGGCAGGCTTTTTTATCGGCGCTGTTTTCTGTTATCCCGGCGATTGTTCTTTCCAGAGCACTCTATCGTCGTCATTTTCCAGGCCGAACTCTATTTCTCCGCCTATGTGCCATGACGCTGGTTTTGCCTGTATTAGTCGCGCTATTCGGCATTCTGACGGTCTATGGCAGAGTCGGCTGGCTGGCTCAGTTCTGCGAATGGATCGGCATCAATTACCATTTCACTCCTTATGGTTTACCAGGAATTTTGCTGGCACATATCTTCTTTAATATGCCACTAGCAACACGGCTGTTACTGCAATCTCTGGAAAACATCGCGGTGGAACAACGGCAATTAGCGGCGCAGCTAGGTATGAATGAATGGCAACATTTTCGTTTTGTTGAATGGCCTTACCTACGCCGCCAAATCCTACCAACTGGCGCACTGATTTTTATGCTCTGTTTCGCCAGTTTTGCTACCGTGCTGGCGTTAGGTGGCGGGCCTGCTGCAACCACTATCGAACTGGCAATCTATCAGGCGTTAAGCTATGACTACGATCTCAACCGTGCCGCGTTACTGGCGTTGATTCAGATTACCTGCTGCCTTGGCCTTGTGCTCCTCAGCCAGAAGCTTAACAGTGCTCTATCTGTCGGCTACAGCAACCAACAACAATGGCGTAATCCACAGGATACTTTGTTGAGAAAAATCTGCGACAGTCTGTTAATTACCGCAGCATTATTACTACTCGTGCCGCCATTATTGGCTGTTGTCGTGGATGGCCTTAACAGCGGGTTGCTTAACGTATTACGCCAACCTGCATTGTGGCAAGCATTTATCACCTCAACGGTGATTGCTTTAGGCGCAGGGTTATTATGTGTTTTATTCACTATGATGCTGCTATGGAGCAGCCGTGAGCTGTACCTGCGTCATTCCCCCCACTGGGGACAAGCAATGGAAATGAGCGGTTTGTTAATCCTTTCTATGCCAGGCATTGTATTGGCAACAGGATTCTTTCTGTTGCTCAATGATACCGTCGGACTGCCCCGTTCACCCTATGGTCTGGTGATTTTAACCAACGCACTGATGGCCATTCCCTATGCACTGAAAGTTCTGGATAATCCAATGAAAGATCTGGCGGCCCGCTATAATCCACTGTGTCGCTCCCTGAATATTCAAGGTATTAACCGACTGCGTTGGATTGAGCTAAAAGCACTGAAAGTTCCGCTGGCACAAGCGCTGGCCTTTGCTTGTGTTCTTTCTATTGGAGATTTTGGCGTTGTCGCGTTATTTGGCAATGAAGATTTCCGTACCCTGCCCTTCTATCTCTACCAGCAAATCGGAGCTTATCGTAGTCAGGATGGCGCTATCACTGCTTTATTGCTGTTATTGTTATGTTTTATGCTGTTTAGTTTACTTGAACGCTTACCGAGACCACGTAATGCTCAAACTTGAAAATCTGACTTATCGCTATGAGCATCTGGTGATGCGCTTTGACTTGCAAATTCAGGCCGGAGAACGTATCGCAATCCTAGGCCCTAGTGGGGCAGGTAAAAGTACACTCCTAAACCTAATCGCCGGCTTTCAAACAGCAGAAAGAGGTTTCCTATGGCTGAACGGGGAAAATCATACCAGTACGTCACCTGCTCAACGCCCGGTCTCCATGTTGTTTCAAGAAAATAATCTCTTCTCTCATTTGACAATTGAGCAGAATATTGGGCTAGGCTTACATCCCGGATTACGCCTTAATAGCACGCAGAAACAGATATTACAGCAAATAGTCTCTCAAGTTTCGTTGGAAAATTGCCTGACCCGTCTGCCAGCTCAACTTTCTGGTGGACAACGGCAGCGGGCAGCATTAGCCCGTTGTCTAGTACGCCAACAGCCAATTTTATTACTTGACGAGCCATTTTCTGCCCTAGATCCGGCACTGCGTAATGAAATGCTGATATTACTGGAACAAGTTTGCCACGAACGCCAGCTTACATTACTGATGGTTTCCCATAATCTGGATGATGCCGCTCGTATAGCTGATCGCGCTTTATTAATCGTTGATGGCAATATCCATTATGACGGCTTAACAAATACACTGGTTGCCGGCACTGTTCCTGAAGCTGCTATTTTGGGGAGGAAGGTCGCTTCTATTTAGACGTTATTAATGTCATCGCTATCAGAATAAACGGGAACAGGATATAGCTTAGTATTTCGATTATTTCCTTCTGTGACCAAAGTCTATATTTTAAAAATAAAACTGGGCAATATAAATCTTTTTTGTTATAAGTGTCTTTTATGTTTTAATTTTTCATAAAGGATTTAATAATGTCTAATTTGATTTATGCGACCATAAAAGGAAAGAACCAAGGGTTAATTTCAGCAGGCTGTTCTACTTTTGATTCTATTGGTAATAAATATCAAGAGAACCACCGGGATCAAATACTAGTTTACTCCGCTACCCATTCTTTAACGCGAGTACAGCACGTAAGCCATCATCCTTTTAATATCATAAAACCCATCGATAAATCCTCTCCTTTACTTGGACTAGCTATTTCAAACAACGAAGAACTTCATATCCTGTTAGATTTTTATAGAACTTCATCAGAAGGCGCTCAAGAAAAGTTTTATTCAATAGAATTAACAAAAGCAAAAATAAATGCTTTTAATACTCATTACCCCCACGCTTTAACTCATGCAGAAAATCAGCCAGAAGAGAGTATCTCTGTCATTTATCAAAATATAACGTGGAGTCATCACATTGCTGGTACTTCTGCTTATAGCATCAGAGATGATGAGGTTTATTAAGAATGAATAAATTGCGTGACAGGGTATTAAGTAATAATTTTTGTACATATAACCCAAGTTCCAGGCCATCTTTTAGGCGATGGGATGAACTTGATCTTGTTATGTGGCAAGTCGATAAACATCTTCTAAGAAACAAAAATAGATATATAGACAGTTATAAAGATGCATACGTTAAATATAATCAGCAACTTATTTTAAAATATTCTCATTTAGAACAAATACCACCGAATCTTTTGGCTTCTGTTGCTAGAATAGAAGCAGGCGGTAAACCGGATATGTGGAAATTAAATACTATTGCAATGAGGCAATGGAACGAGCAGGCTTTTAATATTAATAAAACTCGCCATAAAGGTTCAAATGAAACCTCTACTGGTATAGTTGCAATGCAGATAAGACATGTAGCTGATATGATGGGGTTTGATTCAAACACATTAACCACTAGGGATCAATTAGAAATTGCAACTTGCCTACAACTTGATGAATTTAATATTAAAATGGTCGCTCGACATTTAAAGGATTTAATTCTCTATGATTATCCTAATGCAGATACTAGCAACTTAACAAAAGAACAGTATATTATGGTGGGTTCTAGATATAATCGAGGAATAACAAGAAAAAAAGACGATTTTATTAAAGCAATTTACAAATCAAAAGGGCAGAGGACATTAGCTGAAGATGAATGGGTCTCATACGGAGAAGCTGTATATAATCGACTAGATCATCTAGATAATTTATTAAATAGATAAAAATGAAAATGAAAATGAAATTTACAGATATTATAACATTCGTAGTATTGTCATTCTTATCTTTCGTTATTATTAACGGATTTGCCTTTAATATTAAGGAGCCTTATTTTGATTTTGGTTATGTTGATTGTGAACTTTGGCAATATAAAGAAGGCGGCATTGATATAATAACTCCTTTATTTATTTTAACTCCGCTTATCCCTTTTTATATTGCATGTTTCTACAAATCATTCGTTTTATTTAAAAAAAATAAAGTCAGATCTGTGATTTACTTCGTTTTTTCCGCTGTCTTTGTTCTTTATTGGTTCTATACTTACTACGCTAGATTTATGCTTTATTGCTAGATAAGATAAGAAAAATAGCTCTGGTTAAGTTATGAAATATAAAAACCTATCTCAATAGCAATTATCCATAGTAGATTATCATCCATAACTCATCTCTGGCGAATTTTTGTAAGATGGAACGCTTTATTCCTACCCATAAAACCAGCCGCTCTCTCGAACGTTACCGGATGGGTTACTCGTCAGATAAAATCTAAATATTCTCAAACAATTTTTTCTACTAATAATAACCACATTTTAATAACCATGATTTTTAACAATTTAAATAAATAGTTATTTAGAGTATTAAATATTTAGGTTCGTCAGGCGTGCCTGCGAACATTGCTATTCTATATTCCGCCGTACCTTGTGTCGGCAATGCTTATATATTAGCTAGGCAAATGGGTGGTGATTATGAGGCAATGACATCTATTATCACATGGACTACGTTATTATCCATCATTACTGTAACTTTAATTATTGGTAGTATTTAATTATATAAATACACTTAAGAATAAAGCTAGATAATATTAAAATAGCAATACTAATAACGAATGCAATACGTTTTATACGACTATATTCTTATAGATATATTCAATAATACCTGCCTATCTCACTTAAAGTTATTTTATTTTCCATTCTTTGCAATAAAGAGATAGTTTCGGCAATGTTTCGATTATCATTTATGCACCACATCACAATATAGTGAGATTAGGCAACTGTATAAATAACCATGATTCAATGCTATAATTGTAGTTATTTTCAACAAATATAAGCGCCTGCCTCTATATGCAACAGAATCATGCTGAACAAGGTTTTATACTGACACGCCATTGGCGGGATACTCCCTCGGGTATTGAGGTGGAATACTGGCTGGTGACAGATCAGGGGCCACGTCATATAAAAATTCTTCACCAACAAGCTGTTGCTTTTATCTTGCAAGCTAATATGCCGCAGGTAGAAAAAATTCTGGCTCAAGAGCGCAACTACCATCTCCGCCCACTGTCATTGAAAGATTTCAATCGCCAGCCTGTCGCCGCGCTTTATTGCCAGCAATATCGCCAATTACAACGGATTGAGAAAGTGCTACAGCAACAGGAAATTCAGGTTTATGAAGCAGATATCCGTCCACCAGACAGGTTTATGATGGAACGTTTTATCACGGCTCCCATCTGGTTCAGTCAGGCACCTAATGGTAGCTATCAGATGAAGCCTAACCCGGCTTATCGCCCAACATTGAAATGGGTATCCCTGGATATTGAAACCAGCAGGCATGGAGAACTCTATTCCATTGGATTAGCAGGATGTGATCAGCAAAAAGTATTTATGCTTGGCCCTGCTGACAGTAATGAGCACCCGGTAAATTTTGATTTGGAATATGTAGCAAGTCGTCCGCAAATGCTGGAAAGACTCAACGAGTGGCTGGAAAAATATGACCCTGACGCCATTATTGGCTGGAACCTGATTCAGTTCGATCTACGGATTTTACAAAAACATGCTGAACGCTATGGTGTTCCACTGAAATTTGGACGGGCTGGAGGGTTACTGGAGTGGCGGGAGCACGGCTTTAAACCGGGGCACTTTTTCGCTTCTACGGCCGGTCGGTTGATTATTGATGGTATTGAAGCACTGAAAACCGCTACCTGGAATTTTCCTTCTTTCAGTCTGGAATATGTCTCGCAAGAGCTATTGGGCGAAGGCAAAGCCATTGATACACCCTATCAGCGTATGGATGAGATTGACCGCCGTTTCCAGCAAGATAAGCCCGCACTGGCACAATATAATCTGCAAGACTGTATTCTGGTAAACCAGATTTTCGATAAAACCCACTTAATGAAGTTCCTGTTGGAAAGGGCAACAGTTACCGGTCTCGCCGTAGATCGCAGCGGCGGTTCAGTCACCGCTTTCACCCATCTTTACATGCCAAAAATGCACCGCATCGGTTATGTCGCCCCAAATCCAGGCGGGAAGCCTGAAGATAACAGCCCCGGTGGTTTCGTGATGGATTCTCGCCCCGGCTTGTATGATTCAGTGCTAGTGCTGGATTATAAAAGTCTGTATCCCTCGATTATCCGCACTTTTCTTATCGATCCTGTCGGTATGGTGGAAGGTCTGGCACAGCCGGACAGCGAGCATGCGGTTCCCGGTTTTCGCAATGCCTTCTTTTCCCGTACTCAGCACTGTCTGCCTGATATCGTGACGCAAATCTGGCATGAACGTGACGCAGCAAAAAAACAGCATAACGCCCCATTGTCACAAGCATTGAAGATCATCATGAACGCTTTCTACGGTGTTCTGGGGGCGGAGGGCTGTCGTTTCTTCGACCCGCGCCTGACGTCTTCCATTACTATGCGCGGCCACGAAATTATGCTCCAGACCAGAAAGCTGATTGAATCTCAAAACTATCAAGTTATCTACGGTGATACAGATTCTATCTTTATATGGCTGAAACAGGCGCATGAAGAAGAACTGGCTCTCAGTATCGGCAAAGAACTTGCGCGATTCGTTAACCAATGGTGGCAAAAACACCTGCAAGAACATTTTGGGCTTAAAAGCACCCTTGAGTTGGAATTTGAAACTCACTATCGCCGTTTTCTGATGCCAACCATCCGTGGGGCTGAACAAGGCAGTAAAAAGCGTTATGCCGGTCTGAGTGGTGACCGCATGGTCTATAAAGGTCTGGAGACAGTACGCACTGACTGGACACCTCTGGCGCAAAATTTCCAGAAGCAACTGTATTCACTGATTTTTCATGAACAGCCTTATCAAGAGTTTATCCGTGGTTATGTTACCAGTACCCTAAAAGGAAAATTTGATGATAAACTAATCTACCGTAAAAGGTTGGGCCGGAAGTTGTCTGACTATCAGCGCAATGTACCACCCCATGTGAGGGCAGCAAGGCTGGCAGATGAATACAATCTGCAACATAACCGGCCCTTGCAGTACCAAAATGGGGGTTGGATAAGCTATGTCATGACACAATCCGGGCCGGAACCACTGGAAAATCTGCATTCATCACCAGACTATGATCACTATATCAATAAGCAACTTCAGCCTATCGCTGATGCTATCCTGCCGTTTTTACAGGATGATTTTATAACTTTACTCACCGGACAGATGGTAATGCCTTTTGGCTAATTATTATTTGGCTGATTACTATTTTTTGCAGGTGACGACCGGCTTTGCTTCCATTAACATATCGCCCCTTTGACGAGAGATAAGGGGATTAACGGGGGTGTTTTGCTGTCTGCCCATTGTCTCCGTTAGACCAAATACAAGCTGTCGTCCTCCACCTATGAATAACATTATCTAACAGAAACTGAGTTAAAATTTATGCCATTTACCCTCGGTCAACGCTGGATCAGCGATACAGAAAGCGAACTTGGATTAGGAACCGTTGTTGCACTGGACGCACGAATGGTCACTTTGCTCTTTCCTGCCAGCGGCGAAAACCGCCTTTATGCACGCAATGATTCTCCTATTACCCGTGTTATGTTTAACTCGGGGGATGTTGTCACCAGCCACGAAGGCTGGCAACTCAAAGTGGATGAAGTCCAACTAGAAAATGGCCTGCTGATTTATACAGGCACACGACTTGATACTCTGGAAGAAAATATCAGTCTGCGCGAAGTGTTCCTTGACAGTAAACTTACCTTTAACAAACCACAGGATCGCCTGTTCGCTGGTCAAATTGACCGTATGGACCGCTTTGCCTTGCGTTTTCGTGCCCGTAAATATCAAAGCGAACAATTTAAACTGGCTGAAAGTGGTTTGCGGGGTATCCGCGCCAGCCTGATCCCTCATCAACTTCATATCGCTAATGAAGTCGGCAAACGCTACGCGCCAAGGGTTCTGTTGGCCGATGAAGTCGGTTTGGGTAAAACTATCGAAGCCGGGATGATCATCCACCAACAATTGCTGGCCGGTCGTGCTGAGCGTGTTCTGGTGATTGTGCCAGATAGCCTTCAACATCAATGGCTGGTAGAAATGCTACGCCGTTTTAATCTGCGCTTTGCCCTGTTTGACGATAGTCGCTATACCGAAGCACGACACGACAGTGATAATCCATTTGAAACAGAACAATTGGTACTCTGTTCACTGGATTTTGTCCGCCGCAACAAACAGCGTTTTGAGCATATGCTTGAAGCCCACTGGGATCTGCTGATAGTGGATGAAGCTCATCATCTGGCCTGGAGCGAGGATGCTCCTAGCCGTGAATATCAGGTTGTCGAACAGTTAGCTGAACAGATCCCCGGCGTATTGCTATTGACCGCAACACCAGAACAGCTAGGGCAGGAGAGCCATTTTGCCCGTCTACGCTTACTTGATCCCAACCGTTTCCACGATTATCAAGCTTTTATTGACGAACAACAAAAATACCGTCCAGTTGCCGATGCTGTCACACTGCTGTTATCCGGTGAACAACTCAATAATAATCAGTTAAACCTAATGGGTGAGTTGATTAGTGAACAGGATATTGAGCCTCTGCTGAAAGCCGCCAATAGTAATAGTGATGAAAGTGAAACCGCACGCCGTGAACTGATTTCCATGCTGATGGATCGTCATGGCACCAGCCGTATTCTGTTCCGTAATACCCGTAATGGCGTAAAAGGCTTCCCCCGTCGCGAACTGCACCAGATAAAGTTGCCTCTGCCATCCCAATATCAGACTGCTATTAAAGTCTCCGATATTATGGGCGCTAAAAAATCGCTGGAAGCACGCGCATGGGATATGCTCTACCCAGAACAGATTTATCAAGAGTTTGAAGGCGAAAATGCTACCTGGTGGCACTTTGATCCCCGCGTAGAGTGGTTACTTGGTTTTCTGATGGCAAATCGCCATGAAAAAGTACTGGTAATTTGTGCGAAAGCAACCACTGCTCTGCAATTGGAACAGGTACTACGTGAGCGAGAAGGGATTCGTGGTGCTGTTTTCCATGAAGGTCTATCACTGATTGAACGTGATCGTGCCGCAGCTTATTTTGCTTCCGCAGAAGAAGGGGCTCAGGTATTACTGTGTTCAGAAATTGGCTCAGAAGGCCGCAATTTCCAGTTCGCTAACCAATTAGTGATGTTTGATTTGCCATTCAATCCGGATTTACTGGAACAGCGCATTGGACGTCTGGATCGTATCGGTCAAAGCCGTGATATCCAGATTAGTGTGCCTTATCTGGAAAATACTGCCCAAGCAGTCTTGATTCGTTGGTATCACGAAGGCTTGGATGCATTCGAGCATACCTGTCCAACCGGTCGTACTATTTATGATCACTATTATGAAACTCTGCTGAACTATCTTGCCAAACCCAATAGCCAGGAAAAATTTGGTGAATTTATTGATCAGTGCCGCCAACAACATGAGCAACTCAAACAGCAACTGGAGCAAGGCCGTGACCGACTGCTGGAAATGAACTCCAATGGTGGCGAGCAGGGTTTGCGGTTGGCAGAAAAAATTTCAGAGTGTGATAATGATACTGAGCTAGTGAATTTCTCTCTCAACTTATTTGATATTGTTGGTATCAATCAGGAAGATCGCAATGACAACATGATAGTGCTGACACCATCCGATCATATGCTGGTCCCAGATTTCCCTGGGTTACCAAAAGATGGTTGTACTATCACCTTCAATCGTGAACAGTCACTGTCCCGTGAAGATGCCCAGTTTATCAGTTGGGAACATCCAATTATCCGTAATGGGTTAGATCTGATCCTTTCCGGTGATACAGGTAGCTGTGCGGTATCCCTTTTGAAAAATAAAGCATTACCTGTTGGAACCCTGCTGGTAGAGCTGATCTACGTAGTTGAAGCTCAAGCCCCGAAACACCTGCAATTGACTCGTTTCCTTCCACCAACGCCATTACGGATACTGATGGACCTGAAAGGCAATGATCTGGCTGGCCAGGTGGAGTTTGAAAGCTTTAACCGCCAACTTAATGCAGTGAATCGTCATACTGCAAGTAAACTGGTCAATGCGGTACAAAAAGAAGTTCACGCTATTTTGCAACAGGCCGAGGGTTTAGTAGAAACTCAGGCTAAATCATTGATTAAACAAGCGAAACAGCAAGCAGATGAAAATCTCACTGCTGAACTTTCCCGTTTGGAAGCATTGAAAGCCGTCAATCCAAATATTCGTGATGATGAATTGGAGGCCATTGAATCCAACCGCCAACAGTTACTGCTTAACTTAAATCAGGCAAGCTGGCGTCTGGATGCTATTCGCCTTGTTGTCGTTACGCATCAGTAAATATTAGCAATACCCGGAGGCTGAACCGGGATGGGGTAAACTTTACTAAGCACCCTATTCCGAGCCTCCCCCAATATTCAGCTACCGGAGCCTCAATGGAAGCTTATAACCCTCCTACCGATCCCTGGTTACATGTGCTCTATCAGGATCAACATATCATCGTAGTCAATAAACCTAGCGGGTTACTTTCTGTTCCCGGTCGGGCAGAAGAACATAAAGATAGTATCATGACGCGGGTACAACAACAGTTTCCAGCAGCAGAATCTGTTCACCGGCTAGATATGGCAACCAGCGGCGTAATGGTAGTTGCATTGACCAAAGACGCAGAGCGAGAATTGAAACGCCAGTTCCGTGAACGAGAACCGGAAAAAACCTATATTGCACGGGTTTGGGGACGTCTGGAGCCAAAAACGGGTCTTGTCGATTTACCGCTGATTTGTGACTGGCCGAATCGACCAAAGCAGAAAGTGTGTTTTGAAACCGGGAAATCAGCTCAGACTGAATACGAAGTACTCGCTTACGAAGATGAGGCAACCAGAGTAAAGCTCTCACCAATAACCGGCCGTTCACATCAGCTCAGAGTACATATGCTAGCACTTGAGCACCCGATTTTGGGAGATCGGTTTTACGCTCATCAGCAGGCAAGAGCAATGGCAACTCGCCTGCAATTACATGCACAAGAGTTATATATCACACATCCAGTCTATGGAACACCAATGCATTTTCAGTGTAAAGCCGATTTTTGATTAATAGACAAATACGGTAACCGAATCCAATGAAGCCAATATCAGACACAAGGCCAAGCCACAACAAGCCAAAAGAACACGGATA
This sequence comes from Photorhabdus noenieputensis, assembly GCF_018448935.1. Lineage (GTDB taxonomy): Bacteria > Pseudomonadota > Gammaproteobacteria > Enterobacterales > Enterobacteriaceae > Photorhabdus > Photorhabdus noenieputensis. The sequence goes on along the minus strand of NZ_RCWC01000011.1, from coordinate 97,724 downwards.
TTTGCCATTTTTTGTATTCCTCCTAAATTAAAACAAAATAAAACATAAAATATTCTAATATTTTAGAGAAATAAAAAATAAACTCAACAGCCATAGGGGATATTATTCCCCTATACATTTAGTGCCATGTTTTTAAAAATAAAAAATAGGCTATTTAAAACCCTTCTCTTTTTTAATGAGATCATAGGCAGCCTGAATTGACTGGGCCTTTTGTTTAGCAATCTCCATCATTTCCGGTGGTAAACCTTTTGCTACCAGCTTATCCGGGTGGTGTTCACTCATCAATCTACGATAGGCGCGTTTAATTGTCGTCGCGTCATCCTTTTCACGCACACCCAACACTTTACAAGCGTCCGCGAGTGTTGGCCCCTGTGCGGCCCTCTGATAGCCGCCATACTGCCGTTGCTGCCACTCCCCTCCATCACCGAAACTACGGCCCCCTTCCATCATGGCAAGGAATTGTTCAAATTGGTTACGAGAGATACCAAGTTCATCAGCAATAATAAACAGCACCTTCCTCTCATTTGGGTGCAATTGCCCATCAGAAAATGCAGCCTGTAATTGGATCTCCAAAAACATGCGAATTAAGTCAGACCGGCCAAAACAGGCACGACGCAATTGTCTTAGTGTCTCACGCAAAGGAAAATTGGGCTCTTTGCCTTCACGAAAAGCCTGCTGTGCTGCTATCCTAGCTTGTCCGTGAAGTTGCATTCGCTCCATTAACTGGCTCGCAAGCCGGATATCTGTTTCAGTCACCCGCCCTTTTGATTTAGTAATATGTCCCATCACCTGAAAAGTACTACTGAAAAATAGTAGTTGACGAGACTGATTATTTGCAAAAAAACCTTGGTTTCTCCTTGCACTGGCCCTATCAAGCATATGACCAATAAACAAACCAATGACAATACCCCAGAAGCCTGCCCCAGACACAACACCAAAGATCAGCCCAAGCAATTTTCCCCAATAATGCATATACTCCTCAATTCACCAATGCTCTGAGTGTAGTTTTGCATTATCATACTATTCATTCAGCTCCGTGCCTAACGGCAAGATAAGTAAAGGTATGACTTTACACTGGCGCATATTCATTGAGTGCGCTAGTCTCTTGAGGTTTGCCCGGCATAATGCCACTGATGACGGAACCGCATAAATATCTATGAAGAAATGTTATCCAACTTTGCTGGCCACAACGGTATGGGCCGCACTTTATGGTCAGCATGCACATGCTGATCTCGCAGCACAGTGTATGCTGGGTATACCTGTTTACGATCAGCCAATAATTCATGGCGATCTCAATCAACTTCCTATCAATATTCTGGCAGATGATTCACGCGCAGATTATCCACGTTCTGCTAAATTTATCGGTAATGTTAATATTAAACAGGGTAATAAGACCCTAACCGCAGATAAAGTACAACTTGATCAAACAGAAGATGAAGTTCCGTTAAGAACCGTGACTGCAACGGGTAATGTTCATTATGATGACCCTCAGATTATTCTAAAAGGTCCACGCGCCTGGTCTAATTTAAATAATAAAGATACCGATATGTATCAGGGTGATTATCAGATGGTCGGGCGTCAAGGACGCGGCACCGCAGACAAAATGAAACTGCGTGGTGAAAACCGTTATGCCATTCTGGATAATGGTACTTTTACCTCCTGCCTGCCGGGTAATGATAGCTGGAGCGTTGTCGGTTCCGAAGTCATTCTCGATCGCGAAGAAGAAGTGGCCGAAATATGGAATGCCCGTTTCAGAATGGCTAACATTCCCGTATTTTATAGTCCGTATCTTCAATTACCGATCGGTAATAAACGCCGTTCAGGGTTTCTTATTCCTAACGCCAGCTATTCCAAAAAAGCCGGCTTTGAATTTCAGCTACCTTATTACTGGAATATTGCACCGAATTATGATGCGACGATTACACCGCACTATCTCAGTAGGCGTGGTTTAAAACTGGATAATGAATTCCGCTACTTAACTAAAGCAGGTATAGGTACTCTTGCTCTCGACTGGCTGAATAACGATGAGCAATATGTCAAAGACAAAAAGACAAACACACGTACCGCCAGAGAAAGTGATAATCGCTGGTTATTCTATTGGAGACACAGCGGTGTGATGGATAGGGTATGGCGTTTTAATATCGACTATACCAAAGTCAGTGATCCCGAATATTTTTCTGATTTCAGCTCTCAATATGGCTCTACCACTGATGGCTATGCCACGCAAAAATTCAGTCTGGGCTATGCTCAACAGAACTGGAATGCCACGCTATCAACTAAACAGTTCCAGATTTTTTCTAAAGATACCAGTAGAAAAGCTTACAGAGCTGAACCACAGTTAGATCTGAATTATTACAAAAATGATCTGGGACCATTTGACCTGAAAGTCTATGGTCAGGCGGCAAAATTCACCAGCGTAGGTAAAAACAACCCAGAAGCAACTCGCTGGCATCTGGAACCCTCCATTAACCTGCCACTCTCCAATGGCTGGTCCAGTATGAATAATGAAGTTAAGCTGATGGCGACTCACTATCAGCAAGATATTCCTAAATCTCCTGAGAACGCTGAATATAAAGAATCTGTTAACCGGGTTCTGCCACAGTTCAAAAGCGAAGCCAAAATGGTGTTTGAACGTTCAACATACCTGAACAGCAATTACACCCAAACGCTAGAACCGCAAGTTCAGTATCTGTATGTGCCATACAAAGACCAAGATAATATCAATAATTTCGACTCATCTTTATTACAAACTGATTATACCGGCCTGTTCCGTGACCGCTTTTATGGTGGCCTGGACCGTATTTCATCTGCCAATCAAGTGACTACCGGTCTTACTACCCGCCTTTATGATGAAGGTTTAGTTGAACGTTTTAACCTGTCATTAGGTCAAATCTATTACTTTGAACGTCCACGCACCGGTAAAGAAACCATCATCAACAGTAAAGATAGTACAGGTATGATGACTTGGGCAGGTGATACTTACTGGAAAATTAATGATTCCTGGGGCTTGAAAGGGGGTATGCAATACGATACTCGCCTGAGCAGCGTAACAATGGGAAATGCAGTACTAGAATATCGCCGTGATGAAGACCGACTTGTGCAGTTGAATTATCGTTTTGTTGACAGAGATTATATCCAAGCTACAGCTAAGAGTGCTCCGGCTTTCCAACAAGGGATTTCCCAAGTTGGTCTGGTTGCAAGTTGGCCGTTAAGTGATCGCTGGGGTTTCGTAGGTGCTTACTACTATGATACCAAAGAACAGCAACCGGCAAGCCAGTTAGTGGGTTTGCAGTACAACACTTGTTGCTGGGCAGTTAACGTTGGCTATGAGCGCAAAATCGTTGGTTGGAAAGACAACAATAGTGAATATGACAACAAATGGTCATTTAACTTTGAACTTCGTGGCTTAAGTAACAATCATAGTCTGGGTAGCAAGAAAATGTTGCAATCTGGCATCATGCCATACCAACGTGCATTTTGATATTAAACATGATAAATCCGCTATTGTGGAACCTACATATGATGGGAAAAGTATGAAGAACTGGAGAACTCTCATTTTCGGATTGATGCTTTCAGTGACTACTGCCTTCGCTGCGCCTCAGCAAATGGATAAAATTGCTGCGGTCGTTAATAACGGAGTGGTACTGGAAAGTGACATCAACAACCTTTTACAGACTGTTAAACTGGATGCGCAACATGCAGGCCAACAGATACCGGACGAACAAATACTTCGTCATCAGATCCTTGAGCGTCTGATTATGGATAATATCCTGCTGCAAATGGCAAAACAGATGGGGATCACCATTCCCGATCAAGCGCTAGATTCTACCATTGCCAATATCGCAGCCCAGAACCACATCACCGTGGATCAAATGAAACATCGTATCGCTGCCGATGGCATGAGTTTCGATACTTACCGTAATCGAATTCGTAAAGAGATGCAGATAGCAGAAGTACGTAACAATGAAGTTCGCCGTCGTGTCACCATTTTGCCTCAAGAGATCGACGCCTTAGTTAAACAAATTAGCAGCCAGAATACCAACGATACTGAATTGAATATCAGCCATATTCTGATCCCATTGCCAGAAAACCCTGATCAGGCACAAATGGAAAAAGCCATGACGATAGTACAGAAAATTATGTCTGAACTTAAACATGGCGTTGATTTCGGTAAATTGGCTATCGCCTACTCTGCTGATCCACAAGCGCTGAAAGGCGGCAACATGGGTTGGAGCAGGCTTGAAGAATTACCAACCCTGTTTGCTGAGCAACTGCAATCAGCTCCGAAAGGAGCCATCGTTGGCCCAATCCGTTCCGGTGTGGGTTTCCATATTCTCAAAGTTAATGATATCCGTGGCGGTAACCCAACCATCGCCGTCACTGAAGTTCATGCCCGCCATATTCTATTGAGAACTTCTCCTGTCATGACCGATGATCAGGCTCGCACCAAGTTGCAGCAAATCGCCAGTGATATTCGCAGCGGAAAAACTGATTTTGCCGATGCCGCAAAAGAGTTTTCAGACGACCCTGGCTCAGCCCTACGTGGTGGCGATCTCGGCTGGACTACCCCTGATATCTACGATCCTGCTTTCCGTGATGCGTTAATGCGCCTGAATAAAGGTGAAATCAGCCAACCTGTTCACTCATCTTTTGGCTGGCATCTGATCCAACTACTGGATACCCGCAAAGTTGATAAAACAGATGCCGCTCAGAAAGATCGCGCTTACCGTATGTTGTTCAACCGTAAATTCACCGAAGAAGCACAAAGCTGGATGCAGGAACAACGCGCCTCAGCTTATGTGAAAATTTTAGATGGCAGCGATGCACAACAATAAACCGATTATTATCAATAAACCAATTGTTATTACCCCCGGCGAACCTGCCGGGGTTGGACCCGATTTAACGGTTGCTCTCGCTCAACAAAGTTGGCCAATGCAATTGGTCGCTTGCGCAGACCCCAACCTGCTTCTCGACAGAGCCAGACAACTTAATTTACCTTTGCAATTACAAGAATACTCTGCTGACAAAACCCCCGAACCACAGGCTGCCGGGACGTTGACAATATTGCCAGTTCCTCTTCATGCTCCCGCAATCGCCGGTGAATTGAATCAAGAAAACGGCAGATATGTCACCGAAACACTGGCACGAGCCTGTGATGGCTGTTTAAACGGAGAATTTTCAGCATTAGTTACAGGACCGGTTCATAAAGGGAATATCAATGATGCCGGCGTGCCTTTTATCGGCCATACCGAATTCTTTGCCGATCGCAGTGGATGCCAGCGAGTTGTCATGATGCTTGCAACAGAAGAACTTCGGGTTGCCCTGGCTACGACTCATCTGCCTATTGTTGATATACCAAAGTCCATCACTTTCGATAGTCTGCGGGAAGTGATTACTATTCTTAACTATGACTTGAAAACAAAGTTCGGCCTGGCAAAACCCTGTATTTATGTCTGCGGTCTGAATCCCCATGCGGGAGAAGGCGGCCATATGGGACGGGAAGAGATTGATGTTATTATTCCTGCGTTAGCCAGTCTGAGAGCAGAAGGCATCGTACTGGAAGGCCCTCTACCGGCAGATACCCTGTTTCAACCTAAATATCTTCAACATGCAGACGCCGTGCTCTCGATGTATCACGACCAGGGATTACCCGTGTTAAAATACCAAGGTTTTGGCAGAGCAGTGAATATTACATTAGGTCTGCCATTTATCCGTACTTCGGTCGATCATGGCACAGCACTGGAACTGGCCGGAACAGGTCAAGCTGATGTGGGAAGCTTTATCACCGCATTGAATTTAGCAATTAAAATGATACAAAACAGTAATGAATAACAGAGTCCACCAAGGGCACTTTGCCCGTAAACGTTTCGGGCAGAACTTCCTAACCGATCAATTTGTCATTGATAGTATTGTTGCCGCTATCAATCCACAACCCGGCCAATCAGTGTTAGAAATTGGCCCCGGTCTTGGTGCATTGACAGAACCCGTCGGCGAGCGCATGGATAAAATGACCGTAGTTGAACTCGACCGCGATTTAGCCGCTCGTCTACAAATTCATCCAAAATTAAAAGATAAACTTACCATTATCCAGCAAGATGCCATGACTGTTAATTTTAGCGAATTGTCTCAGCAAAGAGGGGAGCCGCTGCGTGTCTTTGGTAATTTACCTTATAATATTTCCACACCATTAATGTTCCACCTTTTCAGCTATACTAATGCTATTGCTGATATGCATTTTATGTTACAAAAAGAGGTGGTGAACCGTCTGGTAGCCGGTCCCGGAAGTAAAGCTTTCGGGCGTTTGAGTGTCATGGCCCAATATTATTGTCAGGTTATCCCTGTGCTGGAAGTACCGCCAACCGCGTTTACTCCCGCACCTAAAGTCGATTCAGCCGTTGTACGTCTGATACCGCACAAAAGCATACCTCACCCCGTCAAAAATATTCGTATGCTGAGCCGGATCACGACTCAAGCTTTCAACCAACGGCGTAAAACCATCCGTAACAGCCTCGGTGATCTTTTTACTGTAGAACAGCTAACAGAACTTGGTATCGATCCAAGTACTCGCGCAGAGAATATTTCTGTTGAGCAGTACTGTAAAATGGCAAACTGGCTATCAGAACAACCTGAAATGCAGTCATAACAGGAGTCAATTATGATTAATACGCCCAGGGTTTCTATTCAGGTACAAAGTGTTTATGTTGAAAGCCAATCGTGTCCCGATCAACGGCGTTTTGTTTTTGCCTATACAATCACTATCCGAAATCTTGGGCGCGAACCGGTCCAGTTAATTAATCGTTACTGGCTGATCACCAACAGTGATGGCCATCAAACGGAAGTTCAGGGGGAAGGCGTTGTTGGTGAGCAACCCATAATTCAGCCAGGTACCGAATACCGTTACACTAGCGGCGCGATATTGGAAACACCTTTGGGTACTATGGAAGGCCATTATGAAATGATCGACCATAACGGTGAGCCATTTCGTGTTGCCATTCCGGTTTTCCGTCTGGCTATCCCAACGCTGATTAATTAATTATGTCTACATATCTCATTGGTGATATTCATGGCTGCTATCATGAATTACGAGCTTTATTAACTAAAGTCGATTTTGATCCTAAAAAGGACACATTGTGGTTAACGGGAGATTTAGTTGCCCGTGGCCCGGACTCTGTTAAAGTTCTTAGGTATGTTAAACAGTTAGGTTCAGCCGCAAAAGTGGTATTAGGCAATCACGATCTCCATTTATTAGGAGTTTATGCCGGGATCAGCCGTAATAAACCTAAAGATAAAATTGATACATTACTGTCTGCGCCAGATGCCGATGAATTAATTAATTGGCTACGCAAACAACCGTTACTACAGTACGATGATGATCTAAAACTGCTCATGACACATGCAGGCATTACGCCTCAATGGGATTTGGAAACAGCCAAAATGTGCGCCAGCGAAGTTGAAACTATGCTCAACAGTAGCAGTTACCCTCTGTTTCTCAATTCCATGTATGGGGATATGCCAAACAACTGGTCACCAGAACTCTCTGGACTGGCACGTTTGCGTTTCAGTACCAATACATTGACCCGTATGCGTTACTGTTTTCCAAATGGTCAGTTGGACATGTTGTGCAAAGATAAGCCCGAAAACGCCCCTGCGCCATTGAAGCCTTGGTTCGAACTGCCACGCCGGATCTCATCAGAGTATGCCATCGTTTTCGGTCACTGGGCATCATTAGAAGGCCAGGGAACACCCGACGGATTTTATGCATTGGATACAGGTTGTTGTTGGGGAGGAAAACTGACAATGCTACGTTGGGAAGATAAACAATACTTCACACAATCATCGTTATCGTAGTAAAACAGCATTAAAACCAGACACGCCGTGAAAAAAGCTCATCGGCGTGTTCCATCAATTAGAGGCGACGTTGTAAAATCTCAAAACAATAACTGTGAGAATTTAATTCATCGGCGTCATGGTATTCAGTAAATTCAGAATCCCATTCATCCGGTTCATAGTCAGGAAAATGCGTATCACCGATCACTTCTGCATCGATGTGCGTTAAGTACATCCGACTCGCTCGTGAAATAAATTGGTCATAAACTTTACCGCCACCCATGACCATAATCTCTTCTGCATTACCCGCCGCAGCCAGTGCTTCATCAACTGAGCTTACCCAGGTTACACGTTCATCATTACCCGGCTGATTACTCAATACAATATTGAGTCTTCCCGGCAACGGGTGACCTATGGATTCATAAGTCACTCTCCCCATAATAACGGGTTTATTCAATGTATTACGTTTAAACCAGGCTAAATCCCCTGGCAGATTCCACGGCATTTTACTCTCCATGCCGATAACCCGATCCATAGCTAAAGCAGCGATCAAGCTGATATTCATTAAGCCACCTTATAGGCAAATAGTATAAAAATTGATGACACTATACGGAAAGGGATGTACCCAGTCGATAGGCTCAACACCTTCTTAAGTACAAAAAATTAATTTATACTTGGTTTATTACTTAAGACATTTATTGATCAAAATAATAACAAAACTAATATTAACTATAGGGTACATTATGCTGGAAACATCACTAGTCGTCATCACTATCTCAACGTTGGGTATGCTCTCTCCCGGTCCTGATTTCTTTTTGGTAGTCAAAAATGCCATACGTTACCAACGTTCTGCCGCCATGATGACAGTTGTAGGCTTAATCGCCGCTATCGCTTGCCATATGGCTTACTGTGTCGCCGGGTTGGCTATTGTTATCAGCACAACACCGTGGCTATTTAATCTGATGAAATACGCCGGAGCGGCTTATCTTATTTGGATTGGGATCAATAGCCTGTTTTCTCGCGGTAGCAATAGCATCTCCCTAGACAATCAGCCACGACAGATTGTCACTTTTAAGAAAGCATTTATGCAGGGGTTTTTATGTAATTTGCTCAATCCCAAGGCAACGTTGTTCTTCCTAGCAATATTTACTCAGTTGCTAAATGTTAATTCGGGTGTTGGTGAAAAATTGTGGTATGCCTCTATTATCTGGGGATTGGCGGTTATCTATTGGCCACTATTAGTCATATTGATCCAAAGTGCCCCGGTACGCCGTGGGTTAGCTAAGACTCAGAAGATTATCGATAAACTACTAGGCATTGTTTTGATTGGCTTAGGTGTCAAAGTGGCGCTGGGATAGCAGACAGTGATTTTTTCTCTTTAATTTTTCAATAAACATAAAAAAGTGCGCTTAACAGAGCGCACCTTTTTATTACTTCAATTAATCAGAATAGAAACTAGCTATTAATCTGCGCATGCATTTCTTGTACAGAAATCACCTGCTCAGTTGGATCGGCACTCAGTGCCATTGTTGTCGCAAATCCACCATTTAACGTAGTGTCATAATGTACTTTATATTGCAGTGCACTACGGCGAATAAGTTTGGAATCCTCAATTGCCTGACGACCGGCAGTCGTGTTTACAATATAGCTATATTCACCATTTTTGATTCTATCCTGAATATGCGGACGCCCTTCGTGAACTTTATTCACCAGACGAGGGTTAATCCCCGCCTCACCGAGCACAACCGCAGTACCATGAGTCGCATCCAGTTCAAAGCCCTGTTTCAGCAACTTAGCGGCCAAATCCACAACCCGGCCTTTATCACCTTCACGCACTGACAGAAGCGCTCTACCACTTTGTGGCATTTTGGCACTACACCCCAATAGTGCTTTTGAGAAAGCTTCGGCAAATGTACGCCCAACTCCCATTACTTCTCCGGTTGACCGCATTTCAGGCCCAAGAATCGGGTCCACACCCGGGAATTTGTTGAAAGGCAATACAACCTCTTTCACCGAATAGTATGGAGGAATGATCTCCTGAGTTGCGCCTTGCTCAGCCAGAGATTGACCAACCATCACTCGCGCCGCAACTTTCGCCAGTGGTAAACCGGTCGCTTTAGAAACAAATGGCACAGTACGAGCTGCACGCGGGTTAACTTCAATCAGATAAACTTCGTCATTCTTGACGGCAAACTGGACATTCATCAAACCACGCACACCTAATTCAAACGCCAGTTTTTCTACCTGCTGACGCATAACGTCCTGAATTTCCTGACTTAGAGTGTAAGCAGGCAGTGAACAAGCTGAATCGCCGGAATGCACACCTGCTTGTTCAATATGTTCCATAATACCGCCGATCAATACACGCTCACCATCACAGATAGCGTCAACGTCCACTTCCACGGCATCATCAAGGAAACAATCAAGCAATACTGGGGCATCATTAGAGACATTGACCGCCGTCTGGAAGTAACGACGTAGGTCAGCTTCGTCATAGACGATTTCCATCGCACGGCCACCCAAAACATAGGATGGACGAACCACCAGCGGATAACCGAGAATGCTTGCCTTCTCAACTGCGCGTTCTATCGTGGTTACTGTAGCATTTTCAGGCTGTTTCAGGCCAAGGCGATTTACTGCCTGTTTGAAACGTTCACGATCTTCCGCACGATCAATCGCATCCGGGCTGGTACCAATAATGGGAACACCGGCGATTTCCAGTTCACGCGCCAATTTCAGCGGAGTCTGACCACCATACTGAACAATCACCCCTTTTGGCTGCTCAACACGTACAATCTCAAGAACATCTTCCAAAGTCACCGGTTCGAAATAGAGACGGTCCGAAGTATCGTAATCTGTTGAAACGGTTTCAGGGTTACAGTTCACCATGATGGTTTCATACCCATCTTCACGCAGTGCCAAGGCTGCATGAACACAGCAATAATCGAATTCAATCCCTTGCCCAATACGATTAGGACCACCACCCAATACCATGATTTTTGGCTTGTCACTATTCGGATTGGCCTCACACTCATCTTCATAAGTGGAATACATGTATGCCGTATCAGTCGCAAATTCTGCCGCACAGGTATCAACGCGTTTATAAACCGGATACAGATTATATTTGTGGCGCAGCTTACGGATCTCTTTTTCGGCCACACCAACCAGTTTCGCCAGACGTGCATCAGCAAAACCTTTGCGTTTCAGATGACGCAGGAAGTCAGCCGTCAAGCTGTTAATGCCCTGATCCGCCACCTGCTCTTCCAATCGCACCAGCTCTTCAATTTGCACTAAGAACCAGCGATCAATATCAGTCAGGTTAAACACACCATCAACCGACATCCCCGCACGGAAAGCATCAGCGATATACCAGATACGTTCAGCACCCGCATCTTTTAATTCGCGACGAATTTTAGTCAATGCTTCTGGATCATCTAAATTGACTTTCGGATCAAAACCGGTCGCGCCGATTTCCAAACCACGCAATGCTTTTTGCAGAGATTCTTGCTGAGTACGACCAATCGCCATCACCTCACCAACAGATTTCATCTGGGTTGTCAGACGATCATTGGCACCAGCAAATTTCTCGAAATTAAAGCGAGGAACCTTAGTAACTACGTAGTCGATAGAAGGTTCAAAGGAAGCTGGTGTGCGGCCGCCAGTGATATCATTCATCAATTCGTCAAGGGTATAGCCCACAGCCAATTTAGCGGCAATTTTAGCGATCGGGAAACCTGTCGCTTTCGAAGCCAGCGCAGAAGAGCGGGAAACACGTGGATTCATTTCGATGATAACTAAACGGCCATTTTTTGGGTTCACTGCAAACTGTACGTTAGATCCCCCAGTTTCTACACCGATTTCACGCAATACCGCCATCGAAGCGTTACGCATGATTTGATACTCTTTATCCGTCAGCGTTTGCGCCGGGGCAACTGTAATGGAATCACCGGTGTGAATCCCCATCGCATCAAAGTTTTCAATCGAGCAGACGATAATACAGTTATCATTTTTATCCCGCACGACCTCCATTTCATACTCTTTCCAACCAATCAGAGATTCATCAATCAAAAGTTCGTTGGTTGGTGAAAGATCCAGGCCACGCTCACAAATTTCCTCGAATTCTTCACGGTTATAAGCAATACCACCACCGCTTCCCCCCATAGTAAAGGAAGGACGGATAATACAAGGAAAACCGACTTTATCAGCAACTGCCAGCGCTTCTTCCATTGAATGGGCGATACCAGAACGCGGCGTTTCCAAGCCGATCTTTTTCATTGCTATATCGAAGCGGCGGCGATCTTCCGCTTTGTCAATCGCATCGGCGGTAGCACCAATCATGGTAACGCCAAACTCTTCCAGTACTCCCTGACGCTCCAGCTCTAGCGCACAGTTGAGTGCAGTTTGTCCGCCCATTGTTGGCAGAATCGCATCAGGACGCTCTTTTTCAATAATTTTACGCACCACTTCCCAGTGGATCGGCTCAATATAAGTGGCATCGGCCATTTCTGGATCAGTCATAATGGTAGCAGGGTTCGAGTTCACCAGAACAACACGATAACCTTCTTCCCGTAACGCTTTACAAGCTTGTGCTCCTGAGTAGTCGAATTCACAAGCCTGACCAATAACAATTGGGCCCGCTCCCAGGATCAGGATACTTTTAATATCAGTACGTTTTGCCATTTTATTTTCTCCTGATTACTTGGTGTTATGACGGTTATTTTTCTGACAATACTGTTCAATTAGGTCAATAAAGTGATCAAATAACGATGCGGTTTCATGTGGACCTGGGCTGGCTTCTGGGTGTCCCTGGAAACTAAATGCAGGCTTATCCGTACGATGAATCCCTTGCAACGTACCGTCAAACAGAGATTTATGAGTAACATTCAGATTTGACGGCAGTGATTCTTCATCTACAGCAAAACCGTGGTTTTGGGCAGTGATCATGACAACATTACATTCAAGATCTTTTACCGGATGGTTTCCACCATGATGGCCGAATTTCATTTTCATGGTTTCAGCACCACTCGCTAGTGCCAGCAATTGGTGTCCAAGACAGATACCAAAGATTGGAATCTCTGTCTCAAGCAAGGTTTTGATTGCTTCGATTGCATAGTCACAAGGTGCCGGATCCCCCGGTCCATTAGATAAGAAAATACCATCTGGATTCAGTTTCAGTACATCCTCAGCCGATGTCTGGGCAGGAACAACTGTCAGGCGGCAGCCACGATCCACCAGCATTCGCAAAATATTACGTTTTGCACCAAAGTCATAAGCAACAACATGATAAGGTAGATCCTGCTCTTGCTTATCTTCCGGTAATCCCCCCGCCAGCGTCCAGCTCCCCTGTAACCACGGATAAATCTGTTTAGTTGTCACCTCTTTTGCTAAATCCATCCCCTCCAGTCCCGGAAACGCTTGCGCTTTTTCCAGTGCAATCTGAGCGTCAACCTGTTTACCTGCTATAATACAACCATTCTGTGAACCCTTTTCTCTTAGCAAACGCGTAAGTTTACGGGTATCGATATCTGCTATCGCAACAATATTATGGCGTTTAAGGTAATCGGAAAGCGTTTCTTCGCAGCGGAAGTTACTGGTTAACAGAGGTAGATCACGAATCACTAGCCCTTGGGCCTGTACTTTTAATGATTCTTTATCGACTGAGTTAACACCGACATTACCAATATGGGGATAAGTAAGAGTGACAATTTGGCGGGAATAGGAAGGGTCTGTGAGAATTTCTTGATATCCGGTCATCGAGGTATTGAAAACCACTTCCCCAACTGCCGCCCCTTCCGCACCGATGGCACGACCGTGGAATTGGGTTCCGTCTTCCAGAACCAATATAGCTGACTTAATCAAAACACCCTCCAAAGAATAATTACTCGCAATTAGTGCATATTAATTCAGATTTGTTCCTCAAAATCAATGCCAAAGCTGCTTTTTAGGCAAAATTTTGGCAAATTGCGCGCATTCTAATGATGAGAAGGTGTGTTGTCTACAAAAAATGTTACTTTTCTTATTTTTTTACACATTTCACTGAGTAAATTAATAAAATAAGACTAAAAACAGCAACAAAACTAATTCAGAAAACGGTAATCAGCATAGAAAACTTGATTATCAGATGAAAAGCTGAAAATAATCATGGAAAGGAGAAAAAAGCAGAAAATTAAGGTTGGGAATAAGACAAAAATAGAAAAAATAGACCAAAAAATAATAAAATTAAATAAAGAAATTGAAAATCGCATAATGAAATATTTAATTATGCGATATCAATAAATTAAAAAAATTTTCTTTCAAAGTAAATCGAGATTCAACACATCTTTCATATCAAAAAGACCACTATTTTTACCATTTAGCCATAAAGCAGCCTTTACAGCGCCATTTGCAAACGTCATCCGACTGGAAGCCTTGTGAGTTATCTCTACTCTCTCCCCAATATCTGCAAACATAGCGGTATGCTCACCCACGATATCCCCGGCACGAATAGTCGCAAAACCAATACTTTTCGCATCACGCTCACCGGTATAACCTTCACGGGCATAGACAGCACACGTTTTAAGATCCCGTCCCAAAGCATGCGCAATAGATTCTCCCATTGCTAAAGCTGTTCCTGATGGCGCATCCACTTTATGATGGTGATGCGCTTCGATAATTTCGATATCGCTATACTCACCCATCACTTTCGCTGCTTTTTCCAATAACTTAAGTACCAGATTCACACCCACGCTGAAATTCGCGGCAAAAACAATCGGGATATCAGCAGAAGCTTCTTTAATTGACTGCTTACCAGCCTCATCGAAGCCAGTTGTACCGATCACTATCGCTTTACTGTTCTGGCGACAAATTTCAAGATGAGCCAACGTTCCTTCCGGACGGGTAAAATCGATAAGGACATCAAAATTATCAACGATACTTTTCAAGTCATCACAAACAGTCACACCTGCATGACCAATACCCGCTAACTCTCCGGCATCTGCACCAATCAGAGAAGAGCCTGAACGTTCCAAAGCTGCGCCAAGAGCCACACCATCTAATTGATAAATAGCCCGAATCAACTGACGTCCCATACGCCCACCAGCGCCAACAATAGCAACTCGAATATCTGTATCAGCCATAAGCCCTCACTCTATTTAACACGATGATCAGCCAGATGAACGCCTTAAGTAAAGAGCGGATATGCTACTTTACTTTTATCTGGCACAACATTTCAGATTATTTAACTAACCTGAACTCTGGATAAAAAATGGAACTAAATGCCTGTTCCAAAATCAAAATCTCCGACCAAGAAAAAAGAGAACGTATGAGGAACAGGCATGAATAAATTAGTTGAACTCTTCTGCGATGTCGATGATTTTTGCCGTGTGTTCATTCCATCCTGGAAACAACAGGGTATTGAGAAAGGAAATCGTCAGCGCACATGAAGGCAAAAGCGCTCTCAGTGTGGGATACGGTGATGTTATCAAAGCGTTTCATCATATAAACCATCAAATGATCAGTTAAAGAATATTTCTCAGATAGAGCATTCACGGCATCATAGTGTACAGGTATTAATGTTGAATGTGTTGGGTGGACTCATCGCTTATTGTCTCAAAGAGAACAAACCGTCACTGAATATTTCCCGCTCAGAAATGAATATGTTAGTGACGGCTTAACCAGTATTCAGGTTAATTAAAACAACGGGCCGGATAAAAAAACCAGCACTTTATCAATAACCCGATAGCTCTACTGAATTGTTGGATGAATGAAGTAAGGGAAGCAAAAGCGCGGGAGGCAGCGTTTAATCAAAAGCTGAAGCAACCTTTGTCCTGTATGTGACTAATGAACCTGTTTATGGGATGATACGGGGCGAATTGAAGGAGGAACCAAGTGAATATAGTGCCGCTTCGCCGTCAACACGATTGGACAGCTTTAGAGTTTTTTGCTGGTATCGGCCTGGCAAGGGCAGGTTTGGAACTCGCTGGTATAAAAACTCTTTGGGCTAATGACTACGACATTAATAAAAAGGCTATGTACGAAGGCCAGTGGGGAGGCAACGAGCTTTTGCTGGCTGATGTGCATTCGCTTTGTGGCGATGATCTACCAACTGTAGATGTTGCATGGTCCTCTTCACCGTGTACAGATCTCAGCCTTGCAGGAAAAAGGGCCGGTTTACGTGGTGGACGTGAATCATCTGCTTTTTTTGGGTTTACTCGTCTGATAGCAGAGATGAAAGAGCGAAAACCTAAAGTTATAGCCCTGGAGAATGTGACTGGTCTTGCTTCATCTCATAATCGTGAAGATTTGCGTGCGGCAGCCAAGGAGTTCAATTCACTAGGTTATGCTGTAGATGCCATTACTCTAGATGCTCGCCGCTTTATCCCGCAATCACGCCCACGTTTATTCCTAATTGGCGCTCAGTATCCTATTGACGGCGGGGAGCAAGATACTTGCTTACGCCCTGATTGGCTTGCTTGGCTTCATGAAGACGCTGAAGTTCGTACTTTTATGATGCCGCTACCAAAAGCACCAGATTTACTCAGCGAAGGTTTAACCCGTGAAATAGAACAAATGCCGCATAATGACCCTAGATGGTGGGGAGGCGATCGGGTTAAACGATTTGTAGACTCAATGGCTCCAGTCCAACGAGAACGGTTGGAAGCATTTATCGAATTACCAAACATGACTGCCCGAACAGCTTATCGTCGTACCCGGAACGGAATTCCTGTATGGGAAATGCGAGCCGAAGATGTCTCTGGTTGTTTGCGTACCGCACGTGGTGGTTCATCAAAGCAAGCGGTAGTAATTATGGGCGGCGGCAGTGTGAAAATCAGGTGGATGACTGGACTAGAATATGCACGTCTGATGGGGGCCGGTTGGTATTCTCTTGATAATATGCGCGATTCACAAGTTCATTATGGGTTTGGTGATGCCGTTGCTGTACCTGTTGTCGGATGGATCGCCAAGCACATGCTCATTCCACACCTGGTTAGTATTCAGATGTTCGATGGAAAAATAATAAATGGGTGAGAAAGATACTCTTATTGAGCAGTATTTGAATGCAGCTAAAGCGTGGTATGAAAGCCAGCGGGCACAAAATGGCTCCATAAATACCAATGTCATGAACGTGGGGCTTGTGGTTTCACGCATGATCGCTGATGGTTTTCCCGTCGATGATGGCCGACTTTACAGCGAGGGTAGGAGCCAGGTTCGTGGTTTAAGTGGCAACACTATCGCCAAGATTCTTGAACAGCATGGCGAGACCCGTCTATTTACACGAGAGGGTGGGAGAACATCGAGAGGAACGATCCACTTAGCGGTTTCATTTCGCGACGCTATGAATGGCATCAATCGCTCTTCTGGAGCTACGTTGGACACTAATCATCTCTCTTTGTTGCTTGAAGATTTCTTCACAAACTGTGTTCGCATTGATTATTTCGATAAACAAAGAATTACGGTCGATATTGAAACCACCAAACCAGTATCATCGATCATTTCTGATATTCTGGATGCAGCGGCTGAACGTTCTGATAAACCCACCGGGGTTGTTCTCCAACATCTAATTGGTGCGAAATTACAATTGCGTTTTCCAGAAATTAAGATCGGCCTCGACCGAGCTAATGCAGCAGATATGCAAACCGATCGGGAAGGTGATTTTCAAGTTGGAACGACAGCATTTCATGTCACTACAGCCCCTATGGAAAAGCTTGTTTCTCGCTGCGTTGAAAACAAGAGAGCTGGTTACCGACCTGTAATACTGACGCTGGAAAGTAAGGTATTGGCTGCTCGTCAAATGGCTGAAAACGTTGGCATGTCTGACCAAATCTCCGTTCAAGCAGCAGAAGTTTTCATTGGTACTAATATTGAAGAAATTGCTATCTATGAAAGTGATAGAATACGCAAGGGAGTTGCTCATTTGATACGTACATATAACGAACGTATCTCAAATATTGAGATCGATAAATCCCTTATGATCGATGAGCCAAAGTGGATTGTGAAACTTCTTTCAAGAGATTGATGGGGATATCTCTTATTTAGGGTAAATCAAAATTTCGCATAGGAAGGAAATCTGGTGGCAATAATACGCAGATTGGTTCTGAAAAACTTCAAACGATTTAAAAATCTTGAATTAGAATTCGATCCCGAATTAAATATTCTGGTTGGCGGCAATGAAGCTGGCAAAAGTTCGGTGCTCCAGGCAATTGATATCGTGCTCAACGCCAGTCGAAGTAAGGTAGAATCGCTCGGTCTTGAAACCCTTTTCAATATGGAATGTATCTCGGAATTCCTGAAAGGTGAGAGAAAAATCGTCGAACTACCTGAGCTGCTGATAGAGGTATACCTAGATGGGATTGAAGGCCACCACGAACTAGATGGCCGTAATAATAGCAAGGGCATAGATCACTTAGGCATCAAGTTGGTATGCAAGCCTGTTGATAAATACACACAAGAAATTCAGACGATTTTAGCTGAGAGGCACGATAACTTTCCTTTTGAGTACTATAGCATCCGTTTTCTAACCTTCACGGACGAGACTATCCTTCCATATAAAAAACCGCTCAAGCACTTACTCATAGATAGTTCTCAGATCAATAGCGAGTATGCCACTCGTGAGTATACCCGCACCATGTATACCACTCATGCGTCTGTTGTAGAGCGTAATCATCACAGTTTTGAGTACCGTAAAGCTAAGTCTGAGTTTAAGAGAGTAGTTTTCAAAACGATGAATGATGCATTGGACATCTACAAATTCGATGTTCGGACAAGCCCAAAAGCGAATGTCGAAACGGATATTATTATTACTGAAGGCGATATCCCGATCGATAGTAAGGGGAAAGGTCGCCAATGCTTTATCAAGACGGAATTTGCCTTGCGCAATCGCGAACACGTACTTGATATCCTCCTCCATGTTAGATCGGGTGATTGCATACTGCCTCAAATGGAAGAAGCCATCACTGAAAGTTTTCTACTCAGAAGAAGATTTCCCAGTGATGGCTTAAACGGAATTCGAGTTAGCTAATTTCTTTAACTTCAACACGTAACTCTTTCGGCACTTCAAACACAATATTTTCTTCCCTACCATGTAATTCCCTAACGGAATCAGCCCCAAGATTTTTCAGGCGTTCAATAACTTGCTGAACTAAAATATCCGGTGCCGAAGCGCCAGCGGTTACACCAACCAAGGAGGTACCGGTAATCCACTCTTCTTTAATATCCTCAGCAGAATCTATCAGATAAGCGGGCTTACCAACTCGCTGAGCTAGCTCAGCAAGACGATTTGAGTTAGATGAATTCTTCGAACCCACAACCAAGACAACATCAGCATCAGACGCCAGATCCCGCACCGCTTCCTGGCGGTTAGTCGTCGCATAGCAGATATCATCTTTACGGGGACCAACAATGTTTGGGAACCGCGCGTTAAGTGCATCAATCACTGCTGAAGTATCATCAACGGATAACGTGGTTTGAGTCATAAAACACAAGTTGTCTTCATCTTTGACTTTCAAATTCCATACGTCTTCTGGAGATTCAACCAGATACATTCCACCTTCCACATTGTTGTACTGCCCCATTGTACCTTCAACTTCTGGATGTCCAGCGTGACCAATCAGAATAGCTTCTTTACCCTTGCGGCTGGCTCTTGCTACCTCCATATGGACTTTAGTCACTAAAGGACAAGTCGCATCGAACAACATGGTCAAATTGCGAGAACGCGCTTCTGCACGAATAGCCTGTGAAACACCGTGTGCCGAAAAAATCAGAATCGCATCATCCGGTACATCTGAAATTTCTTCAATAAAGATAGCCCCCCGCTTGCGCAGGTTATCTACAACATAACGGTTATGCACAACTTCATGACGAACGTAGATCGGCGCTCCATATAATTCCAGTGCGCGTTCTACAATACTGATAGCACGGTCAACACCGGCACAAAAACCACGGGGATTAGCCAGCAATATCTGCATGGTTTTCCTCCAATTGTGGATCAATTTCCAACACTTCAATTTCAAACGTAACGTTCTGATCAGCTAACGGGTGATTGAAATCAACAGTCACAGATTCTTCTGTTACGGCTTTGACAATGCCCGGCATTTCACTGCCATTCATCGCCGTAAATAACATTATAGTGCCAATTTCAGGTATACCCGTTTCAGCAAAATCACGCGGAGTAAAATATTGGATCAGGTCAGGATTCGGTTTACCAAATACATTCTCACCAGCCAGAGTAAAGCTATGTTTATCTCCCTCTTTTAGCCCAGTAAGCTGCTGTTCCAAAGGTGAGGAAAGGGTTCCATCACCTAAACGAAATAATGCAGGTTTCCCCTGAGTGTAAGAGGAGTCGGCAATGGAGCCATCTTGCAGTTTTAAAGTGAAATGCAGTAAAACTGCACTATCCGCCTGCACCTGGTTTGACATATTACTTATCCCACTTTGATTGTCTTTTCATCAGGGCTTAAAAAGCTATCAATGATAACCAATCCAGCCCCGATACATATCGCCATATCGGCGATATTAAAAGTTGGAAAGTGCCAATCACCGACATAAAAATCAATAAAATCGATGACAAAACCATGAACCAACCGGTCAAACAGATTACCCAATGCTCCACCAATAATCAGGGCATAAGCGATATTATTCAGTTTCTTCTTTGCACTGGCACGATACATCATCACCATCAACACAACTGAAATAGCAACGGCAATGAATGCAAAGAACCAACGCTGCCAACCGTCTTTCTCTGCCAAAAAACTGAAAGCCGCCCCAAAATTCTGGGCATAAGTCAGATTAAAATAAGGTATCAATGGAACGGATTCATACAGATGAAAGTGTTGCAACACTAGCTGTTTACTTCCCAGATCCAAAATCAATACCACAACAACTAACCAAAGCCAGCGAAGGCCGGTGGAGCAAATGGGTTTATTCATCAGGCAAACTTACGCTCTTCGCCGTTACCGGCAACATTAGTTACACAGCGGCCACAAAGTTCTGCGTGTTCCGCCACCAATCCCACATCTTTAGCGTAATGCCAGCAACGAGGACATTTTTCGCCATCCGCTTTACGGAAAGCAATTTTTAAGCCACTGATTTCGCTTTGTTGTGCATCTTCACCAGCCTGTTCATAATCTGCAACAACAACCTGAGATGTTAGCAGAACGAAACGCAATTCATCTCCGAGGCTATTGAGTTTGTCCGCCAGTTCATTATCGGCGTACAGCGTCACTGCGGCTTCCAATGAACTACGGATATGTTTGTCTGCACGTGCCTGCTCCAACACTTTGTTAACTTCACCACGCACTGCCAGCAAATCAGCCCAAAAAGCATCATTCATTGCTTCGCCCGCGGCCAGACCAAACAAACCGTCATACCACTCTTCGGTAAATACATATTGAGCACGTTTGCCAGGCAACTCATTCCAAACTTCATCGGCAGTAAAGGAGAGGATAGGTGCCATCCAGCGAACCAACGCTTCCGCAATATGATAGAGCGCAGTCTGACAACTACGACGCGCCACGCTATCGCTCTTAGCGGTGTACTGACGGTCTTTAATGATATCGAGATAGAACGATCCCATCTCCACAGAACAGAATTGCATCATACGCTGAACAACGGTATGAAAATCATATTCATCGTAGCATTTTGCAATTTCAGCCTGAGCTGCCTGAGCTCTGCCTACAGCCCAACGATCCAGCACTGCCATCTCTTCTGGTTCAACCTTATGTTGCTCAGGATCAAAACCATTCAAGTTTGCCAGCAAGAAACGCGCCGTGTTACGGATACGACGATATGCATCAGCAGAGCGTTTCAAGATCTCATCGGATACCGCAATTTCACCGGTGTAATCGGTAGAAGCAACCCATAGACGCAGAATATCTGCCCCTAATTTATTTATGACATCCTGCGGACTGACAGTATTACCGATAGATTTAGACATCTTACGGCCCTGACCATCAACAGTGAAACCATGCGTTAACACCTGACGGTAAGGCGCTTTACCTTTTATTGCCGTTGAGATCATCAAGGAAGACATAAACCAACCACGGTGCTGATCTGAACCTTCAAGATAGATATCCGCAGCGTTACCTTGGAATTCAGGGCGATCATCAACCACCGTTGCGTGAGTTGATCCCGAATCGAACCATACATCCAACGTATCAAAAATTTTGACATAGTTAGCCGCGTCATCACCTAGCAGTTCGGCTGGTTCCAGATCCCACCACGCCTGAATACCGTCAACTTCAACACGTTTTGCAACTTCTTCCATCAATTCGATAGTACGTGGATGAAGTTCTTCTGTCTCTTTATGGACAAAAAGAGACATCGGCGTACCCCAAGTACGTTGACGTGAAATACACCAATCAGGACGGTTTTCAACCATTGCCTCAATACGGGCCTGACCCCAACCCGGAATCCACTGAACTCCTTTGATCTCTTGCAACGATTGTTTACGCAGACCATTTTGATCCATGCTGACAAACCACTGCGGCGTGGCACGGAAAATGATAGGCGTCTTATGGCGCCAACAACAAGGATAACTGTGCTGTAATTTTTCCAAATGCAACAAGGCATTGTTTTCACTCAGGATATTCAGCACAACATCATTCGCCTTAAAGACAAACATGCCATCTAGTGAAGGATAAGTACCGGGCAGATAGCAACCATTGGGGCCAACCGGATTTGCAACTTCCAAGCCATATTTCTGACCAAGAACAAAGTCGTCCGGGCCATGACCTGGTGCCGTGTGCACAGCACCGGTACCTGCATCCAGAGTTACATGATCACCTAGCACAACCGGCGAATCAAAGCCCATAAAGGGATGTTTAAAGCGCAACAGCTCCAATGCAGCACCTGCACAACTCCCCAATACCACCCACGAAGTTATACCCGCTCGCTGCATCACACTTTCTACCAAATCAGCAGCCAGAATCAGACATTCGCCCTCAATCTGCACTAATTGATAGCTAAATTCAGCGTGCAAAGCGATCGCCCGGTTAGCCGGCAACGTCCACGGTGTAGTTGTCCAGATAACCAGAGAGACCGGCTGATCTGATGCCTGCACACCAAATTTCTCACAAACGGCTGCTGCATCAACCGCCTTAAAACGCACGTCAATCGATGGCGAAGTTTTATCGTAATACTCAACTTCCGCCTCGGCCAATGATGAACCACAATCAGCACACCAGTGAACAGGTTTAGCGCCTTTTAACAAATGACCATTAGCGATAATACGGCTCAATGCGCGAATAATGTTGGCTTCGGTCTTAAAGTCCATCGTCAGATATGGACGTTCCCAGTCACCTAATACGCCCAGACGAATAAAGTCTTTCTTCTGACCTTCAATCTGCTCTTTGGCATATTTGCGGCACTCGGCACGAAATTCAGCGGCGGAAAATTTTTCCCCGGGCTTACCAATAATCTGCTCAACCTTAAGTTCAATAGGTAAACCGTGGCAATCCCAACCAGGAATATATGGCGAGTCATATCCCGCCATCCCTTTGGATTTAATAATAATATCTTTGAGAATCTTATTGACTGAGTGACCAATATGAATACTGCCATTCGCGTAAGGAGGGCCGTCATGCAGAATAAATGTTTTTTTACCGGCTTTTGCTTTACGAATTACCTGATACAACTCATCTTTGTACCAACGTTTTAACATATCTGGTTCGCGCTTTGCTAAATCTCCACGCATTGGAAACCCTGTTTCTGGCAGATTCAGGGTGTTTTTATAGTCACTCATTCGATTCTCAATTCCAATTTTCCGCTAGATACATGACACAGGTCGCTGTTTAAGAAATTCCCTAGCAGCGACCAAATCATTAGCAATTTGCTGCTTGAGTGCATCAAGGGAAGCAAACCGCTGCTCATTACGCAATTTTTTGCGTAACACCACATCAATATAACGCCCATAGAGATCCATTTGGGTATCAATTAGATGTACTTCAAGTTGTTGACCCTGACCAGAAACTGTTGGGCGTGTACCAATATTGGCAACACCCGGTAAAGGCTTGTTTCCTAAACCATAGACTTCAACAACATAAACGCCTTGTACAGGAGCCACTAATCGTTTTAACGGCAAATTCGCTGTTGGAAAACCAATAGTGCTCCCTAGCCGTTTACCATGAACGACCCGGCCACAAATGCTATATGGATGCCCTAATAATGTTTCGGCTAATACCAAATCATCATTTTGCAACGCTTGACGGATAGCTGTGCTGCTAATCCGCAAACCATTATCACAAAAACTTTCACTGTTGGTCACGTCAAAGCCATATGTTTCACCGGCTCGCTGCAAAAAGGCAAAATCACCACTGCGAGCTTGACCAAAACGAAAGTCGTCTCCTACAGCGAGAAACTTAACACCCAATTTTTCCACCAGCAACCGCGAAACAAAAGCCTCTGGCGTATTTGCCGCAAAATTTCTGTCAAATTTCACGCATAATAAATAATCCACTCCACATTGGGCGAGATATTTGGCTTTATCCCTCAATCTCGTCAGACGTGCGGGAGCATTACCCTTAGCAAAAAACTCCAAGGGTTGTGGCTCAAAAATCATGACCATTACTGGTAATCCCAGACGCTGCCCTTCGTGTTTTAAGTGTTTCAGTAGTGCCTGATGACCTCTGTGAACGCCATCAAAATTACCAATCGTCAACACGCAACCGCGGTGACATGTCCGGATATTACTTATACCGCGAATTAGCTCCATAGCTGGCTCAATACCCTGGAAATTGCCAAATTATACCTTGTACAAAGCTCAAGGTTAACCCACCATCATAAGATGATTTAAATCAATAGCCCTGATTCATACAACAAAAACGAGCAGGAATCCCGAAAAATATTCATTTTATTTCTATCTGGACTATTCAATGAGATTTTTATTGTGAAAGACTGTATTCCCTCTAAGTAAGCTGATAAAATCCTGCGCCATCACAACGAAACAAGTTGCCGCGGTACAACGGCGCTTATTTGCACAAATCCATTGACAAAAGAAGGCTGAACAGGCATATTCCTCGGCCTTTGAATTGTCCTCGATAGAATATATTTGGGAGTTGGACCTTGGCTAATATCAAATCAGCTAAGAAACGCGCCATACAGTCTGAAAAACGTCGTCAGCACAACGCTAGCCGTCGTTCTATGGTGCGTACCTTCATCAAGAAGGTATATGCTGCTATCGCTACTGGCGATAAAGAAGCTGCTCAGAAAGCATTTAATGACATGCAACCTATTGTCGATCGTCACGCCTGTAAGGGTCTGATCCACAAAAACAAAGCAGCACGTCATAAATCTAATCTGACGGCTCAAATCAACGCAATGCAATAATTTGCGTTTGGATTACTGAAAAACCGGCCTGCGCCGGTTTTTTTGTGTTTGCAGTTATTATCAATTATTTTTCAAGTACGCTTCTTAGATGGCACATTAAACAACGCAGAAAAATCTTTATTACATACCCTTTGAACAGCCGGGTGCTGAATCATTCGTTCAGCAAAAATCACATAATACTCTTCCTGCACAGCATCCAACCGACCGATTTCGACAATATCATTATCTGCAAAAATATCATTGGTATACAAAGATGGCGCTACAAAAATCGCATTATGATACATACCAAACGCTTTCATTAACGCGGCATCATCAAACTCACCCAATACTTCAACCTGAAGATTTTTATTACGTATCCAAGTCAACAACTTACGCCCCAACATAGAGCGACGCCCTGGAACCAATAAACGACGTTCCTCCAAACATTCCGGGAAAGGTTTTTCCGGGATAGGTTGTCGGCAGAAAAAACTCACATTACATTCACCCAGTTTTACTGAGAATAGCCCTTCCTGTTGGGAAGAATCCACCGGGCAATCAGACAATATCATATCGAGTTTGTGCTGGCTGAGTTGTTCCAACAACAATTCATGGGTTGATTCAAAACAACGTAGATGGATCTGTTCATGCTCCACAACCGCCGTTTCCAATACCTGGCTAACTAGACGTTTGGACAGTGCATCAGCAACACCAACATCAAATAAAAGGTTAGATTCACGGCTGTAGTTAACAATATCCAACATCTCCTGGCTCAACATAAACATCTTATCCGCATAGCGGAAGATAAGCTGCCCTAGTTCTGATGGTACTAAACCCCGACCTTGACGTTTGAACAGCTTGCCTCCCAGACGCTCTTCCAGAGCCTTTATCTGTCCAGTGATAGTCTGGGGTGTTAAATAAAGTGCCTCTGCCGCCCCAACCACAGATCCTTCCTTGCAAACATGCCAGAAATAATAGAGATGATTAAAATTCAGATGTGACACCCGCATATATTTTTCCTTGTGTATCGCTTTCGTCTAACAGACTGCCTAGCCATACATCTCTAATTTACCGTTTTACGGCGATTTCCTGTTTTCCACTACATAAAATATCCGCGATACCATTTTATTATTGTACCGCGAGTACAAAAATGAGAGTCAGTTCGGAAATTCTTTCTGAAACTACCGGCTAAATTAATGAATTTACCACGGCACTGCCATCACTTTTTCTTTGGTAAGACCATTCGTAACAAGCCATACCCCATAAACGCAGCGATGGTTGAACCCATCAGAATGCCAAGACGGGAATAGATACTGAAAGATTCATCTACCCCTTCAAAAGCCAATCCTGAAATAAAGATAGACATAGTAAAACCGATTCCACAAAGAACGGAAACCGCAAATATCTGTTTAAGATTAATCTGCTGTGGCAATTTAGCAAATCCGATCTTAATAGAAATATAGCTAAACAGAAAAATCCCCAATGGCTTACCAAGAGACAGAGCCGCCGCAATACCTAGCGGTAATATATCAGTCAAGCCATTTAACGTAACGCCATTCAGGACTACACCTGCATTGGCAAAAGCAAATAATGGCAAAATAAGATACGCCACCCAAGGATGCAAACCATGCTCAAGTGATTCAGATGGTGAATGACCATTCTGGCTACGCAGAGGAATCAGAAAACCAATGATGACGCCAGCCAGTGTTGCATGAATACCCGATTTTAGGATGCAAACCCAAAGGATAGCGCCAACAACCAGATAAGCCGATGTTTTTTCGACACCACGCCAATTCATCCAAACCAGCAAAGCAATCATCGCGGCTGACAGTCCAAGCGCCACAAGAGAAACCGTTTTGGTATAAAACAGAGCGATAATCACGATAACGCCCAGATCATCAATAATCGCTAGCGCCAACAAGAAAACCTTGAGTTCTGTTGGTACTCGTTTAGACAATAGCGCCATCACCCCCAGGGCAAAAGCAATATCGGTTGCCGCAGGAATAGCCCACCCCTGACGGGTAAACTCATCATTGCCATTAAATAGCAGATATATTAGTGCCGGAGCGACCATACCACCTATCGCCGCTATCACCGGAAATACGGCCTTATCACGCCCTGCCAAAGAACCTTCCAGAAGTTCCCGCTTTACTTCCAGACCAACAATCAAAAAGAAGACCGCCATTAAGCCGTCATTAATCCACAACAATAAAGGCTTATTGATCTCCAGTGCAGCGAATTGCACTACCACCGAAATATTAAGAAATTGCTGATAAATATCTTGTAGTGGTGAGTTTGCCATTATCAGCGCAATAATGGCAGCAATGATAAGAAGAAGCCCTCCAGCCGCTTCTAATTTCAGGAATTGACGAATAATTGCTGTCACGATGATTAACCTCTGAAACTGATCGGACTTAAATGGTACTCTAGCTATGGTTTCGAAAAAAATCGATTTTATGACCAGAATAACTCGCTATAACCGATCTATTGATGATCTACATCTCAAGAAAATAGATTATCAATCAGAGGAAATCGTTAAGTGGGAGAGGCCCTATTTATCTTACATTAGCACCAATTTCCCGCATTTTAACCAAAATGCGGTTTAAATCATCTTCTGATAGCGTTAACTGTGTTGCTATATAGAATAGAATATGCGAAGAAATAACGCGTGGCATTTTCCCACCCGTGTATTTTCTCCATTGGTTGTTACCGGAAACTCCCGCTAAATCGGCCATTTGTTCTCCGGTGAAGCCTAATTCTTCTTTGAGTTTAATGAGATCTTCTGTAGTAGGAGGAGAATAATTGCCGATCAGTCGCATAAGTATTCCAGAACAAAGCCCCTCACGGGGCCAATTAATTAAATGAATTTGAGCAATAGAGTTGTGATGGTAGCTACCGCACCAATAAGGCTAGAAGCCACAACAATCGGATACCATGTAGCCTCACGATTTATCTTTGTCGTTTCTGCCATTAATTTTGCTATTTCAGCGTGGATTTTTTCGAGTTCAGCAGTAGTCATTTCAGTAGTGCTCATCGTTCTTCCTTTTTAGGGATGCCAGGCTGCGGCCATTCCGCTACCTTATATTATTACACAATAAAAAGTAGCCCTTTTAGGACTAATTGTCAATGCAGATAGTTTAATTTTTCACCTCAAAATATTAGTATTCAATATGACTTCATATTATGAAAAATATATTTTCCCATAATTTATATAACGAGATAATACCTAAAAATTCAGCAGGTAAAATCAAAAAACACAATAACAACGAGAAAAAAGAACAAATAATTAACGGATATAAAAACTGGTTATATGTAATCTTTAAATAAAAAAATAAACATCAAGAATATTATCAAGAATATTATCAAGATACACTAATTACTTGAAAAATAAATTAACATCGATTAATAACCAACAAATTATCTTTACATCCAATAACTTCTTTTCTTTTAGTAGGAATTATTGAGTAATATTCCTCACTATTAGTTACAATAATTGGCGATATAATCTGGATTTCATTCTCTTGAAGAAATTCCAGATCAAAATTAACTAATACCTCACCAGCAACCACTTTCTGTCCTTCTATAATTTGCAAATTAAATCCTGCGCCTTGCAAACCTACCGTTTCAATACCAATATGAATTAATAATTCCACTCCTTGATCAGAAATTAAACCAATAGCATGCCCAGTCGGAGTAATCATTGAAACCTTACCATTAAAAGGCGATTTAACCACACCTTCGGTAGGAATAATAGCGATACCATCACCAATAATTTTTTCAGAAAAAGTATCATCGGGTACATTTGAGAGAGATGCTATTGTACCGGTCATCGGAGAACGTAATGTGATTTTATTCTTTTTTGAAAATTTTGACTTTATTAATACGATAGAATCAACATTAGATTCTAATTTCATTAATAAGGTGGATATAAACGCCACTAAGAAACTACTAACAATACCAAGCAAAATAAAAATAAAGTTATTGCTACCTTTTTGCATATAAAAAGGTAATGACACCAATCCCGGTACACTAAAAGCAAATATTTTCACCGAGAAAATACCCACAATAGCGCCGCCAACTGCGCTCCCCATTAATGCAGCATAAAAAGGCTTCTTTAATTTAAGCATAACACCATACATTGCGGGTTCAGTTACGCCTAAAAAAGCAGAGAATGAAGATGAATAAGATAATGATTTCATTTGGCTATCTTTAGTTTTAATTGCAACTGCTAATGTCGCGCCAGCTTGTGCAATATTACTAACAAAACTGATAGGTAATAACATAAAATCGTATCCGAGAGATTTAAAATTAGCAAAAACACTCGGCAAAAAGGCATAATGCCCCCCTGCAATGACTAAAATAGGGATTAATCCACCTAAAAATAATCCCGCAAATGGTCCAGCTACTGAAAATAATATTAAAAGCCACTTTTCAAGATACAAACCAATTGTATTTCCCAACGGTGCGACAATAATCAATAAAATAGGCGCAGAAATTAATAAAACCAATAATGGTGTAAATATTATTTTTAATATCGACGGAATAAACCTATCTATCCATCGATGAATATAACTGAGCAACCAAACACCTAAAATAATTGGAATGGTAGTATAACTATAATGAACAGCCGGAACAGTAATACCAAATGCACTGAAATACCCACCACCAGAACTGCTCACAAGGTCAGATAATGTTGGATAAATTAAAATACACGCTAACGTAACTGCAATAAACTCATTTGTTTTAAATTTTCTTGCCGCTGAAAAAGCCAAAAGAACAGGCAAAAAATAGAGAGGGGCATCAGAAAGAATATATAATAGTTTATACTCATGACTCTTCTCTGAAACCCAATCCATCACATATAAAAAAATCAATCCGCCTTTCAGTAAACCCGCGCCTACAATTACCGGCAATACGGGAATAAATATGCCTGAAATAATATCAAGAATATGACTAATGAAACCCTTTTTGGTGCCATCATCATTTTCTTGATTTTCTTTTAATTGCTTAATGATTTCACTAAATACTTCAACAACTCTATTACCAATAATTATTTGTAATTGCCCGCTGTGAAAACGTACTCCCATAACCCCCTGCATTTTTTTGATCGCTGCAATATCTACTTGACTATCATCTATAATATTAAAACGCAATCTAGTCACACAATGCCAACTTTTATTTATATTTGCTCCTCCACCAAGAAACACAATAATCTCTTTTGCAAAATCTTCACCATTCATTTTATCCCCCACCTCTAATCTATGACTAAAAAATCTAAATCACACAAATATACTCATCTCATACTCTTGGCAATTGACACTCGTTTGACGATCCACTTATTAAAAATCTCTGCCCTTGTAACTATCATTAACCACCCGTTCTATATGAATCACTAAATAAATCAATTCATCATCAGGCACTTTCCATTGGTATTTCTCCCTCAGATATTTAATTAGCTTAACTGCACAGTTGTAACTTTTGAAATATTTTTCTTCTATCAATTCTTGCAATGAAAAATCCATCTCAATAGCAGAAGAATGCTCATTTTTATTTTGTCTAATCAGGAAGTATCGCAGATGTGTAATAAAACGAGAGTAATTTACAGACGTTGTATCAAGGTTAACATGGAAATAGTAGTGAATAAGCTTAATAGTTTTATTAATTAGATTCGTTAATTTTAATGTGTCTCCCATCGTTTGCCCCTCATATTGAGCATTAACAAAATGCAAGGCAATCAATGAGGCTTCTATCGGCGGTAATGGCTTTTCAATCTGGCTATTAATATGGATAAGAGCCTGTTTGCCAACTTCATATTCCAACGAATATAGATGAGGGATCTCCCATTGCAAGACATTACTAATCTGATATCCTTTACTCACACGCTCAAATGCAAAGTTTAAATGTTCTGATAAAGTAATGAGTAATGAATCGTTAAGAGATTTGCCAAGAATATCCTCCCCTAATGAGATAATCTTCTCGGTTAGCTCTATAACTGAAGCTGGAATAGTGGCAAAGATCTGATTAATCTTATCATTCTTTTCAACAGTAAAGACTTTTGCAACATCCTGAATATTAAGTTTATCCCCCTTTTTTCTATTAAAGCCTACGCCCTTATCCATTAGAATAATTTCATTATTGTTCTCATCAATGGCAAGAACGACATTATTATTTATGAGTTTTACTATCGTTAACAAAATAGATACCTTACAGGATAAACCATTATATGCACTAACCTAAATCTATAAAATAGGTGAAATATATTTGTGACCTGGTTGTGCCTGATCTTATCAGTAACACTCCTGTACACTATATTCATTATGTTATCTTTCAGGCTAAGGCATTACTTTTACAAAGTCAACGACACAGCAACATACCCAATTTACCCAAGGTATTTATGATAAGTATCACATTTTTACCAAAATTAAATTTAATAACTTGCAAGTATCACAAGGAGTAATTAGTTTTTAACCAATTGATATAGGCTTGTTACCGACTTAGTTGCGACTAACGTCGGGCAAAACCTAATCCATCACGTCACGATCCCCTTATTCCAAGGCGATTGTAGATGATGGGTTAGGTTTTTTTTTGCCTTAAATTCGGTCTTTCGCTGTTTTCAGCGTATTAAATGAAGGAGAAGTCCAATGAGATACGAAAGTCTGGCAGAGAAAATAGTCAGCGCAATAGGTGGGAAAGAGAATATATCTAGCCTGGTCCATTGTGCTACTCGTTTACGATTTAAACTAAAAGACAGCAGTCTGACCAATAGCGAATTACTCAAACAGACTAAGGGAATTATTACTGTAGTAGAGAGTGGTGGGCAATATCAGGTCGTCATTGGTAGTCATGTGGGGGATGTTTACGACGATATTAATAAATACTTACAAGATAATACAGAAAAAACCGAGGTTAAACAAAGTGTAACGTCACCGCAAGGGATAAAACAAGATAATGAAAAAGGTTTAAAACGTATTTTTAATGTCACCATTGATATTATTTCCAGTATTTTTACTCCTCTATTAGGTGTATTGGTCGCCGCCGGATTAATTAAAGGTATTCTCGCTTTATCCGACGTGTTCAATTGGATGAGCATAGACAGCGGAACCTATAAAATTTTATACGCTACCGGCGATGCCATGCTCTATTTCATGCCTATTTTATTAGGATATACCGCAGGTAAACGGTTCGGAGGCAACCCTTTTATTACTATGGTGATCGGGGCCGCCTTAACCTATCCCACCATGACCGAGGCATTTAAACTTTCTCAAACGACTTCTGCCGTGCACCTCAATTTCCTTGGCATTCCTATCTCTTTCATTAATTACAGCTCAACCGTTATTCCCATTATCTTATCAGCATGGTTTAGCTGCTTGCTGGAAAAGAAGTTTAATAGCTGGTTTCATTCCTCCGTCAAACTGTTTGCCACACCTTTCCTGTGCCTGTTAATTACCGTTCCTTTAACGTTTCTCGTTATTGGCCCTGTAGCAACAGAGCTTAGTAATGGCCTGGCTGCCGGATATCTCTTCTTCTATCAATTAAACCCGGTCATTGCCGGACTCCTAATGGGCGCAGTGTGGCAAGTTTGTGTTATTTTCGGTCTGCATTGGGGGCTTATCCCAATAATGATCAATAACATGATGACCCAGAAAAAAGATATGCTCTCTCCACTGCTCCAGCCAGCAATATTTGGTCAAGCAGGTGCAACTCTGGGGGTATTTTTACGTACACGTGATAAGAATATGAAAACATTATCAGGTACTGCACTGATATCAAGTCTCTTTGGTATCACCGAACCTGCTATTTATGGTGTCACACTACCACTAAAACGTCCATTTATTATCGGTTGTATCGGTGGGGCGCTTGGCGGAGCAATTGTCGGTTTTTACTCAGGAACAGCATATAACGTTAGTGGCATGGGTATCTTTGCGTTTACCTCATTTATTTCTCCCACCGGCATAGATAGTGCTTTCTGGAGTGTCATATTAGGTTCGTTAGGTTCATTTATCTTCTCTTGTATCGCAACCTATTTATTCGGTTTGCCATCAGAAGTAAAAGTTCCACTAATAACATCCCATGCAAAAAATTAATTTAAAGAATCATATTAAGAGAATATCTTCCAAGTTTAACGAGCAATTAACAAGAGGACAAACCATGAAAAAACAATTTCCAAATAACTTCCTTTGGGGAGGAGCACTGGCTGCAAATCAGGTTGAAGGAGCCCATCAAATAGATGGAAAAGGGTTATCAACCTCAGATATGCAACCCCACGGCGTTATTGGTCACAGCATAGAACGCAATTTAGGTGATTTTCATATTAAGGATATTGGTATCGATTTTTATCATCGTTATCCTGAGGATATTGCGCTATTTGCTGAAATGGGATTTAAATGCCTGAGAACCTCCATCGCCTGGACACGTATATTTCCTGAAGGAGATGAAGAAATACCGAACGAAAACGGCCTGGCTTTTTATGATCGCCTGTTTGACGAAATGATAAAATATAATATTCAACCACTCATTACACTTTCTCATTTTGAAATGCCTTATGGCTTAGTAAAAAAATATGGTGGTTGGGGAAATCGGAAAACAATTGCATTTTTTGACCATTACGCCAGAATTGTTTTTGAACGTTACCAACATAAAGTAAAATATTGGCTGACATTCAATGAAATTAATATGTCTTTATTCTCCTGTTTTACCGGTGCAGGACTACCAGAAAACAGTAAAATTCAAGATATTTATCAGGCACTACATTATCAATTAGTTGCCAGCGCCAACGCAGTTAAAGCCTGCCATGAAATTATTCCTGATGCAAAAATAGGTAATATGGTGGCAGCAGCCCCTTATTATCCATTAACTTGTCATCCCGATGATATATTAGAATCATTGAAAAAGAATCGTGAATGGCTATTCTTCTTTGATGTACAAGCTCGTGGATATTATCCATCTTATATGACCCGTGTATTTAAAGAAAAAAATATCACACTTGATATCACAAATGAAGATAAAATAGCACTCAAAGAAACGATTGATTTCCTCTCTTTCAGTTACTACATGAGTAGCTGCGCAACAGCAAACCTTGAGATTATCAAGACGTCAGGGAATATCATTAATCCGGTGAAAAATCCTTATCTGTCCAGCTCAGAATGGGGATGGCAAATCGATCCTAAAGGCATTCGCTATCTTCTCAATATGTTATATGACCGTTACCAAAAACCCCTGTTTATTGTAGAAAACGGTTTGGGTGCCAGAGATGTTATTCAAGACGATGGCTCTATTATTGATGATTATCGTATTAAATATCTTAACGATCATTTATTTCAGATACGGGAAGCCATTGAAGATGGAGTTCAGTTATTAGGATATACTTCATGGGGGCCAATAGATTTAGTCAGCGCTTCTACCGCAGAAATGTCAAAACGGTATGGGTTTATTTATGTTGATCGTGATGACCAAGGCAATGGAACATTAGAACGGCGGCGTAAAAAAAGTTTTAGTTGGTATAAAGAGGTGATCAGCAGTCACGGTAATACCCTTCAAGCCCCGGAGGTAGAGAATGAAAATAACCAATAAATTTCTTTTACTCACGATTCCACTTATTTTGCTTCATAACAATGTCACTGTAGCAGCGGAAAATAACTGTCATTCGTATGATACGCTTTTACCAAGAGGACCAGAAACACCTTCGGTTTCATCTGCATGCGATACGGTATTTCCTGAATGGGGCGGCCTTAGAAAAGAGATGGCAGATCGTGGCTTTTATGCAAATTTTCAACTGCTTACTAATCTAACCTACGATATATCAAGAAGCTGGAAAAATACGCCTAATCCCAATTATATGGGACAGCGCTTAACTACCGGTAATATCGCCGCGACAGAACTCACTTATGATTTATCACGAATTGGTTTCACTGATAAAGCACAACTGCGTTTAGGTTTAACCTATGCTTATAATAACTTCAAAAATAATGGTCAAGATGGGCATCCTTTTGTCTCAGCCTTTTCCATTAATCAACCCTTATTGAATGATCGAGTCATATTAAATTATGGCTATACGACACTACTCTCCCATTTTTATGGCTTATTTTTGGGTAGCAGTACAGCATCATCAGCGCTAGGGCCAACCAGTGTGATGTTGTCCCAAGCTGGACTAACCATTAGCAAACCAAGTCCATCGATAGATATTCGGTTTTTATCGGAAAATAAACGTTGGTATGACCACATTGGCGTTGCCAGAAGTCAAAGTTCAGAAGGTTTAAAAGTCGATTCAAAATATAATACTTATGGTCTGCGCTGGAAACTTCCCAGTGCGGGAACTTTAGTCATCAACGAATTAGGTTATCGTGTTAATGCTAATGAAACGGAAAATATGATCTGGCTTCGGGGTGGATCGGTATTCAATAAAACCCCTTATTTTAACTATAACAATTCAGAGTATGAAGATTACACTTACTCTCATTATATCGCCGCTACCCACCAAATAACCAAGCCGGATACGTCAATGCCTTTCCGTGGCTGGTATATTGACGGTAAAGCCAACTATGCGCCAAAGGATCGTAACCTGTTTAATGCCGATATTTCATTATCACTGTTCAGCATTGGTCCATTTGATTCGCGTCCAAACGATATGGTGACTTTTGGTCTGGCCTATAATAAGTTCAGTGACGATGCAAAAAATTATTTTGCCCGCAATGGTCAACTTGCTGAAAGTTATAGTGCAACCGCTTCTGTAGCATATAGCTATCGTGTTTACAACGGCATCTATTGGACGAATAGCTTATCGTATACTCATCACCCATCAGTGACACCAAAAGAGGATGATGCCTATAATTTGCTCACACAAATTACGTTTAGTTTATAATTCTCAACCAAAACAAAAAGTCCTCATTTAAACGAGGACTTTTTACCCATAATTCGAGCTTTATTTAACAATCCAGCTCTATTATGTAAAGATATTTACTTAGTCAAATCATCAAAGAATTTCTTTACGCCATCGAAGAAACTTTTAGAACGTGGGCTATTCGTTTCTTCGCCGGTCCCACCGAAAGATTCACCCAATTCGCGCAGTAATTCTTTCTGTCTTTCATTCAATTTAACCGGCGTTTCTACCACTACCCGGCACAGTAAATCACCCTGAACACCACCGCGGACAGATTTAACACCTTTGCCTTTCATGCGGAACATTTTACCTGTCTGGGTTTCAGCAGGTATTTTCAGTTTCACACGGCCATCAAGGGTTGGAACTTCGATTTCTCCGCCCAGTGCCGCCATTGCAAAGTTAACCGGCACTTCACAATAGAGATTACTTTCTTGACGCTCAAAAATATGGTGCGATTTCACCTGTACCTGCACATACAGATCACCTGCGGGTGCGCCTTTAGCCCCAGCTTCACCCTCACCACTCAAACGGATACGGTCGCCAGTATCCACACCTGCTGGGATCTTAACAGACAGGGTTTTATATCTTTCAACTCGGCCATGACCATGACATTTATGGCAAGAATCTTTAATGATCTGACCACGGCCATGACAGTGTGGACAAGGTTGCTGAACGGTGAAGAACCCCTGACGCATATGAACCTGACCAGCACCTTGACAGGTAGAACAGGTTACAGGGCTGGTCCCGGCTTTAGCGCCGCTACCATGACAGGCATCACAAGTTTCCAGTGTCGGAATACGGATCTCTTTGGTCACACCACGAACCGCCTCTTCCAGCGTCAACTCCATGCTGTAACGCAAATCAGCACCGCGGCTTGGACGCTGTTGACGACGACCACCACCGAAGATATCACCGAAAACGTCACCAAAGATATCACTAAAATCAGCACCGCCGCCGCCAAAGCCGCCACCGCCCATACCACCTTGCTCAAAAGCAGCATGACCATATTGGTCATAAGCAGCCCGTTTCTGATCATCCGTCAGAATTTCATAAGCTTCTTTAACTTCTTTGAATTGGCTTTCTGCCTCTTTATCACCCTGATTGCGATCAGGATGATATTTCATCGCCAGTCGCTTATAGGCTTTTTTAATCTCTTTTTCGTTCGCTGTTTTGGAAACCCCCAAAACCTCGTAATAATCTCTTTTTGCCATCTCTTATTTTACCCTTAACATGCGCACACGGGCGCAGAGTTCCCTCAACGCCCGTGCCGGTTAATCAGCAACAGTCGTCATCATCTAACTGTCACCGCGCCCGCTAAGGGCAATTATTTTTTATCTTTAACTTCTTCGAATTCAGCGTCTACAACGTCGTCATCTTTTTTCGCACTGTCGCCAGCATCTGCGGTTGCACCCGCCTGAGCCTGCTGCTGAGCGATTTCCAACAGCTTAGCGGAAGCCTGAACCAAAGCCTGAATTTTCGCTTCAATATCCGCTTTATCTTCGCCTTTCGCCGCAGTTTCTAGCTGAG
Source organism: Photorhabdus noenieputensis (assembly GCF_018448935.1). Classification (GTDB taxonomy): domain Bacteria; phylum Pseudomonadota; class Gammaproteobacteria; order Enterobacterales; family Enterobacteriaceae; genus Photorhabdus; species Photorhabdus noenieputensis. The sequence continues at coordinate 60,220 of NZ_RCWC01000011.1, read as the reverse complement.
TGACAGCACTTTCAATCGCAGTTTTATCTTCTGCCGGCAGCTTATCACCCGCCTCTTCTACTTGCTTACGGGTACCGTGAACTAGTTGATCTGCCTGGTTGCGCGTTTGTACCAACTCTTCAAACTTACGATCAGATTCAGCGTTAGCTTCTGCATCACGAACCATCCGTTGAATTTCTTCCTCATTCAGACCGGAAGAAGCCTTAATGGTGATCTGCTGTTCGCGACCGGTGTTCTTGTCTTTAGCAGATACATGCAAAATACCGTCAGCATCAATATCAAAAGTCACTTCAATCTGAGGCATGCCACGAGGCGCTGCTTGGATACCATCCAAATTGAACTGGCCCAGAGATTTGTTATCGCCAGCACGTTTACGCTCACCCTGCAACACATGGATAGTTACCGCAGACTGATTGTCTTCCGCCGTAGAGAACACCTGGCTGTGTTTGGTTGGGATCGTGGTGTTTTTCACAATGAGGGAAGTCATTACGCCACCCATTGTTTCGATACCCAGAGACAGTGGTGTAACATCCAGCAACAAGACATCTTTCACATCACCGGCCAAAACACCGCCCTGTACCGCAGCACCCATTGCTACCGCTTCGTCAGGGTTCACGTCTTTACGTGGCTCTTTACCGAAGAAGTCAGCAACAACTTTCTGTACCATTGGCATACGGGTCTGACCACCCACCAGAATGACATCGTTCACATCAGAAACTGACAGGCCAGCATCTTGCAATGCAACTCGTACAGGCTCCATAGAACGTTTAACCAGATCTTCTACCAGTGATTCCAGTTTCGCACGGGTCACTTTGATGTTCATGTGCTTAGGACCGGTTGCATCTGCGGTGATATATGGCAGGTTAACATCGGTCTGCTGTGCAGAAGAGAGCTCAATTTTCGCTTTTTCCGCTGCTTCTTTCAGACGTTGCATTGCCAGTGGGTCGTTACGCAGATCAATGCCCTGATCTTTCTTAAATTCGTCAACCAGATAGTTGATCATACGGCTATCGAAATCTTCACCGCCCAAGTGAGTATCACCGTTGGTCGCCAGCACTTCATAGGTTTTTTCGCCGTCAACTTCATCGATTTCGATAATAGAGATATCGAAAGTACCACCACCGAGGTCATAAACCGCGATAGTACGGTTACCCACTTCTCTGTCCAAGCCATAAGCCAGTGCAGCGGCCGTTGGTTCGTTGATAATACGTTTTACTTCCAGACCTGCGATACGGCCCGCATCTTTGGTTGCCTGACGCTGAGCGTCATTAAAATATGCAGGTACGGTGATTACCGCTTCAGTCACTGGCTCACCCAGATAATCTTCCGCTGTTTTCTTCATTTTCTTCAAAACTTCAGCAGAAACCTGAGGAGGAGCCATTTTCTGGTCTTTCACTTCCAGCCATGCGTCGCCATTATCTGCCGCAATAATTTTGTATGGCATGATAGCTACATCGCGTTGCGCTTCTTCGTCTTGGAAACGACGTCCAATCAGACGCTTAATAGCAAACAACGTATTTTGCGGGTTAGTAACAGCCTGACGTTTAGCCGGTTGACCAACCAGAGTTTCACCATCCTGGGTATAAGCAATGATGGAAGGGGTTGTGCGATCACCTTCGCTGTTCTCCAGCACACGAGCTGTCGTGCCATCCATAATAGCTACACAAGAGTTGGTAGTTCCCAGGTCGATACCAATAATTTTACCCATCTAAACGCCTCCAAAGAAATTCGTAATCAGTCAAGTTGCTAATCAATATGAGGATAACTTTCTGCTTTTCAATGGCACCCATTTTTATGCCTCTACGCGATTCCTCACCTTTGCTTATATATACCGGCTGTATAGGACAGCGATTAGCAACTGCGGTTGACTATAAGATGGGGTCGTTAAAACTATCATCAAGGGGGGATGTGAAAAAAAACCTTTTTATTATTTCAAAGGTCATTGTTTCCTTGCTGACAGATCATTATGATTCGCCACCTTTGCTATTTATACCCAATGGATTTCAAGATGCATCGCGACGGCAAGGGAGCGAATCCCCGGGAGCATAGAGAACTATGTGACCGGGGTGAGTGAGTGCAGCCAACAAAGAGGCAACTTGAAAGATGACGGGGTATATGACTTTTTTCAGAGGACTTATGAACGCTAATCAATTGGCTAATCCTGGCCCCTTAGGTTTGATGGGCTTCGGCATGACAACCATTCTTTTGAATCTGCATAACGCAGGTTTCTTTCCGCTGGCATCCGTTATCCTGAGTATGGGCATTTTCTACGGCGGCCTGGCCCAAGTACTGGCAGGGCTTTTTGAATATAAGAAAGGCAATACCTTTGCTGCAACCGCTTTCACCTCTTATGGGTTGTTTTGGCTCAGTCTGGTTGGATTATTATTTCTCCCAAAAATGGGATTGGCAGAAGCCACCAGCAGCCAATATTTAGCGGTGTATCTTGGCCTGTGGGGCGTATTTACTCTATTTATGTTCTTTGGCACCTTCAAGGCTAACCGCGTGCTACAGTTTATCTTTGGTGGTCTGACTCTGTTGTTCGCTATGTTAGCCATTGGCAACTTTACCGGAAATACCACTCTTCTGACGATTGCTGGCTATGAAGGGATAATTTGTGGTGCCAGCGCATTTTATCTGGCAATGGCAGAAGTGCTAAATGAACAGTATGGACGCACTATTCTGCCCATTGGCGAGATAAAAGCATAATAAACCAAGGGTTGGAAGAAGGTAGATTTTTCCCCCTCTTCCAGTCCGTTATGAGCGTATTGCTATCCTATTTCTTCCAATGTTTAATGCTCGTTGAACTCGCTTGAAGTTTAATAAGCATTGTGGATTTCGAACTGATAGCAAATACGATGCTTATAGCGTTGGTTAGGACGAAGTATACAGCTTTCTTGCTCCCATTCAGGATGATTGGGAGAATCCGGTAAAAATTGTGGCTCAAATGCCATTCCCGCATAGTTCTCATATCGCCCACCATCACGGTTAGGCGTTCCACCCAACCAATTGCCTGTGTAAAACTGCACAGCCGGTTTTGTGGTGAATATTTTCATTGTGATTGCTTCATCGGGGGAAGTGACTGAGATTACATGATTCGTGTCCAAACAAGTTGCTTGCAACCAGAATGAATGATCGTATCCATTAACAATCTGTTGTTGTTTATCCAGCATAAAGTGACTGTTAATTGCTTTAGGTTTTCGAAAATCAAAACCTGTATTATCAACTGGAGCCAATTGGCCCAATGGAATACCATTTTCATTAATCGGTAAATAGTCGTCGCTTTTCACTTCTAGACGATGCGATAAACATGTTTTTCCAGAGTCAGCTCCCAACAAGTTAAAATAAGCGTGATTAGTCAAATTAATGGGCGTCGCAGCATCTGTATGGGCTAAATAATCCACGATTACGTGATTATCATTGGTTAATACGTAACGAACGGTCACAACGACATTACCAGGAAAACCCTGATCACCATCCGGTGACTGTAATGTAAAACTCACCGAATAAGCATCTCTTGCAGTGATTGTCCAACGCCGCTTATCAAAACCCTCAATCCCACCGTGCAAGCAATTTCCCGCCTGATTTACCTGTAATTGATAAGTTTTACCATCAAGATTAAAACATCCATTTGCAATACGATTAGCGTATCGCCCTACGGTAGCACCTAAATAACTGGTCTGTTTATAAAAGTCTTTTAAGGTAGCAACACCTAGTAAAACCTCTCTTTTCTCTCCACTTAATAAGGGTACACGGCAACTTAGCCAAGATGCGCCAATGTCCATCAACACAATAGAAAAACCTGAAACATTAGAAAGGCAGACAAGATTTGCTTTTTTTCCATCCCAAGCAACATCTTGTGTCATTGAAGAGTTCAATAATTCAAAGTAAGCATCTGTCATTTTATTGCCTACTGTGTTTCAACCAAACTTGCACCTTCCGAAGCCTGACACACATAAATAGTCTCTTTCAGACCTGTCAACGCAAAATAGTGTTGCTCTACCGCAGCCTTAACCACATCAACCAGAATTTGTGGTACTAAAGCCACCACACAACCACCAAACCCACCACCGGTCATTCTCACTCCACCCTGTTTACCAATGGCTTGCTGCACAATATCAACCAACGTATCGATTTCAGGCACGGTAATTTCAAAATCATCACGCATTGACTGATGTGATTGCGCCATAAGTTCCGCAATTAATGGTATATCACCCTCTGCTAATGCTTTTGCTGCTAGAAGTGTACGTTCATTTTCTGTGATTACATGACGTGCGCGTTTAGCCACTATGCTATCAAGCTCAGCACTCCATTTTTCAAATTCATCTAATGCCACATCCCGCAAAGCTTTAACCCCAAATAATGCCGCTGCTTGTTCGCATTGAGCCCGACGAATATTATATTCACTGCCAACCAATTGCCGTTTTTTATTTGAATTAATAATCATAACTGCAATATCTTTCGGCATAGATACGGTTTGCGTGGTCAAATGACGACAATCAATTAATAACGCATGCTCTTTCTTACCTTGCGCGGAAATTAATTGATCCATAATGCCACAATGACAACCGACAAATTCATTCTCAGCTTGCTGCCCATTTAATGCAATTTCCGTTTGGCTAATGGCTAAGTGGTAAAGGTTTTTAATTGTTTGACCAATCACTGTTTCCAGTGCCGCCGATGAACTTAATCCCGCCCCTTGCGGCACATTACCCGCTACCACAATATCTGCTCCGTTAAATATATATCCACGACTGAGCAGACACTTTACAACACCGCGAATATAATTGGCCCACATTTTACTTTCGTGAAATATAATAGATTGGCTAATATCAAATTCGTCTAATTGATTGCCATAATCAACCGAAACAACACGGATAATATTATCTTCTCGTTTCGCCGCCGCAACCACAATTTGGTAATTAATAGCACATGGCAATACAAAGCCATCATTATAATCAGTGTGCTCTCCAATCAAATTAACCCGACCTGGCGCTTGAATAATATGTGTCGGCATATAATGAAATACTAAATCAAAAACATCTTTAACGCGATTAATTAAAGTTTTCATCACATTACTCTCAAATATGGTATCAGCCACTCGATAATGAACATTGCTGCTCTTTATAATGTACATCGCTCACAGCACGCAAAAGCTGAGCTACTTGCTCTGCCGTTAAATCACGTTGTGTTTCAGCAAACATTTCATAGCCCACCATAAATTTTCGCACAGTAGCTGATCGCAATAATGGCGGATAGAAAAGTGCATGCAGTTGCCAATGTTCAATATCGGTGCCTTGTTCAAAAAACGGTGCAAAATGCCACCCCATAGAATAGGGAAAAGAGCTATGAAATAAGTTGTCATAACGACTGGTAAGCTTTTTAAGCGCGACCGCCAAATCATCGCGTTGTTCATCCGTTAATTCATTCATACGACGAACATGAACTTTAGGTAACAACATGGTTTCATAGGGCCATGCTGCCCAATAAGGCACAACCGCCAACCAATGGATTGTATCGACCACCACCCGCTCACCATCAACTAATTCAGCCTGAACATAATCCATCAATAAATTGGAACCCTGTTCCTGATAATAAGCACGCTGTTGTTTATCTTTACGTTCAATTTCGTTTGGCAGAAAACTATTTGCCCAGATTTGCCCATGTGGATGAGGCTGAGAGCATCCCATTGCTTCACCCTTATTTTCAAAAACTTGAACCCAAAGATATTCCTTACCCAGTATTTCAATGTGCTCATTCCAGGTATCAATTACCTGACGAATGTGTTTAACCGGCAATTCAGGCAACGTCTTACTGTGATCAGGAGAAAAACAGATTACTCGACTTAATCCTCGTACTCCCTGTATTTTAAACAATGGGTGAAACAATTGAGGCACATCAGGTGAATCAGGCATTAAAGCCGAAAAATCATTATTAAAAACAAAGGTTCCTTGATAAGCAGGATTTTTATCACCGGAAATGCGTGTATTTGATGGGCAAAGAAAACATTGCTCATCATAGCTTGGGATATTGTCCATCAATGGCTGCTCATCCTGCCCATGCCACGGCCGTTTCACTCGATGAGGAGAGACCAAAACCCATTGCCCGGTTAACGGATTATAACGACGATGGGGATGTTCAACAGGATTGAATGTAATTTTGGGCATGGCAGTCTCTACCTTATACTTTTCAACACTGGCTGTGGAAATCTTTATTCACACTCAGACCGGACATAGTTTAACAACGGACATTAACACTAATCTGAGATACTAATCACGCAAATGTAAATGATTACATAAAAAGCTTAAATATAAGCCTAAAAGAGAGATAAGGTGTTTAACTTTGATATATTCTGCAAACATGAGTTAAAAGTCACAGTAAATTTACTTAATCTCTTAATTAAAACGAACTATTAAGAATTAAGATAAATTACAAATACGATACTTAATAACAATTTTGTGATTTTGATTACATTCCCATCAAATGGTAACGTTTACAATTTAGTATCAAATAAACTACCCAGGAAAAGAAACATGTCCACTATAATACCCTATGGATTTCAAGATGCATCGCGACGGCAAAGGAGCGAATCCCCGGGAGCATAGGTAACTATGTGACTGGGGTGAGTGAGTGCAGCCAACAAAGAGGCAACTTGAAAGATGACGGGTATAAAACACGGTTTAGGCTTGGTAGATACATTAGTATTTATGTTCTATGTTACCATTATCATCAGCGTGGGACTCTGGGTATCTAGAAATAAGAAAGGCTCAGATAAAAGCACGGAAGATTACTTCCTGGCAGGTAAATCTTTACTTTGGTGGGCAATAGGCGCTTCATTAATTGCAGCAAATATTTCTGCCGAGCAATTTATCGGCATGTCCGGCTCTGGTTATTCCATTGGCTTAGCAATAGCGTCTTATGAATGGATGGCAGCAATTACATTAATTATCGTAGGTAAATATTTCTTACCCGTTTTCATTGAGAAAGGCATTTATACTATTCCCGAATTTGTAGAAAAACGGTTTAATAAAAATTTAAAAGCCATTCTGGCGGTGTTTTGGATCTCACTCTATATTTTCGTCAATCTGACCTCTGTACTTTATTTGGGTGGCTTAGCACTTGAAACCATTCTGAATATTCCATTGATCTATTCCATTATTGGGCTGGCAATTTTTGCCTTGGTTTACTCTATTTACGGCGGCCTCTCAGCTATCGTTTGGACCGATGTTATTCAAGTGTTTTTCCTGATATTAGGTGGATTACTCACAACATTTATCGCCATCAGCTATATTGGCGGTAGTGACGGTATAATGGCCGGATTTGCAAAAATGGTTGATGCAGCACCAGGACACTTTGAAATGATTTTAGATAAAAGTAATCCTCAATTCATAAATTTGCCTGGTGTTGCTGTACTGATTGGCGGTTTATGGGTTGCTAACCTCTATTATTGGGGCTTCAATCAATACATTATTCAACGTACTCTTGCTGCCAAGTCAGTGCAGGAAGCACAGAAAGGAATTGTTTTCGCCGCTTTTCTAAAACTTATTCTGCCTTTCCTGGTTGTTGTGCCGGGCATTGCCGCTTACGTGATAACAACATCCCCGGAATTAATGGCAGGTTTAGGCAATCTTGCGCTAAATAATATTCCTGATGCAGCGCACGCAGATAAAGCTTATCCGTGGTTAACCCAATTTCTACCTGTAGGTTTTAAAGGTATAGTATTTGCCGCATTAGCAGCCGCTATTGTTTCATCGTTAGCATCAATGCTCAATTCGACCGCCACCATTTTCACTATGGACATTTATAGGGAATATATCGCGCCTGACTCAAGCGACCACAAACTGGTTAATGTTGGCCGTATTTCTGCCATTATTGCCCTGATTATCGCCTGTTTTGTTGCGCCAATGCTTGGCGGTATTAACCAAGCATTCCAATATATTCAGGAATATACCGGTCTTGTCAGCCCCGGTATTTTAGCCGTATTTTTACTTGGCCTGTTCTGGAAAAAAACAACCAGTAAAGGGGCGATAATTGGTGTGATTTTATCGATACCTTTCGCCTTATTCCTGAAATTTATGCCATTTTCGATGCCATTTATGGATCAAATGCTCTACACATTACTCTTTACTCTGGTCGTTATTGCATTCACGAGTTTAAGTACATCGGCTAATGACGATGATCCTAAAGGCATCGTATTAGTTTCATCTATGTTTGCCACCGACCGCAGTTTTAATATTGCGTCTTATGCCATTATGATTATTCTGGCTGTGTTGTACGTTGTTTTCTGGTAGTCAATCTCCCACCAATTGAGACTACCGCAAAAAAGTGAAGTGAGCCCCTTAAATCCAACTTCTAGTGTTCACTTCAATTTTTTAAGCGGCATAGAAATGAAAAAGCCTCTCATCTGCGAGGATTGACACGTTACTAACAATTAATTTACATAGATAGATAAAAAATCTCTAATTCGCCCCTGTATCAAGCAGCTAATACAGGTGGATACTATGTGTTTATATTGTATTATCGATATCAATATCTTGCTCAATTATTCCAACTTCAACTTTTGGTCCTAAACGTTGTTTCATTGAGTTATAAATACCAGAATCTTTATCGTGACTTTTAAAAGTTAAGACAAATGATACCTCTTGTTCTGATAGTTCATGGTGTGATGACATATCAAACTGATATAAATCACGAGTAAAAATTCGAGCATAGAGTCTTAACTTCGTATTATCAACGGATACTCCTGAAAAAGATTTGCCATGATGCCTTATCGGGCTCCATTTAGCTAACTCTTGGCGAGACCGAAGTTCTTTTTCTTTAGATTCCTTCATAGTACCAAGAAGATTTTTTACTTTACCGTCGTTACTAATGCTCTGCAAAGAGCACTGTAGTCTAGTAGCAAAATAATTTTCGCCGCCCAGTTCAGAAACCAAGGGTTTTAATATTGCTGTTAATATTATTTCTCCTTTAATTTTTCCATCTTCCAACATTTCAGTAGGTAGAAAAATATCATTCCAATAATATGCAAATCCTGCACGAATTTTACTATTCCAAGCGAGAGTAACTGTCCCTTCATCACAATACCAAGGAAGGTTATTACCTTCTTTCCAAGGTGATCCCCAACCTAGACGCAAATCATGTACACACCTATCAGCTTTATTTATTAACAACGCTCTAACTAAATCAGGAGTAGGTTCTTTTAGATTTTTAAATGCATGGGCTGCTATTGATGAAATAAGAGGTGTACTGTAACTAGTTCCAGTATCTATTACCCCACCAATCATTCGTAACGTTGAAAACCAAGATAGTTCTGGCTTTTTCATCCCTGCTGGAGCAGGCCCTCGCAAGCTCATCGAGCAAGGTGTAGTTGCCATACCATTTTCATCCGCACATCGTCCCGCTATAGTTAAAGCAGATTCACAATCGGCAGGGGGACACAATCTTATACTATTTGATCTACTTACATTACCGATTGAAATAATTGGTAATATGTTAAACTCACGGGCAATTCTATTAACTTCATGCCCTAAATAACTAATTTCCTCATTCGAATAATATGGCTCACTCTCATTAAATGAAAGATTCCATATCTGAGATACCCCATTTGTCTCATTGGCAACATCTCTAAGATAGTTAATAAATTGTTCGGTTGTTGGTTGGATAGCGACTCCTTTTTTATTAATTGCTTGAACGCTAATAAACTTGCACTCCAACTCAGGTAAAGCGAGATTATTATTCCACGCAGATCCTTGGCAAATTACTGAAGTAACCTTATTACCATGCTTTAAATCTGCATCATGCTGATCTACTAATGGAGTAATACTCATTACATTAAAAGGTAAATAAGAAACAGCAGAGCAACCACCATCAACAATTACTACTGTTGGGATATTTTTCAAGTTAGATAAATTAGGTATTGGTTCTTTACCGCTACCTGGTAGCACTGATTTTACTGAAACATGATGCACCGGCTCAATTCTATAAACAATACCAGAGCTAATTAATTTATTAAAATTCTCTAAACTATTTATTACTGTGGTAAATGATAATATTCCGTCGATTAAATACTCATCCAATTTTCTTGGGAAATATCTATTTCCCTTTTTTTGTATTTCTTCATTTTTAAAAACATTATCAAATTTAGAATGACCAAAACCAATAATCTTTTGATTAGCAAACTCTTCAAGTTCTTTCTTAACAGATACTCTTGCTTTTTTATCATGGAATGGTAAAACCCAAACATTGAACTGCTTTTCTACATCATCGAACGCTTCAAAGACAGCTTTTGCCTTTCTTCCTCTTAATACTTGATTTTTATCAAAACCAATAATACTTTCAAGACGAGAAATATCGACTTTAATTCGACCATTTTTCGCTCTTTCTATTTTCTCAATCAAACTAGAGATTTTAGAACCTGAGATTTCGACTAGGTATCCATCAAAAGCCGGAGCAACTATTCTTGTTAAATCATCTGTTTCAAATAAATTATCAGGGATCCAAGATGGTGCAAGAGAATCATCAAACATTTTAGCTAATAGATGAATTTTACCTGAATGGGAAACAATACCATCATCTTCGCTGATGTGTCTAAGCTCTTTTGATAGCTTCTTTTTTTGAGCATCTAATCGCGCCCAAATTATATCTTTAGAGTTTTTTCCGCCACCACTCACTGTATTGGGAACTGGCTTATCTAAAAAAGATAGTACAGGATTTAATAAAGGACTTCTAACACCCTCAGCCATAATTCCTACTCCTTGAGATAGCTTGAAATTGTCTGTCTACTTAGCTTCAAAAAACTACCGATTTCAGCCTGAGTAAACAATTTAGTTTCGGAAAGCAAATTAACGATACTTTTTTTATTATCCGAACTTAACCCTTCTCTGTAAGGTATAATCGAGTTATGTGAATCACCCTCAATTATTGCTTGAATGACCGCTATAATATCAATACCCGAATTAGTCAAAATTGCCTGTCTTCTCGCTGCTATTGCTATAGTTTCAATATCTGCTCCGCTTAATCCATCTGATATTATAGATAGTGCTTTTAACTCCTTTGATATGCCCTTGTCTTGGAACAGGAAATGATTCCAAAGAGACTCCCTAACTTCAAGGTTTGGCATACCAAAGCGAATTTTATATGGAAAACGTCGCCAAATCGCGGGGTCTAAAAGATCTGCGTGGTTAGTTGCCGCAATTACTACTGCGCTATCATCCAGTGAATCTAAACCTTGTATCAAAGTATTCACAACACGTTTAAGCTCACCTATTTCGTGCCGATCATCACGTATCTTGGCAACCGCATCAACCTCATCTAATAACAATATGCCATTTCTAGAAGGTACATAATCAAAAATTTGCCTTAAATTCTTAGCCGTATCACCCAATAATGATGATATTACTGAATCTAATCTGACAACGAATAACGGCCTATTTAGTTGAGAAGCAACATGACCAGCAATCAATGTCTTACCGGTACCCGGTGGACCTGATAACAGTAACCCCAATCTTCCTGATAACCCATTTTCAATTAGTTTTTTTTGATGCTTAACACTTTCAATAAAAGCATTAAAAGTAATACTTTCAGACTCGCCCAAAAAAATAGGGGTCACTGACCACTGGTGCTCCTCAATTAGAGGCATTCTTGATTTGGGGTCAACAGGTAAACTATCACTATATCCCGAACTACGAAGTGGAACTCCCTTACGTCTTACTATGGATTTAATTTTTTTGGCAACATCCATATCATCGGCACTGATGGATTTAGCTATTCTATTACTGACACTTCTAACTTCTGTATAATTAGCATCCAAAGACGCTTCTATGAGGGCAACAATGTCCTCAGCAACGATATTCATAACCAACCCCTTAAATATAATGACAATCAAAAATGATTTTTTGTCATGCCAATATGCATGAATGTCATGAATAATGTCGATTTTGTCAACCTAAAAAAATAAATTATCGCCACAATTACAGGCAGGAGTTAAGGAAAAAGCTTAGTCTTTGGTTCGGTTTTGTCAGCACACTGGCTTTTACGCTGTATACGTCAAATTTAACTTCCGAGGAGTTACCATCAATAAGATATAAGGCGCAAGTTCGCCCGTAGGGGATTACTTTTAACGTATGACGTTCAGTGAAAAACTATAAGGCCGCTTTAATCTGGGAGGTATCAAGCCCTGTACAACATTATCAGTGTCTCGTGCATCGGGCAGGGTTATCTGTATGCCGAAACAGATTGTTGCTGTACGTGCTACTGGTAGCTTGAAAAACCGTAAAGCAAATCTAGTTCCAAAGGCTCACATCAAAAAGACCGCCTTTTCTTGCTAAAGAACGAGAGACTGTGATTTATTTTAATTTCACTTTCTCAAGCGCCGCGAAAATTTGCTGCTTATCTGAATCTCTTAAGTTATGTTGTTGAATATTCTTCATAAACATTTCTTTGTCAGAAGCGCTTATTTTCTCTCCGGCTTTGAGCAAAATTGCAATTTGTTGGAAGATTTCCGTATTCAGCCCACTAATTTTAATCCGAATATCATCTAGCGACTTCGGTTGCCAACCATTTTCAGGAACTGATAACCAATCAGCTCGATAGCGATATTGAATCGCCTTTGCAGCATCCATCTGGATTATAATGAACGGCCTAACTGATTCTCCATTTAATCCGAAAGATTCAGCCTCACTTATTGATTTAGCAAGAACCTTATCTTCTTGAGCCAAAACTTCAACAGGTAAATGGTTTTCAGCCTTGTATCCCGCCACATCTTTCATGTAAGAAAGGCGCTGATTAATCAACTGAGCTACCGTCGCCTTTGCCTCCATTGCTAGCGTCACCGTTGGTGACATTGCGCTCATAACCAATGCCAAACCAGCAATAAAGCTAATCCTTACCTTTTTTGACCATTCCATTTTTTCACCTAAAAATTTATTTAAAGCAACTAATCAACATACCAAATGAATTATAAACTTATAATGTTGAAGTTGCCTTTTTATAGGCGGCAGATAAAAGTTCGATTTTTTGATTCTTTCTACAATCAACTCATTATTCAACGGCGAGCACCTTTCGGCCTAAAAGCGGCGACTACCTTATCATTAGTTTCCACATACGGGCCATCCAGCAATTGGATACAATACGGCACGCTGGCAAAAATGCCGGATACCAGAACATTGCCATTCTCGTCTTTCAAACCTTCCAGCGTTTCTGCGATTGCCTTTGGTTGCCCTGGCAAATTCAAGATAAGAGCCTGCTTACGGATAACACCAACCTGACGGGATAAAATTGCCGTTGGAACAAATTGCAAACTAATCTGACGCATCTGTTCGCCATAACCCGGCATTTCACGGTCTGCAACCGCTAATGTGGCATCAGGCGTCACATCTCGACGAGCCGGGCCGGTTCCACCAGTGGTCAAAACCAAATGACAGCCGATTTCATCCACCAACTCACACAAGGTTTGTTCAATGATGATCTGCTCATCCGGGATCAGACGAGTCTCTATCTGAAAAGGGGTGGTAATCGCACTTTTCAGCCACTCTTCCAATGCCGGAATCCCTTTGTCCTGATAAATACCGCTTGATGCACGATCAGAGACGGATACCAGGCCAATGCGCAGTTCATTCATATAAACCTCAATCAACACAATTAACTAAATAACAAAAAGGCGGCCAATTATGCCGCCTTTAACGCTAAAAGAATAGTTTATCGCCTATCATTACAGCAGATCAGCGATCATCTTCTCAAGTTTGCCCTGATCAATAGCAAATTTACGGATACCATCCGCCAGTTTTTCTGTTGCCATTGCATCCTGATGATGTTCCCAATAGAACTGAGCTTCATTCAATGGCTCTGGACGCGCTTTAATTTCACCGGTATAACCCAGTTTACGTTCAACTTCACCCTGAGCTTCGGACAGCTCTTTCAACAGCGCAGGGGCAATAGTCAAACGGTCGCAACCGGCCAATTCCAAGATCTCACCGGAATTACGGAAACTTGCTCCCATAACTACAGTGTTATAGCCATGTTGTTTATAGTATTGGTAGATTTCAGTCACAGAAATGACGCCTGGATCTTCGTGTGGAGCGAACTCTTTCTGATCGCTGTTCGCTTTATACCAGTCAAGAATACGACCAACGAATGGCGAAATCAGATAAACCCCGGCTTCCGCACAAGCACGCGCCTGAGCAAAGGAGAACAGTAGTGTCAGGTTACAGTTAATCCCTTCTTTTTCTAGCTGTTCAGCCGCGCGGATACCCTGCCAGGTTGAAGCCAATTTGATCAGAATCCGATCATTGCTGATACCTGCCTCGTTATACAACTTAATCAAGCGCTTAGCTTTGGCAACACTGCGTTCAGTGTCATAAGACAAACGGGCATCAACTTCGGTCGAAATACGGCCAGGGATCAGTTTGAGAATTTCCAAACCAATATTTACTGCCAGTTTATCACTAGCATCCACAATCTGTTGCTCGCGGGAATCGCTCTGTTCACGCGCCCACGCAATTGCTTCATCAATTAGTTTACGGTATTCAGGAATCTGTGCAGCGTTAAGGATCAGAGATGGGTTAGTTGTCGCATCTTGTGGCTGATAAAGTTTCATCGCCGCAATATCCCCGGTATCTGCTACTACTGTTGTCAGTTTACGCAGGGAGGTTAGTTTATCGGTCATTTTGTCATATCTCATCGTTATGCGTGAAATTGTGGCATTGTTATTGAGCCATCCACTGATAATAACACGGTAAGACCTTGCTGCAAGGCGGTAAAACGACCACTCGCAGTCATTCACTCTGTAGCCAATCTTTTCATACCACTTCGCTAATGTTCAATATTGAACCAATAGTTTCCATATGTGAGACAACGATTATTTTCTTATTTTTATCAATTCTATTTATTAATTTCCTGCAATCAAACTCATCAAATATAATCACCTCTGAATCAGATTTATTGAGATAATCTAAAAATCTATCGTTTGCTAAATAGGGATCAAAATTATGGTCTATATATATGTATCCTTTTATTTCAGATAATTTCTTAAGAAAAAAAGTCTTACCACTTCCATTATTTCCTACTAATTGTATAACTCTATCTTTTTCCAAACTTTGCTCTAAAATTGATAATTTAGAAAATAAATCTCTTTCTTTATAATAAATATTGTTGTGTTCAGTGATCCTTTTAATAGATACAATTTCTGACAAATATCCAAATATAGCGAAATAAAAAATGACGATTCTATTATCTAAGTTTATAGCAGCGGTAATGTTATCTGATTCAAAACTGGGATATAAAGAATAAAAAATTATCAAACTCGATATTATAAGACCTAATATAGAAGCCAAAGAATTAATTAAATATCGTTTTGATGCTACGGTATATAAACTACGTATTCCAAATAAAATAGTGTCACGACAAAAACGATTAGCTGGACCACATTGAGGTAGTTTTTTAATATAAGAAAAATGAATTGATAAAGCATGGAGCTCTTTATAGTGTTTATTTCTATTATCCTTGTACAGAGGATACAATAAATAAATACTAGTAAGAAATATAAGCATGGTACCAAACACAATCATAAAATTTTCAGAATTAAGAAATAAAAGTACAGTCCCGACAAATATCGAACCAAACCAGAAAATATCCTTGGCATACATGGTAAATTTATTTATTATTACATTGTATTCATGCTTAAATAAGTTGAAACCTTCCACTCTAAAGTTACTTTTAATGGAACTATATACGTCTTGTCTTGCTCTTTTTCTTATCTTAAGCTCTATTAAATATGATCCTACAATCAATGAAATCATACCTAATAGAGATATAGATATTATCTTATAAATCTCACTATCATATTCATTGTATGTCACTCTTCCCAACTCGAATAACGAAAGACTAGCAATGAATAATAGTAAAGTTCCAATTACAGAGTTATAACTAAAAACATATAGAAACTGAGAAATTTTTGATTTATTAATCTTATAACTTTCACCTAGTATAACGCCATTATCTGACGTCGATTTTATAGGTTTATTTTTTGTTTCCAATTCAATATTATTAAATTTATGCGAAAATGATAATATAATATCAATTTCATACTCTGCCTTTATTTTTGAAATTATACTTTCCAAATCAAATAATAAGTTAGAATCCCAACCAGCTCTATTAACATCAAAATAAATATGGCCTCTATAATTATCAATTATAGCCATATATACATTTCTTACAGCAAAAATAAGATTCAATTGTCCCCTTGATAGATCGCTAATGTTTGAACTCATATCAATATATTTATCAATCTGAAAAATTTCATAACTTAATTTATTTAATATGCTTCTATTGATTAGATCTTTTGATAAATATATATTTCCCAGAATAGTTTTCTCAATAAAACCCTGCTCTCCATCTAAATCATAATACTCTTCTGGTTTGTATCGATAATTTTTACATCTCCTAATAATTGACAATTTAGCCAGATAACCATCATAAAATGGCGTTAGTAATCTAACTAAACCAAGATATTCACTAACCAAAATTAGAGAATATAAAAGAATAAGTAGTTTATCACTATTATATATTTCCTTACCAATCAAAATGAGAAACAAAACAGGAATAATTTTTAAAAATGCATTTGAGGAAATATCTACAGCTCTCCACAATGAATCAATACGTTTTACTTTTTCTTCAATATTAATAATTCTATTAAAACTTAAAAGTTTCCCTCCCTGGTATCTAGTTAACAATATAGTAGTCAGAGCTTCGAAATTATCTCCAATAAATTTATATCTCCATTTTCTTATCTTTGCTAATTGCTTAGAGAGATAAGCTCGCTTTTTAAATAGAAAAAATGATAATGGTATCAATATAGAACACAAAGACAGTAAGCCAACTGTTCCCCCTTCAACATTAATGACCATTAGAACAGAGAGATAAATGAAACAGATTACCTTAGATATCATCAAAACCACACTAACATCATAGGTGGAATAATTTACAATATCATGCTCATTCTGCTGGGCATCTTTTTTATTAGTGAAACAACTACTAAATGTTGAGAGAATATAAGCCTGCTTTTTAGTGATGAAAAATAGACTTAGATTATTAATCACACTCAAGATGGGTCTTAATATTACAATTAAGAAAATAATAAAGCCAACACTACTCGTATCTAAACCACTAGTTAAAGGAAGTGTTATTATGTAAATCAATATGAAAAATAAAAAAAAAGAAGATAATAAATTAACTATTACCTCAACGGGAAATATAATTAAGGTGCTATATTGCTTTGTTAAATTATTCTTAATTGCAGAAATGCTCATTTGCTACCTGCATTAATTATAAAAATGATGCCAAGTCTTGAAGATTCAATCTTAATATCTTCATCTTCTCTTACTTGTTTAGGTAAGCGTATTAATTTAGACCTTTCTTTATTATTCACCTCTTTCTCCTTTAATTGACGATATTTATTAGTTTACTGGAATAAGGGAAATATTTGAATATTATTATCATTAAAGCTAATATTGTTCAACAAAATGAAGTACAAAATTATCAGCTTGTTACCCTACAGATACCACGCACAAAGTTTCCGCTATCGTCGTGATTCATTCTTTATTATCCTATCTTCTGTTAAAGTATCCTCATCTGAACAACCGGGACGATATTATGCTTATTACTATTTCACCAGCAAAAACCCTTGATTATGAAAGCACGCTTGCCACGGAAGAATATAGCCAACCAGAATTACTCGACCAATCAAAGCAATTAATCAGTGTTTGTCGCGAACTGACGCCTGCCCAAATTGCGAGTTTGATGGGTATCAGCGATAAACTTGCCGGCTTGAATGCCGCTCGTTTTGGCGAATGGCATGCTGATTTCACGCCAGAAAATGCCCGTCAAGCCATCTTGGCATTTAAAGGTGATGTTTATACCGGTATGCAGGCTGAATCTTTCTCCGATAAGGATTTTGATTTTGCTCAGAATCATCTGCGTATCCTGTCTGGCCTTTATGGTGTACTTCGTCCGTTGGATCTGATGCAACCTTACCGGCTGGAAATGGGGATAAAACTGGAAAATAAACGCGGTAAAGATCTCTACGCTTTCTGGGGAGATCTGATCACAGAAAAACTCAATGAGGCGCTGGAACAACAAGGTGATAATGTGTTGGTTAATTTGGCTTCCGATGAATATTTCAAATCCGTGAATACGAAAAAGTTAGCCGGTAAAATTATCAAACCTGTATTCCTCGATGAGAAAAATGGTAAGTATAAAATCATCAGTTTTTATGCGAAAAAAGCTCGTGGGCTAATGAGCCGGTTTATTATTCAGAATCAATTAACGCAAATTGACCGTCTGGCGGAATTTAATCTGGATGGCTACGCCTTTGATGAATCGTTATCCAAAGGAAATGAGTTGGTATTTAAGCGCCCTGAACAACATTAAAACCTTATTATCAATAATAAACGCCGCATGATCTGTGCGGCGCCCATTTTCATAATGACTTGGGTGCTCTTTCCATCAAGAAAGCTCGCAACCTAGCAAAATCTGCCGGTAAGTAATGGGATAGCAACTCCAGATCAGCCCGTTCAGCCAAAGCTTCGGGCAATGGTAATTCCCTACCCAGAATTTGCTCCACGCTCTCTTTAAATTTCGCTGGATGAGCCGTACCGAGAAATAATCCGTATTCACCGTTTTGTAATTGATCACGCAGAACACGATAAGCAACTGCGGCATGAGGTTCAGAGATATAACCCAGTTTAGCCAGTTCCTTAATCGTCTCTTTTGTCACGTCATCACTGACTACACCATATCCCAATTCACTCAACGGCCAAGATTTACGGCAAAACAGCGCTTCAATCCGTGGCCAATTGTTTGGCTGGCTCACATCCATTGCGTTGGAAAGCGTGGCAACGGTCTGATGCGGCAACCATTTTCCATCCTCTAGATAGCGTGGCACCGTATCGTTAACATTAGTGGCAGCGATAAAACGTTTTACCGGCAATCCCATCGATTTTGCCAATAAACCCGCAGTCAAATCACCAAAATTCCCACTCGGTACAGAGATAACCAGTTGTTCACGCTGATCTTCTGGTAGCTGAGCAACCGCTTCAAAGTAGTAGCAAATTTGCGCCAACAAACGGCTGATGTTAATTGAGTTGGCTGAATTGAGATACAGAGCTTGTTTCAACTCCTGATCATCAAACGCCTGTTTAACCAACGCCTGGCAATCATCAAAATCGCCATCAATCGCCACTGTGTGAATATTACTGCCCAATGTACAAAACAGTTTTTCCTGTAACGGGCTGATTTTGCCCTGTGGATAGAGGATTACCACCTGTACATTATTTAGCCCATAAAAGGCGTGCGCTACTGCTGCCCCCGTATCGCCGGAAGTCGCAGTCAGGATAGTTACCGGCTGCTCACCAGCAACTTGTGCCAACATTTGCGCCATAAAACGGCCACCAAAATCTTTAAATGCCAGAGTCGGGCCGTGGAATAATTCCAGCGTTGCAACATCATTTTCCACTTTGGTAACAGGTGCCGGAAAAGTAAAAGCGTGCTTAACTCGTGTCGCCAGTTGTTCTGGCGGAATTTCTTCGCCAATAAACGCTGAAAGAATGCGACCACTGCGGGTAACAAAATCCAGTTTCAATAGTTGGTCAATTTCTTCACGACTAAATTCCGGCAAATCTTGCGGGAAGAAAAGCCCTTGCTGTTTGCCTAACCCCTGCTTGACTGCCTGTGCAAAACTCACCTGCTCGCTGTTGTCTTTCAAGTTATACAGTTTCATCAGTTACCCTATCTGTCGTGCGCCTGCGAGATCCAGACGGCAAATGTGTACAAAACCTTCATCATTTTGAACATAGTGCTGTTGCAGCCACTCTGCTATTTCTTCTGCGGCTGCCATATCATTACAAATGGAGAACAAGGTCGGGCCAGAACCAGAAATGCCACACGCCAATGCACCTACCCGTTTTGCGGTTTCACGTGCCTTGGCAAAGCCCGGCAGCAGTTGAGTACGATACGGTTCAGCCACCACATCTTTCATCAATTTAGCTGCCAGTTCTGGTTGCCGTGTATGACAGGCATGAATAAAACCAGCAAGAAAGCGTCCATGATCGATAACATCCTGCTTCGAATATTCCACAGGTAAAATTGCTCTAGCTTCTGCGGTAGAAACTTTGATGCCCGGATAGGCCATCACCCATAACCATTCATCAAAGGAAGGTACCGACTGACAGATAATATCCCCCTGTTCCATAATCAGTTGTAAACCGCCGAGATAACATGGAGCAACATTATCATAGTGAATACTGCCGGAAATACGTCCTTCCAGTTCCCCCATCATTGCCAGTAATTGACTCTCACTAAACGGGAGGCCCACAAACTCGTTCAGTGCCATCAAACCAGCAACAACAGAGCAAGCGCTGGAGCCAAGGCCAGAACCAATCGGCATATTTTTTTCCAGCGTCATTGCCACCGGTAATGGTTTGCCCAAACGCTGGCAGAATAATTGCCAACATTGATAAACGATGTTGTGCTCCAGCTCCTCAGGTAACTTCCCCACAAACGGTCCTTCATTACTTAAACTGAAGCTCTCCGCTGCCCGGACAGTAACGCAATCACCTAATAAAGTACCATCAACCGGAGAGACCGCAGCTCCCAGTACATCAAACCCAACACTGACATTACCAATAGAGGCAGGCGCATAAACTTTAATCACAATTAAACTCCCTGTTTCCAAGACAAGGTACGTAGCATATCTGCGAACACACCTGCGGCAGTAACATCATTACCCGCTCCGTATCCCCGCAGTACCAGCGGTATTGGCTGATAGTAGCGCGTGTAGAATGCCAACGCATTTTCGCCATTTTTGACTTTATAAAGCGGATCATTGCCATCTACTGCGGCGATTTTCACCTTACAACGGCCATCTTCAATTATGCCAACATAGCGCAGCACTTTTCCCTGCCCTTTGGCTTCTGCCACACGCTGGCTGAAAACCTGATCAAGAGAGGGTAAACGCTCAAGGAAAGTATCCACGCCACCACTGTTATCAAAGGAAGCTGGCAGTACAGGCTCCACATCAATATCATCCAGTTCCAGTTCATAACCTGATTCACGAGCGAGGATCAACAGTTTACGAGCAACATCCATGCCAGACAGATCATCACGCGGATCGGGTTCGGTATAACCCTTCTCTTTTGCCAGTAACGTCGCCTGAGATAGTGACATTCCTTCATCTAGCATACCGAAAATAAAAGAGAGAGAACCGGAAAGAATGCCATTGAACTGAATCAGTTCATCACCCGCATTAAGCAGGTTTTGTAAGTTTTCAATCACCGGCAGACCAGCCCCGACGTTAGTGTCATACAGAAATTTGCGTTTAGATTTCTCTGCCGCTTTACGAATCTGATGGTAATAAGCCATTGATGACGTATTGGCTTTTTTATTCGGCGTGACCACGTTAAAACCATCACTCAGGAAACTGGCGTATTGATCAGCAATTTGCTGATTAGAGGTACAATCCACTATCACCGGGTTCAGCAAATGGTACTCTTTTTCCAAACGGATCAGACGACTCAAACTAAAAGGTTCTTTGGCCTCTGATAAACATTGCTGCCAATTATCAAGGCAAATACCTCTCATGTCCGTCAACATAGCCCGTGAATTAGCAATACCACATACCCGTAAATCAATGTGCTTTTGCTTCAACCAAGTTTGCTGACGACGGATCTGCTCAATCAAAACACTGCCGACACCACCAACCCCGACAACAAAAACTTCGATCACCTGATCGGTATTAAATAACATTTGATGGCACAAACGAACGGCTGTCGTTGCTACTTCATTATCGATAACCGCGGAGATAGAACGTTCAGAAGATCCCTGTGCGATGGCAACGATATTGATATTACCGCGAGCCAATGCCGAGAAGAAGCGGGCAGAGATGCCACGCAAGGTACGCATACCATCGCCAACAACAGAGATAATGGAAAGATTTTCCATCACATCCAAAGGGTCAAGAACACCATCTTTCAGTTCAAGATAGAATTCTTCACTTAGCGCCTGGCGAGCACGCTCCAATTCACGTTGAGGCACACAAAAACTGATACTGTATTCCGAAGATGACTGAGTAATCAGCACAACAGAGATCCCTTTGCGAGACATAACAGCAAATACCCTTGCCGCCATCCCCACCATTCCCTTCATTCCCGGGCCTGATACGTTAATCATCGCCATACTGCTCAGGTTGGTAATCCCTTTTACCGGTGTACTTTCATCTTTCTGCCCGTCACCAATAAGTGTTCCCGGCGCTTCTGGATTAGCGGTATTTTTAATCAAACAAGGGATCTGAAATTGAGCAATCGGGGAAATAGTCCGTGGATGCAACACCTTGGCACCGAAATAAGAGAGTTCCATCGCTTCCTGATAGGACATGCCTTTTAGTAACCGCGCATCCGGCACAACTCTGGGATCACAGGTATAAACGCCATCCACATCAGTCCAGATTTCGCAACATGTCGCCCGCAAACAAGCCGCCAAAACCGCAGCAGAATAGTCAGAACCATTACGCCCCAGAACAACTAGCTCCCCTTTATCATTTCCGGCCGTAAATCCAGCCATCAGAACAATATGGTCATCAGGAATATTCAGAGAAGCAATACGCTTCGTAGACTCGTTGATATCTACCGTAGATTCAAGGTAATGGCCTTGTGCCAACAAATTTGCTACCGGATCAATCACCGTGACCTTGTGACCACGCGCCTGCAATACAGACGCCATGATGGCGATAGAGAGTTTCTCCCCGCGACAAATCAGGGAAGCGTTAATGCTGTCCGGACATTGCCCGAGTAACGAAATACCATGCAGAACCTGTTTCAATTGAGCCAGTTCTTGCTCAACCATCATTTTTAACCGTTCATAAGCAAAACCAGGTTGCACCTGTGCCAATCCCTGTAATAAATCAGCAAAGATCTGCTCAGCATCATGCATATGGGTAATGATCTCTTGCCCGGCTACCGTTTTTTCAATCATCGCCACTAAATGATTGGTAATTTTTGCCGGTGCGGAAAGCACCAACGCAACTCCGCCTTGGGAAAGTTTTTTTTCTGCAATATCGGCAACGCTCAGCACACGCTGGTAATTAGCGACCGAAGTTCCGCCAAATTTAAGCACTCGCATTAACATGTTTCTCCTGATTCCACGCCAAAAAAAAGCCCGCATCTGATTTGGATGCGGGCTTTTTTCTCTGTTTTATGTATGCGTCAGCCCGCCCCGCAACCTGTGGTTCCGGTGGTGGTAATAATTGTGGTTTTCAGGCTGATAGTTTGCATAGGTTCCTGTCTGTCATTTAATGGGTTCGACCCTATATTGGTTAAATGATTTTGTGCGCGAAGTCAAACATTTTCTCTAAATAATCTTATGTTTTTGATATTTTTAGCCTTGGAATAATGCATTTCATGGTCGTCAATGCAAACAAATATTTCTCATTGGATACAATCTTTTAGTCATTAAATCCATTTTTAACAAAATTAACAATATATTTTATCTTTTAGCAAAAATCAGTTATTTTTGTTCACCATCAAGCTCATGGGAGGTTGTTTTTTATACAAAAGATACGCTGTACATTAATAAAAATTTGTCATTTGCATGACTGAATACAAGGTATAAAATAACCAATATAAATAATATTAACGTGCTACAATCAATTTTGATGTACGTCAATAAAAGGTAGTTTTTTTAGATGGTAAATGCATTGCAAGCTGTTATATTGCTGTTAATGGACTAACATAACACTGTTTAACCAGTTTTTTGGGTATATACCCACCAAAGGAAAAGCAACTTTTACTTTCAGTGTAAAACATATCAATAAATGTTATTACTGATTTAAGCTATAATTTCAGTGATGACAAATAATAACCAGTAAATATCCTGAGATAAGAGTAGTTTGAATCATTCTGATTTATTTTTAAGCGATTCTAGGTAGCAACCATGCAAACCCCGCACATTTTGATTGTTGAAGACGAAATTGTCACTCGCAATACCCTAAAAAGCATTTTCGAAGCTGAAGGGTACATCGTTTATGAAGCCACCGATGGTTCAGAGATGCACCACATTCTGTCAAACAGTGACATTAACTTGGTGATTATGGACATTAACCTTCCAGGCAAAAATGGCTTGTTACTTGCTCGCGAACTGCGTGAGCAAGCAAATGTTGCCCTGATGTTCCTGACCGGCCGTGACAACGAAGTAGACAAAATCCTTGGCTTGGAAATTGGTGCGGATGATTACATCACCAAACCATTTAATCCGCGTGAATTAACTATTCGCGCTCGCAACCTGCTTTCTCGTACTATGAATCTGAGTAATATTAGCGAGGAACGTCGCCAGGTTGAGAGTTATAAATTCAACGGTTGGGAATTAGATATCAATAGCCGTTCTCTGATAAGCCCGGCGGGAGAGCAGTATAAATTGCCACGCAGCGAGTTCCGCGCCATGCTTCATTTCTGTGAAAATCCAGGCAAAATCCAAACACGCGCAGATTTACTGAGAAAAATGACAGGTCGTGAACTGAAACCTCATGATCGTACCGTTGATGTAACGATTCGCCGCATCCGTAAACATTTCGAATCAACGCCAGATACGATGGAAATTATCGCCACCATTCACGGTGAAGGCTATC
This sequence comes from Photorhabdus noenieputensis, assembly GCF_018448935.1. Taxonomy (GTDB): domain Bacteria; phylum Pseudomonadota; class Gammaproteobacteria; order Enterobacterales; family Enterobacteriaceae; genus Photorhabdus; species Photorhabdus noenieputensis. The sequence continues at coordinate 35,556 of NZ_RCWC01000011.1, read as the reverse complement.
GTTTCTGTGGTGATTTGGAAGCATAACTTGAACTATCGGTAAGCCTGTAAAAATGACAGGATGGGATATCCCTGTAGGACCCCATCCTGCCCCTCAATTTTCCACCGCCTTCCACGGCATAATGGGTACAGCACTGATCGCATTCTTCGGTGAACCATCGATCATCTTATCGGAATATGTCAGATAGACTAATGCATTACGGCTTGCATCGTAGAAGCGGACGACTTGAAGCTTTTTAAACACTAGTGAAGTTCGTTTCTGGAAAACCACCTGACCTTTTTTACTGCTCTTTTTAATCTTGTCTGTTAGTTCAATCTCTCCAACCTGCTGACAAGAAATCGCCGCATCAGAAGTATCTTCCGCAAGTCCTAAGCCCCCTTTTATTCCGCCTGTTTTTGCCCTGCTCAAGTAGCAAGTCACATTTTTAACATCAGGATCATCAAACGCTTCCACGACAATTTTGTGATCAGGCCCGATAAATTTAAAAACAGTGTCTACCGAGCCAATCTCTTCAGCCTGAGTCGCCACAGGTATGAACAACAATGTTGTTGTTACTAGTATCTTTATGATTTTTAACATATATAGTCTCGTGCCTCAATTAATCAAGCGTAAAATTTCACCACCCAGATACCAAATAGGCGGTAATACCACCCAATAGCAATAATTACTTATTAGAATAATTTCACAAAGTAATGAGTGAAATAATAATACGAATAAGTATCCTATTGTAAATATAAGACTTGTTTTACACTTAGCTCTTATATCTAGTAGAGTTATTGTTGAATGCCACGCTTGTCAATACATTATGAACACCAACAGTACGCAGACACCAGAACAGATACGCAATACATAGGAATGATTCGTTTTACTCACTCTGTAAGCCTGTTCAAGTGGCAAACAAAATAGCCTAGTAGTAATACCCTATGGATTTCAAGATGCATCGCGGCGGCAAGGGAACGAATCCCCGGGAGCATAGATAACTATGTGACCGGGGTGAGTGCAGCCAACAAAGAAGCAACTTGAAAGATAACGGGTATAGGTTCTTATATTGTTCTTTCTGGTCTTAACGACTAAGGAGATGTATGGATCAAACCGGCATCATTCGTGATTTATTACGTTGGCTAGATAATCATTTAGATCAACCGTTATCACTCAATAATGTTGCAGCTAAAGCAGGTTATTCTAAATGGCACCTGCAACGTATGTTTAAAGACATTACCGGCCAGGCTATTGGCTCCTATATCCGTGCCAGAAGGTTATCACGGGCAGCCGTTGCTTTACGTTTAACCAGCCGCCCTATTCTGGATATTGCTTTACAGTACCAGTTTGACTCCCAACAAACTTTCACTCGCGCATTTAAAAAACAATTTAATAAAACACCTGCACTTTATCGTCTCAGTGAGGAGTGGTGCGCCACAGGTATTCGCCCGCCCATATTGCTGGATAAGAGGTATATTCCCGAAGCAACCTATCTCACTCTAGAGGAACAACCACTGGTTGGTATAGAGCAGACCTGTTCTTATACACTGGAACAATGGTCCAGTTTTTGTACTGAAATGCGACACAATTTCTGGACCTACTATCTGAAAAATGCGGAAGTGTTACCTCCTGTACTTTATGGCCTTCATCATGCGACTCCCAATCCAGAAAAAGAAGATGAACAAACCGTGTTGTACACAACAGCGGTAGAACCCCAATATGCCCTGTTTGATGTGGCAGGAAGCCAACCTGTTACATTACCGGCTGGAGAATACGTCTCATTTAGTTACTACGGCACCAAAGATGGCTTACAGGATTTTCTGTTTACCGTCTACGGTATTTGCCTGCCAATGCTAAACCTGACACGTAGGAAAGGATACGATATCGAGCGATATTATCTTACCAATACCAATGATAGAGACAAGGAAGCGGCGAACCATATCATCGAATTTCAGTATCTCATTCCTATCCAGCATTAACGTTGTAATTCATCCAGTGCGGGCGTATCCAGATGTGTGATATCGCCTGCCGTTTCTACAATCCAGCCTGACGCCAGCCACGGACTGTGTTGATAATCCACTCTGGACAGAGAGCAATTTCTCAGGCGAAGACGACGTTCAGCATGCGCGGGCAATCCCAGTATTGTGCTAACCAAACATCCCAAAGCAATGCCATGACTGACTAACAACGGCCGACTACCAACCGGCAGATTACGGCAGCTTTCCAGCGCAGCTCTCATACGCACAGCGAGTTCATCCATCGATTCACCTTCGGGGATACGTCCCCCAGGTGTGCCATCAAGGACTTGCTTACGCCAGTTCTCCTCTTCCGAGGTCAAAGAATCAATAATTCTGCGTTCAAGCACCCCCATATTCAACTCGCGCAAACGTGGCTCCAGAATAACTTCACAGCCACAAACCTCAGCAATGATTTCCGCCGTTCGGCGTGTCCGTCCAAGGTCGCTGGTAATAATATGGGTAATACTTTCCGATTTTACTCTTTGCGCCACTAATCTGGCTTGATGTTCGCCTGTTTCGGTCAAAGGGCTGTCAGATTGTCCCTGAATACGACGTGCCGCATTCCATTCGGACTCCCCATGCCGAACAAGATATACCTGTAACATTTTCATTTTCCGTTATACTGCGTAAATACTCGTTCAAAGGATAACTCATCTATTATGTATCACGTTATTGCTGCAACCACCAACCCTGCAAAAATTAAAGCCATTAGTCTCGCCTTTGATGATGTTTTTGGGCCAGGTACTTATCGGATCGAAGATATCAATGTAGACAGTAGCGTCCCACAACAACCCATTGGTAACACGGAAACCCGTACTGGTGCCCGTCAGCGTGTCATGGCGGCCAGACAAGTTCGTCCTGAAGCAGATTTTTGGGTCGGTGTGGAAGCAGGTATTGAAGATGATATGACATTTGCCTGGATGGTTGTGGAATATCAGCAAATTCGCGGAGAATCTCGTTCAGCCAGTCTAATGCTGCCAGAGAAAATTCTTGATGGTATTCGAGAAGGTCGAGAATTAGGCCACGAAATGGCCTACCTTACAGGCATCAATAACATTAAGCAGAAAGATGGGGCGATTGGCTTTTTTACTGATGGCATCCTGACTCGTACCAGTGTGTACCACCAAGCTCTGATACTCGCTTTAGTACCGGTACATCATGAAATTTATAAAGAACTGAACGCCCGTTAAACAGGCATTCATCATTAGGCCGCAGTTGGCGGCCTGCTATTTCAGTAATTGCTGTTCCAACCAAGCCTTCACATCGTTTGAGGCAAATTTCAGGCTATTAGAGCCGCGCGTAATCGTCGCAATCCCCACCCCAAGTTCATTTTTCAGCTCACGTTGACTCATTTTTCCACTCATCAACTCCTTGATGATTCGTACTCTGGTAGCCAGTGCTGTCCGTTCATCTGGCGTCAATAATAACTGTAAAATCGGATGCTGTAGATCTTCAGCAAAAGCCTGTTGGAGTAATGTCACGAAACATTGCCAATCTTCATGATCTTGCGGCGAAAGTGCCGGGTCTGTTAGATGATTCGTCGTCATAATCAATCAGTCATCATACTATTTAACTAGTACAGCAGCATAACATAGTTTGCCACAAATCAATAACGCCTTTGCCATTCCGCGTTAGTCAGCACATTTAATGATTTACCCATAAAATGACTATAGAAAACATCATAAACTAAAACATTTTTGACATAATTGCGGGTTTCAGAAAATGGAATGCTGTCAATAAAAGCTATCGCATCGAGTCGCCCATTACTGTTAGATAACCAGCGCTCTACACGAGTTGGTCCGGCATTATAAGCAGCGCTGGCAAGTATCCGATTATTTCCGAAGCGCTGATAAACCGATTCAAGATAAGCAGTACCGATTTCGATATTTGTCAGTGGGTTCATAAGTTGGCTACTGTTTATATATCCTTGGATTCCATTTTTCTTAACCGTATCCTCGGCCGTTTTTGGCATCACCTGCATTAACCCAATGGCCCCGACTGGCGAACTAGCTTGCGGATTCCAGGCACTTTCCTGACGGGCTATCGCCATCGCATAACTTTGAGAAATACCTTTATTTGCAGTGAAGTGACTAAATTCCCTCGGCCATGCTAATGGAAAACGTTCTTCAAGGTAGTCCCACATTTTTCCAGTTATTGTCGCCTGTACACTAAGAGCCGCCCATTTTTGGTCGAAAGCATAACGCGCCAGTTGCTGTTGTTTTAATTTATCCTGGCTGGCGACCAAGTAGCTCCACTCTATGCGAGCAAGATTATCCATTTGCCAATACAGTAGTTCTCTGACTCTCTGTACTTCGGGTATTGAAGCAATAGCAGCGTCTGGCTTTTTTGCGCTATTTATCATCAGCGGATAACTGACATTCAGTTTCTGCGCAGCAACCATTGGATAAAAACCACGGCCTTCTGTCAGCTTACGCAATATTGCCTCACCTTCGCTTTTATTACCCTGTGCCAATAGAACATTGGCTCGCCAATAACGCCATTCCTCTTTATCTTGGTTCTTTAACGGTAGCAATTTTATCCATTGAGCCACACCACGCTCATCTGCATGACCCAACGCCAAACGAATACGACGCTCAAGCAATGCAACAGATTGGCTATCGCGGATCACATCATCACGCCACTTCTCTTGTTCATAGCTCACATCACCCATTAACTGCCAGGCAACAATATCTTTTAATCGCTGACGTTCACTTGCATTCATCTTTTGCACTCTGACAATTGATGGGATGATCGCTCTTGCCTGCTCCGGATCTTGACGCACGAAACGCGAGAAAGCCGCTACAGTGGCTATACGAGTAAAATCAGTCGGCCCAATATGATTAGCAAAATCCGCCACAGTCGCAGGATCATCCTGCAATTTAATCAGCCCCTCACTGATACTTTTGTATCCCAATGGCAATTGTTTAGCGAGGTAACTGACCAACGACGTATTTCCCGCTTTTAACGCAAGGCTGATACGCTGTAATATCAGTTTTGCTGATAAATGGCCGGCTTGCTGCCAAACATCAAATAATTTATCGCAACTGGCTGGTAAAGAGCGACCATTCAACCAAACTTCTTTCGCTCCCTGCCAGGCAACCTGTTCCTCACCGGTAGCCCATTTGGCAAAATAGTAATGACAGCGGGCTGCCGTAGATCTCGGTACCGTAGCCGTGAATGCCAATACCCCGCGCCACTCTTCGCGGCGTGCAAGCTCATTGATAAAACGGGATGATAAAGAACGTGCGGGAGGCAAATTAGGGTGGCGATCAATAAAATCACGGATCTGCGTCGATGTAGCAAGCGACAGATCCTGAGTCAACTCCCGGTATTGCAGATAAGGATAAAGAGGATAGTTTTTCAATGTTGGCATCAGCCTCGCGATTTCAGCCCTATCGCCGACATTCCACGCTTGCTTAATTTGCTGATATCTCTGCCGCTGATTTTCCAGAGAATCAGCGTTTGCTGCTACAGAAATAAAAACTAACCCTATAGCTACCGTAAGGTATTGCCACTTAGCCATTATCACGCTCCTCTGGGAGATAAAATCAAACAGGTTAATATTACGAATACATAAACACCATAATAATATAATTACCACCGCTTACCACATGAATTTATCCTATGATGAGATATATAACCATATATTCATAACAGGTTAGTTTTTTATATAATAAATTAATTCGCTTTAACAAACTCAACCTAAGATCATTTTATTCGAGCAATTGGGTTATATACCCTATTGATTTCAAGATGCATCGCGACGGCAAGGGAGTGAATCCCCGGGAGCATAGCAAACTATGTGACTGGGGTGAGCAAGTGCAGCCAACAAAGAGGCAACTTGAAAGATGACGGGTATAGAGTTTATTGACTTAAATCGGGTAAACTGTGACAAATCGTGTTCAGATGAACATCAATAACCTAAACAGATATAATCAGGCATCAACGCGCCCTGTCCATGCGACTTGCTTCGCAAAACAGGCATTATCACAATCAGAGATAGCGAGGCTTATAGCAACGTGGCTCAATACGTCTACACCATGCATCGGGTCGGAAAAATTGTTCCCCCGAAACGTCATATTCTGAAAAATATCTCCTTGAGTTTCTTTCCGGGAGCAAAAATTGGTGTTCTTGGCCTGAATGGTGCCGGTAAATCGACCTTACTGCGCATTATGGCTGGCATCGATAAAGATATCGAAGGGGAAGCTCGCCCACAACCAGGAATTAAAATTGGCTATCTACCACAAGAGCCTAAATTAAACCTTGAGCACACTGTCCGCGAAGCGGTGGAAGAAGCGGTTAGCGAGGTAAAACACGCGCTGACTCGTTTGGATGAAGTCTACGCAGCCTATGCTGATCCTGATGCTGATTTTGACAAACTGGCTAAAGAACAAGGTGAACTGGAAGCGATTATTCAGTCCCACGATGGCCATAACCTTGATAACCAGCTTGAACGCGCTGCTGATGCCCTGCGTTTGCCGCCGTGGGATGCAAAAATCGAGCATCTCTCCGGGGGGGAGCGCCGCCGTGTGGCACTCTGCCGCTTGCTGCTGGAAAAACCCGATATGCTGCTACTGGACGAGCCAACTAACCACCTTGACGCCGAATCTGTCGCCTGGCTGGAACGCTTCCTGCACGATTACGAAGGTACCGTTGTCGCAATTACCCACGACCGTTACTTCCTTGATAACGTTGCTGGCTGGATTCTGGAACTTGACCGTGGTGAAGGTATTCCGTGGGAAGGTAACTACTCTTCATGGCTGGAACAGAAAGATGCTCGTTTGGCTCAAGAAGCCGCAACAGAAGCCGCGCGTCGTAAATCCATTGAGAAAGAACTGGAATGGGTTCGCCAAAATCCGAAAGGCCGTCAGGCAAAAGGAAAAGCACGTCTGGCCCGTTTTGAAGAATTAAATAGCGTTGAATACCAGAAACGTAACGAAACCAGCGAACTGTTCATTCCACCTGGACCACGCATGGGCGACAAAGTTCTGGCAGTGGAAAATCTAACCAAATCCTATGGCGACCGGGTTCTGATTGATAATCTGAGCTTCTCTCTGCCAAAAGGAGCGATTGTTGGGATTATCGGGCCTAACGGTGCCGGTAAATCTACCCTGTTCCGTATGATTTCCAACCAGGAACAACCCGATTCAGGCACCATCACGTTAGGTGAAACCGTCAAACTCGCTTCTGTCGATCAGTTCCGTGACAACATGGATGATAAGAAAACCGTTTGGGAAGAGATTTCCGGCGGCCAGGATATCATGCGTATCGGTAACTTCGAGCTGCCAAGTCGCGCCTATGTTGGCCGTTTTAACTTCAAAGGTGTTGATCAAGGTAAACGTGTCGGTGAGTTGTCTGGTGGTGAAAGAGGACGGCTGCATCTGGCTAAACTGCTGCAAGTTGGCGGTAACATGCTGTTGCTCGACGAACCAACCAACGACCTGGACATTGAAACCTTGCGCGCACTGGAAAACGCCTTGCTGGAATTCCCAGGTTGTGCGATGGTTATTTCCCATGATCGTTGGTTCCTTGATCGTATCGCAACCCACATCATTGACTATCAAGATGAAGGTAAAGTCACTTTCTTTGAAGGTAACTTTAGTGAATACGAAGACTATAAGAAGCGGACTCTCGGAGCAGAAGCACTGGAACCACATCGCATTAAATATAAGAGAATCAGCAAATAATCATATTGAAAATGGCCTGACAACAGGCCGTTTTCCGCTCAATTATTTAGATATAAGCTCATAGTCTTATTCATTATGTTGTGTGTAAGATACGTATCATGGATAACCTTTCCTTCTTTCAAAGTAATAATACGATCTGCATGTTTGATAAGCCTATTATCCTGTGAAGCCACAACAACCGTACCTCTTTGGTTATGAGCAATAAAATTTAAGATATCAATCGCTATTTGGCAGTCATAATTATCAAGATAATGGGTTGGCTCGTCAGCAAACAAATACCGAGGACTTTTCACAATGGCACTGGCTATTGCTAGCCGTTGTTTTTCATTATCACGTAATTCCTTGGGATATATATCTTTCTTGTGTTTCAGGCCAACAATATTCAGTGCCTTGGTTGCCCTGACTATTGCCCCCTGATGAGAAGCCGTGATTCCACAAGAGAGAGATAATAGCAAATTATCCAGGACCGTAAGTTCATTAGATAAATTAATTCTTTGAAAGATAAAACCACAATTTATCAAATGGAATCTATCTAACTCGAAGTTATTCATCCTCCCCAATTCATTATCAGCAATTAATATTTTTCCTCCGTCGAGAGGCAATAACCCAGAAATCATTGCCAGCAAAGTACTTTTTCCTGAACAGAGATCCCCATTAATCAAAGTAAATTCACCTGGAAAAATAGAAAGAGTGATGTCTGAAATCATTTTCTGGTTAGCTTTACTTTTCGAAAAACCATATGAAATATCAATGGCTTCAATCGTAGCGATTTGATTCAAATTCATTATCTCAGCATAATTAATAGTGTAAGAAATCTGGCATTATCAGTAACTCTTACAGCCAGAGCAATCCGTAAAAATACAGATATTCATCATTATAAGATTACACAAACGAGGGAAAATCATATAAGAAATATCTCAATTGAAAGTATATCAATATTTCTACCAGTGACTATTTCAAATGACTATCTGTATGCTAAAATCAAAATTTTACTAAACAAGATCAACTCATTCCTATCGACCATTCATTAACAATAGGCAACTATCTTGTCAGTACAAATAAAAAAATAACATCAGACAAATAATTTTTTATAGATAAAAACACCTTAATATCATAACAACATGTTAAAATTAATATTTAATTATCATAATAACAGCGAAACATCGAACATTAAATTATTAATAAAAAAATCAACCTTCTCTTATTCCCCAACCAATCAAAGATACAAAAACTTTTATTTATAAATCAACCGGGAAGTATTTAATTATTAATTTTGTTTTTATTCAAGAAATAAATAATCAATATAAGTATCAAAAATATTAATAGCTGTTATATATTTTATTACTTACAAAAAAAAATAAAAATATCCAGCCACAGCGCATATTGTGATTGGATATATATTTATTAATTTATCATATAAAATATTATATATGAATCTAATTACAAACGATTCAACTGACGTTTCATTTCGGATTAGCCGCTAAAAGTTGCTGAATTAGTTCAATACAACGCAGGAAACGCTGATCATAATCGGGTGAATCCACATTGACATATTCAATATTATTACTTTTCAGCATATCCTCCAGCAGTTGCTGGAACTCTTTACGATCCTGCTCGCTGCCAAGACTACGCAAACCATCAGCAACCCAAGGGGTATTGTTTTCCAGTAGAATGACCAAATCAAATCGGTATTCATCAATTAATGCCTGAACAAACGGATGCTCACGTCCTTCATATCGCTTACAGAATGCCTGAGTAGTGACAAAATCGGTATCTATAAATGCGACCTTATTCGCATATTTTACGGCAAAATCAATATACTGAGCTTGCCCTAATGCAATCTTGTCATAGTCCGAATATTGTAGCGCCATCTCATCTCCCCCCAGATGAGAAAAAACATAATCACGACCATATTCCCAAGCGCTTGTCGTATTAAAAATATTTGCCAATTTGTTAACTAACGTGGATTTACCACTGGACTCGCCACCAAGAATCGCTACGGTACGAACAAAGAAAGGTTTGACTTCCGTAGGAATATATTCCCAATGACGGAATGGGTCCTGGCGAATATGCCGACCACTGATTTTCATAAATGAGCGCTGTGGATCGATAAGAATTGTCTCAATTCCTAAATGCTCTTTATATCGGGGAGAATCCTGAGTTTCACTGGAATATATATAAGTTGGATTAATGCCTTTATTTGACATAAAGGCTTTCATACCGTCACTCCACACATCCCAACCATGTGGATAGGGTTCAATTCCCTGTTCATCAAAAGAGTGAATATGGATATTTTTCTGATATTTAAACGTTTGAAGCAACCAGCGCAGACGATCGCTCACTGTGGGTTGCTGAGACATGGAACTGCTCATAAACAGTTCCCGATCTCTAGGCTCGTCATGGCAAAGAATAATATGCAACTCATCCACCTGACTACAAGCCCGTTGAATCAGATAGATATGCCCGGTATGTAATGGATAGAACTTGCCGAATACCACTCCAACAGTTTTATTTTGTACAGGATATTGCAACCTCAAATAGTGATGGAGAGCAGCCAGTTTTTGGGCACTGGGACTTTTAATTTTGTCATTAATCAATTGGCTGAGATAACCCTTGGTCATACCACTTGCATCGGCAACCTGTTGCAACGTATAACCTGTCTGTTTAATCGCTTCTTTGAGGTAGTCAAATTGGCCCATATCTCCCCCCTGTTTAATCAAAATCATCCATAACAGATAACGCATCCGCCAACTTTTTCACACCAAAAACTTGCATCTCTGGCAGCGTTTTTTTTGGCATATTGGCATAAGGCACTATCGCCCGTTTGAAACCATGTTTAGCGGCTTCGGATATGCGTTCCTGTCCACTGGGAACAGGGCGGATTTCTCCTGCCAACCCAACTTCACCAAATACAACTAAATCACGGGGTAACGGCCTATCCCGAAAACTGGAGACTAAAGAGAGCAGTAAAGCGAGATCCGCGCTGGTTTCCGCCACCTTAACGCCTCCCACCACATTCACAAACACATCCTGATCGGACATTTGCAAACCACCATGACGATGAAGAACCGCCAACAGAATAGCAAGCCGGTTTTGCTCCAACCCCACAGCCACCCGCCGTGGATTGGTCATCATTGAATGATCCACCAGCGCTTGAATCTCTACCAACAGAGGACGAGTCCCTTCCCACACCACCATGACAGAACTACCAGCGGTAACTTCATCACCACGGCTCAGAAAAATAGCGGATGGATTACTCACTTCACGCAATCCTTGTTCTGTCATGGCGAATACACCAAGCTCATTAACGGCCCCAAAACGGTTTTTATGACTCCGTAAAGTGCGAAAGCGGGAATCCGCTTCACCATCAAGCATCACAGAGCAGTCAATACAGTGTTCCAACACTTTCGGCCCCGCTAATGAGCCATCTTTAGTCACATGACCAACCATAACAATGGCAACACCGCGAGTCTTAGCAAACCGAGTCAGATAAGCCGCGGTCTCTCTAACCTGAGCGACACTCCCCGGAGAAGATTGAATATCCGCCATATGCATCACCTGGATAGAATCAATCACCATCAACTTTGGCTGCTCCTGCTCCGCAATCAGACAAATTTGTTCAATGCTGGTTTCTGACAACATATTCAGATTATCAGCCGGCAACCCCAACCGGTGCGCACGCATTGCAACCTGCTGTAATGACTCCTCCCCAGTGACATATAAAGTTTTCATCTGCGCAGACAACTGACACATCGTCTGCAACAACAAGGTACTTTTCCCGGCTCCCGGATTACCGCCAATCAGAATCGCGCTACCGGGAACAACCCCGCCGCCAAGCACCCGATCGAACTCTTTAAATCCGGTAGAAAAACGAGGAAGTTCTTCCAGACTAATCTCTGATAATTTCTGAACTCTGCTGACGCCAGCATCTCCCGCATAACCGCTAAACCGCTCATTACGGGAAGAAGGTGCTGCGGCTAAGCGCACCTCCGTAATGGTATTCCAGGCATGACATGCACTACATTGTCCCTGCCAGCGGGGATAATCCGCCCCACACTCATTACAGACAAATGCCCGCTTTGCTGCTTTTGCCACTCTGCACTCCTAAAGACTATATTAACGCTCTTCATTAACGCTCTTCGTGTTTGAGACCGCCACTTAACACACACAATACTCCCATGAGATCAGCATGACGGATGGTCACTTTCGACTGCGCATAAACCTTCGGTTTAGCATGGTAAGCAATACCTAACCCTGCTTTGCGGATCATCTTCAAATCATTAGCGCCATCACCAATCGCGACAGTCTGTTCCAATGGGATATCCAGTTTTTTCGCCAACTTCACCAATGTGGCAGCCTTATATTTAGCATCAACAATTGGCCCGATAACCTTACCTGTCAACTTGCCATTTTTTACTTCTAACTGATTGGCTGCCGCTGCCACCAAACGTAAATTCTGACGCAAATGGTCGGCAAAATAGGTAAAACCACCCGATGCGATTGCCACATGCCAATCGAGGGATTGTAACTTACGCACCAAACTGGTCAGCCCCGGCATAAGTGGCAAATTTTCTACAACCTGCCGCAGAATATCTGCATCAGCCCCTGCCAACTGAGCAACTCGCTCCCGCAGACTATCAGAAAAATCCAACTCTCCTTGCATCGCTCGCTCGGTAATTTCAGCGACTTTATCACCTACGCCAGCCAAACGGGCTATTTCATCAATACATTCAATTTGAATTGCCGTTGAATCCATATCCATCACGAGCAAACCCGGTGATCGCAACCGAGGGATCTGCCCCAAAGGCACCACATCCAACCGACATTCATCAGCTAACCGCTTAATACGCGTAGTCAAATTCCCGGCAATACGTACTACCTGATAATCATCAATGCGCCATGAAGAGACAATGACAATAGCAGCGCCAAGCCGATGCTGAAAATTGCTGATACGTTGTTTATCCAAGCCACGACCATATATTAACCAACCACTATCACCAGCCCGGTAATCCAATGGCATAACTTCTTCACCACTTAACGAAAGTGGTAATCCCGGCCACTTATGGACCTCTTCCGGCAAATAGTGATAAGCCAGGTTATTAGACATTAATCCCTACTCCTGTAATCCCACATGATTTGACAGTAAAAAATTGCGCTTCAAACTATCCTCTCTGTACTGCATCTGGCAACATTGCATGAGCCAAAGCTTGGAAGAGATAACTATGATCAAAGCTAAATTAAAATTCCGACTGCATAAAACAGCTATTATATTGATTTGCATTGCTTTATTAGTATTTCTAATGCAGGGCGTTTCTTATTTTAGCCGTTCTCACCAACAAGCCCAGATGGATCAATTTGAAGAATTGGCAAAAACCTTGGCAAAACAAGTTGCATTCAGCTTATCTGATTATATGGAGAGTGGCAGCAAAGATCTTAATAATGAGCAGATACTGGCTAATTTGCATCATCTGACAACAAACAGCCGCATACTTGATGCCAGTGTTTATCTTAACAATGGAACACAGGTTGCTCATAGCGGAGAGAACGTCTCAGTACGGGATCGTCTATCTTTGGATGGTAAAAAAGCAGGCAGCTATTTTAACTACCAGATAGTCGTTCCCATCCCAGGAAAAGATGAGCCAAAAGGTTTTCTGCGCCTGACACTGGATACCCACAAATTGGCAACCGAGTCCAAGCAGGTGGATAACACGACTAACTTACTTCGGATCATGATCTTACTCGCTTTAGCAATTGGTTTTATTCTGGCGCATAACCTATTGCAATTAACGCCAAGTCGATGGCAACAATCGCCTTATTTACTGACAGCCAACAGTAAATCAAGTGAAGAAGAGGAAAAATCAGAGTAAAAACTTTTCGTTAAATCATCTCGATATCGAAACTAATAGCGGCAGTTTATTTTGTTATTCAGTCAATTCGCAAATGGAGCAGGAAGGCGTGATGAATTGATTCTGATAATCAAAAGGGAATAAATAAAACTCAATGCCGCTATAGAATAAATGAGAATGAAAACTATTTACTTCCCAATCAGCAATGAGTTAAAACTTCATCCCTTTGCTGAAAAATAAACAGCCAGCAATTGATAAAAAATAATCAATCTTACCTGAAAGAAAAAAATCCTTCATTCATTTAATACCCAAGAAAATAGTTTCATATGTTATTTTAACCATATTTACATAATAATATTCTTAGTGATATGTATCACATATTTATCAATATATAGAATTAAATTAAAAATACCTAATATTAATTACATAACTCATTAATTAACAAAGTATTTTCCATTATTGCTCATTTTCTAACAAAAACATATCCAATTGTTTTTATTGTAGATTTATAACAACCCGTATTTTTCAATCACATCAGTGATTAATATCCACATATTGATTATTAAGTCAAATTCATGACTAATAGCGCCCCAAAAATTATATGATGCGTGCGGGATGCCAAAGAATAATGAAAAAAAAGGTTATTATTTTTGCTAGTTTTCTTATTGTTACTACCGATGTTAAAGCCGCCGAAATTTCAGATCAGCAACTCATTCATCAACAAGAACGACAGAAAGCACTGGAAGCCCAATTAACACCGCCACCGGCGGATATTCGTCTGTCTGTTCCAGAAACAGCAGTACCTTCTCAATTTCCTGACGATACGCCCTGCTTTCCCATTACGCATGTCGTTCTTGAAGGCACGGAACATTTTCCTCACTGGTTACCTCTAAAGCGTTTAGCCCAACAGGGAGAAAACCAATGTCTGGGCACCCAAGGGATCAATATATTAATGACTCGGATACAAAACCGGTTAATTAATCATGGCTATGTCACGAGCAGAGTATTAGCTCCCAGTCAGAATCTTAATTCCAAGACATTAAAACTCATGATCATACCGGGCAAAATTGGGCATATTCGCTATACCGCTGAAAGTGGCAATTATATTCAACGGATAACCACATTCCCTCCCCGTGAAGGGGAGCTGCTTGACCTACGGGATATTGAGCAGGGATTAGAAAATTTACAACGCTTTCCTACTGTTCAAGCCAACATGGAAATTGTACCGAATGAACAGTTAGGAGAAAGCGATATCGTGCTGAACTGGCGTCAGTCAAGACACTGGCGACTCGCTAGTTATCTGGACGATTCAGGTTCTAAAAGTACCGGACGTTACCAAGGCGGATTAACTTTATATCTGGATAATCCTCTTGCGTTGAGTGATCTATTTTATATCTCCGGTGGGCGCGATATTCACTCCCCTTCTGGCCGCAGCAGCAAAAACTACACCATCCACTACTCCCTACCGGTGGGATACTGGATGGCAGGCATCACTGCCAGTAATTACGATTACAACCAAAAGGTAGCTAGACCAAATGGAGACGACAAATACAGCGGCGAAAGCAAAAACCTGAATGTCCAACTCAGCCGAATCCTGCATCGTAACGCCAGTCAGAAAACTGTGGTTAACGGCGAAATTTATCGTCGCACATCCAAAAGTTTCATTAATGACCTGGAAATCGACGTACAGCGCCGGGAAACGGCTGGCTGGAAATTGGGATTATCTCATCGTCACTACATCGGTAGTGCAACCTTGGATGCCGGAGTGACTTACCAGCGGGGAACTCGCTGGTTTGGGGCACAGCCCGCGCCAGAAGAGGTCCGTGGCGAAGCCACTGCCTTAATTAAAACAACCCAGTTTTCTGCGGCACTTTCTGCGCCATTTACCCTATTTTCTCAGCCATTCGTCTACAAAACCCAGTACCTGCGCCAAATAAGCGCCAGGACGTTGACGCCACAGGATCAATTTTCAATTGGCAACCGCTGGACCGTACGCGGATTTGACGGCGAACGTACGCTGAATGGAGATCATGGTTGGTACAGCCGTAACGAACTGGAATGGCAAACACCGCTGAATGGTCAATCCCTATATATGGGCATGGATTACGGCGAAATTGGCGGACCGGGGAATGAGCAACGACTGGGAAAACATCTGGCAGGTGGCGTTCTGGGCTGTCGCGGCAGTCTTAAAGGCGTGAGCTATGACCTGTTTGCCGGTATCCCGCTATCCAAACCGGATGGCTTCCAAACCTCATCAGTCACAACCGGATTCAGTTTGTACTGGCAGTACTAATTCAAAATAACAACGCAGCCAAAGTTATCGCAGATAAAAAGTGTTAGTGGAGAAAAACAATGAACAAGCATCTGTATCGTATTATCTTTAACAAAGCCCGGAACATGCTGATGGTCGTGGCTGATATTGCCACCTCCGGGCAAGGTAGTACGGTACGCCGCCGCAGTCGTCGGCAATCATCACAATGCCTGTGCAGGTTAACAGCGTTACGACTGAGTTTGTTATTGGCGACCGGCAGCATCTCCCTAACAGCGCAAGCAAATATTGTGGCCGACGGACAGGCACCGGGTAATCAGCAACCGACTATCCTGAACAGCGCAAACGGTACGCCACAAATCGATATTCAGACCCCTAACGCCGCAGGTATCTCGCGTAATACCTACAGCCAATTTGATACCGATCAACGAGGCGTCATCCTTAACAACAGTCACAATGCTGTCCAAACTCAACTGGGCGGTATGGTGGCAGGCAATCCTTGGCTTGCCAAAGCAGAAGCCAAAATCATTCTCAATGAAGTGAACAGTATTAACGCCAGTAAACTTAATGGCTGGATAGAAGTCGCCGGACAAAAAGCCGACGTTATTATTGCCAACCCGGCGGGCATCACTTGCAACGGCTGCGGATTCATTAACGCCCATCGCGCAACACTCACCACAGGACAGGCCATGATGGAACAAGGCCGACTGAAAGGCTTTGATATTGAGCGAGGAGAAGTCCGCATTGAAGACCTGGGATTGGACAGCTCACAACAAAATTACACTGAAATTATTGCCCGCTCGGTGGTAATCAACGGCAAACTACACGCGAAAGATCTAAAAATCACAACCGGACGTAATATCGTTGATGCAGCTCACCAGAACATTGAGAAAAAATCCGCTGGCGGCAGCAAAAATCCATCATTTACGCTGGATGTAGCAGCTTTGGGCGGCATGTACGCCAATAAAATCATGCTGGTGGGTACCGAATTTGGTGTAGGGGTACGTAACGCCGGCCACATCGGAGCAACCGCCGGTGAAGTTCGCCTCACAGTTGATGGACTGATTGAGAATAGTGGCACAATTGCCGCACGAAGCAATACCATAATCAAAGCGGAGTCGATACAAAGCGCCAGCGGCAGCACCCTATCCGCCGGTATTGATAATAAAGGAAAAGCCACGCTGCCCGGATCGCTGACACTGACCGCCAAACAGCACATTCAGGCCAATGGAAAAAATCTGGCAACCAATACTCTGGAAGCACAGAGTAAAAAGATTGATCTCAGCGGCAGCCAAACTTCTGCTAACAACATTCAACTCACTGCCAATCAGCAAGAGGTGAGCACCGCCAACGCTACAGTCACCGCTGACAGCTTTACAGCTAAAACACCAGGCCAATTTAACAATGACGGTGGCACACTGGTAGCACGAGAAATCAACTTAACGACTCCAAACTTATCCAACAATCAGGGGAAAATTAATCAAACCGGCAACGGCGAGCTGGTACTGAACACCCAAACACTGAATAACCAAAGCGGGACCATTCTCAATGAAGGAAAACGACTGGCTATCACCACAAGAAATCTGGACAACCATCATGGAAAAATCGCCAATAATGGAGATGACCTGAACCTAATCGTCCACGAGAAAGCGGACAACACGGAAGGAGGGACAATTCAACTCGCCGGCAAAGGTAAACTGTCACTCAACACCCATCAGTGGATAGGTGACGGAGGCAAACTACTCTCCAATGGCGAGCTGGATATACAAGCCCACAACCTGCAACTGAACAAAAAAGCAGTCACTACCGCCGACAAGATTACAATAAAAACAGACACATTAAGCCATCAGAGTGGAGTAATGCAGCAGAATGGCAAAGATAAGATGTCCCTCACTGCCAAGACGCTGAATAACCAAAATGGCGAGATTAAAGGTAATGGCAACCTGAAAATCGACGCCGCCACCTTGGATAACAGCAAAGGCAAAATCATAGCAGCCAAACAAGGCGCTTTGGAACTGACTGTTGATGATGCTCTGAATAACCAAGATGGACACCTGGAAGCCGGTCAAGATATCCAACTTACCGCAACACAGCTTGATAACAGCCGGGGCAAAATCGCTGCAACCGGTGGCAGCACAGAACTGATCATTGGGAAAGACATTGAAAACGTTGACGGACGAATCGAAGCCAAAACAGAGCTCACCACAAAAAGTCAGGCGTTGAATAACCATCAAGGATCATTACTGGCTCAGCGAATAGATAGCCAAACCAAAGGACATAAATTCACCAACACCGCAGGACAAGTTATTGCTCAAGAAAAACTCACCCTAAACAGCGGTGAGCTGGATAACACGTCTGGTCTGTTACAATCCGACAGTGACATGATAGTCAATACTCATGGACAGAAATTGACTAATACTAAAGACACTAAAAATGGTGACGAAAAAGAGATCAAAAAAGGCACCATATTAAGTAAAGGTAATCTGGAACTCCGTACAGGAGATATCAACAACACCGCTGGTATTATTTCCGCTAAAGGAAAAACCACCCTTAACGCCGGTAACGTTAACAATACCGATGGCCAACTCTTGTCACAACAGATGGCGGAACTGACCACACAAGCATTAGATAACACTCGTGGACAGATCCAATCAGAGTCAAGCCTGTTGTTGGATACCCAAAACCAAGCCCTGACCAATACCGACAGTGGCAAAACTGGCGGTATCATTGCCAAAGACTCATTGCGCATTTCCAGCGGTAACCTGACTAATAATGCGGGCGTTATCCTTGGTCATGGCATTCACATCGATACCCATGAACAACGGCTAAGCAACCAAAAAGGCACCATAGAGAGCAAGAAAAATCTGCAACTTGACAGTGGAGAGCTCGACAGTACCAGTGGACAAATAAAATCTGATGGCGACATGACATTAGACACCCACGGGAAAAAGCTCACCACCGCTAAAAGTAGCGACACTGGCGGCGTTACCAGTGAGGGAACGCTCACCTTAAAAACAGGCGAGATCGACAACCACGATGGCACCATCAGCGGTACAGGAACGACAACGATAACGGGTGGAGACCTCCACAACCAACGAGGAAAACTTGTCAGCAAAACCAGCTCATTAACATTAACGGTAAACAACACTGACAACAGCGGTGGACTACTGCAATCCGCGGGTGATCTGACACTGGATACACAAGGTGGGCTGCTAACCAACACCAACAGCGGCAAAGAGCGGGGCATAATCAGCATAGGCAACATGAAGCTGACGACCCAAGGCGTTAACAACGATGCGGGCCTAATCCATGCGGGTAAAAACCTGATCCTTGACGGGCAGAAGGGAACCATAACCAACCGCAACAGCCAGCCTAATCAGGGTATCCGTAGCTCAGGAGACTTAACGCTGACTGCAAGTGCTATTGATAACCATCAAGGATCTGTAGAAGCTGATAAACAGCTCACCGTGACATCCGGGGCAGTTGACAATACCGGTGGTCTGCTGAAATCCGGCACAACCCTGTCGCTCAACACCCAAGGCCAGAAACTGACTAACGCACAGAGCGGAGAAAAACGCGGTATCCGCAGCGGCAGTGATCTGAAGCTGGAAGCCGGTGAAATTGATAACACCGCTGGCGTAATAGATGCGCAAGGTGAAACCTCGCTAACTAGCCAAAACCTCAACAACACCGGCGGTAAAATCCTCTCGCGGAAAAAAGCCGATCTGACAACACAAGCGGTCAACAACCAAAGCGGACTGATACAATCCGCAACCAGTTTGAAATTAGATACACAACAGCATGAACTGACTAGCACCGACGGCGGGATCATCGCAGAAGAGGCTTTAGAACTGGCTACCGGTAAACTAATCAACGACCGCGGATCTATCCGTGGTGATCAAACCCACATTAACACTCATCAGCAAGCGCTGAGCAATGTGGCTGGCACCATAACCAGTAAGAAAAACCTACAGCTCGACAGTGGAGAACTCAATAGTACCGGAGGACGAATAGAGTCTACCGGCGATATGACGCTGACCACTGGCGATATTGACAACCAAGACGGTGTGATTATCGGTACAGGAACAACAACCGTAACCGGCGGTGAACTGAAAAACCAAGGCGGAACCCTCGCCAGTGAAACCGGCTCGCTCACATTGACCGTGAAAAAAACCGATAACAGCGGCGGACTGTTGAAATCCAAGGATGATTTGACACTCGATACACAAGGTGAACTACTGACTAACCTCAACAGCGGCCAGACCGGGGGCATAATCGGTACAGGCAATGTCAAACTGACCGCTCAAGGCATCAATAATGAAGCTGGCTGGATCCATGCGGATAAAAACCTGACTCTAGATGGGAAACAAGGCAAAATAACCAACCGCAACAGCCAGCCTAAACAGGGGATAACAAGCCAGGGAGAATTGACAATAACTGCGGGCGCTATCGATAACCAACAGGGAAGAGTCATCGCCGATAAACAACTCAACGTGACATCAACAGGAACCGTTGATAATACCAGCGGTAAAATAGTCAGCCAGCATCAACAACTCACCATGAATACCGGTGAACTGAATAACACAAGTGGTTTGCTGCAATCCAAAACAACCCTTTCTCTTAACACCCACGGCCAAAAGCTGACTAATACGCAAAGCGGGGATGACCTCGGCATACGCAGCGACAGTGACCTAACCCTAGAAGCCGGTGAAATTGATAACACCGACGGTAAAATCCTCTCGAAAGGAAAAGCCGATCTAACAACACAAGCAGTCAACAACCAACGTGGACTGATACAATCCTTAGCCAGTTTGAAATTAGATACACAACAGCATGAACTCACTAACACCGATAGCGGTAAAAACGGAATCGTCGCAGAAGATGCCTTGGAACTGACTACCGGCAAACTAATCAATGACCGCGGATCTATCCGTGGTGATCAAATCCTCATTAACACCCATCAGCAAGCACTAAATAACTTGGCTGGCACCATATTCAGCAAGAAAAACCTACAGCTCGACAGTGGAGAACTCAACAATACCGGAGGACGAATAGAATCTATCAGTGATATGACACTCGACACACATGGAGAAAAACTGACCACTGCCAAAAGTGGCGATACCGGTGGCGTTATCAGTAAAGGAACATTGACGCTAACCACTGGCGAGATCGACAACCAAGACGGTGTGATTATCGGCACAGGAACAACGATCGTTACTGGCGGTGAACTGAAAAACCAAGGCGGAACCCTTGCCAGTGAAACCAGCGCACTCACATTGACCGTGAAACAAACCGATAACAGCAACGGACTGTTGCAATCCAAGGGTGATCTGACACTCGATACACAAGGTGAACTACTGACTAACCTCAACAGCGGCAAGACCGGAGGCATAATCGGTACAGGCAATGTCAAGCTGACCGCTCAAGGTATCAATAATGAAGCTGGCTGGATCCATGCGGATAAAAACCTGACTCTAGATGGGAAACAAGGCAAAATAACCAACCGCAACAGCCAACCTAAACAGGGGATAACAAGCCAGGGAGAGTTGACAATAACTGCGGGCGCTATCGATAACCAACAGGGAAGAGTCATCGCCGATAAACAGCTCAACGTGACATCAACAGGAACCGTTGATAATACTAGCGGCAAAATACTCAGCCAGAATCAACAACTCACCATGAATACCGGTGAACTGAATAACGCCGGTGGTCTGCTGCAATCCCAAACAACTCTTTCTCTTAACACCCACGGCCAAAAGCTGACTAATACGCAAAGCGGGGATGACCTCGGCATACGCAGCGGCAGTGACTTGACCTTAGAAACCGGTGAAATTGATAACACTACTGGCGCAATCATAGCGAAAGATGCTTTGGAACTGACTACCGGTAAACTAATCAATGACCACGGCTCTATCCGTGGTGATCAAATCCTCATTAACACCCATCAGCAAGCGCTAAATAACGTGGCTGGCACTATAGCCAGTAATAAAAATCTAAAACTCGATAGCGGCGAGTTAGACAGTACCGGCGGGAAAATAGAATCTATCGGTGATATGACACTGAACACGCACGGAGAAAAACTGACCACCGCCAAAAGCGGCGAAACCGGTGGCGTTATCAGTAAAGGAACATTGACGCTGACCACTGGTGAAATTGACAACCAAGATGGTTTTATCAAAGGTATAGGAACAACCACCGTTACCGGCGGTGAACTGAAAAACCAAGGCGGAACCCTCGCCAGTGAAACCGGCGCACTCACATTGACTGTGAAAAAAACCGATAACAGCGGCGGCTTGTTGAAATCCGCGAGTGATTTGACACTCGATACACAAGGTGAACTACTGACTAACCTCAACAGCGGCAAGACCGGAGGCATAATCAGTGCAGGCAATGTCAAACTGACTACTCAAGGCATCAATAACGAAGCTGGCTGGATCCATGCGGATAAAAACCTGACTCTAGATGGGAAACAAGGCAAAATAACCAACCGCAACAGCCAGCCTAAACAAGGGATAACAAGCAAGGGAGAGTTGACAATAACCGCGGGCGCTATCGATAACCAACAGGGAAGAGTCATCGCCGATAAACAGCTCAACGTGACATCAACAGGAACCGTTGATAATACCAGCGGTAAAATAGCCAGCCAGAATCAACAACTCACCATGAATACCGGTGAACTGAATAACACAAGTGGTTTGCTGCAATCCAAAACAACCCTTTCTCTTAACACCCACGGCCAAAAGCTGACTAATACGCAAAGCGGGGATGACCTCGGCATACGCAGCGACAGTGACCTAACCCTAGAAGCCGGTGAAATTGATAACACTGACGGTAAAATCCTCTCGAAAGGAAAAGCCGATCTGACAACACAAGCAGTCAACAACCAACGTGGGCTGATACAATCCTCAGCCAGTCTGAAACTGGATACCCAACAGCAGAAACTGACGAATACCGATAGCGGAAAACTTAACGGAATACTCGCACTGGATAGCCTAAAACTGATTACAGGTGAACTCATCAATGATTTCGGATATATCCGTGGCGATGAAACTCACATCAATTCTCATCAACAGACATTAAGCAACCTAACTGGCACTATAGTCAGTAAGAAAAATCTAAAACTCGATAGCGGCGAGTTAGACAGTACCGGTGGACTAATAAAGTCTGACGGCAACATGACGATAGATACTCACGGAAAAAAACTGACCACCGCCAAAAGCGGCGATACCAGAGGCGTTATCAGTGAAGGAACGATGACCCTTACTGCCGACGAAATCGACAATCAAGATGGTTTTATCAAAGGTACAGGAACAACGATCGTTACCGGCGGTGAACTGAAAAACCAAGGCGGAACCCTCACCAGCGAAAAAGGTTCTCTAACATTATCAGTGAACCAAACTGACAACAGCGGCGGCCTGTTGCAATCCGCAGGTAAACTTACTCTCGATACACACGGCCATTCACTGACTAATAAAAACAGTGGTGATCGGGGCGGTATCCGCAGCCAGGACGACATGTTAATTACCAGCGGTGATTTACATAATCAGGCTGGTACGATTACTAATCGCAAAATCGCAACCGTAAATAATCTCCAAGACACCATTGTTGGCACCCAACAGATAAAACTGATTACCCAAGCACTTAATAACCAGCAAGGCACCATCCATTCTGATGGCAACCTGAACCTCAACACTCAAGGCCAACGCCTGAATAACACCGGCGACAAAGATAAATCAGGCAAATTCTCTGCTCGCGGAGATTTGACACTGGATATCGGTGAATTAAACAACGACGCTGGTTTTATCGCCGCAGATGGCAAAACTAAGATTACCAGTACAACCCTTACCAACAAAAAAGGACTGATTGCTGGTAACAGTGGACTGGAGATTCATAGCCAGACGCTTATTAACAACAATGGCTTATTGAAGTCAGCAAACACCGTCAATATTGACACAAACGGGCAGCTACTGGACAACCAGCATGGCCGTATTATTGGCGATGACAACACCACCGTGACCAGTGGCAAACTGAATAACCAACACGGACACATTCAGGGTAAAAAACTCACCATCGACACCGGGCAAGCCGATACGGATAACCAAGACGGTAAACTGTTGTCAACAGACACCATGAACCTGAATACCCTACAGCTCGACAACCGTCGCGGACAGGTCAGAGCCATAGGTGACGCGACGATTAACGCCCCGAAACAAACGAACAATACTGGCGGCCTTATCCATAGTGACCAACAACTGACACTAAAAACAGCAGAACTCATTAACCGGGAGACTAATCACCCTGACCAAGGTACCGAAGCCCAAGACCTGATAATTGAAGCTCAACAGATAGATAACACCCAGGGAACATTACAGGGAGCCAACCGCCTGCAAGCTATCATTAATCAGTCTCTAAAAAACGAACAAGGACTAATCTCCGGTGGAAAACAACTCACCATCGAAGATAAAACCCAGAAACTGACGGTGAATAACCAGCAAGGCACACTGACTGGGAGTGAAAAGGTCAAAATTAAAGCCAACGCCTTGAGCGGTGACGGCCAAATCTTATCGCAGGGCGATATAGAGGTGAAATTAAAACAAGACTTCCACAACACCGGTAACATCGCCGCCGATGGCAAGTTGTCTCTGGAAACCGACGGCAACATCATCAATGACAGCAAAATTAAAGCCGAACAGGCGCACCTGGAAGCCCTAAATCTCACCAACACCCAAGCTGCGGAAATCAGGGCCAAGCAAACCGAAGTCAACGTCCGAAACACGCTGACCAACACCGGGTTAATTGACGGCGAACTGACCCATCTCACCGCCAACAAAGTACTGGACAACACCGGAACCGGACGTATTTACGGTGACCAAATAGCCCTTAAGACTGGCACTCTCAATAACACAGCAAAAGATGGCAAAGCCGCCGTCATTGCCGCTAGAGATCGACTAGATATCGGCACCGGAACCCTCAACAACCGTAACCATGCTCATATTTTCAGCGTGGGGGATATGCGCATTGGTGGACAACTGGATGAGAACCTGGCTGCTACTAGTCAAGCTGGCCGACTCAACAACCACGCGGCAACCATTGAGGCCGGGGGTAGCCTAAAGATTGATGCCGCTATTATCAAAAATACCAACAACGGTTTGGTCACCCATATCGTCGAAACAGAAAAATCCCGGCGTCATGAAGCAGTATTGAGCGGCCACACTACCCGCTATGACTGGTCACAAGTAGACACTTCCTACAGCAACAAATACGGCGTACACACTGCTGTTATGCCGGATGGTAGCAGTGATGATGAGTTTTACGAGTACCGATATACCCGTACCATCAATGAAACCCAGATAAAAGAGAGTGATCCGGGTAAAATTTTGTCCGGGGGTAATATGACCATCAATAGCGCGATGCTGACCAATGACGACAGTCAGATCGTAGCGGGTGGAATACTCGGGGGTGATATTGACGAGCTACACAATAACGCCACCAAAGGCGAACGTATCATCACAGATGAAGGTAGCGAAATCCGCTGGTATGCCAAAAAGAAAAAACGTCGATTCAGAGGAACCAAAACCTCCCAGGGAAAAGACTGGGACGACTATAACCCAGCACCGATAACCGAAACCATTGACCTGAAAGCCCTAGCCTGGCAGGGCAACACTCGTCCAAACTCTACCGGCATAACAATAGATGACAGGCAAACAAGCCGTGTTCAAAGTATACCAACCGGGATTAATCTGACCTCAAGAATGGCGGAAGCTGGTGAAGTTACATTCACCAATGCCACTATCAACGCCATCACACTACCGACCAGAGACATACAGACTGATCGCCCATTACTTTCACCCACAGGTCAACAGACTGAGCAGATATTATCGTCCGGCGCAGTGGCACTACCAAGCCGAGATGCACTCACTGAATACCCAACACTTTCACCCACAGGTCAACAGACTGAGCAGATATTATCGTCCGGCGCAGTGGCACTACCAAGCCGAGATGCACTCACTGAATACCCAACACTTTCACCTACAACAGGTCAACAGACTGAGCAGATATTATCGTCCGGCGCAGTGGCACTACCAAACAGAGATGCTCTGACTGAACACCCGGTACTTCCACCAGTTCAACAAACTGAACCGGTACTCCCTCCTGTGACGGTCATCCTACCAAACAGTAGTGCATTAGATGATCGCCCACTGGTGTTACCAACAGGCCAACAATTTGAACTGACGCTACCGTCTGATACCGTCCAAGGTCAAAGCGTCGAACCTCTTATCCGTATCGTTGCTCCAGATACCCGCCTGCCGGACAACAGCCTGTTTGTCGTACAGCCGGGCAGTGACAGCCATTATTTAGTGGAAACCGACCCTAAATTCACCCAATATAAAAAGTGGCTAGGCACGGATTACATGCAACAACAGTTAACCCGCGACCCGTCACTAGCGCACAAACGCCTGGGAGATGGATTCTACGAACAACGCTTGGTACGTGATCAAATCACCCAACTGACTGGTCAGCGTTATCTGGCCGGCCACAACAACGATGAAACCCAGTTCAAAGCGTTAATGGAAGCCGGTGTTGCCTTCAGCAAACAGCAACAGCTCACCCCCGGCATCGCCTTGAGTCCCTCTCAGATGGCGCTGCTCACCTCTGACATTATCTGGCTGACCAACCGGAACGTGACTCTGCCAGACGGCACCACGCAGGTGGTCACCGTGCCACAGGTCTACGCTCGCGTAAATAAAGGCGACCTGACCGGTGACGGCGCCCTGCTCTCCGGCAAAAAAGTAACAATAAATAGCCGAAAAGATATTACCAACAGCGGCTCCATCAGCGGACGTGAAGTCACCAAATTGACAGCCAGCAATCTGACCAACAGCGGCTTTATCCAAAGCGGCAAAGTGGATTTAACCGCCCGGCAGGACATCACCAACCTCGGCGGACAAATTCGGGGCCGTGACCGCGTTTCTGCACAGGCAGATCGGGATATCACCAGTGCCTCTACCCTGCGCGGAGCAGGTGCTGACCGTTGGCAAGATCGGCCTGCGGGCATTTATGTCCAGAATGACAACGGCACCTTATCGCTAAAAGCCCTCAACAACATCCATCTCACGGCCAGTGATGTGGAGAACGCGGGCAAAGACGGTCAGACAGAGATAACAGCGGGCCTCGACTTGACTCTGGACACCCTGCGCACTCATCGCACAGAAAACAGTGACTGGGGGAGCGACAACTATCGCCATCTGACACAACAACGTGACGTCGGTAGCCAGATAACCACCGCCGGCAACCTGGCACTGCGAGCGGGTAATAACCTCAATGCTACTGCGGCTAACGTGAACGCCGGTCAACAGCTTACCGCTCAGGCCGGGAACAACATCACACTAGATGCCGGTACCGCTTCATCAGACCTGGTAGAACACAGCAAACAGACCAGTAAAGGCTTACTCTCCAAATCCTCCGTCGAAACCCACGACGAAGTGCATGAACGCCGCGCACAGAGCACCACGCTCAGTGGCGACAGCGTGACTGTACAGGCCGGGAATAACCTGAATATCACCGGCAGTAACGTGGCAGGCACTCAGGACGTTAATCTGGCCGCAGGCAATCAGCTCACCATCACCACCGCTGATGAAGCCCGTCATGAAATACACTTCAAACAAGAGAAAAAATCCGGTCTGATGGGAACCGGCGGTATCGGCTTCTCCGTCGGCAAAGCCAGCCAAAAATCCACTACCGATATCGACAGCAACCTCAACAAAGGCAGTACGGTAGGCAGCAGCCAGGGCAGTGTGACATTCAGCGCCGGAAAACAGCTCAACATTCACGGCAGTGATGTAGTGGCGGGCCAAGATATGCAACTTTCCGGTCAAAACATTAACATCACCAGCGCGGAAAACAGTCACACCGCTATCACCAAAACCGAACAGAAACAAAGCGGCCTGACCGTGGCGTTGTCCGGCACCGCAGGCGGGGCCATAAATTCCGCCGTTCAAACGGTTCAAACCGCCAACAATGAAAGTGACAGCCGCCTGAAAGCCTTACAAGGCACCAAAGCCGCCCTTAACGGGATACAGGCAGTCCAGGCAGCCCGTCTGGCCGACGCTAAAGGCGGTGGCGACAAAGCTAATAACAATCTGGTGGGCGTCAACCTCTCCTACGGCAGCCAGTCCTCCCAGTCAGAGCTGAAACAGCACCAGACCACTCAACAGGGCAGCAGCCTGATGACCGGGGATAATCTCACCCTCACCGCTTCCGGCACACCAGACCAGAACGGCGATATCCGCATTCATGGCGGCCAGTTGCAGGCGGGCAAAGACCTGCAACTCAATGCCAGCCGGGATATCCAGCTCTCATCCAGCCAGAACACCGAACAGACCACCGGCAAAAACAGCAGTCGCGGCAGCTCACTGGGCATCGGTTTCACTGCCGGACCGGGGGGCACGGGTATCAACCTCTCTGCCAGCACTAACCGCGGTAAAGGCAGTGAAAGCGGCAACGGCATCAGCCATAACGAAACTACGCTGGATGCGGGGCAAACCGTCACCCTCAACGCCGGTCGTGATGCGACGCTCAAAGGCGCTCAGGTCAGCGGCGAACAGATTACCGCCGACATCAAACGCCACCTGACGCTCAGCAGCGAGCAGGACAGCAACCGCTACGATATGAAGCAGCAGAACGTCAGTGCCGGTGTCAGTGTTACTCTCGGTCCACAACCGGGCGGTTCATTGAACCTCAGCGCCAGCCGCGACAAAATCCACAGCAACTTTGACTCCGTACAGGAACAAACCGGACTGTTCGCCGGTAAAGGCGGCTATCAAGTGAAAGTGGGGGAACACACCCAGCTTGACGGCGCAGTCATTGCCAGTACCGCAGACAAAGACAAAAACACCCTCGATACCGGCACTCTGGGCTTTGGCGATATCAAAAACAAAGCGGATTTTAAAACCGAACACCATAGCGTGAGTATCAGCACGGGCGGTTCAGCCGGCGGCATGATTCTCAGTAATCTGGCGGCCAATACCCTGGGCGGCGTTAACCGGGAAGGCCATGACCAAAGCACCACTCACGCCGCGGTCAGCGACGGTACCCTGATTATCCGGGACAAAGACAACCAGCAACAGGATGTCACCACCCTGAGCCGGGATACCGACCATGCCAATAATGCTCTCAGTCCTATCTTTGACAAAGAGAAAGAACAGCAACGGCTGAAACAGGCCCAACTGATTGGCGAAATCAGTGCGCAGGTGATTGATATCGCCAGCACCGAAGGGGCCATTATCGCCACCAAAGCGGCCAACGCCAAACTGGAGAACATCAGTAAGCCGGATAGAGAAGCGGCCATAAAAGTACTGGAGGATGAAGGTAAAACCGACATCACCCCGGAACTCATTAAAGACCAGATTTACAAGACCGCCTATAATCAGGCATTGAATGAGTCTGGCCTGGGCACCGGTGGGAAATACCACACCGCTTTACAGGCGGCTACCGCGGCCATTCAGGGACTCGCGGGCGGAAATATTGGTCAGGCACTGGCGGGCGGCGCTTCCCCTTACCTGGCCGGAGTGATTAAAGACCTGACTACCGACCCGAAAACTCACAAGGTCGATGTCGTCACCAATACCCTGGCCCATGCCATTCTGGGGGCAGTGGCCGCCGAAGTCAGTGGTAACAATGCGCTGGCGGGGGCAGCAGGAGCGGCGGGCGGTGAACTGGCCGCCCGAGAACTGATGAAGCATATTCACGGAGAAAATGCTAAAGTCAGTGACTTAAGTGAAGAGGAAAAACAGACCATCAGCACTCTTTCTACCCTGGCAGCAGGGCTGGCAGGCGGCATTGCCGGTGACTCCACCGGCAGCGCCGTCACCGGTGCCCAAGCCGGGAAGAATGCGATTGAGAATAATGCGCTGGCCTCGCGAAATCTGGGTGATTGCCGCACGCTGTCACCGGAAGCGTGCGGTAAGGCTAAGGAGCTGAGCCAGCGCATTCTGGATAAAGGCTTGCCGTCAGTGGAGGACATGCGCGGTAAACTGGCATCGTGTCAGGATGACAGCTGCCGTAAAGGGGTCTGGACTGAATATCGGCAGGCCAGTGATGCAACCATCAATACCCTGAAACAGATGGCGTTGAATGGTGAGTTGAGTCGTGAAGAACTGGCATTCATCAACCATGAGTTGGGTAAAGAACTGGCGGTATCGGGATACCGTGCCAATGACAAAATAGGTCGTTCAGAGCAGAGCAGCTGGTTAAATGGCGGCAACGGACCCCTCTCCGGGTTCTTTAACACGGAACTGCGTCAAAAAGAGCTGGAAAAATCGGGCTTGTCCAAAGCGGATGCGGCGCAGTACGTGAAGGAAGAGCAGCGGAACCTGATGTTGCTGGAGACTGCGGTCGGGGCTATTGGGGCAAAAGCTAATAGAACTTCTATAAATGTAGTCGGAAAAGGCGCAGCATTACCTACTGGTTATACCCCAAAAGGAAATTCAGTTACTGGGCCAAAAGGTAGTGTTTATGGCAATACAGGAAAAGTAGATGCCTCAGGAAACACGATTTATAGTAACAACGGTGGGTACTATACGTTTGAAAATGGCGTGAAAACAAAAGTTCAATCACCTAACTCTGATTCACAAATACGGCAGAATTATGAGAAGGGTAAGGAATTTGAACAATCTGTTTACGATAAGTTAAAACAAGACCCTAAATTAAAAACCCCGGTTAGGGAAGTTACCATAGAGACAAACGAAGGGACCAAAGTTAGGGTTGATATTATGGCTAAAGATAGAGATGGATCTATCAGGTGCATAGAATGTAAAAGTTCTCAAACTGCACCACTAACAAAGAATCAAAAGACTGGTTTTCCAGAACTCAAAGAGGGAGGAGGTACAGTTGTTGGGAAAGGTAGGCCGGGATTTGAAAGTGGAACTAAGATACCACCGACAGAAGTTGAAATAGTAAGGCCAAACGCAAAGGATAATTAAGGAGGCTATATGTCTGTAGAAGATATAAATAAAATTGATTTAATTACAATGACCCAAGAGGATATAGCTTCCCAACAGGTAATCTTGGTTATAACTGATCATTTGCAATGGTCATCTTGTATTAATGAACACCTCTTCAAATTGCAAGAAAAAATTAATAGATATATTGCATTTGTTGAAAGCGGAGAAGTATACGAAAAACTCCCAGATGCTCAGGGTAGGAATATAACGTTTAAAGTGTTTTTCCAGTACAAGATCCCTCAGGAATGTATTGATTTTATGGAGAGAGTAAACGCAATATTATCTTCCATTAACATAGAATTAACTTATGAGGAAAGTGAGGTCATTTAAAAAATTAATTATATGATCTCAATGACCAAATTAGCGCAGAGGGCTTGCTCACTGCGCTAATTTCGACCCTTTTTAACTTTCCAGTTGCAAACTCAATCTTCCGTAACAACCTGAATAACCAATTGCCCCCGCTCAACCCTCACTTGCACCGACTGCCCGGTGGCAAAGCCCGCTTCTTCCAGCCAGTTACCTTTAAGATGCAAACTGGGGTGCTGGCTGTAATAGCGGGTCATGCCAGTGTGGCGGTCGGCGTGACATCGGCTGATATAGCCGACTTTATAGCGGCGTTGCGCTTTCGAACCGCCTGAATTTACATTACAATCGCGTTCAGCCATAAATCAAC
Organism: Photorhabdus noenieputensis; assembly: GCF_018448935.1. Classification (GTDB taxonomy): domain Bacteria; phylum Pseudomonadota; class Gammaproteobacteria; order Enterobacterales; family Enterobacteriaceae; genus Photorhabdus; species Photorhabdus noenieputensis. The sequence continues at coordinate 4,082 of NZ_RCWC01000011.1, read as the reverse complement.
TCCTACATAGTTGGTTGTGTGGTCAGCGGCCATCATGAGGTGCGAACTCATGGTTGCCGCGTCATCTCAGCGTTTAGCGCTCTTCATAACAACTTTTTCCATCATTGACTTGGTAACAAAACTGTCAATCACCATAATCAACGCCTTCTGCTCCTCATCGGATAACGAATCAGCCTGTTGCCAGAGTTCATGCAATATGTGGTTACGTATCTTCACATCTTTGCTGGTCTCGCGGCGGCCAACCAGTTCATCGAGAGAAACCTGTAAAACATCAGCCAGCTTAATCAGGGACTCCAGTTGAGGGACGATGTGTCCCCGCTCCCAGCGGTTATACACTCTGGGCAGTACCTCAATCATCTCGGCAAGCCGTGACTGGGTTAATCCCCGAGCTTCTCTGAGCATCTTAAGCCGTTCAGAAAATACGGACATATCAATACCTGTTTGCAAAACACAAATGTCCGCCATTGTACCCCTTCCTTTTTAGCTGGCTGTTGTAAAATCTCTTTAATGCGATTATTATATATCGCAAACATGTCTATTGACAAGGTTCAAAAGGAAAGACTTATGACCCGCATTCCCGATACCGATTTAGCCCGCTTAAAGCAAACCGTCTCGTTACTGGGGCTGGCGCGTAAGCAAGGCCGTCCGATGAAAAAACGCGGTGAGGATTATGTGCTGCGCTGTCCGTTCCATCACGAGAAAACGCCCTCAATGGTGATATCGCCGGCTAAGAACCTGTATCACTGCTTTGGCTGTGGCGCAGCGGGGTCAGTGCTGGACTGGGTGATACAAACGGAAGGGGTGACGCTGAAAATCGCTATCCGCCGTCTGCGGGAGCTGGCCGGGTTGCCGGACATGGACAATGCAGTTATAGCCGCTTCTTCGTTAGCCGCCCCGCCGGGATCACAGGCGGCCCCCCTGCCGCGCCCGAAACTGGCCGACCTGGACGATGACGGGCAGGCGCTGTTGCATCAGGTGATTGATTTTTATCATCAGCACTTACTGGCGTCACCGGAAGCCAAAGCCTGGCTGGCACGACGCGGGCTGAATCATCCTGAACTGGTCAGCCACTTTAAACTGGGGTATGCGGGCCATCACGGTATCAGCGGTTCCGCGGGGTTGTTGCCGTCCAAAGACAGTCAGGAAGGTCAGCAGTTGCGCGGCAAGCTGTCGGGGCTGGGCGTGTTGCGTACCACCACCCGGCAGGACCACTTCCGGGGCTGCGTCGTGGTGCCGATAATCGGCTGGGCCGAATCGGCCAGTGTGGCCAGCCGCGGGCGGGTGCTGCAACTGTATGGTCGCCGAACCCAGCCGGATTACAAAGTCCTGAAAGACAGCCCAAAGCATCTGTACCTGTCCTCACCACTGGCCGGGGTCTGGAATGAGGCAGCGATGAAAGCCGCTGCGGAAATTATCCTGTGCGAAGCGCTGATCGATGCCATGACCTTCTGGTGTGCCGGGTTCCGTAACGTGATTGCCGCGTTCGGGGTGAACGGGTTTAACCGTGAGCACCTCGAAGCCTTGCAGTATCACGGCGTGAAACGGGTGCTGATTGCCTTTGACCGGGACGAGGCCGGAGACCGTGGCGCGGCTAATGTGGCGGCTGATTTACTGGAAGCCGGTATCGAGGCGTGGCGGGTGCAGTTCCCACCGGGCATGGATGCCAATGACTATGCGCTGAAAAGCGGCAATGCCGAACATGCGCTGGGGCTGGCCTTGCAACAGGCGGTCTGGCTGGGACAGGGAACGGCCCCGGGCGCGGTGTTCAGCCATGAGCTACCCGTATCCGTATCGCCGGGTGTGACGGAAAAGCCTCACAATGCCGGGGTGGCTAAACCGGCTGCCTTAGCCGCCCCACCAGAGCTGACTGTTGCCCCCGTGCCCTGTGAGCGCACGGCCTGCGGTGAACTGCTGATGAAAAGCGGGCCACGTATCTGGCGGATACGGGGGATGAAAAAATCGCCGGTGCCCGATGTGATGAAAGTCAATGTGCAGGTGCGGGATGAAACGTCCGGCCTGTTCCATGTGGATACGCTGGACATGTATCACGCGCGGCATCGTCAGAACTACATCAGCACGGCGGCGCAAGAGCTGGAATGCGAGCTGTCGGTCATCAAACGCGAAGCCGGGCGGGTCTTGCTGATGCTGGAGCAGCAACAGGACGCGCAACAGCAGGCCGACGCCGAAGCCTCAGGGACAACGGCGGTCACGGTCAGCGCGGAAGACGAAGCCGCCGCGCTAGCGTTGCTGACATCGCCGAACTTAACAGAACAGATTATCAACGACATGGCCGCCTGCGGGGTGGTCGGCGAATCCACCAATCTGCTGACCGGGTATCTGGCGGCAGTCTCGCGCAAACTCGATAAACCGCTGGCCGTGCTGATACAAAGCAGTTCCGCTGCCGGGAAATCGTCATTGATGGAGGCGGTGCTGAACCTGATGCCGGAAGAGGAGCGTATCCAGTACTCGGCAATGACCGGGCAGAGCCTCTACTATCTGGGGGAAACCAGCCTGCAACACAAGATACTGGCGATAGCCGAAGAAGAAGGCGTACGGCAGGCGGCTTATGCCCTGAAACTGTTGCAGTCCGACGGCGAGCTGAAAATCGCCAGCACCGGCAAGAACGAACAGAGCGGCGAACTGGTGACGCGGGAATACAAGGTACAGGGACCGGTGATGCTGATGTTAACGACGACGGCCATTGATGTGGATGAAGAACTGCTGAACCGCTGTCTGGTGTTGACGGTCAACGAATCGCGCGAGCAGACGCAGGCTATCCACGCCATGCAGCGGCACCGCCAGACACTGGCCGGGTTGCTGGCTGACTCGGAGAAAGGCTATCTGACGCAGTTACACCAGAACGCCCAGCGTCTGTTAAGGCCGCTGAAAGTGGTCAATCCTTACGCCCACCAACTGACGTTCCTGTCAGACAAAACCCGGATGCGGCGCGACCACATGAAATACCTGACGCTGATACAGGCCATTGCCCTGCTGCACCAGTATCAACGTGAAGTGAAGAAAACCACCCACCGCGGGCAGGTTATCGAATATATCGAAGTCACCCAGGACGACATTGCCCTGGCTAACCGGCTGGCGCATGAGGTGCTGGGTCGCACGCTGGATGAAATGCCGCCGCAGACGCGCAAGCTGTTGCTGCTGATACAGGACTGGGTACGGGAAACCGCCGGACAACAGGCGGTCAAGGTCGATGAACTGCATTTTACCCGGCGGGATATTCGGACCGCTCTGCACTGGGGCGATACGCAACTGAAAGTGCATCTGGCGCGGTTGCTGGAAATGGAATACCTGTTGCTGCATCGCCGCGGGCTGACCTACGAATATACGCTGTTGTGGGATGGTGAAGATACCGGGCAACCGCATCTGTGCGGGTTACTGGAGATGACTGAATCCCGGTCAGAAATGACAGGCAATGTGTTCCAGTCGGGGTCAGGAGATGTTCAGTCGGGCACGGGTCGGGGCATGGTCGGCAGTCCGTCGGTAAATCAGAATCCGGCCTCAGGGCAGGCAACATCAGACCTGTCGGCGGAAGTGGCCGGGGTAAAGCAAAAAGCAGTTATCAAGACAGAAAAAAAACCGACTTCAATCCCCCTGCCCGATGAAACAGAAATGACGAATGACGCTGTTGCGGGCAAGGCGTTCCGGTCGGGGTCAGAGGGTGTTCAGTCGGGTACAGGTCGGCCCCAGGTCGGTACACAGCCGGACAGACAAAATCCGGCCTCAGCACAGACAGCACAAGGCTTAACAACAGAACCGGGCGGAGCCGGAAAGAAAACGGTTAACAGACATAAAACGCAAAAGGCCCCACCGCCCGCTGCCTCAGCCGCCCATCCCCAATCCGAAACGGAGGTTAATCATGGCAAACCGTAAACCGCGCAAAGGAAGTCTCCTGACCGTCGATGACGTCTATCGTCAGCCTGTAGGGCCGGCACATGACCCGAAAAGCCTGTATGCACTGCTGCTGCGCTTCGTGGCCTGGCGGCAGGAACGGAACTGGTCGGAAACCACGCTGAAAGTGCAGACCCATCACACCTATCACTTTATCCTGTGGGCCACGGACCGGG
>NZ_RCWC01000010.1 GCF_018448935.1 Photorhabdus noenieputensis | reverse complement strand
CCAAAGCGGCGAAAGCGAAGCTGGACCATATCAGTGAACCGGACAAAGAGGCCGCCAGAAAAAAACTGGTTGACGGTGGCAATCCACACCCGACTTCGGCGGATATCAATAAGCAAGTTTATGACACGGCCTACACGCAGGCGCTGAATGACTCCGGCTTTGGGACCGGCGGAACCTATCAGAAAGCCTTACAGGCCGCCACGGCAGCGATTCAGGGTTTAGCGGGCAACAACCTCGGTCAGGCGCTGGCCGGAGGCGCTTCGCCGTATCTGGCAGGGGTGATAAAAGAGCTGACCACCGATCCACAAACCCATCAGGTGGATATCGCCACCAATACGCTGGCCCATGCAATTTTAGGCGCGGTAGCGGCCGAGGTCAGCGGCAATAATGCCTTGTCAGGAGCAGTCGGTGCGGCTTCCGGTGAACTGGCAGCTCAAGTCCTGATTAAGCAACTTTACGGCGACGGGGCCAAAGTCAGTGAGTTAACCGAAGAGCAAAAACAAACTATCAGTACCCTTTCCACCCTGGCGGCAGGGCTGGCAGGTGGCATTGCCGGTGACTCCACCGCCAGTGCCCTCACTGGGGCGCAGGCCGGGAAGAATGCAGCGGATAATAATGCCCTTAGCATGGGAAGTCTGTTTGGTTCCGAAGGCGCTAAACATTTTGAAGGTGCGGGGTCGCTGGCTCAAAAGATGGCTCAATCCGGGGCAACACCCGAAGAAATCAACGCAGCCTTAACTCACTACCTAAAAGGGCAAGTCCCTGATGGTCAGGACCCGGCAAAAGGTCTGATTATTGCGTGGGGGAACTTCTTTGGTGTTCCATTGGATGTCGTGTTATCAAATGAGCAGATGACACCGCAAAAGGCGGCGGAAATTGTTGCCGGTGGCATACCTACCAGTGAAGCAAAGCTGATACAGTTTGCGGCAGCTAAAATGTATTTGTCTTTGAATAAATATCAAGAGGTGTCATCTGGCTCAGAAAAAACATCAAGAAACTTTAATAAAGATAGTGCTATAACAGATAGTGAATCGGGAGGATACTCATCCTATGATAAATTTAGAAAATCTAATACTGAATGGAATTGGCCACCTAAATTAGGATTTGCTGAACCCCCGAAAGAAGATGTTTTAGCTGTAGGTACTAGACTGGATAGATATGGCAGTGCAAACGGAGCGTTTTTGTCTCCCAAAGGAGTTCCTTATGAAAATCGAGCACTGGCTCCTGGTTCTAAAGCAGGAAAATACCATGAATATGAAGTAATTAAACCACTTCCGGTACTGCAAGGCAAAATTGCGCCAGCGTTTGATCAGCCCGGAGGAGGAGTTCAGATATTGCCGAATTTCCCTGAGAGAGTAAATGTTGATTGGCTTATAAAAAATGGATATGTAAAGGAAGTAAAGAATGCTAACTACAAATGAAATACAGGAAAAAGTGTGGTCTTTAGGTGCTAAGATTAATGCACCTAAATCAATGTTGATAGTTTATTTAGAGCCTGTTGGTGATGGTTCTGGGTATATAGTTATTGATAATAATCAATATCATATTATTTACTCTGAAAGAGGATATGAAATATTTAGGCAAACAACTGAAGATGTAAATGAGCTGCTATATTGGATAATGGAAAGTGTAGCTAGCCAAATGGCATCTGAATATGAATTAAAGAATAGGAATGATGAAAATAAAGATTTTCGTAGAGCTTATTTTGAAAAAGAGCTAGAAATATTAGGTGTATTAGATAAAAAGTGGGTATTAAAAGCCAAGAAAAAAATTGAGGAAATATTAGAAAGATCACCATACGTAGACAATAGTGGCGGATAATAATGCCCTAGCTATACCAATGCCACCACCACCGATAGCCGGTTCGTAAATGAAGTGTTGAATAATAAGAATACTGTCCGAACCGATTTATCCAAGGGTGGTATAGAATACCGTCTACCTGATGGTAGAGGTGTCCGCTACAACTCAGATGGTTCTTTCTCAGGTTTTTTAGATCCTAAAAGGTAAAAAAATGGCTAATAATTTTGAAGTGGATTTTTTTAGTGACTCCAGATACGAAGAGCTGACAGCAGAAATTTCGTATAGGGGGCAAATACTTTGTCAACTTAACAAAGACAAGGGAATTGATTCTATTGAGATTGAATTTTTTTCAGATAGTAGGATTTTGGAAAAACCAATAGAAATGAAATTCCCGTTAGACGAGTTTATAAATGTGTTGATGAATACAAAAGTAGATCTCATTACATGATTAAAATCTCGGTTTTTAAGTTGGGATTTTACTTTTAATTATCGGTTTAGAGGGGGCCTCATCTAGATGATTGGTTCCTCCATCCGCGATGACCGAGACCAACTAATCGGTGGTAAAAGTCGCGTCAGGGCATTATGGGCCGGACATCGAACTACCCCGGGAAAAATCGTTTGTAACCGATTGAGTACATTGGAGTAATTGGTGTCCGGCGGTCAACTTCGCAATGGAATGCGTTGTTGTGGACAACAACCACCTAAGTGTGGAGAAGAACCAATCGCGCAGTGAGGAACTGGTTAATTGTCAGGGTGATACCAGTTGCCGTTCTGCCGTTAGGGATAAATACCGACAGGAATATGACAAGGTTCAGGAGCGGATAACAACTTGTTCAGGAGCTGACCAGTGCGTTGCCGTTGCTAAAGAGCTGCGGGCATTACAAGGTGACTATAGTGCGCGAATAGGCGAAATTCAGGAAAAAGCCAGAATGCAGGGGCTGGATTTCCTCACGCCAGCGGAAGTACGGGAATGGGCAGATTTACGCGGTGCCATGTCGAATATTGACGCATCACGGAATTTAGTGCTCCATCGTGCCCAAGTCACCGGGGGCTCAGAAGAGACGACCCAAGAAATCGTGAAGATTATGGGGCAGACGGGAATTGCGGCGTCTGCGGGAGTGGCCGGAGGGGTCAGTAAAGCTGGAGCAAAAAGCGGCGGCGATGTCGGAAAAGGCAAACAACCATATCAACCGAATCAGGGGGCAGTTGGTAATATGGGTGAATTCTTCAGGCAATCGGGTTTTGGGAGCCAAACGAAATCGAATTCACAAAAAACAAGTAAAATGTATGATGGTCAGAGTATTTATCAAGCTTCAAGTGATATTGGGACTCATATCAAAAAAGGTGATCAATTTTATTTGGACGGCGATCATAAGAACCACTTGGAAGTCTTTGACAAAAGAGGAAACTTTAAGGTTGTTATCAACCTTGATGGAAGCATTAATCAAGCCAAAACAGACAAAGCTATGGGTAGGAAATTAAAATGAGTGGTTTGGATCAAATTAAACGTGCAATCTTAGAACTGTCAAAAATCAATGCTGCTGATTTTAAGTTTGTTGATTCAGATTGGAGTATCGATTATCGATTAGATCTTGATAATAGACTGCAAGAAGACTTAGTTAAGTTAGAAATAGAACTGAATTTATTGACAGATGCAATCCAAAGGAAAGATATGATAACGGCTAAGTGTGCTTTAGTTATGGCTCGAATTATTTCACTTGATTTATCAAATTTTTTCCTGAATATCTTTGAAGATATTGAAAAAGTTGGCTGGGGTGAACAATGTGAATTACCTTCTATTCCAGAAGATTACGTAATCCCAGATTATTACAACTATCCACCTAATAAATGAACATCGATCCCGGCTATTGTGAACTGCCCCCAAATGTTAGGTAATCATCCGACATCTAAAGGGGGCAGTTCATTACGTCTGGGAAAAGTGGCTTACCAGGCTGAAAAGTCGCGCCGGGGCGTTGTAGGTCGAGCCTCAAGCCGCACTGGAAAAAACGGGTTGTAACTAACTGAGGGCATTAAGAAAATCGGCGTTTGGCGGTCAACTTCGCAATGGAATGCGTTGTTACTGACAATAATGCACTGAGCTTGTTAAAAGGGATGGCGGATTATTGTCGGTCAGCATCAAGTCTGGCTATCGCTATGCTAAATGAAGGTAAATCTCCTCAAGAGATTTCAGCGGCATTGTCAAAACATGCCAAAGGCGATCACCCGGAAGGACAAGATCCGGTAATGAGGATTATTAGTCACTTGGGGATAGGTGCTTCTGCTGTAGGAGGCACTATAGTTGCCCCTATTAATGGGACCACGGCAGTAATTGGTGGGGGTATTTTAGGCAGGGCAACAGATACCACCAAACAGCTTTTAACGTTGAAGCCAAGAGAACACTATATAGTGCAATAGATACACTGATAGCGGTAGGAACAGGCGCATTAACTCAAGGTAAAGGAACACTATTTAGCACCTTTGTTAATACAGGAGGCGTTTATTTAGGAAGTAAAGTTAAAGGGGAAGATCCTACAATCTCAATGTTAGGTAACGCAGTTAGTACTGTAATTGGTAATAAAGTGCTTATGTCGTTTTTTATAGATGGAATATTTCTTTTTTCACTTGGAGATGTAAATAAGGTTATTAAAAGTAGGGGTATTTATCGGGCTAATAAGTTATTGGTTTATATACTATCACCTATACGATTTACGTAAATTAATAATCAATCTTTGGATTGAGGTTACTATTTGGAGAAGTTTTATGAAGTGTATTAAATGTGAAAATCCAGCATTACATGAATCAGATTTTTGTGCCACATGTGAGGAGAAAGAACTGAGTGGAATCGGCGGGTTTCTCTATTTTCCAGCAATAAATATTATCTTTGCAATATTAAGCTCTTTATTTAGTGCATATAAAACAATGACAATCCTGATCTCTAGTTATGATTTTCTAGGTGAATTACGTATCCTTATAGGATTTGAGTTTATTTGTTTTATCATTATTTTTGGAGTTGCACTTTATACATCAATTCTTTTTTTTAAAAAGAAGAAAAAAACACCTTTATTTTACATTATCCTTTTAGTTTTTACTTCATTATTTGTAATAACCGATTTATCATTGGCTCATTATGTATATGAAATAAAACTGGATTATAGTTATCTCTTCTTATTTTTTAGAACTGTGTTTTATGTATGTATATGGATTCCTTATTTTATTATATCTATTCGAGTTAAAAGAACATTTATAAAGTAATGATTAAAATTAAACTATTTTGCAAACAATATTCAATAAGAGTAGGTGAGTTTTTTGCAACCCATATTTATTCAAAAAATATGACAGTCAAAACTAACTCGACCTTGTGAATTGCTCTCAAAAATTAGGCAATTTAAATCATTCGTTCATCAAGGTCTGAGTACTGTATTTTGCTGAGCTCAGACCATTTAATTGCTACTTGATTCGTAAGTGTGCGGCGAAATTCTTATTAATCATTGAATAATTTACTCAAGAGCGATAATACACTTGCGAGATTAAGATGGCCCACCTATCTAGTGAATCCAGTAAGCAATTTTTACTATACCTTATGGATTTCAAGATGCTTCGCGACAGCAAGGGAGAGAATCCCCGGGAACATAGGTGACTATGTTTCCGGGGTGAGCGAGTGTAGCCAATAAAGAGGCAACTTGAAAAATGACGGGTATATATAAAAATACTATGCTCTTAACGCCAGATTATTAAATACTGGATTAGATTGAATATGGATTCTCTGTAAATGCCGTTCTGATTTAGAGGTAAATCCTTCACGTCCATGTAGCAGAGAGAAATTATCCACAATCACCAGATCGCCTTTTTTCCATGTATGAGCATATAAATGGCGCTTATCATATAATATATTGATAAAATCTTGCTGAAATTCCGCTACTTGATCAGGGCTGATATTATGGTATTCAATAGCATGTTTATTCAGGAATTTTTCTCCATCTATTGCTGGCTCGTTATATCTGATAACGAATCCGTTTCTGTCCGGATGTTCTTCCAGTAGAGGAGAGTGAACTTCCCCACCATAGTGAGTGACTTTATTAATGCGATAAGTAATCGATATATTTTTCCACTGTTCTAATTGCTGTTGAGTCGCATTAGCTACAACACGACGAGTATTGACAAAGGTTGTTCTGCCCCCTTGGTCACTTTCGGGGGCGTGGGCACAATGGAACATTATAAATTCGGGAATTGTTGGTTTATACATGCCATCCCAGTGCAACGGCATATAGCTGTTATCAAAAACGTGATCGGTAGCATCTTGGTGTTCACGAACATCCAAAATAGCACCAAACGGCCACATCATTATTTCTCCCCAATGACGGGCATATTCTTCATATTTTTCGTGATCAGATAAGTCAGATCTGAAACCACGTAATATAAGCAGATGGTGTTTTCTAGTTAGTTCTTTCAGTTGCTCCACTGATAATGTATCAATATGTTGATCGGAATATTGAGGCGTAATTTCTAAACCAAAAGGAGTTATCTCTTCTGTCTGAAAGTTATTTAATTCTGTCATCGTTATTTTCCTTTAAATTATAATTTCTCTTTAAATCACATAGTGACTGGGTTTTCCATGAATGTTAACTAGCTTTCCACCCATCATCTGGACTTCTTTGTGTTTCATAAGTATGAATTGTCCATTTACATTGGCTGCGACACCGTGCCAAGGGGTTAACCAATCATCCCGGGTTGGCATCATATGAATACCAAGTTTAATACTATTTGCTGGCTGAGGATGAATAGATAAACGTATGGCTTTTGGAAAATGAGTATCTAATAAACTCCCCCACGCCCAACTTCGTTGAATAACGCCGATGGCCCTTTGTTTGGCATCTTTTTGTAGGGCATTGTTTGAGCCAGTATAGCCGGGTAATAAGCTGTCTTCATATAAGAAGCGGGTGACCGCACGATATAATTGTAATCCATCATTGTTTTGCAACAGTTCGTCTTTGATAGATTCTTCCGAGCGGGCATAATGTTTGACTAACAGATGTCTCTGTAAATTGAAATCATCACTATGTTCGCAGAGTTCTTTATCGTCATTAAGGTTAAATGTACTTAAATTGATAGCACCCACTTCATGAAGTAATTGTTTAATATCTTCATGATATTGGCTGATAACTGTATCATTGACACGAATCAGATCACCAAAAACATGCCCATCAGAGCAAATAATAATGCGGGCACCAGGCGGATAATAAAGTTGGATACGCTGGCAAAGAGAATTAAGAAAAATTAAAGATAAACGTTCTGCCATATCGGGAGCAGTACCAAGCACTTTGTTTATGTTTGGTGATTTTGTTGGGAATGCGGGTAAAATAAATTCGATAGGTTTTTTGTTCTTGATAAATTGTTCAATTCTTGGCAATTGTACAGTTTTAACAATCTCTTCTTCTTGAGCCGAATCCCTCCCTGAGTCAGTAAGGAGTCTGCGATATTGCAATAACTCACGCAGAATCTGCATAGAAATATTATTAGTGGAAATATTCTCGGAAGTAATGTTATTAGCAGTGGTAATTTGCATAATTGCGATTTCTCATATATTTGTTGCAAATATATCTATTTTTAAAATAGATAAATAGCGGTTCAACTAATTGGTATAGGCGAAGTGTAAGATAATGCAATTAAAAGATAATATAATATTTAAGAATATCTAATAATCTATTTAATAATAAACAATATGTTTGAATGTGATTTATATAATTAGTCAATATATTTGATTGATTGTTACATTAATGCACCGTTTAATAGGGTTATTAAAACACTTGTCAACTGGTACGATCACTTTAATTAGATACCATTTAAAGTTAAATGAACGATGTGAAATGAGGTTGAGGCTAATTTTATATTGGTCATTTCTTTCTGAAATTGATTTTGAATAAGATAGATAAGGCATTTTTTCTCTATTAATATATTTTTAATAATTATATGATGTGATTTTTGCATAAGAAAAAATTATGATTTTAATGGAAGAGGATATTATTAAAGTAAATTACCGCATGAGATTGATAATAAAGACTATTATTACGATTATGACCATATCTAGTTATTCTTTTTCGTAAATAAAGTTTTCCCTTAATCCAATCAGGTTAGTCATCTTCATTTCATATGGATATTGTCATATGATTGTTATCTCAGAATAAATATTAATGAATAAATCACAGCATAATTATTCAATAGTACAAATGAATATTGGTCTCTATTTTTATGGGGTTACGTAGAAAAAAGGAGTTATGTAATGTGAATTAAATTGCAGTACTTCCCCATAGACTGGCAATCAGTCATAGGGGAAGTGAAAATGACTTAAGGACAGATTTGATGGTGTTCAAAAGTCTCAAGTAATTGTTGAATGAATTCCAGACGTGCCATTCTTTCGTTCAGATTTATGATGAATTTAAGTTTAGCGGGGCCATCCAATCGGTAAATTTCAGGCTGTTTCTGTAACAGGCCGATAAGATAAGTTGGATCAACTTTATGTTTTTCACTAAACTCGATGAATCCACCTTTTTCATGGGCTTCTATTCGTTTAATACCTAATTTCTGGGCTGACAGGCGAATGGCTGCTGATTGTAATAAATGGTGCCCCGGATTAGGTAATGTGCCGAACCGATCTATCAATTCAACCTTCAATTCTGTTAATTCTGATTCATCTTTGGCGCTGGCAATGCGTTTATAAAAAGATAAACGCATATTGACATCAGGAATATAGTCATCGGGTAGCAAAATAGGCATCCGCAATTCAACGTCAGTTTGGCTATTGGCCAAGTCTTCAAGTGAAGGTTTACGGCCTGCTTTTAGTGCATTGACAGCACTTTCCAACATCTCCATATAGAGAGTGAAGCCGATAGTTGTCATCTGACCACTCTGTTCTTCACCAAGGAGTTCGCCGGCTCCACGGATTTCAAGGTCGTGAGTTGCTAGTGCAAAGCCGGCACCTAAATCTTCAAGGGAAGCGATGGCTTCCAGACGTTTGTGTGCATCGGTGGTCATTGCTTTCGGGTGTGGTGTTAACAGGTAAGCATAAGCCTGATGGTGAGAACGTCCGACACGTCCACGCAATTGATGCAATTGGGCTAGGCCAAAATGGTCGGCCCGTTCGATAATAATGGTATTGGCGCTCGGAATGTCGATGCCTGTCTCAATAATTGTGGTACAAATCAGAACATTAAATCGTTGATGATGAAAATCAGTCATCACCCGTTCCAAATCCCGTTCACGCATCTGCCCATGACCAATTGTGAACCGAGCCTCTGGTACTAACTCTTCGAGACGCAGTTTCGCTTTCTCAATATTTTCAACGTCGTTATAGAGGTAGTAGACTTGACCACCGCGCAAAACTTCACGCAGTATGGCTTCTCGCACCACTAGGTTGTCATATTCGCGCACGAAGGTTTTGACTGCCAGACGACGAGCGGGTGGGGTCGAAATAATTGACAGATCCCGCATACTGCTCATTGCCATATTAAGCGTTCGTGGAATAGGGGTTGCGGTGAGGGTCAGAATATCGACGTCAGCACGCATGGCTTTGATCTGCTCTTTGTGGCGAACACCAAATCGGTGCTCTTCATCGACAATTAACAAACCAAGGTCTTTCCAACGTAGGTCGCTTTGTAGCAGTTTATGCGTGCCAATAATAATATCGACTTTACCTTCGGCTGCCATTTCAACGACTTGTTGCTGTTCTTTGGCGCTGCGGAAGCGGGATATCATCTCAATACGTACAGGCCAATTAGCAAAGCGGTCGCGGAAATTATCAAAGTGTTGTTGAGCCAGTAGGGTTGTCGGAACCAAGACCGCCACCTGCTTGTCATTATGGACTGCCAGAAATGCGGAGCGCATTGCAACTTCGGTTTTGCCAAATCCTACATCACCGCAAATTAAGCGATCCATTGCTATGGGTTGACACATATCATTCAGAACTGCGTTAATCGCCTGTTCCTGATCTGGGGTCGTTTCAAATGGAAAGCTCTGACAGAACAGTTGGTATTGTTCCCAATCATGTTTAAAAGCAAATCCGGGTTTTACGGCGCGGTGAGCATAAATATCAAGCAGTTCCGCGGCCACATCGCGCACTTTTTCGGCTGCTTTCTGGCGAGCTTTGTTCCATGCTTCTCCGCCCAATTTATGTAATGGGGCATTTTCATCAGCACCACCTGCGTAGCGGCTGATTAGATGCAGGGAAGATACCGGAACATAGAGTTTGTCATCGCCAGCATAACTTAGGATCAAATATTCAGCTTGGATACCACCTGCTTCTAGCGTGGTTAATCCCTGATAGCGGCCAACGCCATGCTCCAAATGGACCACCGGCTGATTAGGGCGTAATTCAGCAAGGTTACGGATCAGGGTATCGGTATTAATCGTGCGGCGGGTGTCTTGACGGCGGCGAACAACACGCTCACCGAGCATGTCACTTTCACAGATTAGAGCAACTTCATTCTTTGTATCGATAAAACCATGTTCAGAGGCACCAATCATCAAAAAATGACCTGATTGCTGCGCCTGATTTAATTTATTGATTTTAATTGGTTTAATCTTTATTCGTGACAATAATTCTTGTAATGTCTCTTTTCGTCCTGCGCTCTCGACGGAGAAAATTACGCGGCCACTGAATTGTTCCAGGAAACGGCGAAGCTTATCCAGCGGTGCCTTATTTTGCGCAACCACGGAGAGATCAGGTAGTAATTGATAATCAAGATTTACGTGACTCGTTTTTTTGCTCAACTCTTCCGCTTTAAGTTGAATGCGGGGCCAGTTTTTTAGTGCTGAAAATAATTTATCCGCCGGAAGCCAAAGTTCTTCTGGGGGTAAGAGAGGGCGCATTGGATCAATTTTACGGCTCTCGAAGCGCTGTTGAATATCTTGCCAGAAACGTTCAGCGGCATTGTTAATTTCTTGGCTAAGAATCAGGGTGTTATCGGGTAGGTAATCAAACAATGCAGGCAGGGGATGGCTGAAAAACAACGGTTGCCAGTATTCTATCCCTGCCGGTAACGTACCTTTACTGACTTGCTGATAAATATGTTCACTGTCACGACGGACTTCAAAACGTTCTCGCCACTGGCTGCGAAACAGTTCAATCGTCTCTTTATCTGTTGGGAATTCATGAGCGGGCAGTAGGTTGATTTGTTTAACTTCAGTTAGTGTGCGTTGGCTGTCAACATCGAAAATGCGTAAGCTATCGATTTCATCATCAAAGAAATCAATACGATAAGGATGCTCGCTTCCCATTGGAAAAAGATCGAGCAGTGCGCCACGAGTAGCAAATTCGCCATGTTCAAGAACTTGTTCGACACTACGGTAGCCAGCCTGTTCTAATTCAGCACGGAGTTTGTCCCGCGAGAGTCTCTGACCTTTATGCATAACCAGTGCATGTCCGTTAAGGTACTCATGAGGGCAAACTCGTTGCATTAAGGTATTTATCGGCAGGATTAAAACACCTTTGGTCATCGTCGGTAGACGGTAAAGTGTAGATAGGCGGTTGGAAATGATTTCCTGATGGGGCGAAAAGCTGTCATACGGCAGTGTCTCCCAATCGGAAAGAAGATCAACCGGGCAGTCGGTAAACTGATGGATTTCATCATGCAGACGTAGGGCGTTTTGCATGTCTTTGGTTATCAGTACGACAGGCCCTTGATGGCGTTCGATAATCTCAGCACACTCTACAGCGCAAGCGGCACCAATAAGTCGGCCTAATTGACGGTTATCACCGCGGCGTTCAGGAAGTTCATAACGATATTTTGAGGACATAAGCGTAAATGTGTTCTCTATGATTCAGTCCATTCCCAACGGGCTTTCGACGCACATATGGTCTTCGAGTAAACACGCAGGCTGGTTGAGAGAAAATAAAAAAACCACAGAATCTGGGTGTTGGTGGTTCCATAAAATATAACTACCCTTTATTATCCCCGAACACTTTGCTTTGGCAACAGGGGCGTAACAGATTTCATGTTTCAATCTGTCTCATTATTTATAGGTTTGCGGTATATGCGTGGCCGGGCGGCTGACAAATTTGGTCGGTTTGTTTCATGGCTATCAGCAATTGGTATTACTCTCGGGGTTGCTGCATTAATTACAGTATTGTCTGTGATGAACGGTTTTGAGCGTTCATTGGAAACCAGTATTCTTGGCTTTATGCCACAGGCGGTTGTGACGTCGGTAAAGGGTTCGCTAGACCCAAAAGCGCATCCTGTCAGTGAACTTGCGGATCTAAAGCAGGTTAACAGGATTACACCATTGGTGACGGGGGATGTGGTATTGCAAAGCGCCCGGAATGTCGGTGTCGGTGTGATGTTGGGCATTACTTCTGATGAATATGAGCCGTTGGCTGAATATTTGATCGGTGCTTATCGTCATCAACTTGCGCCCGGTAGCTACAATGCTATTTTGGGCGAAAGACTAGCCGGGGAGCTTGGTGTAAAACGTGGTGATCGCATTCGTCTGATGGTGCCTGGTGCAAGTCAGTTGACGCCAATGGGGCGTATTCCTAGTCAGCGTCTATTTACTGTTATTGGTACTTTTACATCAAATAGCGAAGTCGATGGCACACAGATTCTGGTGAATCAGCAAGATGCAGCTCGTCTGATGCGCTATCCGCCAGGTCACATTACTGGCTGGCGTCTCTATCTTTCAGAACCATTGACGGTAGATCGTTTGAGCTTACAAACCTTGCCAGAAGGGTTGTTGTGGAAAGATTGGCGCGAACGTAAAGGTGAGTTTTTCCAAGCGGTTAGGATGGAAAAAAACATGATGGGCTTATTGTTAAGCCTGATTATTGCTGTGGCTGCATTCAATATCATTACTTCCCTTGGTTTGCTGGTCATGGAAAAGCAGGGAGAAGTGGCAATTTTGCAAACACAGGGATTGGTACGGCGTCAGGTGATGGCGATTTTTATGATCCAGGGAGCAGGAGCCGGGATCATCGGCACTTTACTGGGAACTGGGCTTGGTGTTCTGCTTTCCAGTCAGCTTAATAACTTAATGCCGCTGATTGGCCTGTTGACCTCAGGTGTTGAGCTGCCTGTTGCCATTGAACCGCTACAGGTTGCTACAATCGCAATTTCAGCGATGGTGATTGCCCTATTGTCTACGTTATATCCTTCCTGGCGTGCTGCTGCCGTCCAACCTGCTGAGGCTTTGCGTTATGAATAATCAACCACTATTGTTGTGTAATAATCTGTGTAAAAAATATCAGGAAGGGCAAGTACTGACCGAAGTGCTGAAAAATGTCACTTTTGCTATCAATCAGAGTGAAATGATGGCGATTGTGGGAAGTTCCGGCTCAGGTAAGAGTACGCTGCTGCATTTGCTTGGTGGGTTGGATACGCCGACTTCTGGTGAAGTCCTGTTTAAAGGGCACTCTTTGAATAAAATGTCCTCTGGAGCTAGGGCAGAACTGCGCAATCATGAATTGGGCTTTATTTATCAATTTCACCATCTGTTGCCAGATTTTAACGCGATAGAGAATGTCGCTATGCCGCTGTTGATCGGCGGTAAAAATCGTAGTCAAGCACAGAAGAAAGCAGTAGAAATGCTGGCGGCTGTTGGTCTGGAAAAGCGAGCTTATCATCGCCCATCAGAATTATCTGGAGGTGAACGCCAGCGTGTGGCAATTGCCAGAGCGTTGGTTAATGAGCCTTCTTTGGTTTTAGCGGATGAACCTACCGGTAACCTCGATTTGCGTAATGCAGATAGCATCTTTGCATTACTGGGCGAGCTTAACCGACAGCAAGGCACGGCATTTCTGGTCGTCACCCATGATTTGAATCTCGCCGGCAGATTAAATCGTCAGGTGGAGATGCGTGATGGTTATTTACAGGATAAATTGACCCTGGCGGGGGCGTTGTAATGGCGAATTTGCCTCTCTCTTTGGTCACTGCCTTGCGATTTAGTCGCGGGCGTCGCCGCGGCGGTATGGTATCTCTGATTTCTGTGATTTCTACGTTAGGGATTATGCTTGGTGTCGCTGTTCTCATTATTGGTCTGAGTGCCATGAATGGTTTTGAACGAGAATTGAGAAACCGCATCCTCTCTGTTGTTCCTCATGGTGAAATCTATACGGTTCATCAGCCTTTTGAACAGTGGCAACCTGCATTGGAACGGGTAAAAAACACATCCGGCGTGGTTGCTGCTTCACCTTATATTACTTTCACTGGATTGATGGAAAAAGGTACCAGCTTACATGCGGTTCAGGTGAAAGGGGTTGATTTAGCCTCCGAGGTTCAGGTCAGCTCATTACCACAATTTGTACAGGATAATGCCTGGCAAAATTTTCAGGCTGGTCATCAACAGGTCATTCTGGGGCAAGGAGTTGCTAATGCCTTGAAGGTTAAGCAGGGTGACTGGCTGACTGTTATGATCCCGAACAATGATCCTGAGATGAAATTGTTGCAACCGAAACGAATTCGTTTACAGGTGAGCGGAATTTTTCAATTGAGCGGCTTGCTTGATCATAGTCTGGCTCTGATTCCTTTGGCTGATGCGCAACAATATTTGGATTATGGGCGGGGGATTACGGGCATTGCGATCAAGGTTGATGATGTATTTGCCGCTGATCAGCGGGTAAGGTCGGCCGGGGAAGCATCACAGGAATATGTCTATATCAGCAGTTGGATGAGAAATTATGGCTACATGTATCATGATATTCAGATGGTACGTAGCATTATGTATCTGGCGATGATTTTGGTGATTGGTGTAGCGTGTTTTAATATCGTTTCTACCTTGATTATGGCGGTAAAAGATAAAAGTAGTGATATTGCTATCCTGCGAACCCTCGGTGCTAAAGATAGGCAAATTAGAGCAGTTTTTCTCTGGTATGGGTTACTGGCGGGTATGACAGGCAGTATTGCCGGTGCTGTAGCCGGTGTGTTGGCATCACTGAATCTGACAGCGCTTATTCATGGATTGGAAAAGTTGATCGGGCATCAATTTCTTTCCGGTGATGTTTACTTCATTGATTTCCTGCCATCGGAGTTACATGGCATGGATGTTCTGTATGTTCTGGCGACGGCTCTGATTCTGAGTTTATTAGCTAGTTGGTATCCGGCAAGACGGGCAAGTAGACTTGATCCGGCACGAATTTTAAGTGGGAAATAATTAATCTATTATTGGCATGAGCTAACCAAAAGCGTTATGGTGTAAAAAACAGAAACCTAACCAGTATTTAAGAAATCTTGAAGGAAGTCAGTATGCGAATTCGTCGTCGGCTTAGTCGGCTTGGCCGGCTTCGTAAGGTTAAGCGTTTGAGACAGCAGAGATTTCGTAGCCGGATTTTTTATAGGGATAATCGATTGGCGCTTAATATGAAAAAACCTTACATCGTGGTATTGACGGGGGCTGGTATTTCGGCCGAATCGGGTATTCGGACTTTCCGCTCCTCTGATGGGTTGTGGGAAGAACATCGGGTGGAAGATGTTGCTACACCTGAGGGTTTTCAGAAAGATCCAGAATTGGTGCAGGCATTTTATAATGCTCGGCGTCATCAACTTCAGCAATCAGAAATAAAACCGAACGCAGCGCATTATGCTTTAGCAGCGCTGGAGCATGAGCTTGGCGATAATTTTTTGTTGATTACTCAGAATATCGATAATCTTCATGAGCGGGCGGGTAGCCACCGCACGGTGCATATGCATGGTGAGTTGTTCAAAATTCGTTGTTGCCAATCTGGGCAAGTGTTTGAGTGGACAGACGATTTGACGACAGATGAACGCTGCCATTGTTGTCAGTTCCCCTCTCCATTGCGTCCACATGTTGTTTGGTTTGGTGAAATGCCTTTGGAGATGGAACAGATTTACTCTGCACTGGCCCAGGCAGATATTTTTATCGCTATCGGTACCTCTGGCCATGTTTATCCTGCGGCTGGATTTGTACATGAAGCTAAACTGGCAGGGGCGCACACGGTGGAGCTGAACTTAGAACCGAGTCAGGTAGAAAGTTTATTTGATGAAAAGCATTATGGGCCAGCCAGTAAGATAGTAGATGAGTATGCCAGAAGGTTAATTGATAGTATTAAAGAATTTAAAGCTGATTTGACGCAATAATTATTGTGTTTCTCTTCCTCATAATGGGTAACAAAATCCCTGGGGGAAGAGAATAATGGACAGATTACTAGAACGTTTTTTTAAATACATATCTTTTGATACTCAATCAAAGCCGTCAGCGAAGACTATTCCCAGCAGTCATGGACAGCTCGAACTCGCTAATGCGCTGAAACAGGAGCTGATCGAATTAGGTTTTTCCAATGTGGTACAGGATGCTCATGGTTGTGTTATGGCAACATTACCTGCCAATACATCTTGGCCTGTACCTGCTATCGGTTTTATTGCTCACCTTGACACTTCACCTGATTTCTCTGGAAAAAATGTAAGTCCACAAATGTTGGAAAATTATCGAGGTGGTGAGATTGCTCTGGGGGTGGGTAATGAAGTGTTATCGCCGGTTATGTTTCCTGTCTTGCATAACATGTTGGGGAAAACACTGATTACCACCGATGGGAAAACGCTGCTTGGCGCTGATGATAAAGCGGGTATTGCCGAAATCATTACTGCAATGGTTCGCCTGAAAAATAGCAATACCTTACATGGTGATATTCGGATTGCGTTTACACCTGATGAGGAGATAGGTAAGGGGGCACGCTATTTCGATATAAATACATTTAATGCTGAGTGGGCATACACCGTAGATGGTGGTGGTGTAGGTGAACTGGCATTTGAAAACTTCAATGCAGCGGTAGTGACCGTTAAGATTGTTGGCAATAATGTTCACTCTGGTAATGCTAAAAATGTGATGATCAATGCCTTATCGTTGGCAATCCATATTCATCAGGCATTGCCATCGGAAGAAACACCGGAACATACCGATGGATATGAAGGTTTCTATCATTTGCAACGTATTAAAGGCACGGTTGAGCGTGCTGAAATGCACTATATCATTCGTGATTTTGATCGGAATAACTTCGAGGAGCGCAAAAAGAAGATGATTAAAATTGCTGAAAAAGTCGGTGAGGGGTTGCATCCTGGTTGTTATATCGAACTGACTATCGATGATAATTATTACAATATGCATGATGAAGTTATCAAATATCCGCATGTTATTGAGATTGCCAAACAGGCAATGCTGGATTGTAATATTGAACCCGTTATTAAACCTACTCGTGGTGGTACTAATGGCGCACAATTGTCATTCCGTGGTTTACCTTGTCCGAATATATTTATGGGAGGGTATAATTATCACGGCAAACATGAATTTGTTTCGTTGGAAGGAATGGAACAGGCTGTAAGTGTTGTCATGCGTATTGCTGAATTAACCGCATTATTGTCTAAAAAGTCGGAAATAAGTCAGGGATTTTGCAGCGTTAATTAACTTGATCAGTTATTAATGACAAACTCTAGTATTACAAATTCTTAACAAACTCTGCGGAATTCTCGCTCTTGAATGCTAATTGAGGGCGAAGCGAACTTAAGAAGTCCCCACTATAATCACTTGTGATTTAGTGGGGAGAGCAGGTCACAGGCAGTGAATTAATAATGGTCTTAGACTCTGAACAGAATTAATGGCCTTTGATAGCTATATTAAATATTTAATGAAATTAACCTTTTTAGGCGAGGTATCAATCATTAAAATACCAGTAACCACTATTGACTAATGCAGTGAGTAGTCTGATAAAACGCACATCGTCTATCGCTTCACCAAGCATTTCTGCATTAATTTCATAATAGTGGCAAAGAACATCAGCCGCTTTAATATGAGGTGTATCTATTAATTCACCGTTAACAAAGCATTGATCACCAACCCTGATAACCCGTAATCCGTTAAGGCGGTGGAGATTTTCACCTTGTTTCATTAATTCATAAATTTCATCACTTTCATAAGGTGGTTCTGGTGGAGCAATATCAAGTTCATGCCGTGACTGAGAGATAAATTCACCAAACCATTGCTGGAAAGTGTCAGGTTGTGCCAATAACTCGTTCATCATGGTATGTAGCGCTGATAGTTCATGCGGCTGGACCAGTGCCGGATTTTCACGGAAAGTCAGAGCAGGATCGCTATAGCGGTAGCTGCCTAAATCATTAGCCAGCACATAATCGGCGAAACTACTGAAAAGCTCACGGGAATTGGGGGCGCGGAAACCAACCGAATAATTTAGTGACTCTTCGATGGCATAACCTTCGTGCGGAAATCCAGGTGGGATATAGAGAATATCGCCTGGCTCCATCTCTTCGTCAATAATGGCATTAAAGGGATCGACCTGTAATAGATCGGGGTGAGGGCAGCGCTGTTCCATTGGTAGCTTTTCCCCGATGCGCCAGCGACGGCGACCCATTCCTTGAATGATAAACACATCGTATTGGTCTAGATGCGGACCAACACCACCACCGGGAACGGAGAAGGACACCATCAGATCGTCTATCCGCCAGTCAGATAATACGCGGAATGGTTGCATTAATGCGGCGGAAGGATGGTGCCAGTGATTAACCGCCTGTACTAGCAGTGACCACTCTTTTTCACCTAAATGATCGTAACTTTCGAATGGACCATGAGAGACATCCCAACGGCCATTTTTCTGGCTGACCAGGCGGCAGTCAACTTCATTTTCCATAGCCAGACCCGCTAATTCATCGGGAGTAAGAGGATCAATGAATTGACGGAAGCCTTGTTTAATCAGTAAAGGCCGTTTTTGCCAATGATTATGCAAAAATGCCTGCCAGTCCAGATTCAACTGATAGTCCATAGTGACATCCTGAGTGTGAAGTGAATTTCAGGGTATTATAACGAATAGTTGCATCCAGTATCAGACTGCAT
Source organism: Photorhabdus noenieputensis (assembly GCF_018448935.1). Lineage (GTDB taxonomy): Bacteria > Pseudomonadota > Gammaproteobacteria > Enterobacterales > Enterobacteriaceae > Photorhabdus > Photorhabdus noenieputensis. The sequence continues at coordinate 112,954 of NZ_RCWC01000010.1, read as the reverse complement.
TGGCATATTTAACTAATCGTCATCATTAATTTGCTGGCATCGGAATATAACGCAAATTCTGGCACCACCAAGTGGGCTGTCACTGATACTGATATCACCTTTATATTGTTCGATAATTTCAGAAGCAATTGACAATCCTAGCCCTTGACCGGGCTTCAAAGTATCAACACGTTGGCCTCGCTGGAAAATCATTTCTCGTTTTTCAATTGGCACTCCAGGACCATCGTCATCGACAATAATAATGACCGAATCATGATCGATTGCCACAGAGATCTCAACAAATTTAAGACAATATTTACAGGCGTTTTCCAGCACATTACCCATGACTTCCATAAAGTCATTTTTCTCACCAAGCCAGGTGATCTCCGGTGAGACATCTAACGTGAGACTGACCCCTTTACGCTGATAGACTTTTGTTAAAGCGCTACACAGGCTATCCAGTAAAGCAGGAATAGAAGAAACTTTCCGCATAATGGCGCTATGTTCACTGCGCATACTGGCTCGATGTAGATAATAGCCTATCTGCTGAGAAATACGGCCAATTTGTTCCAGCATGATAGGTTCTGCCTGCTGAATAGTCATTTGTTTACTGTCACGTAAAGAACGGAGAGTTGATTGCAAAACAGCCAGTGGTGTTTTCAAGCTGTGTGTTAGATCAGCGAGTGTTGTCCGGTATTTGGTATAGCGGTTACGTTCATTATTGAGCAACACATTGAGGTTGCGAACTAGCCCCCGTAACTCTGTCGGTGGATTTTCATCCAGTTTTTCCCGTTCACCTTTTTCTAACGAACTGATCTGATGAATAAGCGATTTAATTGGCCGTAAGCTCCAATGTGCCGCCAGCCAGATCAATGGGATAACCAGAATAAGATTGGCAATCAAGACATAACCGAACCATTCCCACACCATAATCGCTTTTTGTAAATCTTGTGGGATGGTATCGATGACTACAATAGTTAATGCTGGTAAATGAGCTGTTGCGCTGTATCTGTTGACGGAAACGGAGTGGGTTAGTTCGTTATCTTCATTTTCGTCAAGTGCATCAAGTTTACCTAATTGCCCTTGTGTGTTGGCCGAGTTTTTTAGCAAGTCACGACTGCTTTTTAAGTCAGTACCCAGCTCATATAAGCCGTCTTCTTTTAACCATTCGCTAGGAATAGAGTTTTCGACTTTTGGGATATGGCGTTGGCGCCAGAGGATGGTGCCTTTGTTGTTATAAATCAGAACTAATGATGGGTTATTCAGTGTGAAATTAGGGGGTACTGAGATATCCAGCTTATTATTATTCCACTGAGCAAGGCTAAAAAATAGGTTACTCTGACTGCGTAGCAGTGTATAAGCAGTTTTATCAAAACTGACCAGATAACCGACAATGGCAACAATGCCGTAAGACATGGTAAGGGCAAGAATAACCGCAGCAGTTGCCATTAAAAACCGGGTACGCAGTGAGAAAGGCTGCTTTTTGTGCTTAAGCACTTTTTTACCTATGAAAGTTTTACACATCAAAGCGATAGCCCTGACCACGAACAGTTACGATAGCTTCATAGGGCCAGATATCTAATATTTTCTTCCTTAAGCGGCCGATTAAAACATCGATGGAGTGGCCTTCGCGCAGTTCAGCATCGGGATATAATTGGCGCATTAATGACTCTTTAGTGACAACTTTGTCGCTATTACACATCAGTATTTCAATGATTCGGTATTCAAACGCTGTTAGTTTGACGTTCCCACCATAAACTGTTAATTCCTTACGTGACAGATCAATTTTGAAAGGTGGAAATTCAATAATCTGAGAAACCAGCCCATTATTACGGCGTAGGAGTGCCTGCATACGGGCAATAATTTCTTCAAGATGAAAGGGTTTGGTAACATAATCATCCGCTCCTGCATCAAGAACCGTGACTTTTTCTTGCCAGCTTTCGCGGGCGGTCAGAACAAGAATGGGGAGTTTTTCATCTCTTTGGCGCCAGCGGCGGATCAAACTCAGCCCATCTTCTCCGGGCAAACCAAGATCAACAATGGCAATATCGGGTTCGCTCTCGACCAGGTAATAATCGGCTTCTTTGGCGTTTGCCGCAGCATCAACTAGATGACCGGTATCACGAAGCTGTACCGTTAAATGGTGACGCAGTAACATGTTGTCTTCAACGATCAATATCCGCATGGAATAGTCCTTCTCAACTCCAGCAGGCAGTATTGTAATAATCAATTCATTCGGACTGTTATATAGACAAAACTGCCGGTAAAAAATTCAATGCAATGGTTCTGGCTGAACATGTTAGATACATGGATCTGTAACAGCAAGACGTTAAGTAGAAATAGAGAATATAACTTTAAAGTATGTTTGGGATTGGTTTATATAAGGATAGCAACAGACGGATGTTTTATCCGTCTGTTGAATATAAATTACTTCAATTCATCAACCAGTGTAATGGCACGGCCAATATAATTTGCTGGTGTCATGGCTTTCAAACGAGTTTTCTCTTCTTCCGGCAAATCCAGTCCGTCGATAAAGATTTTCATTCCTTCAGCATTGACGCGTTTACCGCGGGTAAGTTCTTTGAGCTTTTCATAAGGCTTTTCGATACCATAGCGACGCATCACTGTCTGGATAGGTTCAGCAAGCACTTCCCAGTTTTGATCTAGCTCATCCAGCAGGTGCTGCTCATTGACTTCCAACTTATTTAAGCCTTTCATCGTAGATTGATAAGCGATCAGAGCATATCCCAAGCCAACACCAAGGTTACGTAATACGGTTGAATCCGTCAGATCACGTTGCCAGCGGGAAATCGGTAACTTGCTTGCCAGATGACCAAATACCGCGTTTGCCAGCCCCAGATTGCCTTCCGAATTTTCAAAATCAATTGGATTGACTTTGTGTGGCATAGTGGAAGAACCGATTTCACCGGCAACCGTTTTCTGTTTGAAATGGTTAAGTGCGATGTAACCCCAAATGTCACGGTCAAAATCGAGCAGGATCGTGTTGAAACGGGCGATAACATCGAACAATTCGGCAATATAATCATGGGGTTCGATTTGAGTGGTGTATGGATTCCATTTGATGCCGAGTGAAGTCACAAAAGTTTCACTAAACTGATGCCAATCAACCTGTGGGTAAGCGGCTATATGGGCATTATAGTTACCTACGGCACCATTAATTTTACCGAGTATTTCGACTTGTTCCAGTTGGCGATATTGGCGTTCCATCCGGTGAGCAACGTTGGCAAACTCTTTGCCAACTGTGGAAGGGGTGGCCGGTTGGCCATGAGTGCGAGATAACAGTGGTAATTCTCGATATTCACTCGCCATTTTTTTGATGGTATCAATCATCTGACGCCATTGTGGTAAAAGCACTTCTTCACGAGCAGTTTGTAGCATCAGCGCATGAGCTAGATTGTTAATATCTTCAGAAGTACAGGCAAAGTGAATAAACTCAGAAACTTTGTGTAGTGCGGGAACATGTGCAACTTTTTCTTTCAGAAAATATTCCACCGCTTTGACATCATGGTTAGTGGTGCGTTCGATAATTTTAATGCGCATTGCATCCTGTTCATTGAAATTTGCGATAATTTCATTCAGGTAAGCGTTTGCGTCTGTATCAAAAGCGGGAACCTCTTTAATTTCAGCACATTCCGCCAGTTTTTGCAGCCAACGTACTTCAACTTGCACTCGGAATTTCAGTAAGCCAAACTCACTAAAAATGGTACGTAATGCGCTGACTTTATCGCCGTAGCGGCCATCGATCGGAGAAACAGCAGTCAGTGAGGACAATTCCATTGGTAGCAACTCCCGGATTTTATTTAACAATGAGAAAGAATATCTTTCGCCTGTTGGATCAGGCGTTGACGAGAAAACATTAATTGCAAGCGACCGCCGCCAACTTGTTGCCATAAGACTGCACAACGGACGCCTGCCAGTAGGATAGCCCGGACTTTCGCTTGTACAAGTGGATTGCGCAGAACATCAGGGGAACCTGTCACTTGGATTCGTGGACCTATTGGGCTGATAACATCGACATAAATACCGGCCAACGCGTTGAACATCCCTTCTGACATGGGTTCAAAATGTGCCTGCTGGCGTTCTAACAAACTGATGCGATTACCCAGTGCATCGAAAGCTGCCTGATTTTTATTTAGTCGGCGCTCCAGTGCGATTAGACTCAAGATATAGCGGGTGAGATCGGCAGAAATACCATTGCTAGAGCTATTAAGCATCCCTAGCATTGCGTTTAGCCCAGTGCGCAGATTGCGTTCATGATTGCCGAACACATCTAAAACAGATGTCGGATTAGTGTTCAGGATGCTATTGACCATAGTGGCAACAGCATCGGCATCACACTGGTTTTCATGAGCAAGTTGCTGTACCAAGCGACCTGACTGGCAAATTCCCGCCAATGCCAGTGTGATATTGTAATAATTCTTTGCCACAATTACTCCTGCAAACGTTGTTCAATCACGCTGCCGCCAAGACAAACTTCACCCTGATAAAAGACGGCTGATTGGCCGGGGGTGACTGCGGCGACAGGGTTAGCAAAACGGACTTCAATTTTATCTTCGTTTATGGGGGTGACAGTGCAAGGAATATCCTGCTGACGATAACGTGTTTTGACGACGCAATGGATTTTTTCAGTTAATGTCTCTCTGTCAACCCAATGAAGTTGCTGAGCGATAAGGCCGGTAGACATTAAACGAGGGTGTTCATGCCCCTGAGCCACGATCAGGATATTGTTCTGGACATCTTTATCTATGACATACCACGGCTCTTCGCTGCCCTCTTTCGTACCACCGATGCCTAAACCTTTACGTTGGCCCAACGTGTGGTACATCAGCCCTTGATGTTCACCGAGGGCTTCTCCATCTACAGTCATAATCGGGCCCGGTTTGGCAGGTAAATAACGGCCAAGGAAATCACGGAATTTGCGCTCACCAATAAAACAGATACCGGTGGAATCTTTTTTCTTTGCCGTCACCAGACCGATTTTTTCGGCGATACGACGAACCTCCGGTTTTTCCAGTTCACCGATAGGAAATAGGCTTTGAGCAATTTGCTGGTGGCTCAGAGTGTATAAGAAATAGCTTTGGTCTTTATTGTTATCCAGCCCACGCAATAATTGGCTTTTACCGTTAATATCTTTGCGACGGACATAATGACCTGTTGCGATGTAATCCGCGCCTAAATCCTCAGCAGCGAATTCCAGAAATGCCTTAAACTTAATTTCTTTGTTGCATAGAATATCTGGGTTAGGCGTTCTGCCCGCGCGATATTCAGAGAGAAAATGCTCGAAAACATTGTCCCAATATTCGGCAGCAAAATTGACGGTATGAAGTTCGATGCCCAACTTATCGCAAACGGATTGGGCATCAGCCAGATCAGTCGCGGCTGAACAGTACTCTTCATCATCGTCCTCTTCCCAATTCTTCATGAACAAGCCAGCCACTTGATAGCCTTGCTGTTGTAGCAAATAGGCGGAAACGGAGGAATCTACACCGCCGGACATGCCGACAATGACTTTTTTCTGGCTGTTATCTGACATGGGAATCTCACTGGAGAAAAAAACAAGCGCCGTACTTTAACACGTTGCAGACAGGGGTGCATCAAACGTATTACTGTTTTGTCATTAAATAAACGGAGAAACATAACTATCCAATAGGGTGAGAGGATATTTTTCGTTTTGCAGGTAACAGCGGATACTTTCTGCGACGAGTGGAGAACGAAGACAATGACTACTGAATATTTGTTCGGCTGTAACCCAATGGCAACAGTCAATATCACGGTCTTGTGGATTGGCTACAGTTTGTTGTTCCACTTCAACCAGAAACAGAAAACGGATAAAGGGGGTACCGTCTGGTGCAACCCACTGATGAACTTTCAGTAGTGCTTGTGGTTTAGCCTGAATGCCGGTCTCTTCCCATAATTCGCGTTCCGCCGCTTGTAACAATGTTTCATCAGCCTCAAGATGACCAGCGGGTTGATTCCATAATGTTTTGCCATTGATTGTCTCTTCAACGACCAGGAATTTATTCTGGGCATGGACAACACAGGCAACTGTGACGTGGGGGCTAAACAAAATTGATCTCCTTCCATTCACCGGGTTGCATCTTGCCTAATTGCAAGTTTCCCATACTAAAACGAATTAGCCGAAGTGTGGGGAAACCGATATGTGCTGTCATTCTGCGCACTTGACGATTTCGGCCTTCATAAAGTGTTATTTTTAACCAGCTTACTGGAATATTTTTACGTTCACGAATTGGTGGCTGGCGACGCCAAAGCCATGTTGGTTCATGAACTAACTCGGCACCTGCGGGTAGGGTAGGCCCATCCTTTAATATGATGCCATTGCGTAACTTATCGAGAGAAGCTTCATCTGGAATGCCTTCAACTTGCACATAATAAACTTTGGCTGTTTTCTTATTTGGTTGGGTGAGCTGTGCTTGAAGTTTGCCGTCATTGGTCAGAATTAATAATCCTTCACTGTCACGGTCTAAACGCCCGGCAGCATACACATTTGGGAACGGGATAAAGTCTTTTAGTGTTGTTCTGCCCATTTCATCAGTGAACTGGGGTAAAACATCGTAAGGTTTGTTAAATATCAACACTCGACGAGGTGCGGTTGGTTTTTTGGCAGAATGTGATATTTTTCTTTGGCTGAATCGGTTAAGTCTGTGTTTTTTAATGGTGAAATTTGTCATTATAGATCACTGCATAAAATGGAAGGGGTATTATACATTAGTCTGCTATCAATTGGCGTTCGCAGAATATTCAAGTAGTATTGACACGTCCCTTACAAAAAATTAACAAGGTATTACGCTTACTTGAAAGGAGAGGTTAATGGAAAGCAAAGTAGTTATTCCGGCGGAAGGTAAAAAAATAACAGTCGACGCTAAAGGTAAACTGGTTGTTCCGAATAACCCGGTCATCCCTTATATCGAAGGGGATGGGATTGGTGTCGATGTTACCCCTGCAATGTTGAAAGTAGTCGATGCAGCGGTTCAGAAAGCCTATCAGGGTGAGCGTAAAATTTCCTGGATGGAAATCTACACCGGTGAAAAATCTACCCATGTATACGGTAAAGATGTTTGGTTGCCGGATGAAACATTGGATCTGATCCGTGAATATCGCGTAGCCATTAAAGGTCCTCTGACGACGCCGGTTGGGGGCGGTATTCGTTCTCTGAACGTAGCATTGCGTCAGCAACTAGATCTGTATGTCTGCCTTCGTCCTGTTCGTTACTACCAGGGTACGCCAAGTCCGGTTAAACAACCTGAATTGACTGACATGGTTATTTTCCGTGAAAACGCAGAAGATATTTACGCCGGTATTGAATGGAAAGCGGGGTCTGCCGAAGCGGATAAAGTGATCAAATTCCTGCAAGAAGAGATGGGCGTAAATAAAATCCGTTTCCCACAGCAATGTGGTATCGGTGTGAAACCCTGTTCTGAAGAGGGTACTAAACGCTTAGTTCGTGCTGCCATCGAATATGCCATTGATAATGACCGTGAATCTGTCACTCTGGTTCACAAAGGCAACATTATGAAGTTCACCGAGGGTGCTTTCAAAGACTGGGGTTACCAGCTTGCTCGTGAAGAGTTCGGCGGTGAACTGTTGGATGGCGGCCCTTGGGTGAAAATTAAGAATCCGAAAAACGGTAAAGAGATCATTGTCAAAGATGTCATCGCAGATGCGTTTTTACAACAGATTCTGCTGCGTCCTGCTGAATATGATGTTATCGCCTGTATGAACCTGAATGGTGACTACATTTCTGATGCGCTGGCTGCTCAGGTGGGGGGTATCGGTATCGCTCCGGGAGCAAACATCGGTGATGAATGTGCTCTGTTTGAAGCAACTCATGGTACAGCACCTAAATATGCCGGTCAGGATAAGGTGAATCCAGGTTCTGTGATCCTTTCCGCTGAGATGATGTTGCGTCACATGGGGTGGACAGAAGCCGCAGATCTGATTGTTAAAGGTATGGAAGGCGCGATTGCCGCGAAGACCGTGACTTATGATTTCGAACGTCTGATGGAAGGCGCTAAATTGCTGAAATGTAGCGAATTTGGTGACGCGATTATCCAGCATATGTAATCTGTCATCTTGCGAAAACTTCACGGTAGCTAATGCTGCCGTGGGGTTTTCTGAGTTTACAGAGGTTTTTGCTGTAAAATTCTCAAAAATAGTGGCAATAAACGTACTTACTTTACGTCATGCTTTTTAGTTTCATTCTATTTTCAGGTAATTACCTGTTATTTTTACCTTTTTATGCTTTATGGTCTTAATTGGAAAATCTCAATGATTTAAGGTATATATTGTTGTTTTATTAAGCGTGAAATTTTGCAAGTCACATATAGCAGAGTGTATACTGGGGTTAATATTCGTTCTGTCTGATAGGGAGAGGGGGTAAAAGATGAGTAGCTCAGATGATAAAAAAATAGAGTTTAGTACGAGTGATGTGTTAAATGCTCTCTTGCATCGCGGGCAGAATATGCAGCATCTTGCAACTCAGGAAAGCGTGGATAATCTGCGCCGTGAGGCTGAGGCTAACTTTGCGTCACTTGATAAGTGTTTCGAATCTATTGATAAACGCTTTGAATCTGTTGAGAAGAGATTCGAATTAATAGATAGGCGCTTCGAATCTATAGATAAACGTTTCGATGTTATGGATAAGCGTTTTGAATCTATAGATAAACGTTTTGATAAACTTGAAGGTAAATTTGATCGACTTCAATGGTTTATTGTTGCCGCGGCGCTGGCGTTGCTATTCAAAGAATATATTTTTAAAGCGGCGGCTGTTATCCAGTAACTTGCAACCTTATTGCAAGTTACTGCTAACTTATTCTTTCATTTGTTATTTTTCCTCTGTTTCATTGCTTTTTGGCTACGGTATCTTCCAGTTCATCGATAACAAGGTTGTTGGCCGTAAGATATCGTTGTTTATATTGGTAAGTCTTCGTTACACCCATTCACTGTGGTTTATTGCTTTATAAGATAAGCGTCTATAAGTGGAATCTTATGTAATAATATTTCTTGAGTCATATTCAAACCGACCCATTGTTTGTGAATAAGCTTTCAGTTCTTCGAACCGTTGGCTGAGAAATGCGCTGCGTTCCTCTTCATGAATTGAATCGGCATTGCAATCTGTGAAACAATTAGGGGTTTCATAGAGTCTGACGTGGTGAATTTTGAGGTTATCCCATTCACTAAAAAGAACTTCCATAGTGAGGAATATCTCTTTTGCAATATTCTCAACGGTTGGATTGCAGTACTCTCCACTACGATTTAGGCTCATGAGTCTGAATTTACTGCGCGTGGCATGAACAGCGGATATAAAATTTGCATCCTTGGGATTAAGGATTGAGGCGTGATCCAAATACTCATCAATCCATGCTGCGCCGATACGCTTTATCTCTTTGAAATCTATCGCGTATCCAATTGGCTGCATCTGTTCAAAAGAGAAAGTTAGTTCATACAGATAAGTGTGTCCGTGGATATTGAAGCATTTCACCCTCTCGTTCATGACACGATGAGCGGAGTCAAAAGAACCTTTGCGCGTAATATATTGAATTGTCATGCGATACCTCTAATCAATTCATAGAACTCTTGCTTAGCAGGTGAATTAGCATCGGTGAATACACCTGAGAACATTTGTGTCTTCATCCGGCTTTTCTGGTGGCGTACACCTCTGCAACTTACACAGTTGTGTGATGCATCGATCAATACTGCGACGCCTTGATTCCTTTCGCAGACTTGGTTTATGGCATTGTGGATTGTTGCTGTTAGTCGTTCTTGTATGAGTCCACGTCTGCCAAAATGTTCGACGATTCGATTTAGTTTTGACAGGCCAAGGACACGGCCATGTTGACTTGGCATATAGGCAACGTGAACATAGCCCCTGATTGCTTGATGATGGTGAGAGCACATAGAGTCGAGAGCGATCCAGCCGTCGAATACAATGCCATCGTAGTTATCTGCCGGAAATGTAGTGATCGGTCCCATTGGTTTGTATCGACCTTTCCATAGGTCAAGTACATAAGCTTTCGCAACACGTCTCGGCGTGTCTTTTGAGTTAGGATCATTTTGCCAGTCTACGCCAAGAGCGGTCAGGAATTCTCCGAATGATATAGCAGCTTTATCGATGATAAGGTTAAGTTCTGTTTTGGTCAGAGTCTCATTGGGTCCATGTAATGCGCGTTTTTTTGCTAATTGCATAGATATTCCATCTGCAAACCCATGTGTAGAAATTTCCAAATCTCTTGGTTCCACAGTAGGCACCTCGTTATTGTCACTAAATGGTTCGTTATGATCCGTTTAGAAAAATGCACATTGCTGTTTAACGGATCACCAGTATTTAGCCCCTTACTATCTGAATCCTAAATAAAATAGTAACGGGTATCATGACCTTTGCAGTCATCTTTAAGACCTTTTAAGTCTTAATTGGGTGAGCTGATATTGGAATTCGTGTTTTTCAGTTCCACTTAGTTGAGTTGTGAAATCGCGCATATAAGTTAGATATGTTGTACCGTTATTTAGGCTTCTTTTAATTTCTTGATATGAATATTTAATACCTATCTTTCTAGGAAGTAGCTAAAGAAAGAATGAGCAGACTTATTGTTATTGTGAATGTATTGACGTACAGTTTTGCGATAATTGATTAGATGGATTAATGAATTGAGGGTCGGCATCCAGATGGTGAACTATTTCACCACCATTAGATGCTGTTTTTCTTTCAATACTAGGCAAATCTTACCAAGTGACTGGTTATCTCGTATTTATTAAAAGGAGGTTTTATGTAATTCGGAATTGAGAATGTGGGAGATGTCGCCCCTGATCTAACCTACGGGACAATACTAACTAAAACTGAATGTGTATTTAGATGATCTGAAAGAACAAATAAGGCGCGTTCAGAAAGAATAGGCATAAGTCTGTTTAGCGAAAGATTGAGGTTACATATATATGAAGTTACGACATTTACGGTGCTTTGTGGCAGTAGCAGAAGAATTACATTTCGCTAGAGCTGCGGAGCGCCTGCATATAGAACAATCACCGCTATCAAGGATAATTAAAAAGTTGGAAGCTGATCTTGGTACGATGTTATTCGTGCGTACCACAAGGAATATCCGGCTCACACGTGCGGGGGAAATTTTACTGGAGCAGGCTCCTCGTATCTTTTCCGTACTTGGTCAGGTTCGTGATAGTGTGAAAGCAGTTTCGGCTGGATTCCATAGTCAGCTTCGTATTGCTTTATCCGATGGCGTTACACCACCCAAGTTAGCCGAATTATTAACAAAATGCCGTGAGGACGAGCCGGGGATGGACATTCGCTTACACGAGATACCTCTAGCTCAACACATGAACGGATTACGTGACAACCTTTTTGATGTGGGATTTGCTCAATCTACGGCAGCAGGCGATGGCATCATTGCTATGCCAGCTTGGTATGATTCATTGGTGGCGGCTATTCCTGTCAGGCATCCGCTTTTGGCGTACAAAGCAGTGCCGTTGGATGAACTTTCGCGCTATCCACTGATCATCTGTGGTCAGGAGGCATATGAGGGATGTTTGGAGCCAGTGCTGTCTATATTCCAAAATGCAAAGTTAGCGCCATGTATATCCGAAAAGGTTGCCAGTTTTGACCTTTTGTTAACTTTGGTGGCTGCTGGATATGGGATTGGTGTGGCGGGAGAGTCACAGCTCAATTTGACTCGGCATTGCGATATAGCCATAAGACCATTCGCTGGTGGTATTCCTAAGCTGGTGACGTATATGCTTAGGCTTGATGTCCCGTTAACAGGGGAACTTGCTCGGTTTGAAGAAAGAGTTGTAAATTTGTACAGCGATGTTTGTTGATCTTATTAAGGGAAAGGGCTTTTTAGGGCTCTGCTTGTGTTAGTACTGATTAAAATGCAATTTGCAATTTTCTAAATTTGTAGAGAATTGCGAATTTCTGGCAAATATTTGACCATTTTTTTCCAACACTTAATGAAAGTTTTCATACCAACCAGAGTCGAGGACTTAAGATACCTACCTTGAGAAAGAATTGGCTGATCAGCTTGGTTTGATGAGTGATAAGTAGATGTAAGAAGTTAAAACTGGATAGTTAATTTAATCGCGTGTAAAAATCTTTATTGTGTGTGTATTTAGGCAAAAACCGCTAACGGGAGTTTGTTCTCCCGCTGGTTTTATAACTGTAAATAAAGTACTTACTGTATAATATTTGAAGTGTTATTATCTAGTTATTGTTTTTCCTTATTAAGAACTTTTTCATATTCCTCCCAAACGACAGACAGTGGTGAACTTAAACAACAAATGGATATTGAACCCCCTGATGGAGGGTGATATTCATATTTAGATCTCCCACGATAGACTCTTATAGGTAAATTGTTATCAGTGGGATTCTTCCTTTTTCTTCTTAACATCATTCATAACCTCAACGTATATTGTTTAAATTATGCATTTAGAATAAAAGTGAGATATTTATACAATATTAACTTCATAAACATATTTTTTTTGTAAAAGATAACAAATGAAAATATTAGCAGTAGATAATAAAAGATCCAGTTTTATGTTGCATATAAGAGAAGTTTTTTCACATTTTTTATAAAATAGTTTCAAAATGAAATAATATTTTATGGAAATTAAAACACAATGTTTGGCAAATGTAAAACAAAAGTTGATTTTAACTATGCATGGTTGGAGTCAGTTTGCTGTTTTTATAGCCTAATGAAGAGGTGATTAATCATGTAGCGGTCTGTTTGGGAGAATTTTGATGCTTATATACCCTATAGATTTCAAGATATATCGCGACGGCAAGGGAGTGAGTCCCCGGGAGCATAGCAAACTATGTGATTGTGGTGAGCGAGTGCAGCCAACAAAGAGGCGACTTGAAAGATGACGGGTATAGGTATTCAACGGACGAGTTGTTGTAACAAAATGGAGGGTCGAACTATCGCTACTGGCTATCACGGTGAATTGCCAAAGTTGAGTTTTGCATTTTTGTGATTTACCCAAGACACCTGTATTCGTAGTGTCCAGTCTTAGGGAAATTTAAATTGGTGATACCATTGTAATGACTTTATTTTACAGTGTACCCGGTTTTACTTAAATTCTGTTGTTCATGCGGTAAATTTTCTACAAACTTTATTAAATGTTCAGTCTATCTGGCGGTTGATCAAATCTGTACTGGCACGATTGGAGAACTTGCCGAATAAACGTTATTTGCTGCCAAAAGGCAATCAGAGTACCCCTCGATTTTTTATAAAAAAGGATTTTATTATGTCGATTTTATGATCATTTTATTTCAATTTGCCTGCGGAAATATTGGGCAATCATCTTATAGAAAATAGAGTAATAGGAGTGATTAGATATATATTTGAAGGTATTCAGAGAATAGAAAAGTAAGCGTAAATGTCTTCGTCATAATTAGATGAAGAAGTGCGTAACATTCGTTAAAAACTTTTTAATGTTGATGATAACTTAACACAAATAGCTAAGAGAAAAATATCATTTATTCTTGTGATTGAGGAAGCTTATAGATAAATGTCAGATATAGGCTGAGATTTTTATTAGTTTTTTGCATGTTATGTTATTTATTGGGATGATATTTCCGACATTGAGTGTATGTGTTGGTATTTCATTGTTATCTGATAAATGAGTTTTTTATCTTTTTGATTTTTAATGTTTTATGTGACAAGTGTCACTATGCGAAATTTTCTAAATCAGTGATGATTTTTTTGTTAAAGCTGATAATCTGCTCACAAAATTAATCACAATATCTTATTTTTGAATTTTTTTTCTTGATATTAATTGGTTGTTGATTTAATTAACAAACGGCCATTGTTAGAACTTCTTTTACTTGTGTAATGGCTATTGTGTGGGGGCTATATTGTGTGATGATTATAGTAGTGGGTTCCATATATGTAGCTTGTTGTGAATCACTGCTTGTTGTGAATCACAGATAGGAGGCAGAGCCAAAAGTGTATAAAGTGGCTGACGGGCAATAGGCGATTGAATGACATATCTATTAGCTATCAGTCAAAAACAGTACACCAAACATTCATTTAATCTGATGGATAATGTAAAAAGGTCAGTAAACATTACACATTAATTTCAAACTTGTGTTACATTCATAGCGTTTTCCTGACCAGTATCTCTGTGTTTCTTTATACAGCATTGCGTTACTTGTTAATTATAAAGGCATATTAAGCGCAATGAATTCTGCCGGATACGATCTTATGGTCAGACTGGGTTTACTAATTTAAGGGGAAAAATATCTTGACTATCTTGACGGAACTAATTGGCTTTTTTAACAGTATCCTTTGGGGCTCCGTGTTGATTTATCTTCTTCTTGGGGCTGGTATTTATTTCACTATACGTACAGGTTTTATACAGATCCGCCATTTTGGGCACATGTTTTCAGTATTGAAAAACAGTAAAAAATCTGACAGCGCAGGTATTTCATCATTCCAGGCTCTATGTACTAGCTTAGCTGCACGGGTTGGTACTGGTAACCTTACCGGCGTGGCAATTGCTTTAACGGCTGGTGGGCCTGGTGCCATTTTTTGGATGTGGATAGTTGCTCTGATTGGGATGGCAACCTCTTTTATTGAGAGTACACTTGCCCAGCTGTACAAGACAAAAGACGATAAGGGGAATTACCGTGGTGGTCCGGCCTACTACATGGAAAAGGGGCTTGGAGTACGCTGGATGGGCATTCTGTTCTCCATATTCCTTATTATTGCTTTTGGTCTGGTATTTAATGCTGTTCAGGCAAATTCCATTGTTCAGGCTGCTGCTTTCGCATTTGATTTCAATCCCTTGTATGTCGGCATCGGTTTGGTGATTTTTAGTGGGGTCATTATTTTCGGTGGCTTACGCTCTATTGCTCGGGTTGCAGAGTTGGTTGTCCCTTTCATGGCGATAGCTTATCTGATTTTGGCATTCTGGGTCGTCGGGCATAACTTTGAACGAATGCCGGAAGTGTTTGCACTAATTTTCAAAAGCGCATTCGGTTTGCAGGAAGCTGTTGCAGGTACCGTTGGTTATGGTGTTGCACAGGCAATGACACAAGGTGTTCAGCGCGGGCTGTTTTCAAATGAAGCAGGGATGGGCTCAGCACCCAATGCTGCTGCTGCTGCTTCTCCATATCCTCCTCATCCGGCATCTCAGGGTTATGTGCAAATGCTAGGTGTCTTTATGGATACTCTGGTTATCTGTAGTGCTACTGCCGTTATCATCCTGTCATCAGGGGTGCTTGACGGCAATATTTCAGGAATAAGTGGAATAGAATTGACTCAGCGTGCATTGTCTTCCGCTGTCGGTGATTGGGGATCTGAATTTATTGCACTGGCTATCTTCTTTTTCGCATTCACATCAATCATTGCAAATTATGCTTATGCCGAAAGCAATATCGTATTCCTTGAACGTAATCATACTGCCGGTTTAGTGATCTTACGTCTGGCGGCGTTGGGTATGGTAATGTTTGGTTCGTTGGCTGAATTGCCTTTAGTTTGGAAAATGGCTGATTTGTCTATGGCATTGATGGCAATTACCAATCTGGTCGCTATTTTGTTGCTTTCTGGCGTCGCATTTAAACTCGCAAAAGATTACAACCAACAGAGACGTGTCGGTAAGTTACCGATATTTGATATCAATCAGTATCCTGAGATTCAGAAAAAGGTCGAAGTGGGTATTTGGGAAGAAACAGCAAATCTTGCCCAATCGAACCAAACGGCTGGCCACAAGTGAAATGCTGGAGCAAAGTATAGTTAATACTATTTAACAGCATAGCGGCTGATAGCCTTTCACGTTTCATTTGTTATTCTTGCCTTATTTCCATCTAAGTTATGGGAATAAGGCATCTTTGCTTGTGCTCTATGTCGAGAGCAAAACCGGTAGTTTTATAAAAAAATCATGTAAAACATAAATTTTATTTTGTATTCATTTGATTTCTTTGTGTTATTATCTTGCTTTCAATTAATAGGTGGGACAGGGAAATGATTAAGAAGATCATATTAGTTGGCTTGTTTATGCTATTGGCGGGGTGTTCCAGCTTGGAAGATCGGGGCACTTATAAAGTTGATAGCTCTTTTCCTTCACAAGGGCAAAACGACAGGGTAAGGTTTTTGGTGTTCCACTATACGGCTGTCGATGATAAAGATTCTTTACGTATACTCACTCAGGGCGGTGTTAGTGCTCATTATTTGATCCCATCGTTACCGAATTATGCGAGAGGAAAGCCTGTTATTCTGCAACTGGTTCCTGAAGATAAGAGAGCATGGCATGCTGGTGTCAGTGGATGGAATGGTCGGAAGGACTTGAATGACACTTCGATTGGCATTGAAATTGTTAATAAAGGATTTACGGAAATGCTACTTGAGAAAGAGTGGTATCCGTTTAATAAGCAGCAGATCGATCTATTAACGCGTTTGGCGAAAGATATTATCCAACGTTATGGCATTGAACCTATTAATGTCGTTGGTCACAGTGATATTGCACCTTTGAGAAAATATGATCCAGGCAAACTTTTCCCTTGGAAGAGTCTGGCTGAGCAAGGTATCGGCGCATGGCCTGACGATGCAACCGTTGAAAAGTACATGGCGGGTAGAAAATGGAATGATGGTGCTTCTGTTGAGTTAATTCAGAAGACACTGGCTAAATATGGCTACACCATTCCACAAACTGGTGGGCTTGATGAAGAAACCCGTAAAACAATTAGTGCATTCCAGATGCATTTCAGGCCAGATGATATCAGTGGTAATCCTGATGCACAAACTGAGTCGATAGCTCTGGCTCTGGTTGAGAAATATAAAAAATAGTTTTGATTTGTAGTAGATCGTGCCATAGAAAGGACTTTATCAGAGGGACCTTTATGGCATGATTCCTCCCATTAATTCCATAGATTTTCATAATCTATTCTTCGAACTTTTCTTCACTTTGTTTTAACCTGTAATAACAGCCTTACCTCGACAGTTGTTGATCACATCTTTCCTGTTATCACTGTTTTAACATTAGGTGGCTTTCATTATTATTCCTATAGAGAAAGAAGTAAGGTTATGGCTAAGTAATAAAATATTCAGTGTATACCCGTCATCTTTCAAGTTGCCTCTTTGTTGGCTGCACTCGCTCACCCCGGTCACATCGTTATCTATATTATCTATGCTCCCGGGGATTCACTCCCTTGCCGTCGCGATGCATCTTGAAATCCATAGGGTGTATATAAATAATCGTCGCTTTATTTTATAATGACTATTACTATCTTAAGTAATAGTCAGATTAAATGAAATTTTTGCGATATGGAGAAAATATTATTTTTTATTATTGTTTCTCCTTTTTGGCAGAATAAATGCCAGGATAATCCCAATTAGGCTGATAAAGGGTGAATACATTATTATTTTGTCGGGAAAGTAGTTTGGTAACACACTGCACAGGTAGATAAAAATAGAGATTAGCCAGCCATATAGCCCCATGTCATTGAATCTGTAAGCTGTTTTCATGATTAAATAGTAAACCGTAGCGAAGGAGCACATTGCCCATAGGCCAATAGAGATCATATACAACCACACGGATAACTCATATTTCATGTGCGCTGCGTAATTGTTTTCTGCTAGATAACTTGAGAGAAAGATCAATATTCCTAAAATAACGGTTATTTTAATAAAGCTAATAATATAATCTTTTCTACTCAATTTTTGGCTGAAATAGCTTTTTATTGAACTAACTAGAGAATCGTCCATAAATAATCGTCAGGTAAATAACAATGGGACAGATAATAACTGATCTAACGATAGTATGAACAGAAAAATATAAATCAGATATTAGATGAGAATATTTTAAAAGTAATTTTATGATTAAATATGTGGAAATAAGGTGATGATTGTTAAATTATATGATAGTTTTTATCCTTTATGATCTTTTGGGTGTTTAAACCATTATGTGGGGACTTGACAAATGATTATCCGCTTATCTAAAACCTTGATGATTTTTGCAGTAGCTTTGTTTGCTACATTAGCTGCTTTTGGCAATATCACAGACTATGCGACTAATTTCGCATTTGTACAGCATGTATTAATGATGGATACCATTTTCCCAGATGCAACTATTACCTATCGTGCAATTCATTCACCGGTGCTACACCACATTGGTTATATCGTTATTATTTCTTTAGAAACTTTAACGGCAGTGTTATGTTGGATTGGTGGTATTCATTTACTGGTGAATTTAAAATCTAACGCTGCTGTCTTTAATAAAAAGAAGACTATTGCGATAGCTGGCCTGACCTTGGGGTTCTTGACTTGGCAGGTGGCGTTCATGTCAATTGGTGGTGAATGGTTTGGGATGTGGATGTCCACACAGTGGAACGGCGTATCTAATGCTTTCCATTTTTTTGTCACTATCATTCTGGTACTGATTTATTTGATTCAGTATGACAGAGAACTAGAATAAGAATAAATATGGGAATAGCTGTGAAAACAAGGATCGAACAACACAAAGCAACTCTGTATGGAATATTGGCGATTGTGTTGTGGAGTACAATCGTTGGATTGATAAGAAGTGTAAGTGAAGATTTTGGGCCTGTAGGTGGCGCAGCGCTGATTTATACTGTTGGATCAATTTTTCTGATTCTGCTAATTGGCTTTCCAAAAGTCAGCGCTTTCCCCAGAATCTATTTGTGGCTTGGCAGTCTATTGTTTGTCAGTTATGAAATCTGTTTATCACTTGCATTAGGCTTTGCTAATAATCGTGCTCAAGCAATTGAGTTGGGTATGGTTAACTACCTATGGCCAGGTTTTACTGTTTTACTCACAGTGATGATTAATAAGCAGAAAGTGAACTGGTGGTTATATCCTGGTTTATTATTGTCTATTCTGGGGATCGGTTGGGTGATGAGTGGTGATAATGGCTGGTCACTCAGACAGATGGTAGGAAATATCCAGAGCAATCCGTTAAGCTATGGGCTGGCTTTTGCGGGAGCAATTATTTGGGCGATGTATTGTAACATTACAAAAATAATGGCGGCAGGTAAGAATGGCATGTCGTTATTTTTTATCCTGACGGCTTTTGCATTATGGATTCAATATTTTTTTACATCTCCTCCTGAAATGGTGATAAATCTGCGTAGTGTCAGCATATTATTGTTTGCCGGTGCGGTTATGGGAGTGGCGAATGCAGCTTGGACCGTTGCGATCATCAGGGGACATGTTGCATTACTGGCTACATTGTCTTATTTCACGCCGATCATCTCTACCGCTTTTTCATCATTGTTTCTTAGCACGGCACTCTCTTTTTCATTTTGGCAAGGAGTGCTAATGGTTACCATAGGATCAATTGTTTGTTGGTTAGCGACTAAAGCCAGATGATAGCCGTTAGATGAAGATATTAGGGATGAAATATCAAAGATACTAGCATCAGGTTTATCCGTTTTTCAAATTTATGTTAACGGAAACCTAGTGCCGCTAGCAGAGCTCTCTGTCCATCTAACCATGAAACCCAGAGAGCCTTGTTAAGGGAAATATTGTGTCTGGCATCAAATAAAAAATCAGAACACAAAGGTTGAAGCTCTTTGTCTTTCACCGGAAAGCACGGCTGCATTGGTTGGATAATTGCCTGTTTCAACGTTCTCTGATTATCGTGTCACGAACAATTGGTAGCGAAATGCAGAGGTAGCTTAACTTCGAGCTCAATATCTGGATTCTGCCGGAAATCATAGGGCGTTATGCCATATTCTTTGCGGAACATGTAAGTGAAATGAGACTGAGAGCCGAAGCCGAAATCTAAGGCGATATCAAAAATAGGCAAAGAGCTGTTTCTTAAAAGATGAACAGCGCCGGCCAAGCGTCGCTGGCGGATATATTTGCCAAGAGAAATTCCGGTGACTTCCTTGAATATTTTCTGCATGTGCCAAAGCGAGTAACCGGAGTAAGTTGCCAGCTCTTCCAGGTGGATTACCCGGCCAAGGTGATTCTCAATCCATTTGCTGAGAGCGCATACAAGTGCTAAGTGATTATCCTGTGGCATTAACAATTTTGTTCTGGTTGAAAATGAAAGGAAGTATACACAACTTTTTCTAAAGATGACAAAGCCTTGACATAACGATTTGATTGTAACTGAATGTGACAATTGATTTTTTTGTTATAGTGAATAGAATCCACATAGTTAGTATTTGTTTAAACGTGTTCTGATATGTTGTTAGCATGCATACTGTTGCTGGTACGATTTTTTCGCAATGAAAGCACAGGATGAATATTTTTCTTGTTTCATTGTTGTAAAATATCATTTTCCAACTTTATTCTTAACGTATTGCGTTCTAACCGAACTTAAAGGAAATAGAATTGGACATAAAAAAAACCATTGCAATCTTAGCATTACTTGGAATATGTCTGTTCTTGTACCTGTTAGCTTTGGATAGCTATTGTGATCAAGGGGAAAAGTTTGATTCAGGTATTTGTTCGGTGACTCGATATCTGCCTTTCTGATTAGTTGCTGATACTCATCAGCCATTTTCCCGTCGTATATCTGTGCTAACATATATCTTCAATATCCACCCGTTAAAGCTAGTGTTTTGTTTGCTTTGAATAAAGCAGATAATGGGAAGCGGTTGTTTTCCCACTAATAACAAGATAGAAGTTGCATCAAGAGGACAAGATGGCAGGACAATCGCAGCGGTCAACACTTAAACGCGGTTTAAAAAACCGGCATATTCAACTTATTGCTTTAGGGGGGGCTGTCGGGACTGGGTTATTTCTCGGTATTGCACAAACCATAAAAATGGCAGGTCCCTCCGTAATTTTAGGATACGCTATCGCAGGCTTTATTGCATTTCTGATTATGCGTCAGCTAGGAGAGATGGTGGTCGAGGAGCCTGTAGCGGGGTCGTTTAGTCATTTTGCGTATAAATATTGGGGGGATTTTCCCGGATTTTTATCAGGTTGGAATTACTGGGCGATGTTTACTCTGGTCGGTATGGCTGAATTAACGGCTGTGGGAATGTATATCCACTACTGGTGGCCTGATATTCCAACCTGGGTTTCTGCAACCATCTTCTTTGTCTTAATCAATACAGTAAATTTAATTAATGTCCGATTGTATGGTGAAACAGAATTTTGGTTTTCCATCATTAAAGTGACCGCTATTATTTGTATGATTGTGTTTGGCGCTTACTTGTTAGTTAGCGGAAATGGCGGACCTCAGGCCAGCATTACTAACCTTTGGCAACATGGCGGCTTTATGCCTAATGGCATCACCAGCCTAATCATGGCAATGGCTGTGATTATGTTCTCTTTTGGTGGATTGGAACTGGTGGGTATTACCGCAGCAGAAGCGGAAAATCCGCGTATCAGCATTCCTAAGGCCACCAATCAGGTGGTATACAGGATATTGATTTTCTATATCGGCTCTTTGACCGTGTTGTTGTCGCTTTATCCGTGGGGTAATGTCGTTGAAGGTGAAAGCCCATTTGTTATGATTTTTCACAACCTGGATAGTTTCTGGGTGGCTAACGTTCTGAATGTTGTTGTCCTAACTGCCGCACTATCCGTTTATAACAGCGGTGTGTATTGTAATAGCCGGATGTTGTACGGTTTAGCAAAGCAAGGCAATGCTCCTGGGATGCTGAAAAAAGTTAATGAGAGTGGTGTGCCTATCAGAGCCATTGTCATGTCTGCTTTGGCAACGTCCATTGGTGTATTGATTAATTATGTAATGCCGGGTAAAGCATTTGAATTATTGATGGCACTGGTGGTAACAACGTTGGTGATTAATTGGGTCATGATCTGTACGGCGCATTTAAAATTCCGGGCGGAAAAAGTTAAACAGGGAATAGAGCCATCATTTAAGGCATTCTGGTATCCATTCGGTAATTATCTGTGTCTGGCTTTCCTTGCCTTTATACTTGTCATTATTTTGATGATGGATAGCATCCGTATTTCAGTCATCTTGATGCCATTCTGGGTGGGAGTGTTATGGATCGGGTTTTTAATGTCTCGTTCCCGCCGTGATAAAATGAGAGCACAGGAGCAGGGATAACATATATCTGGGTTATCGCTATAAAGATACCAGGCTGATATTACACAGCCTGGTATTTTTTATCCCGTTACCATTGCCAACGTAGCCAGGCGAAGAGGACGTTACCATTATTATATGTGCCGGGAATATATGTCCCTTGCAGCGATAACCGATCGTATTCTATGGAGAATAACGGTAATGGGAGTGGAATAGGGACATAATAATAATCGTGACGAGCTGTAACGCTTAAAGTGAAACCAATTCCCATTCGAAAACCATCTAACTTACCGGGTATCCACATTTTCTGGAATCCATAGCCAACGATCGGTTCCAAACGGTTATGAGAATCCATAAAAGCCATTGCATAAAGGGAATGCCAATCATTGTCCTCGTCGTAACGATATTTCCCATAGCCGAAACCCCAAGGCCGCTCATTATATCTATCGATTTTCTCTTTATCGTAGGTATGTCTGTTATGCCAAGTAATTACCGGCAGATAAAGTTCATTGTTGGGTGCATCCCAAGTGAGGGCGATATTATTGTTGAATTTTTCCCATAAACTACCTGAATTGTTGCTACCA
The DNA here is from genome assembly GCF_018448935.1 of Photorhabdus noenieputensis. Lineage (GTDB taxonomy): Bacteria > Pseudomonadota > Gammaproteobacteria > Enterobacterales > Enterobacteriaceae > Photorhabdus > Photorhabdus noenieputensis. The sequence goes on along the minus strand of NZ_RCWC01000010.1, from coordinate 90,380 downwards.
CCGATTGGTGTATGAGATTCAGTCGTTGCTAATGACTTATTAGCGGTATCTGCCGTTGCTGCAAACACTGTTCCAGATGAGACTAAAAGAGTAGCTGATAGGGTATAGGCTGCGGTTAAATTAAACTTCATTATTTATTGCTCCAATTTCCCGACGACATAAATTGGGAAGATCCTGTGCATCACGTAAAATATGACAAACATCTAAATTCAGGAATTCTACTCTTGCTATTTTCAATAAAAGTTAAACGAAAAATTAATATTAAGATGTGATAGGTATTAACTGGGTATATTTAATACTGATATTTTAGTTGACTAATATTGGGAATGTGTTGACTTTTTCTTTCACCCAAACAGTAGAGATTGGTCTCTATGAACATACTATAGATATAAAAAATCTAATAATAAGATAGGCAAAATAAATTAGTATTATTTATGTTATGTGGGGTTTTGTTGAGTGGATAAACTGTAAGCTAATTAGGATAACCTTGGATTTTCAAATTTTTGCAGCTATGTTAAACAATAATGTTGTTAAGAATTTTAAATATGTGCGTTAGCTCCATAGCTGATAAAAAATGGCTTGCCATCATATTAAGAATATGTGATAAATCGTTCGGGTAAACGAGGTACGGTTCTGTTATACGGTTCTGTTAATAGCAGTAACTTGCTCTAGTTTTTATGTTGCGCCGAAACGGCGAATTAGAATTAAGTGATCCAAAGGAAATTCTTAAAATGGCAAAAATCACTGGTACTGTAAAGTGGTTCAACGAATCAAAAGGTTTTGGTTTTATTACTCCTGCTGATGGTAGCAAAGATGTGTTTGTACATTTTAGCGCTATTCAGAGCGAAGGTTTTAAAACTCTGGCGGAAGGCCAAAAAGTTGAGTTTGAAATTCAGGACGGTCAGAAAGGTCCTTCTGCGGCAAACGTCACTACAGCATAACTTCTTTTTGTCGATCATTTTGGATTGACGAAGTAAATTTGTTGTCTGATTGGTTTTTTTACTGGCAACAATGACATACCGATATCACCCTGTTGGTTTTCTGATAGGGTGTTTTTGTTTTGACTCGGGGCGTTCTTTACTGAGCTGAGATGAACCCGTAATACCTGATCTGGATAATGCCAGCGTAGGGAAGTCATGGTGTCTTTTCCTGATACTTGCTCTTCTTTTGCTGGTTGGAAGGGGCACTATGATAAGAATTAATTCACTGACAATTGCCGGTACTGATCCTAGTGGTGGTGCTGGCATTCAAGCTGACCTAAAAACTTTCTCTGCACTTGGTGCTTATGGCACTACAGTAATGACTGCGCTTGTGGCGCAAAATACCTGTGGTGTGCAATCTGTTTATGATATCGATCCCACTTTTGTTGCGGCACAGCTTGAATCTGTGTTGTCAGATATCAGAATTGATAGCGCTAAGATAGGCATGTTATCTAATGCAGCCAACGTTGCCGTTGTTGCCGACGCAATAAGTCGTTATTCCGTCCCTTATGTTGTATTGGATACGGTAATGATTGCGAAAAGTGGCGATCCGTTGCTCGTGCCGGAAGCGGTTTCCGAGGTTGTTGAACGATTATTACCGAAGGTTTCGTTGATTACCCCAAATTTGCCGGAAGCCGCAGCGATATTGAAATGCTCTGTAGCAAAAACCGAAATAGACATGCAAAAACAAGGGCGTGAATTATTATCGTTAGGATGTGAAGCCGTTTTACTGAAAGGCGGGCACCTTGCAGAACATGAAAGCCCTGATTGGCTGTTTACTGTTGAGGGAGAATGGCGTTTTACTGCGCCCAGAATCAATACGCGTCATACACATGGTACAGGGTGTACGCTCTCCGCTGCATTGGCTGCTTTGCGTCCTCGTTACTCGAATTGGCAGACAACCCTGCCTGTTGCCAAATCATACCTCCAGGCGGCGTTAGAACAGGCGGACTTGTTAGATGTAGGAAAAGGCATTGGACCTGTGCACCATTTTCATCAGTGGTGGTGAGAATAGCTGATTGGTGTTTTTGGGATTTGGTGAGAAAGTGATGATGAGTAAGAAGAGTAAGGTGTTTACGCTGTGAGAGTAGTATAACTCAACGTTGGCAGCGACACTTACTATCTACTCATTATCACCGGCGACAAGCTTTATTTACGCGATAGTCACTTGTTTATCTAGATAGACATCTTGAACCGCATTAATCAGTTCAATACCCTCTTTCATGGATTTTTTGAACGCTTTACGACCGAGGATTAGCCCCATACCGCCTGCGCGTTTATTAATGACAGCGGTGCGAACTGAGTCACTCAAATCATTATTACCGGATGCACCACCTGAGTTAATCATACCGGCGCGGCCCATGTAGCAGTTAGCTAGCTGATAACGGACCAGATCGATAGGATGATCGCTAGTCAAATGAGTGTAAACACGTTTATCAGTATGACCAAAACCAATTGCAGTATAGCCGCCATTATTTTCGGCCATTTTCTGTTTAACGATATCGGCACCGATAGTGACGGCCAAATGGTTAGCCTGACCTGTTAGGTCCGCACTGGAGTGATAATCTACTCCCTCTTTTTTGAAGTCAGAATTACGTAGATAGGCCCACAATACGGTTACCATGCCTAATTCATGTGCCCGTTTAAAGGCGGCTGAAATTTCCTCAATTTGACGCCGTGATTCAATAGAGCCAAAGTAAATCGTTGCGCCAACGGCAACGGCACCCATCTCAAATGCTTGTTCAACACTGGCATATAAAGTTTGATCATATTGAGCGGGATAGCTTAGTGTTTCATTGTGGTTCAGTTTAACCAGAAATGGGATCTTATGAGCATAACGACGAGAAACAGCGGATAACACGCCATAAGTAGAGGCAACACAGTTACAGCCGGCTTCAATAGCCAGTTCAACGATATTTTTTGGATCGAAATAGAGTGGGTTTGCTGCAAAAGAGGCGGCGGCAGAATGTTCTACGCCTTGATCCACCGGCAAAATAGATAAATAACCAGTGCCTCCAAGACGACCATGATTTAACAATGTTTGCATGGAGCGCAGAACCGTATTGGGTCGGTTATTGTCGATCATTACGCGGTCAACAAAATCGGAACCTGGCAGATAGAGATTTTCACTCGGAATGGTACTACAACGATGTTGCAATAAACTGTCCGCATCTTTGCCCAACAACTTAGCGATATCAGTCATGTTTTACTCCAGTTATGAAAAGATGCTATTGATTGTCATTTATCCTTTTTAGGATAACAAGTTGTATTGAGAGGGAAGTGGTAGTGGATCGCTTCAGGTGGGAGGTTAAAGAGAATTTTATTACCTGAAAAGTGGCTATTTAGCGAAAAAATGACATTACCATTCCTTTAAGGAATATGGAGGCGAAAGCATAAGATCTTTATGTGCTGGATTATGTATTCTCGTAATTCTTATCGTTTGCTAACAAACAATTTTCTAGGATAAGATAAATAGGTGTATGAGATTTAATACTGATAAAGAATAAATTATTTACTGTATTTATAACATCGATATTGATTTAGTATTGATAAATTTAAATATCAATATGGTTAAATGTGGTTAAATATAGTTAAACATAGTTAAATTGCTCTTCTTTATTGATTTTGTTAATGTTTTCTTGGGTTCTATTATTCAAAAATTAAATGTTTTTATCATGGCTTGGTTATATGTAATTTTTTCTGCGAAATTTTGGAAAAATTTATTATTTATTTGAGCGTTTTTTATCTCTATAGATTTTAGGTTATAAATTTAACTGTTTTTCTTTGTTAATATCAAAAAAAAGAAATAATTTTGTTATTGTGGGTTTTTATCTATGTTGGCGGATTTTTATTTTTGCAAGAGTGAATTTTTTCATTATTGTTTTTTATTGATTTATAATATTACAATGTTGTTGGATGGGATCGATAAGATTATTGGATGCTTTTAGAGAAAAAACTAATATGGATTTATTATTTTCAATAAATAACTCATTGATTAATATTGAGTTATTGTGTTTCCTTCCTAATTTAATCAACCGAAAAATAAAGTCATTCTTTATATTTTTCTCTTTTTATAGCTAAACTGGTTATTTTATTATATGAATTTTCCACGAAGATATAATATGTTTTTCTATTATTTCATGAATTTTGTAAGGTTATTTTTTTCATGTTTTTATTTCTCTATTGATATAGATTTAATTGATTTTAATTATTCATGTGAATAATTTTATATTTTGTCAGTTTATTTATAACCAAGTTGCGGTATTATATATGATAAATAACCATTTTTGGCATCAATGTTTTTTATCTACATAATCCTGTAAGCAACAGTCAATATAGTTATTTATTCTTTCGTAAAAGTAATAATAATATAAAATAATAATTATGCTAAATTTTTAGTTTTGCCTTGTACTCATCAATTAATTAACTGATTAGAAAACACATCAATATAATTTGATGTTATCACAGATGGAAAATTTCTCATGTTTTTAGTGTCAATAGTGACATTTCGGTTTATTCCATTTGCCAAGAGTAGTTTCTTATTACATTTCTTCTGTAGTAACTTGTTTACAAACGATGTTTTATAAAGTTATTGGATCTATTGATACAGGTTGAGAGCTTGATAGATGAAGGTTGAATGTCTATTGCTGTTACTCGCTAAGCTAATTTCTCCTGATGTTATTGTTAGATGATATTTTTCATGTTGATCTGGTGTAAAAATGCGTTTTTATAGTTTTTTGGTTTACTGAGTAGCTCCTATCGTGGGATTAAATTTCATCTTTATAGGAGCGCAACATGTACTGCGCTGTTGTTTATCAGTTCTGGGGTGGTTTGGCTATTTTCCCCTTGTTCATATTGTGGGTATATAAATCAAAATCCATTTTTGGTTGTTAAGTTGGTATAGTCAGCTAAATGTTGAACTAATAGTTTTAACAATAAGTAAATTGTAATTATCTGTTCTCATAATTTTCACCTGATTAATTCTATCAAATTGTATAATATTTGGTCTAAATATGATGAGTTTCCTGAATTGTTGAACAGTGGAAAATTTTAATTACATTTCTTTAGATAGTGTGATATTTCAATAAGTAGAAATATTCTCTTATTAAGATGTAGGTATAAGAAACAGATTAATATAAATATTCATCGATTTAATAGTTAAATTTATCTATTTAATTAATCATGTAAATGAATTTTGTAACTTGTTGATTTTATTTCTGGGAGGAAAAAAGAAAAGGCCAGCTCAAGGGAGATTGAGCCGGCCAAGGAGGTGGTTCCTAGTCTTACTGTAAAACTTTTTTAATTTTTTATTTTTCGCCAGCAATACTACGGTAAATAAAATAGTATTGATGTGATCTGTTTCTAAAAAAAGAAATATATCATCATAAAGAGGGGATATTGATGATTATTTGTCTGAGTCTCGGTTCGTTTGAGCATATTGAGAATTAATACCATTTAGATTACGTATTAATAAGGCATAATTAATATCAATTTGTTTAGGCATTGGTAAATAGACAATATACCCATCCCCAGGCGCAACTTCCATTGGTTGGCCTTTTTTATCCTGCATTGCTTCCAATGTAAACTGGATATTGCCTGATGGCGTCATTAATTCGAGATGATCTCCGATCATGAATTTATTCTTTACAGCAACTTCAGCTAATCCATTGACTCGTTCACCTGTAAATTCACCAACAAATTGTTGCGTATCGGATACCGAATAACCGTATTCATAAGTCTGATAAGCATCATGAGTATGACGGCGTAAAAATCCTTCGGTGTAGCCGCGGTGAGCGAGTCCTTCTAACGTTGTTAGCAGAGTTGGATCAAAAGGTTTTCCTGCAACGGCATCATCAATGGCTCGGCGGTAAACTTGTGCTGTGCGAGCACAATAATAGAAGGATTTTGTCCGTCCTTCGATTTTCAAAGAGTGAACGCCCATTTTAGTTAATCGCTCAACATGCTCAACTGCGCGTAAATCCTTAGAATTCATGATATAAGTACCATGCTCATCTTCGAAAGCTGACATATATTCACCAGGGCGTTTTGCTTCTTCGAACGTAAATACTTTATCTGTTGGTGTGCCTTTTCCCAATGTTGGCTCGATATTTTTTGTCGGTATAGGTTCATGCATATGCACAATATTGCCGATATCATCCTCTTTGCCTTCTTGGACATGATATTCCCAACGGCAGGCATTAGTGCAGGTTCCCTGATTGGGATCTCGTTTATTAATGTAGCCGGACAACAGGCAACGGCCAGAATAGGCCATACACAATGCACCATGTACGAAAACTTCCAGTTCCATATCGGGAACCTGCTGGTGAATCTCGTTAATTTCATCCAGAGAAAGCTCACGGGAAAGAATGACCCGCCTCAGCCCCATTTGTTGCCAAAATTTTACTGTTGCCCAGTTAACCGCGTTAGCTTGAACGGAAAGATGAATTTCCATGTCAGGAAAAGCTTCACGAACCATCATGATCAGTCCGGGATCAGACATAATGAGAGCGTCTGGTCCCATATCAATGACTGGTTTTAGATCACGGATAAAAGTTTTCAGTTTGGCATTGTGAGGAGCAATATTGACCACAACGTAAAAGCGTTTACCAAGCTCATGAGCTTCTTTAATGCCGAGTGCCAGGTTTTCGTGATTAAATTCATTATTACGAACGCGCAGGCTGTAACGTGGTTGACCAGCATATACAGCGTCTGCGCCATAGGCAAAAGCATAGCGCATATTTTTCAGCGAACCGGCAGGGGAGAGTAATTCTGGAGTAAACATGGTTAAAAAATTCTCGATTTGAGTTGAGATTAGTTTTCACTATAAAAAGTAAGGATAAGGCGGGGGATTCTAACGCTTAATTTGTTGGGGATACAAATTTATTAGCATGAAATGTTCGGTTCTATTGATCGATGAAAAGCGCCTTATCAATTGACAGTAACTTTCAACTGATAAGGTGCGGTTTATTATGAAAAAATATCATTCTGACTTTGTCAGATCTCGAACATTGTCGCTAGAACCATGTTTAATCGCAGATTGAATGCCTTTTTTGACCGCGACTTCGTTATCGAAAGATTCGCTGATGCCGATAACTTGATAGTTTCTCGCTTTCAGCACGAAATAGGACTTGCCAGATTTGTTTTCTCTGATTTCGAAGTTTTTTTCTGCCGGTGAATTTGCTTGGACAGAACGAATTCCTTTATTCGCTGCTGCCTTGGTGGTGTACATCTCACTGGTAAGGATAACTTCACCATTTGATGCTTTTAAATTGAAGTAATACTGCTTGTTTTTTGTTCTTTTAAGATCATAATGACCTATAGCCATAAGAAATTCCTCCAATTAAAGTAAGTATTTTTAATATAGCTGAATTTCTGACCGGTGAAAGGTTGAGAGAAATTTAATTCAGTTAAAGTGTGACAGTTATAACAAACGGCATATATCTGCTTCCCATCGGTAACCAAGTCCATAAATAGAACGAATGAATGTTTTACTGTTGTCCAATTGTTCCAATTTACGGCGTAAATTTTTAATGTGGCTGTCAATAGTACGGTCTGTCACGATTCGGTGATCGTCATACAGATTATTCAGTAGCTTATCGCGGGAAAATACTTGCCCTGGGCGACTTGCCATCGTTTTTAATAACCGGAATTCAACTGGGGTCAAATCCAATATTTTATCGCAGTAACGTGCTTGAAAACAGGCCTCGTCAATTTGCAGATCGCTTTGCTTAACAATATCTTGTGGTCGGTAACAGCGACGAAGAATCGTTTTAACTCGCGCGACAATTTCACGCGGACTATAAGGTTTACAAATATAATCATCTGCCCCGATTTCCAATCCAAGTAAACGGTCAATTTCTTCTGTTTTGGCGGTAACCATAATAATTGGTACGTCAGAGAAGCGGCGAATGTCCCGACAGATAGATATACCATCGCAGCCTGGAAGCATCAGATCTAGCAAAATAATATCTGGATTGTGTTGTTGGACATGGGAGACAGCTTCATCACCCCGCAATAGCCATTGGGTTTTGTAATCAGCCGCCCGCAGGTAATCAACTAGCAACTGACCAAGCTTTGGCTCATCTTCAACAATCAAAACAGTATATTGTTCAAATTCCGTACTCATAACGTTTCGCCGTCGAGGGATTTAGTTAGCGGCAATTCTACGATAATTCTCAGGCCACCTAAAGATGAGGGTTCTGCATGGATTGTACCGCTATGTGCTTCAACTATGTTATAGCAAATAGCTAACCCAAGCCCTGATCCACCACTGGCACGGTTTCGTGAGGATTCACTACGGTAGAATCGTTCAAAAACCCGTTGGCATTGCTCTGGTGACAGGCCGGGCTTACTGTCTTCCCAATTCATAATGAAGTGGTTATCGTTAGAACAACCTTTAACGATTAATTTTCCATTATCAGCGGTATAGCGAAGACTGTTTTCCAGTAAATTATGAAATAGCTGAGTCAATCTGCTTGGGTCAGCAAATACCATCATGGTTTCAGGAAGTTTGATATCTATTTGGATTTGCTTATCAAGGAAACGTCCACGATAAGATGCGGTAGCAGCCTGAATTAACTCACTGATATTGATAAGTTCTTTCCGGTATGCCAGTGCCCCGCGATCGGATAAAGATAGTTGGTGTAGATCATCAACCAGTTTGGTCAATGTGGTAATTTCAGCTAATAACGAATTGAGTGTTTCTGGGGTGGGTTTATGCACACCATCCTGTAATGCCTCCAATTCACCGCGCAATATAGAAAGGGGAGTGCGCAGTTCATGGGAAATGTCTGCCATGTAATCGCGACGCATCTGTTCGTTTTTTTCCAAGGTACCGGCGAGCTGGTTAAAATTGTGGGAAAGCTGACCAATTTCATCTTTACTTGATGGTGTGACTCGGGCACTGAAATCGCCTGCTGCCAGTTTATGCGTTCCTTCAACCAAACGTTTAACGGGTTTTAACATACCACGGGATAATAATAGTGTGGCTATGATTGCCAGCAAGATAGATAAACCGGCAATGATCCAACTTGTCAGTTGTTGTTGGCGATCAAAACTGATATCAGCTTGACGGGTAATTTTATCTGATGTGCTGACAATGACCCAGCCAACGACTTGATGATGATAGAGGATCGGTTTGCGATAGGTCTCTGCCGGGATTCTACCTTCATGACCAACCAGTAGTTTCATGTCACTGTCCACCACCCAAAATTGAGTTCGCCATCCGCGAGGTGGTGGACCTTGGTAGCTTTTACTGGTTTGTTCAATGGTGCGAATGATTTGAAAAATTATCCGGTCATTCTTCTTTAAGAATTTCCAGCTACCATATTGTTGATATTGTTCAGCCAGTGCTTCGGCTAACATAGCGGTACGTAACTGGATATTTTGTTTTATATAACCAATAAAACCATGCTGGAAGCTGCTTCTTACGCCCCAGTGCATGGTGACGACTACCAGCATACAAGTGGCGAAGATGGCCATAAACAGTTTACCACTGATGCCTAGTTTCATGATGGCTCCATAACTTGTCTGGCGGTACGCCGTTGTTGCCACTTTTCCCTTAGTCGATCAAAACAGAGATAGACCACGGGTGTGGTATATAGCGTTAAAAGCTGGCTCATGACCAAACCACCTACAATGGTTATTCCTAACGGTTGGCGTAATTCCGCGCCGTCGCCATTACTCAAAACCAGTGGCAAGGCACCAAACAAGGCGGCCAGTGTGGTCATCAGAATCGGACGGAAACGTAACAGGCTGGCTTGGAATATCGCATCACGGGCGCGGATATTACCGTTACGCTGAGCTTCAATAGCAAAATCCACCATAATAATGGCGTTCTTTTTCACGATACCAATTAATAACATGATGCCTATTAACGCTATCAAGCTGAATGGTGTGTCAAACAGTTCTAATGCCAGTAGGGCACCAATGCCGGCAGAAGGCAGGGTAGAGAGAATGGTTAGTGGATGGATATAACTTTCATACAATATCCCTAGCACCAGATAGACGGTAATAATGGCGGCCAGAATCAAAAATAATTGGGATTTCTGGGTTTCCTGGAAAATCTGGGCGGTACCAGCAAAAGTGCCGCGAACCGTTGAGGGTACACTGAGTTCAGTCATGGTTTTTTCAATCGCATTGACAGCATCAGAGAGGGTATAGCCTTCCGGTACATTAAAAGCAATGGTTGAAGCAGCAGAAAGCCCTTGATGATTGACACTTAGCGGCGCGTTCGCTGGTTGCCAATGGGCAAAATAGGAGAGCGGAATGGCTTTTCCTTGATTATTAATCACAAACATTTTTTCCAGTGCGCTGACATCTTGCGTATATTCTGGTGCAACTTCCATCACAACCTTGTATTGATTAAGTGGTTGATAAGTGGTGGATATTTGTCGCTGACCAAAAGCATTATTCAGTAGACTATTGGCTTCACTGACATTAATCCCCAGACGAGACATGGTATCGCGGTCATAGATTATTGCCATTTCAGCCCCTTTATCCTCTTTATCCGAATTCACGTCGGTCAGTTGGGGCAATTGCCCTAATGCTTTACGGATAACAGGTTCCCATTTGCGAAGATCATTCAGGTCATCTGCCAGCAATGTAAATTGATAGCTAGCATTAGCTTGGCGACCGCCAGCCCTAATATCCTGTACTGGAATGAGATACAGATTTGCCCCCGGTTCATTGGCAAGTTTAATTCTCAGGCGTGAAATAACCTGTTCAGCACTTTCTGAACGCTCTTTTAATGGTTTTAGAGAGATAAATATAAAGCCATTATTTACCCGCCCACCACCGGTAAAACCGATAACGCTGTCTACGGTAGGATCTGCATTGATTGCCTGTATGAAATTTTTCATTTTTTCACGCATGGATTGGAAAGAGATACTTTGATCTGCCCGAACAAACCCTAGCAACCGACCGGTATCTTGCTCCGGGAAGAAAGTTTTGGGGATATTGATATAGAGCCAAATATTTAAGGCAATGATGCCGGTCAAAATTAACAATACCCAACGGCTATGATTAAGAACCCACATCAGGGAGCGCCCGTAAGATTGTTGAATTTTCAGTAAAACTTTACCGAATCCCCGTATTTTCTTTTGTGCTTTGGGAAGCTGAGATTTTAGTAAATGGGCGCACATCATCGGCGTCAGCGTCAGAGAAACCAATAATGAAATACCGATTGAGGTGGTTAAGGTAATGGCAAATTCACGGAATAGCCGACCAACTAATCCATCCATGAGCAGAAGTGGGATAAAGACTGCTACCAACGAAATACTCATCGAGAGGACTGTAAAACCCACTTCTCGGACACCTCGTAGTGCCGCTTGCATGGGTTTTATACCTGCTTCAAGGTGGCGGGAAATATTCTCCAGTACCACAATTGCATCATCCACCACAAATCCTGTGGCGACTGTCAGAGCCATTAAGGAAAGATTGTTCAAACTGAAACCGCACAGATACATAGCGGTAAAGGTGCCAATGAGTGAAACCGGTACCGCGATGGCAGGGATCAATGTTGCGCGACCAGAACGCAAAAACAGAAACACCACCAGAATGACTAACCCGATAGCAATCACCAATGCACGTTCTACTTCTGCTAATGAAGCACGAATAGTTGGGGTGCGATCTTGAGAAACTTTAAGTTGAATACTCGCGGGAATAGATTCACGTAATGCAGGCAATTGTTCACGGATACGGTTTACTGTGGCAATAATATTCGCGCCGGCCTCACGGCGAATGATCAACAAAATAGCCGGTTCACCGCCAGACATTCCGGCAGCTCTGACATTCTGAACGGAATCTTTTACATTTGCTACATCCTGCAATCGTACCGGTGAACCATTGTTGTAGTGAACGATGATCGGGCGATAGTTTTCGGCTGTTTTTAGCTCATCGTTAGTTTGAACTTGCCAGTGTTGCTGATCGGAATCCATATATCCTTGTGGACGGCGAACATTGGCATTGCTGATAGCTTTGCGTACCGCATCTAGCGAAACTCCCTGATGAAACAGGGCACCAGGGTTCAATTCAACTCTGACTGCGGGTAATGAACTGCCGCCAACGGAGACTTCACTGACGCCTTCAACTTGGGCGATTTTCTGAGCCAGTTGAGTAGAAGCAAAATCATAAAGTTGTCCCTGATTATAGGTATCAGAAGTCAATGTGAGGATCATAATCGGGGCGTCAGACGGGTTGACTTTGTAATATTGCGGTCGGCTAGGCATACCGGAAGGCAACAGACTTTGAGCGGCACTCAGTGCTGCCTGCACATCCCGGGCTGCACTGTTAATATCACGATTGAGGTCAAATTCCAGTGTGATATCGGTATTGCCAAGGGAACTACTGGAGGTCATTTCATTGACTCCAGCAATTCGACCTAAGGCGTGCTCCAGTGGCGTCGCGACAGATGAGGCCATTGTCTCTGGTGAGGCACCCGGTAATGAGGCGTAAACGGAGATCACCGGAAAATCTACTTGTGGTAAAGGAGAAACCGGCAACAAGGTAAATCCTAATACCCCGCATAGGGTTATGGCTAAACTCAATAGCGTGGTGGCAACAGGACGTTGGATAAATAAGGCAAAAAATTTCACCGCGGCTCCTGATGGTCAATAGATGAAGTGTCTGGGACTGAGAACCGACGATTGCGGCGATAATGTGCCAATCGGTCAAACAGTAAATAGATCACCGGCGTAGTAAACAACGTCAGGATCTGGCTCATAATCAATCCACCGACCATACAGATGCCCAGCGGCCGGCGTAATTCAGCGCCTACACCGGTGCTGAGCATCAAGGGAAGTGCCCCAAGTAATGCTGCCATTGTGGTCATCAGAATCGGGCGGAAACGCAATAAACAGGCTTGATAAATGGCTTCGTAAGGTGATAATCCCTGTTCACGTTCTGCCGCCAGCGCAAAATCGATCATCATGATGGCATTTTTTTTCACAATACCTATCAACAAGATAATGCCAATGATCGCGATGACATCTAGTTCGTGACCTGCCATCATCAGCGCCAATAGTGCACCCACTCCCGCTGTCGGCAACGTGGAGAGGATTGTCACCGGATGGATAAAGCTTTCATACAGTATGCCTAGCACGATATACATCGCGATAATGGCAGCCGCGATTAGCCACAATGTATTGCCCAGTGCGCTTTCAAATGCCAGTGTTGTTCCTTGGAATTGGGTGGAAATGTCTTTGGGCATTTTGATCAATTGTGCCGCATCACTAACAGCATTGACCGCCTGTTCGAGAGAAGCATCCTTGGCAACGTTGAAAGAAAATGTTGCTGAGGGAAATTGAGCGAGATGATTGATTGCCAGTGGACCAAATTTTTGTTCAAGAGTCGCAATAGCCTTGAGAGGTACGACATGGCCGTCAGTTCCGTTCAGGCGGATGTTGTCAAATGCTGCCAGCCCTGGAGTCGATGTCATATCATGTTCCAAGATGATCCGATACTGATTAGCCTGGGTATAAATGGTTGAAATTAGCCGCTGGCCGAATGCGTTGTAGAGTGCGTTATCTATAGCGGCCATTGAGATACCTAATCGGCTGGCAGTGTCTCGGTCTACTTTAACGTAAGCGATTAGTCCCTGATCTTGCCAATCACTGCTGATATCAACTAGTTCTGCTTTCTGCTTTAGTTCAGCCAACAATTTTGGCACCCAGATACTTAATTCATCCAGAGAGGTTGCCTGCAAAGTGAATTGGTATTGGGTACGGGTAACCTGAGTGTCAATCGTTAAATCCTGCATCGGTTGCAGATAGAGCTTTATGCCGGGTATAGCGGTAACTTTTTCCTGCAAACGCGGAATAATGTCAACGATTCTATCATCACGCTGATTCAGTGGTTTTAGTGTGATTTGCAGTCGCCCGTTATTCAATGTTGGGTTACTGCCATCAACACCGACAAAGGTGGTGATATTTTCTACTGCCGGGTCTTGTAGTAATAAAGATGAGACTTGCTGTTGTTTATCCACCATTGCAGTAAAAGAAATGGATTGCGGCGCTTCTAGTGTTCCCTGAATCAGCCCATTATCTTGCGATGGAAAAAATCCTTTTGGAATCATCAGATAGAGCAGGGCAGTGAGCGCTAATGTACTTAGGGCGATGCCAAATGTGATCCACGGGTGGTTCAGTGCTCTTTTTAGCCATACGGCATAACCGGCAATTATTTGTTCAAAAAAGCGTTCACTGGTTTGTTCAAAACGATTGTGTTTTATCTGTGATTCCGGTTTCAGTATTCGAGCGCACATCATGGGGGTTAATGTCAGTGAGACAATGGCTGAAATCAGAATTGCCACGGCCAGGGTAATCGCAAACTCACGAAACAGGCGGCCAACGATATCGCCCATAAAAAGCAGCGGGATTAGCACCGCAATCAAAGAAAAAGTCAGGGAGATAATGGTAAAACCGATTTCACCCGCACCTTTTAATGCTGCTGCCATCGGTTTCTCGCCTTGTTCTATATAACGAGAGATATTTTCAATGACCACAATGGCATCGTCTACGACAAAACCGGTAGCAATGGTGAGTGCCATTAGGGTCAGGTTATTGACGGAAAAGCCGCAGAAATACATCACTGCGAATGTACCAATCAGTGAAAGAGGAACGGCGATACTGGGGATGAGTGTTGCAATACCGTTACGTAAAAACAGGTAAATCACCATAACAACCAGTGCAATTGCCAGTAACAGCTCAAACTGAACATCTTTCACAGAAGCACGAATGGTTGTCGTGCGGTCAGTCAGGATTTTCATATCGACAAATTTTGGCAAGCTGCTGATGAGTTCCGGCAACATCTGACGAATTTTATCTGTAGTTTCAATGACATTGGCACCGGGCTGGCGCTGAACATTAATCACAATGGCTTGCTTGTTATTTGACCATGCGCCTAGTTTGGTGTTTTCAGCGCCTTGCTCAATGGTTGCGACATCTTGTAACCGTACCGGTGAGCCATTTTTATAGGCAATGATCAGTTTGCGGTAATCACTTACTGACTTCATTTGATCGTTGGCCGAAAGCGTGACAGAGCGAGTCGGACCATCAAGGCTGCCTTTGGCGGAATTAACGTTAGCATTGTTGATTGCAGTACGGATCGTTTCGCTATCCAATCCCTGTGCGGCGACCGCTTGAGCGTTTAGTTTCACTCTGACTGCTGGTCGCTGACCACCGGCGAGTGTCACCAGCCCTACACCGTTGACCTGCGAGATTTTCTGAGCGATACGGGTTGCCACCATATCTTGAATCTGTGTCATTGGCATTGCATCGGAGGTGACTGCCAGCATTAAAATAGGCGGATCAGCGGGGTTAACCTTACTATAAATGGGAGGGTAAGGAAGGTCATTTGGCAGTAAATTACTGGCGGCATTAATGGCCGCCTGTACTTCTTGTTCGGCGACATCTAACGGCAAAGTCAATTGGAATTGCAATGTGATAACGGAAGCCCCGCCGGAACTTTGGGATGCCATCTGTTTAAGACCGGACATCTGCCCGAGTTGGTGTTCCAGTGGTGCGGTGACTGTGGAAGTCATCACATCAGGGCTTGCGCCGGGGTAGAGTGTGACAACCTGAATGGTGGGGTAGTCCACTTCCGGTAGCGCAGACACGGGCAACATGCGATAGCCAATAATGCCTGCCAGCAAGATTGCTGCCATAAACAGCGTGGTGGCAACAGGTCGCAAGATGAACAGGCGTGATGGCCCGCCTCCTGGGGTTGGGGAACTTACCTGCATCAGGAGTTCTCCGTTTTGTCGTGTTTTTGTGGCTGAGGTTTATTTACCATCGGGGTAACAATATCCACCTTAGCGCCGTCTGTCAGGCGATCGATGCCATCAGTGACCACTTTATCACCTGCTGCCAAGCCAGTACTGATAACAACACGTTTTGTATCCTGCAATTTGACCGTGACCAGATGTTTACTGACTTTATTTTCTTTGCCTAACATCCAGACAAAATTCCCTTCATTACCCATTTGCAGGGCAGCATTTGGGATCACCACTGCGTTTTCCAGTGTATCGACTTTTATATGGACATTAACAAACTGATTTGGGAATAAGGTGCTATCTTGATTGGAAAAACGGGCTTTCAGCTTAATTGTGCCGGTAGCGGCATCAATTTGATTATCAATGCTCAACAGTTTTCCTTCGGCAAGTTGTTGCTGGTTATTACGATCCCAGGCACTGACAACGACGTCATGATTCGCTTTCTGAGCTTGCAAAACAGCATTGATATCGTTTTCAGGGAGTGAAAATAGCACATCTACCGGATCGGTTTGGGTGATAACCACAATAGGAGAGTTGTTGCCACTGGAGATAAAATTCCCTACATCGATCTGTTTCAAACCCACTTTACCGGAAATAGGGGCCGTAATACGACTGTAAGTGAGTTGAAGTTTTACGCTATCAATTGCTGCTTGATCAACTTTCAGACTGGCCTCGTGTTGGCGGACAAGTGCACGTTGATTATCCATTTCTTGTTGGGAAATCAGGTGAGTATTTGCCAATTTCTGGTAGCGATTGAGATCTTGGCGGGCATTCGCCAATATTGCTTCATCTTTAGCAAGTTGGCCTTTGGCTTGTGCTAACTGAACTTGAAAAGGACGTGGATCAATTTCTGCCAGTAAATCCCCTTGTGTAATTTGTTGACCTTCCTGGAAATGCAAAGCGATAAGCTGACCTTCAACCCGGCTGGTTACCGTGGCGGTATTGGCTGCCTGAATGGTGCCAAGCCCAGTTAGAAAGCGAGGGACTGCCTGCTCTTTTGCTGTGGCAACCTGTACTGGGGGTAACGGGGGATGCCTTAAACCAGAGGGGTGATCAGATGGACTGGGTTGTTGAGGGATTTTAAGTTGGTACCAGAAAAATATAGCGGCAGCGATGGCAACAGAGACCAGTGCTACACGGAAAAGGAGGGTACGGCGTTTATTCTTTTGATTCATTTCTTGATTCATTTCTTCGACATTCTCTCAAACACAAGGCTAGGGTATTGCTTGATTATGTCCGACTGAAATATCGGTTTAATCACATGTTATTAGTTTAGACAGTGAGGATAGGCTAAAAAATGGAGAAAATGTGGAAAATATGTCAAGGAAGCACTTTTTAAGGTAAATTAAGGCGTTTTTTGTCAGTTTTTTCGAGACGGCTCCAGAAATTATGCAAATGATGCTGCCTTTGTTACCTTCATTTCCTTTGCGGTTGTTAGATTGTATCTCCTAATTTTTGAGAGTATTTAGATTGGTTATAAAATGTATGTAAAATATAATCAATATAAATATATTTTTTTACTTGTATTTACATATAGCTTGAAAGAGGTAAAGCGAATAAATAACGTTGATTGCTTATCCTAACTTGCTATTTAATATCTGTTTTAGGTGTTTCAGTCAGGCAATTAAATAGAGTTATTAAGAGTTTGAATGGAAAAGGAGTAATTGTATCAAAGAATAAGAGAATTGAAATTATTGATTATGATTTTTTAAAGAAAGATATTGAATTTCAATTTGATGTTAAGTAATGAAAATAAAAAATCTTATTTTTATCTCATAATCGCTGCATTGTTTATTCTACTATTTTGTAAATCTCTAGATGATTACCACTATGTGATTTCAGAAATTTCATCTAATGGCACAATGTCAATGCTCGGTAAAGTTAATGAGGAGTTCTTGATAGAAGAGTTCCTGCAAGGAAATTTTTATGGCGCGGAATTAATTTATAGTTATGATGAATGGCATGTAATTGGTATCAATAGAATTTTTGTTTTTCCTGATGATGACCTGTGTATGATAGGTTTATCTCATCCTGCTGAGCTGCCTGAATTTGAGTTTATAATGGTTTGTAAGCTTATTAAAGAGTGGATAACTGTTTTGGGATTACGAGGTGGCGCAATAAATGTAGAATTTATTTATACCTCTCATGGGCCTGTATTAGTTGAAATCAATTTACGCATAGCGGGTGCCAGAGCGGCTCAACAGATTTTCATGACCTCTGGGATTAATATGGTCAAATACTTAGTGGACTTTGTTTGTGATATTAAAAGTTTTATATCACCAGAATCGGAAAGAGTTTATCCATTTGTCGCTGATGCATTTGTTTTTTATCGTGGTGAGGGGATGGTAAATGATATCAGGATAGATGCTGATACCCCTTATTTCATCTCCGCAGGGTTTAAAAAAACACCTTTTACTGTTTCATCGAAAAGTAAAAGTTCATCAAAAACTAAACAACCACCTACTTTAGTAGGTGGTTGTTTAGTCGCGGAGAGCGGTTGAGCCGAATTCAGTGGATTGGCATTGTGGTAATAATAGCGGGGGTTATTCTTTTGAAATTATGACAGTTTGTTTCCCCGAATTTTTCGGGGAAACAGTGAGGTAATGATACTGATTAATGATGATCAGTGCTAAGTTGATTATTTCATTTGATGATTTTCACTTTTCTCTATTATGACCTTTTTATTTTGCTGATGATGTTCTAATGCCGCTATGGATGAGTAAATGAAACGGCCAAATAAAATGAGAAAGCTAATAAGTAAAATCAGTTTAGTTATTTGAGATCGCTTCTTTTTTTTCATGGTCTGAAATCGTTATATTGATTCCTCGGCTATTTCTAGTTGCCAACCCGTAACGTTATGCCAGTAACCTTGCTCTTTTTCCAGATCAAGCTGCATCAGGGTGTTTTCTGATAAATAATTGTAAGGCAGGTAGAGCGCCCAATGACTATCATCAGTAACCAGTCTGAGTGATTCAGGAATGGTTGTGGATTGTCGCTGATTATTGAGTAACGTCGCCAGACGTAGGATTTGAATTAGTGGCAGATACTGTTTTTTTTTGAACAAATTGAATCGTGGTAAATCATCCAGTTTTATTGTTTTACGATGACAGCGAACCAAGGTTGCCAGTAGTAATTGTTGTTCCTGATTAAAGCCGGGTAAGTTGGTGTTTTGCAGAATATAGGCAGAGTGTCGTTGTAATCCGCTTAAGTTAATACTTAATCCAACTTCATGTAGCATTGCTGCCCAGTGTAAAATCGCTTCGAGTTGAGGTTGCACCAGTTTGGGATTCTGCATTGCCCATTGTTGGTAAAGTGTTTCAGTCGTATTAAGTACGCGCTTGGCCTGTTCTCTGTCGATATTATAGTGTTCAGCTAAGCTCTTGGCTGTTCTCTGGCGAATATCTTGATGACGGAAACGGCCTTCCATTTCATACAAAACACCTTCACGTAGCGCACCGTCTGAGAGTTGTAGCGTTTTTATGTGCAAGGCATCGAATATACCGCATAAGATAGCCAAGCCAGGGATAAAAAAATGTTTACGATCGTCTGATAATCCAGGTAGGTCAAAGGCTTTTAACTTTTTGAATTTGAGTATTTCTTTGACTAATATCTCCAATCGTTCAGGGGTGATTAATCCGTCTTTTTCTCCCATTGCGACTAGTACTTCATACACCGCTTTAATTGTTCCTGATGCGCCAAGTGCTGAGTTCCAGCCTGTGATGCGGTACTGCCATGAGAGATTTTCTAGTTTTTGCGCCGCTTGAAGCCGCGCTCTGCGGAATTTTTCTGCACTAATTTCGTCATCGGGAAAAAATTGGTGGGCGAAACTAATGCATCCCATTCGGCGGCTTTCTACTAATAATGGTTCAAAGTTTTCACCAATCACCAGTTCAGTGGAGCCGCCGCCAATATCAATTACCAGTTTACGGTCTTTTTCTGGTTGCGTATGTTCTACCCCCATATAGATTAGACGAGCTTCTTCGTGGCCAGAAATAATTTCAATTGGGTAGGGGATAACGTCTTTGGCACGTTCGATAAATTCTTTTGCATTACTGGCTTCACGTAGACTGTGAGTGCCCACCAGACAAACATTATCAGCGGAGAAGCCTTGTAATCGTTCAGCAAATAGCGCCAGACAGGCCAAACCGCGTGCCATTGCTTCTTCGCTTAATTGATTGTTGTGGTCAAGGCCGTCGGCAAGCTGGACGCGTTGTTTTAAGCGGCCCAAGATCTGAAATGCATCGTTAACAATTCGTGCAATAATCATATGAAAACTGTTTGAACCCAGATCAATAGCCGCAATTTCTATTGGTCTGGGTGTTGGCTTGTCGTGTGTTAGCGGCATAGATTAAGCTCTTGGTTCAGGTTGTTCGAGGGCTTTTATATAGTCATAAATAGCCAGTTGTGCCCGGATTTTCCGCTTGTTACCTCGTGGCACATAACTATTGTTCAGTTCTTTATCAACGTAGCGGGCTTTTACCGTATCATTGAATTGTAATTCGAGAATATCCAGTACCCGTTGTTTTAATTGTGGATCGAGTAGGCAAACCGCAACTTCAATTCGATAGTCGATATTACGGGTCATCCAATCGGCAGATGAAAGAAAGACTTTTTCATCCCCGTCATTAGTGAATACGTAAACCCGGTCATGTTCGAGGAAACGGTCAACGATACTGATGATCTGAATATTTTCGCTAAACCCTGGCTGATTGGGCACCAGTGAACACATACCGCGTATCAGTAGACGTATTTTTACCCCCGCTTCTGAAGCGTCGTATAAGCGGTCCACCAGCTCTTTATCAACCAGATTATTAATCTTTAACGTAATGCCTGCGGGCTTATTTGCTTGGGCGTTGGCAATTTCCTGTGAAATAAGCTGGTTAAGCATCGCGCGGGAATTTTGTGGCGAAACCATCAGGTTTTCAAATTTAACCGGACGGTAGGGATTTTCAATGAAGTTGAATACCCGGCGCACTTCGTTAGTAATTTGCGGATTGGCTGTCAGCAAGGAATAGTCGGTGTAGAGGCGAGCTGTTTTTTCATTGAAATTACCCGTACCAATATGGGCATAGCGAACAATTTCTTCACCTTCCAGACGGGAAATAAGGAACAGCTTTGCGTGAATTTTTAGCCCCGGTGCAGAGAAAATAACATGTACACCCGCTTCGGTTAGCCGTTTGGCCCAATGAATATTGGCTTCTTCATCAAATCGGGCCTGTAATTCAACCACAACGGTCACTTTTTTACCGTTATGGGCCGCATGGATCATAGAATCAATAATACGGGAGTCTTTTGCTACTCGATAGATATTGATCTTGATGGAAAGGACACTTGGATCGAAAGAAGCCTGACGCAATAATTCCAGCACATGTTCAAAGGTGTGATAGGGATAATAGAGCAGCACATCTTGTTCACGAATCGCATCAAAACCATTGCGGAAATTATCAAACCAGGTATGTCGTAATCTCGGCAAAGGTTTGTTGAGTAGATTTCTCTTCCCCTCATTGGGGAATTTAATGAAATCTTTAAAATTGTGATAGCGTCCGCCAGCAATCACTGAGTCATCATTTGATAAGCCAAGTTTGCTACGCAGTAATTCCACCATTTCATCTGGCATTTCTCGCTGATAAACGAATCTTACTGGTTCCGCTGTCAGCCGTTGTTTCAACGTGGATGACATTAGTTCGAGCAAGCTTGATTCCATCTCTGTTGCTAAATCATATTCAGAATCACGGGTCATTTTCATTGAATAGGCGTTCAGTGAATCATAATCGAAAAAGCCTTTAAAAATTTCATCAAGACAATAACGCATAATATTGTCTAGCAGGATCATTGACTTGCGGCGGTGTGGCATTTCAGGCGGCAAGTTAACAAAACGTGGTACCTTATCTGACGGAATTTCCAATAGTGCATATTGAATGTTCTGGCCGTGGACAATTTCAACTGCCAGATAAGTGTAGTCATCTTTCAGAAATTCAACCAGGTTGGTTTCTGGATTGATTAAGATTGGTGTAGTGTGTGGCCGCAGATGTTGACGAAAATATTGGCGTAACCAGATTTGTTGATTTGGTGAAATTTGTCGTTCATTGATTAGAAATATTTGATTACGAGCGATTTCTAGTAGTAACTCATTATAGAGCACATCAAATTCTTGATCGGTTTTGGCCACTTTAGCCTGAATTTTTTTCAGTACATTTCGAGCGCTGGTGGCCGATCCTCGTTCTTCATTAATTAATATCCGCCGTTTCACATCAGCAAAACGGACTTTGTAAAATTCATCCAGATTATTGGAGTAAATACCAAGGAACCGCATCCGCTCTATTAATGGATTGCTCTTATCCGCTGCTTCTTGAAGCACACGTTCGTTGAATGATAACCAACTGAGTTCTTTCTCGGTATAGAGCCTGTCTTGGGACATTGTTACTCCAGGTGTATAAGGTAAAAGTATTAAAACTTTGAATACGACAGGGCGTCGCTTGTCGCTATATTTTTGTCTGTAATGGCTGACGCATTTTTTCATCTTCCTTGGATGCAAAATATTGATGTTGGAAAACGCACATACGAATAGCGGTGCGGTAACTGCCATTAATAAAAAATTCGTCTATTAATTCGCCCTCAGTGTAGAAACCTAGCTTACTATAGATATGAATGGCTTTGGCGTTCTCTTTATCAACAATCAGGTAGAGTTTATACAGATTAAGTACGGAAAATGCATATTCCATTGCTAGTTTTGCCGCTTTGGTTGCATGACCTTGGCCCTGATATGCGGGATCGATAATAATCTGAAATTCTGACCGGCGGTGGATATAGTCGATTTCGACTAATTCAACTAAACCAGCTTTAGCGTCAGAACCTTCGATAATAAACCGGCGTTCGCTCTGGTCGTGAATATGTTTGTCATAGAGATCGCATAGTTCAACGAAAGCTTCATAAGGTTCTTCGAACCAGTAACGCATGACGCTGGCATTGTTATCTAATTGATGGACAAAAGGGAGATCTTCCCGCTCAAGGGGACGTAACCTAACAGGTGGAGTATGAGAACCACCAGACATTTGACACCTCAGTGTTTTTAGTAAAAAAGGGACATAATTAATAATAGTTCGCAGTGCCGGGTATGTTACCACAGCACTGTAATTAGCCGTTAATATACCCGTCATCTTTCAAGTTGCCTCTTTGTTGGCTGCACACCCCGGTCACATAGTTATCTATGCTCCCAGGGATTCGCTCCCTTGCCACCGCGATCCATCTTGAAATCCATAGGGTATAAATAGATTATTCTGCGGCATAGCCTTCTGGAGGGAGGATCTTTCCATCCAGATACGCTTTGCCATTAACCATACTTAGGCGCTCTTCAACAAACCAGTTGATAACTAACGGATAGATGCTGTGTTCCTGAGTCTGAACCCGTTTAACAACCTCATTTTCCTGATCACCGGCAAAAATAGGAACTTTAGCTTGCAAGATCACCGGACCGCCATCCAACTCTTCTGTTACAAAGTGGACGGAAGTGCCGTGTTCTGTATCACCATTTTCTATCGCTTTGCGGTGAGTATGCAGACCAGGATATTTTGGTAACAGAGAAGGGTGAATGTTTAACAAGCGGCCAAGGTAGTGCTGAACAAAATCTGGCGTCAGAATACGCATATAACCCGCGAGGACCACCAAATCTGGTTGATATTGATCAATGGCGTGCTTCAGCGCTTCATCATAAGTCTGACGATCTGCATAGTTTTTGGGGCTAACAACATGAGCGGGAATATCCGCCTGTTTGGCACGTAACAGACCGTAAGCATTTGCTGTATTACTAAATACTGCGCAAACTTGCCCATTGATTCTGTTCTGCTGGCAGGCGTCAATCACCGCCTGGAGATTGCTGCCGCTGCCAGAGATGAGTACAACGATATTTTTCATTGCATGACAACCTGTTGTTCACCCTCTTTTAGTGTCGCGATAGAGCCGATATGCCAGGCCTTCTCACCGGCGGCAGTGAGTAATTCAATCGCCTGTTCAACGGCTGTTGGTGGTAATGCAATCACCATCCCGACACCACAATTGAATGTACGGTACATTTCATGATGGCTGACATTGCCTGTCTGTTGCAGCCAGTTAAATATGGCCGGCCATTGCCAACTGGATTCGTTAATCTGTGCTTGGGTATTTTCAGGCAGGACACGCGGAATATTTTCCCAGAAACCGCCACCGGTTAGATGAGCAATAGCGTGAACATCAACGTGTTCAATCAAGGATAAAAGGGATTTCACATAAATTTTTGTCGGCGCGAGTAGGTGATCTGCCAGCGATTTACCTTCAAGCTCGGTTGCTTCTGGATCTGTGTTGCTGACGGCCAGAATTTTGCGTATCAGAGAATAGCCGTTTGAGTGAGGACCACTGGCAGCGAGGGCAATCAAGGCATCACCCGCCTGAACTTTACTGCCATCGATGATTTCTGATTTTTCAACCACGCCAACGCAGAAACCGGCAACATCATAATCTTCACCGTGGTACATCCCCGGCATTTCTGCGGTTTCTCCGCCAACCAGAGCACAGCCGGATAATTGGCAGCCTTCCGCGATACCGGTGATAACGCTGGCGGCAGTATCAACATCCAGTTTCCCGGTTGCATAGTAATCGAGGAAAAACAGGGGTTCTGCACCTTGAACAACCAAGTCATTAACGCACATTGCAACTAAGTCAATGCCGATGGTGTCATGGCGTTTGAGATCCATTGCCAGACGTAACTTGGTGCCGACGCCATCAGTACCAGAAACCAAAATTGGTTCGCGGTATTTTTGTGGTAATGCACATAAAGCGCCAAACCCGCCTAAACCACCCATAACTTCTGGGCGACGGGTCTGTTTTACAACACCTTTAATACGGTTGACTAAGGCATTACCGGCGTCAATATCGACACCAGCATCTTTATAACTAAGAGAGGTTTTGTTGGTCACTCGAAGCCCCCAAGGCGGTTGCGTTTGATAAATTAAGACAGAATAGTAACAATTCTAACAGTCTAAGCAAACGTTTGCGAGACCCTTGTTTAGGATCGGAATTCTCGCTAGTAGGGCTATGTTTGATGAAAATCAACGGATTGGTAGTGGTGTTATGGGTAAAAGAGGGTATAATCTCGCGGTTTTTTTGTCTGCTGGCGACATGACATACAGTAGGAGAGGTCCATGAAGATCGTTGAGGTGAATCACCCACTTGTTAAACATAAACTCGGCCTGATGCGAGCGCATGATATCAGCACCAAACGCTTTCGTGAACTGGCCGCAGAAGTTGGAAGCCTTCTGACTTATGAAGCAACTGCTGATTTAGAAACTGAGAAAGTCACTATTGATGGCTGGTGTGGTCCAGTGGCAGTTGAGCAGATTAAAGGTAAAAAAATAACTGTCGTACCTATTCTGCGTGCAGGGTTGGGGATGATGGATGGTGTACTGGAGAATGTTCCCAGTGCCCGGATCAGCGTCGTAGGGGTTTATCGTAATGAAGAAACCTTAGAACCTGTCCCTTATTTTCAGAAACTGGCCTCCAATATTGATGAACGTATGGCGCTGGTGGTTGACCCTATGTTGGCAACCGGTGGCTCCATGATTGCAACTATCGATTTGCTGAAAAAAGCCGGCTGCCAGTCAATTAAAGTTCTGGTTTTGGTCGCTGCTCCTGAAGGTATTGCCGCGTTGGAAAAAGCCCATCCTGATGTGGAACTGTATACAGCGTCTATTGATGAGAGGCTCAATGAACAGGGATACATTGTGCCTGGCCTGGGGGATGCAGGCGATAAGATATTTGGTACGAAATAATAAGTTGGCCGACTTTTGAGTCGGCTTTTTTTTGGTTCTAACGCAAGAATATTAAGAGGATAAATTAAGATGACCCGTCGTACGATTGGAGTAGATGAGCGGCCTCCTTTTTTACAGACCATTCCACTCAGCTTCCAACATCTTTTTGCTATGTTTGGTGCGACGGTATTGGTGCCGATTTTGTTTAAAGTCAACCCGGCGACAATTTTGCTGTTTAACGGTATCGGTACATTGTTGTATCTGGTGATTTGTAAGGGAAAGGTTCCGGCATATTTGGGATCGAGTTTTGCTTTTATTTCACCGGTCTTATTGTTGTTGCCTCTGGGATATGAGTTGGCTCTGGGAGGGTTTATTCTATGCGGTGTGTTGTTTTGTCTGGTTTCACTGATTGTCAAGGTCGCAGGGCGAAGTTGGATTAATGCGCTGTTCCCGCCTGCGGCAATGGGGGCGATTGTTGCTGTTATCGGTCTGGAACTTGCGGGTGTTGCGGCTGATATGGCGGGTTTGCGTCCGGCGGAAGGTACTGAAATTGATCCAACAACATTGACAATTTCTCTGGTAACGCTGGCGGTAACTGTCCTTGGTTCAGTGATGTTCCGTGGATTCCTGGCTATCATCCCAATTCTAATTGGCGTATTGGTAGGTTATGCGTTGGCATTCCTGATGGGGGTAGTTGACCTGACACCGGTACGTGAAGCGCCGTGGTTCGCATTGCCAACTTTTTATACACCACGTTTTGAATGGTTCGCTATTATGACGATCTTGCCTGCGGCGTTGGTTGTTATCGCTGAGCATGTTGGTCACTTAGTGGTAACGGCGAATATTGTGAAGAAAGATTTGTTAAAAGAGCCGGGGTTGCATCGTTCTATGTTCGCCAATGGGTTATCAACCGTGATTTCCGGTTTCTTTGGTGCAACACCGAATACGACTTATGGTGAGAATATTGGTGTCATGGCAATTACCAAGGTTTACAGTACCTGGGTTATTGGCGGCGCTGCGATACTGGCGATTTTGCTCTCCTGTGTCGGTAAACTGGCGGCGGCAATTCAGGCTGTGCCGGTTCCGGTCATGGGCGGTGTCTCGCTGTTGCTTTATGGAGTGATTGGTGCATCAGGTATTCGGGTGTTGATTGATTCCAAGGTGGATTACAACAAAGCACAAAATCTTATCCTGACTTCCGTGATTCTTATCATCGGCGTTAGTGGGGCGAAAATTAATATCGGTGTTGCTGAACTTAAAGGCATGGCGCTGGCAACGATTGTTGGTATCGGTATGAGTTTGATTTTCCGTCTGGTTACTGTTTTCCGTCCCGAAGAACGATATATTGAATCTTCCGTTGAGTCTGTTAAGCACGGTAAATAACAGAGCAATAAACTTGGGCTGATTTCCCCGCTTTGGGTAGTTTTCATTATTAAGAGGCGGGGATGATGGTCATTATTTTATTCGTAAGGGAGGCAGGAAAGCAAATGTTCGCCACCAATGAGAGGAATGAGTTTTAACAGAACTTCATCGTGGAGTCCAGGTTCTGACGCAGTGATGAATTTTACTTTGCGTTGCCGCCAATCTAGAGTTTGGATCAAAGTTGTTGCTACTATGCAAGGTTGTTCCAGATTAGTAACAGGTACTTCTGTAGGTGCTCCTCTGATACTGGTGCTAATAGGACAACAGATAACTAATCCAGTTAGTCGGTTATAGGTTTCATGCGATAATATGAGTGTTGGGCGATATTTGCCAATTTCTTTGCCTTTTGTTGGTTCGAAATCAAGCCAGCAAATATCTCCACGTTTAGGAACAAACATCAGTAATTGAGTTCCTTGTGATTCGGAGCTGCCAGTTCATCAGCATGCGCAGTGTAAGCGGATAAGCCATTTAATAAATCAGACTCGGTTAACCGTTTCTTGACGGCTTTTTGAATAACTAATCCTTCTTCACTGATGTTAATGTTTACGATATCACCCGCTTCAAGATTAGGTATCGTTTTCAGATTTCCCGATAATCGTAGAGCAATACTGTTTCCCCATTTTTGCAAAACTGCTTGAGTGCGCATGTCTATGCCTCCATAAATGTTTCTTCATGTCTAGTAAGTATACATTATAACCGTATGAGTATCTACTAAGTAGATACAAAAGAAAGTCATTATCTAGGGTGTTAGGTTTTAGTTATGAAGAAAAAAGGAGCGAAAAGCTCCCTTTAAGTGTTTATCGGACTACGTACCAGTTTCTTTTTCCATTGAGATACTGAACAGTACCTTCTCTTTCGGATTTTTTTAGGGCGCTGTAAGCAGCTCTCATACGTTCAGCTTTTTTAGCTACTGCTTTTTCGAGCTCAAGCTTTTCTTTTTCAGCTTGTTCGTGATGTGTGTATGACATAACCCCTCCCATTTGGATCTAACTTATCTATCATGGTAAAGCCGTTTTGTGTTACAAATCGATTAATATACCGCTTATAGACTCTGTTTAGTCGCTCATCTGCGGCTAGTAAAATGTATCCACTAGAGCTGACCGCATTATAGTGCTCATTAATCAGCCTTTCAACTGCGTACATAATCCCTATCATCTGATAATGGTTATTTGTAGGATACCTCTCAAATAGCGTGTTATTGTGTAAATTGTGTTTTGCATCAAATGAAACTTCAAAAAAATTGTTTAGATCGAAGCTATAATTTTCAGGCAAAACGACAGAAGAATCTCCCTTTGAAATAATCTCCATTATAATCAAGGTATATTCCACGCCAGACACCTCAAAATCTGAGATATGCGCTTCGCCATATCCGAGATTCTCTATTTTAAATGGCATAGATTTTCCTAAAATTTCAACGTATTGAAACTTTATATTCCAGTATTCTTCAATCAATTGATTTCAGCGCAGTATAATACAGAATCTCTTGTTCAAACTTAATGTGAAAGATAATTGCGTACGGCACCGCAAAAAAAAGAGGCTATAAAGTCAGTTAGCGATATTTGTTAGTCAGAAGTAACAGATATCGCTTTAATTTTATGGATTGCTCTGATTTCAAATTAACTAATCAGGTACCGCTTATTCATTGAAATTGCGGCAGATAATCACGATTTATCGTTAATATGTCATCCAATAGTGGTGAAGCAATGTCTATATCGGCAACCAATGGGTTAGTGATCAATGCCAACAGCGCGGCGTGGCGGTCGCCATGAACTGCTGCTTTGATTGTTAAGCGTTCATAGGTTTTTATCTGTTGTGTCAGAGCATACATACTGTCAGGCAGGCGGCCGAACGTCAGCGGGTGGGCACCTTCTGCATTAATAATACAATTGGTTTCAATGACGGCATCGTCCGGCAAACCTCGAATAGTTCCGTGGTTTGTAGTATTGACTACCAATTGGCTATCGAGATTGTTATGAATGGCGCAAATCAGATCCAGTGCAACCTCAGAATAGAATGCACCACCGCGGAAACTGAGTTGTTCTGGCTTGTGATCAAGCTCGGGATCAGCATACAGTTCAAATAGTTCCTGTTCTACTTTCATGACCTGTTCTGCCCGAGTGCCTTGTTCCACCGCGGCTTCGTGCTCTTCCTGTAACATATTGCGGGTTTGGTAGAAATAGCGGTGATAAGGGCAGGGGATTGCGCCTAGAGCCTTGAGTAGTGGAGGAGGCCAGGGAGCTTCTTGAATATTATTCATGGTTAAGATTGCACCATTGCATAGCATATCAAGTACCTGTTGAGTTTTATCCTGACCTGCAACCAGTACTTGATGTACCCAGACCATATGATTCAGCCCGGCAAAGTGTAGCTGCACATCTTGATAAGGGCGTTGTAGCATATTAGCTATCATGTGATGCATTGTGACCGGGACATTACATAGGCCGATAATTTTTGCTTTGCTATAGCGGGAAATTGCTTCGGTAACTATCCCGGCTGGATTGGTGAAGTTAATAATCCATGCGTCTGGTGCAAGTTTTTCAACTTTATGGGCAATATCCAGCAAAACGGGGATGGTGCGTAATGCTTTGGCAAAGCCACCTACGCCGGTAGTTTCCTGACCAATCAAGCCATATTTTAGCCCCAGATGCTCGTCCCCAGCGCGAGCCGGAAGCTGACCGACACGCAATTGAGTTAAAATAAAACTGGCACCGCGAATGGCGTTATCTGGTGTGAAGTGGACGCTGATAATAACGTGTTCCATGCCGTGACGGGCTAACATACGGCGAGTAAGCGCAGCGATAATTTCTACTTTCTGTTTTCCACTGTCAATGTCAACTAATGCCAGTTCAGATAGTGGAATGTTTTTTTGGTGTTGAATAAGCCCTTCGACTAATTCAGGTGTGTAGCTGCTACCGCCACCAATAACGGCTATTTTGATTCGTTTCATACCTTTTCCTCTTGTGATGGTATTCGGCGATAGAGTTCAATCATATCGCTGGCAAGATCTTGAATAACCATTGCGTTCATTAAGTGATCTTGCGCATGGACAGTGATGAGATTGACAGGTAATTTACCGCAGCCTTCATCCAATCCGATGAGGGTAGTTTGAATCGTGTGTGCTTCTTTGATTGCCTGTTGGGATTCAGCCATCAGTGTTTGCGCTGTTTGAAAGTCACCGTTTCTGGCATGTTGTAATGCCATTAGTGCATGACTGCGTGCGCTTCCGGCATGAACCAGCAGTTCTACAATAGTTTTTTCTAAATCAATGGCTTGTTCTAAATCCATATGTGCAAATCCTCCGAAAATTAGGGTTGGGATTGAGTTTCTACACCAGTGGATGCTGTGTTTTCTCGCTGTTTATCTTCTTCGTTGATCAATTGTTTTTCATAAATTTTGAAGAAGGGATACCAGATAAAGAGGTCGATTATCATTAGTATGAGCACTAGCACTGCCGCACGATAATCCCAGGCAGCGGAAATCATTGCGCCGAATGGCGCTGGCGCAGTCCAGGGGGCAAGGGCGACCATTTTATGCACCAGGTCAAGATGCAGAGTGCTGTAGGACAATACTGCATTGACCAATGGCACAACCAGTAGTGGAATGAATAAGGTTGGATTCATCACAATCGGTGAACCAAACAGTAGTGGTTCGTTAATATTGAATATGGACGGAATCACGCTCAGTTTTCCGATAGTACGCAAATGTATAGAACGGCTGCGCAGATAAAGGAACGCCAGAACCAGTGTGGAACCAGAGCCACCAATACAGATATAAAACGACCAGTAAGGGTCAGTAAAAATTTGTGTTGTAGCAGTACTTTGAGCCATTAATGTTGCATTGGCAGCAATATTTGCCATAAAAATAGGGGCCATCAAGCCAGTGACAATGTTGGCACCATGAATACCGGCAAACCACAGTAGGTTAGCAATGAGTAGCGCCAGTATAATGGCAGGCAGAGTATCACCGATGGAAATGAGTGGGTGGAACATCTGCATTATGGCTGAGGGAATAAGTAGATTGAATTCACTCTGTAATAGCAAGCTGGCAGGATAAACTGTCAGCAAGATACCAATGACTGGATACAGAAGTTCAAAAGAACGGGCAATTGCTGGCGGCACCTGCTTTGGCATTCGGATAGTGATGTTATATTTTTTTAGTAAACGAGTTATTTCAACTGACCAGATAGCGCAAATTAATGCGGTAAATACACCGGTGCCACCGAGGAAATCGAGGGCTATTTTGTTTTCTATCTGTGGTGCTGCTGCTAGCAAAAATGCCATTAGTGACAGTAAAGCAGAAGTTAGTCCGTCCAAGCCGTAAGATTTAGCTAAACTGTAGGCGGTGCCGACCGAAACAAAGACACTCATTAAACCCATAGTCATAAAGTAAGGCATAGTGATGGTGTCCCAGTGAGTTTTGGCAAAGGACAACCAAGCCTGGCCGAATGAGGATGTAGTCTGTAAATCGAAGGGTGGGTTTGCCACAATTAACATCATGCTGCCGATGATCAGAAATGGCATGGCTGAGATAAAACCGTCACGCATTGCAATAATATGCCGCTGGTTACCGATTCGTCCGGCAATCGGGATAATATAGCTTTCTAAGACACGTGTAAAAGAGGTATAGAGACTCATGGGGGGACTCCGAGTGGTGATGAAATTGCTTATTCCAACAGGCTTAATGCCTTATCGAGAACCTTATCACCACGGAGAGTGCCATAATCCGTCATGTCAATAACGTCTATTGGTTTGCCGTGTGGTTTGGCGATAGCGGAAAGATGAGCCAATTGATACTTCACCTGTGGGCCAAGTAAAACAACGTCAACGTCGGCTATCAGGTGTTCTAATTCAGCTATAGGAGCTGCTTTGATCTCAATGTCCAATGCTCGTTTTATCACTTCTGTTTGCATACGTTGTACCAATATGCTGGTGGACATACCGGCCGCACAACACAATAGGATTTTTTTCATTGCTCAGTCTCCAGTTTGTTATATCGTTTCTTATGGGATAAGTGGTTAATGAGAGTTTTCACTTTTTATTAAGACTAGCAATTTATGTTAAATATGTTGCGATTTTGTTCGCATATTAATCAGGAATAGTTTAAGGAATAAGGATGGAATGTGATCTTCGTTTGTATTGTACCTAGGTAGTGTACATAGCGTGAAAATGTCAAATTATATAGGACGTTGCAGCGAGATTTTTCACTTATGGGATAAGAGTGAATGTTTGTTTACAAATCAGTTAGACGTTGATCATTTAGCATTTTGCTAATACCGTGAGCATTGGCAACCAGTGATGAGGTAATAATGAATAAAATTCACTATCTGATGGCTTTTTCTTAAATAACATAGTTCTTAAATAACATAGAACTACAACTGAAAACTTAAATTTTTCCTGTTTTTACATGCGGAATATTTTATAGGAGTTTGCGGTCCGTTCTGTGCCATGACGAGATATTATGCGCTTCTGAGCCTGAAAAGGATTTAACTTATTGAATCCTAAAAATAGTTTTTTTATTATTTACCTATACAGTTCATTTACAACTATTTTCTGTGATAAACTTGCTGGCGTTTATTACCAGCTCTGTTTGAGGTGCTTCTGAACACACCATCGCAGCTTTCGTTACCTTTGTATCTTCCCGATGATGAAACTTTTGCCAGTTTCTTTCCGGGGGAAAATGCCACCCTGTTAGCTGCAATCAAATTGGCCATTAATCAGCCGCATGGCAGCTATATTTATTTCTGGTCCCGTGACAGTGGGGGCCGAAGTCATTTGCTGCATGCCGCCTGTGCTGAGTTGTCCCTGAAAGATGAAGCTGTGGGTTATGTTCCGCTGGATAAACGTGCTTATTTTATCCCTGAGGTGCTTGATGGCATGGAACACTTATCACTGGTTTGTATTGATAATATTGAGAGTATTGCTGGTGATGAAGAGTGGGAAATGGCAATTTTCAATCTTTATAATCGCATTTTGGAGATCGGTCGCACTTGTTTGCTGATTAGCGGCGATCGCCCACCTCGCCAGATTAATCTTAAGTTACCTGATTTGGCTTCTCGTCTGGATTGGGGGCAAATTTATAAATTACAACCGCTTTCCGATGATGAAAAATTACAAGCCTTGCAATTGCGAGCGAAGTTACGCGGCTTTGAATTGCCAGAAGATGTAGGGCGCTTTTTGCTGAAAAGATTAGACAGAGAAATGCGGACTCTGTTTATGGCATTAAATCAATTAGACCACGCTTCGATAGTTGCCCAGCGCAAGCTGACGATTCCATTTGTGAAGGATATTTTGCACCTTTAAAGTTGATGGTGATATCACCATCACCATCATCACATTTATACCCGTTATCTTTCAAGTTGCCTCTTTGTTGGCTGCACTCACTCGCCCCGGTCACATAGTTATCTATGCTCCCGGGGATTCTCTCCCTTGCCGTCGCGATGCATCTTGAAATCCATTGGGTATATTCTTATCAATCAAGAAGTTCTTTTACTTTTTCCGGTGGACGCCCAAGCCTAGCTTTATCACCGTAAACTACGATTGGGCGCTCAATCAGTTTAGGATTGGCAATCATCGCTTGCAGTAAATCATGCTGAGTGAATTTTTCATCAGCCAGATTCAACTCCTTGTATAGATCTTCTTTCGTTCTCATCAATTGGCGTGCATCATGGAAACCAAGCCGTTCTAGCAGAACGGATAATTGCTCTACAGTGAGAGGAGCCTCCAGATAGAGAATAATCTGTGGTTTAATTCCCCGTTCTTCAATAAGAGCCAAAGTTTCACGGCTTTTGGAGCAGCGGGGATTATGATAAATCGTCACCTGTTGCATGAGAATTCCTTAACGTTTGTATTGACTGTAACGCTGTTGTAGTTGGCGTAATTGATCGATACGAGCATCATAACGTGCTTGATCGTAACTGCCTAATTTCACGAGTGCGCTGGCACTACTGAGGTATTTGATAGCATTGTCAAATTGACCGCGAAGTGCCATTTCTTCAGCATGCGCGGATAATTCTTCATGGCGTTTTCCTTGTTTGGCGGCAGCTTCGGCCGTCAGGTACCAACCGTTTGGATCATCTGGGTTATTGAATGTATAGCGGTGGAGCAGCTTTAAAGCTTGTTGATATTGATTTGCGTGAATAAGTGCATTAGCGAGATTAATCTGTAATACCAAATTGTCCTTTTGTTTTTGTAGGGCGTTCTGTAACCGGGTAATAGCCTGAGCAATTCGGTTCTGTTCGATATCGATATCAGTCATTGCGTCAATAAACCAGACATTATCCGGTTGTCTTGCTAACAGTGGTTCCAGAATAGCCCGTGCCTCAATGTATTTTTTATCTTGAGCAAGCAAGATTGCCCGGCCATAAGCGGCGGCAATTTGTTCTTTAGCTGTGCCTTTACGGTAATTTTCTAAAATTTGTTCAAGATAGCCGCGTTGCTCGGTGGTGTACATGCCCATAACACGAACTCTGGCGAACAGAAAATCTTGAGATTGTGGAATGTTCTGGGCCGGGTATTGATTAGCGCGGTTACGCGCATCAGCAAGGCGGCTGTCAGGTAACGGGTGAGTGAGTAACATTTCTGGTGGCTTAGAACTGTAACGGGTTTGATCTACCATGATCTGCATAAAAGCCGGCATGCCTTGAGGATCAAAGCCAGCTTTACGTAATGTCTGCATGCCAATACGATCAGCTTCTTGCTCATTGGATTGAGTAAAACTGATCATACCTTGTTGTACACCGGCAATAGTGCCACTGAGGGCTGCCATTCCTGCTTGTGGGTTAGCCATTAGCAAAAGGATAGAACCCAACGTGCCTGCCCAGGCTAACGGTGCTGTACGTTGCTGATCTTCCATCATTCGTGCCAAGTGGCGTTGAGTGACGTGAGAAATTTCGTGAGCCATCACCGAGGCAAGCTCGCTTTCATTACGACTATAACGAAAAAGTGCAGCATGGAGCACCACATTACCGCCAAAGAAAGCATAAGCATTGATATTCGGGTTATCAATCAGATAGAAATGGAAAGGCGTTTTAACTGAGTCCGCATGGGCCACTAGCCTTTGTCCAATGGCATTAATATATTGTGTCAACAACGGGTCATAAATCAGCGGAGCGTTGTCACGCATCTGGCGAGCGTAGAAATCTCCCATTGCCAGTTCCTGATTGATGCTCAGGATTGAACCTGCCGTGGTACCGATATCCGGCAATGAATCTTCAATAGAGGCGCTGAGAACAGGGGAACTTGTAAGCAATAGTGTACTGATCAATATTGCTGTCAGAGATTGATTAGACATTATTTTCATAAAACAAAAGTGCTCTCATTTGGCCATCGTTTTAGATAATGCGTGTATGATAAACAAGGGTACCTTAAAATTAATCAATTAGTACAATTTTTAAGAAAAATAGAAATATGAATATTGCTATCAAGGAGCCTGGTTAATGCTGGATATGATTATACAGTGGTATCGCCGTCGGTTTACTGATCCGCAAGTTATTGCGTTATTTGTCATCCTTTTGGTAGGGTTTTGCATTATTTATTTCTTACATGGCATTTTGGCACCTTTGCTGGTAGCGATTGTTCTTGCCTACTTGCTGGAATGGCCAACAGCTAAACTTGAAAAACTGGGATGTTCGCGCACAGTAGCTGTTTGTATTGTGCTGATTATTTTTTCCGGTATCAGTTTGTTGGTCATTCTGATCGTAGCGCCAACCGCATGGCAACAGGGAATTAATCTGTTGTCAGATATACCCAATATGCTTAATCGGTTTAATGAATATGCCCATACATTACCGGCTCGTTATCCAGTTTTGGTTGATGCCGGCATCATTGATGTGATGGCTGACAATTTGCGCAGTAAGATTTCAACTGCCGGAGAGTCTGTGGTGAAATATTCGGTGGCTTCATTGATTGGTTTGTTAACGTTGGCTATCTACCTGATTCTTGTGCCACTGATGGCTTTCTTCTTGCTAAAAGATAAGAACCAGATGCTGCAAGCATTGCAACGGGTTCTGCCACGTAACCGTATTTTAGCTGGGCAGGTATGGCGCGAGGTGAACCAGCAAATCACTAACTATATTCGGGGTAAAGTCACCGAGATGGTGATCGTCGGTATTTGTACCTACGCGGTGTTTGCATTTCTTGGATTGGATTATTCATTACTGCTTTCTGTTTTGGTCGGGCTGTCAGTATTAATTCCTTATGTAGGTGCGCTGATTGTCACGATTCCTGTTGTATTGGTTGCGTTATTTCAATGGGGAGTCGGGACAGATTTCTGGACTTTGATTATTGCTTATCTGGTCGTTCAGGGGCTGGATGGTAACTTGCTGGTGCCGATTTTATTCTCCGAAGCTGTAAATTTGCACCCTCTGGTAATCATTCTTTCTGTGATTACTTTTGGTGGCTTGTGGGGATTCTGGGGCGTATTTTTTGCTATTCCGCTGGCGACGCTAATTAAAGCGGTAATTCATGCATGGCCGGAAGAGATAGTTATAACAGAAGACGATGAAATAAAAGAGTAAATCTATTTTTAACGATACTGGTACCCGTCAGCAGAGGAAGCACGGGATGGGAATATCCCTCCCGTACTTGCCTTTGGCATCTTGAGCTGTTAAATGAGCGTGATTAAATTTTGAATCATTTTCTATTTAAGGGTGCTGTTTTAGATAGTTCACCACGATTTGGTGGTGATCACTGGTCTTAAATTTATCAAAAACGTGCTCAATATTGCCGTTGGTATCGATCAAGAAACTGATACGGTGGATACCATCATAGGTTTTTCCCATAAACTGTTTTTCGCCCCAGACACCAAACTGTTCAGCAACTTGATGATCCTCATCGGACAACAATGTGAAGTTCAACATTTCTTTCTCCACAAAGCGTGACAATTTACTTGGGGCATCTGTGCTAATGCCTAGCACTTCAACACCCGATGCCTTTAATGTATCCATTTCATCGCGCAGACCACAGGCTTGTACAGTGCAACCAGGAGTCATTGCTTTAGGGTAAAAATAGACTAAAACACGCTGGCCTTCGAAATCAGATAAATTGATTGTTTCTCCATCTTGGTCAGGAAGGCTGAACTGAGGGGCCTTATCACCGGCTTTCAATGGGTTCATCCCGTATTCTCCGTTTAATCTTTCAACTAAAGTGGTTCAAGAATACTAATACTGCCTTGTGCATTTAGATCTGTACATAACTTATTAAACGCCTGCTTAATAATTATGCCGTCATCATCTAATAGGCTATGGGCGGTAATCTGGATCTGCAACCTGGCCGGGATATCGCCTTCTGGTGGCTGTGTTTTTGATACCAGTTCAGCAATATTAAAATCCTGTGTGGTAAACAGATTAGTAAACTGCTCGACAATACCGGATGAATCATCAACATCAACCTTAACGGAAACCGTGGAGGGAAATGTTGTATGGGTATCGCACTTTGTGCGTTTCATGACGATAAGAAGATCTAGCTCGGCTCCCTTCTGTGGCAGTGAGGATTCAATCATTGTGATTGCGTTCCAGCTACCGGAAAGCAGCATAATGAAGGTGAATTCCTCACCGA
Organism: Photorhabdus noenieputensis; assembly: GCF_018448935.1. Lineage (GTDB taxonomy): Bacteria > Pseudomonadota > Gammaproteobacteria > Enterobacterales > Enterobacteriaceae > Photorhabdus > Photorhabdus noenieputensis. The sequence continues at coordinate 52,879 of NZ_RCWC01000010.1, read as the reverse complement.
ACATGGCTAAGCGGCTGTCTTCAATGTTACAACCACACTCACTCACAAGACGAGTAATGGTGTTGACGATACCAGGACGGTCAGCGCCTAAAGCGGTTATAACGAGAAAATGCTGTTCTGATTGTGGCAAAGTCACTTTTCCTTCTCTGCTATGGTTTCGTTAAGGTAAACATAAAAAGGCTATACTGCCAAGGCCAATTGCATCAAAGTTGCTCTATTGTGTTCCCATCTCTATTGTGTTCCCATATTGTGTTCCTATGCCCTGCCACTGAATTTCGATAAATTACTTTGATTATCACTTCTTTTTAATAGAGGTTATCTGGTATTAACAAAATTCATTGAAATCCCGTGTTAAATAGTTTCCTTCTGGATGACTAAAAAGTACCATGAAGCTCTTGTTTGTATAGGGGGTCATATAATGTCTAGCGGGAGATTTGAATTTACAGGTAGCATTGTTGCGCTGGTAACACCAATGGATGCGAATGGTCAGGTTGATAAGGCCAGTTTGAAAAAGTTAATCGATTACCATGTTGCGAGTGGGACATCAGCGATAGTCTCGGTAGGGACAACCGGAGAATCTGCCACATTGAGTCATGATGAGCATGGTGATGTTGTTTTGACAACGGTAGAATTGGCTGATGGGCGTATTCCGGTTATTGCCGGAACAGGTGCAAATGCGACTGCTGAGGCAATATCCCTAACGAAACGTTTTGAAAACAGTGGCGTTGTTGGTTGCCTAACGGTAACGCCTTATTATAATAAGCCGTCGCAAGAAGGTTTATATCAGCATTTTAAAACGATTGCTGAAAATACGGATTTACCACAAATTCTGTATAATGTGCCTTCTCGTACCGGGTGTGATCTGTTGCCGTCAACTGTAGCGCGTTTGGCGAAGATTAAAAATATTGTCGCAATTAAAGAAGCTACAGGGAACTTAAATCGTGTCAGTCAAATCCAAGAATTGGTTAATGATGATAGTTTCATCTTATTGAGTGGTGATGATGCAAGTGGGTTGGATTTTATCCAGCTTGGTGGTAAAGGGGTTATTTCTGTTACTGCAAATATTGCAGCGCCTGATGTTGCTAAGTTTTGTGAATTGGCATTAAACGGCCAGTTTGCAGAGGCACGCAAGGTAAATAATCGCTTGATGGATTTACATCGTCAGCTATTTGTTGAACCTAACCCGATTCCAGTTAAATGGGGATGTTACAAATTGGGTTTAATTGCTGATGACACCGTGCGTTTGCCGATGACGCCATTGACAGATGCAGGAAAAGTCTCAGTTGAAAAAGCCTTGAAAACGGCCGGATTACTGTAAAATTTAGGGAATTTTAATGGCAATATTGTTGCAAAAATCGAAGGTGATAAAGGTTGCTGGTATGTCACTTGTCGTGTTACTGGCGGCCTGTTCTAATGACCAGAGCTATAAGCGCCAAGTCAATGATGATGACACATATCTTGAAACACCTCCCCTGAAGGCGTTGAAAGTTCCTGCGGGTATGGTATTGCCATTGCAGAATGGTGAATATGATATTCCAGCGATAGCCTCTAAAGGGCAGGTTGGGAAAGCGCTTGATATTCGCCCACCATCTCAAACATTAGCCCTGTTGAGTGGTTCCCGTACTGAAAACAGTGCAAAGAGCAGTAAGCTGCTACTTGAAAGCACGCCTGAAAATAGTCATTTGTGGTCACAGATTAACAATGTTCTGTTGAAAAAAGGTTACCCAATTAGCCAACGCGATGATGCTAGCCAGACATTGACAACTGATTGGATCGATTGGCTGCGTGCAGATGAAAATGTTTCATATCAGACTCGTCATCGCATTAGTGTTACACGCCAGAGCTATCAGATTGAATTATCCGTTACTAATGAAGGGCTGAGACAAGGTGATCAGCAGGTCACTGATCCTATTGAAATCCAGCGTTATAACTCACTGATGCTCAATGAGTTAATGGAAGGTGTGAACCAGCAGCGTGAACGCATTAGCGATGATGCTGTGGCGCGTAATCAAGGTCCATTGGATGTACAGAGTGGCGGTGATGCTTCTGGATTACCTCAGATAATTGTTCGTGCGCCATATAATATTGTTTGGGATCGGTTACCGGCAGCACTGGAAAAAGTAGGCATGAAAGTGGGTAGCCGCAGCCGTTCAACAGGGGCTATCACTGTGACTTATAAAAGTCTCAGTTCATCTAGCTGGAAATCAATGGGTGTTAGTGAACCATCCATTAGTGAAGGTGATTACAAATTACAGGTTGGTGATTTGAATAACCGAAGCAGCTTGCAGTTTATTAGTGATAAAGGTAAACCGTTGACCCAATCACAAAATGACGAATTAGTTGCAGCGTTGAAAGCCGCTTTCAGCCAGACCACAGGATTATAAGCTTAATAAAGGGGTGAAAAGCCCCTCAGATTATCGACAAAGCGCTGGCTGTTTAGTTAGCGCTTTGATTTAATTATAAATTTATATAAAAACGAGTTTGTGCGCGATTAAGAAAACCTCCAGCGCAATTTCGCCTCGAAAGGGTATCACTGAAAAATCGGTGCCTAAATATTACTTAGCCCATCGAATTGATTCGATAGTCAATTTTGCATTTATCTATGGTAAAGCTGTTATCTATAACTGCCTAATATTGGTTGCTAATATACAAAAGATAGACTAGATCTGACAGTCATCATATTTCTAACAGCTTAAAATCCTGTCATCAAAATAATTTGGTTTCCTTTCTCCACTATGAATGATCATCTCACTAATATACTAATGACCGAACTGGCGACTAAATTAGGCATGAATGGACTCTCCTTTGATGAAGAGGGGAATTGCTTCTTACTCATCGATAACTCTATGCCTGTTATTTTGCGTCGCCAGGAAGAACATTTAGTCATTATTTGCCAGATAGATATGGTACTTCCAGATTCAGCAGATGCTGATACTCTTCGTTATTTGCTCAATACAGCACTTAATCCATTAAATAATCAACTGCCTGGTATTGGCTGGCATCAGGAGCTTGGGGTTGTTGCGTATAAAATATTGTCCTTACTACATCTAACGGCCAATAAGTTGGAGCATGAATTGTCTGAATTTATTACTTGGGCAAATCAATTTCCATCGTCACTATCACAGAAAAGTACCTTGCAGTCATCTTATGACAGGAGAATGATTTATGATCGAATTTAAGAATCTTGCTGTATTACAACATGCTTCGCCACAAATACAAGAGCAGGTTCGTAGCGAAGGTAAACTGCAAATTGCTGGCCGTGAATACCATATTAATGCAGATCTGCAACAGGTTCTGCGTACGCACCCAAAAGGAAATCACTTTGCCCGTTTCCTTGAAGGGGTAAGTAAATTTTTCTTACATGGCAGTAGTGCCTCTGTAGCCAAAGAGGTGACTAAAACCCTCTTTTCTACAGAGGGGGCACAACAACAGCGTTTGCAGAGTACAGATTCGGTCAGCCATGCTCGTATGTTGTTTAAGGATGGTAGTTTGCAGACACCAGAACAAGTACTAGAAAAATTAAGGACGGTGGATACACATAAAATGACGGAAGCTATGTTGGCTGAACATACGCTTTTGCTACAGCGTACTATGTCAGAATCGCTACAAAATACAGAAACCGGTAAAAAATTACAGGATTTGATGGGGCATCAGGCAACAGCTCAATTGACCAACAAATTGGTTGCTCCCCAGCAGTCTTTTGTCAGTTTTGAACAATTGCGTAAGCAACCTTCGGCTGCTAATGCTGTTGCCAGCCTTGAGCCAGTTTTGATGATGGAAGAGAAGAATTTGCTGGCAGCCCAACATCATCAAGAAGCAATAAGAGGCCAAGATCTTAGCCAAGGTATTTATGCAGAAACTCTTCCTGAAGAGTTTTATAACCCAGGTAAGCTAACTGATAATGTTGACCGTGCTGCTGCCTGGATCCTTAAGGCATCTACTTCGGGAGGGAATGAGTGGAGTAACTTCACAGCGCTACTCAAGGAGTATACCCATAATGGAAAAGATCTCACTGATAGCCAAGCCCTTAAGGAACTTCATCATAGACTGGTTCCAAACATAGAGCGTGACTATCGCGGTCCAGCAATCAGCGGTGGGAGCCTCCCTTCCAGTATAGGTGGAGCAGCAATGCTGGTACATCATTTGGAGACATTGGATAAAGAAGATCCCCAGATTGGAAAACAGCTATTTGCTGCTGTCGTTGGTTTTCACGGTTTCACTGATGGTAATGGTAGGATGGGACGCCTCCTCTATGCGTTGACAGAACTGAGATCGGGTCAATTCACCCCGCTTTCTGTTAAGACAGAAAATGCTTTGCATGGGATCCATTGAAAAAAGGCCTGCATATGTATGCAGGCCAAATTATTGACCTAGCGTTGTGTTAAGAATATTCCCTTCATATAATTTCTGCCTGAAACTCAGGAAATTCAAATTAATATTGTTTACTAGCGCTGGTGGCCATATTGCTAAGGTACTCACGATATTTTGAGTTTTTAGCCGTCCAGAAATCCAGAATCGATTAATTTTTTTGTCAGCTTTACTTACCGAATGACTTTCGGGGTCAGTTTTTCGAAAGTTATCAGTTTGCTTTGAAACTGATAGGGAAGGGAGGAAATTTTTTAGCATGAAATTTGGCTGTTTTTTAGACTAACCAGATAACTATAGAAAAAATCAGCCCGTTGGACAGGATTTTATCGACAATCTGTTTTATTATTTATCTATGGTATTTATACAGTAGTAATATCTCTGGAGTATATAAGATGCAAAAAAAAGCTGAGCTGTATCGTGGAAAGGCAAAAACGGTGTACACCACGGATGATCCTGATTTGCTAGTGCTGGAGTTCCGTAATGATACATCAGCATTGGATGGCGAACGTATTGAACAGTTTGATCGTAAAGGGATGGTGAACAATAAATTTAACCATTTCATTATGAGCAAATTGGCAGAAGCAGGGATTCCGACGCAAATGGAACGACTGTTATCGGACACTGAGGTATTAGTTAAAAAGCTGGATATGGTGCCGGTTGAATGTGTTATTCGCAATCGGGCCGCGGGTTCATTAGTGAGACGCCTTGGTGTTGAGGAAGGTTTGGCATTGAATCCACCTCTGTTTGATCTGTTTCTGAAAAATGATGCTAAGCACGATCCAATGGTGAATGAATCTTATTGTGAAACTTTTGGTTGGGTTAGCAAAGAACATCTGGCTGAAATGAAAGAATTGAGCTACAAGGCCAATGAAGTATTGAGCAAATTGTTTGATGACGCTGGTTTGATTTTGGTTGATTTCAAACTGGAATTTGGTTTGTTCAAAGGGCAGATAGTTCTGGGGGATGAATTCTCTCCTGATGGTAGCCGTTTGTGGGACCAAAAGACTTTGAACAAAATGGATAAAGATCGCTTCCGTCAAAGCCTGGGTGGCCTGATTGAAGCGTATGAAGAAGTAGCGCGCCGTATCGGTGTCATTTTGGACTAATTACGCAAACGATTACCTTGGGCCGAAAGGCCCTTTTTATTGGCCTCTTATGGCCAAATCTCATCCGACTACTAAGTAGTTAATATGAATTAATCCAATTATAGAATAGACTAGCCCTTTGCAAGAGATAGTTTGCTTAAATTTAGAACAACTTAAGGCATGTTAATATTGAATAGGAATTCATTGATATAATCGCTATATATTTTAAAATTACTATAATCCATTGTAATTATTGGTATTTTTATTCCATTTGTGATTCGTCGTTTGGAATAAGTTACTTATTATTCATATTGGTGATATATTTCTCATTTAGTATATTAAATAACCTTACGAAGGTATTGATATTGTAGAATAAGGTATCAATTTTATTTTTCGGCTATTTTCTTGTGATAGCGTTTATAAACATTTCAATCAGATCGTGATAAATGCGGGTATTTTGCGATAATTACATTTTGCTAAATGTGAACCAGATCTTGCTGTTGTGATCGATCTGTTATTAATAACCTTGATGTTGGCTGCATACACTGCTGTTGCAAATAACATCGCTAATTTTGATGAGGTGCCATAACCTAAAGATGAAAAGCGTGATGTCAAAGAATTTAACTGTATGGCGGATATTGCTACAGAGCGCCATACCATTTAAGGGGACAGTTTTATGTGCGTTTTTGGCCTTAGCCGTTACATTATCGTGCGATCTAAGCGGTCCTTATATTATTAGGAATTACGTTGATAAGGCGACATCAGGGACGACTGTTGATCAACTTATCATGTTGGCAATCATTTATGTTTTTATTGCGTCGATTGGTGTTATCGGTAGTCTGGTAACCAGTTATATGAGCACCAAGGCCGGTTGGGGTATTGCTGATACCATTAGATATAAGCTATTCCGCCATGTGATGACAGTTTTACCTGTATTGGAAATAGAACGACGATCGCAGGGGGAGTTGCTGGAAAATATCGAAGGTAATGCTGATATTATAGGAAAAACGATTTCTAAAGCAGGCTTCAAAGCCATTGCTAATTTAGCGCTGACATTAGGAACATTGATAATTATATTCAGCGTTATGCCTCAGGCAGGTATTGCCATAGCAATCGTCGTCATACTAGTGGCGTATGTATTGATTCGGTTAACCAGACTTTCTGTCCGTCGTTGGCTAATTGCGCGAAATGAAAAAGCCCGCATCTTTGGTTTTGTTGGTGATTCATTACATGCAATGGATGATTTACAGCCATTGTCGCAGGCGCATTGGCCTGCCATTGCATTTCGTAAGATGCTGTCAATATTGCTCAAATTTGAACGTAGCGCTTATATTGGCGGCAGGGTTTTTTGGCCAATTACCCAAATCTTCTTTGCACTCTGTTTCGGTATAGGTTTTGGTTTTGGGCTCCAGTTACTTGGTGTGGGCAGCTTAAGCATCGGTACATTAACGATGGTTTATCTCTACGTTGATAAACTTCGGGAACCGGTGGAGGATATGTCATCAGAAATTGAGCTGATACAGAAATTATTTGCTGCTTTGTCACTTTCAGCAAAAATGTTAAATGAAGGTACCCCAGATAAATCATCGGATAATTTATTGCCTGATGGTCCTCTCTCTATCCATTTCGATAATGTTGATTTCAGTTATAACGGAGAAGAAACGCAGGTTTTGCATGGCGTTAATTTTTACGTCGCTCCGGGGAGTAAAATTGGCATTATTGGTAGAACGGGGGCGGGAAAAAGTACCATTCTTAATTTGATGTGTGGATTTGCGCGACCCGATTCAGGAAGAGTGACCATTGGTAATGTCGATGTCTCAACGATTAAGCCTGAAGAGTTTGCAAAAAAGATTGCTGTCTTGAGTCAGCGTACTCATCTGTTTTCCGCAACATTGCGGGAAAATTTAACGCTTTTCAGTAATGAAATATCTGATGATCAAATTTGGGAGGTTCTCCAGGAATTAGATGCGCTTGAATGGGTTAGGGCATTACCTGACGGTCTTGATACACAGGTTGGAGTTAATGGTCAGATGCTATCAGCAGGAGAAATTCAAATGATAGCGGGTGCCAGAGTGATGTTGCAGCATTGCTCGTTAGTGATTATTGATGAAGGAACTTCTCAACTTGATCCCCGAACTGAAGAGAGTTGGCTGAAATTACTTGAAAAGTTAAGCCACAATTGCACCGTAGTGATGGTTGCACATCGCCTTCACACACTTTCGGTCGTTGATGAAATTATCATTATCGATGATGGGCGGATTCAACAGCGAATCCCTGAAACAGAAATCGCAATGTTAACGAGTAATCATGGGCTCATGGTATGACTATATCCAACGTATCAACTAAACTTAAAATGTTACCGGCTTTGACTGAGCTGATAAAAAAGTTTGCTCCTCTCTACTTCATTACCATGTTTGTGTGGACACTGATGCATGGTTTTCCTCTGTTGATTGGTTACCAAATCAGCAAATTACTCGATAGAGCGATGAATGAGCCAACTAACCCTGTCGTCTGGTGGTTGCTTGCCTCGGCGATTGCGACTATGGTCTTGCGATCGTTATTTCTATTCTTGGGATTAACCTTTGATTTTACGTTGATCTTCAAGGTCAGTGCTTATCTGAAAGAGCGGGTTTTGTGGGGAGTGAGCCACTGTTCCCACAATCAGAGACAGGCTTTTTCTCAAGGCGATATACTGAACCGTATTCGTGATGATAGTGATGAGATTGCGGAATTTCTGAGTTGGACCTCTGATTTTATTTACCGCGCATTACTTTTAATTATCGCATTAGTTGTGCTTATCAACACTGACATAATAACCACACTTGCTCTTATGCCTATGATTGTGGGCCTTTGGGTCGGGGCGATACTTAAACGCAAGGTAGGGAATTTACAGAAGAGTAAACGTCAATCGCAAGGGGACATTGCCGGCAAGATTACTGATGTCTTAACGGGTATACGCGATCTGCGCCTTGGCAACAAAATGGAGGGACAGATTGAGCGGTTATCGCAGAAATTTGTCAATCGACGGGCTATTCAAGCCAAACATCAGGTATTTACTGACCTTCTTTCTGGGCTGTTCAAAAATATTGTCATACTTGGGACGTCGGCCGTTTTACTGATAGTAAGTAAACGGATCGTCGATGGTAGTTTTACTGTAGGGAATCTGGCATTATTTTTGACCTATATCGGCTGGATCAGTGAACAAATACTTTTCTTTGGTCGGTCAGTTGCCTATTACAAAAATGCTGATGTGTGTTATGGTCGAATCAGGCAGTTTCTGGCAAATAAAGTCGATAAAAAAGAAACCAAAGAATATGGGCAAGATGAAATTCTGCATAAGCTAAGTGTTAATCATCTAGCTTACTCAAAAACTCAGCCCCCTGTTTCGTTTGAGGCAACGGCTAATCAGGTTATTGGTATTGTTGGTGATATTGGTTCGGGTAAAACCACCTTTTTGCGTTATCTGATAGGTCTGGAAAAATCCAGTTCCGGCAGTGTACTGTGGAATAACCGAGAGGTTCTGGGCAATGAAAACTGGTGGCGGAATCCACGTATCGGATATGCCAGACAGAAAGCGGGTTTTTTTGGTGGAACTGTAAGGCAAAACCTCGCGTTGGGTGATAAGGATATCGATGATGATGTCATGGTGCGGGCGCTGGAGGCGGTAGGTTTGACGCCCGGCTCATATGAATTGCCAGAAGGGCTTGATACCGTCATTAACTCTGGCAGTGCCGGTCAATTATCTGGCGGCCAGCGTCAACGTTTGGCATTGGCCCGGATGTTATGTCGTCCCGCTGACGTTTATATTGTTGATAACTGCGATTCGTCATTAGATACGGATACGGCCCGTCGTTTATGGACTGTTTTACCTGAGCATTGGCCTGGTTTGTGGATTGTTGTCTCGCATAATGCCGATCTTCTCGCTAAAGCGGATCATATTGTTACCGTTCAACAGCGGAGAGAATTAGCATAACCCATTGGATATCCACTCCTGGCTAAGTCGATAGGAGTGGATGTCAATAATGAAATGGTATATATTTTTTTATATCAAACGAGGAGGGACTATGGGTAAACAAGCTGTTTTTACTATGAAACTTGAGTCAGATCTGCGTGATCACTTTATGGCTGCTACGGCAGCAGAACACCGCCCAGCTTCTCAAGTTGTCCGTGAACTGATGCATGAATATGTCCAGCGTCATAAATATCGTGCTTTCCTTCAGGAAAAGGTTGATATCGCACGCCAATCTGTAAAAGAGGGTAATGGTGTTGAACATAGCGACGCAAAAGCGATTTTTGCGGCTCGAAGAGAACAGGTTAAGGCTCGTAAGTGAACGTAATTTGGACATCTCAGGCGCTTTGCGATAGCGAGGCAATATGGGAGTACCTTATTGTAAGAAATCCGGACGCTGCACTCAAAATGGACGAACTGTTTGAGTCAGCGGCTGATCGATTAGCAGATTTCCCTTATATCGGTCATGCCGGAGAGATCTCTGGTACTTTGGAGTTTTTTCCACACGAACACTATCGACTGGTTTATGAGATTAGTAGTGAAACTATCTGGATTTTAGCTTTAGTGCATACATCACGGTTGTGGCCGTAGGAAGTTGAATAATTACATGCTTATTAAAAACTTAATTGCCACATTGGAAGGTGAAATACAGATATTAATAACCACATTGCTTAATGAGCAATGGGAAGCAGCCAGGGAATTAATGAATGAATCATTGCGTATGGCGGCTGATGATTTAGCTTTAACTGTATTAGCAGACAGTTTGTGTAACTCAGATATCGATATTATTTATCAGCAGCAGGGTGCTTGTCATCTGCGGCTAAATACTCTCAATGGAAAGTTCAATCTTTATATTGGGATTAAAGATCGGCAAATTAATTCTCTCACGTTATCTCGATGCCCAATACCTGATGCGTATGCAAAACAGGGTATTTTTATCGAAAAAACGTTAAAGACGTTTGGTCTTAGAGATGTCCCGGATGGTTTGGTATGTTTGCCATCACCACATAATGCCAAAGCACTTGTACTATTGCTTGCGGGTTCTGGTCCGCATTCGATGGATTATGATGTTGGGCCTAATCCACTGTTTCGTATGTTGGCACATGAATTAAGTCAATATGGAATTGCGAGTGTACGTTTTGACAAACGTTATTACCGTATCCAGCAGAGAAATATGGACCCTGAGGTTGTCGATCTCAATACGGAAATTGTTGACGATGCTTGTAATATTTTGACCGGTTTAATGGGACATATTGAATTTCACGATATGCCAGTATTTCTGGTTGGGCACAGTTTCGGCGGATATGTCAGCCCATTAATTGTAAAGAACTTACAGCAAAAATCGGGTTTAAATGTTACGGGTATTGCGATGTTGGCGGCCCCTTTCCGTAATTTACTCCGGGTGATTTTATCCCAATTACCCAATGGGAAAGAGCAAGATACCGTATCTCTTGAGAGCTTTTTGTCAGTGCCGGATAGTTATCTCAAACAGATTGAGAATTATCATGCATTTGGCTGTTTAAACAGCTTGCCTGCAATGCCGTTATTTTTTGCCCAGGGAGATCAGGATTTCCAGATTTTGCATAATGTTGATTTCACGATGTGGAAAACTGCACTGCAAAATAATAGGCAGGCAGAGTTCAAACTCTACACTGGATTGAATCATATTTTATTGCCCACAATGGGGTGCGATGGTGGAGAGGATTATCTGCAACCAGGTCAGATCCCGGTGCAGGTAATTGCAGATTTGGCCGCATGGATCATCCACCATTCGTCATGAAGTAGACAGCGCTATTCATCTTTTGCGAGCAGTTTGATCCAATCGTTGATTGTCGGCCAGCGGGCTAAATCTGCAAAGTTGGTTGGATACCCCGCATCATTTAGCCGATCAACCAGCATCAGCATTTTTACCGAATCGAAACCGATATCAAAAAGGTTTTCATCCTCCGGTATTGTCTCTGCTTCCGGGTGAAGCGCTCTGATTTCTCGATGCAAAATTTCATAGATAAGCTGATTTTTCATTGTGTCTCCAAAAAGTTTTATGAAACAAAACAAGCTACAATTCTCTGATACCTTCGATTGGTGCTGATGCGGCTGCGCGATGTGATGGGTATACACCAAACACTACGGTGATGAAGCAGGCTGCAAGGGAAGCGAGTAAAAAGGAGTAGAAAGAGAAGCCGACCGCGATATCAAATAGTAATAAGATTCTGAAACCGATAAATGAGAATAACAGTCCTAATAGTGCTCCCAATAGTGAAATCAAAAATGCTTCGGTAAGAAACTGGTAAAAAATATCGGAATAACTTGCTCCTACGGCAAGCCGTATACCAATCTCTCTTCTACGTTCTCTGACACTGATGAGAATGGTATTCATGACACTGACACCCGCAACAAAGAGGGTCACTGATGATATTGACAATAGGAAAAGGTTAATTTTTGATTGGGTTTCATGCAACGTTTTCAACAATTCCGTGGTGTTACGTATCTCATAGTTTTGTTGATGTTTAAACCGTGACAATCGTTGTTCAACAGCATATTTAACCGGCTCAATATGAGAGGCATCTTTGGCTTTCAACACCATGCCGCTAGGCGGTGTATGACCGAACAGCCGTACCAGATAGCTGTTGCTTGGCAAAAATGCGGCATCATCGACACCGGCATCCATGCCTTCGCCTTTCTGTGTCAGGATACCGATAACTTGCATCGAGATGTCGTTAATTTTAATGTGCTGCTCAAATACGGTTTCTTTTTGTGGAAAAAGTCGTTCGGCCAGAGATGCTCCCAAAACAACAACATTTGCCAGCGCCGCATCTTCTTGTGGTGTATAAAAACGTCCACGATCAATCACCAGATTACGGATAATCGCGATATCTGCATTGGCACCAATCAATTGAACATCAGCAGAGCCTTGTGGAGAAACGATTGCTCCTGGCGCGGTATAAAAGAGAGTGCTGTGGCTGATATGTGGATGACTTGAAAGTGACGTTATATCCTCTTGTGTTAGATAATTATCATGGGAATCAAAAGCGCCATTTTCCTGTCCTTTGTATTTTACTGAAATGATATTACTTCCCATTGATGAGACCATGTTAACAATATGATGCTTGGTTTCTGTACCAATTGCTTGCATGATCACAATCGAAGCTACCCCGATGGCAATGCATAATAGAGTCAAGAAGACTCGTGTTTTATGAGCGGTAAGAGAGCGTACTGCCATCTTGAGGTTAAACAGGATAACTGTCGAATAGACATTGTATTTTAAGGTTATTTTACTCATACTCATTGAGTCACCAGACAACCATTATCCAGATATAGTTTGCGTTTGGCATATTTGGCGACAGCTTGATCATGTGTTACCAGGATAATACCGCATCCATTATGATGTAATTCAGTAAAAAGCTGCATGAGATTGGTCGCATTAACAGTATCTAACGCGCCGGTAGGCTCATCGGCAATAATAAACTTTGGATTGTTGATCAAGGCGCGAGCGACAGCAACGCGTTGCTGTTCTCCTCCTGACAGATGGCGCGGGTATTTATCTAATAAATTGTTAAGCTGGAGGCGGTCGATTAAGTAATGGAAATGTTCTCTGTCATAATCGAAATTTCTTTTTAAGTAATACATGGGCATCAAGATATTTTCATCAATACGGTAGTTTTCCAGAAGATTATAATTCTGAAAAACAAAGCCAAAATATTTTCGCCGTAAAAGCGCCAATGAGTGAATCTTTTGCTGGGTCACTATGAGATCGTTAATAGTATATTCACCCGCACTAGCGATATCTAAAAGCCCTATTATATTCAATAAGGTACTTTTCCCCGAGCCAGAGCGACCAAGAATAGCGACATAATCATTCTGGTCTATGGTTAAACAAATATCTTTCAGGATGAGATGCTGTTTACTCTCATTGCCGTAGGTTTTGCAGATATTATTTAGCGTTATCATTGTTACTACCCCCCAAGATTATCTTGTTTGGCAAGTACAACGATCTGCTCGTTATTCTGCAATCCACTGACAACGACTGAGCGTCTTCCGTCGTTATGACCGATCAGCAATTTTCTTACTACGATATCTCCATCTTTCATCTCACGTAAAAAATAGGTGGTTAGATCATCGTTCAAAGGTTGATGCCGTTTATTATTCAGTATGTCGCTAGGTATGGTCACTACTCCGGTGCTTTCGTGGGTCACAATAGTGACATCCGCACTCATACTAGGTTTGAGCAGGAAATTATCATTCGGGACATCAAAGAGCACCGTATAATAAACGGCATTATTAATAAGATCGGGTTTATACATAATCTTCTTAACATTGCCGTGCCATATATGCTGATTTGCCCCATAGATTTTGAAGGAGGCTTTTTGCCCCGTCGTGATTTGGTTAATATCTGCTTCGGAAACCTTTGCATAAACAGTCATATTTTTGAGATCGGCAATTTGCATGAGCACCGGTGTCTGTTGATTGACATTCAGTGTTTGCCCTGGGTCAACATGGATTGCAGTCACTACGCCGGCAATGGGTGAATAGATTTGGGTATAACTGAGGCTGACCTCTTCGCTATGTAAAATATGTTCATTTTGCCTGATGTCTGCCTTGAGGCTTTCAATTCTTGCCTGGCTTTTTTTGACGCCAAAAGCAGCTTCATCCAGCAGTTGCTGGCTGGTTGCGGAGCGCAGATTAAGCTCTCTTTGGCGTTTTTCCGTGATGACCAGCAGTTGATAGGCGTATTGTTCTTCTTGCAACATGGCTCGCAATTTTTCTAGCCGTGCGCGGCTGGCCTCAACTTTAGTGCGATAAAAAGTATCATCAATGCTGGCGACCAGTTTACCTGCTTCAACGATATCTCCGACCTCAACATACAACTTGGTTAACTGGCCTGAGATTTGACTACCAACATTGACCTGTCTGGTTGGCTGTATAACACCGGCAGCACTTACCGTCGAAATAACGTCACCTAACGTTCCAATGACAATTTGTTCCGTCATAACCGCAGATGTTTTTTTGGGGCTAAAGTTGTTATAAAGCACGACAAGAAAAACAATCATGACGATGGTGATAACAACCCATTTCTTTTTTTTAACCAGCACAATCAGCATCCATTTTAATACTTGTTATCGTTCCGTATCGCCAGGTATCAGCTCATGCTGAGTGCCTATGCAATCCAATAAATCAATCAAAAATAGCCCCATGCCACTGATGATATCTTCTGAGAAAATATCATCATCGTAGAGCCATTCCAGTCCTGTCCCGGTTGGTAAATTAATTAGTTCGAGCGCAATATCTCCTTTAGGCTTGAGTCCCTTGATTTTTTCCTTGGTGCAACGAGTCTCACCAAGATATAAACCAGTCTCAAATCCTATTTGAGAAGAAAAATAGTAGGTAACTTCCGGCAATTGCATACCGTGGTGGTGATAAAGATGCTGTTTTAAATACGCCAGTGAGATATTGGAATGAGTATTCGCGTCTGCCAGAAAATCGCGGACATACTTGGATACATTAATCAGCGAAGTTTCCGCAGTAACATAGGGCAGCAGTAGTGTTGTTGCGAAGCTACCAACACGATCAAACGGTATGGGAGGAGCGCGGTTGGCACAAGGAATACCGATGATAATCTCATCTTTATTGAGTAATGAATTAATGGTCATCAGAAATGCGCCAATTACAATATGTTCCAGAGTCACCGCATGTTTTTTCTGTGTACTAGATAGTGTGGTAATTAATTGAGGAGATAACGGTATTGAATAACGTCGGCCCCGGCTCCTCTGATGAGCTTCTGATGTATCATTACGTTGCCCGGCAACTGAAAGTACGTTAAACAATTTTTCTGTCCAAAAATTTAATGTTTCGTCTGACATGCGCTGATTGATGACATTAATACCTGCTTCCGTAGCGGCTTTAATCTTTGGTACATTACCTGCGTAAGCGGAAGATAATTTTTGCAACACATGAGCAATCGACATCCCATCACAAAATGCATGGTGGAAATTTAATAAAAGGTAGTGCTCATGTTCTGCTATTTTTAATAATTTAAAATATACCGGTGGATTATCTTGCAATGCCATCGGCTTAAATGCCATATCATTTAAGATTTTGCGTAATGAAATCTCAATATTGATGCCGGTAGCATGAGTTAAATCGATATACTCGAAAGGCAGACTTTCTTCGGTAGTAGGCGAGAAGGTTAAAGAGAGTTGCCCATCTATTATGGTGACTCTTTGGCAGAGAGCCGGGAAATATTGCATAATATACAGCAAAGCGTAATGTAATTTCTTTAAATCAATCTCACCGGCCAGATGATAATATAGCGGAATATTATGAGCGCCGGATCGATTAGAAATAGTATCGATAATCCAATAATATTGGTCGTGTTGCTCTGTCAGGCTAGTGCTATTTTTATCGGTTAAAACGGGTATTTGCCCTTGTTGAATAATAGATTGTAATAGATAACCTAATCTAGGGGCGTGATAAAAATCTTCCAGATGGAGAGAGCAATTAAAGCGTTGCTGGATCTTATTAATTAACAATAATGCTTTAAGCGAAGTACCGCCTGCGTCAAAGAAATTAGTTTCTTCATCAATAACACTATCGCTATCGCCAAAAACTTCTCGCCATAGAGTAAAAAATATTTCTCGTTTTTCCCCTTTAATTTGCGAAATATTATCTTCTTTATTCAACTTCGACACTGGAACAGCATCGTTATTAGATGCTGCTAATTCGACAATAAAAGGTACCTGCAATTTTGGATAACATCCACGTAAGAATGAGACGATTTCGTGACGTGTGATTGAATAGGAACCATCAGGTATAAATATATTAATATATTGGTATCCAGTTTCATTTTCTTTTATCGTTAAATGAATGTCATCAATATTAATCGCCGCTGTAAGTAATTTTTGCATTTCATCCAGATCGACACGTTTCCCGTCAATTTTACGCTCTTTATCCAGACGGCCAATGAAATTTAAATTCCCTTGGTCATCGTAAAATCCACGGTCTCCCGTTAGATAATAGATTTCTCCATCGTTTAACTGTAAGAATTTACGTGAAGCTGACTGATTATCGTTAATATATCCGGTACAGATAGAATCGCCACGGATACATATTTCTCCACTACTGCCATTAATGATCTTGTTAGTTCCATATTCCCGAATAACGATAGTGGTATTTGCTAGCGCTTTACCAATGATATTACCGGGTTGAAATTTATCATCTATTTTGTGACAGCTAGCTACAACGCAACATTCTGTTGGGCCGTAAGAATTAATCAGAGAAATGCCACATCCTACTTTTTCCAACCAATGATGAATTGCTTTATCCATTGCCAGATCGCCACCGATAATTGTCATTCTAATCGAAGGTGCGAGTTCTCTAATGGCTGTATGTAGGAAAAAGACAATTTGATGCCAATAATTGGTAGGAAAGTTAACGATAGTGACTGATTGTGCATGACAAAATGAAAACAGTGTATCAAGCTCAACGATCATATGATCATTGGCAATCGCCAATGTGGCACCTTGATAAAAACAGCCAAACACCTCTTCAATATAAGCGTCAAAAACCGGTGTGCTGAAATTGAGAATAATATCATCTTGTTTAATACCATACTGTTCTATCATTGCAGCTAAGTAAGCATAAAGCCCCTTAAATGTTATCGGTACTGCTTTTGATATACCAGTAGTGCCTGATGTAAAAAAGATATAGGCTTCGTCCTCTTGAGTTGCGGGACGTTTTATATCATTCCCCAGGAATATCTCGGAGGGGCAAGTTTCTATATCTTCAATAAAGAGAAGATGTGTATTATTAACACCGTTTACTTTTTCATGGTAATGACGGGCAGTAATTAATAAAGAAATATTCAGGCTATTTAATATGCTATTAATTTCTTCTTGCCCAAATGTCATATTGATTGGGACAAAGCATAATCCCGCAGTATGGATTGATAATATAGATAATAGGGATTCTACCCCTCTGGGTAGTAATACAGCTACCCTTCGGTTTTGTAGTGGGCAGGATAGTAGCAGTTGACTAAAAGTTAATACTTTGTGGTAAATTTCATGGTAATTAAGGCAATGTACACTGTTTGTTTCTGCGTGATTTCCATAAATGACTGATTTTTTATCCGGCGATATTTTAACGAATTGCGCTATTCTGGAAATAATATTCTCTTTGATCGGGTGATGAGCGACAATATTTTCTGGATTCCACAGAACAGACGTAATATTATCCATTGGTTCAATGTCTTTATATTTTCCCCAATATGTCTCGACCGTTTCATTAATATTTTCTGCAATAGTGCTATAAATACGTAAATAATTGTCAATCAGAGCATGAGCGGCAAAATGACTATACAGGCGGCTCCCCACATCTAGTTCAACTAATGCTGATTTCTCACCAGGAGAAAACCGGATGTTAATACCATAATTATTGACCGCGCCGGAAGTCATACAACCGCGAATAGCGCGATTATCTTTCATAAGATCATGTTCAAGCTCATGCAGCAAATTAACATAGGGGGCGGCAGTGAATTGATCTGTTCGACTGATTGCCTCATCGTTTAAATCGTTTATATCAATACGGCTATGCTTGCTATGCAGACTAATTTGCGACTGCATTGCTACGAGGATCTGTTTTATGGTTGCCTGTGGAGACAAAGAAACCATCAGAGGTAAGGTGTTCATTGCCGGGCGATAGTAGCGGTATTCTCCTTTATCGCGTCGGTTAGAGAAAGGTAAATTGATGATACTTGTTGATACGCGACCTCGTTTGCTCATTTGCAGACATAAAGCCAATATCATCATTAACTTATCATTGAAAGTAAAACTATTGTTGTTTGCGGTGAGCGGCCGACTTACTTTAATTGTTTTTGAGGGAAATAGACGTTTACGGGCATAATCCTCTAATTTTGGCAGTTGGTTGAGGTAATTATTCCAATACTCTTTGTTGTTGGCATAATGCGCGTTTGCTTTATATTTAACATCGTTAAGATAAGCCTGATAGGTAAAAACAGGCGTTGATGTTGGGTGGAATGTTTGCTGTTCATAATAAGACAAAACATCGTGAATCAACTGACCTATGCCCCAATAATCTGTGGCGATATGGTGAGCGATGATTCCCCAAAAACAGCACCCAACATCATTAAAGTAAAGATAATGTCTTATCGTCACCCCTTTTTCAGGCGCTAGCGGTTGAGTTGTTCTCTTTGCAAAATCAGCTTTTGCCGCTGATTCTATTGCTGGATCTGACAGTTTTATCTGTATAACTTCGACCGGCGTAGAGCTCTTTTCCTGAAAAATATGGTGTTCGGCAATACGGTAACGTAAGGAAAAACCATCATTGAATTGATGAATGGTGATAATGGCCTGCTTCAATCTTGCCAGGCTAATATTATCATTGAAGCTGACGAATTCACCGACATTAAAGACAGATTTATCGTCAGCAACAGTATTAGCGATAGCTAAGCGGAGCTGTGTATAATTCAACGGCCAATAATTGTCACTGTATTCCATTATCTTGCGGCTCCATACTATATTTTACCTTGCAACTCGCCCTTTATTTTTTCAAAAACAGATTCATCTATGCATAATCCAATATTACCTTCTGAGTTAAAGCAAATCAGAGGGCGTTTGCTTACACGTAGAATGAAATATTTATTTTTTCCCTTGTGATAGTACCCAGACGAATAATGGATAATATGTATACCATTGCTTCGGCTAAAATCTTCCAGGGAAACACCTTCTTCCCGGCGTAATGAGGCAATAATCCATTCGTGTGAATATACCCCGGACTTCATCAACAATTTTTCCTCCTTGATCTCGGCTTTATTTGATAACAGTTGATAGCCTACAAATAAGGCAATGATGACAAAGAGAGTCGTCGCAATACTTGCTGCCAGCTTATTGGGATTACTGTTACTGAGCCAGTATGGTACAGGCAGAAAAACTAGAGCGATCAGGACGAGCATAGCGACATTCATTAATATGACTTTGAAGTCTGGATTTAATCCCACGATATTATTCATGCTGCTGCCATTCCTAAAGATAATTCAGTAAAGAGATGAATCACTTCTTTGCGTTCTTCACGTGTTGCGGGCAGATTGATATAACCACACTTTTGCGCCGCAAACAGGCAAGCGGTGATTTCCCTTCTGACAGCTTCTTTAACCAGTGTATCGACCATTTCTTGGTTGTTATAGAGTCTGGCAAGATGAAGAGAAGCCGTGCCGGTTGAAAGGTCACTATGATCAATTTTGGGTAAATAATTTGCCATACATACAGTAACCGCTGTTTGTACCGCCAGACTTAAGTAAGCGACTACGTTAACCGCCGCCGCCGCATTCACTGCCGCGACAACTCGGGTGCCGACAGCCACGTTGACCGCAGCGACTACATTGGCCCCTACCGCAAGACGAGCAATCTCAATACTGGTGTCATCTTCATGGTTTAAGGGTTCCAGAATTTCCTTCAGCCGGATAAGAGGAGGACTGTCTGTATCTTGGAGCTGATAGGATTCGATGTTTTCTTTAAAATGCGCGAACAGGCTGGCATCTTGATTGAGATGGTGATTGATTCGGCTTCTCAGACTTGAGCCCCTTTCGTTTAGTCCATAGGTTTTTAGGTGGGAAAAGAGCGCTTCATAGTCGTTGGTTTTTACTGCATTCATCAAGTCTTTATCATAAGTGATAAATAGCAGTAATTCCTCTGCGGAGCCGGGGCTAACGATATCTTTGTCTATACCAAATTCAGCTAACACTTTTTCCGGCGACTCTCGGTATTCTAATGCTAGATTGGGCTGCTGTTGTAGCGTTTCCCAGAATCGGTTATAGGTGATGATCTCTTCCCAAACTTCAACCGGAAGTTTGGCGTTTGACATTGACAGCCTTAGCTTATTTTCTTCAACCTCTCCTGGAGAGAGTAATGAACGTGGCACGCCAAAGAGACGGTTACTATCAGTACGAGCGTTAACGGTGGGTATAACACTGCCAATAGCTGCGCCGGCAGCCACGCCAATAAATGTACGTCTTTTCATAATTCGTTCCTTTATAAGTTAACGGAATTCTTTTTTTATTGAGCGTTATATAAGATAAAATGTAACCTTTTCTTATTCAGTTTCTTCATTACTGAGATAATTTCGTAAAATAATTATTTAACTGATATTTCTTACCTGAGATATTCATTATAGATATATATTATGATGACCATAACAGGATTTGGGTATCATTCTTGATACTCAATGGAAAAACATGGAATAATTTATCCTCCGCGAGATTAAAGGCTAGATGATACTAACTATTAGCTGGATGGTGACATTTTGCAATAGCTTAGTTGATTAAATTTATATTTTGAGCGTTTAGACTAAATATATTTTGCGATAAAAGGTACTTATTTAGAGACCGATCACAAAATAGTAAGTAAAAATATTCCTAAAGAAGAATAAATCCTTTCCTTGATTACCACCTCATTTAATAAAAATTTGTTAACCGAAAAAGGGTTATTTGGGCGGTATTTGTTAGTAATAACGTTAAAATATGGATTCGATCCTGTTGTATTTTTCATGCTGGCATCGTTTCTAAAGACAGTTTAGTCAGAAGCTGCATGATTTCTTTGCGCTCTTCACGGGTCGTTGGTAGATGAATATAACCACATTTTTGGGCGGCAAACAGACACGCAGTGATTTCTCTCTGGATTGTTTCTTTGACCAGTGTATCTACCATTTCTTGGCTATTTAAAATAACCAATTACAACTTCTTTCCACTGAGCCGTTCAACATAGAAAATGCCCACGGCTTAAACGTGGGCTTTTTTTCAGGAAGCAAACAGTTGGTGAGCCAGTCGATTGTGCTGTTCGATAATTATCGGCACATCCACTGTAGTGACTTTGCCATCTTCCACCACCACACGACCGTTAATGATGTTGTAAGCAACTTTTCCCGGATTACAGAACACCAGTGCCGACACAGGATCGTGCTGTGCACCGGCGAGACCAATACCGTCAAGACTGAACACGGCAATATCCGCCATCATGCCCGGTACCAATGCACCAATGTCATCGCGGTTGAGATTTTTCGCCCCTCCGAGGGTTGCGATTTCCAATGCTTCACGAGCGGTCAAAGCCTCTGGGCCAAAGCCCACACGTTGCAGCAGTAGTGCTTGGCGCACTTCGGCAATCATGTTTGAACTGTCATTTGATGCAGAACCATCAACGCCCAGACCCACATGCATTCCTGCGTCAATCATATGGCGTACCGGCGCTATACCGGAACCCAGACGCATGTTTGAGCACGGGCAATGTGCCACGCCGGTACCAGTGCGTGCAAATAGCTTTATGCCGTAATCGTCGAGCTTCACACAATGCGCGTGCCAGACATCGCGGCCCACCCACTCAAGGTCTTCCACGTACTGAGCCGGCGTTTTATTGAAAGTTTTTTTGCTGTATTCAATGTCGCTGACGTTTTCTGCCAGATGAGTGTGCAACGAGACGCCGTACTCGCGGGCCAGTTTCGCCGAGTCACGCATCAGTTGTTCACTGACCGAAAATGGTGAACACGGTGCCACTACGATTCGGATCATCGCGCCACGGCTGGTATCGTGGAATTGCTCGATTATCCGCTGAGTATCTTTCAGGATCGTTTTTTCATCTTCGATAATCGAATCCGGCGGTAATCCCCCCAGCTTACGCCCAACATTCATACTGCCGCGACAGGCATGGAAACGCATCCCCATTTCCTGAGCCGCTTCAATGCTGTGATCCAGTTTGATGCCATTAGGATAAATGTACTGGTGGTCACTGGAGGTGGTACAGCCAGAGAGCATCAGTTCCGTCATGGCAGTTTTAGTGGCTACCTTCATCATTTCTGGTGTCAGTTTTTCCCAGATGGGATAGAGTGTGGTTAACCATTTAAACAATTCACCATCCTGTGCATTTGGGCTCACGCGGGTCAGGCTCTGATACATATGGTGATGGGTATTGATCAGGCCCGGGATCACAATATGGCCTCTCAAATCGATAACCCTATCCGCTGTTTGTGGCACTTCGCTTTCGGTTCCAACTGTTACAATAGTATTGCCTTTAATAAAGACGCAGCCTTTTTTAATTTCCCGGCGCTCTTTATCCATAGTTACAACCATGTCGGCATTTTTCAGCAGTAATGTTTGTCCGGCTCTTAGGGTCGCTGAGTTCGAATTACTACTAGCCAGCGACT
The DNA here is from genome assembly GCF_018448935.1 of Photorhabdus noenieputensis. Taxonomy (GTDB): domain Bacteria; phylum Pseudomonadota; class Gammaproteobacteria; order Enterobacterales; family Enterobacteriaceae; genus Photorhabdus; species Photorhabdus noenieputensis. Next base: position 30,217 of record NZ_RCWC01000010.1, on the reverse strand, counting down.
GAACCATTTTTTCTTTTGCTGATACGGGCAGCATGGTTAATAACGGCACTAATAACGGTGTTTTGACCAATAGACGCCGCAACTGGTCGGGTTTATTCCCTTTCATTACATCCCCTTTAACAATATAAATGTTGTTGATTCTGATTATTACTTCACAGATTCCAGGAACTGTCAGCAAAGAGGACTAAGGTTATTCAATGAAGATGAGCAACACAATAATTTATAATCAAATAACCACTTAAAATAACCATTTAACGGCGTTTACTGTTCCGTTGCTCCGTACGCTGTGAAAAGCTGCATTTATCTTGTAGGTGAAAGTCCTGCTCCGGAAGGCATAGCTAGTCACATAGTTACCTATGCTCCCGGGGATTCACTCCCTTGCCGTCGCGATGCATCTTGAAATCCATAGGGTATATACCAAATTCAGCCAGCACTTGTTCCAGTGATTCTCGATATGCTAATGCCAAAGCGGGTTGTTGTTTTATGGTTTCCCAAAATTGGTTGTAGGTAATAAGCTCTTCTCAAACTTCAATGGGGAGTTTGGCGTTTGACATTGATAGCCTAAGCCTATTTTCTTCGACTTCTCCCGGAGAGAGGAGTGAACGGGGCACGCCGAAGAGACGGTTACTATCAGAACAGGCGTTAACGGTCGGTATGATATTGTCAACAATTGCTCCCGCCGCTACGCCAGTGAATGTACGTCGTTTTATCAATTTATTCCTCAGTTAAGTTAACGGTATTTTTTTCTGCTGAGTAGTAGATGAGATCTAGCCTTTCTTTAGCATTAAATTTCTTCATCACAGGAATGATTTCTTTGTGATAATTATCTAACAGATTCCGGCGTGTTCTTTCGTCTTTATGCAAATGAGCACAGGCTTGGCAGGGGTGGACGATTTTTTCCAGATTAATGTTGCTATCCAGCGGGCGATATTTTTTTAGGATCTTGTATGGTCCTTCTGTCCTTAACCATACTTTCATAAAGTCTTCTTCCTGACCTTTAAAAAGCTGAGATACATCGCCTCCTTGCAAACGGCCAAGTTTCATTTCGGGGATATGCTCTAATGTCAGTCCACAACAGGCGGAAATTTCACCGTGTGGTGTCAGTACAATATTTTCAAAGACCTGATCGCACCCTTTTGCCAATTGCTGATCCCGGTTTGGAACATCTTTTCGTTCTTCGCTGGTGTCATAGAACGGCATCCAGGTATTTCGTTGTAAATTAATCTTGTTTTGTTCTTTCAGGCGCTTAATGACCGGGTTCTGTGTAATTTGCGTTGCAATGGCAGAATCAGCGGTATCCTGTTCTACGGTAATCAGTGTTGTAATGTTTTGTTCGGCCAGTGCTTCTGCTGCTGCAACTACGCTGTCAAGGGGAATCCATTCACTGTGATCTTTCCCAGTGCTGATGTTCATCTCTGTGATGCCCGCATTTATTAAATCTTGGGCGATTTTTTTTGCCTTTTCTCTATTTTTCCCCCAATAACCGTTAGTTACGCAACGAGTTAATAAGCCATGATCTGAGGCAAAGCGAATGGCTTCAATCAGATCTTTTCCTAGCAGGAAACATTCCCCGCCACTGAAAACAACGAGTTTTAGCCCTGGAAAATTCGCTTTTGAGTGTGTAATAAATTGCTTAATTTCATCCAGACTTAAACGCGCTTTTACCGAGGGGTTACATTCAAAACAACATTCTTTGCACGCTGCATTGCAAGTATATGTTGTGATCACGGTGGCAGTATTCGGATATTGTTCCCAATATCCAGGAGGAAAGCATGACATAATTTACCCCTGTTGGATTAAAGGTTATACGTTACTAACTATTAGCAGTATGATTTTATTTTGCAATATATTTAGTTAATTAAATTTGTATTTTGAGCGCTTGCACTAAGTATGTCTTGTTACGAAATGCGTTTATTTAGAAGTGGCTCACAAAATAGAGTTAGAAATATTTTTGGTTAAGGATAAAGTAAATATGGATAAACAGTAATCGACTATTGCTAACATATTGAATATTATTATAAGGAATAAAATCATGTCTATTGAATTTACACCTTGGCCGGTTGAATTAGCAGAACGTTATCGTGAAAAGGGTTATTGGCTTGGTAAGCCCTTAACTGACATACTTTATAAGCAATGTCAGATACAACCTGAATCAATTGCTATTATCTGTGGTGATCGTCAATTTAGTTACCATCAACTTGATCAACAATCTTCTGCATTAGCTACAAATTTAACTTTAGCGGGAATAAAAAGAGGTGATACTGCTATCGTACAATTGCCAAATATAGCTGAATTTTATATTACATTCTTTGCGTTGCTGAAAATGGGGGTAGTACCTATTAATGCATTGTTTAGCCATAATAAATTAGAGTTACTTTCTTATGCACAGCAAATTGATCCAAGTTTGATTGTACTTTCGTCAGAACATTCACTTTTACAGAATGATGATTTCCTGGAACAATTAAAAACACATTGTCCACGGCTGAGAAATATCGTCGTTGATGGTCGGAAAATACAATATACCAATGAATTAAAGCCGTGGTTAGAGTCAACAAATTTACCTTTGAATTTTGAGGTGACACGTTCAGATGAAGTGGCTTTTTTTCAACTTTCAGGTGGGAGCACAGGGACGCCTAAATTAATTCCAAGGACGCATGACGATTACTATTATAGCGTTAGACGCAGTGCTGAAATTTGTGAGTTGACACAACAAACCCGTTATCTTTGTGCTTTGCCAGCACAACATAATTATCCGTTGAGTTCTCCGGGGTCGCTTGGCGTATTTTACGCGGGTGGTTGTGTCATATTAGCAACAGATCCTGGGCCTACGACCTGTTTTCCACTAATACGTGAACATAAAGTAACCATGACTTCACTGGTACCATCGGCTGTTGCGTTATGGATTCAGACGATGAAGAAATACGAATATTCACTAGAAAGCCTTCGGCTATTACAAGTCAGTGGAGCAAAGTTAAGTGAGAGTATGGCGCGAGTGATACCGGAACTTTTTTCATGTAAGTTGCAACAAATTTTTGGTATGGCTGAAGGGTTGGTATGTTATACCCGGCTTAATGACGATGATGAACGTGTATTTACCACTCAGGGGTACCCAATGAGTGAAGATGATGAGGTGCATATCGTTGATGATAACGGCAATATACAAGCGCCAGGTTCGGTGGGTATGTTAATCGTCCGTGGGCCATATACATTCCGGGGATATTATAAAAGTCCAGAGCACAATGCGAAGGTATTCGATAACGAGGGTTTTTATTATTCTGGTGATTTAGCCTATATGACTAAAGAGGGTTATATATGTATTGTCGGACGTGAGAAAGATCAAATTAATCGCGGTGGTGAAAAAATTGCTTCGGAAGAGATTGAATCTTTGCTACTCAAACATGAAAGTGTTATCCATAGCGCTTTAGTTTCGATGCCTGATCCTTTGATGGGAGAGAAAAGCTGTGCTTTTATCGTGGCGGCTGATCCCAATATAAACGCATTGCAACTGCGGAAATATTTAAGGGGGCTAGGAATCGCTGAATATAAATTGCCTGATCGTTTCGAGATGATTGATGTTATGCCTGTTACACCGGTTGGAAAAATTAATAAACAATTATTAAGAAAACTCATTCGAGATAAATTAGAAAATTAATTAATGACATGAAGGTATTGAAATGACCATTCCATCATTGAAAAATTATATGCTACCTCAGCCGAAAGATTTTCCAGATAATAAAGTATCCTGGTTATTCGAACCTAGTAAGGCAATTTTGCTTATTCATGACATGCAGGACTATTTTTTGCAATTTTTTGGTAATAATAGTCCTTTAGTTAATAAATTAATTGAAAATATTCATTTATTGAAACTATTTTGTAAAGAGAAAGAGATTCCTATTATATATACAGCACAACCTAAAGTACAAAGCGATGAAGAGCGCGCATTACTTAATGATATATGGGGGGCAGGCTTGAATAGAGCACCCCATTTACAGAATATCAACCATGATTTGGCTCCTAATAACGATGATATTGTGATAGTTAAGTGGCGTTATAGTGCCTTTCAACGCTCTTCGTTAGAAAAAAATATAAAAGACTTAGGACGAGATCAATTAATTATTTGCGGTGTGTATGGACATATTGGTTGCATGATTACCGCAGTTGACGCATTCATGAGAGATATAAAACCTTTTTTAGTGGGTGATGCGATAGCGGATTTTACGCTTGAAGATCACCTTATGGCTTTAAAATATGTCGCTGAAAAATCAGGGGTGGTTATGAGTACTAAAGAAATAATTTCATCAGTAAATTTCGATAAATCGAATTTATAAAAAGTACATAATAAATCATTATTAAATGAGAAATAAAATGAAAAATAAACAAAATTTACAAATGGATTTTAGCCATAAAACCGTCTGGGTAACTGGGGCGGCACGTGGCATTGGTGAACAAATTGCCCGTGATTTTGCTGCGCTTGGCGCTAATGTAATAGGTTTCGATCGCGTATTTGAGCAAGATAATTTGCCTTATAAATGTATACAACTCGATATCAGTGATCCAGAAAAGGTCGAAATGATTTGTTCTCAACAACTGTCTATCTCTGCCAAATTAGATATTTTGGTTAATGCTGCCGGTATATTGCAATTGGGAAATATTGATGAGCTAAATATTAGTGACTGGCATCGTTGTATTAATGTTAATGTTTCTGGGGCTTTTTATCTATTTCGTACAGTGATTCCCCATTTTAAACGTCAGCGCAGTGGCACTATTATCAGCATCAGCTCTAATGCGGCACGTGTTCCACGTATGCGAATGGCGGCTTATTGTGCGTCAAAATCAGCACTGACAAGTTTAACGCATTGTGTTGGGTTAGAGCTCGCGCCGTTTGGTGTTCGTTGTAATGTTGTATCGCCTGGTTCGACGGATACACTTATGCAGCGTTCTATGTGGAAAACCGATGATGATGAAAAAAATACGATTAACGGGTATCCTGAGCAATATAAATTGGGTATTCCCCTAGGTAAGATTGCCAGTGTTAATGAAATTTCACATACCGTACTGTTCTTGTCTTCTGATTTGGCAAGCCATATAACGCTACAAGATATTGTGGTTGATGGTGGTGCGACGTTAGCTTGTTAATTGTTTGAATTAATACGAAAATACCTGTCATTTTTGTAACGTAAGGAAAAATTGCCCTCGCCTAAATAGGATTAGGTTATTGTAGGGTATTGAAATCTATGAGTCATCTCGATCCTACTTTACTGGTGCTGCTAGCATTGGCAGCACTGGGTATCATCAGCCACAACATGACTGTCACTCTCGCAATGTTGCTTTTGTTGGTTATCCGAATAACGCCGCTGAATCATTTTTTCCCGTGGGTGGAAAAATATGGGTTGACTATCGGCGTACTTATTTTAACTGTGGGAGTAATGGCTCCTATCGCCAGTGGAAAAATTACGGTACAAGCTGTCCTCAATTCGTTTATGAATTGGAAATCGCTACTCGCGATAGTGATAGGTGTATTAGTGTCATGGTTGGGTAGCCGGGGTGTTTCACTCATGTCTAATCAGCCATCAACAGTTGCTGGTTTGCTGGTGGGGACGGTATTGGGTGTTGCCTTGTTTAAAGGTGTTCCTGTGGGGCCGCTGATTGCTGCGGGAATTTTGTCATTGTTGATTGGTAAATCATAGCCGTTATGTTGCCAGAACAACTGAGTGTGATACAGACGGAAATGCAGCAGCAAGGGTTACGTCGTTTGCTGGTGTTGAGTGGAGATTATCATTGGTGCTATTTGCAGGCTAATGAGTTACAGCGGAAATTTACCGGTGATTGGTTATGGATCTCTTATCGTAAACAGAACGCGGTGTTGCCAGAAAAAGCGGTCAGTTTATTAGGTCAGGAATATCTGCACGGAATATTTGATGCTACCGAAGGTTTTAATGCAGAAGCACTGGCGATATTGGCAGGCACATTGAAAGCCGGAAGTTGGTTGGTGATGATGGTTCCAACTTGGTACCAATGGCATTATCAACCAGATAAGGATAGCGCACGTTGGAACGAGCAGTTAGATGCGATTCCAACGCCGCATTTTGTTCAGCATATTCAGCAGCAAATTATTAGCGATCCTCAAGTTTTGCTATGGCGGCAAAATGATCCCTTATGCATCCCTGAATTTCCACAGTACAGCGCGTGGCAACTGCCTGATGGCAACCCAACTGCCAGCCAACATGCCATTTTGGTTCGACTTTTGCGGGCAAATCGGGGGGTATGGGTTATTACTGCGCCAAGAGGGCGAGGTAAATCGACACTTGCAGGTATGTTAATGCAGCAATGGCAAGGAAATTGCTGGTTAACTGCTCCAGCGAAGGCGACAACAGAAGTTATCAGGTGCTATGCAGGGGAAGAGGGAAAATTCTGGGCCGTAGATAATTTACTCAAATATTGTAGACAAAATAGCGTGTCAGATATTGATTGGTTGCTTATCGATGAAGCCGCTGCTATTCCAATGCCGCAATTATCTGAGTTAATCAGCTATTTTCCCCGAATATTGTTGACCACAACGGTACAGGGATATGAAGGTACCGGGCGCGGATTTTTGCTTAAATTTTGCGTTGGACTCCCTGATAGCCATATCCTGAACCTGACGGCCCCTGTGCGTTGGGCGGAAAATGATCCGCTGGAAAACTGGTTGGAAAGCGCTTTACTATTTGAGGATGCAATTCCTGTCAATAATTCTGATCAGGCGATCAGTTATCACGTCTATCATCAGCAGCAATGGATTAAACAACCTGAATTACTGAGGCAGTTTTACGGCATATTAACCAGTGCTCACTACAAAACTTCACCTTTGGATTTACGGCGTTTGCTTGATGCCAAAGGGATGCAATTTGTTGCTGCTTTTGGAGATAATGCCTTGATGGGGGCTTTATGGATGGTTGAAGAAGGTGGGTTGTCGCTTGAGTTAGCCCATGAAATATGGGCAGGCAGGCGTCGTCCAAGAGGAAATTTGGTTGCTCAATCGTTAGCTGCCCATAGCGGTTTGCCACAGGCTGCGGTTTTGAAATCTCAACGGATCAGCCGGGTTGCGGTACAGGCTAATCATCGCAGGCAAGGTATTGCTCAGGGAATGATCGCGTATCAGCGGGAAAGGGCAGAAAAACAAGGCGTGGATTTTATTTCTGTTAGCTTTGGTTATACCTCGGAACTCTGGGCATTGTGGCAGAAATGTGGTTTCCAATTAGTGCGAATGGGAACTCATCTGGAAGCCAGCAGCGGTTGTTATACGGCAATGGCTATTTTTCCTCTGAGTGAACAGGGGGTTGTTCTGGGGATTCAAGCTCAGCAACAGCTTGCGCGTGATGCACATTGGCTAGAATCCCAGATTGGATTTAGCTTGCCTGTTGATTACCAGACTGACCATCATCTCAATCAGTATGATTGGCAGGAGCTGTCAGGTTTTGCATTTGCTTACCGACCACTTTCCGCTTCATTACCCGCCTTGCAACGATTGTTGCTGAACAGCGATTTGCCGTTGATTGCGCTGAGAAATCATCTCCAGCAGGAAATGAGTGTTGAGCAATGTGTCACCGCATTGAAGTTGAGTGGCTATAAAGCATTAATGCAACTCTGGCGGCAAGAAACCGCACAGGCATTATCAAGTCTCGATGAGAAACTTGCCAGATCTTGGCAAGAGTGGACTACGGCTTTTTCTGTGGCCAATCATCTTCATCATCCCACTTGCTATTAAGATCCCGATGAGGAGGCAGCTCCGGTTTATTGTCCAGAAATTTTTTCACATCCAGGCGGCGTAACTCTTTAATGGCATTGAGAACAATGCCAACCAACAAAATCAAAATAACCCACCAGTAATCAGCTAACCATTGCATTAGGTTGTCTCCTGCGCAACATGGAGGTAATTTTCAAATATATAAGCTAAGTTAGCAGATAACCAGTCAATGCCTGCGATGTCATGCTGTTGCCATACATCCAGTAACATTTGTTGAGTCAGCAATTTTTCCAATGGTTTGGCTAATGGTTGGTAGCTGATATGCCACGGTTCATAAGCGATGCCGCTATTGTGACCGACAAAAGGCCGGTAAAAACCGAAATGGGCCATATTTTCGGTTAACCAATGAGTTAATGGTTCGAAATAACCGCCATTTTCATATTCCCAAGGTTCGAGTAATAACTTCTGGTTATCCGGTAGCATCGTTGGATCATAAATATCCAGATCTGTTCCCCAGTGATGACGACTACCACCGGGCAGGGCAGACCAACGAAGAATTGCCTTACAGCGTTCTCCTTCTGATAACTGGGTGATATCTATGGGTTGGCTGTTTTCATCCAACACAGGGCGTTCACCACGGAATTTTCCATTCCAGATAGCTTGTTGACGTTGAAAATCACGGAATGTGCTGGCCGGTTGCAGATTAATTCCGGTCTTTTCAGCGGCTTGTTGCATGGCAAGAAAAGCATTGGCGGCTTCTGGCTGTAACCGGTGATTGCTAGAGAGAGAAGTCAAGTGACCAGTAGCCAGACCGGTTAACATATTTGCTGTGATCACTGGATTAGCTGCTCCATAACGCGTTGATAAATCCGGCTGAGTTGTTGCAGATCGGCGGCGCTAACGGACTCATTAACTTTATGAATTGTTGAGTTTAGTGGCCCCAGTTCGACAACTTGAGCGCCCATCTGAGCAATAAATCGGCCATCGGATGTGCCACCACTGGTAGATAATTCAGGCTGATAGCCACAATACTGGTCTATTGCCTGTATGACAGCATTGACTAACTCACCTTTGGCGGTCAGGAAAGGCTGACCTGCCAGTATCCACTCAATCGTGTAATTGAGCTTATGATTTTTGAGGATAGTTTCAACCTGTTCACGGATTTGGCTGTCAGTCAGTTCTGTACTGAAACGGAAATTGAATTGAACTTGCACATTCCCAGGGATCACATTATGACTGCCTGTTCCCGCGTGGATATTGGCAATTTGCATACTGGTTGCCGGGAAAAATTCATTTCCTTCATCCCAGTGTGTATTGACCAGTGTCTGTAAAGCAGGAAGGATACGGTGGATTGGGTTATCAGCTAAATGTGGATAGGCAACATGGCCTTGAATACCGTGGACAGTGAGATTCGCAGTAAGGGAACCGCGACGACCATTTTTCACCATATCGCCAAGGCGATACTGGCTAGAAGGCTCACCGATCAGGCAATAATCCAATCGTTCATTGCGGGACATCAGAGCTTCAACCACTTTGACGGTGCCGTGAGTGGCTTTCGCTTCTTCGTCTGAAGTAATAAGAAAGGCCAGACGACCATTATGGTTGGGATGGGCGGTAACGAAACGTTCAGCAGCGACAATCATGGCCGCTAACGAGCCTTTCATATCTGCCGCTCCCCGGCCATATAACATGCCATTACGGATAGTTGGCTCAAATGGGGGATATTCCCACTGAGATTCATCGCCCGCCGGGACGACATCAGTGTGTCCGGCAAAAGCTAACGTCGGGCCTGTGCCGCGATAAGCCCAAAAATTGTTTGTATCGCCAAAGGGCATCCGTTCAACGGTAAAGCCAATGGCTTGCAAGTGGGCGATCATAATATCTTGGCAACCTTTATCATCCGGGCTGACAGAGGGTTGCTTGATGAGTTGTTGTGCGAGTTCAATTACAGGACAAGTCATTTCAGAGTGCCTCAGCAAAAAATTGCTGATATTCATCCACTTTATAACCTAATAGGCAATCACCTTTTACAGAAATTAATAGTGGACGTTTGATAATAGCGGGTTGTTCCAACATCAACGCCTTTGCCGCGTCAGCATTATTAATTGTCGCTCGTTGTTGATCGGTCAGTTTACGCCAAGTTGTACCGCGAGTGTTAATCAATGATTCCCAACCGAGTTTGTCAATAAATGACTGCAAAAGTGCTGCATTTAATCCATCAACACGATAATCATGAAACAGGTAAGTAATTTCCTGCTCTTCCAGCCAACGACGGGCTTTTTTTATCGTGTCACAATTCTTAATCCCATAGAGAGTAAAAGCGGGTTGAGAAGATTTATCCAACATCATTTAACAGATCCTTAAAGAAAATTTAAATACCTAAACATAATGCTGGAAAATGCTAGTTTTATCCAGATGATATCCTGATTTTTATTACCGGAGATATCAAAGCAGGAGACTCAATTTTATTAGCTGGTTTCATAGGGGGCATTTGCTACATAACATTTACTACATAACAACGATAAGAGCCGATCCTCGGTAATAAGCTCAAGGAACGGCTCGGGAGAAGTATTAGGCTACTCCATTTTTCCTATGTTGCAAATACATGATTGTTGCAGCCAGGCGGGAACGTACATTCAGTTTTTTTAACAAGTTTCTGATGTGTACCTTCACGGTCTCTTCAGAAATAAATAGGACATCAGCAACTTCCTTATTAGTCATGCCACTGGAAACTTCTTTTAATACATCTAACTCACGTTTGGTCAATTCAGATAAAGGATCAACATGTTTATGACGGTTAGCGAGATGTTGGTATATTTTTTCGCTAAATACAGTTTGTCCACGAGCAGCGTGGCGAATACTGCTTAATAACGAATCTAAGTCGCTGTCTTTAAGTAAGTAGCCATTGGCTCCGGCGTCAATAGCTGCGTAAACATCATTTCGATCATCTGAAACGGATAATACCAGTACATAGGAATTGATCCCTTTTCTACGGATAGATTTAATTGTATCCACGCCTGAAAGACCATTCATATTGAGATCTATCATAATGACATCAGGTTTCAGCTTGCATGCAATATTTATTGCTTCTTCACCATTGTCAGCTTCCGCTGTCACGGTAAGTGCCCGATCGAGCTCTACAATCTGTTTCAAGCCATGGCGAATGAGAGGGTGGTCATCAACTATCATCACTGAATGGTTATACATCTTCCTTCTCCCTTAATAAGTAAAGCCACGAAATGCAGACTTTGAATTTGATTAAAAGGCAGTAATGAATGGGTCTGCCATAAATTAAATTGCTATGAAAAAATTTTATCAAAACCGATTGATTTACAGAATTGATAGCTCTGTAAGTCCAGAAAGCACATCCTGATATAAAAATATAAATAGCGCAAATTAGTTTGATAAGTAAAAAAAGAAGATGAGTAATTTTCACAAAAAATACATAACTTTCATTCTTAAAATAATGTTAAAAATCAATATATTAAATTTATGATTATTAAATTTGTTTCCTTTTATAAAATTTATTTTAATTGAATTTATGTTGAGAGTTTTTTTTGGTGATAATTATTATAGTTACTATAACATTAATGATATTATATGAATGATAATGTTTCTGTCTTTATTTTCCTGTATAAAGTAGGGGCATTAGTGAATAGATTGGGTAGTATTTTTTATGAGCAAAAAAGTGCTACTTTTATTGATAAGGTGCTGTCAATGTTATGATTTGACACACAGTACCTATTATACTGCTCCTGCTCTTACTCCAGATTGTATATAAAGGATCCGACGATGGATGAAAAATTAAAACAGAGTGCATTGGATTTTCACCAGTTTCCACAACCAGGGAAAATCACAATTACTCCAACTAAACCTCTGACAACTCAGCGAGATTTGGCCTTAGCTTATTCACCAGGTGTTGCTGCGCCTTGCCTGGAAATTGCAGAAGATCCATTAGCGGCTTACAAATATACTGCACGTGGCAATCTTGTGGCAGTGATATCTAATGGTAGTGCGGTCTTAGGATTGGGGAATATTGGTGCATTGGCAGGTAAGCCAGTGATGGAAGGAAAAGGTGTACTGTTTAAAAAATTCTCAGGTATTGATGTATTTGATATTGAAGTCGATGAGTCTGATCCTGATAAATTGATTGATATCATTGCGGCACTGGAGCCGACGTTTGGGGGAATTAACCTCGAAGATATTAAAGCACCGGAGTGTTTCTATATTGAGAAAAAACTGCGGGAAAAAATGAACATTCCGGTATTCCATGATGACCAGCATGGCACAGCGATAATTTGCACTGCTGCTGTTTTGAATGGCTTGCGGATTATGAAAAAAGAGATTTCAGCGGTTCGCTTAGTCGTTTCTGGTGCCGGTGCTGCCTCAATTGCTTGTATGAACTTGCTGGTTGCGCTTGGGTTGCAACGCAAAAATATTGTGGTATGCGACTCTAAAGGGGTGATTTATCGTGGTCGCGATAAAAATATGGAGGAGACTAAAGCGGCCTATGCGATTGAAGACAATGGCAGTCGCACATTAAGTGATGTTATTCCTGGTGCGGATATTTTCCTCGGATGTTCCGGCCCTGGCGTGTTGACGCAAGACATGGTGAAAACGATGGCTAAAGATCCACTCATCATGGCATTGGCAAACCCTGAACCAGAAATTTTGCCGCCATTGGCAAAACAAGTTCGTCCTGATGCAATCATTTGTACCGGCCGTTCTGATTACCCGAATCAGGTTAATAATGTGCTCTGTTTCCCGTTTATTTTCCGTGGTGCGCTGGATGTTGGCGCAACAACCATTAACGAGGAGATGAAGCTTGCTTGTGTTCATGCGATTGCTGATTTAGCGCTGGCAGAACAGAGTGAAGAAGTGGCTTCCGCTTATAATGATCAAGATCTGTTTTTTGGTCCAGAATATATTATTCCTAAGCCATTTGATCCACGCTTGATCGTGAAAATTGCCCCGGCAGTTGCCAAAGCAGCAATGGATTCCGGCGTAGCAACCCGTCCGATTAAAGACTTTGGCGCGTATATCGAGAAACTGAATGAGTTTGTCTATAAAACAAACTTGTTTATGAAACCTATTTTTTCTCAGGCTAAGAAAGCGAAAAAGCGTATCGTTTTGGCCGAAGGGGAAGAAGTACGTGTATTACATGCGACTCAGGAGCTGATCTCTCTTGGGCTGGCTTACCCGATTCTCATTGGTCGCCCTAGTGTTATCGAAATGCGTATCCAGAAACTGGGATTGCATATTGAAGCGGGTAAAGATTTTGAAGTCGTTAATAATGAGAATGATCCGCGCTTCAAAAAATACTGGCAGGAATATCATCACATTATGAAACGTCGAGGTGTTTCTGCGGAGCAAGCTCGTCGGGCAGTTATCGGTAATCCAACTCTGATTGGGGCGATTATGGTACTGCGTGGGGAAGCTGATGGTCTGATTTGTGGTACCGTTGGCAGTTACAGTGAACATTACGATGTTGTGAGAAATGTATTTGGTTTCCGTGATGGGGTTCATACTGCTGGTGCAATGAATGCACTGATGTTGCCAAGCGGTAATACTTTTATTGCGGATACTTATGTCAATAATGATCCAACGCCTGAACAATTGGCAGAAATTACCCTGATGGCGGCAGAAACTATCCGCCGTTTCGGTATTGAACCAAAAGTTGCGCTACTTTCTCATTCAAGTTTTGGTTCCACTGATTGCCTTTCAGCACGGAAAATGCGCCAGACACTGGAGTTGGTGAATAAGATGTCACCTTCACTTGAAATTGATGGTGAAATGCATGGTGATGCTGCATTGGTTGAAAGTATTCGTCGTGACATCATGCCAGATAGTCCATTGAAAGGGGCTGCCAATCTGTTAATTATGCCGAATATGGAGTCTGCTCGTATCAGTTATAACTTGCTGCGTGTCACCAGTTCTGAAGGCGTTACTGTTGGCCCAGTTCTGATGGGAGTTTCTAAACCGGTACATATTTTGACGCCAATTTCTTCTGTACGCCGGATCGTTAATATGGTCGCTCTGGCGGCAGTTGAAGCGCAAACTCATCCGCTGTAATACCTATTGCCCCTGTTCCCTATATGGACAGGGGCTGTTTGTTGTAAACGACTTTTATTATCTATATGATGCGCAAGACATTAATAATATGGATAATGGACATGACGAAATTTCTCACGACTGTAAAATTTTTTCTGATTATCTGTGGCTTACTGATCTTATCTGGCTGTGTATCTGTAAAACAAAAATCAACTCTCCAAACGCTTTCACCGGAACTGACTCAACAAGGGGCTATTATTGATCTTAAAACAGGTCACGCCTTGACGCCTGATGAATTGATCAATCGGCTAGCATCACATCAGCGGGTAGTGGTGGGTGAAAAACATGATAATCCATATCATCATCAGATAGAGCTTTGGTTGGTTCAGCAACTTCCGCTCAAAAGAAAACAGGGATCGGTCCTGTTAGAGATGATTAACCCTGATCAGCAGCAAAAAGTGAATAAAGTTAAGAGTTGGCTGCAAACTAAGCCTATCGTACGTGAAAGCCGCATAAAAGAGCTTCTTGCATGGCAAAATGGGTGGCCGTGGGAGTTGTATGGAGGATTGGTAACGGAGCTTATATCTCAGCCTTATCCGTTGCTGTCTGCAAACTTGGATCGCAGTGAAATTAAAGCGGCTTACAGTAATCCTCCGGTCCTCCAGGGGAATATTTCTGTTGCTGAAAATGTCAAAGCGCAGATTAAAGAGGTGATTGAAGATGTTCACGGTGGTGAAATAACGGAACAACAATTATCTGCCATGACAACTATTCAGCAGATGCGGGATCGCAGAATGGCGGAACAGTTACTTAAAGCGCCGGTTCCCGCCACACTGATTGCGGGTGGATATCATGCAACTAAAGTAATGGGTGTTCCTCTGCATGTTCAAGAGTTATCGCCCCAAGAGGACCTTGTTGTGTTGATCATGGCTGAGAAAAGCAATGTACTGGATGACCAATATGCTGATTATGTCTGGTATACACCAGTAAAAAAACCATAGATATTTTAAACAAATATACCCGTTATCTTTCAAGTTGTCTCTTTGTTGGCTGCACTCGCTCACCCCGGTCACATAGTTATCCATGCTCCCGGGGAGTCACTCCTTTGCTGTCGCGATACATCTTGAAATCCATAGGGTAGGGTGGTCTTTTCCCTGTATATAAAAGGTCTTGGCACAGGGATGTGCTCAAGTTAACGATACATATAAAAATAATTTTCATTAGCATATGAAATTAATTATCATTACTAAATGATAATTAAAACTATGCGCTATCATCCATGTTGACGCTGACACACCCGGCCTTTCAAGCGGGTCATTTCAAAAAAGGGCTCGTTTCTGCTATTGCTGCTCACCTCATTTTGGTTGGCTGGATTATCTACCAGCCAGAAAAAATTGTCGTTGATGAACTGATGTCGCCGCCGTCGGTGATGATGGAACTTTCATTGTTGACAGAAGCGACACATCAGGTACAAAAACAACCTATTGGTCTTGAACAGCAACTTTCTGTTGCCAGCCGACAGCAGGAGAGTGAGGTTAATGAGATCAAGGTGCCTGAGCTTATTAAAGATGAACAGGCACAGATTCTGGTGCATAAACCTAAAAAGCAGAAAAAGCACCACGAAGAGATTAAAAAAACACCACCGGTGAAGCGCCAGCAGGTAGAAGAACAAGAGAGTGAAAAGTCTCAAAGTAGTGCTGCTATGTCGAGCAGTACGGCTACCTCTGCTAATTTGACTTCGCGGGTTGCCGCTGCTTATGACAGTGATTCAAAGGCGGTTGCTGATGCGGATGCTCTATGGCGAGCGGAAGTTGTCGGGCATTTAAATCGGTATAAACGTTATCCAGAGGATGCACAGAGAAGAAACCGTACTGGTCGGCCTACAATCAGATTCACTATTGATAAACAGGGCTATGTTACTAACAGTGACTTAGTTCGTCGTTCTGGAACCCATTCTTTAGACAGGGAAGCGCAGCGAATTCTGGCAAGGGCGCAGCCGTTGCCAGCTCCCCCCATTACCGTTTTAAGCGGTAATGAAATTACGATAGAAATTCCGATTGATTTTAGTTTAACTAATTAATATTTTTGAACGACTTAAGGACAGCAAATATGTTAAGGCAGCAAGCACGGTTTGCCCTGAAAACTAAAGGGCTGTTATTGATGTTTTTATTGAGCGGCTGGTTGAATTCTGCCGCCGCAGAGGAAGAAATTATGCCACCAAAGGCTATGAAGCAACCACACCATATAACTATCCACGGTGATACTCGTATAGATGATTATTACTGGATGCGGGATGATAATCGGAAGGATCAAAAAGTCATTGATTATCTGACAGCCGAAAATAAATACACCGAACAGATGCTAAAACCCGGTGAACAGCTACGGGATACGTTATACGAAGAAATGGTTGGCAGGATGAAGCAGGATGATCAATCGGTACCTTATACTTATAATGGGTATATTTATCGGACAATCTATGAAACTGGCAAAGATTTCCCGATTTACCAGCGTAAACCGGTTGATGGTTCATTAGATTGGCAGGTACTGGTCGATGGTAATGAGAGAGCTAAAGGTCATGAATATTATCAATTGAGTAATTTTGCGATTACTCCAGATAATAAACGTATTGCGATTGCGGAAGATACACAGGGCCGCCGTAATTATCAGATCTCTTTTAAAGATATCGCTGACGAACAGTGGAATAACGATATAATAAAAAACACTTCTGGTAACATTGTCTGGGCGAATGACAACAATACATTGTTTTATGTGCGCAGGCATGCACAGACTTTATTGCCATATCAAGTCTTTCGTCACCAACATGGGACCAATACTACCGAAGATCAGAAAATATATCAGGAAGAAGATGAGCGTTTTTATTTAGGAATATCTAAAAGTACTTCCCGTGACTATATTATGTTGTCGATAACCAGTACGTCGACTTCTGAATATTTACTGATTGATGCGAACAAACCACAAGCGGAACTTCAACTATTTTCTCCTCGTCAGGAAGGCCGGGAGTATTATATTGACCATTTCCGCGATCATTTCTACATCCGTTCAAATCATGAAAATGAAACTTATGGGCTTTATCAAACGGAAGCAATCAATACACCGTGGAAAATAGTTATTGCTCCGCAGCAGAATAGTGATCTTGAAGATTTCGATCTGTTTAATGACTGGTTGGTCGTACAGGAGCGAACAAAAGGATTACCGACAATTCGTCAGATTAATTGGCAGACACAACAAGAAAAACAGATTAAGTTTGATGATCCAAGTTATATGGCATGGATTGATTACAACCCTGAACCCGATACTGATTTTGTCCGTTATGGTTATTCATCCATGACGACACCAAGCTCAACATTCCAATGGAATATGAAAACAGGTGAGCGGGAATTACTTAAGCAGCAGGAAGTAAAAGGTTTCGATAAACATCATTATGAGAGCCAGCGTATTTGGGTGAAGGCCCGTGATGGTGTTGAAGTTCCGGTATCTCTGGTATATCGCAAGTCACTGTTTGAAAAAGGCCATAACCCGATACTGATTTATGGATATGGGGCTTATGGTATGAGCATGGACCCTTCATTTAGTTCACCGCGATTGAGTTTATTAGATCGGGGCTTTGTTTACGCATTAGTACATGTGCGTGGTGGCGGTGAATTGGGTAAAAAGTGGTATCTACAAGGTAAAGTCGAAAATAAAATGAATAGTTTTAATGACTTTATCGATGTGACTAAGGCACTGATTGCCCAGAAATATGGTGACAGCAAACGTGTTTATGCGATGGGAGGGAGTGCTGGTGGTTTGCTGATGGGCGCGGTGATTAATCAGGCACCGGAATTATATCGCGGCGTGGTTGCTCAAGTTCCATTTGTTGATGCCGTGACAACCATGCTTGATCCTTCTATTCCTCTGACAGTAGGAGAATATGAGGAGTGGGGTAATCCTGAAAATAGAGAGGATTATTTCCGAATTAAATCATATAGTCCGTATGACAATATAAAACACCAACGTTATCCAAATTTATTGGTTACGAGTGGATTTTATGATTCCCAAGTGCAATATTGGGAACCCACTAAGTGGGTAGCAAAATTACGGGATATGAAGGAAGGTAACTCTATTTTGTTATTAGAAACCAATATGAGTGCCGGGCATGGTGGTAAATCGGGCCGATTTAATCGATTAAAAGATACTGCGCTGGATTACAGTTTTATTTTGATGCTGGATAATGCTAATAAATATTTTCCACAATTAAAAGATAACTGAAATAAATTATAAATAATATAAATTTGTTATTTGAAGCACTGATAATAATTTATCAGTGCTAAACATTTTTGTTTTCTAAAGACTGGTATGTGAGCAAATATTGATTTGTATGCATTTGGGATAATTGAAATGAAAATAATGACAAAGGTAGCAGGGGCCGGAGTAGTTTTAATTGGGCTTCAAGGGCTTGCTTATGGTGAGGAAAAGCAAGAGAGGAAATCAGATAAGGTAATGAAGTTCAGTAGCCTTAAGGTTTCTGGTTCGCAGGATAATGCGGAAGTGAGGGCAATGGAAAGGCCCGGTTCTTATAGTTCTAAAGGTGAAGATACTAAACTTCAATCGATGGATAGTATATTGCGTAGTATGCCAGGGACCTATACGCAAATAGACCCGGGTCAAGGAACGGTGAGTGTGAATATTCGTGGATTAAGTGGATTTGGTCGGGTGAATATGATGGTTGATGGTGTTAGCCAGAGTTTTTATGGTACATCTCCGACGAGTCCAGCTCACGGTACTACTTATAACCAATTCGGTACAATCATTGATCCTAATTTTATTGTAGGAGTTGATGTCAACCGTGGTCAATCTGATGGCTCAGCGAGTGTTAATGCATTAGTGGGTAGCGCTAATTTTCGCACAATTGGTGTAGATGATGTAATATTTGCAGGGAATTCATTGGGGGTACGTACAAAAACAGCTTATGGAAATAATGGTATTGGCTATAATGGCATGATAGCGGTTGCGGGTAAAACACCCGCTTTCAGTTCTGAAGGTTCAATAGGTGCTATGTTGGCTGTCAGCGGGCATTCAATTGATGCACATTATAAGAATGGCGACGGAGTATTAAGCGATGAGTTTGTTACAGATAAATCGTTTAAGCAAAAACCTAATTCTCAATTAATGAAAATAAAAATTGAACCAAATGAATTTCATGATATGGAGCTAAGTGGCCGTAACTATCATAATAAATTTACCCGCCGTCATATTGATAGTCGGGATATTTATTTAAAATACAATTACACTCCATTTAGTGAATGGGTTGATATAAAATTACTGGTCAGCACCAGTGAGAGTAGTCAACGCTATGAAGGTGATTCACTTTTTAAGTTGCTCAATAGTAATGCAAAAAATAAATCAGATGCAATAGATATCAGTAATATTAGTCGCTTCGACTATGGTGATACAAATTTTGAGTTAACATTTGGCAGTAAGCTGATGGAAACCGAATATAGCAGGACAACAAGTAGTGTTTATTCTGGTCAAGGTAAAGATGAAAAAGAAAAAAAAGAATATGACAAGAAAGATAGTGAAGTAAAAGAAAATAATGTTTTCGCGCCAAGTGGTAAACAGGATATTGCCAGTATTTATGGTGGATTGAAAATAAGTCGTGGAATTTATCAGGCAGATATTACGTTTAATTATATGGACTACAGTGTTAAAGGTTATAAACCGGCTTGTGATCTGCGAATTCCTTGTTTTCCCCAGGGAGCAACCGAATTGGATTTGAAAGAACATGGGTTTAATCCAGGTATTTTACTATCAGCAGAAATTATTCCTGAGTTCCAACCATTCGTCAGTTATGCCCGTTCAATGAGAGCACCAAATATTCAGGAGACTTTCTATAGCAATGAAGGTGGTGGGTCCATGAACCCATTTCTGAAAGGAGAGTCATCAGACACTTATCAAATTGGTTTTAACAGTTTCCGCCCAGACTTAATTGTAAAGGGAGATACTTTCCGTCTGAAAGCTGCTTGGTATCATACTAAAATAAAAAATTATATTCTCAGTGATATCTGGCTTATATGTGGCAATAGGAAAAAATGTAAAGCCGATAGTTCGACAGATTACAATGAAGTCGATCCTAACATCAAAATGTATATCTATCATAATAGCTTGACTCCGGTAAAAATACACGGATATGAAATTGCTGCTGATTATGACGCGGGTATATTTTATAGCAAATTGGCTTATAGTTGGCAAAAAACTCGCCAGCCAACCTCTGCTGCTACAGCGTATTTTGGCGAAGAGCCGTTTTCACAACTACCTGATAGATTTATGACGTTGGATACCGGTGTTCGTTTATTTAATGAGAAACTCCGTGTTGGTACGATTGTTAAATATACCGGTGATTCTCATAGACTGGACCCAGATCAATATAATTTTGATGACGATGGAAGGGTTGTACAGCAAAAAGAACCTAAAATACCAACGATAGTCGATCTTTATAGCGATTATCAGATAAATCACAATGTGTTGTTGAAATTTTCAATACAGAACTTGGCAAACAAAAATTATTCTGAAGCACTTAATCGTGCAAACTCTTCTCCATTAATGACTGAGCAAACTTCGGCTATGCAAACCGCCAGAGGGCGGACTTATATTGCCGGTGCAGAAATCCGTTTCTGATTATAGGAAAATAAGTGGCAAAGGAATGCCACTATTTCAGATTTGCAGATCGTTTTTTCCGTTCTTTCTTGATTTTCAACACCTCACTTTCAATCCAGCCATCTTGTAAACGGGTATTCAGGACATCACCAACATGTACCTGTTTGGTTTGTTTCAGTAATTTTCCATCCGATGTTTGGCTGATGCTGTAACCACGGGCCAGTGTTGCCAGCGGGCTAACGGCTTCCATCCGCGAACAGGAAACCGCAAATTTTTCTCTGGAACGACTGATTTGCCTTTCAATCGCTTGTCTTAACCGAAAATCTTGTTGTTGAATCTGTTGGTTATACTGATGGATCTGCGGGCTAAGTTCAGCGCTCCAGAGCCGTTGCTGTAATTTCTCATAAGCCAGGCTGTTTTGCTTTAAGTTCCGTTGTAAGCTGTCAGTGAGTCGCTGGCGTAAGCTAATCAACAAATTTTGCTGACGAGCCAGACGTAAATGAGGATGTTGTTGCTGTAAACGATGAGATAACAGACTGAAAATACGCTGTTTCTTGGCAAAGAAGTAATCCATTGCCATTTCCAACCGTTGTTGTTGCGACTGGATGTGGCGTAATAATTCGAGCTGATTACGGCTAACTAATTCAGCCGCTGCTGATGGCGTCGGGGCGCGTAAGTCTGCTACAAAATCAGCAATGGTGACATCCGTTTCATGACCAACCGCACTGACTATCGGAATATCACTGTGAAAAATGGCTCTGGCGACGCGTTCGTCGTTGAAACTCCATAAGTCTTCTAAAGAGCCGCCTCCGCGTCCGACAATCAATACATCGCACTCCTGCCGTTCATTGGCTAATTCAATAGCCCGGATAATCTGCAACGGTGCTTCTGTTCCTTGCACCGCGGTCGGATAAATGATGATGGGCAATGATGGATCACGGCGTTTTAAAATATTCAAAACATCATGCAGGGCTGCGCCACTAGTTGAAGTAATGACACCAAGCTGTTGGGCAGGGGATGGCAACGGTTTCTTATGGCTTTGGTCAAATAACCCTTCTGTACTGAGTTTTTGTTTCAATAATTCAAACTGTTGCTGTAACAGGCCATCACCGGCGGGTTGCATACTTTCAACAATAAGCTGATAGTCCCCTCTTGGTTCATAAAGCGTGATTGTTGCCCGAACCAAAACCTGTTGACCATTTTGTGGCCTGAATGTTACTCGTTGATTGCTATTGCGAAACATTGCTGCTCGCACTTGGGCACGCTCATCTTTTAGCGTGAAGTACCAGTGCCCGGAGGAAGGTTGAGAGAGATTGGATATTTCAGCGCTTAGCCAAATTCTACCCATTTCCATTTCGAGCAGTTGCCGAACCGTCTGATTGAGACGACTGACAGAAAAAATTCCAGTGTTAAAAGATAGTGACATGTGAGTAAGATCAAATTTCAAAACAATAACTTAATGTGCTGATACTAACCTGCATCATGAAGTAAGCAAGAAATTTTTTGATAAAATGCTGGAGGCAACCGATTACGTTCTGTATAATGCCGCGGCAATATTTTATCCCTTAAATTTTCAGCAGCTTGGTGAGATATTGCTTATGTTACGAATTAAAAAAGAAGCTTTAACCTTTGATGATGTTCTGTTAGTTCCTGCTCACTCTACTGTTCTACCTAACACTGCTGACCTGTCTACTCAACTGACTTCCACTATTCGTCTAAAAGTTCCAATGTTGTCTGCCGCTATGGATACCGTCACTGAATCCGGTTTGGCTATCGCGTTGGCTCAGGAAGGTGGAATGGGTTTCATCCATAAAAATATGTCTATTGAGCGTCAGGCAGAAGAAGTTAGCCGAGTCAAAAAACATGAGAGTGGTGTTGTGACAGATCCAGTCACTGTGGCACCTGAAACAACGCTGCGTGAAGTTAAAGAATTGACAGAACGTAATGGTTTTGCGGGTTATCCGGTTGTCACTGGAGGAAATGAGTTGGTTGGTATTATTACTGGCCGTGATGTCCGTTTCGTTACCGATTTGGATCAGCCTGTTACTGCGGTAATGACGCCTAAAGAGCGTCTGGTGACAGTAAAAGAAGGTGAAGCCCGTGAAGTTGTGTTGCAGAAAATGCATGAAAAACGTGTTGAGAAAGCGCTGGTAGTTGATGAAAACTTTCATCTGCTCGGCATGATCACGGTTAAAGATTTTCAGAAAGCAGAACGTAAACCGAACGCCTGTAAGGATGAACGTGGTCGTTTACGTGTTGGTGCCGCGGTTGGTGCTGGTGCTGGCAATGAAGCGCGTATTGATGCATTGGTTGCTGCTGGTGTGGATGTTCTGCTTATTGATTCCTCGCATGGTCATTCAGAAGGGGTACTGCAACGTATCCGTGAAACTCGTACTAAGTACCCAAATCTACAAATTATTGGTGGTAACGTGGCGACTGGCGAAGGTGCAAAAGCGCTGGTAGCGGCAGGCGTCAATGCGGTTAAAGTCGGTATTGGTCCCGGTTCTATCTGTACTACCCGTATTGTTACCGGTGTAGGAGTGCCACAAATTACCGCTATCTCTGATGCTGTTGAAGCGTTGGAAGGCACCGGTATTCCAGTTATTGCTGATGGTGGTATTCGTTTCTCTGGCGATATTGCTAAAGCCATCGCCGCGGGAGCGTCGTGTGTTATGGTGGGTTCTATGTTGGCAGGGACAGAAGAATCACCAGGAGAAATTGAGCTCTACCAAGGGCGTTCATTTAAATCTTATCGTGGTATGGGATCATTGGGGGCGATGTCCAAAGGCTCTTCTGATCGATATTTCCAAACTGATAATGCCGCAGACAAACTGGTGCCGGAAGGTATTGAAGGTCGTGTTGCCTATAAAGGCTTGCTGAAAAATATTGTCCATCAGCAAATGGGAGGACTGCGTTCCTGTATGGGGCTGACTGGCTGCGCAACTATTGATGAATTGAGAACCAAAGCAGAATTTGTTCGCATCAGTGGTGCAGGCATTCAGGAAAGCCACGTTCACGATGTCACCATTATCAAAGAGTCTCCAAACTACCGGTTAGGTTTGTAATCCATATTTATTGTGGCCCGTATAAGGGCCACTTATCTTTATTTGTTTTTTTGGAATTCACCGCACATGACAACTAATATCCATCAGCACCGCATTCTTATCCTTGATTTTGGTTCGCAATATACGCAATTGATTGCTCGCCGTATCCGTGAAATCGGGGTTTATTGTGAACTTTGGGCATGGGATGTCACTGAACAACAAATCCGCGAATTCAACCCAAGCGGTATTATTCTTTCCGGTGGTCCGGAAAGTACCACAGCACAAGGAAGTCCTCGTGCTCCTGAATATGTTTTTAATGCTGGCGTTCCGGTTCTGGGCGTTTGCTATGGCATGCAAACGATGTCAGTACAATTCGGTGGTAAGGTAGAAGATTCTACTGAGCGTGAATTTGGTTATGCTCAAGTTGAGATTAAAGCGGAAAGTGCATTATTCCGTGGAATCCAGGATTCATTAAATGAGCAAGGGAAACCATTATTGGATGTATGGATGAGTCACGGTGATAAAGTCACGGCAATTCCTGAAGACTTTATCACTATCGCCAGCACGGATACTTGCCCATTTGCCATCATCGCAAATGAAGAAAAACGTTTTTACGGCGTACAATTCCACCCGGAAGTCACCCATACCCATCAGGGGCAGCGTATATTGGAACGTTTTGTACTGGATGTATGCCAATGTGAAGCGCTGTGGACACCTGCTTCTATTATCGAAGATACCGTTGTACGCCTGCGTGAACAGGTTGGTGAGGATCACGTTATTTTGGGGTTGTCCGGTGGTGTTGATTCTTCTGTCACCGCCTTATTACTGCATCGCGCAATTGGTAAACGCCTGACCTGTGTATTTGTTGATAACGGCTTACTGCGTTTGAATGAAGCTGATCAGGTGATGGAAATGTTTGCCGGTAAATTTGGACTGAATATTGTTCATGTTCCTGCTGAAGATCGCTTCCTGACTGCGCTGGCTGGCATCAATGATCCAGAAGAGAAACGTAAAACAATTGGCCGTGTGTTTATTGAAGTCTTTGATGAAGAGGCAAGTAAACAGACTCAAGTTAAATGGCTGGCACAAGGTACTATTTATCCCGATGTCATCGAATCGGCGGCATCAGCGACAGGCAAAGCACACGTTATCAAATCTCATCATAACGTAGGTGGTTTGCCGGAAGAGATGAAATTGGGTCTGGTAGAACCGCTGAAAGAGCTGTTCAAAGATGAAGTCCGCAAGATAGGTTTGGAATTGGGATTGCCTTATGACATGTTGAATCGTCATCCATTCCCAGGCCCAGGTTTGGGTGTTCGCGTGTTGGGTGAAGTGAAGAAAGAGTACTGCGATCTGCTACGTCTGGCTGATGCTATTTTCATCGAAGAGCTGCACAAAGCTGATTTGTACAATAAAGTCAGCCAAGCGTTTACCGTATTCTTGCCAGTTCGCTCTGTGGGCGTGATGGGGGATGGTCGTAAATATGACTGGGTTGTTTCGTTACGAGCAGTAGAAACGATTGATTTTATGACCGCACATTGGGCGCATTTACCATACGATTTCTTGGGCCGGGTTTCTAATCGGATCATCAATGAAGTCAATGGGATATCGAGAGTTGTCTATGATGTCAGCGGTAAACCGCCTGCGACGATTGAGTGGGAGTGATCCCGCGTCCGGCATAGACCGGCACTAAAGAGCATTAAAGCCTCTCTAAGCCCGCGTAAATGCGGGCTTTTTTCATTCTCGGCCCTGCAATGTCTGGCAAATTCTTATTGACCACAACACTTTCGTGTCTGGACACATCCAGCCGTGTTAAGATATCCGTCAATTTTTCAATGTTTCGGTACTGTCAATGAATCAACGCATTGGATACGCCCGCGTTTCGATGGACGACCAGCACCTGGACCAGCAGCGCGACGCGCTCAAGCAGGCCGGGTGCAGAGTGATTTACGTGGAAGCGGCCAACGGAAAAAACGCATGACCCAACAACTAGACGCCGCAGACAGCGTGCGCAGCAAGGTTACTCCTAGAGCTGTTGCAGTGCCTGTATGTCCCGTCAAGGCAGCGACTGAGGCTTTGGCGACGGAGGGCGGGCTTGAAGCCCGAGGGGCCATTTTCACGCGCTCTGAGGTGGTGGATTTCATTCTCGACTTGGTTGGTTACACAGAGGATCAACCGCTTCACGAAAAGCGGCTTTTGGAGCCGTCATTTGGTAGTGGCGACTTTCTGTTGCCGATCATTGAGCGGCTACTGAGTGCATGGCGGGCAGCAAGGCCGAGCGGTTCCGCGCTCGACGAACTAACCGATGCAATCCGGGCGGTGGAACTGCACCACGAGACCTTTAAGAGCGCCAAAGCTGCCGTTGTCGCACTGCTCAGGCGGCAAGGGATCGCTGCGAATGCTGCGGTCACGTTGGCTAGTTGCTGGCTGTCGCAAGGCGATTTCCTGCTAGCGCCGTTGGAGGGGCAATTCGATTTTGTGGTTGGCAACCCACCCTATGTCCGTCAGGAATTGATTCCGGCGCCGCTGCTTGCCGAATATCGCAGTCGTTACCTGACGATGTATGACCGGGCAGATATCTACATTCCCTTCATCGAGCGGTCTCTGTCGGTTTTGTCGGATGGTGGCGGCCTAGGCTTCATCTGCGCTGATCGCTGGATGAAAAACCGCTATGGCGGGCCGCTGCGCAGCCTTGTAGCCGAGCGGTTCCACCTGAAAGTCTATGTCGACATGGTGGATACACCTGCTTTCCACGCCGATGTGATTGCCTACCCAGCAATCACTATCATCAGCCGTGAAGTGCCGGGGCCAACGCGCATCGCTTACCGCCCGGCTATTGACCGGGCGACGCTGACCGCATTGGCAGGTTTGCTCAAAGCACCCTCGCTGCCGAAGGAAGTCGGCCCGGCGCGGGAACTTGCCCAGGTGACCAACGGTTCGGAGCCGTGGTTGCTGGAGTCATTCGACCAGATGGCGGTTATTCGCCGTCTGGAGGGGGATTTTCCCCTGCTGGAAGAGGCAGGGTGTAAGGTTGGGATCGGTGTTGCGACTGGCGCGGACAAAGCGTTTATCGGGGATTTCGACGCGCTCAATGTTGAGCCAGACCGGAAGGTGCCGCTGGTAACAACCAAAGACATCATGACCGGTGAAGTGGAGTGGCGCGGTCTGGGTGTTATCAACCCCTTTGCTGAGCAGGACGGATTGGTCGATCTTGACGAGTATCCCCGTCTGCGGCGCTACCTTGAGGCTCGACGAGAGGTGATCGCTGGGCGTCACTGTGCGCGGAAAGCTCCGGCCAACTGGTATCGCACAATTGACCGCATCACGCCGTCGTTGGCTGCGAGGCCAAAGCTCCTGATTCCAGATATCAAGGGACAGGCGCATATCGTCTATGAAGATGGTGAACTGTATCCTCACCACAACCTCTACTACGTCACGTCAGACGATTGGGATTTACGGGCCTTGCAGGCTGTCCTGCTATCCGCTGTCACTCGTCTGTTTGTGGCGACCTATTCAACGAAAATGCGGGGGGGATTCCTACGCTTCCAAGCGCAGTACCTGCGCCGTATTCGCATTCCGCACTGGGCTGAAGTGCCAGAACCGCTGCGCTGTGAGTTAGCCGAGGCTGCTATCAAACGGGACTTGCAAGCTTGCAACCGGGCTGTGTTCAGGCTCTACGACCTAAGTCAAGAAGAACGATTTGCCCTTGGGGGAAATGGAGAATAAATGGCGCTCGATCTCGTCGACTACGAACAGAAAGCCCGTGAAGCCGTGAAGGCGTTTTGGGGCAATCGCGAAGCAGCAAGACAAAAACAAATAGAGTCGGGCAAGGCCGACCAAGGTGAACGTGCAGGAGTCACCGCTGGCAAGAACATGGACGGATTCTTGGCTTTGGTGCTCGACATCATCAAGGCCAATGGGCTAGCCCATGCTGAGATTCACCAGAACCGGGCGATGCTGACTCTGCCCGGATATTTTCGTCCGACTAAACTGTGGGATCTTTTGGTGATCTACAAGGGACAATTGATCGCAGCCATCGAACTGAAAAGCCAAGTAGGCCCCTCGTTCGGAAACAACTTCAATAATCGAACTGAGGAAGCAATTGGGACGGCTCATGATTTATGGACAGCCCTCCGTGAAGAAGCTTTCGGCAAGCAACCGCGTCCATTTGTAGGGTGGATGATGATGGTTGAGGATGCGCCGGAGTCTCGTAAATCCGTCCGCGACTCGTCGCCACATTTTCCTGTGTTCGAGGAATTCAAGGGCGCGTCATATCTCAAGCGGTATGACCTGCTGTGTCAGCGACTGGTGCAGGAGCAGCTTTACACTACCGCTGCCGTCATCGCGGCGGAGCGCAGTGCGGTGAATACCGGCGATTTCGCGGAGCTGTCCTCAATGACCAGCCTCAAGACGTTCGTGGCAGCTTTGGCAGGCCACGTTGCGGCAGAAGCGGCACGGTTGGGCTGAGATAGGAGCACCTATGTCCGATCTTAGCAGAAGTGAACGTCGGAAACTGGAAAGGCTGCTCGGAATGAGCGGCGGGTACGTCCTCAATTTTTCCGACCGAACCTTCGGCGACTTTTTCGACGAATACCGGGTGGAAATTGATGCTGAACGCTACCGAGCGCGCGGCACGTCGAAGGCTAACCGTATGCGCACCTTCTGGGAGTTGGAGGCGAACTATGTGGTGGGTCGAGTTATCGGCGGTTTGGTCGACTACGCCAGCGAAAAGCAGTGCTTTGGTGACAGCAACCCAGTGCTGATTGACGATTGCCGGAAGATCGCTCAGCGGCTTCTCAGTGACCAGCCGGTTGCTGAGCTAGATGCGCTGATAGCCATCGCGGATGAACGAGATTTCGAGGTGGTGGCGGAGCACGTTCGCGAAGCTATCGAGAAAAATCAACCTGAGGGCGGGTTAGATCGGCTTCATACGTTCGTCAACAAGTTTATCCGTGTAACATGTGCGCCTCACGGCATCACGATCACCCGTGGCAAACCGTTGCATAGCGTCTTTGGCGAGTATGTGAAGGCGTTACGTGATGGAGGTCATCTTGAGTCAGCGATGACCGAGCGTATCTTAAAGTCCAGCATCTCGGTGCTTGAAGCCTTTAACGATGTGCGGAACAACAAGAGCTTAGCTCACGACAACCCAATCCTGAATTATGAGGAAAGCCTGTTGATCTTCAATCACGTTGCGGCCTCGGTTCGGTTTATCAAGTCGCTAGAGGCGAGGATAAAAGCTAAAGTGACACAGGCGAAACACGGTGGTTGGGACGAAAGTATCCTTTTCTAGCCGCGATGGCATCGCACGGAACTTGGCTACCAAACCGTGCACTTTGAAAGGAGGGTGGCACCAAATGAAAGATAGATCGCATGATGAGGTCATGGCCGAGCACTTCCGCGCTGATCGACTTATGCAGCGGAGCTGCTTGCCGAAGTCCGTCGCGACGGTGACCCGGCCGAACTGGCCATTCTGTTGCGGCAGATGGCCTCGGAGCAGGATGCGAGGCAAGATGCAACCGATGTAGGGCGCAAACTAACCCCCTGATTAGAACGTGGTATCTTCATGGTCTTGTGAGTTCCTGTTATTGCAATGTGCTGATTTATATGTATTTTTATTCGTAATTTATAAGAGTGGAAAGTTCCCAGAGTCTATAGACATCGATTGAAGCCTAAACTAAAAACTCCAATAAAACTAAAGCGTTTTTTGGTGTTTTTATTTATGGTATGCACTATGGATATTCACTTTAGGTTGCTGTTAAGACTTGGTTTTTTCAGCTTTATTTTGTCTAGAATCTGGGCTGGATTTAATGACAACAAACCGGCCATGTGCACAAATTCCACGACATCTAGTCTTCTTTCACCATTCTCAACTTTGGCTATAAATGATTGAGGACGGCCAAATGCTTGTGCCAATTTTTCCTGTGTAATGCCTTTTTCTAGGCGTGTTTCGCGTAATAATCGGATAACACGCTGGTATTCTTCTGAGTAAATTGAGCTCATCCGTTTTGCCTTAATAAAAAATCCTAAGATAGAATATCTCTCATTTGCAAAAATATCCAAAATAAGAAAAAGAGAAACTTTACTGGCTAACTTATCAGGAAACTCAGGTTTGAAGCCTTTATGGAGGTAATAAAAACATAAAATAAAGACATTAAACTGATTTTATAATTAGATCGCAGTTGGAAAGAACAACATGATGAATGAACAGTTTACCCGTTGGGATTCAGCAGAATACCTAAAAACCGAAGTGGATATGGCTGAGTATTTGAATGCCTGTATTGAAGAAGCGGGTGATGATCCTACCTTTATTGTGGGTGCATTAGGTACGATTGCGCGTGGTATGACTCAGGTGGCAAAAGATGCCGGTCTGTCTCGTGAGAGTTTATATCGGGCGCTATCTGGTGACGGAAATCCGGGGTTTGTCACTATTCTGAAAGTCGTTAAAGCATTAGGTTTGAAACTCCATGTGACAGAGGAATAATATTGATCATAGGTAAGTAACCTCAGCTTCGTTTAAAAATAGCGATATCACAATCCCGTAAATTCAAGCTCGGTTTTTTAGGTTGGAATGTATAAGCAATTAGGCCAGCGACGATTTCCAATAAAAAACCGAGTTGACTGCGGTGTCTTGAATGCTCTATCTGAGAAATATTTTTAAGCTGATCCACGACCGTTTCTATCAAAAATCTCCTTCTTAACATCAGCTTATCCCAGAGAGATAATTCTTTTGCCTTCATGTTAT
>NZ_RCWC01000009.1 GCF_018448935.1 Photorhabdus noenieputensis | reverse complement strand
CCGTTTTGGCCCCGGATTTAATGGTGGCCCCACACGCCAGTTTGTCATCCACCCGGGCCGCCGGCGAGCCGTTGATAAACACGGTTTCACTGCCCTGGGCAATCAGGGGCGGTGCCGGGTGTTTACTGCAAACGGCGATATCGGTGGTGGCTCTGGCCGCCGGTTTGCCTTCGATAAAGACATTGGGCGAGCCACTCGTCAGGCTGCCGCTCGGCGGGCCGATGCTGTCCACCATGTTCGTGACGGCCGAGCTGGCGGCGCTGATGACATCACCCAGGGCAAAGGTGGCCGCGGTTCCCAGAGCAATGACCGCGACGGTGGCCAGCCCGCCGGTAAGGATAGTCAGCCCCACCAGTGCCGACGCCGCGGCAAAGACCGCCGCGCCTATCAGTGCGCCGGTAATGGCACCTGCCAGCGCCCCCAGGAAGCTGGCATGTTTAATCGGGTCGCCCTCACGGGCGGCGGCCGGACCGGGAGAGCCCTGTGGCGGGGAGACGTGCACCGCGTGCTGCGCCCCCACCCGCGCTATCCGGGTGACGATTTCATCACCAAGTGACATGGTGTTCCTCCTGTCAGGTCATCAGGCCGCCTGAAAACTGTGGACAACCGCCAGCAGGGTATCACGCTGGCCGTCTTCAAAAGGCGCGGGGGAGGTCAGGTTGAAGGTCAGCAGCCGCGGGCCCCGGATTTGCAGTATCACAGTCTGGTACATGTCGCCTTCCGGGCTTGTCCACTGGTAATCCAGCCGGCGGGCGGGTTGCTGGCTGAGGGTGATTTCGCTGCGCTGATGCTCCTGGTACCCGGGCAGATGGGTGCAAAACTGTTCCAGGGTCTGTTCATAGTAAGCGTGGTTATCCATGCCGGCGGGAACCGGGGTGCGGCTGACCACCAGATTAATGCCGCTGTCGTCCGGCAGCACGAAGACATGCATGGATTCATCCCGCCAGTTGTCCGGGATAACCAGTGAGCCTTCATTCATCTGATAGGGTGTGTTTTTCATGTTTTATTCCGTTGTTGATTAAAACAGGTTGTCATGTTCCAGTGAATTCACCTGGTGTGGTCAGCTAACAACAAGATGAGATGTTAACTGAACGCATTATCAGGCCAGGAGAGCAGCTCATAAGCTCCCCAAGGGTTAAAGAGCCTCGGGCAAGTTTCGTCAGAACTATCTATAAAGCTATAAAGGCACCAGCAGTCTGTGGCTGATAGTCTTATTGATAACCTGTATGAACAGGCAACGTCGGGAATATTCGATTACGGCTTAAGAGTATCGTGAAGATAGCTAATCAGTCGTTTTATGTGTTTAATATCCACTCAGGAACATATAATAAAAAATTCCTGTTGTCCCGCCTGTTTGAGTGATGAACATTTGATTAACTTAATAAATGTGACATAAATCCCAAATTTTTTAACCAGTTGCGTTCACCAAAAATCCGATTTAAGTGAAGTTCAGGTTAATTAATATTCATCAAATTCTTCAATGGTCACTTGCAGCGATAATATTTTCCCATTGCGCAATAAAGTGACAGGAACCACGCTGCCGGGGCGTATTTCAGCGACTTGATCCATTGTTTCAACCGCGGAAATGGCGGGTTTGTTATTGACACTGGTAATGATATCACCCACTTTAATACCGGCTTTTTGCGCAGGCCCGTTTGTAGTTACCTGAAATACTCGTAGCCCTTGAAGCTGGTTAATATTGCCGTTAGAAGAGCGAATATGTGGCAGCTCTTGTGACGTTATGCCGATAAAACCTCGGATAACCCGTCCGTCACGGATAAGTTTCTGCATAATCTTAGTGGCGAGCTCAGTCGGAATAGCAAACCCCAACCCTTCTGGCGTTTCACCATTTTCACTTTTATCGAATGATAATGTATTGATACCTACTAGCTCGCCAAGGGTATTAATCAAAGCTCCGCCAGAGTTACCCTGATTAATGGAAGCATCGGTCTGGAGGAAGTTTTGACGGCGGGTAGGGCTTAATCCAACGCGACCGGTAGCGCTAATAATCCCTTGAGTAATGGTTTGTCCCAAGTTGTAAGGGTTACCAATGGCTAAAACGATATCTCCCACATGTGCGACTCTATTTGGATTAATCGTTATGACAGGCAGGTTCTCGGCGTCAATTTTCAGAACAGCAAGATCCGTTAAGCTATCAGAACCTATGACCAGAGCTTCATAAAAATGACCGTCTTGCAGAGCAACAATAATTTGTCCTGCATTATTAATGACGTGTTTATTGGTAAGAATGTAGCCCTTATCACTCATGATGACGCCAGAGCCAAGGGTATGGTTTTCCCGGCCTTGATGAGAAAAACTCCCCATGTTGCTGCTGTAGACGTTAACCACGGCGGGTGCTGCTCTACGGACACCTTTATTAAAGCTGAATGGAACTTCGTCATTGCTGTTACTGGTAATTACAGATGTCAGCCCGCTAGGGCGCAGTGATGGAATGGTAATCAGTAAAATTACAGCTATGAGTAATCCTAAAAAAGCAGAGCGCAGCAACTTGGCAATCATGGGTATTATTCAGTGTGAGTTAATGAGTCATGGCAGGATAACATAGAAATTAACAGACACCGCATTATGCTGTATCTCAGATTGCTGACTTTTAGCGCTTCGATTATCACTATTGAGTTTTCATTAATAATAAAACGAAAAAATTTGTATTGATGGTTTGTATGGGTATTAAACTCTTTTTTATCACATTTTGCTAAAACCGGAGGGATTTTAATGCTGTTTTTACTGTCTTTAACTTTTCGTTTTAGCGCTTTTTATTTACTTCGTAACGTTCAGATTCACCCAGGTTAAATCATGTGGGTTTTCTTTTTTCATGTGATTTGAAAGCAAGGAGTGACAGAGATTTTCACTCATTCAGGTAAGATGAGATACGCTTTTCCGCATATGATAAAACAGTAGTTAAAAGATCCGTTTATGGTCTGTCAGTGTGGTTTTAAAGTCTGAAAAAAATAGTAAGCGTATTATGAAAAAATAGGTAAAAACTTTAATCATTAAAGGTGAAAATAAGTGATTAGGATTTTTTAAAAATGGGTAAAAATTCGATGCTATACTAATATTGGAAGAGAAAACATCAGGGAAAAGCGGTCTTAAATTGATTAACCAAATGACAGTATTAATCTAATAATAAGAGTAAAAACATTTAACAGGATTAATCGTATTAAGTTAATTGTCTTAATACAGAGTGAATAAAGGTGGTCTATTCCTTAAGTGATTGTTTAAAAACAAGAATACAGAGTTAGAGATTTTATATAAAAGGAAAAGTCGGATTTAACTCAATAGATACGCTTTTTATAAAGACAGTTAACTGTTTTTAATAAAAGTCCATTAGCTATTAACAGAAAGTTGAAAAGCAATCAGCAGGAAAAAGAATATTACTCGGGATGTTGATGTTAAAGTGTTTTCTAACCGTTATTTTACTAATCAGGTTATAAAAATAACCCAATTATAAGAGGGATAGAACGGTTAATGTGGTAGGGTTTAACTTCTAAACAAGGAGTTGATTATCCGAAAAAATATTAATGGGGTATCTTTTAATCATCATGGCATATCATATTTTACATTTGACCAACGTTAATTATACCCGCTTTTATCTTTGCTGATGTTGTTTATTCTCAATCCTAAGAGATTTCTATCGGTCATCACTCTTTGTTTTATCGGTACTTAATAAAAATCAGGTATTAAAAGGAGTAAAAACAACAGCTAAAACCTGATGCCGATTAAAATCAGAGGTTAAAACAATGGCTTATATTTTTTTATAACTTAACGCGTCCTTCTTCCACAATATCCAGTCGTTCGATTAAAAAGCCAGAGTCAGTTTTTTCTTGTTGTAAAAAGGAATTCCAACTGGGTTTAATCGGTCGCAGAATAATGATATCGCCTTCACGAATAATTTCCAATTCGTTCACTCCCTCGAAATCGAGGTCGCGAGGTAAACGTACAGCGCGGTTATTACCGCTTTTAATCTCATATGAATCCTCCAGAAAAACTATTTACAAGACCACCCGCGCGAGGGATATCAGCGATTTTAAGACACAGCATTGCGCTGTGCCTTAAATGGTATTGGATTGATTTTTACTAAAAGTATTAATTTCTCAGTAACAGATAGATACTCTCTTCACCGCGAAGAATATTCAGCGCTATGACTGGCGGTTTAGAATCAATAACTTTGCGCAGTTCATTAATATTCTGTATCCGTTCATTATTGATCCCAACAATCAGGTCATTTTTCTGTAAGCCAGATAACGCCGCCGGTGAATTTTGAGCAACACTATCGATTTTCACACCGTAAGTTCCTTTCACTTCACCATTGCTCAGGGTTGCACCTTGCAGGGCAAGAGTCAGATTTCCGGCTTTGGTTGTTTGACCTTCACTGTTTTCTAGCGTAACCGAAACCTCCATTGGCTGACCTTTACGCAATAAGCCAATTTTAATTTCTTTACCTGGTATCGTTGTGCCGATTTTGGCTTTCAGCTCAGCAAAGCTACTAATCTTCTTACCATCAACGGAAACAAGAATGTCGCCGGATTTAATACCTGCTTTCGCTGCTGCGGATTTTGGTAATACTTCACTGACAAATGCCCCGCGCTGAGCATCGATATTGAATGCCTTGGCGATATCGGAATTCATTTCCATGCCTTTAATACCAAGAATACCGCGCTTGACTTCACCATGAGCGATAAGCTGCTCACTCAAGGTTTTTGCCATATTACTTGGGATGGCAAAGCCGATACCGATGTTACCGCCACCTGGAGCCAGAATAGCGGTATTGATGCCGATTAATTCACCGTTCAAATTAACCAGTGCGCCACCGGAGTTGCCACGGTTAATGGAAGCATCCGTTTGGATGAAATTTTCTAACCCTTCCAGGTTGAGACCGCTACGCCCTAACGCAGAGATAATGCCGGAGGTTGCAGTTTGACCAAGACCGAATGGGTTACCAACCGCAACAGCAAAATCACCAACTCGGAGCTTATCAGAATCGGCCATAGTAATTGCAGTTAAATTCTTCGCATCTTTCAGTTGCAGTAAGGCGATATCCGTCTGAGGATCGCGGCCTAATAATCTGGCTTCATATTCACGTCCATCATTCAATTGGACACGGATTTTATCTGCATTCTCAATAACGTGATTGTTGGTTAATATATAACCTTTGGCGGCGTCAATGATGACACCTGAGCCAAGCCCTTGGAATGGCCGGGTACTTTCACGGCCCATTGGTAGATTTGGACCAAAGAAGAATCTGAATTCTTCAGGTATACTCTGTTCCTGTTGTACTTGCGTACCGGAAACATGCACGCTGACAACGGCTGGTAGAACTTTCTCAAGCATCGGTGCGAGGCTTGGTAGCGTCTGACCGGCGATAGCAGCAGGTAAAGCAGCACTACTGATAGTAGGGACTGAAATTGTAGACAATCCGATACTGATTGCTAACGCACTAAGGAATAAATGTTTTCTTTTCATCTAATTTTGTTCTCTTTGTATACCTAAGCCAGAAGGCCAATGAAGTTAATTCCGGCAAGCAGCCATGATTACTCTATGACTGTTGATTATTAAATAAAGTTCATCGAGCAAACAGATTTTGCACAATTCTTTACAGGTATTTACATGATTGAGAAACCAAAAAACAAAACTTGCGGGTAGAGAATAGATTTTACATCTGAATTAATGCTGTGGCACAAAACATGCCACAGCAAAAGCAAAAATTTTTACTGGTCTTTTTCATTCATCGGACGGAACAGGCCGGAAGCACCATCGGAATAATCTTTTGGTGGCATTTTAACCGGAGCTTGATCATTATCCGCTTCTGATTCAGTCAATCGATAATTAAATGGATTGTCTTGTATTGGCATATTCGGCATCAGCTCATGAGAGCTTTTAGCCATATGCTGATATAACTGACGATAATCGCGAGCCATATTGTCGAGTAATTCTGCACTGCGGGCAAAATGACCAACTAATTCTTTACGGTACTCTTCCAGTTCTGATTTATTATTCTCCAGTTCTGTTTGTAAGGCTTTCTGCTGGCGTAGCTTAGTGTTACCAAAGCGCATAACTAGCGCTCCGGTAACAAAACCAACTACCAATCCAATCAGTGCATACTCCCAAGTCATAGCTACTCCTTCATCAACATCGTTGTTCCGCAGAATGTTTCACTTAATTATCGTCACTATAACCGTTAATCTAGTTAGAGTGGAATATTGATCATGATTTACATTTGTTTGTATACCCGTCATCTTTCAAATTGCCTCTTTGTTGGCTGCGCTCGCTCACCCCGGTCACATAGTTTGCTATGCTCCCGGGGATTCACTCCCTTGCCGCCGCGACGCATCTTGAAATCCATAGGGTATAGATCTTATTGTGGACCTTATTGTAGACAATTGATCCGGTAATAAGGTCAATCTGAATCATAAAAACGATAAAAAACGGGCGATTATTTTAAGGATTGTTATTGTCATGCCATCATTGATTACCCCTTCATCATACTATCAAAAAACCCTTTCTGAGGGTAAATACCAACCAGATGAGGTTCAGCGTCAAGTCGTTGCTCAATTGGATACCATTCATCATGCCCTGATTCATGCCTCTCCCGGTAATCCTGTGAGACGCCAAAGCTTGAAAGGGCGTCTGAGTAAACTGTTAGGAAAGCCGACTTCAAGGAGCTGTTCGCCTGTTCAAGGGCTTTATATGTGGGGAGGTGTTGGTAGAGGGAAAACTTGGTTAATGGATATGTTTTACCAAAGTTTACCCAGCGAAAGAAAATTACGTTTGCATTTCCATCGTTTTATGCTACGGGTGCATGAAGAGTTAAAGGCATTGCAAGGGCGTGAAAATCCTCTGGATATTGTGGCGGATGGTTTTAAAGCAGAAACAGATGTGCTTTGCTTTGATGAGTTTTTCGTCTCCGATATTACCGATGCTATGATTCTCGGTACATTGTTGGAGGCGCTGTTTGTCAGGGGGATTACCTTGATTGCAACGTCTAATATCCCTCCAGATGAACTCTATCGCAATGGTTTACAGCGAGCTCGCTTTTTGCCTGCTATTGAGCAGATCAAAAAATATTGTAACGTTATGAATGTGGATTCGGGGATTGACTATCGGTTGCGCACATTGACACAGGCTCATCTCTATTTCGCGCCGCTGAATGAAGATAATGAACGAGCGATGGATCGGATGTTTATTCTTTTGGCCGGTAACCGCAGTGAACAAGCTTCGGTGTTGGAAATTAACCATCGGCAGATGCCTGCGATTCGTAATGCTGATGGTGTATTGGCAATTGGATTTAAAGTTTTGTGTGAAGATGCGCGTAGTCAGATGGATTACATTGTTTTATCAAAACTTTATCACACGGTTTTGTTATATCAGGTTCCAGCAATAATGCCGGGTAATGAAAATGCCGCTCGTCGTTTCCTGGCACTGGTTGATGAGTTTTACGAACGCCGGGTCAAACTGATCATTAATGCGGCGGTGCCGATGGAGCAAATTTATCAAGGGGTGCTGTTGACTTTTGAATATCAGCGGTGCTTATCTCGTTTGCAAGAGATGCAAAGCGAAGAGTATCTGAAATTACCTCATTTACCTTAATTTTGTGTTTACCCGTATATTTCAGATTTAAAACTGATTTTAAATATTCAAATTGGGGTCGATTTTTATTTTTGACTTCTCTATAATCTTGCGACCCCACGTTACAGCAATGTTTTTTTTCCCAAAAACTTGCAATGGTGCCGGCATAGGCTATTCGAAGGGGTAGGTTTGCTGGACAAGAGTCGTGTGAACCTCGGCAAGTTTCTGAACCGTGAGTGTTCACCAACGTGTAACTTATTATTGGGTAAGCTTTAATGAAAACTTTTACAGCTAAACCAGAAACCGTAAAACGCGACTGGTATGTTGTTGACGCAGATGGCAAAACTTTAGGCCGTCTTGCAACTGAAGTGGCTCGTCGTCTGCGCGGCAAGCATAAAGCGGAATACACTCCGCATGTTGATACCGGTGATTACATCATCATCGTTAATGCAGAAAAAGTTGCAGTCACCGGCAACAAGCGTTCTGATAAAATCTATTATCACCACACCGGTCATATCGGTGGTATCAAGCAAGCGACCTTTGAAGAGATGATTGCTCGCCGTCCTGAGCGTGTAATTGAAATCGCGGTTAAAGGCATGCTGCCAAAAGGGCCACTGGGCCGTGCAATGTACCGTAAACTGAAAGTTTATGCAGGTAGCGAGCACAACCATGCGGCACAGCAACCGCAAGTTCTGGACATTTAATCGGGATTATAGGCAATGGCTGAAAATCAATACTACGGCACTGGTCGCCGCAAAAGCTCTTCCGCACGTGTCTTTATTAAGCCAGGTAGCGGTAATATCGTCATCAACAAACGCAGCCTTGAAGTTTACTTTGGCCGTGAAACAGCGCGCATGGTTGTTCGTCAGCCGCTGGAGTTGGTTGATATGTTGGGTAAACTGGATCTGTACATCACCGTTAAAGGTGGTGGTATTTCTGGTCAAGCAGGTGCAATCCGTCACGGTATCACCCGCGCACTGATGGCGTATGACGAAACTCTGCGTTCTGATCTTCGTAAAGCTGGCTTCGTTACCCGCGATGCTCGTGAAGTTGAACGTAAGAAAGTTGGTCTGCGTAAAGCACGTCGTCGTCCACAGTTCTCCAAGCGTTAATTTTTTGTCTTTATGGCAATTATTTAATGTGCAAACCCGCCTTTGCGGCGGGTTTTTTACTTAATTATCCATACACTTCCCCCAAAATGTACAAAATCTGGTAAACTAGTGCCAATTTTTGCCTCATCCATTTGTCTGCCGACTATCTGAACGATAGTAACTGTGTTGAAACGGTAATAATTGCGTTGAAACAGTAAATTGTTTGAAACGGTAAATTGTTTGGAACGGTAAATTGTGTTGAGTGGCGCATTCCGTATTCACCGTTGCGGCGCAGAAACATAAGGGGTGAGAATGAATGAGTAAGAATAGTCGTGGTCATGTGGGGCTATTCATTCTTTTTTTAGATAAACTTGGAGGTTTTCATGGCTGTCGCTGCCAACAAACGTTCGGTAATGACTCTGTTTTCAGGCCCGGCCGACATTTTTAGCCATCAAGTGCGAATTGTATTGGCGGAAAAAGGTGTCAGTGTTGAAGTTGAACAGGTTGAGGCAGGTAACCTGCCACAGGACCTTATCGATCTGAACCCTTATCAGACAGTTCCGACTTTGGTTGATCGTGAGCTGACGCTATATGATTCCCGCATCATTATGGAATATCTGGATGAACGTTTTCCTCATCCGCCATTAATGCCTGTATATCCGGTTGCCCGTGGGTCTAGCCGTTTGATGATGCACCGCATCGAAAAAGACTGGTACTCCCTGATGCATACTATCGAGGAAGGCAATTCTCAAGAAGCCAATACTGCCCGTAAACGATTAGCAGAAGAGTTGCTAGCAGTGGCACCAATATTTAAAGAGATGCCATTCTTTATGAGCGAAGAATTCAGCTTGGTTGATTGTTATCTTGCTCCTTTACTATGGCGTTTACCGGTATTGGGTATAGAGTTACCGAGTTCTGGCACTAAAGATTTACAAATTTACATGCAGCGTGTCTTTGAGCGTGATGCATTCTTGGCTTCATTAACCGAAGCTGAACGTGAAATGCGTTTGCAATCCAGGAGCTGATTTATGGAGCTGTCTCAAATGTCTCCCCGTCGTCCTTATTTGTTGCGTGCTCACTACGAGTGGTTACTCGATAATGATATGACTCCGCATCTGGTTATAGATGTGACTTTACGTGGAGTTAATGTACCAATGGAATATGCTCGCGATGGGCAAATTGTGCTGAATATAGCGCCGAGAGCTGTTGGTAATCTTGAGTTAACCAATGATGAAGTACGCTTCAATGCCCGTTTTGGCGGCGTTTCCCGTCGGGTTAATGTACCGATGGCGGCAGTTATTGCGATTTATGGCCGTGAAAATGGGGCGGGAATGATGTTTGAGCCTGAAGCAGCTTATAAAGATGAATATCTTTTTAAATCCGCTTCAGATCAGGATAAGGCTGGTACCTCTGCATCTGCGGCAGATAATCTGGTATTAGTTACGGATACATTGCCCGATGCTGAAGATGATAGTGGAACTTCACCTGATGATGAGCCACCGAAGCCGACGAGAGGGCGTCCTGCTTTACGGGTAGTAAAATAAGCGTTAAAAGAGGGGGCGGTTTGCCTCCTTATTTTTTTCAAATTCATTGATTAGAATTCTGTATTGTAGGCTTTTTCCAACTCCCAGAAACAATATTCAGCTCTGTCTTTAGCTTCGTTATCTGTGATAGCGCCTAAGCTCTTTTTGACCTTATCCACAAACTCTATTTTATTCTTTTTGGTTCCCAGTTCTGCCGGAATTGTACAAATATCAGTCAATGATATATTGTGTGCTTTATCTGCGTTAGCAAGGACCTCAACAGGATTATTAATTAATGCCAAGGATAATGCGTAGCGTATCTCTTTAGCAAAATCTAGGTGCATGCTTTGCGTTAATTTGAAAGCCAGTTTTATCCATTTACTGTCACCGGTAGTAATGTTGTGAGCAATCTCTTGCCTGGCACCCATTTCACCTAATTCTGCCACTACAGAGTTGGTACCTCTGTTTATAATTTCTTTAGTGATATCTTCGGGTGTCAAGGGCTGTGATAAAGCAAGAGCTGTGTGACTGATAAACAGCATTGGAGATAATAGAGTTAGGTTTTTAATTAGCATAATTAATATTTCCAGTATTTATAGTTGAATAAGCATCGTGATATTTGTGTCGGTTAATTAGAATGTTTTATTTAAAACCCATATTAATGAGAATGAATATTCCAAAATATTATGTATGACAGTAATAAGTGTGGAATGTTCATTAAATTCACTTACTTTTTCGTGTAAAGGTAATTCAATTAATATAAGTTATCGAACTGATAATAGAAAGAGACGGGAGCTGAAAAGCTCCCTTGGTTGATTAGATATTTAGATAATCAAGAATGCCTTGTGCGGCTTTACGCCCCTCGGCAATTGCGGTTACAACGAGATCTGAGCCACGAACAGCATCGCCACCAGCAAATATCTGCGGATTGCTAGTTTGAAAGGGAATGTCTGAGTACTCTGGTGCGACAATGCGCCCTTGTTTATCCAAGGTTACTTGATGATTGCTTAGCCAGTTCATGGTATGTGGTTTAAAGCCGAATGCCATGATCACTGCATCGGCCTTAAGCAGGTGTTCCGAGCCTGCGATAATTTCAGCTTGGCGACGTCCATTTTCATCAGGTTGACCTAATTGAGTCCGTACCATTTTTATGCCACAAACTTGACCTGAATGATTGATTTCAATACTAACCGGTTGCAGATTAAACAGAAATTCTACGCCTTCTTCCTTGGAATTTTTGACTTCGCGCTGGGAGCCTGGCATGTTGATTTCGTCACGACGATAAGCACAAGTAACCGAAGCTGCTTTTTGGCGAATCGAGGTTCTGACACAATCCATTGCAGTATCACCGCCACCAAGCACCA
Source organism: Photorhabdus noenieputensis (assembly GCF_018448935.1). GTDB lineage: Bacteria > Pseudomonadota > Gammaproteobacteria > Enterobacterales > Enterobacteriaceae > Photorhabdus > Photorhabdus noenieputensis. The sequence goes on along the minus strand of NZ_RCWC01000009.1, from coordinate 125,086 downwards.
CGACCCGCTTACCTTGCATATTGATGAAAGGTTGTGATTGTAGAGCGGGATACCCCATCAAATGCCGGGTATTGGCGGTCAGAAATGGCAGAGCATCATAAACACCATCAGCATCTTCATTTACCAGTCCTCCACGCATTGACTGATAGGTTCCTACACCAAGGAATACCGCATCAAACTGTTCAGTCAGTTCAGATAAGGCAATATCTTTGCCTATTTCAGTATTGAGCCGGAATTCAATTCCCATCTCAGAGAAAATTTCACGGCGGCGTATCATGACCTCTTTTTCCAGTTTAAACGCTGGTATGCCAAAGGTGAGTAATCCACCGATTTCCGGGTGACGATCAAAAACAACGGCTTGTACGCCATTACGGGTCAATACATCAGCACAAGCTAGTCCCGCAGGGCCTGCACCAATAATCGCAACCTGTTTGCCCGTGGGCTGAACTTGTGACATATCGGGCTTCCAGCCCATAGCAATCGCTTTATCATTGATGTAGCGCTCAATATTACCAATGGTTACGGCACCGAACTCATCATTCAGAGTACAAGCGCCTTCACAGAGGCGATCCTGTGGGCAAACACGGCCACAAACTTCCGGCAGGCTGTTTGTTTGATGGGATAAATCAGCCGCTTCCATAATACGTCCTTCATTGGCAAGTTTAAGCCAGTTGGGAATGTAGTTATGAACGGGACATTTCCATTCGCAATAAGGGTTACCGCAAGAGAGGCAGCGATCGGCCTGTGTCTGTGCCTGAATTGCTGAAAATGGCTCATAGATTTCCACAAATTCTATTTTGCGGATTTTCAGCGGCTTTTTAGGCGGATCGACGCGTTGTAAGTCGATAAACTGATATACATTCTGGCTCATCTTGGCTCCTTATTGCGCTTGAATTCGCAATTCTGCGGAAGAACGACTGCGATGTCCCAGTAGGGCTTTCACATCACTGGATTTGGGTTTCACAAGCGCGAATTTGCTCAGCCACTGTTGCCAGTTAGCAAGAATATCTTCACCGCGCTGGGAGCCGGTCAGGAGGACGTGCTCAGTGATAAGTCCTCTCAAGTGTTCTTCGTGGATAGCTAAGGTAGCTACTGCCAGTACTTCGACTAACTCTGGGTTAACCCGTTTGCGGAAATCATCATTTTCATCCAAGACATAAGCAAAGCCTCCAGTCATTCCGGCACCAAAATTTATTCCGGTGCGTCCGAGAATACAGACGATACCTCCTGTCATATATTCACAGCCATTATCTCCGATACCTTCTACAACCGTAATCGCCCCTGAATTACGAACGGCGAAGCGTTCTCCTGCTCGCCCGGCAGCAAACAGTTTGCCTCCGGTTGCGCCGTAGAGACATGTGTTGCCGATGATGGTCGCCTGATGGCTTTTGAAGGCAGAACCCACCGGCGGGTGTATGACAATGCGGCCGCCAGCCATACCTTTACCGACATAATCATTGGCATCACCGATAAGTGTCAGCTCCAGACCGCCGGCATTCCAGACACCAAAACTTTGACCGGCAGTACCATTGAAATGAATTTTTATTGGCGCTGTGGCGACTCCCTGATTACCATATCGAGCAGCGATAAAACCGGAAAGGGAAGCGCCCACTGAACGATCGGTATTACGGATATCGAAGTAGAAAGTTTTACTTTGTTGGTTCTCAATATAGCTAGCGGCTTGAGCCAGTAAGTTTTTATTCAGGGCCCCATTATCGAATGGTGGATTGTTTTCGGTGCAATATAATGTTTTGCCCTGATGGGGTTCTGCGGTTGCCAAGAGCGGATCAAGATTTAGTTTGCTCTGTTTTGCTGAAATACCTTCCAGTACTTCAAGCAGGTCAGTTCGGCCTATTAAATCAGTTAGCTTTTTGACACCCAATGCAGCCATAATCTCTCTGGTTTCACGGGCGATAAAGCGGAAATAATTCATTACCCGCTCAGGTAATCCGTGGTAGTGGTCGCGACGTAATTTCTCATCCTGAGTGGCAACCCCGGTTGCACAATTATTGAGATGGCAAATACGCAGATATTTGCATCCAAGGGCAACCATCGGCCCAGTACCGAAGCCGAAACTTTCAGCGCCAAGAATGGCCGCTTTAATAATATCTACGCCGGTTTTCAACCCGCCATCAACTTGTAAGCGGATCTTATGGCGTAATCCATTAGCAACTAGCGCTTGTTGGGTTTCCACCAGCCCCAATTCCCACGGGCACCCGGCATACTTCACCGATGACAATGGGCTGGCACCGGTACCGCCATCATAACCTGCGATAGTAATTAAATCGGCATAAGCTTTGGCAACGCCGGTGGCGACAGTGCCAACGCCGGGTTCTGAAACCAGTTTTACTGAGATCAGCGCATTAGGGTTGATCTGTTTTAGATCGAAAATCAACTGAGCCAAATCTTCAATAGAGTAAATATCGTGATGCGGTGGTGGCGAAATAAGTGTTACACCGGGGACGGAATAACGCAGTTTTGCAATATACGGTGTGACCTTATCACCCGGTAATTGCCCGCCTTCTCCGGGTTTAGCGCCTTGCGCGACTTTAATCTGAATCACATCAGCGTTGACCAGATAAGCAGGCGTTACGCCGAATCGACCGGAAGCAACTTGTTTGATACGGGAAACTTTGTTTGTGCCATAACGGGCGGGATCTTCTCCACCTTCGCCGGAGTTGGAAAAACCACCTAGCGTATTCATAGCTTCCGCCAGAGCTTCGTGTGCTTCGGGGCTTAATGCTCCAATCGACATCGCTGCGGTATCAAAGCGTTTAAACAGCTCTTCGGCAGGTTCCACTTCTTCAATAGGCTGGGGTTCAGCTTCTGTTTTTATCGCCAGTAAATCACGGATGGTGGTAATTGGGCGTTGATTAACCAGACGAGAATATTTTAAGTAATCGTTATATTCACCACTATGAACCGCAGCCTGTAAGGTGCTGACAACATCCGGGTTATAAGCGTGGTATTCGCCGTTATGAACATATTTCAGCAATCCGCCCTGATCCAGTGGTTGACGAGCAAGCCAGGCACGTTTGGATAAGTTTCGCAGATCTTGCTCAAAATCGCTGAAATTAGCACCGCCAATTCGGCTGACGACGCCATTGAAGCAAAATTCAGTTAATTCGGAATGTAAGCCAACAGCTTCAAATAGTTTAGAGCAGCGATAGGAGGCGATAGTCGAGATGCCCATTTTCGACATGATTTTATATAACCCTTTATTGATACCATTGCGGTAGTTGAGCATGACATCAGCATAAGGTTTGTTAATTGTGCCATTATCGACCATTTTGGCCAGTGATTCATAAGCCAGGTAGGGATAGATCGCTGTTGCACCAAATCCCAGTAGTACAGTGAAATGGTGTGGATCACGGGCACTTGCTGTTTCTATTATCAGGTTGGTATCACAGCGTAGGTTTTTTTCTACCAAACGGTGTTGAATAGCGCCAACCGCCATAGGCGCAGGTATAGGTAACTTCTCCGGCGTAATGTTGCGGTCAGATAATACCAACAATACCGCACCATCTCTGGCGAGTTGTTCAGCTTGGTCACACAATGCAAACAGGGCATTTTGCAAATTGGTTTCTTGTGGGTTGAAAGTTAGATCTAATCGTTCCGCGCGATAATGTGGGCTTTGCTGCGTTATTAACTGATGAAAATCAGAGTAGAGCAGAATAGGGGATTTAAAACTTAATCGGTGTGCCTGCCCCTCTGCTTCACAAAATACGTTCATCTCCCGCCCAATGCAGGTGGTGAGAGACATAACATGAGCTTCGCGTAGTGGGTCGATTGGCGGATTAGTGACTTGAGCGAATTGCTGACGGAAATAGTCATAAATAATCCGTGGACGGCTGGAAAGGACGGCAAACGGTGTATCATCCCCCATTGAGCCGGTTGCTTCCTGACCATTTTCTCCCAAGACACGGATGATTTGATCTAGCTCTTCGTTGCTGTAGGCAAATTGTTTGTGATAGACCGCTAAGGATTGATCGTTCAGATCACGGTGACCAGCTTGATCTTCCAGTAATTCTTCAAATGGGGTCAGGCGCTTGACGTTTTTATCCATCCATTCTTTATAGGGATGGCGGCTTTTCAAGTCATTGTCTGTTTCTTCCGCATGAAGGATGCGGCCTTGACGGGTATCAATCACGATAAGTTCACCGGGACCAACGCGCCCTTTTTCCACTACTTCGTCCGGTTGATAATCCCAGATGCCGACTTCGGAAGCACAGGTGATCAGCTTATCTTTGGTGATAACATAGCGAGCCGGGCGCAAGCCATTACGATCCAGATTACAGGCAGCGTAGCGTCCATCTGACATAACGATACCCGCGGGACCATCCCACGGCTCCATGTGCATGGAGTTGAAATCAAAAAAAGCCCGCAGATCTTCATCCATATCAGGATTGTTTTGCCATGCGGGAGGAACCAGCAATCGCATAGCACGGATTAAATCCATTCCGCCGTTGAGAAACAGCTCCAGCATGTTATCCAGCGAGCTGGAATCTGACCCGGTTTCATTGACAAAAGGGGCTGCCGTTTGCAGATCGGGAATAAGCGGTGTTTTGAACTTATAGGCTCTTGCTCGTGCCCACTGGCGGTTACCGGTGATGGTGTTTATTTCACCGTTATGGGCAAGATAACGGAAAGGTTGTGCCAATGGCCAGCGTGGGACAGTATTGGTTGAGAAGCGCTGGTGGAATAGGCAAATTGCCGATTCCAAGCGTAAATCAGCCAGATCGGGATAGAAACGGGGCAAATCTGCCGCCATGCACAGCCCTTTATAGATAGTCACCAGATTGGACAAACTGCAAACATAAAAATCGTTGTCGTTAATGCGTTTTTCTATGCGGCGGCGAGCAACGAACAAACGGCGTTCTAAATCACGTGCACGCCAACCTGCTGGAGCATTAACAAAAATCTGTTCGATACGGGGGAGGCTTGAAAGGGCTATTTCGCCCAGAATATCACTGTTTATGGGGACTTCACGCCAGCCAACGACTGACAGAGTTTCATTTTGTAGCTCTTGTTCGACGATTTCCCGGCAGTTTTGTGCAATCTGAGGATTTTGGCTGAGAAATAGCATTCCGACGGCGTAATTACGGGCTAAATGCCACTCTTGCTCCTGTGCAACCATCCGAAAAAAACGGTCAGGTTTTTGCAACAATAAACCACAACCATCACCGGTTTTGCCATCTGCCAGGATTGCTCCACGATGTTGCATTCTTGCTAAGGCATGGATAGCAGTACGTACTACTTTGTGGCTTGGCTCCCCTTCAATATGGGCTATCAATCCAAAGCCACAGTTATCCTTTTCTTGAGATTTGTTATATAGCATATGAACCTCCCGAGGTTCTGTCCGACTCTCACAGAAACTCACAGACATTTGTGAGATTAATATTTTTACTGGCGTCTGAATTGCGCCCTCAATCAACCACCACTTGTTTATTTGTGATAAACAGGTGGTGACTTAAATGATATTGTGCCACTGCATAATTATGGTGCAGATGAGAATCTGACAGATGATTTCCAGTGACTTTCCAAGTTAACTAGAAATATAAATCAGGTCAAATATCACCGGGATAAGATAGGGATAGGTGATAAGTAAAGTTAATATTATGATTTATAAGTTAAAAATTAATATTGGATGTTGTGTGATATAGATCATGTTAGGATTTTAATGTGATTTATATCACTAATATTAGTGTAATATCTGTTTTATATATGCTGTTAAATGTTTATTTATTAGATTTAAAATCTTTCTAATGTAAACTTCTGAGAATTAATGTGTATTTTTGTTTCTTTATAAGAATAAAGTTTTATCTTTTTGGGGGTATTAGAGGAGTAAAAAAGAATTTTATGCTTATCTTATCAATGTATTTGATTATTTATTCATGTTTGGATTGTGCGAAAAGACCGGCAGAGGTAAAAAGCCAGAATAATATTTGGGAAGTCATAACTAAAACTATTAAATAATACTATTGTTTTACCAGGTCAACAATTTCTATTATTCCTTCAACGAAGTGTCCGGTCTTTTACGGTATGATCTGGAATGGTCATATTTAACGGGAGTCTCTATGAAATGAAGCTGCTCAGGGGCCTGGCCCAATATTATGTTGATTTAATGATGAAATTGGGGTTAGTGCGCTTTTCGTTACTGCTTGCATCCGCATTGGTTGTTCTTGCTATGGGTGTACAGATGGTAGTCACTTTTCTGCTTCAAGGAGGAGTGCAAAGTATTGATTTGGTTCGCTCGATCTTTTTTGGTTTGTTGATTACGCCTTGGGCTGTCTATTTTCTTTCGGTTGTTGTTGAACAGCTTGAAGAGTCCCGCCAACGATTATCCAAGTTAGTTGAAAAGTTGGAAGTTATGCGTCAGCGTGATCGGGAACTTAATCAGCAATTAAAAGACAACATTATCAAGCTTAATCAGGAGATCTCTGTAAGGGAAAAAGCTGAACAGGCGCATCTGATATTGTTGGATAAACTCAAAGAAGAGATGAAGCATCGTGAGCAGACGCAGATTGAGTTGGAACAACAATCGGTATTGTTGAAATCTTTTCTCGATGCTTCTCCTGATTTGGTCTACTACCGTAATGAAAATAATGAGTTTTCTGGTTGTAACCGGGCGATGGAGTTGCTGACGGGGAAAAGCCAGAAACAACTTGTCGGGCTGACACCAAACGATGTTTATGACAAAGAAGTTGCCCGCAAGGTGATGAAAACCGATGAAAAAGTGTTCCGTCATAATGTTGCACTCACTTATGAACAGTGGCTGGTTTATCCCGATGGTCGAAAAGCTTGTTTTGAGCTTCGGAAAGTCCCTTTTTATGATCGGGTGGGAAAAAGACACGGGCTTATGGGTTTTGGGCGCGATATAACGGAACGTAAGCGCTATCAGGACGCTTTGGAGAATGCCAGTAGGGATAAGACTACTTTTATTTCAACGATTAGCCATGAGCTTCGTACGCCTTTAAATGGCATTGTTGGTTTGAGCCGCATTCTGCTCGATACTGAGTTGACGTCTGAGCAAAATAACTATCTGAAAACGATTCATGTCAGTGCGATCACGCTTGGTAATATTTTCAATGATATTATTGAAATGGATAAAATTGAACGGCGTAAAGTACAGATTGATAATCAGCCAATTGATTTTACCGGTTTTATATCCGATCTAGAAAACCTCTCTGGGCTGCTGGTGCAACCGAAAGATATTAAATTTGTAATGAATCCAGAACTGCCACTACCTGCCAGAATCATGACGGATGGTACTCGCTTGCGCCAAATTCTGTGGAACTTGATTGGCAATGCGGTGAAATTTACGCAAAAAGGGGAGATTAATGTTCGGATCTGGTACGAAGAGGGGGAGCGCCTGCTGTTTGAAGTCACAGATACGGGGATTGGTATCCCATATGATGAGCAAGAGAAGATTTTTGCGATGTATTATCAAGTGAAAGGCAGTCATGGTGGTTGTCCGGCAACGGGAACCGGTATTGGATTGGCGGTATCCAAGCGTTTAGCTCAAAGTATGGGAGGGGATATTGTGGTGGAAAGTGAGCCGGGACAAGGTTCTCGATTTACACTGTCTATCATTGCGCCTGCTATGGAGGAGAGTCTTTTATGCAAAGAAGATATAGAAGATTGCCCACTTCCGGCTTTGCATATCTTATTGGTAGAAGATATTGAACTGAATGTGATTGTTGCTCGCTCTGTACTGGAGAAATTGGGTAACAGCGTGGAAGTCGCCATGAATGGTAAAGAGGCGCTAGAAATGTTTAACCCAGAAGAATTCGATCTGGTATTGCTGGATATTCAGCTACCCGATATGACTGGATTAGATATTGCCCGTGAATTATGTCAGCGATATGCCAAAAAAGATCTGCCCCCACTGATTGCACTGACGGCAAATGTCTTAAAAGACAAAAAAGAGTATCTGGATGCAGGTATGAATGGTGTGTTAAGTAAGCCCCTTTCTGTGAATGCATTAACCGCCATTATTGAACAATATTGGGGGGAACAATCTGTGCGTCATATTCAGCCGGAAGAAGAGGAGTCAGGATTGATGAAAAAAGATGAAGATTTACTTGATACAGACATGCTAAATCAATACATCGAGCTTGTTGGGCCTCAGTTGATTGGCAATAGTCTGAGTGTGTTTGAAAAGATGATGCCGGGTTACTTGTCTGTTCTTGACTCGAACATGACAGCTAAAGACCAAAAAGGCATTACGGAGGAAGCACATAAGATAAAAGGTGCGGCGGGATCGGTTGGATTACGTCATTTACAGCAACTGGCTCAGCAGATTCAATCACCTGATTTACCTGCATGGTGGGACAATGTTCAGGAATGGGTTGATGAGTTAAAGCAAGAATGGAGAAACGATACAGAAATTTTAAGAGAATGGTTGGCGGACGCTGAAAAAAAATAACCCCAACCGAGGTTGGGGTGCGCGAATACTGCGCCAACACCAGGGAAAACTTTTTACACGCCTATTTAATAGATCTTTGGTTACGGCGAGTAAATGGGGAATTCTCCGTACATCATACAAGTACCAACATAGCAAAGATAAGATTTTTTGTTACAAGATTCATTAAAATCTGTGATGAAGATTGGTGTTTAACCCCCTAAAGGGTTAAGCAATAATCTACTACAAATGGAGTGAGGTATGAAATCAGTTGCGGTTGTCTTAAGTGGATGTGGTGTCTTCGATGGTAGCGAAATTCATGAGTCAGTATTAACTATGCTTTCTTTAGACCGTTTAGGTGTTAAAACGAGCTTTTTTGCGCCTGACGTACCACAACTTCATGTTATTAATCATATTAACGGCGAAGAAATGGGGGAAGAACGTAACGTCCTACAGGAGTCTGCCCGTATTTCGAGGGGAAAAATTAAGCCTTTATCACAAGCAAATGCAGATGAATTTGATGCCCTGATAATTCCTGGGGGATTTGGTGTGGCGAAGAATTTATGTGACTTTGCTGTTAAGACAGTTGATTGCGAAATAAATAAGGATTTATTAAGTTTGGTAAGGGCTATGCATCAGCAACATAAACCAATGGGATTTATGTGTATTGCACCTGTTATGTTGCCAAAACTACTTAATAAACCGGTGAAATTAACGATCGGCAATGATCCTGAAACGGTTGCTCAAGTAGAAGCAATGGGCGGTGTCCATATAGTTTGTGAGGTAAATGATGTTGTTGTTGATTTAGAAAGCAAAATTGTGACAACACCAGCCTACATGCTTGCTGAATCTATTTCTCAGGCAGAAGTGGGAATTGATAAACTTGTCAGAAAAGTATTGGAAATGACTGAGTAACTGGATGCGAAATCCTTTTCAATTTTTATGGTACTGGCTTAAAAAAATCGTAATCTCAGTTACTATCTTATGGATAGTTTCTGTTGTTGCATTTTCATTTTTGCCAGTGCCGTTTTCTATGGTTATGGTTGAGCGCCAGATTAGCGCCTGGTTATCGGTTAATTTTTCTTATGTATCTCGTTCTGACTGGGTAGGGCAAGGACAAATGTCGCCAAATATCGCATTGGCGGTTATTGCTGCGGAAGATCAAAAATTCCCACAGCATTGGGGATTTGACTTTGATGCTATCGAAAGTGTACTTGCGCGTAACCAAAATAATTCTGGCAGACTCAGAGGAGCTTCAACGATTTCTCAGCAAACGGCTAAAAATTTATTTTTGTGGGATGGACGTAGCTGGTTAAGAAAAGGGTTGGAAGCCGGGATGACTTTTGTCATTGAACTGGGATGGTCAAAAAGTAGAATTCTGACTGTTTACCTTAACATAGCAGAATTTGGTGATGGAATTTTTGGTGTTGAAGAGGCATCCAGACACTATTTTCATAAATCAGCCAGTAAATTGACGGCATCAGAAGCGGCTTTACTTGCTGCTGTATTGCCTAATCCACACCGCTATAAAGTTAACGCACCCTCGGCTTATGTTTTACAGCGTCAACAATGGATTTTGCGGCAAATGCGGTTGTTGGGCGGGGTGAGTTATCTTGAAAAAAATGGGTTAATGAAAAATGATTGAGGGAGGAAGCAGGAAGTTATTCGGTTTGACGTTGGATGATAAAAAGAGGTAAAACGCCGACGCCAAAAAATGACGCGGCCTAATACCTGGATGTTTGACAGATTTATCGTGTCATCATCTTCAATCAATATGGTTAATTCAGATAAGTGAATGCGGTTGTTACCCGTTTAACACCGTTGGTTTCGCTTGCGATTTTCGCTGCGGCGCTACCTTCTTGTTTGGTCAGAATGCCCAGTAAAAAGACTTCGCCGTTTTCCGTAACGACTTTGATGTTAGAAGATTTAACTGAGTCACTAGCCAAGATTTTTGAGCGTACTTTAGTTGTAATCCAGGTATCTTTAGAAGCCGTGCTTAATGCAACAGGTTTCCCCTGACGAATTTCATTGTAAACAGTGTGTGCTCCATCAACCCGCGATGCTATCTGTTTAGCTCGGTCTGAAAGGTTTGTGTCTAGGCTTTGACCTGTCAGTAAAACTTTTCCTTGATAGGCGGTGGTAATAATACGGGTTTGCTCTTTGAGCTGCTTATTTTTGTTAAGTGCATTACTGACACGGGCTTCGAGAGTACTATCATCAACCTGTTGACCAATTGTTCGGGGATCGGTTGCTGTTTTCGTCGCTACGGCGGCAGAGCCTACCACGACGGCACCAATACATCCCTGCAACATCACAGCAGTACAAATCGTGGCTAATAGGGAGAAAAATCGCATTATTGGCTCCTTAGTCATCCTGATGGGGAAAGAGTGTATTATCGATTAAGTCACATAAGCAGTTAACTGTTAGCATATGAACTTCTTGAATTCTGGCACTGCGATGAGATGGAATACGAATCTCTACATCTTGTGGCCCGAGTAAGCCGGCAAGCTCGCCACCATCGTAGCCTGTAAGGGCGACAATCGTCATATCGCGGGTTACAGCGGCTTCAACGGCTTTAACAATATCACGGCTATTACCATGCGTGGAAATCGCCAATAACACATCGCCAGGCTGACCTAATGCCCGTACCTGTTTAGCATAAATTTCATCATGCTGTTTATTGCTTGAAATTGCAGTGATAACCACATTGTCTGCGTTAAGCGACAACGCAGGCAAGCTTGGACGTTCAGTCTCAAACCGGTTGATCATATTGGCTGCAAACCGTTGGGCGGTTGCGGCTGAGCCGCCATTACCACAGCAAAGAATTTTGTTACCATTCAGTAATGACTGAACCATCATCATTGCAGCTCGCGAAATAGCATCAGGTAATGCTTCCGCGGCTGCGATCTGAGTTTGAATACTTTCTGTAAAACAGACTTTAATTCTATCCAGCACGTTTATAACCTACTCAGTATCATTTTAACGAGTGAACTCATTTTGATTGAAGGCGTTTTGCAACCATTCAAATTGTTGACCAGTAATAGCACAAATATCAAAGCGACAAGAAGAAGTTTCAAAACATTCATCCCGTTGCAACAACCATATTGCGGCAGCGTGTAATAATTTTTTACGCTTACTATGGGTGACTGTCACCAATGCATCTCCATATTGTCCTGATTTGCGAAAACGGACTTCAATAAAGACCCAAGTTTGCTTGTCTTTCATAATCAGGTCAATTTCACCACCGCGAACTTTCACATTTTCGGCGATAAAAGATAATCCTTGTTTTTGTAAAAACAACTTTGCCTGCGCTTCATAGTTGCGTCCCAGCAAATAACTTGTCAGCTTTTTTATTTTCATTCAGCTTTTTCTTTTCATTCTGAAATGCGTCATTTGAATTGAAAGGCCGCTTGGTGACAAGCGGCAAATTACTTAATTAAATAGCCGTGATTTGGCCTTGATGATATTTCATCCATGAGAGCTGGCGGAAAATGGTGCAGTTTTCCTGAACGGACAGCGCCCCGGAAGCCCCATTGAGATGGAAATCACTTTGAAGTTGAACCTGACTGAATTGATTTGCTAATGACCAGGCATCAATGCCCATAGCGTAAAGGCGCATCAAAGAGTAATCATTTGCAAATTTACTGGCTGCTTGCTGCATCAGTGGCAGGTTAGCTCCGGCGATTAAGGGAATGTCACTGAATTGCATTCCTTCCATCTCCAGGCGGAAATCGGGGCCAACGCCAGCCTGATTACTGCGGGAACTTGCGTAAAGGGCGGGCTTATTGCGGGAACTGATTGCCATATCAATCATTGTCTTAATCAGCGTCAGTTCATCTAGGGTAGAAACAATATAAACTGCATCTACTGGGCCGCCGGTAGAGGCAGGAACGACGTCGGTGTTTATCTGAGGGATTTCCAGATTACCAATGGCGATGGATGTAGGTTGATTGCTTGTGACATTGACGGCTGTTCCGGTTAGGCGGATACCCGTACCCCTATTAATTAATTGTTTCAGTTCGGCGGAAGAGCCAAAGGTTTGTTGCAGAACAGTATGTCCCCCTTGTTTTTGCCATTCCTGTGCAAAGGCATTGGCAATACGGTCACCAAAAGTCCCTCTGGGGACTAAAATCAGAGGATTCTGTTTCTGTTGCTGCCAAATGTGTTCCGCGGCATTTTTCGCTTCATCTTCTGGTGATAAAGAAAAATAGCAGATATTGGGCTGTGGTTGAGCATTATCTAACTCATTGAGTACTAGCATATTTAATGAAGTATTTATCTGAGCGAGTTTAACCACGTCGGGTTTGAGTAACGGCCCGACAATTAAATTCATGCCGTCCTGTTTAGCTTGAATTAATAAATTTTCCAATGGCTGGCTTGCCGTATCATAGATTTTGACCTGTTGTGTATTAATCGGCGCGTTGGCTATGACCGGTGTTGTCTGAATAGTTGGTGCTGCTGATTCTGCGGGTACCACTTCACTGGGGGAGATATCGGTAGAAACCACGCCATTTGATGTACTATCGCTGTCTGCTATAGATAAATTTCCCGGGCTTTCTGTTGGCAATGATGGACTAGGTAAACCGGCCTGAGCATCAAGAAAACCTTGGCGAATGGCTTCACCGAATACTTTTGCTTGACCACTTAATGGCAGGAACAGAGCAAGATGGATATTCGTATCTTGCTGTTGGATGGCTGTCGATTGTAACTGAGTTGGGAGTGACAGTGTGGCAGGGTTTTGTGGATAACGAATTTTCCAGTCATGGATAGCCGCCTGTAGTTTGTCAGAGTCCGGTTTGTTATCCTGATAGGCACTGAGTAAGTCCAGCCAGCCTTGCAGAACATTTTCATCAGCGTTGATGACTAACCCACGGCGTTCTTGTGGTGAAAGACGGGTCAGCATTTGCCAGGTATCATCAATATTTTTTTGATGAGCCGCACTCTCTTTCAGAAGTGGTTCCTGAGCGATATAAGCACGGATAACATCAAGAGAAGGTTCGCCATGAGCGGCATCAATGATAGATTGATAACGGGCGATTTCTGTACTGATTTTGTCCTGAGTTTGCGAAGGTTGTTGCCCCTGTTGGTCAGGCGCGGTACATCCTGCGATGATCATAACTGCCAGCATAGCTGAACAGACTAAACCAGTTTTGATACGCACAAAAATTGAGGAAAGCATACTGTATCCAGCGATGTTTTTTTCAAAGATGCTCAATTTTAAATCGGCCATTCGGATGAAACAATGAATCAACCTAATCGAGCAGTGGTTACGACATCCACGCTATATGTTGTGCCAACCCCCATTGGAAACCTGGGTGATATCACTCAGCGTGCGCTTGAAGTTCTTGAGCATGTCGATCTGATTGCTGCCGAAGATACGCGACATACTGGCTTGTTGCTTCAACATTTTGCCATTAATGCGCGCATGTTCGCACTTCACGATCATAATGAACAGCAGAAAGCAGATCAATTAATTACAAAACTTCAACAAGGGCAAAGTATTGCATTAGTCTCTGATGCAGGAACGCCCCTGATTAATGATCCTGGTTATCATGTGGTTCGCCGTTGCCGTGAAGTCGGTATTCATGTTGTCCCACTTCCGGGGCCTTGTGCGGCGATAACCGCCTTGTCTGCTGCGGGTTTGCCATCAGATCGTTTCTGTTACGAAGGATTTTTGCCCGCAAAACGTAAAAGCCGGAGTGATACTTTGCGGGCTTTGGAAAAGGAGGCGCGCACATTAATCTTTTATGAATCCACTCATCGTCTGATCGATAGTTTGGAAGATATGGTTGAAGTGTGGGGAGCTGAACGTTACGTCGTTCTGGCGCGGGAATTGACAAAGACTTGGGAATCCATTCAGGGGATGCCGGTAGGTGAGCTTTTGGCGTGGGTTAAGGAAGATGAAACCCGTCGCCGTGGTGAAATGGTATTGATCGTTGAAGGCTATAAAAAACTGGATGATGATGTTTTGCCTCCAGAGGCATTAAGAACGCTGGCGCTGCTTCAACAAGAATTGCCATTGAAAAAAGCGGCTGCATTGGCGGCAGAGATTCATGGTGTGAAGAAAAATGCACTTTATCGTCATGGATTGGGGCAGAGTGAAGAATAATGGTAATTGCTGATAAACAGGACAGATAGTCAGTAAATGCCTATACATTGTTAGGTAAACCTCTTATAATCCGCCGCGGAGTTGACTAGACAGTCGCTGCTTTATCATTAATCCTTTGGACGATGGATAGAGGAGAGGAAAGTCCGGGCTCCGCAGGGCAGGGTGCCAGATAACGTCTGGGGGGTGAAAGCCCACGACCAGTGCAACAGAGAGCAAACCGCCGATGGCCTACTTAATGTAGGATCAGGTAAGGGTGAAAGGGTGCGGTAAGAGCGCACCGCACGGCTGGTAACAGTCCGTGGCACGGTAAACTCCACCCGGAGCAAGGCCAAATAGGGGTTCATTAGGTACGGCCCGTATCGAACCCGGGTAGGCTGCTTGAGCCAGTGCGTAAGTGCTGGCCTAGATGAATGATTGTCCACGACAGAACCCGGCTTATCGGTCAACTTCAAAAATTTAGCCCTATTAGATTGGAATCTGATAGGGCTTTCACTTTTTTAGGCAGCCAAATCAATTAACAGCCCCTGAAATTCAGTATCTGCTTTCAAAACCAGGCGACTTTCTTCATGAATAAAAGCGCCATCTCCGCATTTAATCAAAGTATTATCCTTGGAATGGCCCTTTATTTTTATATTGCCGTTTAGGGATTGCAGATAGGCATTTTTTCCTTTTAATTGCAGATGATGAGATTGATTTTTAGTAAGGAAAATATGGTTTACCCAAACTTGCTGACGTAATTGCATACTGCCATCTTCTGCGGTTGGAGAAGCTAGCATAGCTAATGGTTGTTCCGGTAACTCCATTCGTTGCAATGGCAGGCTTTCCTGCTGAGGAAAGGCACTCAGCCAAAGCTGCAAGCGAGTCAGTGGCTTGTTAGTACTGGCATTATGTTCACTGTAGCTGATGCCTTGACGGGTAGAAAATAGTAAACATTCTCCCTTGCTGGCTCTGATATAGTTGCCTTCGCTGTCACGGTATTCTGCTTCACCTTGTAGAATAATGTTCAATATATCCACATGTGGATAGGATTTAGGTTGGAAAGCGGCTTTGGGGGCGATAACTTCTTGATTGAGTACACGTAGCGCGCCATAACCTAAAAACTGTGGGTCAAAATAGTGCCCAAATGAAAATGTATAACGAGCCTGTAGCCAACCATAGTCAGCTTTCCCACATTGTTTTGCTGTTCTATTTATAATCATGATGGCAGTTACCTTAAAAAAACACACACTAAGAATAGTAATTATCTGGACGGCGAAATGTTAGCCAGTTAATCTGGTCACCATATTCAAATTTCCTGATTGAGAAAAATATGAGCAAAGAACGAGCGCTTACACTGGAATCTCTCCGGGTCATGGATGCGATTGACCGGCGGGGAAGTTTTGCTGCGGCTGCTGATGAGCTTGGCCGTGTTCCTTCTGCACTTAGCTATACGATGCAAAAATTAGAAGAAGAGCTGGATGTAGTACTGTTTGACCGTTCGGGTCACAGAACTAAATTCACCAATGTTGGTCGTATGTTGCTTGAGCGTGGGCGTCAATTGCTTGAAGCTGCTGATAAATTAACCGCTGATGCAGAGGCATTAGCGCGAGGTTGGGAAACTCACCTGATAATTGTTTGTGAAGCGTTGGTTCCAGCTTCTTCATTATTCCCATTAGTGGGCAAACTTGCTCAAAAATCGAATACTCAGCTCTCTTTATTGACTGAGGTTTTGGCTGGCGCATGGGAGAGGCTGGAAACGGGTCGGGCGGATATTGTTATTGCACCAGATATGCATTTTCGCGCGTCGGCAGAAATTAATTCACGTCAGCTTTACAGCATTACCAATGTTTATGTCGCTAGTCCTGATCATCCTATACATCAAGAGCCGGAGCCTTTGTCCGATGTCACGAGGGTGAAATACCGTGGTATTGCTGTAGCAGATACCGCGAGGGAGCGGCCGGTATTGACGGTTCAATTGTTAGATAAGCAGCAGCGTTTGACGGTCAGTTCTCTGGAAGATAAACGCCGCGCCCTCTTAGCTGGGCTGGGTGTTGCTACTATGCCTTATCCTATGGTGGAGCAAGATATTGCAGAGGGTCGTTT
This sequence comes from Photorhabdus noenieputensis, assembly GCF_018448935.1. Lineage (GTDB taxonomy): Bacteria > Pseudomonadota > Gammaproteobacteria > Enterobacterales > Enterobacteriaceae > Photorhabdus > Photorhabdus noenieputensis. Next base: position 108,491 of record NZ_RCWC01000009.1, on the reverse strand, counting down.
GCGGGTGATTAGTTCTGAATACAGCCATGACACAAATGTCATTATGGCATGGCGACGAGACAGCATGGGGGAAGCTAAGTCTTGGTGTTTGCGGGAAATCCCTAAATTGTTTGTTAGTCGGTAATTTGTTAGTCGGTAAGTAGAAGCGATGTGAACAATCAAATTAGGAGACAGGCTGTAAAAAACATGATTCGATGATTGCTTAGTGAAATATGAAATTATGGCATAACGAATCTAACATTTATGAATAGCGCCAGCCAGTACAGCAGACTGTCTGGTTGGCAGTGTTAATCTTTTTGAGCAGAGCTGACATCATTGATAGGTGTAAATTTTGTTTGAACCTAAATTTTATGATCTCTATTCAATGAGTATTGATGGTTCTATTTTTGGGGTACCAGACAGTGATGAAAACAGGGAGACTTTCGGATTTATCAGTAACACCAGAACGGTTTTTCCCCAGGTCAGAATGGTTGTTCTGATATCAATATATTCTTATATGGTTGTTGTCTGCATCTCATGACACTTTTAAGAAAAGTGAGTTTATCTTGCTCAGGATTTAATTTCTTTTGTCCCGGAGCATTCGTTAACTTTTCTTGACGGGGCTATTATAGTGCATCTTTTGTTTATCAATGGCAACAAATAGGCTAGGCCATAGTGCATTTTTCTTTGGCAAGAAAGATGCTACTATAGCAACCGCCTGATTTTTTGAAAAATTGTACTTATTAGTTTAATCTGTCTCCATCTATTATTTTTAGCCAAAATTATCTTTTACCATATGATATTGCTTGAGAAGATCATCGGTATTGTCATATATGACAGACCAGCTACTTAGGCTAATTGTTGTGTTATGTTTAGCATTGTCTTTGCTCTTTTTTCTATAATCTTTTATTTGTAGTCTCCAACGTATTCCTAATACTCCAATTCCATTGCCTGTATCTTTTTCTTTATCGAAATTATCTATTAGTAAGAGGAGTTTTATTCTCCAGCCGGAATCATAATTTTGGATATTGTCATCATTAATTGAGCTTAGGAGATTTGTTAGCGCAGATTCCATATCTGTTTTGTCCAGAGGTTGTACTAGAGTCTCAGAAGATCCCTTAGCAATTTGGATAAAGGCACTTTTTACTGCATCTACGTTATCATATTTATCTGTCGATGCTGGTGGATCATCCTCATTTCCCGCAAATGTACTACAATTTTTCCCTAGCCATTTAAAATGTTCAGGTACGCCAATATAAATTAGTTGCGTTTTGTATCCGAGGGCCTGGTCCTCTGGTGACCAGTTAGCTCTGGATGTATGTACGAAATTGTCATCAATATATTCCCCAATTGCAAATGACTGTGTACTTCCTGTAATTAGTTGTCTTCTTACGTCCTCAATATATTCAGCGAGTAAACTTTCATCCGTAAGGTCACATGTTAATCCAATAGCAGTCAATTGTGCCTTTAAGTCATTTGCGGATAGTTGGTCTGGTGTGTCTTTTCTTAATTTCACATTTATTTTTTTACCATGAATAGTCATAAACTCTCCGTTATTATTCTATACCCGTCATCTTTCAAGTTGCCTCTTTGTTGGCTGCACTCGCTCACCCCGGTCTATGCTCCCGGGGATTCTCTCCCTTGCCGTCGCGATGCATCTTGAAATCCATTGGGTATATGGGAATTAAATGTTGATTTAACAATGTATTATAAGTACATTGATTAATGTTAGCTCTCTTTTTCTGGCTTAGAGTTTTATAGTCTATAAATTAATTCAATGCCTCTTAAATTACCAAGTCTTACGCAAACGTTAACTTCTAATGCATTGAGATAAGCATTATGACTCATATCATAGAGTCCATAAACACCGTTACCCTCGGTAATACCAGGGGTTAGATATGTATCATACCATTGCCCTTCTACTAATACATTCATGGCAGGTCCATTTCCATTTTGGTTGCTGGTAATATTTATACTGCTTATAGATGTATTAGTAATTAATTTACCGTCGCAAACATCCTTTAATTTTCCTGCTCCGGTAGCATAAAATGGCATTAAACAAATAATGGTATAAGCAATTGAACTATATTTCATTTGTCTTCCCTATTCGTTTATTTTATGAAGAGTTCTGTGAATTATCTGGCACAGGTATTTTGGTGAAATTAAAATACAATTATTTAAATTTAAATACTAATTATTAGCCTGCGTTACTATCAATATTTTTAATGTCAATGTTTTTAATGGCTTTCCTATTGATTAAATGATTTTCTAATGTATATAGTTATGTGTCAAGTTGTTTTGTTCAAGAGTTATAGGCGTTTTTAGTTTTATGTTGTAATTTAAAAAACAACTGATTGTTTTTTTAAGACCGATTGTCTTAATATTATTTTTCGGGAAAAGTGGTTGTGATATAATAAGTGTAGCTATTGTTGAAATGGTTTTTAATTTAATGTGATAATGTTAAGTTTTTATTATTTTATTTCCTGAAATATAATGATCGATAATTATGTAAAGGAAATATATTAATCGTAAAATTAAATAATAAAAACGCGTGAATTTTAATTTAAATCGTTATATAAATAATCATTCGACGTTGTAATAGCAATTGTTCATTATGAAATAATAAAGTAATTTAATTTTATGATTTCTAATGAAATATATTGTGACCTATTTTTGAATGTAATGTTATTGATATGTGGTAATTTGTTTCATTTTAAGAGATAAAGTTAAATAAATTTAAAATAATTATATTGTGATTAAATGTTGAATTTGATTAAATAATATTTAAATATATTTGAATTAATTGTTGTTTATTTAAATTGGTGTTGTGGGTGTTAATAGGATTTACACTGCAAATCCTATGCTCTTTATATTAAATTTTTAAAGATGCTTTCAATATGTTACCGAAAATAGAGTTAATTATTTCCTGCCGAGAAATGAGGTGGTTATTTATTTTGATAAAATAACTATTTTACTAGAATCACTGTGATTTAATAGAAGCTTGACCTATTGATTAAAGTGAGCCGAAAGATTTTCGAGATCTTTCGGCTTGCTATTTACCTTCTGAATATTGGACATCTGGTTGATAAAATCCTTGAACGAAAGCGGGATTTTGATCATTTCATCTTTTACCTGAAAGCTGTTATTTTTCAGATTCAGAACAATCACAGCAGGATATTACCAATTTCTCTTCATCAGGCGGTCGATACTGAATTTACCTGGACCTGTGATAGCCAGTAACAGATAACCTCCACCGATGGTCAGGTTTTTGAGAAACATAGTCTGATTCATGCCTTCAGCAAAATTGTTGTGGAAGAGTATGGCAGTCAAGATACAGAAACCGAAGGTAAATAACGCGGTGGTACGAGTTAAGAAACCAAATAGAACTGCCAGACCACCACCCAATTCAAGTAAGATCGTCAGTGGTAATAGAAAGCCAGGGACGCCCATAGCATTCATATATTGCTGAGTACCCGCATAGGAATCACCTAATTTTCCATAACCTGCAACGATAAACAGAATTGGCATCAAAATACGAGCCAGTAACAGGGCACTATCTTCAAATTTTTTCATTAACAACTCCTGAGACACAGAAAAATAATAATAATTTGTTTGATGATTAGCTTGTACCAAGTGGAAACAGCACAACTTGTTAATCATTAACGGATGGAATGTATACTAAAGAGAGATGAACTTAGTTGTAAGCAAGGATTATTAACAATTTTATACAAAGTTTTTGAATATAAGCAACCAGAGTGATCATCAACGAAGGATATTATGAAGAATTATTACCATTTTCATTTCAATAGTCGAATGATATAGCGCGACAAATGGTAAAATTTCACAGGATGACGGAGGCTATATAAAGAGATAGCGTGGATTGCGGGCCGCAGATAGGGCTTTAATGACAAAAGCTTTTGCCAGCTTTTGTCATAAGGTTCAGTGAGGCTCTTCCAGAGCTGTGTATTGTTGGAAAGTTCAAGTCGTTGTAGCTGGATATTTCTAATTAGCTGCTGTTTTTTCAGCTTTTTTTCCCGACGTTGCCTACTCATTACTGTAATCCTCCAGCATTTCTCGGTCGATCTTGAGCTGTTCGCGAGTAGCGCTAAGTAATGTTGAACTTTTCGCTTTCCTTATAGTCCATATAAGGCCAATAAGCGCCAGAACGAGTAGTGTGCCAGTGGTACTTGCTAATACGGTAAAACGCCAGTTGGGATCGATAGCCCAAAAAATCATAACAAGTAGACACATGAGGCCGAAAGCGGTGAGTAGTAATGTCAGGCTGGCTATGACTATCAGTTGTATCAAAGTGGCTTTTTCTTTTTCCAACTCTACAACGATAAGTTGTAAACGAGTTTCTACTATCTCGACAGCAACAGTGGCAATACGTTGGAGAATATCAAGGACCCCTTTACCGGGGCCTTGAGATTTGGATGAGTTACTCATATTAGCGTTTAGCTAATAATACACCTAATATGGCACCAACCGCAGTACCTATACCGATGCTTGTCCACGGCTTATCATGAACGTAGAGATCGGCACGGCCCGCCATATCTTTTGTTTTCTTAACAACCATATCGCTGGCATTACCGAGTTTAAAACGAGTATCTTTGATGACTTCCTCTACTTTGTTGCGAAGTTCTTCCAACTCAACTTTGGATTTGTCACCAGAGCTTTGGATCACTTCTTCCAGTGTTTCTGCGAGTGATTTTAGTTCAATGCGTAGATCGTCAGTAGTTTTGATCTGTGACATGTAGATTACTCCTCATATAAGGTGTGTGTATTTGACTTAGTTAGTTGCTTTTCCTGATGCCGGAAAAGACTATCCTTAAATATAGCTTATATTTGGAAAGGTGAATAAAAAACATTAGAGTAATTTCACTATTCTGCTGCAAACGATACTTCTATCTACAGCAGGGAGGGAGATTAGGCTTTATTGGAATTAATTACTTTTTTTGAGGGGATTGGCAGGTTTTTTTACGCCACACAACTAACAAACTGCCGCTAAAACCAATAATGAGTAAAGCAAGTGGTAGTAATATCAGGAAATTCATTACCAAGTCTTCATACTGACGGAAAATAGGGGTCTTACCAAGTGCGTAACCCAAAGAGGTTAGGATAATGACCCACAGGAAGCCACTGAGCCAGTTAAAAAACTGGAAACGGCTGTTTTGTAGACCTGTCAGGCCTGCAAGTGTTGGTAGAAGGGTTCTGACGAATGCGAGGAAGCGGCCGAGAAGTAAAGCAGACAGGCCGTGGCGGTGAAAAAGACTGTAAGCTCTTTGGTGGTAGTAGGCCGGAAGGTGAGAGAGCCAGCCTTGCACTATCTTGGTATTTCCTAGCCATTTTCCCTGGAGATAACCGACCCAACAACCTAAACTTGCTCCGGCAGTTAATATTACAATCGTCAGAGGGAAACTCATTGCACCTTTGGCAATTAATACGCCAACCAGTATAAGTAGGCTGTCTCCTGGCAAGAATGCCGCAGGAAGGAGGCCACTTTCAAGGAAGAGGATCAAGAATAGCATGATATAAATGGCCCATATTAGGGATGGATTGGCCAGAGTTTCATAATCCTGGTACCAAAGTGCATATATAAGTTCTTTTACTATTTCCATCAGGTGTTCCTAAAATGCCTTTGTTCGTTCATCCTGAAAGTTTGAGGCTAAACTGATTAAATTACGTCCTGTTTTACGTTATTTGGCTGGTTTTAATGCCTTTTTACTCCGTTGAAAAAGGCAAATGACGCGGCCTGTGCCACTGTAACAAAATCAAGGGTGACTAAACAGAAAATTTTGGTGATCAATTGAACGTTCATTAAAATCGGATAGGAAATGGGTCTATGAGGTTGGCCTGCTAGGTTTTTTAATTTAGATAAGTTGCTGTTTGTTCCTACTGTTTCTGTTGTCATTTTATTATTTTTTCAGTGGTAGATTGATTCTTGTATAATTTTGATTTATTTTTCACCACAGCAAAGGGGAGTAACTTCCTTGCCGGTTTATCGTCATTACGATGCAACAGCATCCGGTTGCCGGGCAACCCTGAAATTATACCTGATGGTACATTTTCTGTGTTGTAAGTGAGACCTTGCCAGAAGGCGAGGGTTGCTTGCAATACATCCATCTCCACGATATGGGGAAGAAATAGAGCAGCGGCTGGCGTCTTCTGAGACTTCAGCCGTTTTTGTTTGTGAGAAAAAGAAAATGAATTCTGTGGGTAGCCCTCTCTTATGGGGAAGTTTCGCTGTTTTAATTACGGTTATGTTGTTGCTGGATCTATCCTTACAGGGACGTAAGAAAGAGCAAGCAATGTCGTTTTGCCAAGCTGCTGTCTGGAGTGTAATTTGGGTAAGTTTGTCGCTCTTATTTGCATTAGGATTATGGTGGTATTGCAGAGAAACCGTAGGGGAAGCGGTTGCTAATAGTCAGGCAATGGCTTTCCTTACCGGGTATTTACTTGAGAAAGCACTTGCTGTTGATAATGTATTTGTTTGGCTGATGTTATTTAGCTATTTTGCTATTCCGGCAAATTTGCAACGCCGGGTGCTTATTTACGGTGTCTTAGGTGCCATTGTGCTGCGTACTGTGATGATCTTTGCAGGGAGCTGGCTGGTTTCTCAATTCAGTTGGATACTCTATCTGTTCGGCATCTTTCTGTTGGTTACCGGTGTTAAAATGGCGTTAGCAAAAGAGAATGATTCCCCGATAGGCGATAAACCTTTTGTCCGTTGGCTAAAAGCGCATATTCGTATCACTGATAATCTTCATGGAGAACGTTTCTTTGTGAAAGAAAAAGGTTTGTTATATGCGACTCCACTAATCCTGGTCCTGATTTTGGTTGAAATTAGTGACGTTATTTTTGCTGTAGACAGTATTCCTGCTATTTTTGCTGTGACTACAGATCCTTTTATTGTTTTGACCTCTAATCTTTTCGCTATTTTAGGATTACGTGCAATGTATTTTTTACTGGCAGGTGTGGCAGAGAAATTTACAATGCTGAAATATGGTTTATCAATCATTCTGATATTTATCGGTATCAAAATGCTAATAATGGATTTTTATCATATTCCTATGGCGGTTTCTCTGGGAACTGTAGCGAGTATTTTGACAATAACAATGATGATTAATGTTTGGGTAAATAAGTACAAAACTAAAGAGCTAGGTAATTAGATAACTATTTTTTAACAGATAACCATATCTTTCTTGAATGGGGAGATATGGTTTCTTCTTGGCTTAAATTGCTGCGAAATGGTTAAACATAAAAACAAATAATTGTGTTTTGTAAATGTATAAATTGCCGTTTTGATCACACAAATGTGAATGCATTGTTAATAAGTGCTGGCGAGGTTGTATATTTTAACTGTCGCAGCTTTTCACTACTCTTGGTTTCCCTATACTGAGGAAGCAAACACAAAAAAATATATACCCGTTATCTTTCAAGTTGCCTCTTTGTTGGCTGCACTTACTCACCCCGGTCACATAGTTATCTATGCTCCCGGGGATTCGCTCCTTTGCCGTCGCGATGCATCTTGAAATCCATTAGGGTATAGGTTTAACAGAACTGTTAATAAAATGGATCAGCTATGGAAAAACAAAAACGTGGCTTCGTGCATTACATTGTACAAGGGAGCCTGGTTAAACAAATTTTGGTAGGTTTAATTGCAGGGATACTGTTAGCGTGGTTGACGCCTTCGGTTGCCAAATCAGTCAGTTTGCTTGGCACGTTGTTCGTTGGTGCCTTAAAAGCAGTAGCTCCGGTATTGGTATGGATTCTGGTTATGTCTTCTATTGCTAACCACAAAGAAGGTCAGAAAACCAATATTCGTCCGATCCTTATCCTCTATGTCTTGGGTACTTTTTTTGCTGCGCTGGTTGCCGTGGCCGGTAGCTTTATGTTCCCGTTACAATTGGTACTAGCTACCAATGATGCTCAGATGTCTCCACCTGAAAACATTATGGAGGTGATTAAAGGGGTATTGGTTAGTGTCGTCGCTAATCCGGTAAGCGCGTTACTGAATGGTAACTATATTGGCATTCTTGCTTGGGCTATTGGCCTTGGTATCGCACTGCGTCATGCAACGGATTCAACTAAGTCCCTGATTCATGATATGTCTGAAGCGGTTACTAAGATTGTTCGGGTGGTCATTCGTTTTGCACCGATTGGTATTTTTGGTCTGGTGTCTTCAACAATTGCAGAAATGGGATTTGGTGCTTTACTGGGATATGTCCAATTGCTGGTTGTATTACTGAGTTGTATGTTGGTTATGGCACTCATTGTAAACCCATTGATTGTTTACTGGAAAATTCGTCGTAATCCTTATCCACTGGTATTTGCTTGCCTGCGTGAAAGTGGCGTAACTGCATTTTTCACTCGCAGTTCGGCTGCAAATATTCCAGTGAATATGGCGATGTGCCGCCGTATGAATCTGCATGAAGATACTTATTCAGTTTCTATCCCGCTAGGAGCAACCATCAATATGGAGGGCGCTGCGGTAACTATTACGGTATTGACTCTGGCTGCGGTCAGTACGTTAGGTATATCGGTTGATCTGCCTACAGCATTGTTACTGAGTGTGGTTGCTGCAATTTGTGCCTGTGGTGCTTCTGGTGTGGCAGGGGGATCGTTATTGTTGATCCCTCTGGCATGTAGCATGTTTGGGATTTCCAATGAGATGGCTATGCAGGTTGTGGCAGTTGGTTTGATTATTGGTGTATTACAGGATTCTGCGGAAACGAGTCTGAACTCTTCTACCGATGTACTGTTCACTGCCGCTGTTTGTCAGGCTGAGGATGACCGTCTGTCATCGGATCAGCTAACTTAACGTAATTAATTGAAGTATTCAGGTTTAAAAAACTTAGGTAAAAAAGAGTAAAATGTCCGCGCCAGGAATGGCGCGGCTTGAGGATTTACTCTGTTTTTACGACTTGTCTGTGACCGCCATTATTTATCATCAAATTTTAAGACCTAACCGAGTACCTTGATCGATAGCCCGTCGAGCATCCAATTCGGCAGCAACATCTGCCCCACCAATAAGATGCACAGTTTTTCCCGCTTGCTGTAACGGTTGATACAATTCTCTCAGTGGCTCTTGTCCTGCACAGATAATGATGTTATCTACGGCAAGACAGCTCTGTTCCCCATTGCAACTAATATGTAATCCTTGATCATCTATTTTTAAATATTGCATGTTGTTTAGCATTTTTACACCACGTAGGTGTAGATTAGTTCTGTGTATCCAACCTGTTGTTTTACCGAGTCCTTCACCAACCTTTGTCGGCTTACGTTGCAATAAATAAATTTTCCGAGGAGAAGATTCTGGTTTAGGGCCTTGAGGGGATAAACCACCACGATGTATCAGGTTATGGTCAATGCCCCATTCTTCACTGAAAGCGGTACTATCAAGGCTAGAACTTTTTCCAGGTTGACTCAGATATTCTGCGGTATCAAAGCCGATGCCTCCTGCGCCAATGATAGCTATACGTTGACCGACATTTTTCTTATCCCTTAATACATCTAAGTAACTCAGTACCTTTTCGTGATGGATACCATCGATCGTGAGTTGGCGAGGCGCAATGCCGCTGGCGATAATCACCTCATCAAAATCAGAGAGTGTTTCTGTTGTGGCAGTCTGGTTCAACCGTACATCAACATGATGGATTGCTAACTGACGCTGAAAATAACGTAATGTTTCATGAAATTCTTCTTTACCAGGGATCTGTTTAGCAATATTAAATTGTCCGCCAATTTGTCCGTCACGTTCAAACAGAGTGACATGATGACCACGACTGGCAGCGGTCACCGCGAATGACAATCCGGCAGGTCCGGCACCGACAACCGCCAGCTTTTTAGGGATGGTAACAGGTTCGGCGGCCATTTCTGTTTCGTGGCAGGCGCGGGGATTAACTAAACAAGAGGCTATTTCACCGACAAAAATTTGATCCAGACATGCCTGATTACAGCCAATACAAGTGTTAATCTCATCGGCCCGTCCTTGTTGGGCTTTCATAACAAATTCAGCATCAGCTAGAAAAGGTCGTGCCATAGAAACCATATCGGCACAACCTTGTGCTAGCACTTGCTCTGCAATGTTGGGATCATTAATTCTGTTTGTTGTGATCAATGGAATAGAAACTTTTCCCATTAACTTTTGCGTTACCCAACTGAATCCAGCACGAGGAACCATAGTGGCAATTGTTGGAATCCGAGCCTCATGCCAGCCGATACCGGTATTGATAATAGATGTCCCCGATTGTTCAACGGCAACAGCGAGTTGCTCGATTTCCTGCCAATTAGATCCCTCTTCTACTAAATCCAGCATTGAAAGCCGGTAGATTAGAATAAATTCTCGTCCAGTTGCTTGACGGACAGCTTTAACAACTTCCACGGCAAAGCGCATTCGATTTTCAAAACTTCCGCCCCATTTATCTTGGCGATGGTTGGTACGAGCAGTCAGGAACTGGTTAATCAGATAACCTTCAGAACCCATGATTTCTACGCCATCATAACCCGCTTGTTGTGCCAGTTGTGCACAATGAGCGAAGTCAGCAATGGTTTGCTGGATGTCCTCTTCTGTCATTTCACGAGGCATGAATGGATTAATTGGTGCTTGAATGGCAGTGGGGGCGACAAGGTGAGGTTGATAGCTGTAACGGCCGGTATGTAAGATTTGCATTGCAATTTTTCCACCAGCCTGGTGAACTGCATCTGTAATAACTTTATGGTGAATAAGGTCTTTTTCATCTACCAGAAATGCAGTGCCTTTTCCTATAACACCTTGTTTATTTGGTGAAATTCCTCCTGTGACAATCAATGCCACGCCTCCGGCTGCCCGTTCAGCGTAAAAGCGAGCGAGCCTCTGGGCACGATCGGGATGTTCCTCTAGTCCAGTGTGCATTGATCCCATCAAAATGCGGTTTTTCAATGTGGTGAACCCCAAATCTAGAGGGGTGAACAGGTGAGGATAATGGCTCATTGCAATCTCCATCGGGTGTTTGTCAATCATAACCAGATTATTATTGTGTCCTAAACCACCAGTCAAAGCTCTAAGTGGTCGGATGAGTGATGGTTCAAATTTAGATGGAATAAGGTTAATTGGGAAAAAAATGTTAAATGAATGTGATGAAGGTCATGAAATCAGGCTATTTCATAGAGTTAGTGAGAAGAATCTGAATGCAAAAGTTGTTGATGTACTCTTTGTTGATTGGGGCTAGAAAGGTTAACCAAATCACAATATGGGCCATAATCGATTTCAGTCGTTCACTTTCCCTGATAGTCCGTAGCATATCTTTGTGTGTTTAGATAGAGAGAATGGGACTAATTCAGTCAGGCGATTTATTGACTCAGTTTTAGTATTTTTTCTGAATGATGTGGTAGCGATTTAAATTTGAGCAATCTCTAGAAAAATAATGGGCACAGAAAAACATGATCTACTGATTGCACCAATAAAATGGAACGCGAACCGTTGGGACTTAGGGGAAGTCGGAGCAAATCAGGCAGATGATTATCGGGGCTTGTTTTACGCTGGTGAACCTTCTAACGTTAATGCTTAAAATCGGTTCTATCACCCGTTTTTCTCGGGCTTGGCCTTATAACGCGCCAGGACAGAACGCGTTGTAAATCAGGAAAGCACTAGTAGCAAAAGAGAAAGTAAAAAAACAGACGATGAAATGGTTTAAACGTTAGTTCATTGCTCTGATTTTTTATCTATTGATTATACTCGGTTGAGTAGAATATTTAACATACGGCGCAACGGTTCGGCAGCACCCCACAGTAGTTGATCGCCGACAGTGAAGACAGAATAAATCGGTTCATCGTTAAGTGACATTTTCTTATAGCGCCCGACACCTATGCGTAAAGAATCGCTAATAGCGGCTGGAGTCAACTTGCTAATGCTCTCTTCTTTGTTGTTGGGCACATAGCTTACCCACGGATGCGCATTTTGCACTAGTTCAACAAATTCGGTTTCGCTGACGTCGCGTTTCAACTTCATAGTGATCGCCGCGCTGTGACAACGAATTACACCGACGCGAATACACAGGCCGTTGACCTTGATAGTGCCGGGCTGGAGGCCTAGAATCTTGTTGGTCTCTACTTCGCCTTTCCATTCTTCACGGCTATTGCCGTCACCGAGATCGCTGTCAATCCAAGGAATGATGCTACCTATCAGAGGCACACCGAAGGCCTGTGTCGGCAATTCCGGGCTGCTAATCAGATTGGTAACTTTTTTTACCAAAGGCAATATTGAGCCTTTGTCGGCTAGATCGTCCGTGCTCAAGTATTGGCTAATGTATGAGTTTTGTGCTATCAGTTCACGCACATACTTGGCCCCCGCGCCAGAAGCGGATTGGTAGGTCATCAAGCTCATCCATTCAATTAGGTCAGCTTTCACGAGGCCGGCCAGTCCTATAAGGCTCAGCGTAATAGAACAGTTTCCGCCGACGAAAAGTTTGGTGCCTTTGCTAACTTCATAATCAATCTGGTTACGGTTGACCGGATCAAGAATGATGCAGGAGTCCTTATCCATGCGTAGTGCCGACGCGGCATCAATCCAATAGCCTTGCCAGCCACTGGCCTTGAGAATAGGGTAAATTGCCTTAGTATAATCGCCGCCTTGACAGGTAATAATTATGTCCATTTCCGTCAATGCGCTGACTGCGTTGGCGTCTTTGAGTTGATAAGTAATGCCATCAATGGTAGGACCAGAGGAGCCTGCACTCGATGTACTATAAAAGTGAGGGACGATGCCTTGAAAATCGTTTTCTTCTAGCATACGTTGCAACAAAACAGAGCCCACCATTCCCCGCCAACCAATTAAGCCGACTTTTTTCATCATAATATCTTACCTGTGTTAAGTTATGGCATTGTTGATGATTTGTTATACATTGGCGATAGGATAATGTCATTAAAGATTGTTGAGCACTTAGATAAGTTGTAGATGAATTTTATCGTCAGTATAAAAATGATTAACAGCGCTAACCTCATCAACGAATTATACAAGTAGCATCCGCATGGTGAATGATAATGTGTCGTGAATGGCCCCGTGATAGAAGGAGAAATAAGAAGTTTCCCCACTGCTAGTTGGAGGTTTAATCAGCTCATTCAGTTTTTCATGTTATACCATGATGGAAATGTGTACAGTATGAATATGGTTACCGTTGGATGTGCCAAGCTACGATTGGGTTTGTACGATAGTACGTGTATTTAGTATTTTTTTCTGAATGATGTGGTAGTCATTTAAGATGTTAAAAGTGTGAAGTTTGCTTTAATAGGGGATTGATTTTTCATATAAGTTATTTATTAACTTGATTCTGGAATAGGGGGAGTTCTTCTATTCTGACTTAATTTATAACTCAGAGGTTATTATGAAAAAACGGATGACTGAATGGGTAACTTTGGCAGGAAAAGGGGTGACTTTAGAGCCTCTGACACACCAACGGCATGATGAGTTTTTACAGGCAATTGAAGAGGGTGAGCTGCATAAATTGTGGTACACCAGTGTTCCTTCGCCGGCTGAGCTAGGTAACGAGATTGAACGCCATTTATTGCTACATGAAAAAGGTACTATGCTGCCTTTTGCTATTGTTGATCATCGAACAGGTAAAGCGGTTGGAATGACCACGTATATGAATATTGATTCTGGTGCCTGCCGGTTGGAAATCGGTCATACCTGGTATGCGCGCTCTGTTCAGCGGACACATATTAATACGGAAGCAAAATATCTCTTATTGAAATACGCTTTTGAAGAATTGGGATGTATCGCAGTGGAGTTTCGCACTCATTTTTTTAATCACCAAAGTCGGAAAGCGATAGAGCGACTGGGCGCAAAACTTGATGGGATTCTGCGGAGTCATGCTGTATCTAAAGAGGGCAGTATCAGGGATACTTGTGTTTACAGCATTATCAGTTGTGAATGGCCTGCGGTTAAAATGCATCTTGAATGGCAGATGGTTAAACCGAGGTAAGAGTTATCTCGAAATTAGGCCGTCCTCTGTGAAAGGTAGCGGCCTGATATCTGATTTAATTTGAAGGTAGAGAATGCCGCATGCCATTATCCAGTTCATCTAGTAATTGATAACGGCGACGATATTCTGCCCGCTTCTTACTGGCTATATCTTCAAGAGGTTTTCTTTCAATAGATAATGGCAGGTGGAAATCTTTATTTTTTCCCTTTGATCCACCTAATGATTCCCAGAAAGAATCGTAATCAGCGACTAATTTGTCTTTCTTTTTATGCCAATAGCGTAGGCTTTTATAGATGTGGGTATCATTGCTGGCTGCCAGAATTTGTTGACATCCAAAATAGGCAGCAAAACGGCAAATAGATTCAAGCAGTAAGCGTTTTGGAAATAATCCGAAACAATCTTTTGTTGCATCGCGGATAATTTCAAGGGTTGCGTCGCCTTTGGAGCCTTGCAGCCCACCGATGAACAGTGTTTTTTTACCGGCAATAGTGAGTAATGTGAAAGCACATCTTGCCAAAGTTTTATTATCTTCTGTTGCAATAAATAGAGTAAGCTCACCTTCTTTATTAAAACAGTCCATAGAATCTAAAGCAATAGTATATGTTCCACTCTTACCATTGATAACCGCTAATGGATATGCATTGGAACGAAATATTTTATTAACAATAGATTGATTCAAACCAGCAAACAGTAGCTGGTAATGTTCATTTATTGCACGTAACGTCTGCCCTCTGTTGAAGTTTATGCTTAGATAGGGGCGATGTAGTTTAGAAGGTAAACAAGGTTGTTTCTTCAAAATATCCAGATAAAACGGTGTATTAACTATCTGGTTTAACAGTTTTAACGTCGATATTGGCATCAGAGCGCTGCGTAAAGCAAATTTAGTGCGATTCTGTGCAGAATACCAATGGGGACTCGGGCTGATTTTTTTTCCGACTAAATCTGTGAACAGTCGGATTCCTGAACTGGCAGGTTGATACATATATTCCATTTCTTTATCTAGCAAAAATACGGGAGGAAAGATGAATTGCAAGTGACGAGTATACTTCCCTAATATTAAACAAAACTTCAACGGATGTTTATTTTTGTTTTTTTAAGGTAAAAAATCAACAATTGTTTAATGATTGTTTAGTTATTGAGGGGATTTTTTCTTGTTTGTTTATTATTCGTTTAGTTTTCTGTGATGTTTTTTGTTGTAAAAGTACACTCAACAAGGTGAGAGAAACAGCTATCACTTTGGTGTGATACCCGAAGTTATGATTTGTAACAAATTTAGCAGGTGAGTATTGATGGTAAATGATTAATATTGAATATATTATTTTTTGAATCCGTTTAATTAAAACATTAATGATTATTCTATTAATTTATTTTATTTTTGCATTAATGTCAGAATAGAATGGATGAAATATTTTTATTTTGTGATTTATATCATATTGTTATGAAATGTTTTATTATTCTTGTAAAGTTAATTTAGTATTTGCAGAATATGGATTATGTTTTATTGTTAATTAAAGTTTATGATTTTATGCTATTCAATACACACAAAGGCTATTAATAAATGGATGAAATACTTGTTCTTGTTGATAAATATGATAATCCTATTGGTTCAGCCGGAAAAGCTGATATTCATCAGAAGGGTATGTTACATCGGGCCTTTTCTATCTTTATTTTTGATAATAAAGGAAACTTACTCCTACAGAAACGAGCTGCAACCAAATATCATTCAGCCGGACTTTGGACTAATAGCTGTTGTGGTCATCCTAGGGTTGGTGAAGTTCTGGAAGCCGCGGCACATCGGCGTCTTGGCGAAGAGATGGGTTTTGACTGTCCATTGAAAAAGGTTTCGTCATTTATTTATCACGCGATACTGCCTAATGATTTGATTGAATATGAATATGATCATGTTTTTATCGGGCGCTTTAATAAAGAACCGATAATTAACCCTGATGAGGTGTCCGATTATAAATGGGTTAATCTACTGAAATTGAGGGAGCTAATTAATAATGTTCCTGATGTGTATACGGTTTGGTTCAAAAAAGTCATTGATGGTCTTTCGTATCAAGATATTGAGGAGTGGCAAAGGCTGATCTGATAATAATGTAGTTTATTGGCAGCCACGACATTGAATTAATTAGATATGAATATTTCATTGATATTTACCAATACGCCGCAAATCCTGGCAAATTAAGGGTGCGACGCTTTTAAAAACCTTTAATAAGGAAAGCTCATGAGTAGCTTTAATAATGTGTTTTTCACTGATGTTGAGCCTGTCCTGCCCTATCACATCATCCGGGGGGAAACTACCAACGACTACGAAAGTAAAGTAGTTCAAACTTATTGCGAAGATCCAGAACTCTGGCGTAAGGTGATTGGTGATACGCTGTTATTCCAGTTTGGTGTTTACGATGATCCGGCTTCAAAGCCACCAATTTCATTGGATGAGTCAGGTATTCGTTATTTTGATCGTCAGTTGCTATTGGCTGGTTTGGAAACAAAGATCGAAAGGCCACCAATTCGGCGTATTTTGGATATGGGGTGCGGTTGGGGTTATATCCTGAAATATCTGGCTGAGCGTTTTTCTGAATGTAAACGTTTGGATGGCATAAATATCAGCGAGCAGCAGTTGCGATATTGTGCTAAGTTTCACGCACAATATGGACTTTCTGAACGTATTAATTTGTATCTGTGTAATGCACAGGATATTGATTACTTACCTGACCCGCAGGAGCCTTATGATCTGGCGATTATCCGCGGTGCTATTACACATTTTCCTAACTCGTTATATGAGAAAGCCATGTGTGCATTGTTCAAACGCATGAGCACGGGTGGTCAGGTGGTAGTTTCTGACAGCCTCTATAATGTGGCTTTGAATAGCTATCAATCGGATATTTCTGACACCATTGATCGTCTCGCTTGTGGTAATCGCAAAACGCCCGCTTATTTCAGACAAGTGTTGGAGGAAAGTGGCTTTATTATCAAAGATATGAGGGTATTGCCATCTAATATTGATGTTGTACATTGGCTGCTAGATATTAAGGCTAACATCGAACGAAATTTTCCTGAAGGTGTTAGTGACTCCTTTGAAGAGCTGCGCACAGTAACTGAAAGTTTATCGATTGCCTTGGTGAAAAATTATGTTTCAGTCTATAGTGTTATCGCACAAAAGCCATAGCAAGTAGCTTTGTTTTCTTAGTTGAAGGGTGGGGTTGCTAAGAAAATTTTTGTCGCCGTTTTGTTGTTATTAACCGTTAAAAATAAAATCTCTTTTACGGAGTAGCCTCATTTGATCGCACCAGCATTGATGACGCGAGAGAAATCGCCAACTGAAAAGTTTCCAATAAATTTCAGTTTTCGGGCTTACATATTTGTGGTTTGAGGGAAACCAGCAAATCAATGTCATGACCTTGATGTTAGAGAAGCTGGATGTGGTTAAAGCACTAGCGGAACAGACCGCTGCCCATACCTACCACAACACAGGTACGCCGGAACGCCAGCGTGATAAGGGGCATAGCTTATAAATTCGATGGATTGAAACAGAAGTATTCGCCTATGATTGGGTGAATATCGTCCATTTGTGTGAGGTTCTTTACGCTATGACATAGGTTGATAACACCTTTTTTAAGGTGTAGACTGATTATGTTAGCAGGAGAATGTCGCGCTAGAACCGAGGCTACCAATCTCGTATAGCACAAAGACAAACCGCCCTATCCAAGGGTTAAAATAAAAAACCAACTTCACCAGTTGGTTTTTTATTTTTATCTACTCATCATTTTAATTGATTGAATCATTTGAAAATAAACCTATAATCAACGGCTGTTAGTTTGGGGTAGCGTTCTGACCTGTGTATCTCTGACGCAAGTTTTCTTAAGTCCTGGCTGAGTACAGGTGGTGCTGATTCAGTGCCTCGGTCAGAGCGCGATATTCTCCTGCTAACACAGATGAGGGCCAGCCGGACAGGCAGCGTAAAGGCAATGGTTGGTTAAATCGTGCTCCTAACTGGAGCAAACGGGTGAAAGCATTTATTGACACTGCTATCATCGTTCTCAAAGTGTTAATCGCGCTTTTAGAGCTGATCCGTGCATTTCTGAAATAGATAACGGAAACGTAGCTAAGGCCATTGGGGTAACCTCCCGGTGGCCTTTAACATTTACCGCTTTTGAACAAGCAAGCCACTCTTGTTTAAGTGGCCCAATATATTGATATAACAGCTTAAATTTGGTCATCCCGACTGGACTTGAACCCGTGTTCAAGCGGTTATTGCTTCGGTAGTATGGGAGGATAGCCAACAGATTAGTGTAGTTTACCGCGAGTCATACACATAATAACATTGACTCCTTTTTAAATGTGGTATCAATCGACGCTATGGGTTCGTGTTCTGATGGTTTGAAACACATTATTGATTAATTATCTCGCCCGCAAAATATGCGGGCTGTTTTACATCTTCATAGAGCTATGAATACAATTCTGATATTAAAAGAATGGGCAATAAGTGTAATAAAAAACTGATAATTCAGCGTGTTATATTAGCTTAGTGGTTTAAAGGTTGTTGTTACTTTTTCGGATATAGAAATAACTTATGTGATATCAGAATTGTTTGGTAAATCATTTCGGACGGTTTGTTTGATAGGCTGCTTATTTTCGTCAAAATACCGGCTGGGCTATATTTCAGCAGGGGTGACACCAATTTCCTGAGCAATCAGTAATTCCCCTTTAGGCCAGGAACGCGTTAAAGCGTTTGCTAATGTTGAAGAGCTTAAACCGTGCTCTCTGGATAATGATGCCAGCGTTTTATTCTTCTTACGTATCGAGCGATAATATCGGCGGTATGCCAGTCTTTTTTCATATTCCTGCTTTCCTCTTTGGTGGTGGCGATTCAAACAGGGTTTGCAGACCGGCGTTCATTTCAGGCAAGGTGTTAACCTCCCTTGCCTGAACCATCTGACTCAAGAATCAAATAAATACCTTAGTGACGGCTTGTCTCGTTGCACTTATGACGAAATAAATGAACTTATGATGAAAACGGCACTACACCGCACCCGCCTGCACGTTTTGGATCAAAAAATTTTTTCAGTTTTAAAATCCTATAAGGTAAACAGCCAAACCGTGCCAGCATTGGCGGAGTGGGAGAAATCACAAACTGAAATGATTGAAAAGATTTTCAGGAAATTTCAGTTTTTGGATCAAAAGAGGATCACAAAGATAATTACAATACAATGATATTAAAGGAAAAATTCTATTTTACGTGAAAAAGAAGATCACGAAAGGAAGCCGTGCTTTATCATAGAAATCAGATAGAGCGCGGCTTTACAGGATATACAGAACTGAAATTATTTTATCCTTTTGCATTACGACAAGGAGAAAGTGAAAGTATTAAAGTGTGCTTAATTCATTAATAAGCGCAGGATTACGTTCAAGCATCTTAAGTAGTTTCAGTGATGAACCAGAAGGAATGCGGCGGTGCTGTTCCCAGCTTTGAATCAGAGATGCAGAAACGCCAACAGCTTCGGCAAATTCACTTTGTTTTAAGCCAAAGGTTTCACGTAAGTTTTTTACATCAGGCAGGCGATGGTAATGGATATTTTCATCAGAAACAGAAAGTTCGCCTTTTTCAATTGCTACCATCTGATTCATGCTTTCAACCAGATCGTTAAAAAGTTTTTTGTCCATAGTCTCTCCTGTTGTATGAACATTGCCGCGTATCTGCGCGGTGTTAATTACTGTAATTTGTTACTGATGGCTTTAAGTATCTCTTTTTCTTTTGGAGTTAAGTCATCTTTTTTATTTTTAGGATAAATCAAAAGGGGATAGAGCCTCCCAGTTTTGGTTATGGCATAGTAGATAATTCTTACTCCGCCACGTTTTCCTATCCTTTCTCGCTGCCAACGAATCTTTTTACATCCTCCAGTAGCGCTGATGGTACTACCCTGCTCGTGATTCTTTAGTAAGTGCTCCTGTAATAGCCTAAATTCATCATCGGTTAACAGTTCTGCTCGTTCTCTACTAAATACGGGAGTTTCGATAAAAACCAGATATTCCATAAAAAACATCCGTGCCTATATATGGAAACATGATATTCGTACATGGTACGATAGTCAAGATCAAATCGTACTGGAGACTAGATCTTAATGCACATAGAAAATTGTAGTTGATCTTATTAAGGCAATTCATTACAGCTTGTCGCACGAAGTGTTAAAACCTCAATTGCAACTCTATTCGGTGTCCAGAATAAGCTTTTAAAGTTGATTTATGCTTCTCGCATTATCTTTAAGAGGAAGCAGGGATAAGGGTGGAAAAAGTGATAATGTTAACAAGGTTGATAAATAGCCTAACTCCTGCTCAGAAATTGAAGCTGGCTAGTATGTTTTCATCTAGGCAATGGTTTTATGAAAAAATCTTTGTCGCCACTGACTACCAGAAACAAAAAAGCCACTCTTGTTTGAGTGGCCTAATGTACTGATTTAACAGCTAAAATCTGGTGGCCCCTACTGGACTTGAACCAGTGACCAAGCGATTATGAGTCGCCTGCTCTGACCAACTGAGCTAAGGGGCCGTTGGATGGAAGGGATTATACGTACAGTTTTGCTCGCGGTCTAGCTTTGTAAATTCGTATGATCATTTTATGTGCAAAATCGTGTTTTTAATAAGTCGTGAAAATGGGGAGTGATATATATTAGTTGTTTTTATGGCCTATTTAACGTTTTTATCTATCACTGCATTAATTTTTCAGAAGCGATTTTGCGTTATCTGGTCATATTATTATTCTGATGAAAATCTATCTTATGAGCGATTATTTGAATGACAACTATATCCCTTACATTCCTCTTTAATCACCAAATGGAAATCGATTTTTTTATCTATCGGCTGGAGAGAATGTTAATTGAGTGATATCAGGGTAGTCTGTGATGATATTTCTGCATAAATACCATATTGTCAGAGGGGTTAGAGTATCTTCGATATAAAAGACAAAAGCGTCTACCGAAGCAGACGCTTTTTAGTCAGAATGAATAAAATTTCTGATTATTCATCAAGGAAGCTACGTAGAACTTCAGAACGGCTTGGGTGACGCAGTTTACGTAGTGCTTTCGCCTCGATCTGGCGAATACGTTCACGGGTAACGTCAAACTGTTTACCGACTTCTTCCAACGTATGATCAGTATTCATATCAATACCAAAACGCATACGCAGTACTTTTGCTTCACGCGCGGTCAGGCCCGCTAAAACATCGTGGGTTGCTGAACGCAGGCTCTCTGAGGTTGCAGAATCCAGCGGTAGTTCCAGCGTTGTATCTTCAATGAAATCACCTAAATGTGAATCTTCATCATCACCGATTGGCGTTTCCATTGAGATAGGTTCTTTGGCAATTTTCAGTACCTTACGGATTTTATCTTCCGGCATCAACATACGTTCTGCCAGCTCTTCCGGCGTTGGTTCACGTCCCATTTCCTGCAACATTTGACGGGAAATTCGATTGAGTTTGTTGATTGTCTCAATCATATGAACGGGTATACGAATGGTACGAGCTTGGTCGGCAATTGAACGTGTAATTGCCTGACGTATCCACCATGTGGCGTAAGTTGAGAACTTATAACCACGGCGATATTCAAATTTATCAACCGCTTTCATCAGGCCAATGTTGCCTTCTTGAATCAGATCCAAGAATTGCAGGCCACGGTTGGTATATTTTTTGGCAATTGAAATAACCAAACGTAAGTTGGCTTCAACCATCTCTTTTTTCGCTCGGCGGGCTTTTGCTTCACCGATGGACATACGACGGTTGATATCTTTTACCTGTTCAATGGTTAAACCAGTTTCTTCCTCAATCTGACGAAGTTTTTGCAGGCTGCGCTGTACTTCTTCTTCCACCTCAAGTAGTTTTTCAGACCACGGTTTGTTCATTGCTTTTGCAGCAGTAAACCAAATGTCGCTGGTTTCATTACCGGAGAACAAAGTGATGAAGTTCTTCTTCGGCATTTTGCACTGCTCAACACACATTTTCATGATCTGGCGTTCTTGAAGACGAACGCGATCCATCATAGAACGCATGTTATTGACCAGATAGTCAAACTGCTTTGGTACCAGACGGAACTGTTTGAAAACTTCTGAAAGTTTTAAAATCTCAGCCGCAGTACTTGGATGGCTGCGACCGTTTTCCTTAATTTCCTGACGGGTGATGTCATACTGTTGTCGCAGTTCTTGGAATTTCTGGCGCGCTAATTCTGGATCGATGCTGTTGTCATCATCACTATCGTCATCACTGTCTTCATCATCGTCGTCTTCATCATCATCAAGTTCTTCCTGTGGAAGCTCAGAACCAACGTGAGTGGCAGTAGGCGCAAGCTCTTCTTCTGCGTTTGGGTCAACGAAACCGGTGATGAGATCTGACAGGCGAGCCTCACCTGCTTCCACTCGGTCATATTGTTCCAGTAAATAGGTGATTGCTTCAGGGTATTCAGCAACGGAGCACTGTACCTGATTGATGCCATCTTCAATGCGTTTAGCAATGTCAATTTCACCTTCCCGGGTCAATAACTCAACGGTTCCCATTTCACGCATGTACATACGTACCGGGTCGGTGGTGCGACCGATTTCAGATTCAACACTAGACAGGACTTGCGCAGCAGCTTCCACAGCGTCTTCATCTGTGTCGTTAGCGGTTTCTGCTAGCATCAGATCATCGGCATCAGGTGCTTCTTCCATTACCTGAATGCCCATGTCATTGATCATCTGGATGATATCTTCGATCTGATCGGAATCGACGATATCTTCCGGCAGATGGTCATTGACCTCAGCATAGGTCAGATAGCCTTGCTCCTTACCACGGGTGACAAGTAGCTTTAGCTGTGACTGCGGGTTTTGCTCCATAAGACGGTATCCACACTTCAGAGTATTTGGGTTGGTGTCGGTCGGCGAAACTAATCTGCCAACAATAACTTTTAAGGGCGTTTTCGTTATATTGCCGCTGCCCACTTATAGCGGCAAAATGTAGGGTTATTTCCCTACCTAATGCGGCACTTAAGCCGTGAATTCAGTGTTTACTTTCTGGCACGGGATTCATTAATCAAGCGAACTTCTTCGCGCTCTTCCGGTGTCAGGCCTTCAGTTCTTGCCCTGGCGATAAGAATGTCTAAACGTTCTTCTAACGCTGAATCAACGAGATGATCCAATGCGTCACGAAATGTATTTTCTGCTATTTCTTCTACTTGTATATCGTTCCATGCAGCTAATTTTTCAAGTTGTTTACTAAATTTATTATCACGATATTGTTCTAGCAGTTGTCCAGTTGTCAGCCCTGGCTGAGTAAGACAAACCTCCACAAGCTCCATAAATAATGGTAAGCCTGCGATTTTGGCCTGCATAATTCCCTGTAGGGGGGGAACTAAAGCGGCTAAGTGTGGGTTTTGTACCAACAGTCCTATAAGTATACGCATAGTTGTCGGTTTTAGCTGCGGCATCTGATAATTATTCCCACTTTCCAGACGCTGCGGTAATAAACGTTCCAACTGTACTGCATCAGGAATGCCTATCATATTGCCAAGTTCTTGTCTCATATAGAGACGCAAAGTTTCCCCAGGGATCTGGTTAATCAATGGTACAGAAAGCGAACTGAGTTTTGTTTTTCCTTCAGGATTACTCAGGTCGACTTGTGGCAGTAATGATTCAAACAGAAATTCAGACAATGTATGAGATTGTTCCATTCTTTGTTCAAATGCTTCTCGGCCTTCCTTACGGACTAGTGAATCAGGATCTTCTCCATCAGGCAAAAACATAAAACGTAACTGCCTACCATCATTCAGATAAGGTAGCGCGGTTTCTAATGCTCGCCATGCCGCATCACGCCCGGCTCTGTCGCCATCGTAACAGCAGATGACGTTATCAGTAGTGCGGAAAAGTAATTGAATATGTTCCGATGTTGTGGAAGTACCTAGCGAGGCAACAGCATAACCAATACCAAACTGCGCCAGTGCTACCACGTCCATATAACCTTCAACCACTAATAACCGTGAAAGGTCACTGTAATTTTGTTGCGCTTCATAGAGGCCGTATAGCTGACGGCCTTTATGGAAAATTTCGGTCTCTGGTGAGTTGAGGTATTTTGGGAGTGCATTTCCCAAAACACGTCCACCAAATGCAATCACGCGCCCTCTACGATCACGGATTGGAAACATTATTCGTTCGCGGAAGCGGTCATACGTGTAGCCATTGTCGTTCGCGACCAGCATTCCGGCGTCATTTAATTGTCGATGTTCTTCCGCATTATGAGCAAACCGTTCCAAGGTGTTACCCCAACCAGCGGGAGCGAAACCAATCGAGAAACGGTGGATAATTTCTTCACTAAGCCCACGCTGAGCCAGATATTGCCGGGCTTGTTGTGCAGCGGGGGTGTTTAATACATTTTGATAGAAGCTGTTAAGCTTATCCATCAGTTGATAAAGGTTTTGTCTTTGGTGACGTTCTATCTGACTGCTACTGGAACCCGCTTCATAAGGGACTTCCAGACCATGCATGGCAGCTAATTCTTCAATGGATTCGACAAACTCAAGTCTGTCGTAATTCATCAGAAAATCGATGGCGTTGCCGTGAGCTCCGCAACCAAAGCAATGATAAAACTGTTTATCGCCATTAACAGTAAACGAGGGTGTCTTTTCATTATGAAATGGACAGCACGCGTGGTGATTTTTACCCTGTTTTTTAAGTGGCACACGAACATCGATCAGATCGATGATATCGGTACGAGCTAATAAATCATTGATAAATGCGCGCGGAATTCGTCCAGCCATAAGCCCTTTTACGCCTGTTGATGAACGACAATAAGCCGCGCTCCCTTTCGGAAAGCACGGCCTTTATCTGCAACTACTGTTGTCTGCAAATTCAATCACTATGCGGATCAACCGCAAGGATTAGTACAGACGAGTGCGGCGTGCGTTTTCACGAGCCAGCTTCTTAGCGTGACGTTTTACAGCAGAAGCTTTAGCGCGTTTACGTTCAGTCGTTGGTTTTTCATAGAATTCACGACGGCGAACTTCTGCTAATACACCTGCTTTTTCGCAGGAACGCTTAAAGCGACGCAATGCTACGTCGAATGGCTCGTTTTCACGTACTTTAATTACCGGCATGTGCCTCTCACCTCAATAGAAATCGGTCTTGCTGGCGTGGGATGCCAGCCATCTTAAAATGGTGCGGAATTTTACTTCAATGAACACGGCTTTGTAAAGCACCGCCGCAAATTGAAACAACAACATCACGGCGGTGATTTGCAAATCAGTTCCGTAATATTGACGATAACCACACAGGAGTTTTACGTAGAGGGCTGATTATAGACTAAGCAGCAAAAATAGTCAGCATGTAAGCCGCGCAAATTATCTTATTAATGATAAACTGGCTCTCTTCTGTGGAATATAGGTAGTGTAATGCGAGTTTTAGGTATAGAAACGTCCTGCGATGAAACCGGGATCGCAATTTATGACGACAAAGCCGGTTTATTGGCAAATCAATTATACAGTCAGATTAAACTGCATGCTGATTACGGTGGTGTCGTGCCTGAATTGGCTTCACGTGACCATATCCGCAAAACAGTACCCTTGATTCAAGCTGCTTTGAAAGAGGCAGGATTAACCCGTAAAGATATTGATGCGGTGGCTTATACGGCAGGCCCTGGTCTGGTTGGGGCATTGTTGGTGGGGGCGACGATTGGCCGTTCTCTGGCGTTTGCTTGGGATGTTCCTGCGATTCCTGTTCATCATATGGAAGGGCATTTACTGGCTCCGATGTTGGAAGATAACAGCCCTGAATTCCCATTTGTGGCGTTGTTGGTATCTGGTGGTCATACACAGCTCATTAGTGTAACGGGTATTGGTGAGTATGAGCTGCTTGGTGAATCAATAGATGATGCCGCCGGTGAAGCATTTGATAAAACAGCTAAGCTACTGGGGTTGGATTATCCTGGAGGGCCGATACTCTCTAGGATGGCTCAAAAAGGAGAAGCTGGGCGTTTTGTGTTTCCTCGCCCGATGACAGATCGTCCTGGGCTGGATTTTAGTTTTTCAGGATTGAAAACTTTTGCTGCTAATACTATTCATAGCAATAGCAATGATGAGCAGACTAGAGCGGATATTGCCCGAGCTTTTGAAGATGCGGTTGTTGATACATTAGCGATTAAATGTAAAAGAGCGCTTGAGCAGACCGGATTCAAACGACTGGTAATGGCAGGTGGTGTCAGCGCCAATCGTACATTGCGCACCAAGATGGAAGAGGTCATGGCAAAATTGGGTGGCGAAGTATTTTATGCGCGTCCTGAATTCTGTACAGATAACGGTGCCATGATTGCGCTTGCCGGTATGATCCGTCTAAAAGGAGAGGTGAGTGATTCACTTGGTGTGACAGTCAAAGCCCGCTGGCCATTGTCGGAATTACCCGCATTATAAGTCTTCAAATAAAAGACCAGTAACTCAATGAGTTGCTGGTTTTTATCCGATTCTGTTGTTGATCTTCTTTTATCTTTGCTCTTTTTCTGTTTGGTTTTTTTCTTTTTCGGTCATCTCTTTTTTCTTTTTGAGCTTGTTCCAAATACGACTTTCTTGGCCGCGCCACAGACGCTGGATATTATCATGGTGACGCAGTAACACCAGACAGCAGAGCATGGCGACGGGGAAAGTAAATTCAGGTTTAAACCACCAGACATAGAACGGTGCTATCAAGGCACTAATAATTGCCCCTAAAGAGGAATAGCCGCTTAGTAATATAGTTAGCAGCCAGGTACCCATCATCAAACCTGTTAGATCCCAACCGATTACTGCGATAGCGCCAAAAGCGGTTGCGACACCTTTACCGCCTTTAAATTGGAAAAAGATCGGGTAAATATGACCGAGACAAGCCGCTATTGCTGTAATTCCTAGATAGAACGGGGGAACATAGAGTTGATAAGCCAACCAGACGGGGATCATCCCTTTCAGAACATCACAAATTAGTACTATTGCCGCGGTACTGCGGCCACCAATTCGCAGTACATTTGTCGCGCCTGGGTTGCCTGAGCCATGTTGACGAGGATCAGGTAACCCAGCCAGACGACAAATAAGTATTGCGCTGGAGATTGAACCGCAGAGATACGCGAAGATGATCATGCCAAGCGCGATAGCACTCATAATGTCTCCCCAATAATAATGATCGTTTTCTTAGTCTAGTCATGGATAATACGCATATTTAGTCGGAAGTGGTATCCGACAAATTGAAAAACAGGAAAATGACGTGATGGATATCGTATTTATTGAGGAGTTAGTCGTTATTACCACAATTGGTGTTTACGACTGGGAACAGACCATTAAACAGAAGTTAGTGTTCGATATCGAAATGGGATGGGATAATAAACGTGCATCATCCAGTGATGATGTCGAATATTGTCTGGATTATGCCAAAGTTAGCGAAGCAATCATCAATCATGTAGAAAATCAGAATTTTGCTCTGGTTGAAAGAGTGGCTGAAGAGGTAGCGGATCTGCTGTTAAAACGTTTTAATTCGCCGTGGGTACGGATAAAAGTCAGTAAACCAGGTGCTGTCGCGCAGGCTCGTCAAGTGGGTGTTATTATTGAAAGAAAAAAATAATCTGATCAGTAGTGAATTTGGCTGCCATATTATTGTCATTGTTCTTACATAGACTGGCATGCAGTGGTGCCAGGCTTGATAATTATGTCAATTGATTAATGACAATGGGAATAATGGTAGCTGAGTTTATTCCATGCTACTTGTTTCGGATATTTATTAATGGGCGACTTTTCTATATGACTGACCTTTCTACCTTGTTTCATGCAGCTATTCTTGGTGTTGTTGAAGGGCTAACTGAATTTCTTCCTGTTTCCTCTACCGGCCATATGATTATCGTTGGCCATATGTTGGGATTTACTGGCGATAAAGCTGAAACATTTGAAGTTATTATCCAACTTGGATCTATCCTTGCGGTGGTGGTGGTGTTTTGGCGTCGCTTGTTTGGACTCATTGGTATCCACTTTGGTGAAGTTCCCCACGAAGGTAAAACCAATGGCAAACTGAAACTGAGTCATATTATTTTAGCAATGCTACCTGCGGTGACGCTTGGGCTGCTGTTTCACGATGTCATTAAATCGCTGTTTAACCCACAAAGCGTGATGTACGCCTTGGTTATTGGTGGTGTGTTGCTGATTACAGCAGAAATCTTGAAACCTAAAACACCGAGAGCAGAAGGGCTGGATGATATTACTTATCGTCAGGCTTTTATGATTGGCTGTTTTCAGTGTCTGGCGTTGTGGCCGGGATTTTCCCGTTCAGGCGCGACAATCTCTGGTGGAATGCTGATGGGGGTTAATCGTTATACTGCATCAGAATTCTCGTTTATTCTGGCTGTACCGATGATGATGGGGGCAAGTGGATTAGATTTATATAAGAGCCTGCATTTTTTGAGTGCTGCTGATATCCCAATGTTTGCTGTCGGTTTTATTACGGCATTTGTTGTCGCGTTAGTCGCCATTAAAACTTTTCTGGCATTGATTAAGCGTATATCTTTTATCCCATTTGCTATCTACCGCTTTATTGTGGCAGCCGCTGTTTACTGGGTATTTATGTAGCGAATGGTTCCCCTGATATCAATTTAATTCGAAGATTGCTCAATGTTTGATATCAGGGGAGGTTTCAGGTAACAGTATTGTCTTGAACGGTATTGTCTTGAACAGTATGGTCTTGTTGTTTCCATTCCGCTAATGCGTGCTGACGTTGACGTCGTAACTCATGACCAATGTCAGCACCAAGTAACCCACTGTCTACAATATTTTTTACTTGAACCTGGCTGGCAATTTTGAAAGCCTGTCGCAGATAATCACCTTGTGGATATGGCGTATTTTCAAAGCCGGTACGACCCCGAGCATCGGCTTCACTGATGATAATCAATTGTTCTATTCGCTGAGGTTTACGCCATGCATCAATGGCATCAAACAACTTAAGTAATGTTTTTGGCCGCAATTGAGCGACGGTATGCACTAAATCATGATACTGAGCAGCTAGTTTTGCCAAATCACGGGCAAAATTAGGAACGTGCAGACGTTGGCACAATTGATCAACTAACTTAACACCTGCTGGCCCATGTCCATAATGGTGAGGCCACTGTTCTGGCGGAGTCAGCCCTTTACCAAGATCATGGCATAGAGCAGCAAAACGGCTATCGACTTCATCTGTTAATTCAGTCGCTACTTTCAGCACCATTAACGTATGAATGCCGGTATCAATCTCAGGATGCCACTTCTCTGGTGCGGGAACGCCAAACAAATTATCGATTTCAGGAAACAACACCGCTAATGCGTCACAATCACGTAAAACCTGAAAAAAGATTTGAGGAGAATGGGTGGCAAGCGCTTTTTCGGTCTCTTTCCAGACACGTTCTGGTGTGAGTGCTGATAGTTCGCCGTTAATTGCCATATTTGACATTAATGCCTGTGTTTCTGGCGCGATAGTAAACCCTAAATGGGCGAAACGAGCGGCAAAACGAGCCACTCGTAATACCCTTAGCGGATCTTCAAAGAAAGCATCAGAAACATGGCGTAGGATACGATTGTTTAAGTCATCGACACCATGATAAGGATCGACAAGTTCACCTGTAGGTGTTTGAGCAATCGCGTTAATTGTCAAATCACGGCGCTGCAAATCGTCTGCCAGTGTGACATCTGGCGCAGCATGGCAAGTAAAACCAGTATATCCCTGGCCGGATTTTCTCTCGGTGCGTGCCAGTGCATACTCTTCGTGGGTTTTGGGATGCAGGAACACCGGAAAATCTTTGCCAACTTGCTGATATCCTTGGGATAACAGTTCTTCTGGCGTTCCGCCCACAACAACCCAATCCCGCTCGTTTACAGGAAAATTTAGCAGGCGATCACGTACTGCGCCGCCAACCAGATAGACTTTCACCTAATATGTTCCTTAATCAACTCATCCAACGGTCATTACGCTTACGGCGTGGGAGCATATGTGGCAGTAATAACCCAAAGATTAGACCAGCGCCTGCAACGCCACCGCCGTACATAAACCATTGCAGAATGATATTGCGTTGTTTGTCATCAAGTTGCAGATTTGCAGCATCGAGCTTTTTTTCTGCTACCGTCAGTTTGTTTTTCAACTTCTCATTCTCTTTTTTCAACTCTGCAATAATGTTACTGCTATTGGCAACTTTCAGTTGCATATCGGCAGTGCGCTGATTCCAGTTATTATCTATATTGGCTAACTTATCCGTCAATGTTTTCACTTCTTGTTCTAACTCCGGCAGGCGGGTACGCAGGCTGGGTTTATTACTAAGCTGGTTAACTGGTAGCCAGACAAGACGGCCTTTATCATCTTTAACTTGAGCGTAATTACTATCCCGATTGATGCTTATCAACGTGACTGCATCACCGGCATTTAGTGTACCGGCTATACGGTATTGGTTACCCGGCCCGGCGTGTGTATAGGTAGATAACTCATCAGATACATAGCGCTTTTCTTCCGCGAGGGTAGTCAGCGAAAAGCTTAGGCTCAATAGTGCCGTAAGAAGTAAATGTAATTTTCGCATTGTGATTTCAACTGTTCTTTATCTATGGTGAGTTTAGAATTTGATAGTAAAGAGTTAAGTTTGCTAGAGCAATCGGTAAACCAAAATGACACTTTTCTAATCGATTGAATACATGGCTTGTTGTCTGTTGAACGAAACATTTCCTGTTAATTACTATCATAACTTGCAGGAAAGAGAAATTTTAATTTTCTTCTTACTCATCGTGGAAAAAAGCGAAATCAAGGTAAGATGAAGGGCAAAGATTGTCATCAATGGTGCAGATATGAGTGTAGAAATTGAATTAAAACTTATTGCCAAACCACAAGCTATTCCTGCAATTCGTCAGCAGTTACTGTTATTTCCTCATGACTATTTTTCTCCCCAAAAGTTGACCAATACCTATTTCGAAACGTCGGATAACCAACTGCGTGGTCTTGATATGGGGTTGCGGCTCCGTGGTTTTGATGACCAATATGAGATGACGATCAAAACAGCCGGTAAGGTGGTTGGCGGGTTGCATCAGCGACCGGAATATAATGTGCCATTGGCAAAACCGGAACTGGCATTGACTCTGTTTCCACAGCACATCTGGCCTGACAACTGTGATGTGGAAGCGTTGCAATCCCGCTTGAATGCGTTATTCAGTACTGACTTTATGCGGGAGAAGTGGGCGGTAACTTATGGACAAAGTGAGATTGAAGTGGTGCTCGATCAGGGAGAAATTATTGCAGCTAATCGCAAGGAGCCAATTTGTGAGTTTGAATTGGAGTTAAAGCAAGGAACTATAACCGATGTATTAGCATTGGCGGTTGAGTTGGCAAAATCAAACGGCTTGCGGCAAGGAAATAAAAGTAAAGCCGCTCGTGGTTATCAGTTAGCTCAGGGAAAACCAAAGGCAGCTTTGCTTTCAACTCAGGTAGAAATTGATATGCAGCAGTCATTACCTTCGGTACTCACGTCAATGTTGGCCCATTGGCAAGAACAAGAAGAACGTTGGTTGGCCGGTTTATCGGATGGTCGGGATGGTTTAAAGCAAGTATTGACTTTGATTCATCAGACGATTGGATATCCTGGTGCGCCGAAACAGTTGGATAATCAATTAGTTGCTATCAGCCAGAAATTATTGGATACGGAAACAGAAGCTGAAACGCTATGTTATAGCTCGCTCTATTTGCAATGTAAGTTGGCACTGACTATGTGGTTAATAAATCTATGTGGTTAATAAATCTCTCCGCTTAAATAACAGGAATTCTCTATGTTGCCACTTTCAACCCCGCTTCTGGCTCAGCTACAGCGTGTGACTGAACATTTTCAACAACTGGCGTTAAATGTTGAGCCTTTTTCTGCTCATGAGTTGGCGGTATTGTCACTGAGTGATTTTGTTGTTGAAAACCTGCAAGCTCATCCTGAGTGGTTAGCTGAGATCCGCCAACACCCACCAGGAACGCAGGAGTGGCATCAATATGCTGAATGGCTGCAACAGTTACTCGCATCGGTAGAGGATGAAAATACCCTTATGCGGGTTTTACGTCAGTTTCGTAACAAGATTCTGGTGAGAATAGCCTGGTCGCAGGCACTGTATCGCATTACGACTCAGGAGACGCTGCAACAACTCAGTATGTTGGCTGAAACGTTGATTATTGCGGCGCGTGATTGGTTATATCAACGCTGTTGTCAGGATTGGGGAACCCCTTGTAATGAGCGGGGCGAGCCGCAACCACTATTAATTCTCGGTATGGGAAAACTCGGCGGTGGCGAGTTGAACTTCTCTTCTGATATTGATTTGATTTTTGTCTATCCTGAAAACGGTTTTACCCAAGGCGGCCGTCGTGAAATGGATAACGCTCAGTTTTTTACTCGTCTGGGGCAGCGTCTTATCAAAGTGCTCGATCAGCAAACTGTGGATGGTTTTGTGTATCGGGTGGATATGCGTTTGCGTCCGTTCGGTGATAGTGGCCCATTGGTGTTCAGTTTTGTTGCATTGGAAGATTACTACCAAGAGCAAGGGCGTGATTGGGAACGTTATGCGATGGTAAAGGCGCGGATTATGGGTTCTGGCAACCAAGTGTATGGTGAAGAGCTACGCCGGATGCTGAGACCGTTTATTTTTCGCCGTTACATTGATTTCAGTGTGATTCAATCCCTGAGAAATATGAAGGGTATGATTGAACGAGAAGTGCGTCGCCGTGGCTTGAAAGACAATATCAAACTGGGTGCTGGTGGTATCCGTGAAATTGAATTTATCGCCCAAGTATTCCAGCTTATTCGTGGTGGACGTGAACTGTGTTTGCAATCTCAGGCGTTGTTGCCCACTCTGCAAATAATAGCGCAGTTGGCGCTTTTACGACCATTGCAGGTGAAACAACTTACTGATGGTTACCTCTTTTTGCGGCGGTTAGAAAATCTTTTACAGTCAATTAACGATCAACAAACTCAGACTTTGCCGGAAGATGAGCTGGATCGTTCACGACTGGCGTGGGGCATGGGGTTTGAAAGTTGGGATGCTCTGATAATTGAATTGAACAACAAGATGGGCGCTGTTCGGGCTATTTTTACGCAATTAATTGGCGATGACAGTGATAATAGTGAAGAGGAAGCTGGTCATGTGCCATTTAAAAGTCTGTGGCTGGAAAATCTCGAAAAAGAAGAGTTAATCATACTGGCTCCGCACTTGGATGAAGCGATTGCACAGCAGATATTGCAGATTATTTCTGTGTTCCGTCATGATGTGGGCAAAAGAACCATTGGCCCGCGTGGGCGCGATGTGCTTGACCATCTGATGCCACGTTTGTTGGCAAAAATTTGTTTGCGGCAAGATGTCAATAATCAAGATGTTAATAATCGAAATATTAATATAGTGCTAGAGCGGGTTATTCCGTTGCTGTTAAGTATCGTCAGCCGTACAACTTACCTGGAACTGATACTTGAATCGGAAGCTGTATTAACACATGTTATCCGGTTGTGTGCTGCTTCACCGATGATTGCAACTCAGCTTGCCTGCCATCCATTGTTGCTGGATGAGTTGCTTGATCCACAATTTCTGTATGAACCTTTGTCGCTGAATGCTTATAAAGATGAGTTGCGACAATATTTATTGCGGATACCAGAAGATGATGAAGAGCAACAATTAGAAGCGCTCCGCCAGTTTAAGCAGGCGCAATTACTGAGGATTGCGGCGGAGGATATCACTGGTGTATTGCCGGTGATGAAAGTCAGTGATCATCTCACTTATTTGGCCGAAGCGATTATTGAAGCAGTCGTTCAACAGGCGTGGGGACAAATGGCAAAACGTTATGGTGTTCCATCACATCTGAGTCAGCGGCAAGGTCTGGGATTTGCGGTGATTGGTTATGGCAAATTGGGTGGTTGGGAGTTAGGTTACAGTTCTGATCTTGATTTAGTTTTCCTGCTTGATTGCCCGGAGGATGTGATGACTGATGGCAATCGATCGATTGATGCCCGGCAATTTTATTTGCGCCTTGCCCAACGAATTATGCACTTATTCAGTGCTCGAACTTCCTCTGGCGTGTTGTATGACGTGGATGTCCGCCTGCGTCCTTCCGGGGAATCAGGCATGTTAGTCAGTACCATCGGCGCGTTTGCTGATTATCAGCAGAATCAAGCGTGGACTTGGGAACATCAGGCGTTGGTACGTGCTCGTATGGTATTTGGTGATGAAAACTTGCATCGAGATTTTGAGCGGATACGCCATCAGACGTTATGTACGCGACGAGAACCCGCTTTGTTACGTCAGCAGGTAAGGGAAATGCGGGAAAAGATGCATAAACATTTAGGCAGTCACCATTCAGATCAATTTGATATTAAAGCTGATCCGGGGGGGATCACAGATATCGAATTTATTGCTCAATATTTGGTGCTTTGTTACGCGGCTGAAAATGAGCGTTTGGTGCGTTGGTCGGATAATGTGCGAATTTTTCAATTAATGGCGGCTTATGAAATTATGGATGAAGATGAGGCAGCCGCATTAACTCAGGCTTACGTTTCTATGCGTGATGAACTGCACCATTTGGCGCTACAGACGCTTTCCAGTCGAGTATCAACCCATTGTTTCAGTGAACAACAGGAACGGGTACTTCGTAGTTGGCAACAGTGGTTGGGTGAACAATAACGGGTTTTACTGGTTTGGTGTAGGGATTTCACGGTCGTATGATAATATTTGGTACCAATTTAATATCTAATATTTGGAGCAAGGGATGAAAATGACACTCCCGGATTTTCACTGTGCAGGAGTTTTAGTCGTCGGTGATGTGATGTTAGATCGCTACTGGTATGGACCGACCAGCCGGATTTCACCGGAAGCGCCGGTGCCTGTTGTAAAAGTCAATACCATTGAGGAGCGTCCGGGAGGCGCGGCTAACGTTGCTATGAATATTGCGGCTCTTGGAGCAAATTCGCATTTAATCGGTTTGACTGGGATTGATGACGCAGCACATGCGCTGAATGAGAAACTGAGTAGCGTTAAGGTGCGTTGTGATTTTGTTTCTGTTCCGACACATCCGACAATTACCAAACTGAGGGTACTTTCCCGTAATCAACAGTTAATTCGCTTAGATTTTGAAGAAGGTTTCGATAACGTCGATGCACAGCCGATGTTTGAGCGCATTGAACAGGCGTTACCCCATATTGGGGCATTGGTTCTGTCCGACTACGCCAAAGGTGCGCTGAGTCAGGTTCAGAAAATGATCGAGCTAGCAAACGCGGCTAAAGTCCCGGTGTTAATCGATCCGAAAGGTAATGATTTTGAGCGTTATCGTGGGGCAACTTTACTCACGCCGAATCTGTCTGAATTTGAAGCGGTGGTGGGCCACTGCAAAGATGACAATGAATTGGTTGAGAAAGGTACTCGGCTAGTTAAGGATTTGGATCTTCAAGCATTATTGATCACCCGTTCTGAACAGGGGATGAGTTTATTGAGTGTTGATCAACCGCCATTACATTTGCCTACGCAGGCGCAGGAAGTGTTTGATGTTACGGGTGCAGGTGATACGGTCATTGGTGTGTTAGCAACGGCGATTGCGGCTGGAAAGCCACTGAATGAAGCTTGTTTCTTGGCGAATGCTGCTGCGGGGGTTGTCGTTGGCAAACTGGGAACATCGACCGTTTCACCGATTGAATTGGAAAATGCTATTCGTGGCCGCGCTGAAACGGGTTTTGGTGTGATGACTGAATTTCAGCTTAAACAGGCTGTTGCTGATGCTCGTCAACGTGGTGAAAGGATTGTGATGACTAATGGCTGCTTTGATATTTTGCATGCAGGCCATGTCTCATATCTGGAGAATGCTCGTAAACTGGGTGATCGGTTAATTGTTGCTGTTAACAGTGATGCATCAACTAAACGGCTGAAAGGTGAGAGCCGTCCTGTTAATCCACTAGAACAACGCATGATTGTATTATCTGCTCTGGGTGCGGTGGATTGGGTTGTGCCGTTTGAAGAGGATACACCACAGCGATTGATTGCGGATGTTTTGCCGGATGTATTGGTAAAAGGGGGCGATTATCAACCGGGAGAAATTGCTGGCAGTGAAGAAGTTTGGGCTGCGGGCGGAGAAGTCAGAGTATTGAACTTTGAAGATGGTATTTCAACAACCAATATCATCAAGGCGATTAAAAATCAGTAAATAATGCTTTAGCTTGTCATTGAAAACAGCCGGAAGATATTACTGCATTGAACGCGGTAGATTATTTATACCCGTCATCTTTCAAGTTGCCTCTTTGTTGGCTACACTCACTCACCCCGGTCACATAGTTAGCTATGCTCCCGGGGATTCGCTCCCTTGCCGTCGCGATGCATCTTGAAATCTATAAGGTATATTTGATCATATTATTAGAATGAAAGCCGGGTAAGAGATGAAATCTTCCCGGCTATTTTTTATTTAATTTGTGTTTAATTGAGTGATATTTCATCATGAATAATATAGATATTTGTAATACTGGGTGCGAGTAATTTAATTAACGACATAAATATTACCAAAATATTATAATAACAATTCAAGTTAATGTAATTTTATTATCTGGGATGATGGGGCATTAATCTGAAAAAGTGTGATGTAACAGATAGTTTTTTATCTTTATGGCATAAAATGCTGGTCACATAACGCTGGCTTATTCATAATGATTTCTGATGTAAATGATTTTTTAATGAAATATGTTATCTATAACTTTTACATTTTAAGGTTAGTAGATAAACGGATAAATTTTTTACGCAGGAATACGTTTTTATGCAAGGTAAGTTAATTTTATCTTCAATTTGTTTAGCTTCTGCAATATTAGCAGGGTGTACAACTGAATCTTCTAATACCGTTCAGGTACAAAAAGTTAATTCTTATAATACGGTATATCAGGGTGTTCGTAGTCCAATTGCGATCGGTAAGTTTGAAAACCGTTCCAGTTATCAAAATGGGATTTTCTCCGACGGCGTTGATCGCCTTGGTAATCAATCTAAAACGATTTTAATCTCGCACTTACAGCAAACTGGGCGTTTTACGGTGCTGGAACGTACCAATATGGCGGAACTGAAAACAGAAGCGGGTTTACAAGGTAAATCGCAGAAGTTGAAAGGTGCTACTTACGTTATTACCGGTGATGTGACTGAATTTGGCCGCAAAGAAGTGGGTGATCATCAGTTATGGGGCTTGTTAGGGCGTGGTAAATCACAGGTAGCTTATTCTAAGGTCATGCTGAATGTGGTGAATGTAGAAACTTCCGAAGTGGTTTTCTCTGTGGCAGGAGCAGGAGAGTATAAATTATCCAACCGTGAAATTATCGGCTTTGGTGGCACTGCCAGCTATGATTCCACTCTGAATGGTAAAGTGCTGGATCTGGCTATTCGTGAAGCGGTAAACCGTCTGGTTGAAAGTATTGAAACCGGTGCATGGAAGCCGTCTAATTAAGAAATATAGGGATATATTTATGATATTAATGAAAAAAGCGGGTTTATTGCTAGCAGCTATGACCTTAGCGGGTTGCGTCACGCAGCCAAAAACAATTTATGAGTGGGATAAATATCAACCTACAATTTATCAATATTATCAGCAAGATAAGATGGGGTTTGAAGAGCAGTTACAGGCTTTGCAGCAGGTAATTGAAAGAGCGAAAGCGAAAGATAAGCCTGTACCGCCTGGGTTGCATGCTCAAATTGGTCTGCTTTATAGCAAAACAGGTCGTGTTTCAGAAGCATTCCATCAGTTTGAAATAGAGAAAAAATTATTTCCTGAGTCAGCGCCATTTATGGATTTTTTATTAAGTAAAAATAAAGGAACTATGCAATGAACCGTATTCTCGTCGCATTAAGTCTATTGGCGGCATTTGTGCTGACAGGATGTAGTAAATCTGTCCCTTATGATTACACCGCATTTAGAGAAAGCAAACCTAAATCTATTCTGGTTTTGCCAGCGGTAAATAAATCTTTGGAAGTTAAAGCAGGGCACAGCCTAATTTCTCATGTGACATATCCATTGGCAGAATCTGGCTATTACGTTTTTCCGGTTGCTGTTGTGGAAGAAGCATTTCAGCAAAATGGCGTGACAGCGGCACAGGATGTTCAGAATATCAGTTATAAAAAATTGCATGATATTTTTGGTGCAGATTCAGCGCTCTATTTGGATATTGAGGAATATGGTACGCAATATCAGATTATCAACAGCGATACACGTGTAACGGCTTCAGCGAAGCTGGTGGATTTGCGTACTGGCAAACAACTGTGGTATGGCCGTGCAACGGCTTCATCAACTGAAAATCAAAACAATTCGAATAGTCTTGTTGGCATGTTGGTATCTGCCGTAATTTCACAGATAGCTAATACCATTATGGATAAAGGTCATGAAATTGCTGGCATTACAAGTAACCGCTTACTGACAGCCGGTGGTAGTCATAGTTTGCTTTATGGCCCACGTTCTGAGCATTACGGCAAAGAACAGCATTTAATTTCTAATTAAGTGTGGTGATGGTAATGAGCAGATATGATATCTGCTCATTATCGCGGTTATTTTTATGTATGGTAATAATTACTCTTCTTTTTTTGCCGTGTAATCAGCAGATAGAACATTCTTATTCTCAATCTTCGCTTCTATTTCACTTAAACGTTGTTCCATCGCGGTCAATTTTTCACGAGTACGTAACAGAACCTGAGTTTGAATATCAAATTCTTCACGATTCACTAAATCAAGCTTGCCAAGTTGGGATTGCAAAATCATCCGTAATTTTTTCTCTACATCACCACCGAACTCTTTAACCCCCTTTGGTAAAGAATCCTGGATCTGGCGGGCAATTTGTTCAATTTTTTTGGGATCGAGCATGATGCATCCTTTTTATGACATAAATAATTTCTGAATAGTGTAATACCAGATAGTAAAACCACAAGTCATTGTGAGCCAGGTTTCACATTTGATTTTGTTGATTGCCGCCGACAAATATTAGCGTTATAGTTCACTGGCTTATCTCAGGGCGGGGTGAAAGTCCCCACCGGCGGTAAACATCAGTCCATCTTTTGGGGGGCATGATGAAGCCCGCGAGCGCTCCGTTTGTGGTTATCTTTATGATAAAGCGGAGGTCAGCAGATCCAGTGTAATTCTGGAGCCGACGGTAATAGTCCGGATGGGAGAGAATAACGGCATCTGTCGGGCTTTGCGCTCGTCTGTTGTTCCGGCTATGGCATTTAAAATGGCATTTAATATTGTGTTATGAATATTATGTCATAGCGAGAACTCCTCAAGACCGCCCTGATTCTGGTAATCCATAAATTTTAATGAGGTTTCTTTACCATGAATCAGACGCTACTTTCTGAATATGGCACATCATCAGAACGTGTTGAACACGCCATTAACGCTTTGCGTGATGGAAGGGGGGTGATGGTGCTGGATAATGAAGATCGTGAAAATGAAGGTGATATTATCTTTGCGGCCGAAACAATGACCGTAGAGCAAATGGCACTGACTATCCGTCATGGCAGTGGCATTGTCTGTTTATGTCTGACAGAAGAGCGCCGTCAGCAATTACAATTGCCCATGATGGTAGAAAATAACTCTAGCCCGTTCCAGACTGCATTCACCGTAACCATTGAGGCCGCTCAAGGAGTGACGACGGGGGTTTCTGCGGCTGACCGCATCACAACCATTCGTGCAGCGATTGCAGATAATGCCAAACCAAGTGACTTGAACCGACCGGGACATGTTTTTCCACTGCGTGCCCAACCTGGTGGTGTATTGGTTCGTCAGGGGCATACTGAGGCAACAATTGATTTAGTCAGTTTAGCTGGATTTAAACCAGCAGGTGTATTGTGCGAATTAACCAATGATGACGGTTCAATGGCGCGTACTCCTGAGGTAGTGCAATTTGCGAAACTACATAATATGCCGGTAGTCACTATTGAGGATCTGGTGATTTATCGTCAGGCAATAGAACAGAAAGCAAGTTGAAACCTAATTGTCCGATAGCCGGATGAAATATCAGTTATAACCTACACGTTCTCTAAAGTCACAGTTTGCGCAAGCTGTGGCTTTTCAGTTTTTTTGAAAAACTCCATCACCGTTAGCCCACTGTTTTGCTTATCTGAAAGGCGTAACCTGTCCGCAAGTATTAAAATTACCTATATTGGGCGTGAGAGGTCATTATGAATATTTCCAGAATGCCGGCACTGTTTATTGGTCATGGCAGTCCAATGAATGTACTGGAAGAAAATCGCTATACCAATGTGTGGCGTGAACTTGGCGAAAGGCTGCCTGTACCCAGAGTGATTTTAGCGATTTCTGCTCATTGGTATACCAATGGCACTGCGGTAACAGCCATGACTCAACCGAAGACTATCCATGATTTTCGTGGCTTCCCTCAGGAATTGTATGAAACTCAGTATCCGGCGAAGGGATCGCCTGAATTGGCGGTTTTAGTGCAGGAGATGCTGGAACCAGTGGAAGTTTATGCCGATCATCATCAGTGGGGATTGGATCACGGGACTTGGGGTATTCTGATTAAGATGTATCCTCAAGCTAATATTCCAGTGATTCAACTGAGCATAGATGACGCCAAGCCAGCGACGTACCACTATGAATTAGGGAAAAAGCTGGCTGCATTACGAGATGAAGGTGTTTTAATCTTGGGGAGTGGTAATGTGGTACACAATCTTCGTACCATGAAGCGTCAAGAACCTAATGCGGAACCATACCCGTGGGCGGAATCATTTAACCATTATGTGCGTGATAACCTTACCAGCTATGAGCAACCTTATCCTTTGATTCATGCACTGGATAGAGAAGATGGCTTATTATCGAATCCATCTCCTGAACACTTTTTACCGTTGCTGTATATCATGGGAACGTGGGATAGAAAAGAAACGGTTTCCATTCCTGTGGATGGCATTGAGACTGGTTCGCTGAGTATGTTGTCTGTGCAGGTTGGTTGAATTGAACGTTCTTGTCGTTATTATCCGCATTTGACACAAGAGGAATTCATTCAACAGCACAGCCGGTTGGGTGATGCTCAGGGGGGTAATTGCCCGTGAATTGGGGCTTTCAAGTTGGGTTAAGCTGAAAGCCCATGTTGACGTACTGGAACAGGTCAGAATGGCTAGTCAAATTCAGAATTTAGCACCAGATCATGAACTTGTTATACTGCATATCCTTTTGTGAGGATGGTTTTTAACTAACGGTTTTCGTGGGTATGCCAAAGGTCTACAATGTAAATTGTATCGTTGGATATCTCGTAATGGACTTCGTAATCACTAAAAAGTACCTTACGTACCTCGCGGGGCTTATATCTAGGCTGAGGAATCCCTATCTTAGGTTGCAGTGCCAGAGATCTGTAGTGCTGATAATTAGATGGTCTAACACATTATTAGCATGTGATTTACTGTATTGACAGGCAAAATGATAGATGCGCTCCAAATCATTCTGAGCTTTAAGTGTCCAATAAACCTCCATGATTATGATTTTTTCAGCTTAGATGCAAAATTAATAACATCTGAATGATTCACAATACGGCCTGTATCGACATCCGCGAGGCCAGCCAAAATCATTTGGTGGCGATGTTCACGTTCCTCAATCATTGAGGTAAGAGCCTCTTTAATGATCCACGATTTTGAGCGGTCTAACTCTTTGGCTAAATCGTTTATGGCTGTAGCTAGTTTGATAGGTATCTGTGCGGTAATCGTCTGTTTTGCTGATATGGACATAAGAGCTCCCAATAAAAACCAATAATAGTTATTGAACACTATAGCATCAATAACGGCTGAATTCTTTATTTTTTAAGGCTTGATAGCTGACCGGTGAGACAGGGATTTTTTTGCCCATTGTGTGAAAATGCATTGATGTTTCGTCATTAAAAGTTTCATTGGTTCAATTATATTTGTGTTATATATAAAGGAATCGATTTCGTGAGCAGTCTAATAGAATGAGATCAAAAAAGATTGTAAATTGATAACACTAAATTTTAGCTTAAAAATATGGAAAGTTATAGCTGAAATTTTAATATCATGAGCTACAGTACAGAGATATTTAAAAATGACGAATAAGGTTGACATTGATAGCGGTAGGTTAATCTATACTGAAGATTTGGGATGGATTGATTTAGGTCATGCGAAAGGTGATGATTCTAAGATGTTGTGGAATCAATTGGTCACTGAAGGTAATAACTCACCTTATAAAAAAGCTATTTCTTAGTCTATTATATACCCTATGGATTTCAAGATGCATCGCGACGGCAAGGGAGCGAATCCCCGGGAGCATAGATAACTATGTGACTGGGGTGAGTGAGTGCAGCCAACAAAGAGGCAACTTGAAAGATGACGGGTATAGAATCATAGGTAGAACAACCACTGGATATAAGCCCTTGTTTTTTTTACCTGTAATGGTTAAATATATTGTGTTCGCCATAGTATTTACCTTTATTATAAGCTAACGTTTTTATCAAATTGTTGAAGGAGGAATCTTTGGCGTTGTGGCAACCTACTTTAATTCCTCCCTAGTTAGTAATTAATCCAAAATAATATGTGGATAGAAGCGAGATAAATCCTGAGTTATGAGTTCGCTATCTTCTCGCAAACCAATACCACAAGGCTGATCATTCACCAGCCAGCTACCAATTAGCGTATAATTGTCACCGAATTTTGGCAGTGTATGAAATTGCTGAACGATCATACCTTCTTTACCGTAAGGGCCATCAACATTGGCAATTTCCTTGCCATTTTCAATAATACGGATATTAGCCCCCTCCCGTGAGAACAGTGGCTTAATAACATAGCTCTCCATTGCCGGATAATTATCATCGGCAAAATAAGCGGGTAGCAGGTTTGGATGATTTGGAAACATCTTCCACAACATTGGTAGCAATGCTTTGTTGGAGATAATACTTTTCCAGGCGGGTTCTAACCAACGAACGCCAGCATCTTCCAATTTGGTAGCGAAAATCTCACGGAACATCAATTCCCAAGGGTAGAGTTTGAACAGATTGCTGATCACCTGATCTTTTAGATCTGTAAACTGTCCTTTCTCTCCCAAACCGATATCTTCAATAAATAAGAACTCGGTTGGAACACCGGCTTCCTGCGCACAATCTTGCAAATATTGAACGGTACCGCGATCTTCTTCCGTATCCTGACAGCAAGCCATGTGCAGTAAGCCAAAGCCATGTTCATCACGCAACTGAGCAAAGCGTTCAATTAATTGCTCTTGCATGCTGTTGAATTGATCGGCATGCGCTGGCAGTAACCCGGCATTCATCTGATCTTCTAACCAGATCCATTGGAAAAAGGCGGACTCATACAGCGAAGTTGGTGTATCAGCATTATTTTCCAACAGTTTTGCCGGGCTTTTACCGTCGTAAACCAAATCTAAACGGGAATAGAGTGATGGCTGACTGGTAATCCAGGAGCTACGAACAAAATCCCAACAATGCTTTGGAATCTGAAATTTAGTCAGCAACTCTTCACTATCGACAACTTTCTCGACTACCTGCAAACACATTTGGTGCAGTTCAGCGGTGGTAGCTTCGATTTCTTCAATTTGGGCAAGAGAAAACTGGTAATAAGCCTCTTCACACCAGTAGGGTTTGTCATACATGGTGTGAAAATTAAAGCCATATTCTATCGCTTTTTCACGCCAATCCGGGCGTTCAGTAATAGCAATACGTTTCATCCGTGGTTAGCCTCCCGCTGAACGAGATGTGGAACCCGAAGAGGCGCTGCTGCGTTGCATGGCTGACTGTTTTGCAACAGAGTCACCGAAGCCGCCACGGGTAATGGTTGTGGTTGTTGCTGGTTTTGGTGCCATAGCTGTTTTAGGCACTGTCATGGAACGACCACCTGCGGTTGCCGGGCCATAGCTTTTACCCGACGCATCAACGAATTGACCGTTTGCCGGGCTGGTGGCCGATTTAGAGCTAAACAGAGGTTGTGACGGCGCTGAACCGCCTCCCATTAGACGTCCCATCATATAACCTGCCATCAGCGGCATCCAGAAGCTGCCGCTTTGCTGCTGCTGTGCCTGTGCTTCGCCATTGGTGGTGGTACTGGAAGCAGTAGTGCCAAGGCCAGCTTGTGCCGGAGTTTGAGTACATTGTGCTTCACCAAATTCAGCAATACAGTCTTCTTTGGTGGCATA
Organism: Photorhabdus noenieputensis; assembly: GCF_018448935.1. Lineage (GTDB taxonomy): Bacteria > Pseudomonadota > Gammaproteobacteria > Enterobacterales > Enterobacteriaceae > Photorhabdus > Photorhabdus noenieputensis. The sequence goes on along the minus strand of NZ_RCWC01000009.1, from coordinate 64,407 downwards.
TTTAGGCGCTGTTTTTTCCGCTTCTTTCAGAGCATTGTTGTAAGCAGTAGTACATTGCTCACTTTGTGATGGATTGGCTTGAGAACATTCATCTGCATTCATGTAAAGAGAGACGGTTTCATCACTCTTTTCACAGGCAGATAACATGAAAACCGCACTGACAGCCATTGCCACAGGTGCAAGGCGATAGTTACGCCAAGCCTTACGGAATGTGTTGTGATTAATATCTTTGGTCCGCTTTATTGTCATCGTCGTATACCCAGATTTTAGATGTCTATGATTCTTTATGAAATAGTCTTAAGGATAGGGGAAATATGAACAAAATTAAAGCATAAACCTTCGAATTGTTAGCCTGATTTCTTTGTCTGACAAAGAGGTTGCTGGATATTGATTATCTGGTATTCCGATTAATCTGGTTTTGATGCTGAAAAACCGCTATTTTTTAGAAAATTAGTGCTGTAATAGATATTTTATGGTATTAATCCGAACCTCCATGAATTCCGGTAAATTAAGGGTGATTGAATATGTAACATGATAATGTAAGTGAATCTACTAATTATATTGTCTATTTTATATCTCCAGCAAATAATCTTAGGAATATAATCTTAAATTAATAACTGGTGTTATTATATTATTGGTGTTGTATTTTCTATTTTAATTAAGGAATTAAGTAGCATGGATAAAATTCAATATCCAGAAAAGTGGCAGACGCGTTTTGCATTCTTTGAGAAAAATGGTGCCCCCAAAACGCCTGAGCATAAAGCTGCCATGAAAGCAGAACCCTCTAGGCGTCGTATGTTGTTGAACATGAACTTTATTGCCTTCTTTTTTGGTTTCATTTACTTCTTTGTTCTAGGATTATGGCGGAAAAATCTGACTTTACTTGTAATCGCTGTTGTCGTGATGATGATATTGGGGGTTATGGAAGGCGTTCTGGGGATTGAGCTTCCTGTTGCTGCTATTTTGGCGGCTCAGTTTAGTTTTGCGGCAATATGGAGTACTACTGCTAATTATGCTTATTATTTGAAAGAAACAGTGAATAGCAAGAGCTGGAATCCATTTGAAGGACTTTTCTGAGTTATATATTTTCTGTATTAAGATAAATATCGGGTTTTCTTTCGGAATAAATTGTTATTGGCTGGAAATAAAACAGCCCGCTTTATGGCGGGCCGTTAATTAGTGAAAGTGAATAACAGAATCAGTTACGAACAGATGTTACTGGGGTTCCTGTTTCCTGAACAATGCTGTTAGCGGACGTTGAGAGCTGTTTACCTAGCGAATTATTCAGAGCAACTAAATCTTTCTCATTGAGCGTACCCAGTGCATGCTGAATATTCAGTTGATTAATCAGATAATCATAGCGAGCATTGGATAGCTTTTGCTTGGCGTCGTACAACTTGGTAGTGGCATTCAGTACATCAACAATGGTGCGAGTGCCAACTTGATAACCCGCTTCCATTGCGTCGAGTGAGCTTTGCGCCGAAACAACAAGCTGTTTATAGGCGTCGATACTGCTGATGGAAGCAGATATGTTGTTAAAGGAAGAACGGACAGTCTGTACCACATTGCGGTAGGTGCTCTCTAATTGTTCGCTGGCGCTGACAAAACCATATTGTGCCTGTTCAACGCGGGAACTGGTGGCACCGCCGCTATAAATTGGCAGACGAAGTGTCAGGCCGACGCTGTTCTCGCCACTATAGGCACTTTCTTTGCTGCCTGCTTGACGATTAGAACCATGAAACTGGCTATTTGAAACATTGGTAGAAGCGCCTAAATCAATAGTTGGCATATGGCCGGTTTGGGCTGCTTTGATTTGTTCACGGGCCAGATCCTGACCTAAACGAGCAGATAATAAACTTAAATTACGTTTCTCCGCCTCTTTTAGCAGAATATCTACCGCTTCTGGTTTCTGTGTTTTGAAATGATCAATATTTAGCGAGGCTAACCGCGGGTAATAAATCCCCGTTACCTGACGCAGAGCTTCCAGTGCATTGTCCAGTTCATTACGGCTGGCAACTTCCTGAGCGAGTACATCATCGTAGTTAGCACGGGCGTTCTGGACATCAGTAATTGCAACCAGACCGACATTAAAACGTTGAGTCGTTTGATCCAACTGACGATAAATGGCCGCTTTCTGAGATTCAATATAGGAGAGCGTATCAATGGTACGCAGTACTTTGAAATAAGCTGTTGCACTATCCAGAATCAGTTTTTGTTCACTGCTTTGATAGGTAACATCAGCAATACCAGCCGTTTTTTCTTCTAAATTCAATTGACGCCATTTGGACATATCAAAAATGGTCTGACTCAAGCCAAGCTTCGCATTCAATGTATTGCTTTCTGTGTCACGTTGATCGCGGTAACCACTGTTATAGGAGTATCCGGTATTTAATTCCAACTGGGGTAATAATGGGCTACGGGATTCATTAATTTTTTCAAAAGCTTTATTACGTTCAGCCATTGATTTACGTAGTTCAGGGTTACTCTCTTTTGCTTGCTTATAAACTTGCAAAAGATCTTCAGCCTGACCCATCGAACTAAATCCCGTCAGGCTCATAGCGATAAAAATGGAGAGCAGTTTCTTCATTGTAATTCCTTGATTGCACAGCTATTTTGCTCGTTGTTTATCCCATTAGGCTATTTTATTTGCCATGCTTTGTGATAAAAAGTGAATGCTCCGGGGGCTGCCCGCGGCCCGAGTTCACTGTTCATTTATAAGAACGGCCTGCACCAATTACGCCTATTGGGATAGACTCTTACGTTGCCTTGGTGAAAAACGAAATATTACAGATTCTAGCAGAGTATGCTATCAGCCAAAGGTAGCCGTTTGTGCCATATTGCCTTAATTTAGCTTAACTTTACACCACCAAAGGATGAATTTTTTAACTCCGCTTGATTAATATCATCTTAGTGGCTAGCAAGTAAGGAACTATTTAGGAGAATTTTATGCATAAGAAGCCGTCAACACCAGTCATGTTGGATAAGCAGGATGTGGAAATTATCACGAAAAAAAGTTTATACAATGGGTTCTTTAAACTGACAAATTACCGCTTCCGCCATCGCTTGTTTGCGGGTGGTTGGAGTGAAGAGGTTAACCGTGAAGTTTTTGAGCGGGGCCATGCTGGTGCATTGTTGCCTTATGATCCACATCGTGATGAGGTTGTATTGATAGAGCAGATACGTATTCCGGCAATAGAGACGAAAGCAACGCCGTGGTTACTGGAAATTGTTGCCGGTATGATTGAAGAGGGCGAAGAGGTGGAGCAGGTGGTGCGCCGCGAAACAATGGAAGAGGCAGGGATTGAAGTTAAACGTTGCAAACCGGTGTTGAGTTATCTCTCCAGCCCAGGAGGAACAACGGAACGTATCTCGGTGATGGTGGGGGAAGTGGATGCTACGACAGCGACTGGTATTCATGGATTGTCTGGTGAACATGAAGATATTCGGGTGCATGTAGTCAGTCGTGAACAAGCTTATCATTGGATGGAAGAAGGAATTATTGATAATGCCGCTTCAGTTATTGCGATACAATGGCTGGCATTACACCATGAAAAGTTAAAAAAAGAGTGGAATTCAGATAATTCCTAATTTTTAACCGAGAAAAGGGAAGTGTGTGCCAGTCAGCAGATCTCTTGCGTTAAAACGAGTTATGATGCTCGCCGATGACTTATAGGACAAGGAAACCATTTGGAAAGCCAGTTTGAACTGCCTGTGGTAGAGGGAACCACAGCCAAAATATTGCAAATAACAGATACGCATCTTTTTGCCAGCAAAGAAGATACTTTATTGGGTATCAATACGTATCGCAGTTACCAGGCGGTGCTGGATGCCATACTCAAGCAAAATGCTGATATTGATTTAATCGTAGCGACAGGTGATTTGGTGCAAGATCAGTCGCTGGAAGCTTATCGACATTTTGCTGATGGTATTGCCCGTTTACCGGCACCTTGTGTCTGGTTGCCGGGTAATCATGATTACCAGCCTGCGATGGTGGATGCCTTGGCGGCGGCTGGTGTTTCTCCGTCGAAACAAATTTTAGTCGGTAAGTACTGGCAACTTTTGATGCTTGATAGTCAAGTACCGGGCGTTCCTCACGGGGAGTTGTCGGAATATCAGCTTGAATGGATGAAAAAGTGCCTGGATCAGTACCCTGAACGTTATACGGTGATCCTGCTTCATCATCATCCATTACCATCAGGTTGTACCTGGCTGGATCAGCATAGTTTGCGCAATTCACATATTTTGGCCCAGTATCTGCAAGGTTACTCACGGGTTAAGGCGATGCTTTGTGGGCATATACATCAGGAGATGGATCTGGATTGGAATGGCATCCGTATGATGGCGACACCATCAACAAGCGTGCAATTCAAACCACATTGTACCAATTTTATGCTTGATACGGTCGCGCCGGGGTGGCGTTATCTCGAATTGTCTGTTGCCGATAATGGCGAATTTGGTTTGGCAACTCAGGTCCATCGACTGGAAAGCAATGAGTTTTGCCCTGATTTAGATTCGGATGGATATTAGGTTGTGTTTGTCTCTTGGTGTTGCTGTGTTACTCTCTGTTTATTGGATTTGTCAAGCCTCACCATTTGTGGCTTGTTGTACAGAAGCATAGTGGCCGGTGGTATTTACGCACAATTAAGGGGCACGGCCTGATGTCAACGTTACTCTATTTGCATGGTTTTAACAGTTCTCCACAGTCTGCAAAAGCAAATGCCTTAAAAGCGTGGCTGCATCAGCATCACCCTGACATTGAAATGCTGGTACCTCAGTTACCCCCTTATCCTGAAGAAGTGGCTGAGTTGCTGGAAAATTTGGTGATGGAGCGGGCCGGGGATAATTTTGGTATTGTTGGCTCTTCTCTCGGTGGTTATCTGGCGATATGGCTCTCACAATGTTTCAGCTTGCCCGCTGTCGTTGTCAATCCAGCCGTGCGTCCGTTTGAGTTACTGCGGGATTATCTTGGGGAAAATATTAACCCCTATACCAACCAACGATATACGTTGGAACCGCGCCATATTCATGATCTGAAAATCATGCGGATTGAACCGCTGGAGTCACCGGATCTTATCTGGTTATTGCAGCAAACCGGAGATGAGGTACTGGATTACCGCCAGGCGGTTGCTTATCTGGTATTATGTAAGCAAACTATTGAATCTGGCGGTAATCATGCCTTTATCGGGTTTGAACACTATTTCCCACAAATCATCAACTTTCTTGGGCTTTCTAATGATGGCGAGAAAAAACTTGCCAAAAATGTTTGAACGACTGGTATTATCAACAGTATACAAAACTGATTAGCCCTTTAATCAAGAAGCAACCAACAGAACTACAACATGACTCAATCTAGTTACAACGCAGATGCCATTGAAGTTCTCAGTGGTCTGGAGCCGGTTCGCCGTCGTCCGGGAATGTACACTGATACAACTCGTCCGAACCATTTGGCACAGGAAGTGATCGATAACAGCGTGGATGAAGCTTTAGCGGGGCACGCTAAACATATTGAAGTGATCCTTCATAGCGATCAGTCACTGGAGGTCATTGATGATGGCCGTGGCATGCCGGTTGATCTTCATTCAGAAGAGGGTGTTTCAGCGGTTGAATTGATCCTGAGTCGCTTACATGCCGGTGGTAAATTTTCGAATAAAAACTATCAATTTTCTGGTGGTCTCCACGGTGTGGGGATCTCGGTGGTGAATGCTTTGTCCAGACGGATTGAAGTCACCGTTCGTCGTGACAGTCAGATTTATCAGATTGCTTTTGAAAATGGCGATAAAGTGCAGGAACTGGCAGTGATAGGGAGCTGTGGTAAGCGCAACACCGGTACCAGTGTTCACTTCTGGCCTGATGAAAGTTTCTTTGACAGCCCACGTTTCTCGGTTTCTCGCTTGACCCATTTGTTGAAAGCGAAAGCGGTATTATGTCCGGGGGTGGAAATTGTTTTTAAAGACAAGATCAACGATACCGAACAGAAATGGTGTTATGCCGATGGTCTGACCGACTATCTAATGGCGGCGGTTAATGGCCTGATAACATTGCCGGAAGCGCCTTTTGTCGGTACGTTCAGTGGTGCGACCGAAGCAGTTGACTGGGCGTTGCTCTGGCTGCCGGAAGGGGGAGAATTACTGGCTGAAAGTTACGTGAACCTTATCCCGACGATGCAGGGCGGAACACATGTAAACGGGCTGCGTCAGGGGTTACTGGATGCAATGCGTGAATTTTGCGAATTTCGCAATATCTTGCCACGTGGTGTGAAACTTGCCGCCGATGATATCTGGGATCGCTGTACTTATGTTCTGTCGGTAAAAATGCAGGACCCGCAATTTGCTGGTCAGACTAAAGAACGCCTCTCTTCGCGCCAATCTGCTGCTTTTGTCTCTGGTGTTGTTAAAGATGCCTTCAGTTTGTGGCTAAACCAGAACGTTCAAGAGGCAGAGCAACTGGCTGAATTGGCGATTGCCAGTGCACAACGTAGAATGCGTGCCGCGAAAAAGGTTGTGCGTAAAAAATTGACCAGTGGCCCGGCATTACCAGGAAAACTGGCTGATTGTACATCACAGGATCTCAATTTCACGGAGCTGTTTCTCGTGGAAGGCGATTCTGCGGGCGGCTCGGCAAAACAGGCTCGTGACCGTGAATATCAAGCGATCATGCCGCTGAAAGGAAAAATTCTGAACACCTGGGAAGTCTCTTCGGATGAAGTGTTGGCATCACAGGAAGTTCATGATATCTCCGTTGCGATTGGGATTGACCCGGATAGCCACGATCTCAGCCAGTTACGCTATGGCAAAATTTGTATTCTGGCGGATGCGGACTCAGACGGTTTGCATATTGCAACGTTGTTGTGTGCACTGTTTGTCCGCCATTTTCCAACATTGGTTAAAAATGGCCATGTTTATATGGCTATGCCGCCTTTATATCGTATTGATCTAGGTAAAGAAGTGTATTACGCACTGGATGAAGAGGAAAAAAGTGCGGTGCTGGATCGCCTAAGCCGCAAACGGGGTAAGCCTAACGTACAGCGTTTTAAAGGATTGGGTGAAATGAATCCAATGCAATTGCGTGAAACAACGTTAGACCCGAATACCCGCCGTCTGGTGCAATTGACTATCGATGATGAAAACTATCAGGAAACCTTCTCTGTGATGGATATGCTTCTGGCGAAGAAGCGTTCAGAAGATCGCCGTAACTGGCTGCAAGAGAAGGGTGATAGTGTAGAAATTGAAGTGTAACACCCACAGGGATAGTCAAAGAAGATTCTGAGGAAATTAACGAATGAGTGAGATAACTCACGATGGTGTGGAGCGATTGCCGCTCCACTCATTTACGGAAACCGCCTACCTGAACTACTCCATGTACGTCATCATGGATAGGGCGCTGCCTTTTATCGGTGACGGTTTGAAACCGGTTCAGCGCCGTATTGTTTATGCCATGTCGGAATTGGGGTTGAACAATACCGCCAAATTTAAGAAATCCGCCCGTACCGTAGGTGATGTACTGGGTAAATACCATCCACATGGCGATGGTGCTTGCTATGAAGCGATGGTGCTAATGGCGCAGCCATTTTCTTACCGTTATCCTTTAGTGGATGGACAAGGAAACTGGGGAGCGCCGGATGATCCCAAATCTTTTGCCGCGATGCGTTATACCGAGTCTCGCCTGTCCAAATATGCCGAGTTGCTGTTAACTGAGTTAGGCCACGGTACCGTTGACTGGGTGCCAAACTTTGACGGCACGTTGCAGGAACCGAAAATGTTGCCGGCGCGTCTGCCAAATATTTTGCTGAATGGCACCACCGGTATTGCGGTGGGGATGGCGACAGATATTCCACCCCATAACGCTCGCGAAGTGGCGAATGCGCTGGTCACACTGTTGGATAAGCCTCAGAGTTCCCTTGATGATTTGATGGAACACGTTAAAGGCCCTGATTATCCGACTGAAGCGGAGATCATCACTCCTCACGAAGATATCCGTAAGATTTATAAAAATGGCCGTGGTTCGGTACGGATGCGAGCTGTTTGGTTGAAAGAAGATGGCAATGTCGTGATCACTGCGCTGCCGCATCAAGTTTCTGGTGCCAAAGTGTTGGAACAGATCGCTAACCAAATGCGGGCTAAAAAGCTGCCTATGGTTGATGACTTGCGTGATGAATCTGATCATGAAAACCCAACTCGTCTGGTTATTGTCCCTCGCACAAACCGGGTTGATTTGGAACAGGTGATGAATCATCTATTTGCCACTACAGATTTGGAAAAGAGTTATCGCGTCAACCTGAATATGATCGGGTTGGATAACCGTCCGACCGTAAAAGGGCTGGTTGAGATCCTCTCCGAATGGCTGATATTCCGCCGGGAAACCGTTCGTAAACGTCTGAACCATCGTCTGGAGAAAGTCCTTAAGCGCTTGCATGTGCTGGAAGGCTTACTGATCGCATTTCTTAATATTGATGAAGTCATTCACATTATCCGTAGTGAAGATGAGCCAAAACCGGTATTAATGTCGCGTTTTGGTTTAAGTGAGATGCAAACAGAAGCCATTCTTGAGCTGAAATTACGCCACTTAGCTAAACTGGAAGAGGTGAAAATCCGCGGCGAACAGAATGAGCTGGCGAAAGAGCGAGACAAGTTACAGGCGATTCTGGGCTCCGAGCGCAAACTGAACACGCTGTTGAAGAAAGAGATTATGGCTGATGCCGCCACTTATGGTGATGAGCGCTGTTCTCCAATGAGAGAACGAGATGAAGCCAAAGCGATGAGTGAGCATGACATCACACCTTCTGAGCCGGTGACCATCGTATTGTCTGAGATGGGTTGGGTTCGTAGCGCGAAAGGTCATGATATCGATCCGGCCGGGTTGAATTACAAAGCGGGCGATAGCTTCCGTGGTGCAGCCCGAGGTAAGAGTAATCAGCCGGTTGTTTTTATTGATACAACAGGTCGCAGTTACTCGCTTGATACGCGGGATTTGCCTTCTGCCAGAGGGCAGGGGGAACCCCTGACGGGGAAACTGACTTTGCCTGCCGGGGCAACGGTAGAGCATGTACTGATGGCACTTGATGAACAGAAGTTTCTGATGGCTTCTGATGCCGGTTATGGCTTTATCTGTAATTTTAGTGATTTGGTTGCTAAAAACCGGGCGGGTAAGGCACTGATTACATTACCGGAAAATGCTCGTGTCATGACGCCTCTGGAAATAACTAACCCGCAGGATGATATGCTGCTGGCAATTACCAGCTCAGGCCGGATGTTAATGTTCCCGGTTGCAGATTTGCCTCAGCTCTCTAAAGGGAAAGGGAATAAGATAATTTCTGTTCAGTCAGCCGTAGAAAATGACCTGCTGAGTTGGTTATTGATACTATCGCCACAATCGTCTATTACACTTTACTTTGGAAAGCGTAAATTGACGCTGCGTCCTGAAGATCTTCAGAAATTCCGGGCAGAACGTGGTCGTAAGGGAACGCCTCTACCTCGTGGGTTGCAGCGTATTGAACGGGTACAGGTTGAGACTCCACCTTCTGCTACTAACGTAACTAAATAGTGGGATTAAATCTACCCTACGGGTATAAGATTAACGGGCTAAAGAGGCCCGTTAAATAAGAGGGGACTATGTTAGCAATTATTCGCGGCATTATTGTTATTCTGTTTTCAATTGTAGTGTGTGTCTCTGGTGCTATTTACTGTTTATTCAGGCCACGTCACCCTGACCATGTTATGGTGTTTGGGAATATGTTTGGTCGGTTGTCGAAAGTATTTGGCGTCAGAATTATCGAACGTATTCCAGCGGAAGCCAGGCGTTATGGTCCGAGTATCTATATTGGCAACCACCAAAACAACTATGACATGATAACCATGTCCAATGCGGTTCAGCCTGGTACTGTGACGGTAGGTAAAAAAAGTCTGGTGCTGATCCCATTTTTTGGTCAGCTTTATTGGCTAGCAGGTAATATCCTAATTGATCGTGCTAACCGTGCTAAAGCACATGGCACGATTGCTCAGGTTGTGGAGCAGATTAAAACTCGTCGTCTTTCTATTTGGATGTTTCCGGAAGGGACACGTAGTCGTGGCCGTGGTTTGCTGCCATTTAAAACCGGTGCTTTTCATGCTGCTATCTCGGCGGGAGTACCGATTGTTCCGGTCTGTGTTTCTTCCATTACTAACGGCAATATTAAGTTGAATCGCTGGAATAATGGCTCCGTCATTGTTGAAATGTTGCCACCTATTGATACTTCTGGATATACCAAAGATCAGGTGCGTGAACTGGCGGAATATTGTCACCAGATAATGAAAGTTAAAATAGAGGAGCTGGATGAGGAATTGGCTGCAATGGAGAAACAGGATAAGTATTCATAATCGGTTATTTTTGACCACGCTTTTATAATAAAGTGTGGGACTGACAAAGGCGGTAGCTTTTAAGTGTACTTTAATCCTCACATATTTAGTATATGTGAGGATTTTTGTTTGTTGTCCATAACCACAATTTATTATTTGTCGGAAATGATGTGTACTGATCGCCGATCGGGAGAGATTCGTGTAATGCATTCAGATAGTTTAATTCCCTCCATATTCGCGTTATGATGAGCGCTTGATAAATAATGTTTTTGTTAAGCGCAATCAAAAGGATAATAAGCTTTAATAACTTCAATATTGAGTTATTCGCTTCCGGGGTGAATGATTGCAGTGTCTCAACTATTTTTGAGCCATATAAACCCGGAATTTAATTAGGTTTGTTGCGGAGAAAATATGTCATTTAGTCGGCGCCAGTTTATTCAGGTATCAGGCTTGGCAATGTGTATCGGAGCCGCTCCTTTATTGGTTCGGGCCAGCAAAAATCAGCAGACTGCTTTGCCGGTTCCCCCTTTACTGGAGTCCCGTGGTGGGCAGCCGTTATTTCTGACTTTACAAAAAGCGCATTGGACTTTTGATGGACAATATAAAACCAGTGTATGGGGAATTAATGGTCAATATCTTGGTCCGACTGTCCGGGTTCATAAAAACGATGATGTCAAACTGATATACAGCAATCGGCTAGCGGAGCCGGTTTCAATGACCGTCAGCGGATTACAATTACCGGGTACATTGACTGGTGGAGTTGCCCGTCAAATATCTCCGGGGTCTGACTGGTCGCCAGTGTTGCCTATTCGCCAGCAGGCGGCAACTTGCTGGTATCATGCCAATACACCTAATCGGATGGCACCACATGTTTATAAAGGTTTGGCTGGCATGTGGTTGGTGGAAGATGAAACCAGCCGCCATTTGCCGTTGCCAAAACATTATGGTGTTAATGATTTCCCGGTTATTCTTCAGGATAAACGGTTGGATAACTTTGGGGTTCCTGAGTATCAACCGACTTCTGATAGTGGGTTTATGGGTAATACTCTGTTAGTTAATGGCGTACAAAATCCTTTTATTGAAGTATCTCGTGGCTGGATTCGTTTACGTCTACTAAATGCATCCAATGCCCGCCGATATCAGCTACAGATCAGTGATGGTCGTCCTTTCTATATGATAGGCACTGATTTGGGGCTGTTACCTGCGCCGATAGCCGTTCAGCAACTCTCCCTTGCGCCAGGAGAACGGCGGGAAATATTGATTGATATGTCCAAAGAGGATGAAGTTGTTATTACTGCCGGTGAATCAGCCGGGATACTTGATAAGTTACGTGGATTGTTTGAACCCTCCACCGTGTTGATTTCCAGTACTGTTCTGACCATTAAAGCAACCGGCTTATTATCTTTGGTGACAGATGATCTGCCATCTCGTCTGGTTGATGATGTTACGCCGGTTTCCAATGCAATCCGTAACCGGGAAATTTATCTTGATGGTAATATGCCGGGAATTAACGGTGCATTATGGGATATGAATCGGGTAGATATTACTAGCCAGCAAGGAACGTGGGAGCGTTGGATCGTAAATGCCTCTGTCCCACAACCGTTCCATATTGAAGGTGTGCAGTTTAAGGTGATTAACCACAACGGAGGGACACCTCAACCGCAAGATTATGGTTGGAAGGATACCGTTTGGGTTGATGGGCGGATGGAATTACTGGTTTATATGAACCAGCCCTCTTATGAACACTTCCCATTCCTCTATTACAGCCAGATTCTGGAAATGGCTGATCGCGGCTCTGTTGGGCAATTAGTGACTATACCGATCAATCAATAATGAAAATAGCTCAGCAAAATCGGGGCGCGGCATTGGTGCCGCGCACGTTTTAATTCTGTTTTGCCCACTATCACCTTATCAATGTTATCCGCTGTTTTTCAGCACTGATCATTAGTATTCCTTTGCTCAAGAAGCTCAAGGAATTCACTGAAATCAACGAATGTTTCAGGGGTTGGCCCCAGACGTTTGCCGATATCTAGCGTAGTCATCGCGGTCAAATCTTCTTTTTCTAGTTTGAAGTCGAACACATCAAAGTTCTCTTTAATTCTTGATAACGTAGTTGATTTTGGGATCACAATCATGCCGTTATCAATGTGCCAGCGGATAACAACCTGCGCGGGTGTTTTGCCATACTTCTGTGCCAGATGTTGAACCAGTTGATTATCAAATATATTTTCACCACCTTGTGCCAACGGACTCCAAGATTCGGTAACGATATTATGTGTAGCATTCCAGGCATGAAGCTGACGTTGCTGTAACAGCGGGTGCAACTCAATCTGATTAATAACGGGATGAACGCCGGTTTCATTGATCAGTCGCTGGATATGTTCAGGTTGGAAATTAGAAACACCGATACTACGAATAAGCCCCTCTTTCTGCAATTCAATCAATTGTTGCCAGGCGCTAACATATTGATCTTGTGGTGGTGCAGGCCAGTGAATGAGGTAAAGATCAACATAATCCAGTTGCAACTTTTCCAGACTTTCTGCTAACGCAGCACGAGCATCAAGGTGTCTGTCATTCCACAATTTAGTTGTAACAAAGATATCTTCACGGGGGATATCTGTTTCTTGTAACGCGTTGCCTACGCCTTTCTCATTGTTGTAGATAGCGGCGGTATCAATTGCCCGATAACCGATATCCAATGCAGCATGGATTGTTTCTGCTATCTGTTGGTCATCTGCTGCCCATGATCCAAGTCCCAATTGTGGCATGTGATTCCCATCAGCAAGTTTGATAATAGGTTGATTATCCATTACTAACTCCTATAAAAAGACAGACTTAAAATATCAGCTAAAATCATGGCAATTGATATTAAGTTGATATTAAGAGTAATTGAAGAAAGTAATACAATTGGCGTGATCCAAGCCATGATTGTGATCAACACATGGCCAAGTACATAGATTGACCGGTTTGGTGATGCATCGATACCAAGAATATCACTTAGTGGCTGAGCCTTAGTCCATATAATATTGGTACATTAAGTTAAGGATAAAAATCCTGCTGCCGCTTGTAAACCATGATGACTTTTATTTACGTTTTGTCGCCGAGATTTTCTTGTGGTGCCAGTACATCAACAAAGAGGCGCTTAAACCACTTAGCAACAGCACTATGGGTAAAATTATCAAAATGTTCATCACCAAATCTTGGTGATTTTTAATAAACGGGATCTGATTAAGGAGATAACCAAAACCGACCACGATGACAACCCATAGCAGGCCACTCAACCAGTTAAAAACTTGAAAGCGTTTACTGTTAAGGCCGGATATACCCGCCAATGTTGGTAACAGAGTGCGGACAAAAGCCAAAAAACGGCCAATCAGTAACGCGGCCAAACCATGTTTGAAAAACAGCTCGTTAGCTCGTTGGCGATACTGAATAGGAAGTTGTGCCAGCCAATTTTTAACTCGTTTGGTATCGCCAAGCCATAGCCCTTGAAGATAGCCAAACCAGCAACCGATACTTGCCGCCGCTGTTAATATAAAAACGGTTGGGATAAAGCTCATGACTCCCTTGGCAATTAATGCACCGGCAAGGATTAACAGAGTATCACCGGGTAGAAAAGCGGCGGGTAATAAACCATTTTCCAGAACCAGTGTTACAAATAGAATGCCATAGATAATCCAGACAACATCGGGGTTGGCAAGTTTAGAAAAGTCATGCTGCCATAATGCCTGCATGATCCCGTTTAGTACTTCCATTGCTTATCCTGTAACTGTTATACCCGTTATCTTTCAAGTTGCCTCTTTGTTGGCTGCACTCACTCACCCTGGTCACATAGTTATCTATGCTCCCAGGGATTCGCTCCCTTGCCGTCGCGATGCATCTTGAAATCCATAGGGTATATAAAATAAATTTATTGCATCTGTATATATAAAGTCAGTTTACAGTAAAAGCTTTGGCATGGCTTGACTTTATCCCTGATAAGGGAAAATTAATGGCTGATACTGATGAATCAATTGAGACACATAACCGCCCCTTTTGTTCTCTCATCATTTACCCAGCCAAAGATAATAATTTTACTTTCAGTGTGAAAACGGAAAAAAAGCAATATTGTTGGAAAAATTTTGCTCTGAACCAGTGTTTTCTTTTGCTACCCAATGTATCACTTAAACGAAAGGTTATATTAGTTGGGTCACTGGGAATAATTTCAGTAACGAGTTTTATGATTGCAGCTAAGCGTTTTGTATCATTTTTTTTCAGGTAGTCATTTGGATATTTTTGTTGAAGTTGTTCTACCTTATCTATTGCTTATTTTAATTGTTCGATAAAGCATGGATAAGCAAAAATAGCCTATCCGTTTATTACACATATTCGATCATACATAGTTCTTTACTCATCGTCATCGAATAATAGATTGTTCAGATCTATGTCTATTCCAGCGGTAAGTGACTTCGCCCGGTTAATGAGTTGTTCATCTAGTTGTCGTACTTGTTCAGGATGTTTCTGAATGTCTTTTACTAAAAAGTTCAAAAATGATTCCATGACAGGATCTTTTTCTTCTTCGCTGTTTTTATGACTAATAAATCCATCATCCGAAGATAAAATCTTATATGTGATGCTATCATGGTCTGGTTTTTGCCTAAGCGCTTTACGGACAGATGTTGGGATGGTTGTTTGGCTGCGATTGGTAAGCTTGGATTCTGCACCAACTTCGAACTCAACACTTGGTAAGACATGCATATTTCTACCTCGTTATGCTGATTTGAGAATCTGTTTAACGAAATGTAATGCAAATACATCGTACCGGCAATATATCTATACCCTATGGATTTCAAGATGCATCGCGGCGGCAAGGGAGTGAATCCCCGGGAGCATAGCAAACTATGTGACCGGGGTGAGCGAGTGCAGCCAACAAAGAGGCAACTTGAAAGATGACGGGTATATATTATCGCTTCATTATGACTTCCAAGTGCTAAGTTTTTCAGTTTATTACATTGAATAACAATAAGATTACTCAAGTCGAAATTCGACCAAATCCCTCTGCGAGGTCATCAATCAAATCTTGAACATTTTCCAGCCCGACATGCAGGCGGAACAGAGTGCCCGTCCTTTGTGAAATATCGTACTGGCGTATTATTTTTATCTCTTCTGGTTGATAACCCAAGATCAAAGATTCAAAACCACCCCATGAGAATGCCATTTTAAAATGGTGAAAATTATCCAGATAATCGGTAAATTGTTGCGGGGTTAATTTCTCTTTCAATTGAAAAGAGAACAGACCATTACTGCCACTGAAATCACGGATGAAATTTTTGTGGCCGGGGCAGGAGGGCAGAGCCGGATGATAGACTGCGGCAACTTCGGTTCGTTGTTGCAGCCAGCGCGCTATTTCAATACTGCTTTTTTCATGCTGTTTCAGACGAATGGCTAAAGTACGTAATCCACGACTGGCCATATAAACCGTATCGGCATCTGCCATTTGTCCCATCAAATAGGAACTCTCTCGCAGTTGTACACAACAGCGTTCATTTGCCACAGCAATACCTAACATGGCGTCTGAGTGACCAATAATATATTTGGTGCCGGATTGAATCGAAATATCGATGCCGAATTCTAGAGCTTTAAACAACACGCCTGCCGCCCAGGTATTATCGATCATGATGACAATATCTGGATTAACGCTCCGTACCGCACGGACAATCGCGGGAACATCCTGTACTTCCATTGTGATAGAGCCAGGGGATTCAAGAAACACCACTTTGGTATTGGGCTTAATCAGATCAGCAATCTCCTCGCCGATCATAGGATCGAAATAATCGCGGGTAATATTCATCCGTGACAATATCTTGTCACAGAAGCCTTGCGTCGGATCATAAGCCGAACCTGTTAATAGAATATGATCACCGGCGGCGGCAAAAGCGAGAATAGAGTGACTAACCGCGGCAGCACCAGAAGGGTAAAGCACACAGCCTGCGCCATCTTCCAGTTCAGCCATTGCTGCTTGAAAAGAGAAATGAGTCTGTGTACCACGGCGGCCATAAAACAGTTCGCTTTTGTCCCGGTTTTGCGTTGCATGTCTTTTAGCGGCGACAGAATCGAAGATCACCGATGATGTTCGCTGAATGATGGGATTGACTGCGCCTTGAGTAAATTTTTGACTTCTACCTGCATTGACCAGTGAAGTTTCCAGTTTTTTTTCTGCCATGATCCGTTGCTACCTTAGAACACTTCAATTTTTGAAATGGTGTAAAAAATAGAGTTAACACGTTAAAAGATTTAGACCTTTTTGTACAAAGGGATTAGAACAACTTGACGAAAATTCATTCTGATTACCTGTGAGTGGGAGCTCTTCAACTTTATTTTGTGAAGGGGTAATACTTTTTTATTAAACAATAATGATAATTACTATCAAATCACTTAAGGTTTGATATTATCAGCCTGCATTTTCATTCAATTTATACTCTATGGATTTCAAGATGCATCGCGGCGGCAAGGGAGCGAATCCCCGGGAGCATAGATAACTATGTGACCGGGGTGAGTGAGTGCAGCCAACAAAGAGGCAACTTGAAAGATGACGGGTATAGTGAAGATGAGTAAAGACTCAGTATAAATAAGGTTAGTGAGATGACGAAAAGTAATTCACTGCTAAATAACAAGGTTTATAGTAAAAGGAGTAAAGGCCAACTGATGCGAAATTTGACTGCTTCAATAATATTAGCGTTCGGGCTGACAGGTTCAGCATTGGCTGATACAGCGCCAGCGGCGGCAACAGATAACAATAACACGGCAAAAACCGCACAGATTACTCCGGCTACCTCCCCGGCAACGACGGGCACGACTGCACCGCCTGCAAATCAGATTGCACCGCAGGCATCTGCGACGGAGTCTGCGCAAGTGACGCCGGTTGCAACGGATGAGGTTGCACCTAGCGTTCCTGCTGATGAAACCAGCATTTCCAGTGGCTTTGCGACTGATCTGTCTATTTGGGGCATGTATCAGAACGCTGATATTGTTGTTAAGACCGTTATGGTTGGTCTGGTGATTGCTTCTGTGATTACTTGGGCGCTATTCTTCTCAAAAGGTACTGAACTGTTGGCGGCTGGTCGCCGTTTACGTAAAGAACAATTGGCTTTGGCGGATGTTAAGAGTCTTGATCAGGCGGCGGAAATTGCCGAAGGTTTCAGTAAACTCAGCATTAGCCGCTTGCTGCTGAGTGAAGTACAGGCAGAACGTCAGTTATCTTCTGAGAGCGCTGACCTGAATAGCACGAAAGAACGAGCTTCTTTCCGTCTGGAACGTTCTGTTGCGGCGATCAGCCGTCATATGGGGCGTGGCAATGGTTATCTGGCAACCATTGGTGCGATTTCTCCTTTCGTTGGCCTGTTTGGTACGGTATGGGGCATCATGAACAGCTTTATCGGTATTGCTCACTCACAGACAACTAACCTTGCAGTTGTGGCACCGGGTATTGCGGAAGCCTTGTTAGCAACAGCGCTTGGGCTGGTGGCGGCGATCCCGGCTGTTGTAATTTATAACATCTTCGCCCGCATGATCGCTGCTTACCGTGGTCAAGTTGGTGATATGGCGGCACAGTCACTATTACTGCTTGGCCGTGATTTGGATTTAGCAAATAGCAGGACAAGGTGATTTATGGCAATACGTCTTAATGAAGATTTGGACGATAGTGGCGAATTACACGAAATCAACGTCACACCATTTATTGATGTGATGTTGGTGCTGTTGATTATCTTCATGGTAGCAGCGCCACTGGCAACTGTTGATATTAAAGTGGATCTACCTGCTTCGTCGGCAAAACCGCAGCAGCGTCCAGAAAAACCGGTATTCTTGACGGTTAAAGCTGATCGCCAGCTTTATGTTGGTGATCAACAGGTCGATCATGATACTTTGGCGGCGGTATTGGATCAGACCACCCAATCTAATAAAGAGACAACCATTTTCTTTCAGGCTGATAAAACCGTGGATTATGAAACACTGATGAGTGTGATGGATTCTTTGCGTAAATCGGGCTATCTGAAAGTGGGCTTGGTAGGGATGGAAGCGGTTTCATCGGGTTAATTGTCACTGATTCTTCCATTGAATAACCGCGCTGGAAAGCGCGGTTGAGATAAAATGATAATTGGTTTGTATTAATAAGAGCTTAATTTAAACAGGATGGGGGATAATCACGCTATTCTGGAGCGATAAGAAAACATCGAAATGACATTTACAGAATCTGCCTGATCATGAAGCTCATAAAGTGAACGATCGTTAGCGAGTTCAAGCAGCATTGGCACTGTAATTTTCAGACGCTTAGCTAATGTTTCAATATCAATACAAACATCATTAATAAGCACTTTTATTGCTCGATGAAATAATTCAGGTTTTTCATGGGGAATAAGATAATCCTCTTTTTCCTCAATAGCTTCTCCCTTACGTTTAAGCCCCCAAAAAGCCGTTTTGTATTGCGTATCGGTTAAAAGGGAAAGCTGATGCGCCCGATAAATAATTGCTGCTTTACTTACTTTCCAAGTTAATTTGAACTCACTTAGACCTCGCCAGTTGATTCTTCCGCTTATCGGGGCCGGGAAATATTTAGCCATCGCACTTCGTGGTAAAAGTAGGGCAGAGGCAAATTGGTTGGCTTGAGATTCGGTTATTCTGTCACCGGTAGATATTCCGCCGTGTAACACAAGGTGTCCAATTTCATGTGCAATATCAAACCGTTGTCGGCATGGTGACTTCTTGGCTGTATTTCTGACAATGAAAGGTCGATCTAATGGAACGGATAAAGCGTCAACATCATCGGATACTGAGTCAAACGAGGTAACAAATGCACCTAGTTTTTCAGCCAGGCGAGTCACATTTTCAATTGGCCCAAACCCTAATCCCCAATCAATCCGACATTTCTCTGCTGCTCGTTCAACTTCTTCCGGGGAGTTTGCTTTTAATTCAGGAAATAACACTGACGGTAAATTTAGATTTTCTTCAAAAACGACGATTAATCGTCTGTATAATTCAGCCTTTGCAAGTGCTGCTAATTTTGTTGCTACTCTAATTGCGCTGCGTTTACGGAAATGAACAATCTCTTCGTTCACAGGAGATTGTATTTGGGTTTCAAAGAACGCAGGAATAACCTGCAATACAGTCGCTAATTCATTAGAAAGTTCATTAGTTGGCACAGCAAAGCCGGATTCCAGCCGCTGAATGTATTGGCGGGTTTTATTAACCCGCTCAGCCACTTGCTCAAGAGATAGCTCGTGATACAGACGAGCTAACCGCAAATTAGAACCATTGAACACTTGTCACCTACTACTTGTTCTTTAATTGGACTGAAAGCTAATACTTAAACTGGCTCCACAAGCAGCATAGCGCTCAAGTGTTAAGATACTGTCCTTCCCGGCATTTCTTTCCAGTTTGCTTGCGGCTATTTGGATTAAACAGAGCCCATAGCGCGGCTAATAATGCGCATCCTCCGCCGCTGAAAGCGACACCATACCAAGAAAAATGCCAGGCGGCGATAGCTCCTAAAGAGGAACCTATCGCGCCACCGGAGAAATAGCAGGTCATAAATACGGTATTTAGTCGGCTGCGGGCATCAGGTAATAATGTATATAACTGTGTTTGATTTGCCACTAAACCCGCTCGGCTGCCAAGATCTAACAGAATAATACCCGCGAATAAAAATAGAATACTGTGGCCTGTACCGCTAATTAGGCCCAAGGCTAGAGCCACTAATAAAGCGCCTGTGGCAACAATTGCCCTTCCACCGAAGCGATCCGTCAACGAACCTATTATGGGTGAAGCTAGCATTCCCACAATGCCCGTCAAACCAAAAAGACCTGCGATATCACTCCCCCATCCGTAAGGTGGTTGGGAAAGTAATAAGGCCAGCGACCCCCACAGCGTATTAAAAGCGGCGAACAGTAAAAAACCGGATAATGCGGCCTCACGCAAAAGGGGTTGTTGCTTTATCAACTTACCGAGTGAAATAAGAAGTTGGCCGTAAGTCATCGTGTGTGGTGTTTCTATTTCTGGCAACACAAACCAGACCAGAAAAAATAGGCATATATCGATTAAAGCGGCCAATATAAACATTTCACGCCAACCGAAATACTCTCCGACTGCACCACCCAATGCCCTGGCAAGCAGTGCTCCGGCGAAAAGGCCACTCATCAGACTTCCTACCGCTCGGCCACGCTTTTCTGGTATTACCCAACCAGATACGGCCGGAATGATGATTTGTGCTGAAATAGAAGTTAGTCCCACAATCAGGCTACTTGCCAGAAGACATGTAAAATTGGGTGCTGTGGCACATAAGATAAGGCTGATTATATTGCCGATTAACAGGCAGAAAATCAGTTTGCGACGGCTTAGCGTATCTCCAAGCGGCCCAAAAAAGAGAAGCCCCGCCGCATAGCCAATCTGCGTTAGTGTCGCGATCCAGCCGGATATTGAACCATTAACGCTAAAACTTGTCCCAATTATTGGCAATAATGGTTGATTATAATAAATATTCGCTACAGCAAAACCACAAGCAGCGGATAATAAGATAAGAGAAATGGAAGAAATAGGATTTGGTTTTATTACTGTATTTGACACGGGAACTCTCAGCATTTGGCCGGACTTATGATGAAATAATTCTGGCACTATCTTGAGATCGTGGGAATAAAGAGAGCGAACGAAATTGTTTTGCATAGAACGCAAAAATGATAGCGCTACCAGATGTTGTGTTATATGAAGTGTTTGAATATTTATAGGTAAAAATTGTGATGAAAGATTTATTACGTACCGATATGCTAACAACATTCATTCATGTTGCCCGTTCACAGAGTTTTTCCGCCGTTGCTCGCTTGCAAGGTATGGCTGCATCTTCTATCACACGTCAGATAGACAACCTTGAACAGGTGTTAGAGACAAAACTATTCTTTCGTTCTACCCGCGGTTTATCGCTGACTGATGCAGGGGAGATTTTATTTGCCAGGGCGCAAGGTATTATCAATGATCTTGTCGATGTCCAGGCTGAATTAGCGGCGTTGAATGGCGAGCCGCAAGGGGTATTACGTATAGCTTGCCTGCCAACGTTTGGGCGTCAACATATTATTCCGATGCTAGCAGAACTATTCACGCGGTATCCTAAAATTCGGGTTGAACTTGATCAAACAGAACGGCTGACTGATCCGGTCAGGGATCGCCTTGATGTAGTTATTCGTATTGGTGAATTAAAGGACAGCACACTTTATTCCAAACGTATCGCCACACAAACTTGGATTATTTGCGCCAGTCCAGACTATATTCAAAAGCATGGAATACCGACAACACTTACTGAACTGGGTGGGCACTATTTGCTTGATAAACATCATGACCCCGCGGGCATTTGCTGGTCACGCTATCGCAGTATTATTAATTTCAGCGATAATAATAGGATCTTTCGCAGTGATGACTTTGAAACATTGAGAATGGCCGCAGTGAGTGGATTTGGAATAGCGCTTCTGCCTAATTGGGTGGTATCATCAGATATTCATTCTGGAAAACTTGTGCCTTTATTTAATGATCCCGATGGACGTAAAGAAGATATTTATTTATTGCGGGCGCTTGCTCACCCGCCAGCAAAATTAACCGTATTTATGTCGTTATTGCAAAAGAGGTTTGCTAAAATTATTTAGTTGAATCCGCCTGATATATATTAATGATTTTATGCGATATTATTTAATATAATTCACTCACTATATGATTTTATTGGGTGTTTTTTTACTATCGTTATTAATATAAATTTCTTATTGAAGTATATGTTCTTTTATGCTTATTTCTTAAATAAATCATAGGTTGGATTATTGGCAAAAATAATTATATCTATGTAATTGTTGATTGATGTAATAAATTAAAATTAATAGGTGGTAATTTTAAAATATAGTTAAAAGTGATATTTAACTATTCTCTAAGTATTCGGTTCATTTATTGTTGTTGAGTTGTCAAAGAAATATATTTATTCTTCTATATTATTTTTGATTTATAACAATGTCATTTTTTAATGAATATAGAGGTTTATTGTGACTAAAATTTTTTCATTTAATAAAAATCATCGAGATTTATTGGCAGGTCACTATTCACGGCTTAAAGAGGTTAATGGTGTTAACGGTGTGCCTAAATCTTTGTTGCCGGGTTTTCCTGATTTAGATGATCAATTTAATCAAATGGGAATTACCCATATTCGGCTTCATGATGGTTTTGGTATTGGCGATATGGATAATTATTTCCAGGCGGATAGAATCAGTGATCAACATCAAATAATTATTAATGTACCAGAAGAAAATAAACCCGCCGCTAAGAAATTGCTCGCTGACATTGCAAATATTAGAAGTATTTTTCCCAATGCGGCTGCCGGGATGAGAAATAATGATATTAGTCTTGCATTAAAAGAGGCTAATTATAAAATGACTGACGCTTATTTGCGCGACATTATGAATAATAAATCCGAACTTAACCAAAATAATATTCAGCGGCAAATCATGTTTCGTATTGGACGTACCGGTGATGGCGGTTATGAAATACCCGATGATTTTGATATTTATGCCATATTAGTCAGCACGTTAGTGAATCGCTATACTTTAAATTATGCCAGAATCGGTTTGCCAAGGAAAATAACTTATTGGCAGGTTTGGAATGAGCCTGATTTGTTTTTTTTCTGGAATAGTGATGATCCTAAAAAATATTATGAATTATATGCAAAAATCGCAAGGATAATTAAAGCGGTTGATCCTTCGGTTAAAGTCGGTGGCGCGGGTATTGCGTTTGCTGATAGATCACAAGAAGATTATCTTGATGGGTTTTTACGGTATTGTAGAGATAATAATGTACCATTAGATTTCTTTTCCTGGCATGGATACGTTGAAACCGGAGACCCGCAAAACATTATTGATTTAGGAAATAAGGTTCAAAAAAGTTTGCATACTTATGGTTTTACCGGTATAGAAAGTTTTTGTACTGAATGGACTTCTTGTCCTATTGGGACAAAAAATACATATACAAAAGTACAAGGTATTAAAAATGCGGCATATATTGCTTCCACATTTATTTATATGCAATATATAAAAGCCGACAAAGCTTATTATTATCGGGGAGATGGCTTATCTTTTGGTTTGTTTAACAACCAGCCAAATCCTAAAAACCCAAGTGTTAAAAACTTCTGTACCTATTCAGCTCAATCCTTTTACCTGTTTGCCAGAATGTTCGAAACACCTTATATTTTAAGTGGTAATAAGGATTTTTCCACAGGTTTGACCGTTTTGGCTGCGGAGAATACCGAAGGTAATAAAATAAATATCCTTGCCGCAAATTACAAAGTTGATAAGAGTCTTGCCGATGGTAATGCGGCTCCTGATTATTTATATCAACAATATTATCTTGATGCTAGCCGATCACTGAATCAATTAACGGATGCCTGGAGTAAGAATAAATGGTTTGGCGGCGTTGATCCGACAACCATTCACGTTGATAACGCGGTATTACAACATGAACCTGTTAAGCCATTTCCGGGTAATAATATGTTGAGAGCTAAAAATCGTGATTATACTGATAGCGACCAAGGTGTTACCGTGGTAATTAACCATATAGGTTATAAAAAATTTAGAGTCAAAGCATTCCGTATTCAAGAAGGTGGATCACTGGCACAAATGACACCACCGGAGGTGACTAACCAGATCAATGTGTCTATAGCTAATAATAAATTAACGCTAGTGGATAAGGGAGCAAAGCCTGCGACAGTAACATTATATTCATTAGAGCTAGAGAATAATTAATTTTATATGCAATGAAAATATTATAGTAAATTATTTTAATCTGACAGGCTCTTATTAAGAGCCTTTTTTATATCAATTAATTGAATTATATGTTTTTTTATATTTGGCGATGGTTCATTAAGGTTGTTTTTTTGATTAAAAATATGTTTTTAATATGTGTTAATGATCTTTTGTACGATATTTTTAAATATAATCTACTCTCTGCATGGTTTTATTATGTGCTATTTTATCATTGTTATTAATATCACTCTTGATTGATGTATTTTTTCTCTTTTAATGATTCTGTGGTTAAATAAATCATAAGGTCAATTTTATTATCGGTAATAATTGTGTTAATTTAATTGTTTGTTTAATTCAATAAATTCAAAGTAATAGCGGATAATTTTAAGTTGTAGTTGAAAGTGATATTTAACCATTATCTGGGTCTTCCATTCATTTATTGTTATTGAGTTGCCAGATAAATGTATTTATTCTTTGATATTGTTTTTGGTTTATAGGGATACAATTTCTTAATTAAGATAGAGGGTATTATGACTAAAGTTTTTTCATTTAATAAAAATCATCGAGATTTATCAGCGGGGTATAACTCGCGTCTTAAAGCGGTTAATGGCGTCAATGGTCTTCCTAAATCGATAGCGCCAGGTTTCCCTGATTTAGATAATGAATTTAATCAGATGGGAGTGACACATGTCCGGCTGCATGACGGCTTTGGTATTGGGGATATCGATAATTATTTCCAGGTGGATAGGAAAAATAATCAAGATCAAATGATTATCAATGTGCCGGAGGAAAAGAAACCCGCAGCTAAAAAGCTTGTTGCTGATATTGCAAATGTCAGAAGTATTTTTCCTAATGCGGCTATCGGAATGAGAAATCATGATGTGAGTCTTGCATTAAAAGATGCCAATTATGAAATGACGGATGCTTATCTGCGTGATGTTCTGAATAATCAAGCAGATCTGAACCCAGATAATATTGAGCGACAGCTCTTTTTTCGTATTGGGCGTTCACTTGATGGTGGTTATGAAATACCAGAGGATTTTGATGTTTATGCAGCATTAGTTAAAGCTCTGGTGAATCGTTATGGTGTAGACTATGCCTGTGTTGGGTTGCCGAGAAAAATAAGCTATTGGGAGATTTGGAATGAGCCTGATTTGTTGTTTTTCTGGAATACGGATGATCCACAAAAGTATTATCAATTATATGAAAAAGTAGTGCGAGTAATTAAGGCGGTTGATCCTGGTGCTAAAGTCGGTGGTGCAGGTATTTCATTTAGTAATCATGCAGGAGGACATTATATCGATGGATTTTTCCGATATTGTCGGGATAATCATGTACCGTTAGATTTCTTTTCTTGGCATGGATACGTTGATACTGGAGACCCGCAAAATATTATTGATATGGGGAATACGATTCAAAATAGTTTGCATATTTATGGTTTTACTAAGACTGAGAGTATTTGTACTGAATGGAACTCTACTCCTTTTGGATCGAGAAATACATTTACCAAAGTGCAGAGCCCTAAAAATGCAGCATATATCGCCTCCTCATTGATTTATATGCAATATACCAAAGTTGACCTGGCTCATTATTATCGTGGGGATGGTTTATCTTTTGGTTTATTTAACGATCAACCTAATCCTAAAAATCCAAGTGTTAGAAATTTCTGTACCTATTCAGCTCAATCTTTTGGTCTTTTTGCCAAGATGTTAAAAACCCCTTATATATTAAGTGGTCAAAAGGATTTTTCAACCGGCTTAACGGTTTTGGCCGCCGAAAATAAATCGGGTAATAAAATTAATATCCTCGCAGCAAATTATAAAGTGGATAAAGGCTTTTCTGATGGTAGTGTAGCCCCGGTTCCTGCGGATTTATATCAACAATACTATTTGGATACTAGCCGAACATTAGATCAATTAACGGATACCTGTAGTAAGAATAGATGGTTTGGCGGTATTGATCCGACAACCATTCAATCTAATAATGCGGTAGTGCAAAAGGAGCCGGTGCAACAACTTCCATTAGATTCTCTTTTAAGACCTAAAACTCGTGATTATACTCATAGTGACCAAGGCGTTACAGTGGTGATTGATCATATAGGCTGCAAGAAATTTAAAATTAAAGCATATCGTATTCAACAAGGTGGATCGCTGGAAAAAATAACGCCACCAGAGGTGACTGATCAGATTAATGTGTCTATAGCTAATAATAAATTAACGTTGGTAGATAAAGGCGCGAAACCTTCAACGGTAACACTATATTTGTTAGAGCTAATTCATCATTAATTTATACCCGTCATCTTTCAAGTTGCCTCTTTGTTGGCTGCACTCACTCACCCCGGTCACATAGTTATCTATGTTCCCGGGGATTCGCTCCCTTGCCGCCGCGATCCATCTTGAAATCTATAGGGTATATATGCAATGAAGATATTAGGATAGATTATTTTCTCTTCCTGTTGGCGTTTGGTATGAGTGAATTCGATGGTACCCAGTGGCGTGTGATAAAGACCTTTCCGGCCTGTTGTCATTACGGTGAGCCTATCGATCAGGATCTGTGAAATAACGCCATATTCACTTAGTGCTGATTCAAGGCTAATGTAATTGTATTCACCACGTCGTAGAGCTTTGGCAATATGTTCAATGGCGTAACTATCGTGGCTATGAGCAAAGTTAAACAGATAAATCCCGCGTACAGGTCGTGAAAGCATCGATTCTTTAACCAGACGATTTAAGCCCGCCTAGAGTGTCTTGGGGTTATCTTCAGGAAAGATTTTTCTGAGATCGGTAAGGGTGAAGACATATCGCCCTTTTTGTCCCAGTCGATAAAACGTTTAAGTGCGGTAGATCTATCCATGAGTAGACAACAACTCTAGGTATTTGTGGTTTTGATGTTCACCTGATTATAGTTATTTTAAGTGGACATTAAAGCACTATAGTTATGATATTCATATCCACTTAATGAGTTCTCATTATTTGTGGTGAGCTTTTAAATCTACCCCTCTCTCCGTCAAGCGATAGCGCTGTAATGGGCTGCTCGGTTTTTCTGGATGGCTCATTTCAATTAATCCTGCTGCCAGTGCGGGTTGCAAATAGCGCTGACGGAATGAATTACGATCTTTTAATCCAAGGGCTGATTGCAGTTGCCCACGGTTCATTTCCCCTTTCAATACCATAATCAGTTGTTTAACTTGTTGGGTAGCCTGATGGGTAGCCTGATGGGTAGCCTGATGGGTAGATGTCAGAATTGCATCACGGATCATGTGCAGCATAAACTCAATAAATGGGGCACAATCAACGAGTTGGCTACTGAGATTAATTGCCTGATAGTAATGAGCTTGGTGTTCATAAACCAGGCTTTCAACGGGGATAAATTCAAATAAAGGGTTCCAGTGGTTTAAGATTAATGTTTGCCATAACCGGCCCATTCTGCCGTTTCCATCGGCAAATGGATGAATGAATTCAAATTCATAATGGAAAATGCAACTGGCAATAAGTGGGTGAATATCAGTAGAGCCTAACCAGTGAAAAAGATTACCCATCAGCTTTGGAATCCGGTTTGCCTGTGGAGCCATATGAATGACTTTTTCTCCATCCATCACCCCGACGCCGCTGTGTCGATAACTGCCGGCATTATCTAGCAATCCCTTCATTAGAACATAATGGGCTTCCAGTAAGTTTTGCTCTGATGTGAAATGCCAATAGTTGAGTTTTTCGTAAGCCAAGATAGCGTTACGTGCTTCTTGTATTTCACTGATCGGTGCAATAACTCGCTTGCCTTCAATAATGGCTGTGATTTGGCTTGCATCAAGTAAGTTACCTTCAATTGCCAGTGAACCGTGAATTGTACGTATCCGATTGATTCGTCTCAATCGCAAAGCTTTTATTTGTTCCTGCTCTGTGCTTAATCGCCCGATATTCTCACTGATTTCGGCAACTAATTGGATCATTTTAGCTGTAATTGAGAAAGGAGGTTGATAGCCTTTTTTCGCTGAATTCATTGAATACCTAATTGGATTTGTAGGATTACGGTAAATAGCTTTAATTCTGTTATTTAGTTTTGGAATGCGTCGGTATTATCGCCAGTAAGGTGATACTGAGCAACAGACTGGCGATTGTTACGAGGGTTGTCTGATTATTTCCCTGCAAGCACACCATACATTAATGGCATACGAGGCATTCCTTCCGGCTGTACCATTTTTCCGCCACCAATATTACGCATGCCTTCAAATCCACTCCATCCATTTGAGTAAGGGTATTCATTGAACTGTTCAATTCGTAATCCTGCTTGTATCAGAGCATTGAGTACTTCATTGATTCCCCAGTAAAATTCATAAGTATAGTGAGGGTTCTGGAAATCTTTAACACCTTCTTCTATCACTTCATCTGGATAGAGGGTTTCGACGGATTTAGCGACATAATCGTGAACTCCGCCTTCATCAATGACTGCGCCTTCCCTGAAATAGTCATAATGAGGCTTCCATTGCGCATTAAAATAGAGGGAGAACGGATGAAATTCAATCAATACAAATTTTCCCTCTGGTGTTAATAATTGTGAAATAAGTCGGGCCCAGTTTTTTAGGTCAGAAATCCAAACTAATACACCATAAGAACAGAAAATCCGATCAAATTTCAAATTTTCTGTAATGGCTTGTTCCATCCAATCAAAAATATCAGCTCGGTGGAATAGGGCCGGAATGCCACTATCGCTGGATAGCTGACGGGCGAAATTAATTGCTTCATCAGAAATATCAACCCCAGTTACATTGGCACCATATTTCACCAGACTTAAAGTATCCTGACCAGAATTACATTGCAGGTGTAAGATATTTAGATCTTTTATATCACCTAGTAGTGATAGTTCCTCTGGATAGAGTGTGTTGCCGCCTTGCCTGAAAAAAGCGGCTTGATCACCTTTATGACTATTATGGGCAACAGTAGCGGCATTCCACGATAAACGGTTTGCCTCATGAAATTTTTTATTCATCTGTTTTTACCTGTGTCAGATTGAGGATAAACTCAAGTTTTTCGTCAAGATATCCTGCCTGTGTTAGATGAGGGAGAATTAAGACGTTTTTGACTAAAATGAGAGTTGTATTTCGATATATAATAGTAATGTAACTTCATGTAATTATTTATTTTTATATTAAAGTTTGTTTATTGTCAAAACAATATTGCCATAAAAAAATTAAAATTGTTGTATATATTTTAATAGCAATTAAAAAAACTACTTTTGGTAAATTATAGGTGAACAATATAACTTTAGTTACATGTTACATTTAATAATATTGTTTACTATAATTTTTTATAGAGATAAGCGTGGTTAAACGGATAAATCAATATGGAGTTATGGAGGATATACGCTTGGTATGGGAACATAGACCTTAGCTGATAAAGGTTAACTTTTGCGGTAGCTTCGTATTGTACTAGGATGGATGGCGGTTTTTGCTGAAATAACGTTACGTGCTTCCTTTATTTCGTTGATTAGTGCGATGGCTTACTCTCCAATTTTGAATTGATTGTTCTCCAAATGATTTTTTCAGAGTAAATTAAAGAAGATATTGCTGGTAGTATGAAAAGGGGATCTTTTTAAAAAATATCTGGCCTTGAATTGAGGAAGGCATAAAATACCGCTTTGAAAAATAGTTCAAAGCGGCAAATAGTATTAAAAATTGAGGTTATTTTTCCGCTTCGCCACCCAGCGCTTCAATGGTGCTTTTAATCAATGCACTTAATTCGCCGGTCATTAGAATAAAGTCAGCATCAAACCGTTGGGCAAAATCTTCCCGATCAATGTCATCATTTTGTTCACGCAGAGTATCACTGAATTTTATACGTTTGAAAGCACCATCATCGGACAACATAAATTGAATACGCTCTTCCCAATCGAGCGCTAGTTTAGTGACACATTTGCCAGCTTCTATATGTGTGGCGATTTCGTCAGAAACCAAATCTTGTTTTTTACAGCGTATCACGCCGCCTTCTTCCAGAATGGCTTTTAGTTCAGCTTCATCCATTAAAGCAAAACCTGTCGGTAAATCACCGGAACGCACCCATTCTGTCAGGGTTAATTCTATTGGATCTTTAAATGTCAGGGGAACAACAGGTAAAGAACCCAGACTTTTTCTCAATAATGCTAAATTATCTTCGGCCCGTTTAGCACTGGCCGCGTCAACAACGATCAGATTATTGGTGATATCGATCCAAATATAAGTTTGGCTGAATCGGCTAAATGCCCGAGGTAGCAGGGTGTGCAATATTTCATCTTTCAGAGAGTCTTTCTCTGTTTTTTTAAGTTTGCGATGTTGTTCTCCTTCCAGTTTTTCAATTTTTGCCTGTAATGCTTGTTTGATAACGGGTGAAGGCAACATCTTTTCTTCTTTGCGGGCACAAATCAGAATTTGGTTATTCGCGACATGGGTGAAGGCGTCACTGTGTGAACCCATTGGTGGCACCCAACCTGTTTTCGCCATATCTTGGCTACCACATGGGGTGAATGCTAACGGACTTAATTGTTTTTCCAGTTCATCCGCAGAAAGTGAAATTTCCCGGTTTAAACGGTAAATCATTAAATTTTTGAACCACAACATAAAATTACCCCATATTTTTGCTCAATGAATCGGTGAGCATGACCAACATAAGGTAGCATGATAGCGAATCACAGGGATAGGCCCTAGTATATTGTGTCAATTATCTTGATTGACGGTTTCGTGATTGTATTAAGCGCTAAGACACGCCGTGCTTATTTGTGGAAAGTACGGCGCGGTCGAGTCATCCGTTGAAGTGAGGATTCACCGGAGTAGTTTAAATTCCCGCTTGAACGCAGTGGCGTTTTTCACCTTTTGGTGTGGGAAGGAGATTAAAGGGTTCAATTAAATAGTGGTATATATCACGCTGTGGCAACGTACTGCCGTTAATCCTATTACCTTCATACCAAAGGCATGAAGCCGCTGGTCCTTGGCCACCATAAGGAAGATAACCGTGTTCTTCCAGATGTAAGTCAGTATTATTAAGAATACTATCTGGCAGGTGAAGGCGTTCGCTGAGTTGATGATGGATATAGTCACTGGTGCCAAACAAAGATATATACATGGCATTGGCTGAATACAAAGGGTCAGAAAAATAATGGATGAGGTCTTGATCCTGATAATATCTTTGTAAGAAGAAAACAGGTGCAAAAAATTCTTTATAATTGCCGCCCAACGATAATTCTTTCTCGAAAACCGTTGGTTTTATCATGCCATTAATAGGATTAACGTCTCCTCCATAGGTGCAATAGGGTCTATTTGCTTTAAATACAGAGGCAATTTTTATACTGTGATCAATATCGCTATTGGGGCCGACGATATTCTTATAGTCACTATAAGGTCCAACTCTATCTTCAATCTTCTTCAAATCAGAGATCAATCGTTGCTTGAATAAATCGTATATATCATTGTGTACTAATATGGCGTTTGGGCCAGCACAATCCTGCCCTTGATTGTAAAGAACAACTCGTTTTGCACTTTCAACGGCCAGATTAATATCTGCGTCTTTTGAGATAATAAGTGGATTATGACCGGCACCATTAAGAATAAATAGGGTGTTTTTTCTGAAATGCTTACGTACCTTGAGCGCATTCTCCGGTGTTCCGGTAAAGATTACCGCATCAGTTATTTTTACTCGTTGACTTAAAAATAACTCTTTATCTTCATAGGAAATAGATAATGTCGGAGAAAATTCGGATAAATTAATCACCTCCTCAAGTTTTTTGTAATGTGTATGCATTGCTGTCGGGGGGCGTATGCACACGTTTTCCGCCATCAGTGAAGGGATAAAACCAAAACATACAGAAGCGTAAATAGGTTGGTTAAGCGGGAGGAATGAGGTGACACCATAAATTTTCTTTTTGAAATATTCTCTGTTGTTCTCAATATTATTCAAGACATCTATTGAACGGAGAATTTCATCTTCGGTGACGTTCTTACATTGATAGCCAGAGAGTGCTTCAACTAACGCCGCTCGATGCTTCTGTAAAGCTGAGCAAAGTTCGTCACATTTTTTCTTGATTTCGGTGAAGTTAATTTTACTGTATAACTTAGTCATATATATTTGGTCCTTCTCAATGTTATTGTTTATTAATCTCTCTTTTTGAGAACTGTTAATTTCATTGTTAGCGATATTCTCCTCATTTTTTTTGGATGAGTTTTTATATTGGTTTTTATGTGGATTGTTAAAGTGGGTTAAAATATGCTGCATGCAATTTAAATCTAACCATGTTTTAATTCGTGGACCTTTGGTATCACCAAATAGTCCTCGATAGATCAGAGACCATATTTGGGATGATTTATCATCTGAAAAATGGTCTTCATATATACTGATTATACGCTGGAAAAGCTGATCTTTAGTGGATATTTCTCCTGAGCTTATTAAGTTGGCAATGGCTGAGAAATATTTTTCTTCTTTAATGTTTTGTAATCCTTGATTTTCGTTTTTGCATGTCCTGATATAATAATTATAACTTATTTCCAATTCCTGATCTGAAATGGATTCCCCCGGTTTTTTATAGCGATTTAGAAAATTTTCAGCAGCAAGTTTACTCGCCGGTTTTGAAGCGTGTAATATTCTTGCGATCTTCGAAAAAGATAATCGTTTTCTATCCTTTTGCGAAATATTAACTTGATCATTGAGATGGGGTGCCAGCGCTATATAAAATTTAGACGATCTCTGTGGCTCTTTTGAGAGGTAAGTGCGGATTGCATCTCGTGTCAGCAGATGGCGAATATCATCCAAAGAGAAACTATTTCCTTTCGACTTCGATATTTTTTTACCTGCATCATCAAGGAAAAGCCCATACTTGTAAAAACGTGGAATTGACTTGTTTAATGCTCTCGCGATCTGGCGAACAACAGCGGCAGAAGCTAGCAAATCTTCACCATGCATTTCAAAATGAATGTTTTTAGCAAGGAGGCGCATACCCCAGTCTGCTTTCCACTGAAGTTTAGATTTACCGTTTAGTACCGAAATAGTTTGCTCTTGATCTAATATCTCATTTTTATAGAATTCTCGAATTTCTACTCCATATTCATAACCGGGTTTATTAATGACTTCATCACCAGGTATGTAATAGGTTATTTCTCCTAATGTTGGGTTTACGCCGGTGACTATAATATGTTCAAGTACGGCACCAGTTTTTTCAGAAATGGGCATGATCATGCTGTAGGTTCTTTGTCTTAAAGATCCCGTCGATTCCTTGCATATTTGGTTTAACACTGAGAAATTTTGCAGGAATAGTTTGATTTCGTCATTGTAATCGCCGTTTTGATAGGCTAAAGAGTTTCGGACTAACTGACACTCTATTTCATATTCTGCGGCGAGCTTCATGAGCTGATGTTCCGCCATTTCAGAGAATGATGGGAAATTTCCGAAAGGGTCCGGCACCTTGCTTATTGGTTGACCTAGATAAGGCGTTAATTTTTCAGCATTTGGAATATTCAAAGGTACTTTTCTGAAAGGGTCCAAATCATCTGAGATGAGATAAAAATTAACTGTTCTACCTGCTTTCTCCAATTCGGTTTTGATGAGATTGGCACGGAGAATTTCGCAAAGGGTTCCTATGTGTGGCAGCCCTGTTGGTCCAAAACCCGCTTCGATATTGATTGATTCCTCGTATGGTATAGCCTGATTAATTTCGAGGGCTTCTTTGACATACCATTTCATTTGCAGTTACCTCCATCATAATGTTTTGATTATTTTAGGGTTAATGGTGATGAATAAAGACAGTAGAGGTGTTATTAACTTATCAGGAAATCCTCAGTAGCCCTGATGAGAAAAAATGCTCTAAAGCATTAGATTGTTTTATGTTTTTTGTTTTGTGTCAGCGATTAACCTTAAAATTTATTTAAAATGAATGAATAGTTAACGCTAGCTCTAGCTAATTAACTATTACTAATTACTATAATCAATTATTGCTATTAACTTATGTTAAATTTTCGGCTCTACTAGAGTGCTGAAATGATGAAGTTTAATGATGCTGTTTATAATATTAAATAAAATTAATGTAATTGTTGTTTCTGGTCAAGTGGCTAACATAAATTTTTTTATTTTCTCTTCATTGCTGGATTGAGTGAGATAGTTGGGACATTGATAAATGTGTCATGTTGATTGGAAAAATCATTTATAGAAATTATAGTGGCGTCAAGTTGATTAAAAAAATTATAATCTTGATTATGTATTTTATAATATTTTTCTTTTATATCAATAATATAAATAATTTTCACTTTTTGTTGTTAAATTGATTTATTAATTTTGTTGTTTATTTTTAATTGTATTTTGTTAAATTTTTATTTTAATTAATAAAATAAAAATTTTTACTTTTCATAATGTCTTTAATATATGGTTATGTTTTATAAATAATAATCTTAATTAAATTTATAAATTAATTCAATATAAAATAAATAACATTGTTTTTATGATTTTAATATTTTGTTATTTTTTTGTTAAAATAAATTTGTATTAAAACTAATTGTTAAAGTTTTAATTTGTTAAATAATTATTTTAATAAATAAGGTAATTAATGGAATTCAACTAAAAAGATAAAGTTACCTGGCCAATGTGATTATTATCACAAATAATTGTAATTATTTGTGTGTTTAACGGTGTAATTGTGCATTTTCTCACGAAAATAATTTTTGTTTTAATTATTATGTACTTATAATTGATTGCATGGTTAAAAATTACATCGTGACATTGAAATGTTAATAAAGTCACGCTTTTTTAACTAAAAACATTCAATCATGTTAACCTAAATTAATGATTATTTTATAATTAAACACCATAAAAATTTATATAAGGAAGCCTAATATGGATAATAATTAATTGCTTAAAAATATTTGCGATTTGTTAGTAATTTTATTTTATACAGTAATATTATGAAAGGTATTTATTAGTTTGAATATTTTACCTGACTAGACAGAATAGAGAGATTTTTGTTCAGAAATAAAGCTAATAATTAAATACAAGGCATTATTGATATTTTATTATTACTTAATTTAAATTTATGATCTATAAGTCTGTTTTAAGGTGGATTTTATCGTGTTAGCAACAAAAAAGAAGGAGTGAGATCCCGGCAAAGTGGTATACGCGGGTAACCCTTTGCGTGTTAAAAATGAAGAGGCCCTAACTATAAAAAAACAGATTTATCTTGTTGGTTGAGATTAATGTTTAACAATTTCTCAGTACAATAGCCTGCGTTTGTTCGTTGAAACGACATATGATGATGTTCACAGCGACAATCCAGCTTATGAAAATAAAAAACAGGCGGTTCTGAAAACTAGGGCTTGTCTGTACTTATAAGTTGACAGTGATAAGAGAGCTGATTTTAGTTTCTCCAAACTAGCCTAAAAAAGAGGTGTGAAATGGTTAACAATGTGTTGAAAGTCTCCACATTAACCTTATTGATCGCATGTAATGTCCATGCTGCAACCGTTGATTTGCGGGTAATGGAAACATCTGATGTTCATAGTAACTTGATTGATTTTGATTACTTTAAGGACAAGCCTACAGAACAATTTGGTTTGGTACGCACAGCGAGCTTAATTAAAGCAGCCAAAGCAGAAGCTACCAACACCATTCTGGTCGATAACGGTGACTTGATTCAAGGTAGTCCACTGGCGGATTACGTGGCGGCAAAGGGCCTTAAAAAAGGGGAGTCTCATCCAGCACATCAGTTAATGAATACAATGGGTTATACCGTGGGTAACTTTGGTAACCACGAGTTTAACTTTGGTTTGGATTATCTAAAAAAAGCCATTGCTGGTGCGAAGTTCCCTTATATCAATGCCAACATCATGGATGCGAAAACCGGTAAGAACTATTTCACCCCCTATATTATTGTTGATACGCCGGTGAAAGACCGGGAGGGTAAAAATCATACCATTAAGATCGGCTATATCGGCTTTGTACCGCCACAGATTGTTATCTGGGATAAGGTCAATCTGGCTGGGAAAGTGGCCGTTAACGACATTACTGAAACCGCGAAAAAATTTGTTCCTCAAATGAAACAAGCGGGAGCGGATTTGATTATTGCTATTCCTCACTCCGGCTTTTCCAAGGAGCCTTATAAGGCAATGGCTGAGAATTCAGTTTATTACCTGAGTGAAGTTCAAGGCATTGATGCGATTATGTTTGGTCACTCACACGGGGTGTTCCCCAGTCAAGAATTTGCAGACATTAAAGGCGTTGATGTTGCCAAAGGTACGGTTAACGGCATTCCCGCCGTTATGCCCGGCCAATGGGGTGATCATTTAGGTGTTGTTGATATGGTTATCGACAACAAGGGTGGCACATGGAAAGTGACGCAGGCAACAGCGGAAGCGCGCCCGATTTATGACAAAGTGAATAAAAAGGCACTAGTTGAGCGCGATAGTGAGTTGGCACACATTGTCGATCAAGCTCATCAAGGAACACAGAGTTTTGTGGGTAAATTGATTGGTAAAGCTTCCGCCAATATGTATAGCTATTTGGCTTTGATTCAAAGTGACCCGACAGTGCAAATCGTGAATGATGCACAAGCAGATTACGCGCGGCGTTTTATTCAAGGTGATCCTGATTTAGCGGATATTCCGGTTCTGGCCGCCGCCGCGCCATTCAAAGTTGGTGGGCGTAAAAATGCACCCGCAGAATTTGTTGAAGTTGAAAAAGGCGATTTAACCTTCCGTAATGCAGCAGATTTGTATCTCTATTCCAATACACTGGCTGTTGTGAAGGTCACTGGCGCTGATGTGATTGAATGGCTGGAGTGTTCGGCCGGTATGTATAACCAGATTAATCCAAATTCAACTCAACCGCAGTATCTGTTGAACTGGAACGGCTTCCGTACTTATAACTTCGATATGATCAGCGGTGTGAATTATAAGATTGATCTGACTCAACCGGCTAAATATGACGTTGATTGCCAGATCATCAATCAAGGGGCGAACCGTATCAAGGAACTGACTTATCAGGGGAAACCGATCGATCCTCAAGCTAAATTTCTCATTGCCACCAATAACTACCGTGCCTATGGCGGTAAATTTGCCGGCACAGGCGAAGAACATATCGCATTCGCTTCACCGGATGAGAACCGCGCTATTTTAGCTGCTTACATTGTCAAAATGTCTAAACAGAAAGGGATGGTCGTGACCAAAGCCGAGAATAACTGGTCGATTATGCCAATCAAAACTGACAAGAAACTGGATATCCGTTTTGAAACGTCTCCAAGTGAGAAAGCGGCGAAGTTTATCAACGCATTTTCTCAATACCCGATGAAATATTTGGAAAACGATGATATCGGTTTTGCGGTATATCAAATTGATCTGACTGAAAAAAAATAATTTTAATAGTCGCCTGCCCTGATTTTGGGCAGGTTTTTGTTTGTTTACCATCAACAGGGAAATGATTTCCCATAAGGAATTAAGATGCGTTTTTTTAATTTATTATCAGCAATATTCGTTTTGCTGGTTGTTGGCTGTGCGAAACAACCAGAAGTAACAGCAGTGACTGACTCGTTAGAGTTTCGAACAACATTGGAAGAGGGGGCATCTTGTATCTTACCGGCTACTCCGCCGAAAGATTATGATTTCGTTGCCAAAAATGACCGTTATGGTCAGAATGCAACTGCATCGACAGATTACTTTAAATTGGCTATTAGTTATTCTCCAGCATTTTGTAAGAGCAAAGCAAAAAATATTGAGCGCCTGAAAAGTAATAATAAACTTGATGAGGCACAGCGTGAATATGAAAAATTTGAATTGCAATGCTTCTCCGAAAACAAATTTAATTGGGTAATTCACGGCTTATGGGCGCAAACCTGCAACGGTAAATCAATGGCGCAATGCCGTGATTGGTCTGATGTTCGTAAACATCCACGTCTTTGCAAAGGGGATTTGCCACAACTGGATTATCAGGTGATTGAACCTTATCTGTGCGCTTCTCCCGGGGCAGATCTGTTGCAAGCCGAGTGGGAAAAACATGGTGTTTGCGCGTTTGCAACGCCAGATCAGTTTTTCAGTAAACAGCAGGAACTGTTCGATGAGTTGGTATTGCCGAGTAATCGTCCATCTAATGAGCAGTTAATTAAATTCCTCCAGAAAAATAACCCATCGTTGAAGGGCAAAACCATTCAGATCAATCGTGATGAATTGTACATTTGCTACAGCAAAAATTTCGACGTGATTGATTGTCCAAAGCGTGAGTAATGATTGTTTTCTTTTCTATAAAGGAAAATCACAGTGATATGCCTGACCTACAGTAGCGTAGGTCAGGTTTACCCTCTCTTTAATAGTCGATATATCCCTTTTGGGGGATATTTTCTTTCTTATCCTTGCTTGATAAACAAGCTAAAAAACTTCGTGCTGGATAAATCAGTTACTGGAAAGATGGCGTGTTCACCGTAAGATAACGAACAATTTCCCTCTTAGGGGATTGTTTTGAATTTGTATGTAATCCTTACTCTTTCTAGAGGGTGCGATATTAATTTTTTAATTTCTAGTTTTTTCGGTTTCACTTTTTTCCCCTTTCGTGATGTTTTTTTATGAAAAAAATAGCGGAACGTATTAATTGAAATAACTAACGATATTAAATAGCTCGGCAAAATAGCCTACCCCGTTGAGGGAATTCAATCCGGTTTGAACGATTTGAGCAATCGTTAAATCAACACATAACATTAACCGGATCGAATTATGTCTATTATGGTGCTGATATCCCGAAATGAACGGCATTTGATGCAGAAAACCGCCCAGAAAAAATATTGCTTGCAGGCTTATAGCAATTCACGTCAAGCTTCTCTGTTCTCTGTTCTCTGTTCTCTGTTCTCTGTTCTCTGTTCTCTGTTCTCTGTTCTCTGTTCTCTGCCAGCTAAGCAACGAATTGATAAAGGGTTTCAAGATCTGATGTTATAGAATATCATCAAATTCAGATGTGAAATTGACCAATTTAGCCGTAACTAGTAACTAACTTAACCAATTTAAACGTGGATCTATCATGACAAATAGAAATGTTATCTGGTTAGTAAGGCCTGTAGGCTATCAGGCCATTTTGAAACGTTGCCCTGGCTGTGAAGTAAAAAAGGAGTTTTATCCAGCCGGCACTTTTAGGGTTAATGCGCAAAAAAAAGTTTTAGATGTTTGGAGTATCTATAAATGTGAAAAGTGTGATTACACTTGGAATATTGATATTTTTTCCAGGATTCATGTCAACAAATTGGAAAGCAATTTGTATGAACGGTTTTTGCATAATGATCAAGATGAAATACGGCGATATGCGTTTGATTATCGCGTATTGGCAAAAAATAGAGCTGAACTCGGCGCTGCGCCTGACTTTATCATCGAAGGTAAAGAGCTTCAGGACATCGCTCAAATTCCAGCGGCAGAGATCACAATACAGCTTGAATATCCCATTCCTATCAGATTGATCTCAATCTTGACCAAAAAGCTTGCATTGTCACGTAGTCGAGTGGCTAAGCTTGTTGATCAAGGCACTATTCAGGGGGTAACAGAAACGGAATTAAACAAAAAGTTGAAACGTGATATCACTCTTAGCGTTAACGTTAACGATTTATTGCAAGAGTATGATAATCATTGCGTATAAATGACACCGGATTTCCTGGAGATGACATATAGAATGGATGAAATGAATATCATAAAGAAATGGTGGGTGCTCACTGCTGTTTCAGTCGCGTTATCGCTGGTTGCTATCGATATGACAGTGTTATATACCGCGTTACCGAGTCTGACCCACAGCTTGGGGGCGAATACAACGGAAAAGTTATGGATAGTGAATATCTATCCTCTTATCGTCTCTGGGTTGTTGCTAGGTGCGGGTACCTTGGGAGATCGCATCGGGCATAAACGGTTGTTTGTTTACGGTCTCATCGTTTTTGGCTTCTCATCCTTGGCGGCGGCCTACGCTTATTCGCCGGAGATGTTGGTTGTTGCTCGGGCGTTATTAGGCGTTGGGGCGGCAATCATGATGCCTGCCACACTGTCGATTATCGCTTTGACATTCGAAGATGAAGACGAGAAATCATTTGCCATTGGGATCTGGACGGCGGTTGCCTCTGGCGGCGCGGCAATAGGTCCCCTGATTGGCGGTTTATTGCTTGAATATTTTTGGTGGGGATCGGTGTTTCTGATCAACGTTCCTTTGGTGATTTTGACACTCATTCTGTCGTGGTTGTTTGTCCCAACGGCGAAGACAGATTCGTCTCATCCGTGGGATCTGATTGGCTCATTGCAGATCATGGTTGTCTTGATAAGCTTCGCCTATGCCATCAAGGAATTTGCCAAACGGCAGCCCTCCTATATCGGGATATTGATAACTGCCACCCTGACGATAGGTTTTCTGACGTTGTTCATTCGACGGCAAAAACGCAGTGTGCATCCGTTGATTGATTTTGACCTGTTCAAAAGCCCGGCTTTCTCATCCGCGGTTATCGCCGGGCTGGTGGCTTCCGCTTGTTTGATGGGACTTAATCTGGTGTTAAGCCAACGTTTGCAACTGGTATTGTCATTAACGCCTTTGCAATCCGGGCTCTATTTTCTGCCATTCTCATTGGGCGCGATTGTCGCAAGTCCGGTGAGTGGCTGGGTTCTTCCTCGTTTGGGCAGTGCTCGATTCCTCATAACCTCGTTGTTGATGTACGCCATTGCCATACTGGCGCTCATGGCGAGTTTTTCAGCGCCTCTGCCTGTGCAGGTAGTTTGCTTTTTTGTGCTCGGTATGTGTCTTGGAGCAACAATGACCGCTGCATCCAGTACTATCATGCAGGCTGCACCGCCAAATCGGGCGGGTATGGCGGCGTCCGTTGAAGAAGTTTCCTATGAATTGGGCGGTGGATTGGGCATTGCGATCATGGGTAGCATTATGTCATTCATCTATAGCTACTTTATTGACATTCCAGAGGATTCCCCAATCTACGATGTGGCTAAAGATGGTATTGATGGCGCGTTGATTGCGGCAAAAGATATGGTGCCGGATGCGGGGCAGGCTTTGGTTAGCCTTGCTAAGTCAGCGTTCGACGATGCTGTTTTTTCTGTGATGGGCGCTGCGTCGCTATTTCTCCTGATGATGGCGGCGTTGGTGTGGTTCAATTTCCGCCGCGCCTCACAGAGTGATGCATCTCATGCTGTGATTCATCGTCAGTGAAATAGGTGAGCTGGATTGATTGCACCCGTCGTTTCGTAATCGGAAGTTAATAGTTGAATAAGGGAACCGCATTTTTGCGGGTTCCCTTCCTCATTTAGTTTCATGGGTACGCTTGGGTTTCGCCTTGGTATTCAACCCAGTGACCCTTTTTTTATTCATTCCATTCATTGATGGCGATTAATTAACCATTTTATGTGATATTAATCACATTCTTTTCATATTCATCTGATAAATATCGTGCTCTTGTGGTCATAATATTTAGAGAGTGAAATTCTCTGTTATTTGTCTCCACTCCATCCTACTCAGTTGGAAGCGGTCTATTGTTCTCTCTAACGCCACGTATTAAATGATGGCTATTTTACGCTGTCATTTTTTTACCGCGGAACAGACCGGCGCTATTTAAAAGAGCCGCATGTAATGGCTCGCTTAATAGCCTCCTGCGTTATCCCCGTTTCAGGATAATGGTTCA
Source organism: Photorhabdus noenieputensis (assembly GCF_018448935.1). Taxonomy (GTDB): domain Bacteria; phylum Pseudomonadota; class Gammaproteobacteria; order Enterobacterales; family Enterobacteriaceae; genus Photorhabdus; species Photorhabdus noenieputensis. The sequence goes on along the minus strand of NZ_RCWC01000009.1, from coordinate 22,655 downwards.
ATTATGTAGGGGTTCAAATATGGATGGATTAGTTTTCACCTGCCGAATTGGCGCACTGCCCCAAACCACTTTTAAAACCCGGACTCATGGAGGACAGGGATTTAATGAACTGCGCTTTGAGGATGCCAGAGGAAGCGAGGAAGTGTTTATTCATGCTCAGCGGGATATGAATACGCAGATTCTCCGGGATAAAACCACGCAGATAGGCTATGACCAGCAAACAGAAGTGGCGCATAACCGCACCGCGATAATTAAAAATGATGATGATGAAGCCGTGCAGGGCGGCCAGACGCTTGAAGTTGGTCAGAATCAAACGGTGACTATTAAAGGTCAGCAAGCCCTTTCCATTGGTAAAAGCCATCAATTAAACATCGCCGATAACCAGCAAATTACCGTAGGTAAACCTATCACGGTGCACTCTGAAAGCGGGCAAATCATCATTGGGAACGCAGGCGGTCAGATAGTTATTGATCCGATGGGCAATATCCGCATCGAAGGGGTCAGCATCACCATGACTGACCATATCACCGGCAAGAAACCCGCCGGTGCGCTGTTTGACTACTCCGCCCGCTATACCCTGCTCAGTGAGCACAGCGATAAGCCGCTGGTGAATGTCCCCTACACCATCACCACCGGCGATGGTCAGGTTATCCCGGGTAAAACTGATTCGCTGGGCAGAACAGTGACTGTGCAGAGTGCGGCAGAAGAAAATCTGCAACTGCGTTCACCAGAAAACCCACCGAAACCGAAGCAAACCTTATATCAGGCCAGTGATAACACACCGGTAGAGCATATTATGGAATTTACGGAGGAATAAGTATGGCAATATCCAACAACGGCAAGATGTGCCCGGCTGTCACATCAATCACCTGTACGATGGAAATAGGGGTCTTTCCCGCCGATGAAGATCCCTGTTATCTGGCGAGAAAAGCCGAATACGCTCTGCGTTTGCCGGCAATGATCGTCACCAAAATGGGCGCTATTCGCTTTCTTAATCAAGTCATTATGAGTGGGTTGATTAAGGTTGAGGAATTTAAACATGACTTCCTGTGGCCCTATAAAGCAGAAGTGGTGTTTGCTATCCGAGGAGAGCAAGATGTCCCCTTACCCATGCTGGCAACCAGTCAAGACTCTAAGCGGCGTTATGGTGATAATTTACCGCAATCCAGTAATCCGTTTGCCCGGCCTTCTGCCGAAGACGCGGAGAAATTTGGTGTTTTACGCATTCGCCGCCCCGATATTATTCTGGTTGAAGATGAAGCTATCCGTTGGCCGGGCAGAAATGCCACCTACTTTGATGGTTCTGTGCATCCCGATAATCTGAAAATGCTGATTGAGGTGAAATTTCCGGGGGATGACCTAACTCAGGCACAACAAGCTGATTACATCCAGATTGCGACAGAAAAACGTTTTGGGGTGATGCGTATCATTGATAACCGTACTGAGGAACAAAAACAGTATGATGAAGCATGGCGAAAACATTATCAGCCCGGTTCCCAACATTATAAAAATCCGATCCCACTGGCCCCACTGCCGCCCGGTTCGCCTCCTGATGATGAAGCTTTACCCACCCCTCCCGCAGAGGGTGTGCCGGGGACCATTCCGCAACCCCTGACAAAAAATCCACCGCTTCTCAGCACTTCCCGCTGGTCGTTTTTATCCAGCTATGAAGACTGGGTTGTTCTTGGGCAGGAGGTGGCGGGTCTGGCCGAAAATGGGCTGAATTATGTCCGCGACAGTACCCGGGAGCTTCTTGCCCAGTTTGGTACCTGGCTCAATCAAACCGGCAAGTGGGTGTGTGAAGAGATTATTGACCCGATAAGCCATCAGATCAGTTACGCGTTTTCCTGGGTTAATGAACAAACGGGGAAAATCGTGACCTGGACGGAGAGTGAGATAAAAGCCCGGTGGCAGACTGTACAACAAGGCTCAGATATCACCCTGGAAGAGCTAAAAAACATTAGCTGGATGCAGATATTAAAAGAGGTGGGGGAAGGCATGCTGGAAGTGGTGGTGATTATTGCCGGTGTTGCCGTTGTTATCCTAGTCACTCTTGCCGTCGCTGCCGCGCTGATTGCACTGGTGGAAATTTTAGCTGCCGCTGCCGCAGTTAGCGCCGCCGCGTTAGCCGCCGTCCTGGCAATATTGGCGAGTGTGACATTCGCCACCGCTTCATAATTAACGGAGAAAATATGGATACTTCAGATTACTTTGCCCAGTTGAAATCACAACTGACCGCGTTTACCTTCCTCAATGGCGATGGACTGACTGTTTCTCGTCTGGGCCTCTCGATTACCCTGTTTTTTAAACAGGGTTACACCCTAGAGAAAAAACAGCGCATTCTGGCTTGTTACCGGCGCTTTCGGGAGGAGTTCGGCACTCACCTGCGTTTTCACCGTCATGAATTTAAAGGGTTAAAAAAATATTCCCCAGAAAATATTGCCAAAGTGGAAGAGGGTATTCTGAATCAGAAAAAAAACCAGCCTTGTGGTTGGGTGGTCAGTGATGCCAAAAATGAAGATGAGGCACCTCATTACCTGATGCGTTATCTGGATTCCGATGAAGCTAATGGCGATAACAGTAGTTCATACCTTAGTCTGGTGTTGCCCTGGGATTATCTAAAAGAACAAGAGGGCATGGCTCGCTTTATGGCCTGGCTGGAGTTTCTGTGTGAACAACTCGAACCGGACAGTGGTGACTGTGGCTACTGTCTGGTCTTACCCAATGACTTCTATGACTACTTTCCTTTAGAGTATCAACTGGCGCAACGTTACCCTTCCTTGCAAGTTAACTCCGCAGTGTTCACAGCTAAATTACAGTATGGGCATTCCATCCGTGGCATTAATTGGATCACCCTGCTGTCCAAACGATTTGTAAACCGACTGGGTGGAGAATTCTGGATACGTCAGGTGCTGCGCCCCTACCGGGATGTGGTGATTAGTTCTTATTCCAATGGTCTGATAATCCGGGCCGGTCAATACCCGAACTTAACGCCACTGCCGGGCAGTGTCCCGGAGAGTTATTTTGCTATTAACCAACTGATACGTCCGATACGGGTCATTCCCCGTGAAGGCCATTCCCTGCACTTTTATGGTGAAGGGCATTTTGATGATATTTCCACCCTGGCCTGGTATGCCCGTTATGACCGGGGACCGCTACAAGTGACCCCTTTGAGAGGTGATCATCCGGCACTGGTCAGCGGGATCTGGCAAACCGATAGCCTGCCTGGCCAGCAGTACTTCTTTGCTCAGGGGGCGATGTCTTTTGATGTTGAAGGTGCAGAGACGGGCACAACCCTCTGGCATCTGGTACGGGAAGCGGCAAGTATGTGGGAATAACAGATTATCCACTGCCTCATAGTTCATGGAGAAAATGATGGAAATTGTAGATTACTTTGCCCAGTTGAAATCACAACTGACCGCGTTTACTTTCCTCAATGGCGATGGGCTGACTGTTTCTCGTCTGGGTCTCTCGATTACCCTGTTTTTTAAACAGGGCTACACCCAGGAGAAAAAACAGCGCATTCTGGCCTGTTACCGGCGCTTTCGGGAGGAGTTCGGCACTCACCTGCGTTTTCACCGTCATGAATTTAAAGGGTTAAGAAAATATTCACCGGAAAATGTTGCCAAAGTGGAAGAAAGCATTCTTAATCAGAAAAAAAATCAGTTTTCTGGTTGGGTGGTCAGTGATGCCAAAAATGAAGATGAGGCACCTCGTTATCTGATGCGTTATCTGGATTCCAGAGAAATAGATGGTGACGATGATAGCTCTTACCTAAGCCTGACACTGCCTTGGGATTATTTGAAAGGACAGGATGGTATGACCCGGTTTATAGACTGGCTGGACTTTCTGTGTGACCAACTCGAACCGGACAGTGGGGACTGTGGCTACAGTTTGGTCTTACCCAACGACTTCTATGACTACTTTCCTTTAGAGTATCAACTGGCGCAACGTTACCCTTCCCTGCAAGTGAACTCCGCAGTGTTCACAGCTAAATTACAGTATGAACACTCCATCCGTGGCATTAACTGGATCACCCTGCTGTCCAAACGATTTGTAAACCGACTGGGTGGAGAATTCTGGATACGTCAGGTGCTGCGCCCCTACCGGGATGTGGTGATTAGTTCTTATTCCAATGGTCTGATAATCCGGGCCGGTCAATACCCGAACTTAACGCCACTGCCGGGCAGTGTCCCGGAGAGTTATTTTGCTATTAACCAACTGATACGTCCGATACGGGTCATTCCCCGTGAAGGCCATTCCCTGCACTTTTATGGTGAAGGTCATTTTGATGATATTTCCACCCTGGCCTGGTATGCCCGTTATGACCGGGGACCGCTACAAGTGACCCCTTTGAGAGGTGACCATCCGGCACTGGTCAGCGGGATCTGGCAAACCGACAGCCTGCCTGGCCAGCAGTACTTCTTTGCTCAGGGTGCGATGTCTTTTGATGTTGAAGGTGCAGAGACGGGCACAACCCTCTGGCATCTGGTACGGGAAGCGGCAAGTATGTGGGAATAACAGATTATCCACTGCCTCATAGTTCATGGAGAATATGATGGAAACTGTAGATTACTTTGCCCAGTTGAAATCACAACTGACCGTGTTTGCCTTCCTCAATGGCGATGGACTGACTGTTTCTCGTCTTGGGATTTCTATCACTCTGTTTTTTAAACGGGGCACACCCAGGAGGAAAAACAGCGCATTCTGGCCTGTTACCGGCGCTTTCGGAAGGAGTTCGGCACTCACCTGCGTTTTCACCATCATGAATTTAAAGGGTTAAGAAAATATTCACCGGAAAATAAGGTGATACCACAACAACCGGAGGCGAGGTTTTAAAGGGTTCCGATTTGGTAAACCAACAACTATCGGTTGCCTGTAAAGGCGACTCGGTGTTTTGTCCTGCCTGTAAACAAACCGGCGCGATTGCGGAAGGTTCTAACTTATTCAATATACAAGGAGTACCTGCCGCGCTGGAGGGACACCTTGTTAATTGTGGTTGCCCGACCGGCGCTTGTCGATTAAAGGTACGGCCATAAATATCAAATTCCAAAGCCCTTAATTGAAATACCCACAAAACCAGAACAGGTTTTAAACTGTGATTAAAAGTTATTTTTTTAACTTATCACCCTGTTAAAGGAAATGAATTTTCAATATCGCCATGTAGAAAGTATCACGTTGATTTTAAATAACGTTGATTTGAAATAACTATGGCATTCATAAAAACCGGAAAGTGAAGATATGGTTAAAGCAAAACGTTAACCAGATTACTTATTTAATAGTAATAATGGATTAATTATTTTGGTCCAGCTCAAATATCTGGATTGATTCGTGGAGGTTTCTTTTTTTATTGCTACTTTTAAAATTGTCACTTTGTTTTTAGTACCTTAGTAATTGATGCTAATTATCATTCCATGCGGGGTAGCCGGGCTATCAATTCCCGTTTTTTTACTCTGCATGTTCGCTTTCTCTGGTAGTCAAAAGTAAACGCTGTGTTATTCGACTAGTTGGTATGCAGAAGAGTATGGAGTCTGCACAACGTTTTAATTTCGTTTCTGCCCGCAGGGCTTGCAATGGAAAGGTGAATATTATGCGTGTTCAATTAGGGCAATTATATGATTTGCGATATTCGCTGAACGTTGATCAGTTATGTGTCGGTGAAGTATTAATGCCTTTGGAGCGACTGGAATCGGCACACCTTAAGGTAGCGATTGAATATCTATTGAATAAGTATTCTGTTCTGAGAGCACGGTTTGTCGGTAGCGGGATGGATATGAAGATGGATTTCGTGCCGCCTAGCCGTGAATTATTGCATCAAGCTTTTGAAGTCAGAGAGCAAACCGATAATCCATGTGATCGCCGACGCTTAATATCAAACTACATTGCTGAGGTTAGGGCTGCTATGAATTTGGCAAATTCGCCGTTATTGCGTTACTGCCTGTTTGATGGCAATTGCGCCCGTGATCAAAGATTAGTATTGATATTCAATCATCTGGTTTGTGACGGTATTTCCAGCAGGATCTTATGGCGAGATCTTTCCAAGGCATACCGAATGTCAGTGAGTGGTCAGCCCCTTGCATTTGAGAATGCCACAAATTATGAGCAATTTTGTGCTGAGTTGTACGATCGACATCGGCAAATCGTAAAAGCTGTTATCCCTGATGATGAACAGCAAGTTGAACAGCCTACCTTGAATATTCTCGGTGGGCGGAGTGTTGAATCACTACCTATTAGCAGATTGTCTGAGGCCATCACAGAAGTCAGGCAGCTTGATGGTGAAGCCTTAAATAGGATACGACTTTTAGCTAAGCGACATCGTGTCAGTGTTGCGGATCTGTTGTTAGGTGGTTGGTTAAAGGCGCTGGCGGCTGTTTTTGGGAAGGGCAGCCTGAATATGCTGTTATGGGTCAGTCCTCATTTTGTGGGATATTGGGAAACCTCGGTGGCTCATCTGGTCGGGTCAGTATCATTTCCAATCACAGTTAAGTTTAATATTGATCCAGAGCCATCGTTGGACAGCACTCTCCAGCACGCGGTACAAGAATCTAATAACGCGATGGAAAAAGCGGCGGATTATGCTGCGACTTACTTTGTGCCTAATTCCGTCTTTGGATGGCCTGAACTTCCTGCAATTTCTTTCAATTTCGTTGGTGATCAACGACGGTCTCCCAATGTTATTGGTTATGAACTGTCGCCTGAAAAAATACGTATTGGGAAACCTGAGCAAGATGCGCAAGAGATACCATTGAGCATGGATATAGAGATCTATGCTGATACGATGGAGGTCACTATTTCTTCCAGACCAGATTGCCATCTACAGATTTTACCACCTCGTTTAATGGATCTTTGGTTAGAAATGATTGGGGAACTTGGAATTGAACAGCCATTTTTCTCTGGTTATTAATAGCATATCTCACCGTTTTTTCGCCTTTTATGGGCATAAGATTTGACGCATGGGAACGAAAGCCTGATGCGTCATGTGTGATGTTTTGTTTCGTGATTTGGAGAAGAGTGGCATGCAACTATTCAATCTGGATTGGGTGAAACGTAATATCGTATTGCCCAATGCTCCGTTATTAACTCAATGTACTGTCATTAGTGGAAATGCCGATTTTACTCACCGTGTGAAGGAATTACTTGAGGCGAAGGGAATTAATGTTGTTGGTATTGATCTTGTTGCAGATCCTGCCCCTCAAATTGGCTCAATAGGGAACACGGACACCCTGATCTATTTAGCTAGCCACAAGGAGTTCTTGAACGCTGCGGATATTGTGACTAATGAATTACGTGAGTTAGAAAGTTTACGTCTTATTGCTAACAGAATTGCCGAGCGCTATCACGAAGCAAAAACGCAACTGTGGGTTCTTACTCAAGGTGTGCAGGTGCCCGGCGAGCAATTTAATACGGTAGGTTTGTCTGGTAGTGGTTTATGGGGATTAGGCCGGGTCATTGCTAAAGAGTACCCCTCTATTGAAGTTGGCTTGATTGATTTGCCGATTAAACCGATTGGGGACGAAGAGATAACATCGGTGCTTGCCATCATGGCAAATCAGCATCAACAGAGAGAGTTTCTCGTTCGTGATCAATGTACTTGGCAGCGTCAGGTTGGACCGTTAGCGGTTAGCCAAGAAAAGACGGAGATAAAACAGAATGCGCACTATCTTATCACCGGCGGATTTGGCGATACCGGGCGTATTTTGGCCGAGAATCTGTTTGCAGCCGGGGCGAGGCACGTCACGTTGATGGGGCACTCCGCTCCGTCGGTTAATTTAATTACTGAGTCTGAACAGCGAAAAGCACAGGGTTACAATCTTCGTTTGTTCCAAGGTGATGTAGCTGATATTGAGGACGTCAAAGCGGTATTGCGACGTATCGATAGAACAGGGCACCCTTTACGGGGGATCTACCATTTGGCAAGCGTTGTTGAAGGCGCTCTGCTTACCACGTTAAACAGCCATTCGGTTGAAAAAATTTTCCGCCAGAAAATAGCGGGAATCTGGAACCTACATCTGGCAGCTCAAGAGCTAAGCTTGGATGGATTCATTACATTTTCCCCACTGTCAGAGATTATTGGCGTTGCAGGTCAGGGGGCAGAGGCTGCCGCGAACGCATTCGTGGATGCATTGATGAGATATCGGAGGGCGATTGGGGTACCAGGCACGGCGATCGCATGGGAGCTTGAGGGTGATATTAACAATGTCATGGATACTATCATCAGAGCGGATATTGCTCATTATGCCGGGCTGATTGCCGGCAACTTTAGTCAGGTTGCGCTGGAGCGGCTGATTTACCAGCAAGAGCCGATGAATGATATAGAGTCTGCTTTCGGTTCTAAGCAAAGTGATGATGTTATGGTCACGTCAGAAAAACCTTCCCATGAAGAGCAACGTCAGGCAATGACTGAAATCGTGATAGAAGAGCTGAAAAAATTGGTTGCAGGAGGAAACGTGACTGCCGACACGAAGTTGAGTGAAATTGATATGGACTCCATGTCAGCCGTTACGATTGCTCAGCGGCTGCGTGGGATCATTGGGAAATTAGTCCCTATGTCGGTCTTTTTTGACGACTGTAGCATTTCTGAGCTGGTTGAAAAGTTGAAACGCTATTTCTGACGGGCCGTTGATTGATGGAGTAACACCAAGCACAAACTTTGCCCTCTCCGTAACGAGGCTGGTTTAGCCAGAGGGTAGGGATACTGTTTAAGTATTTATGGAGCTTGACACGTTATGTATAAAGATTATCCACAGACTGATGATGAAGAATTGCTGTCCATGCAGCAAAAAGCTTTATGGTTCATTGACAATTATACCCCTGGCAATTCCCAATATAATATTTCTATGGCATTCCGTGTTCACGGATCATTTCAAATCGATGTTTTTCGCTATGCGGTCAACCGGCTCGTTTCCAAGAATGCTACCCTGAGAAGCACCTTCGTTAATGTGAATGGCGAGCCAAGGTTGGTCATTAACGAACACTTGCCGCCGGTATTGGAGGTTTTCGACGCAACGAACTTGAACCGGGAGGCGCTTGAAGATGCAGTTCAGAACTTTCATTCCATCCCTTTTCAATTAGAAAAAGCGTCGTGTTTGCGTTTTGGTATCTACGTCGTCAGTGCGGAAGAATATGTTTTACATATGTGTGTTCACCATATTGTGTCGGATTTTACTTCTATGGGGCTGATGTGGGATCAGCTTGAACATTATTATCTGGCTGAACTTGGTGAAGATGAGGATTCCTGGTTGCCGCCTGCTGAGGATTTCAAGGATTATGCCGTCAAAGAACAAGAGTATTACCAAAGTGAAGCGGCGGCGGAATCGAAAGTTTATTGGAGTGAATGTTTAAAGCAGCCGCCAGCCGTATTGCAATGGGATAGTTTTTGGCGCAAAGGCCCTAGTGACAAGTCATCCATTCTGTTTAACATTGATGAAGAGACAACCCAAAGAATCAAGCGGCTTGCCTCAGGAATAGGTGGATCGGTTTTTACGGTCATGTTAGCCGCATGGAGTGCTTACATTGCCAGAGAGACAAAAGCTGCCGATATCGTTATGGGGGTGCCGGTGTCGATGCGTCACTCGGTTCATCAGCACATTGTCGGCTGTTTGTTTAATACATTGCCCATACGTTTATCCGTCGAGCAGACATTTCGTCACTTCCTATTGGCGGCGAAGGAGCGATTGTTATCCGCCCTTGATAATCGAAATTTTTGTCTCAGCCAAATAGTCGAACACTTGGCTGTGGAACGATATGATGATCGTAACCCACTGTTTCAGGTTGCGGTGAATATGTTAGGGCAGGTGGGGCAATCGCGTTGGATGATGCTGGAGATGGCTGACGATTCTGTTCAGGCATCATGGGCGGGACGGACTATTTCCCCATTCAGGGTTTGTCAGCAGGAAGGCTTGCTTGATATTGAACTGCTGTTTTTAGATGCCGGTTCCCACTTAAGATGTGAGTTTAAAGCGGATAAACATTTTTTTTCACATTTAGGTCTTCGGATATTTGCCGAGCGCTTCGAGCAAGTGCTTGAGATGCTGATAGCAGATCCTGATGAAGAGATTAATACTTTGTTGGCACCAAAATCAGAGGATTACAATCTGCCATTTGGTCCGATTAATTCTAATGCTCTCCCGGAAGTGTCAAACCAAACTCTCGTTTCGCTTTTTGATCAACGAGTAACGCAACAAGCGGCGTCAGTAGCGATTCGTTATGGTGCCGATACATTAACTTATTTGGATTTGCAGCGTTGGTCGCTGGAGGTCGCGGTTCAGCTTATACAACATGGGGTGGTACCCGGTGATCGTGTCGGGATTGCATTGTTACCGTCACTGGAAGCAGTGGTGGCCATGCTTGGTATTATGCGTGCGGGCGCGGGATACGTACCGTTAGATCCCAGGTTGCCCCAGAACCGTCTGGCGCAGATTGTCGAGCAATCAGAGATGAGGCTTGTTGTGGTTAACGCTGATGTTGATCCAGATAACTGGTGTACAACTAAGCTGTTGACCATTGCGGCGACTGAATCCGCCTTGACGTCAGGGCCAGTTGATCATTCGACATTTGATCATTGTACGCCTTCTTCAATCGCATACAGTGTCTTCACTTCCGGTTCCACCGGGATTCCCAAAGGCATTGATGTTGAACACAACAATGTTGTTTCCTGTTTTAACGCAATGGACGAATATTTGGCCCCCGCGCCAGGCGAGGTGTGGACTTGGTTCCATGCGGCCAGTTTTGACTTATCTGTGTGGGAGATTTGGGGGGCTTTGTGTTCTGGTGGGGTTTTAGTCATTGTGCCTGATGATATACGCAACCAACCTGACAAGTTGCTGGATCTTCTTGAAGCAGAGCAGGTAACGATTATCACCCAGACGCCATCCAGTTTGAAAAGCCTGTTATCTGAGTTTCAGGCTCGGCCAAGAGCTTATGCGATAAAGCATTGGGTAATTTGTGGGGAAGCGCTACTCAGTGCCACGATTCGGCCTTATTTGGATGAGCGGTGGACATTGTGGAATATGTATGGCCCGGCGGAAGCAACAATTTACACCACCGTGGAAAAAGTAACGAAAGAACTGACTGACTACAATGTGATCCCCATTGGCAAACCGTTAAACTTCGCAACGGTCTATCTTTTAAATCCTGCGGGGCAAACACCCCCGATAGGTGAGGTTGGCGAAATTTACATTGGTGGTCGTGGCGTTGCTCGTGGTTATGTTGGTCTTGAACTGTTAACTGATCGCTGTTTCATTGCCGATCCCTATATTCATCATGGACGTATCTATAAAACCGGTGATTTAGCCTACTGGGATGGGGAACGAATCCATTTTTGCGGCCGCGTGGATGACCAGGTAAAAGTTTCGGGTTATCGAATTGAGATTGCTGAGATTGAGGATTGTCTCAATCGCCATCAGGCTATTGCGGACGCTGCCGTTATTATTGAATCTCACGAAGGGCTCGATCGTTTAGTCGCGATATTCGTCCCTGTCAGTAAGGATAAGCTTCCCGAAGAATCCGCGATTCGTGATCATCTCAAGGTTTATCTCCCCATTTACATGTTACCTAGCAGGATTATGTTGGCTGATGAATTGCCGCGTAATGCTCACAATAAAATCGACAGAAGAGCGTTAAATGGCTTGATTAAAGCGGGGCAATTGACCGATATCAGTTCATTGAGACCGGCACCGGTGTTACCTGCTGATTCGATTTTTGCTGAAATTTCGAGAATTTGGCGTGAAGTGTTGGGAAGATCAACCGTTGGGCTGGATGACGCATTTTTTAATATTGGCGGTACTTCATTGGCACTGACGCAAGTCCATGCACAGCTCGTGCAATTACCGGGATGTGGCGCTTTGGTACTTGCAGATTTATTCCGTTTTCCAACTATTCGAAAGTTAGCTAATTATCTTTTAAGCCCTCTGCAATCGATGATACCGGTAGAAGTTGCGGATAAACCAACCCAAACGCGGCGTCAGAAAACGTTGAATGCAAGAAAAGCATTGAAGGAGAAACAAACTCATTCGCTGAAAGGGGAACCTGATGTCTGATAATGCGATTGCCATCATTGGCGTAACTTGTCGGTTACCTGTGGCAAATAGTTTAGATGCGCTATGGGAGAATCTTGTTGCAGGCCGAATACTTGCCAAAAGATATAGTCAGGAAGAGCTGATTCGCCGTGGGGTAGCACGACATATATTCACTGCAAAAAATTATGTTCCTGTCGATTCGTGTTTACCGGATATTGATCTGTTCGACCCGGATTTCTTTTCGATCAGCCAGCGAGAAGCTGAATTGCTCGATCCTCAACATCGAATGCTGCTGGAATGCGCATGGGAACTGGCCGAAGTGACGGGTTATGGTAATTCTTTCCGACGCCCGCGTATCGGGGTTTTTACCGGCAGTTCGATGAATACCTATTTGCCGAATGTCATTAAATCTGAGTGTGATCTGGTTTCAATAATGGGAACAGAGCTCATGCTGACTAATGATAAGGATTATCTCCCGGCCCGGATTTCATACAAACTTGGTTTTAACGGTCCGAGCGTAGCTGTCTTGACCGGCTGTTCGACATCACTGACAGCGGTTCATATGGCGATACAGAGCCTCTTGCTTGGTGAGTGCGAGATTGCTTTTGCCGGTGGTGTTTCTGTGTGTACCTATTCTCGACCGGGTTATTTTTACCAAAACGATATGATCTTCTCAGAGGATGGCTATTGTAGACCGTTTGATGAGAAGGCATCAGGGACTTTCTTTGGTGATGGTGCGGGGCTGGTGGCGTTACGGCCATTGGATGAAGCCATTAGCAATGGGGATACCATCCACGCGGTGATCCTCGGTTCAGCGGCAAATAATGATGGCTCAGCGCGGGCTGGCTTTGCGGCACCGGGGGTGGATGGGCAACGAAAACTGATTTTGGATGCTCAGGCGCTCTCTGGTGTGGGGCCGGATGAATTAGGGATGATCGAGGCGCATGGTACTGCAACACCACTTGGGGATTCGGTGGAATATGCCGCGCTTTGTCAGGCTTTCCGTCAGAATACGGAGCGTGAGAGATTTTGTGCGTTGGGATCGATCAAGGCTAACGTGGGCCATTTAGCGGCGGCGGCGGGGGTTGCTGGATTAGCCAAAACGATAATGGCGCTCAAGACCGGGACCATTGCCCCACATCCGACTTTCAACAGGGCCAGCTCTGCTATCAATCTTGAGCAAAGTCCTTTCATTATCAACACCACTCTCATTAACTGGCCGGTGAAAGGACCACGACGGGCAGGGGTGAGCTCTTTTGGTGCCGGTGGCAGCAATGTTCACATGATTTTGGAGCAAGCGCCTGTACGAAGGGCAGGTAAAAATAGCGTTGGCTGGCGAGCTATTCCGTTAGGGGGACGCAATACCGATGCTTTGAACACATTGAGCACCGATTTGGCAAAAATGTTGAAGGCTGAACCCGATACACACATTGATGAAGTAGCTTTTACTTATGCGGAAGGCCGAGCAGCTCAGCCATATCGAGCCTGTTTGTATGCTAAAGATGTAAAAATGTTGATTGATGGTATCAGAAATGCAGATTTCACCGTCGCAGCACAAATCTCTGAACCACAACGTCTGGTGATGGCACTCGGTCCTGCTATTCGATCTGCTTTATCAATGCAAATACCCGACTATTGGCAAGAAGTGGATAAGTTGCTTGCTGAATTGCCGACAGAGGTTTCCCGTCACATCGGTAAAACCGATATCACTGAAATGACAGCAAATGATGGCGAGAAGGGAAAAATTGCCAATCTTGTGGCGATGATTGCGGCGATCAATGGCTGGCGGAAGCTGATTTCGACGCCAATATTCATCATATCCGATAGTCGTTACGACCTTGCTGTTGCTTGCTCGTTGGGCATACTGACACTGCCTGAAATCGTTGATAAGTTGTCAGGAAATACGACACCGCATTTTGCTGAGCGCGGCAATTTCGCTGAGCGTGGTATAGCTTCACCTGGAAGTTTTTGGTCCAAACATCACGGCATGATTGATGGCAATAATGTGCGGACCCTCTTAATTAATGGAGTCTCTCCGAGCTTACTACAACAGAATGAAGTGATATCAGCAAATGAGGTGATATTCGCGTTGGACCATTCGCCGGATAGTTTCGCTGAAATCGTGGCAAAGTCTGAAAATATCATTCGTTTGGATACTGCCCATGCAGAGCACGATCTGGCTTTAGTCAAACTGGTCGGCAAGCTTTGGCAACGTGGTGTGGTGATAGATTGGTCGATATTGCGAGGCGGAGAGGTTGTTCAACGTATTCCACTACCGGTTCAACCTTTGCAACGTCGGCGCTGCTGGTACACAGATTCAACATTAACCGAGTACAACCCAGAGTCTTACTCTGGTCAGCCTATAGCAAGCGCTGAAACTTCCGACGCGTCAGTCGGCGTTTATGTTGAACGCTGGAAACGAACACAGCGCCTGTCGCCGGTATCATCATCGGCGACTAAGCATAACTGGCTGATTTTCTACGATAACAGCGATAAAGAAATTTGTCCGATTGCGGATGTACTGCGTGAACTGGGGCAAAATGTGTTTGAAGTGCATGAAGATCGTGCCACTCCTTGCGATGAAACAGCTTTCCATAAAACAGCGTTTAGCATCAACGTTGATGATCCCATCAATATTCAGCGTTTGATGCTAAGGTTGCAGGAGCAACAAGTGCATACGCCCGATCATATCCTCTTCATTTTGGGTGATATCCCGTCAGCGGATAACGTGTCGGTAGAAAAAGATCGATTCCCCTTTACGCTATTTAATTGGGTAAAAGCGTTTTCCCAAATGGGAAATAAAGCCATGTCGTTAACATTGATTGGCCCCGGTTTTGTTGACGTGATGGGCAGTGAACCACGGAGTATTGAACGGGCTACGGCGCTAGCATCGATTTCGGCGATTAGCCAGGAATTGCCCGGCATGATAATGAAAGTGATCGACATACCTGCCAAAGAACTTAGCTCTCTTAATGATGCTCAACATATTGTCGCTGAACTTTTCACTGCTCACGATCACAACGCAGTTGCCATGCGTCAGGGTTGGCGTTGGGAACGCTATTTTGACGTTGTGAGCCCGACAGTTAGCGAAAATCTTTCATCTGACATGATCTGTTTAGTGACCGGAGGATTAGGAACGGTTGGTTTTGGCATTGCACAATATCTGGTCACCAAGTGTAACGCGAAACTTATCCTGCTTGGTCAAACACCTAGAGATCTCACCCTATCTGATACGTTGCAGAGCCAACGGATCGCGCAATTGCGCAATATGGGGGCGGACTTTGCTGTGATTACCGCTGATGTGACAGACAAAGCTTGTGTGCTGGCGGAACTTGCCCGAGTGGAATCCAGACTGGGGGCAGCTAATTGCTTTGTCCATGCCGCCGGGCTTTCTGGTCAGGCAGCGATCCAGTGGCTGCAAAATTCTGACCATCATGCTTGGGAAAAATTGATGCGGCCAAAGTTAAAAGGGGCGGCTGTTTTGCATGAAATATTTGCCGATCGCCCGTTAAGGTTTGGTTGTTTTATCTCATCTCTGTCAGTGTTCGCGGGGGGATTGGGGCTTGCGCCTTATGCTGCGGCAAACGAAGCTTGTGCTGCATTTGCTTCAATCCACCATGTGGATAAACCCTATTTCTCCATTGATTGGGATGGATGGGAAGGTTGGGATGAATCAAATAGCTTCAAATACAGCGTCAATCGCGCTCGCCCGTTACGTCATGCCGATGTTGTTAATGCATTGGATATTATTTTCTCAGCCAGCCATGCGGAGCCGCGGTTTGCTGTCTCCACCGTACCGTTGAATGAGCGATTGCATGATGTGGTGGAAAATTCACTGCCAGTGGATACGACGCAGTCTGCAACGGCGTCTCCCCCGGCATCAAATAAATCCATTATCGATGATATGACAGCCATTTGGCATGGTGTACTGCGCTGTCCTGTTGATCATGAATCGAACTTTTTCGATTTAGGGGGAGATTCACTGGTTGGGGCTGAGTTGGTGAGACAGGTTAATGCTCATTTTAATGTTGCGGTATCTATGGTTGATCTTTTCGAATCGAGCACCGTGGCGTCTCTTTCGATGCAAGTCGAGAAAAAACGATGCGAGTAGAAAAAACGATGTAAATAGAAAAAAAGCGCAATCAAGGCAGTGCGTTCTAGCGCAGATCAGCAAGACCAACATGTTCGGGAAAAGGAATTAGCATGGAATCAAAAACACAAATGCATTATTCAACAGATATTGCGATTACCAGCATAGCTGGACGTTTTCCTAATGCGGATTCGAGTCAAGAGCTTTGGGATGCGATCTTAGGGAAACGAGAACTGATTTCGAGTTATACCAATCAAGAACTTCATGATCGGGACGTTAATACTGATGAAACCGGATTGCATTACGTTCCGCGTGGTGCGTACCTTCAAGCGCCAGAGGCATTTGATTATAGCTATTTTCAAATGATGCCGAGAGAAGTTTCTAAAATGGACCCTCAGCAACGGATTTGTCTGGAGGTTTGCCATGAGGCACTTGAACTGAGTGGTTATTCCAGCGGGGCAGACGCAGGGATCTGTTCAGTGTTTGTCGGTTCTCGCCGGAGTACCTGGCAGGCCGATATATCGACGCTGAACCCTTCTCCGGCTGACGCCATGCTGCTATTTGGCGGAAGTTCCGTCGATGCTTTGGCAACGCGTGTGGCGTATAAGCTCAATTGCTCAGGGCCTGCTGTCAGTGTAGGCACTTTTTGTTCAGGTTCGCTGGTTGCTGTGCACATGGCTTGCAACAGCTTGTTGCTAGGTGAAAGTGACATGGCGTTGGCGGGTGGTGTTTGCGTCAGGTATCCCGCTCATGTTGGCTATGTTTACC
The DNA here is from genome assembly GCF_018448935.1 of Photorhabdus noenieputensis. Taxonomy (GTDB): domain Bacteria; phylum Pseudomonadota; class Gammaproteobacteria; order Enterobacterales; family Enterobacteriaceae; genus Photorhabdus; species Photorhabdus noenieputensis. Next base: position 5,780 of record NZ_RCWC01000009.1, on the reverse strand, counting down.
ATGCAGGGGGAATATTGTCCCCGACAGGGCGAGTTTGCGCGTTCGACGAGAAAGCTGACGGTACGATTTTCTCTGATGCTACCGCATTCGTGGTATTACGCCGTCTGGAGGATGCTCTACTTAATGGCGAGCCGATTTTGGCGGTTATCAAGGGATCGGCAATCAACAACGATGGGGCGGTCAAAGCGGGTTATAGCGCTCCGGGAGTTTCAGGTCAGGAGCAGGTGATCCGTCGTGCGCTTGCTGCGGCTGATGTCCGAGCTGAGCAGATCGGTTTGATTGAAGCGCATGGGACTGGCACACCTGTTGGTGATGGGATTGAATTACGGGCGCTAGGGCGTGTATTTGCTGATGTAGCGGCCAGATCGTGTGCTTTAGGTTCGATTAAATCCAATCTTGGTCATGCTGATTGTGCATCAGGTATCGCCGGGCTGATAAAAGCCATCTATGCTGTCAACTTAGGCATTATTCCGCCATCAATGAATTGTGAATCTCCTTGTGCTGAACTGCGGGACCCTGAGTCCCCGTTTTATGTGCCTACTGAATCCAGAGATTGGGATAACGATAAGGCGGCGAGAATTGCCGGTGTTAGCTCGTTTGGGATCGGTGGCACCAATGTTCATGTTATCGTTGCCGAACCACCGGCGGCAAAGCCTGACGCACCTTCCTCGGCGACAGCACATCTGATCCCGCTGAGCGCACGTACCGAGACAGCGTTAGCGCAAAAAATTTTGGATTTAGTGAAATACCTTGAACAGCATTCAGCCGTGAATATTGCTGATGTGGCATTTACCTTGCAGCGTGGCCGACGACATCTACCCATACGCAAGGCGATTATCGCACGTGATATCCATGAACTGATATCGGGCCTGCTAGATAAAGCTCTGCTGATAGCCCCTGCGTTGAGTGAACTGCAAGAGATGTATATTTCGCCTGCCTCTGTTTGGCAGGCCGGGGGAAGTATCAATTGGGATATTTTTTACCAGAGCGAATATCGTAAACGGCTCCCGCTTCCAACTTATCCATTTGAAAGAACGGCAATCTGAGCTGTAAAACCGGTAGAGATCGTCTTCATTTTGAGGAAAGTGAGGTTGATATGAGTAATATTGAAATTATTCAGAGAGAAATAATCGCTATTTTTGCAGAAACATTTGGTTTACCGAAAGAAGAGATAAAACTGGAAATACCGTTAGTTGAATTGGGAGCGGAATCACTGCTGTTATTTGAAGCATTGGAACCCATCCATAAACGATTTGGTATAAAACTTTCAGTACGGCAATTTTTCGCAGAATTACAAACGGTTCGTCAACTCAGTGAATATATTTTGCTGGCGGATAAAAGTAATATTATGGAGGATAAAAATAGGGTTGTAGAAGATAACCATGCGGTAATTCGGCCGCAACCTGTCTTGGCTGATCAATCGGATATGCCAGATATTCCACCGGCTAACAAAGAACGCTTTTTTCAATGGATGTCGAGAAGTGCGCTACCGATTGAATCTGAGGATAGAAAAAAATATCTGGCTTCATTCATATCTAAATATAACCAGCGAACGATTAAATCCAAAACGCATTCGGTAGCGGTGCGTAAAAATATTGCTGATAGCCGTTCTGGGATTGGCTTTAAACCCTCCATAAAAGAGCTACTTTACCCGATTGTTTGCACCAAGTTTGCCGGGCCTATCGTCCAGGATATTGATGGCAATGATTACATTGATATGACGATGGGGTTTGGCGCGCATCTGTTTGGTCATAGCCCACCCTTTGTAGTTAAAGCGCTTACTCAGCAAATAGACAACGGTTTTGGTTTGGGAACTCGGCATGAGATAGGCTTAGAAGTGGCGGAACTGATCAAAGAGATTACTGGCATGGATCGCGTTGCTTTTGTCAACAGTGGAACCGAAGCGGTGATGAATACGGTGCGGGCGGCTCGGGCGCTTACTCGTCGTAACCATATTGTTCTTTTTTCTAGCAGTTACCACGGACATTGGGATGCGGTACTGGCGAGAGCCAGTGAATATGATGAAGTTAATACGACAAAACCCGTTTCGGTGGGCATACCTGAAAATATGGTTGCGGATGTTTCAGTGTTTGAGTTTGCTTCCGATGAAGCCATTGAGTTTCTCAAAACGAATAGCGCTGATATCGCCGCGGTGCTGGTAGAACCGGTACCAACTCGTGACCCAGGACTGAGCAATCCAGATTACTTGCGACGTTTGCGTCAAGTGACCAGAGAATTAGATATTCTGCTGATATTTGACGAAATTGTGACAGGTTTCAGAACCCATCCTGCGGGTATTCAGGGGTTATTCGGCATTGAGGCGGATATTGTCACCTATGGCAAAACGATAGGTGGTGGAATGCCATTGGGCGTCATTACCGGCAGGAAAAATATGCTTGATTCGATTGACGGTGGAAACTGGAATTTCAACGATGATAGCTTCCCCGCAGCGGAGCCGACATTCTTTGGTGGAACCTATTTTCAACATCCGCTTTGCATGGCCGCGGCGAAAGCCACTTTACTGGAGATCAAAAGGAGAGGGGAATCTTTTACCAAAGCATTGACTCAACGTACTGAATGGTTTGTTTCGCGTTTGAACCAACTGTTCTTAAATCGTCGGGTTCCCATCGAAGCAAGAGCATTTTCCTCATTTTTTAGATTAATTCATCGTGACAACATGGATTTGCTTTACTACAACCTGTTGATGAGAGGGGTTTATATCTGGGAATGGCGTTGCTGGTTTATCTCTGATGCACATGATGACGCTCATCTGGAAAAAGTTTATTTGGCATTTGAGGATAGCTTGGATGAACTTGAGGAAAACAACCTGCTTCCTCGATATAGCTAGATAAAACTGGCCCATTGTGAGTGATAACTTATTGAATTATTAAGCATCCTATCCTCTGGCTGTGCTGAGTTCGGTGCTTTGAAACGACGGCTCATAGTCTGTTGGGTAAAGAAAATTAAGGAGAGCGTTATGCCGTTGGCAAACAAAAGCGTTTTCATTGGTGGGCCGATTCAATCCGCAATTTACGATGGTGGTTTTCATGAAGAGTTGAGAATGACCATCCAATTGGCGGTTAAGACGGTAGAGACACTGAATGGCAAGGTATTTTCGGCACATTTAACTGAGAAATTCGGCATTGATACCCCCCATTATACGCCGGAGATGGTATCGAAACGGGATTTTCAATGGATGCAGCAGTGTGATTATTTCATGCCCATTCTTCCGGTTCATCAAGGCGAGGAATTATTGCGTACTGATGGTACACATATTGAACTTGGTTGGGCTTCCGCCCTGAAACGGCCTGTCTTATTGATCACTCAACTACCGATTGTGCGTGGTGGTAGTCATTTGTTGAAGGGGTTGGAACATATTTGCAATTTGTCGAAATTGGACATTCACGATTTTCGTCATAATCCGCGGCAAATTGGTGAGATTTTCAGGAATTTTGCAGTTGAGTAGGTAGCTATTGAGCGCCTTTTAAGGATATACCGCCTCTCTACTGAATTAAGAGGCGGGTTAATAGCAAGTTTGCTTGAATGGGTAATTTGTGGAGTTACGATGGAAAATCAAGTTATTGAACCAACCTATGATGTTTTAGGAATGAAGATAAAAAACCCAATTATTGTTGGGTCGGGTTTGCTTTCTGATCAAGCTAAAAATATTCGCCAGTTCATCGCTCACGGCGCAGGGGCGGTCGTGACAAAAACGATTTACCCGCGCTCAGAAAAATTGCATACAGAAAAGACCTACTTGTTCAGTACAGGGATGTTGAACAATACGACATATTCGAAAAAAACCGTTGAATATTGGTTAACGCTTCTGCGTGAATTTAAGGAAGAACAACTTCCGGTAATAGTTTCTATCCATGCTGAATCACCTGCGGCGTTAGCTTCATTGGCTGTTCGTATCTCGGAAGTGACCGATGCCCCTTTGGAGTTGGGCATTTCATGCTTGCATGCGGACGACTTCACGGAAGATACACCAGAACGTGTATTCAACTACACCAAAGCGGTGAAAGAACGAACGGATACCCCTTTTGCGGTCAAACTCTCGCTTGGCGATAATTTGTATGGGCGAGTTCAAGCTGCGGTAGAAGGAGGAGCTGATGCGATAACTTTGAGCGATACCATTTCAGGAATTGCATTCGACACAGCGAATGGAGAAGCGCTGCTTAATGGGGTTTGCGGATACTCTGGGCCGGGGATCAAACCAATGGTGCTTGCCGCTATTTATAACCTGCGTAAGCGAGGGGTGACGATTCCAATACTTGGTTCGGGAGGCGTACAGGATGGTAATGATATTCATGAATACCTACTGGCAGGGGCGAATACGGTGCAGGTTTATACTGCGCTTCATCGGCATATGTATAAAACATTGCAGCGCATTGTTCATGAATATACGCAAGCCATGACGTCAGAAAAAGTATGAAAAAAGGGATAACATCATGAATAATAATAAAATTAGAGCATTTGCGGAACTGACTAGTGAGCAGGTTTTAACCGCGGTTGAAGATAAAACGTTGATATGGCCGATTGGCGGGATTGAGCAGCATGGGCCTCATCTGCCATTGAATGTGGATTCCGTGATCCCAGAAGCCTTTGCTCGCGTGCTGGCGGAGGATATTAATGGCTTCACCTTGCCGGTACAGCCGGTGTCTGCCAGATCATTGCCACAGAGTGGCGGAGGGCTTGAATTTCCTGGCACGGTTTACCTGGATGGATCAACATTTACCGCTTATATCAGCCGAACCATTAAAAGCTTGTGTTCATTACCCTTTAAGCAACTGGTGATCATTAATGGTCATTTTGAAAATGAAGGTTTTATTTTCGAAGCAATAGACGCATTACGGGCGGAAGGGCATTTTAACGATCGTTCCGTTATCGTATTTAGCTGGTGGAGTTTGGTATCTGATGATTGGACTCGTGAACATTTAGTTGATTTTCCCGGTTGGCATGCTGAGCATGCAGGGTTAACAGAAACGAGTTTAATGTTGCATTTGCGCCCGGATTTAGTGAGAGCGGAGCGACCTGATCACGATAAACCTCCACGTGCCGGGATCTATCAAGTACCGATTAAAAAAGAATTTTCAACAAGAGGCGTTCTTTCTAAAACATCCGGTTCGAGTGCGGAGATAGGCGAACTTATTTTCGAGCATGTTAGGCAGCAAATACTGGAACTGGTTACTGCGGATTAATCAGTCGTAATAACGCTGTGTTTTTTCGATTTTGTTTTGGCTACTGGGGAAAAGTTTATTACTTTAATATTATCAGATGCGCCTTAAAACCTTCTCTTTCAAGGGAAGGTTATAAGGCGCAGTTTTCTGTCTAAAACGTTGCTAATATTTGCTGCGACGATTTGTATAAAGTCGTCATGACAATCAGAAAAAACCACGCCATGATTATCATTGAAAATTTAACTGTAACCAGTATACCAAAGCTTAGATTTAAATATTAACATTAGCCGATTGTAACTTAAATCTTAATCCAAGTGCTTTTACTATTTTCAAAATAGTTGTAGAAATTGGATTTCCTTTTCCTGACAAGGCTTTATAAATAACATTTAAAAATAATAGATCATCTGGAAGGAATTCAGTCCAATTTTTTCGATCTGAATATCCAAGATTAGCGGGAATATAAATAATCAATGTTTTGATAAAGGGATTGTTATTATACGAATGCAAGTTAAAAACTCATTGAAATGAATGACTTTCATTGAGTAGTTGTTGTAAATATAATGTTTTCTCATTTTTCCTTTTCTGGTATTTGATTCTTTA
>NZ_RCWC01000008.1 GCF_018448935.1 Photorhabdus noenieputensis | reverse complement strand
ATAATAACCGCTATAGCGAAATTTCAGTGGATGATCATCAACATATCAGGGGATCGGGGAAATACAGCACCGATGGAGATGTTTCACACCGTATCTCAGGCAGTCAACATTTACAGACCGGAGATGCATTGGTGGCTGAAAGTGGTCAGGAAACACATCTAAAAAGCGGCGGTAAAATGGTGTTGGAAGCAGCGTCAGAGATTACCTTAAAAGTCGGCGGTCATTTTATCCGGTTAACTCCCGGCGGTATTCTGACCTCCCCGAATTTATCAGTCGGGCAAGGTTCTGCCGGTACCGGGCGGGGCCTATCACTACAACTACCAGAGGGTGTAGAACCACTGCCTGATGTGAAATCTCCAGTTAAACCGGTTTGTGCTTTGCAAGCTCAGAGAGAAGTTAATCTAACTATTAATAACCAGGAGGATGAATGAACACTTCCATAAACTGGCAACAATGGCTGACTACGCCTAATAAGCCGCCTGTTTTCTTTATGCTGAATTCACTGGCAGAGCCTAACCCCGTGGCACTTTTTTATAGCAACGACTGGGTAGAGCAGGCTTTTCCGCTGTATAGCGGTACTCCGATGGATCACATATTGGGGCAAGGCCCTTGGTTGGTTCAGCCTAAGTCAGGTTGCCTGTCAGTAATCGGTCATCTGCTTGATAGCCAAACTCTGAGCGATAACAGTTGGGGGTGGGCTTATCGCAGTGAGGATTTATGGGTGCAGCAGCTTAATCATTGGCGCTCACGCCAGCAGGTGATATTGCGGGAGAGGCAAGTGATTTTGCGCAGTATGGACCCGCGAATTCTCGGTCAGTTATTACCGGTAATGAGTGTCAGCGATTGGTCAGCGTTTCTAACACCGGTGAGTGAGTTAATGATCGATATACCAGAACCTCAGATTTATTGTCGGCCTGAAAATTGTGGTCATGGTGGGAGTGAGCAACCCTTTGTTCTGGGGAGTCATTTGCTGCATGCCTGGCACCATTCCGATTATGCTCTGAAAGGGAAGGCATTTGTGATCAGTAGTGATGTATGGGAAAACCACGGTAAATTAGCTGAAAGACTGAATGAGCCAGAGGGACGGTTAGAGGAACAGATTATTAATTGGCTAAAAACGTGTTTAGAAAACGGAGGTGATATTAGTAACCTGACCAGTGCAGACTATTTGCAGAAGCTTGATGAACAATATACGACCACTGGATAGTGTGTGATGGTTAACATCTTGCGGATTTATGGCGGTTATTGAAAGAGTAATTGTGTCGGCGCTAGCAAATTTCAATTATTACAAATCGAGAGTATCATTCGAGGCTTGAAACGGCGGCAAGCCTTTAAAACTCTTGGGCTGCTGGGGGCCAAGGGAAGGGCCAATCTATAATCTTAACTGGGATAATATGACACATTTTTCTTCTATTGTTGAATTACAGGATTTAGTGGCTGATCTGGCAATATTTGAGCAAAAATTGGCACGGTTCAAACAGCGGCTTAATTTGAATGTTGAACAATATCAAGCCGATCATATCTCCTTACGTTGCCACGATATCTCTGTAGCTGAGCGCTGGCGTAAAGGTTTTTTACAATGTGGCAGTTTGATGTCAGAAAGTATCATTAATGGACGTCCAATCTGTCTGTTTGATTTAGAGCACCCAATCGCGGTGCTTAATTGGCAAATTGATTGTGTAGAATTGCCTTATCCTGGCAAGAAAACTTACTTGCATCAGGGATGGGAACATGTGGAGCTGGTGCTGCCGGTGGCACCTGAGCTCTTATCAGCAGCAGCAAAAGCATTATTACCGCAACCTTTACCGGTAGGTTTTTCTGTCAAACAGAGTCAACCCAAAGGGGAACAAGAGCAGTTGCCTAATCCGACCTTAGCTATCACTGATGGTGAGATCACCGTCAAGTTTCACCCATTTACATTGCGTGAAATTGTTAAAAGTGAATGCCTGTCTACATAAGTTAAAGTGATATCGTTATGTGAGGCTGGCAAGAAATTCTAGTGCCTGCGGGTGGCGCTCCACTATTTTAATCAGCAATACAGCTTGTTTATTCGGCTTAGCCCGTCCCTGTTCCCAGTTTTGGTATGTTGTTTCACCGGTATGCAGGTACTGGGCAAAAACAGCCTGAGAAATATTCAGTTTACTCCGGATGGATTTCAACTCATCCGGATTGATGGAGATATCATTTTTTAACCTCCTTTTGTGAGTTTTCAATGTGAGTTTGCCTTCATTAGCCTCTTCCCAAGCTTTCATTCCTTCATTGAATTCTGCAAATAGATCACGGTTCATTTATGCTCCCTTTTTTCTCATGTCTAACATTTTACGTAATCCGCCCGTGTGTTGGATAACGTCTCCTGCTGTTGGATTTTTCAGCAGAATATTTTGGAAGGTTCTAAACTCCTCATCACTCAGGTAGTTATGACGGTAACGTTCAAAAGGTGGTAGTTCAATAAAAACAGCTTCCATCACTTATCCATCTATCCCCAACTTGAGGATAATATACACCCAAGTTGGGGATAGTCAAACAGAGTCAACCTAAAGGGGAGCAAGAGCAGTTGCCTAATCCGACCTTAGCTATCACTGATGGTGAGATCACCGTCAAGTTTCACCCATTTACATTGCGTGAAATTGTTAAAAATGAGCACCAGTCAGCAAAATTAACTTTTTCGTCCTTGTGATCCAGATAAAAGTTCTGACCTTGTGATTTCCTACAAATCATCGGCAATAATTAGATGTCATAGTTAGTGAATTGAATTACTGAATCGCTTAGATTCATTGATTGCTCGTTAATGACTGGGTGTCCAAGGAACTTCTGATGACAAAGTTAGAAATTTGTTGTTTTAGCGTAGGTTGCGCATTAATCGCACAACAGGCTGGTGCTGACCGGATAGAGTTATGCGCCAGTTCGGCGGAAGGGGGATTAACACCGAGTTTTGGTACATTGAAACAGGCTATTGAGCAATTAACTATTCCTGTACATCCCATTGTACGTCCAAGAGGTGGTGATTTTTGCTACGGTCACTCAGATTTTGAGGTGATGAAAAATGATGTTGCTCAGATCCGTGATATGGGATTTATGGGCGTCGTTTTTGGTGTGTTAGATGAAGAAGGGCATATCGATTTGCCTCGCATGCAACAATTGATGGCACTGTCTGGCGATATGGCCGTCACTTTTCACCGTGCGTTTGATATGTGTTTTAATCCTTATGTGGCACTGGATCAGCTTACTCAGCTTGGCGTTAAACGAATATTGACTTCCGGCCAACAACAGAACGCTGAATTGGGATTACCCTTATTGAAAGAACTGCATCAAGCCAGTCAGGGGCCAATTATTATGGCAGGTGCGGGTGTTCGTATGAGTAATATTCATAAATTTATCGATATCGGATTAACGGAAGTTCACAGTTCGGCAAGTCGGATTATGCCCTCTACCATGACTTACCGCAAAGCGGGGGTGACGATGAGCGCGGACAATGAAGTGGATGAGTTTTCACATTATTGTGTTGATGGTGGTGTAGTAGAGGTTATGAAAGGGATGTTGAGTCTGACTTTGTTTGAATAATGGCCCAATGTTGGGCCAGTTCATAAAATCAGGGCTTACGGGCGATCAGTACCGCCCGTAGAGGGGCGGGATAACCCTCAATGGTTTTACTGCTATCAGTAGGATCAAGAAAATCAGATAATGATTCAGTTTTCATCCAGGCTGTACGACGTTGCTCTTCTGTGGTTGTGGCTGCCTGATCGACAATTTTCACATCGATAAAACCGCACTTTTCCAGCCAGATTTTCAGCATTTTTGCCGAAGGAATGAAGTAGACGTTGCGCATTTGAGCATAACGTTCACCAGGGATTAAACAGGTATGCTCATCTCCTTCAACCACCAGACTTTCCAAGACCAATTCACCATCGGGTACCAGTTGATTTTTCAATTGCCAGAGATGGTCAAGAGGAGAGCGGCGGTGATAGAGAACGCCCATCGAAAAGACCGTATCGAAAGCGGCCAGTGCGGGTAATTGTTCAATGCCCAGAGGTAAAAGATGAGCGCGTTGATCATTGCCAAGTAACTTTCTAACGGCTTCAAACTGGCAGAGGAAGAGTTGAGTTGGATCGATACCAACGGCAAGTTCAGCCCCTTCACCCACCATCCGCCACAGGTGATAGCCGCTGCCGCAACCAACATCAAGAATTGTCCGGCCGGTTAGTGGAGAAATATGAGGCAGTACCCGATCCCACTTCCAATCTGAACGCCATTCAGTATCGATATTTACATCATAGAGAGAGAATGGGCCTTTGCGCCACGGCATGAATACCCGCAATATATTGGTAATGCAAACTTTTTCGCCTGCGGATAGGGGAGGATCACGTTCTGCGATCACGCCATTTTTCAGGTCTAATTGGGTTGGTGAAATTACGGGCAGGTTTTCCAGCGTTTTTACCCATGATTTAAAACTGCCGTGCAGGGCTGCTTTTTGCCATTCATGCAGTTGAGCAGGAAGGCAATTAAGCCAATGCTGGAGGTTATTGTTGGCAATAAGTTGATAAAAATTACCGAAATCGATCATTTATCGGCTCCTTTTATCGCCAGCAATGAACCAAAGTTGAAACACTGAAACCAGACTTCAACATGGTTAAAACCGGATTGATGGAGACGGGATTTATGTGTTTCTACAGAATCAGTCAGCATGACATTTTCAAGCATGCTGCGTTTTTGGCTGATTTCCAGCTCGCTATATCCGTTAGCACGCTTGAAATCGTGGTGCATATCAAACAACAACTCACCGATTTGTTGATCTTCAAGGCTGAATTTCTCTGATAAAACTAAAACACCACCGGGACGTAATCCCTGATAAATCCGGTTAAGTAAACCTTGTCGATCTTGCGGGTTGAGGAATTGTAAAGTGAAATTCAACACGACCATCGAAGCATTTTGAATATCAATATCAAGAATATCGGCTTCAATGACTTCAACCGGTGTTTGTGCCCGGAAAGCGTCAATATGGCGACGACAGCGTTTCACCATTGCCGGGGAATTATCAACGGCGATAATTTTGCAGTTTTCAGCGGCAATATTGCGGCGCATTGCCAGGGTTGATGCGCCTAGAGAACAACCCAGGTCATAAATTTGACTGTTTGATGTCACAAAACGACCGGCCAGCATACCAATCATGGAAACAATATTTGAATAACCTGGCACGGAGCGTTGGATCATATCAGGGAAAACTTCGGCTACCCGTTCATCGAAACGCCAGTCTCCCAGATTGGCAATGGGCGTGGCAAACAGGCTATCCCTTTGATGGTAAGGATCTTGATTTGACATAACAGCATTAATTATCGGAAAAAATAGAAGGTGGCATTCTAACAGATGTAAAGCTTGACCTTGAACCAGTTTTCTCTGTGCTTAACAATAGTGAATAATGGAAATATTTAAGGAACTTAAGTGTTGTACAAAAATCATATTATGGTGTGATGTTTGCTTACGTAAAAGAGTGAGGTGGTGTATGGCATATCAAATCTTAACAAACTTAGCGGCAAGTATTACCGATTTGAAACGTAACCCAATGGGGACATATTTGCAGGGGGAAGGTGAGGCGGTTGCAATCCTGAATCGGAATGAACCTGTGTTTTATTGTGTGCCTCCTGAATTATTCGCCTATTATCAGGAGCTGGCAGAGGATACCGAACTAAACAAAATTGCAGATGAGCGTTTAGAAGATGCTGAATTTGTTAGTGTGAACCTAGGTGATCTATAGCCTGGAATTTGACTTGCTCGCTTTGCGTATCAACGTCGGAAAGTCTTCCTTACATGGGGAACAGCTATGGTTAGAATAATAGGCAGCCGAGTTTGCTGCCTGTTATTTTAGTGCCAGTGCTATTCGTTTCGTTAGTAGAGAGAAAATATTTGTTCCCAAGGCAGGTAGTAAATATTCGTCATCACCATTAATACGATGGAAAGATAAGTTGCTACCATGCCTGAACGTCGCCAGTGGAATTCACGGTGGTGCAGGCCATAATAATGCAAGATTCTGCCGGTGAGCAGAATCAAACCACAGACATGTATCACCCAGACATTTGAGCCGTTCATCTCCATCATGACCAGCAATAACATAGAGATGGGGATATATTCCACGGCGTTGCCGTGGATGCGGATTGCTGTTTGTAGTTCGTAAAAACCACCATCTCCATATGAGACACGATATTGTGTTCTTAACTTAACCACATCAAAAGACAGCTTAATCAATAATAGTGCGCCCAACACAACATAAAGCGAGCTAACCATTTTTAACTCCATTGCCTAACCGAAATTGGCCAATTAAGTTATGATAAACCGCAAAAATAAAACTGTCGCTATAAATAGCTGGGAATTGAAAATAAATTGCCTGATTATCAGACATCAAGCAATGGTATTGCATCGGGATATTGCCTGCCCTTATCTCTGGGTAGAATTTCTATTATAATGGCGGCCTTTTTTCCGCAGCAACAGCACAACAGCCGAGTAAAAGGATATTGTATGCGTACTGATTATTGTGGGCAGTTGAACCTGACCCATGAAGGCCAGAAGGTGACTCTTTGTGGTTGGGTAAACCGCCGCCGTGATCTGGGTGGCTTGATTTTTATTGATATGCGTGACCGTGAAGGAATCGTTCAGGTATTTTTTGACCCGGATCAGCAAGCCGCATTTTCTCAGGCTGCTGAACTGCGTAATGAATTCTGCATTCAAATCACCGGTACTGTACGCGCCCGTCCTGACAGTCAAATCAATAGAGATATGGCCACCGGTGAAATAGAGGTTTTTGCGGAAAGTTTAAATATCATTAACCGTTCCGAACCTCTGCCTTTGGATAGCAATCAGACGAACAGTGAAGAGCAGCGTCTGAAATATCGCTATATTGATCTGCGTCGGCCTGAAATGGCAAATCGCTTGAAAACACGCGCTAAAATCACCAGTTTTGTTCGTCGTTTCATGGATAATCAGGGTTTCCTGGATATTGAAACGCCAATGTTGACTAAAGCAACACCCGAAGGTGCCCGTGATTATTTGGTGCCAAGTCGTGTCCATAAAGGCAAATTTTATGCCTTGCCTCAATCCCCGCAGTTATTTAAACAATTGCTGATGATGTCCGGTTTTGACCGTTATTATCAAATTGTTAAATGCTTCCGTGATGAAGATTTGCGTGCGGATCGCCAGCCAGAATTTACCCAGATCGACGTGGAAACTTCCTTTATGACTGCTGAGCAGGTAAGGGGAATGATGGAAATGATGATCCGCGAATTGTGGCTTGAAATTGACGGTGTTGATCTGGGGCATTTCCCGGTGATGACGTTTGCGGAAGTGATGCGTCGTTTCGGTTCTGATAAACCTGATCTGCGTAACCCATTAGAGTTGGTTGATGTTGCTGATCTGGTTAAAGAGGTAGAATTCAGTGTGTTTGCTGAACCGGCGAATGACAGTAAAGGCCGAGTAGCTGTGATTCGGGTACCAGGTGGTGCTGAACTGAGCCGTAAGCAGATTGATGAATATGGCAAATTCGTTGGGATTTATGGTGCAAAAGGGCTGGCGTGGATAAAAGTTAATGCACGTGCAGCCGGTCTGGAAGGGGTTCAAAGTCCGATAGCCAAATTCCTGAATGCAGAGGTGATTGAAGGCTTGCTTTCCCGCACCGGTGCACAGGATGGCGATATTTTGTTCTTCGGTGCTGGCAGTGTAAAAGTGGTCACTGATGCCTTGGGAGCGTTACGTCTGAAATTAGGGCGCGATCTGAACCTGACAAAATTGGATAGCTGGCGGCCACTGTGGGTTATCGACTTCCCTATGTTCGAAGATGATGGGGAAGGAGGTCTGACCGCCATGCATCATCCATTTACTTCACCGTGTAATATGTCAGCGGGGGAGTTGGAGCAAGAGCCGGTTTCGGCCATTGCCAATGCTTACGATATGGTGATTAATGGCTACGAAGTGGGTGGCGGCTCGGTGCGTATTCACCGTAACGAAATGCAACAGGCGGTGTTCCGTATTCTGGGTATTAATGAGCAAGAACAGCAGGAGAAATTTGGCTTCTTGTTGGATGCATTGAAATTTGGTACGCCGCCTCATGCAGGTTTGGCATTTGGTCTTGACCGTTTGGTGATGTTGCTGACAGGAACGGATAATATTCGTGATGTTATCGCCTTCCCTAAAACCACCGCCGCTGCTTGTTTAATGACGGAAGCGCCAAGTTATGCTAATTCGGCGGCACTCGAAGAGTTATCAATCTCTGTTGTTGCTAGAAAAGAGAGTGAATAATGGTTTATAAGCGCCCTGAGTCTGTGCTGGTGGTTATTTATGCGTTTTCCAGCCGACGGGTGCTGATGTTACAGCGGCGGGACGATCCTGGTTTTTGGCAGTCTGTGACTGGCAGCCTTGATGGAGACGAAACGCCGCGTGAGACAGCATTGCGCGAAGTGCAAGAAGAAGTTGGTATTGATATCATAGGTGAAAATCTTGAATTGATAGATTGCCGACGTTCTCTCTATTTTGAGATTTTTACCCACTTGCGCCATCGCTATGCTCCGGGAGTCACCCGTAATAAAGAGTACTGGTTCTGTCTGGCATTGCCTGAAGAGCGAGAGTGCTTGTTGACTGAACATCAGGCTTATAAGTGGCTGGATGCAGATAAAGCAGTAAAGCTCACTAAGTCGTGGAGCAATCGACAGGCGATTGAAGAGTTTGTTATTGAATAAGATTATTAGACGTTTTATCGGAGAACCTTATGGCAGGTCATAGTAAATGGGCCAACACCAAGCACCGCAAAGCTGCGCAGGATGCGAAACGCGGTAAGATTTTCACCAAAATTATCCGGGAGCTGGTAACGGCAGCCCGTCTGGGTGGTGGAGATCCGGCATCTAACCCACGTCTGCGTGCCGCGATTGATAAGGCACTGTCCAACAACATGACCCGCGATACGTTGAACCGTGCTATCGCCCGTGGTGTCGGCAATGATGAAGCGGATAACATGGAAACCATCATTTATGAAGGTTATGGTCCGGGAGGAACGGCGGTGATGGTTGAGTGTTTGAGCGACAACCGTAATCGTACTGTTTCTGACGTCCGTCATGCTTTCACTAAAACTGGTGGTAATCTGGGTACTGATGGCTCGGTTGCTTATTTGTTCACCAAGAAAGGGGTGATTTCTTACGCGCCAGGACTGGATGAAGATGCAGTTATGGAAGCGGCGTTGGAAGCCGGTGCTGATGATGTAGAAACCTATGATGATGGCGCGATTGATGTTTACACTACGCCAGAAACGTTTGGTGACGTGAAAGATGCATTAGATGCAGCGGGTTTTGTGGCTGAATCAGCAGAAGTTTCAATGATCCCTTCCACTAAAGCGGAGCTGGATGCGGAAACCGCACCTAAATTATTGCGCTTGATTGATATGTTGGAAGATTCAGACGATGTACAAGAGGTTTACCATAACGGTGAAATCTCTGATGAAGTTGCTGCTTTGCTGTAATTTCAATTGGGTTGTATACCCTATGGATTTCAAAAGGATAACGGGTATATAGCGTAGAGAAAGTGTGCTGTGGAGCAGGACACTTTCTCTAACGTTTTTATCTCCTTTATTAAGGTGATAATCAAAGGCGAATAAAACAAAATATGGCGATTATCTTAGGTATCGACCCAGGTTCCCGCGTCACTGGTTATGGAGTGATCCGTCAGCAGGGGCGTCATTTGAGCTACCTTGGTAGTGGTTGTATCCGAACAAAAGTTGATGATCTGCCTAGCCGATTACAGCGTATTTATGCGGGTATCCTTGAAATTATTACACAATTTCAACCCGATGCTTTTGCCATCGAGCAGGTCTTTATGGCAAAAAACGCCGATTCAGCGCTGAAATTAGGGCAAGCGCGGGGCGTTGCGATTCTTGCCGCCGTTAATCAATCTATACCGGTTTTTGAATATGCTGCTCGGCAGGTCAAACAAACAGTTGTCGGAACCGGCGCGGCTGAAAAAAGTCAAGTTCAGCACATGGTGCGTTCGGTGTTGAAATTGTCTGCTAACCCACAATCCGATGCGGCAGATGCATTGGCTATTGCGATAACCCACTGTCACTTTAATCAGAATCTTTTGCGGGTTGGTGATCCCAGATTAATCTTGGCGCGTGGACGTTTAAGATAACGGCTGGATATGCATCCAGCTTTTTTTATGTTATAACCATAAGTAGAACAGTTAGTTTTATTTTTAGGGGGTAAACGAGTGATAGGGCGTCTCAGAGGAATTGTGTTGGAAAAACAACCACCCTTGGTTTTACTGGAAACGAATGGCGTGGGTTATGAAGTCCATATGCCGATGACCTGTTTTTATGAATTGCCTGATGCCGGACAGGAGACTGTTCTGTTTACTCACTTTGTGGTGCGTGAAGATGCGCAATTACTTTATGGTTTTAATGATAAGCAGGAGCGGGCATTATTCCGAGAATTAATTAAAGTGAATGGCGTAGGGCCTAAATTGGCGTTGGCTATTCTTTCGGGCATGTCTGCGCCGCAATTTGTTTCTGCTATTGAACAAGAGGCAATCGCTTCTCTGGTTAAACTGCCGGGCGTGGGTAAGAAAACTGCTGAACGGCTGGTGGTTGAAATGAAAGATCGCTTTAAAGGGCTTAATGGCGATCTCTTCAATCAGAGCAGTGATATTAATTTGCCGGCAACGGCCAAACAGACAACTTCTGACGCTGATAGCGAAGCAGAAGCCGCTGCGGCATTAGTCTCTCTGGGTTACAAGCCGCAAGAGGCTAGCCGCATGATAAGTAAAGTCGCTAAACCGGGTGCTGATTGTGAAACACTTATCCGCGAAGCACTTCGCGCCGCTCTTTAAGTTACAGGGGTAAGCCATGATTGAAGCTGACCGTCTGGTTTCTGCGGAAGTTTTGCAAGACGATGAAGCCATTGATCGCGCAATCAGACCTAAATTGTTGTCTGAATATGTTGGGCAGCCGCAAGTCTGTGAGCAGATGGAGATTTTTATTCAGGCTGCCAGACAGCGTGGTGATGCCCTTGACCACCTGCTGATTTTTGGTCCGCCGGGATTGGGGAAAACAACGCTGGCGAATATTGTTGCCAATGAGATGGGCGTCAATCTCCGTACAACTTCTGGCCCGGTTTTAGAAAAGGCGGGCGATCTGGCGGCAATGCTGACCAATCTTGAACCGCATGATGTGCTGTTTATCGATGAAATCCACCGCTTGTCGCCGGTGGTGGAAGAAATTCTCTATCCGGCAATGGAAGATTATCAACTGGATATTATGATTGGCGAGGGACCGGCAGCCCGTTCGATCAAAATTGATTTGCCACCTTTTACTCTGATTGGCGCTACCACTCGGGCAGGTTCTTTGACTTCTCCACTGCGTGATCGGTTTGGTATTGTGCAGCGCCTTGAATTTTATAATGTGGACGATTTGCAAAGTATCGTCTCCCGCAGCGCCCGTTTTATGGGGGTAGAGATTACTGACGATGGGGCTCGGCAGGTTGCCATGCGTTCTCGTGGAACGCCGAGGATTACAAACCGTTTACTGCGCCGGGTGCGTGATTTTGCTCAAGTGAAAGGGAATGGCGCGATTGATGGCGATATTGCCGCCAGAGCACTGGATATGTTGAGCGTAGATGCTGCCGGTTTTGATTATCTGGATCGTAAATTACTGATTGCTATCATTGATAAATTTATGGGCGGGCCGGTTGGGGTAGATAACCTTGCCGCGGCCATTGGTGAAGAACGGGAAACGATTGAGGATGTGCTGGAACCCTTTTTGATCCAACAGGGTTTTATTCAACGTACTTCACGTGGACGAATTGCCACCGAACATGCTTATCGCCATTTTGGCATGGTCAGAGATCAGGAATGACCTGTTTAATTGCCTGAAAAATCGGGATGGGTACTCCTGCAAGGGAAGCCTATCCCGTTTTTTTGGTATCCACTCAGTGGATCAATTTTTTGCTTTACTGATCAGGCTGATAATAAACATCATCGCAGCACATAGCACGACAGAGGGTCCTGCTGGTGTATCGTAAATAGCGGAGAACGCTAATCCGCCGGTAACGGCAAGCATACCAACCGCAATAGCAATACCGGCCATTTGCTCCGGCGTCCGGGCAAAACGGCGAGCAGTGGCTGCCGGGATAATGAGCAGGGAGGTGATAATCAGTGCGCCGACAAACTTCATTGCCAGGCCGATTGTCAACGCTGTTACCAGCATTAACAGTACTCTTAACCGCTGTATTTTAATACCATCCACAAAAGCCATTTCCTGACTGACGGTGACAGAGAGCAGAGCGTTCCATTGCCAGAACAGAAGTGTGGTGACAATGGTGACACCGATGGCAATCAACCAAATATCTTCATAGGTGACTGACAACAAATCACCAAACAGATAAGCCATCAAATCAACTCGCACATTAGACATTAAACTGACAACGACCAGCCCTAATGATAGTGCGCTGTGAGCCATAATCCCCAACAAAGTATCGATTGCCAGTTGAGGGCGTTTCTCCAACCAAACCAACATCATTGCCAGGATCAAAGTGACAGCGATAATCGCGTAAAAAGGACTAATACTTAGCAATAATCCGAAAGCAACGCCCAGTAATGAAGCATGAGCCAGAGTATCGCCAAAATAGGACATTCTGCGCCAGACAACAAATGAACCTAATGGCCCGGCAGCAATAGACAATAATATGCCGGCCAACCAACCGGGGAATAATAATTCAATCATGAGTGGCATTCCCTGTTATTTTCTAAGACAATTTTCCCTTTCAGATCATGGTGATGATGGTGATCGTGTTGATGGCGATATATTGCCAATTGTTCAGCACCATGATGACCAAACATAGCGATAAATTCAGGATGAGTTGAAACAACTTCAGGTGTGCCGGAACAGCAAATATGTTGATTAAGACATAAAACTTCGTCTGTTTTTGCCATAACCAGATGTAAATCATGGGATACCATCAATACAGCACAATGCAATTCGGTTCTAATTTGATTGATTAGATCATAAAGTGCTAACTGACCATTAACATCGACCCCTTGTGTTGGTTCATCAAGGACTAATAACTGGGGCTGATTTAATAGTGCTCTGGCTAATAAAACCCGTTGGTTTTCCCCGCCGGATAATTTTTGCATGGGTTGCTGTAATAGATGAGCAGCATTCACTCGCTCCAGTGCTGGCAATATATCGGCAGATTTTACACCGGGTTTTAGCATCATAAAGCGTTTGACTGTTAATGGTAGAGTGGGATCAAGATACAACTTTTGTGGAACGTAGCCGATTCTCAACCCAGCGGTATGTTCAATTGTGCCGGATGATGGTTCGACAAGCCCCAAAACAACACGAACTAAAGTTGATTTACCGGCACCATTGGGACCTAGCAAAGTCAGAATATTCCCTCGTTGTAAACTAAGAGAGATATTGTTTAATACCTGACGGTTGTCGAAAGTAACAGCAACATTTTTTAAAGTGATGAGTGTTGGCATGCTAAATATATCTTGCGTGAACATTGAGATGTTATAATATAACAATTCTTGCTTCTGTCCACGAGATATTTACATTATGTTACACAAATCATATAAACTAGCGCACAAGTTTCTCTGTAAGGCCGTGATTACTGCTGTTTTCATGTCAGGGACGATACAATCGGTTAATGCTGATGTTGTGACATCAATCCGTCCGTTAGGTTTTATTGCTGCGGCAATAACTGATGGTGTAACTGATACGCAGGTTCTGTTACCTGATGGGGCGTCACCGCATGATTATGCGTTGAAACCGTCTGATCTTAAGAGAATTAACCAGGCAGATTTAGTTGTGTGGGTTGGACCTGAGATGGAAATCTTTTTGTCTAAACCGTTAGCCAAAGTTTCACAAAATAAACAGTTAGCTTTAGCACAATTGCCAACGATTAAGCCATTATTGCTGAAAAATGATGAAGATTTATCCGAACCGGATCAGCATAAACATGAAGAAGGTCATGAACATCATTCTCATGGTGAATATAATATGCACATCTGGTTATCACCAGAAATAGCAAAACAGGTTGCACAGGGGATTCATGACCAATTAAAAGTGCGTTATCCGCAGAAAAAAGCGGCGCTGGACGTAAACCTACGTAAATTCAATGCTCAACTTGCGCAAACTGACAAAAATATTGCTAATATTCTTAAGCCGGTGCGTGGTAAGGGGTATTTCGTTTTTCACGATGCTTATGGCTATTTCGAGCAGCATTATGGCTTGACTCCATTAGGACATTTTACGATTAATCCTGAAATACAACCTGGCGCACAAAAATTACATCATATACGAACACAATTGGTTGAGCAGAAAGCAATTTGTATTTTTGCTGAGCCACAATTCAGGCCGACCGTTATTAATGCTGTGGCGAAGGATACGGGAGTGCGTATGGGTACCTTGGACCCGTTAGGAAGCCACATTGTATTGGATAAAGACAGCTATATGAAATTTATAACTCAGTTGTCGGAACAGTACGCCGGTTGCCTGAATTAAAGTAATAAGGAATTCAATGAGTGCAACAGATAGTTAAAACTATCGTTCTGGTGTATAAGGAGTTACCGCGACCGCATAAAATTATGTTGGGTTCGCTGACTGTAGCAACATTGGTTGTCACTATGTGGCAACCTATTGCTTATCATCATGAACAACAAGAAGAAACCACAGTCGGCAGCGTTGCCATCAATCCTCCCGTAGATAGTGATGAGATTATTGCAGATAGCAGTGAACAGCTACCGGACGAGGGTATTCCTGATGAAGAGACGAACTCAGAGGTCACGGCTCCAACTCCGCATGAATATATTGTCTCCGACGGTGACACCCTTAGTAATATTTTGACTCAATTTGGTATCGACTCTTCTGATGTCGCGTTACTCGCAAGTCAGCATAAAGTGTTACGGGGGCTGAACATTGGCCAGCCATTGTCATGGACAGTAAATGAGGCGGGTGATTTGCAAACTCTGACTTGGGGTGTTTCCCGCCGTGAAACGCGTATTTATACCCGTGAAGGCGATCTGTTTAAAGAAACAAAAGAGTTTCAGAAAGGGGAGTGGAAAAACAGTGTCGTCGTTGGCGTTGTTGATAGTAACTTTACCAGCAGTGCTTTAAATGCCGGTTTAACCAGCAGTGAAGCACGTGAAGTTACCAAGGCACTGCAATGGCAAATTGATTTGCGTAAATTACATGAAGGTGATCGTTTCTCTGTATTACTGTCTCGTGAAATGTTGGATGGTCACAGTGAACAGAGCCAATTGCTTGGTGTTCGCCTAAATAGTGGTGGTAAAGATTATTATGCTATCCGGGCAGAGGATGGGCGTTTTTATGATCGTCAAGGTTCCGGTCTGGAGCGCGGATTTTTGCGCTTTCCAACTACCAAGCAATTTCGGGTATCTTCCCAATTTAATCCTCGGCGTGTGAATCCAGTCACCGGTCGGGTTGCGCCACACAAAGGGGTAGATTTTGCTATGCCTGTGGGAACGCCTGTTTTGGCGGTGGGTGACGGTGAGGTGATTGTTTCCAAATATAACGGAGCAGCAGGTAACTTTATCGCCATTCGTCATGGCCGCCAATATACCACGCGTTATATGCACCTGAGAAAGCTGTTGGTAAAACCAGGGCAGAAGATAAAACGGGGTGATCGTATCGCGCTGTCCGGTAGCTCCGGTCGTTCTACGGGCCCACATTTGCATTATGAATTCTGGATCAATCAGCAGGCGGTAAACCCATTAACGGCGAAATTGCCGCGTTCTGGTGGTTTGAGTGGTAAAGAACGCTCAGAATTCCTGGCAACGGTAAAAGAGGTAACGCCTCAGCTTCTGTTAGATTGAGTTTACTTGTTCATTAATACAGACTTTAAAGCGGATGATTGCTATCATCCGCTGTCGTTTTGTCTATGTTCAGAAAAAGGTGCGTTGATATAGCCCCCTGTACATGTGAAATGAACAATGATCTTTTGTTTTGAAGAGTTAACTCATGTATAAAGAAACAGATACAGACAGTAAAGTTGGTTATATACCGACATTTCATAAATCCTACTTGCATCCTCGTTACTGGGGATTATGGTTAGGTGTTGGTGTATTGACCGGGCTGGCTTACCTGCCGGTTAAAGTGCGAGATCCTTTGCTGGCTAAAATAGGCTGCTTGGCGGGTAAGCTTGCGAAAGGGGCACGTCGCAGAGCAAGGATAAATCTATGTTACTGTATGCCGGAACTGACGGAGCAACAGCGTGAAGCATTGATTGATGAGATGTTTTCTACCGCACCTCAACCTTTTGTTATGTTGGCAGAACTTTGTTTACGTGGTACAAAATCAACGTTAAGCCGGACGCAGTGGCATGGGGAAGAGATTATTCTTCAACTGAAAGCTCAGGGGAAAAACGTTATTTTTATGGTGCCTCATGGTTGGGCTGTGGATATTCCAGCGATATTACTGTCTGAGGGTGGACAGAAAATATCAGCCATGTTCCATCACCAGAAAAACCCGGTTTCAGATTATCTGTGGAATAAAGTTCGCCATTACTTTGGTGGTCGTTTACATTCCCGTGATGCGGGAATTAAACCGTTTATTGCTACTGTTCGCCAGGGTTTCTGGGGATATTATCTGCCTGATCAAGATCATGGTGAGGAACACAGTGAGTTTGTTGATTTTTTCGCAACTTATAAAGCGACATTGCCAGCCATTGGGCGATTGATGAAGGTTTGTCGTGCCGCTATTGTGCCACTGTTTCCGGTTTATAATTACCGTACTCATCAGCTTGATATTTATATTCGTCCACCAATGGATGATATTGATGGCAAAGATGATGCTTTTATTGCTCGCCGGATGAATGAAGAGTTGGAGCAATTGGTACGACCTAACCCTGAACAATATACCTGGATACTTAAATTACTTAAGACTCGGAAAGCGGGTGATATTGGGCCATATGAGAGAGAAGACCTGTGATTTTCGTTGCAAAGATGTAGAGTTATTATCACGGTTTGAAAGTTTGTATTGTCCCCCTAATATTGAGCATATTAGGGGGTTGTGTGAAAAAACATATTACTTGTGCTTTGATATATTAGTTCAATGGCGGTTCTATATTTTTAAATACAATTAGATTGGGTAATAAATTGAATGATTGAAAAATATATCCAATAAATTATTATTTTAATGATATTTTTTCGGAATATTTCATGGTTAAAATATTACACTTGTTCAGTGTGAATTGACCGCTATTGATCGTGTCAAACATGCCAATACCCAGATGGGCTGTTGTGGAGGAGATACATTCACCTTTATCTATACTATGGATTTCAAGATGGATCGCGACGGCAAGGGAGTGAATCCCTGGGAGCATAGATAACTATATGACCGGGTGAGTGAGCGCAGCCAACAAAGAGGCAACTTGAAGCATAACGGGTATATATGATTTACAGATATTCATCATACTAATCATTTTATTCAATCCTTATTAACCAATCAGTTGAGTGAAATAAGAGACGGTAAGAATTTATTTTTACCGTCGGGTTGCTGTTGGATAAGTGAAACGCGCCAGTCTTCTTATTTACCTGATTATCGAAAACTTGGCGCTAAAATGTTGTAATGTTTATTCCACTTCAAGAATACGGCAAGTGTTAGTGCTGCCAATGGTCCCCATCTGATCGCCCTGAGTAACCAGCACAAGGTCACCAGAAACTAGATAACCTTTATCACGCAGACGATTGACCGCTTCATTAGCCGCTGTAATGCCGTCAGTATGACTACTGCAATAAACCGGTGTAACGCCACGGTAAAGTGCCGTTTGGTTTAAGGTTTTTTCATGGCGAGACATAGAGAATATAGGGAGACCGGAACTGATGCGAGACATGATGCGAGTGGTGCGGCCTGATTCGGTCATTGCAATAATGGCTTTAACCCCATTTAGGTGGTTTGCCGCGTACATGGTAGACATCGCAATGGCTTCTTCAATACTGTCAAAAATTGTGTCTAGCCGATGTTTTGATACGTTGAGACCAGGCATTTTTTCTGCTCCGAGGCAGACTCGTGCCATTGCGGCAACCGTTTCGGCAGGGTATTGGCCCGCTGCGGTTTCAGCGGAGAGCATTACGGCGTCAGTACCGTCGAGAACGGCATTTGCCACATCCATCACTTCTGCACGGGTGGGCATTGGATTGGTGATCATAGATTCCATCATCTGGGTCGCGGTAATAACTACACGATTTAGCTGGCGGGCACGGCGAATTAATTTTTTCTGAACGCCAACTAACTCTGGATCGCCGATTTCTACGCCAAGGTCACCACGGGCAACCATGACGACATCAGAAGCCAGAATGATTTCATCAATGGTTTTATCACTGCTAACGGCTTCTGCGCGTTCAACTTTTGCCACGATCTGCGTTTCACAACCCGCGTCTCGCGCCAGACGGCGAGCATAGTTAAGATCTTCACCGGTGCGAGGGAAAGAGACGGCAAGATAATCAACGCCGATTCTGGCCGCCGTAATAATATCTTCTTTATCTTTTTCAGTTAGGGCTTCCGCGGATAATCCACCACCCAGTTTGTTAATGCCCTTATTGTTAGATAGCGGGCCGCCTACAGTGACTTCTGTGAAGACTTTCATTCCCTGAACGTCTAATACTTTGAGTTGAACACGTCCGTCATCCAGCAACAAAATATCGCCCGGTATAACATCCGTGGGTAATCCTTTGTAATCGATACCGACTTTCTCCTTGTCGCCTTCGCCTTTACCAAGATTGGCATCAAGTAGAAATTTATCTCCGACATTCAGGAAAATTTTGCCCTCTTTAAACGTTGATACGCGGATTTTAGGTCCTTGAAGATCGCCAAGAATAGCGACATGGCATCCCAGGCGGGCTGCGATCTCGCGGACTTTGTTGGCGCGCTGGAGATGATCTTCGGTGGTACCGTGGGAAAAGTTAAGGCGGACTACGTTTGCACCCGCAGCAATAATCTTTTCAAGATTATTATCGCGGTCAGTAGCCGGACCAAGTGTAGTAACAATCTTAGTTCTTCTGAGCCGTCTGGACATGTGTTACTCCGTTGACCTGTGAGTATTGGTATTGGTTATATAAAAATAATCAATAATCTATTAATTATCCTATAAAACGAGTAAAAAAACTCTTCGGCAATCCAACTATCAAGGCTGTTTATAGATTACTTTTGTGACCCATATCAACTTATCATGATACTTTTCGCTGTAGTGCCTATCGGCCAGTGTCAGCTATAGGGGAACGACAGGGGGAACGTTTTACACAATCGCTATGCCCTAGCGAATCAGCTAACCCTTTTTAACGGATATTTATTGCCGTATTTCTATCCTACCACGATTTGTTCCCGATTTATCAATAATGTGACTGTTCCCCATCTTACCGTGCGAGTCTGATGCAAACCTTCTGAAATTTTCAATGAGGCGAAGGCATCTCTCATTTTTAAAATGGTTTTATCCGTAACCTGAAATTTACTGGGATTTAGCAACACTTGAGGGCTGGAAAGTATACAAATGATAAGTTCTCTTTGGGAAGGAAGAGTTGGAACTGTCTCTTAAGTCAGACTTATGCTCAAGAGACAGTTATTTATTTGTGTAAGGTTTGTGAGCAGTCTGGGGGAGGCAGGGGTCTTATGCTTTTCGATACCATCCCATCAACTTAACATATGAATTAGTAATTGTAATCGCGGCATTGGCTCCAGAATCTCCGGTATTACCTGAAACTGTATGGTTGTGTGACCCTATTGGTACCGTATGAGAGTGGGCACCATTAGTGCTAGTGTTAAATTTGGCATTGTTCCAATCTGTAGATTTTGATCCCTGATTGTTCTTAGAACCGTCGAAATGACCATAACGCCCACCAGTAGTTTCACCCCACCCACTATCATGATAATGCTCTCCGGCGATATTGGTGGTTTTGGTACCATAATCAAATGTGCTCGTTGTCCCAAAAAATGTATGATTATGTGCTGGCATTTGTGCCGCTGTCAGGCTTATCAAATCATTGCCACCGGTTGATAAAATATCGGAGCCATTGGCGCTAGCTAATCGAATGGTTTTATTTTCACCAATATATTCCCATGTAGTACCCGGAAATAGCACATTGGGGTTTTTATTTTGAGCGAACCAAATCACAATTCCTACAGGATATTGGGTATTAATAATGGTTTCTATTAAGCCAAGATTCTTCACAAACGTATTTTTATCAGGAATGTCTGCGCCGTTTTGGTTTTTTTCCAGACGGTTATTTGCATTCTGATTGACATCAGAAACAAGCTTCTGCGTTGCCGCAAGGGTATTACTGTCGCCTGTTTGGTCTGTGAGTTGAATAACACCTTGTTGTGTCAATGAGGCGCTTGGTACTTTTGTTGTGATTTTTTGCTCTAACGCTCTATTTAATTGGGTGGTGAGTTTAGCTATATCTCCATCATCTAAAACATCATTACCAGATTGGGTCGCGATAAAATCAGCGATAACAGAGGATATGGTTGATGACTGACGTAATACCTTATTTAGCAAATGAGTAGTAATATTTTCTGGTGGAAACCCAGTCTTCAAACCCTGATCTTGTTCATATCTTTCTTGGCTAATTACATTAGCATTACTACTAATGGAAAAGGCTTTAAAATCATTTTTTTTACTCATGTTCTCTCCTGGAATTAAATAATTTGATTTTGTAGTCAATATGTTGAATTATTATAAAAGTCATTCTATACAATATATGTCAATAATAGTTTAGCTTGAAAAAAATATGATAAAATATTCTTATGGCTTAGAGGGATAATGGTTTTTGTATAATGGGTGGAAATAATAAATGTGAAACTGTTGATCGGGTAAATATCTAAACAATTTATATTTAATATTTGAAAGTTATTTTATCTTCCTGATTTCTATTTCTTTTGGTAATTCTTTTATATAATATCCTGTGTTTTAATTTTAAAAAATTCATTATTTTATTGAGTTAACTAAATAATATGGGAATTTCTTGGCATAATTCAATAATTCTTCGCTTATCTTGGCTGGCACAGATTATTCATCGATGCTCAATGAGTTATAGACGATCGCTGACTACGCAATGGTTGCGAGTCAGCCTAATAGTGAGAGGACTATTTTCAGGTTGAGGGAAAGTCAATTTTATCAAAGCGTGAATTTCGTAGTGCTTCTTTGACTCTTTTCAAGTTATCTCTGAATGTTGAACCACGGCGCAGGGTAAAACCCGTAGCTAAAACATCAATAACAGTTAATTGAGCGATTCTTGAGACCATTGGCATATAAATATCTGTATCTTCCGGGACGTCCAGAAGAATAGCGAGTGTTGCTTCGTGGGCGAGGGGAGAATCTTGGGAGGTAATTGCGATAACTGCCGCATCATTTTCTCGCGCAAGTTGTGCTGCTTCAACCAAACTTTTAGTCCTGCCGGTATGGGAAATGAGTACGACGACATCACCTTCGGCACTGTTAATACAGCTCATCCGTTGCATCACAATGTCATCAAAATAGATAACGGGGATGTTGAACCGGAAAAATTTATTCATTGCGTCATGGGCGACAGCAGCAGAAGCCCCTAAGCCAAAAAATGAGATTTTCCGGGCTTGAGTTAGTAAATCAACAGCTCGGTTAATGGCTGTAATATCCAAATTGTTTTTGACGGTATCTAGAGTTGCCATTACCGATTCAAATATCTTATTGGTGTAGGCACTAACTGTATCACTTTCTTCAACATTGCGATTTACATAAGGCGTGCCATTGGCAAGACTTTGGGCTAGATGGAGTTTGAAATCGGGAAAACCTTTAGTATCCAGACGGCGGCAAAAACGGTTAACCGTAGGTTCACTAACTTCCGCCATTTTCGCCAGCGTTGCGATACTGGCATGAATCGCAGTTTGCGGTGAAGCCAGGATTGTCTGCGCCACTTTTTTTTCTGACTTACTCAAAAATTCGATACTGTTTTGTACCCGTTCCAGTGTATTCATAAAACGCAGTTACCTGTGGTTTTGACGATTTCATTCAGAGAAGAAATCTATATAAATTTTTATGAAAATATACTATTAGCAAATTGAAGCTGGCAGTAGGAAGTCACAATAATTTAATGTTTTTCATAAAAGTATGACAAGTGTCTAACTTTCATATTGGTAATTATCTTTCATAAACGTTGTAAAATTACATAAATTTATCACATTATTATCAGAAATAAAACATATTGCCAACAAAAGGTCATGGTTATTCGTTATCACTGTTTACGCGCCATAGCCAAAAGAGTACATTATTGGTTAATGCTGTAACAAAATTACAATATCCCGCAATGAGGAGAGACATATGGCGGTTGCTTCTACAGCTCAGGCTTGTGATTTAGTCATTTTTGGCGCTAAAGGGGATTTGGCACGCCGGAAATTGTTGCCTTCCCTTTATCAGCTTGAGAAAGCGGGTTATATCCACCCAGAAACCCGGATTATCGGTGTTGGCCGGGCTGATTGGGATAAAAAAGCTTATACCAAGGTTGTTGAAGAAGCTTTAAATACGTTTTTGCCGGAAAAATTAGATCCAAAGCTATGGAAGACATTGAGTGAGCGTTTGGCGTTTTGCAATCTGGATGTTAATCAAAAGGAAGATTTTGCCAAATTAAAGGCAATTCTTAAGCAGGAGCATCAGCCTGCAATTCACTATTTTGCGATGCCGCCAAGTACTTTTGGCTCGGTTTGTCATGGGTTGGGCCTTGCCGGGTTAAATAAGGAGCCAAACCGGGTTGTGATGGAAAAACCTTTAGGCACCGATCTTGAATCATCCAGAACGATTAATGATGAAGTGGCAAAATATTTCAATGAGCGTCAGGTTTATCGTATCGATCATTATCTGGGTAAAGAAACTGTATTGAATCTATTAGCGCTGCGGTTTGCCAACTCCCTGTTTGTCAATAACTGGGATCACCGGACAATTGATCATGTACAAATTACAGTAGCTGAAGAAGTCGGTATTGAAGGCCGTTGGGGTTATTTTGACCAAGCCGGTCAAATGCGCGATATGATTCAGAATCACCTATTGCAAATATTGACCATGATTGCTATGTCTCCTCCGGCAGATCTGACAACAGACCGTATCCGTGATGAAAAAGTAAAAGTATTGCGTTCTCTGCGTCGTATTGACCACACGAATGTGCGGGAGAAAACAGTACGCGGTCAATACACGGCTGGTTTTGTTCAGGGGCATAAGGTACCGGGGTATCTGGAAGAAGAGGGGGCGAACCAATCCAGCCGGACGGAAACTTTTGTCTCTATTCGTGTGGATATTGATGACTGGCGTTGGGCCGGGGTTCCTTTCTATCTGAGAACCGGTAAACGTCTGCCAACGAAATGTTCCGAGGTGGTAGTTTATTTCAAAAAGCCGGCGCTGAATTTGTTCTCTGAATCTTATCAACAACTACCGCAGAACAAACTGACGATTCGTCTGCAACCGGATGAAGGTATTGATATTGAAGTTCTGAATAAAGCCCCAGGACTGGAACACAAGCATCGTCTGCAAACGACTAAGTTGGATCTGAGTTTCTCTGAAACGTTTAACCATATTCCATTAGCAGATGCTTATGAGAGATTGTTGCTGGAAGCTATGAGGGGTATTCAGGCGCTATTCGTTCGTCGTGATGAGGTGGAAGAAGCTTGGAAATGGGTTGATTCTATTATGAATGCATGGGCGGCGGATAATGATGCGCCTAAGCCTTATCAGGCGGGAACGTGGGGGCCGGTCGCTTCTGTTGCTATGATTACCCGAGATGGTCGTTCGTGGAATGAATTTGAATAATTAACAAACTTTTCTGTTGAGGCTCAAGCCGCGTTGTAAGCGGCTTGGGTTGTTATCAACAAGGTATCAGCTTATACCCGTCATCTTTCAAGTTGCCTCTTTGTTGGCTGCGCTCACTCACCCCGGTCACATCGTTTGCTATGCTTCCGGGGATTCGCTCCTCTGCCGTCGCGATGCATCTTGAAATCTATAAGGTATATATTGATATCAATTCTGTTTTTTTGATTCAACTCTGTTGATCAGATGAAAAATAAGCAAAATTGAGTGGTTGCTTTCTATTATTTCGTATGGTAGAAGTAATAGAAACATTAACACTATTTATGAGGATTCTTAGTATATCGCGCGGAATATCAGTGCGATGAAAGAATGAGATATCATGAACAGCGCCAAAAGCGTCAAGTTTCAAAGTTCCACCCATGTGCTTTTCCTTTCTGCCATTTTATCCAGTGAGCATTACTGGTGCGGTGCATTATAGCGTCTGACTCCTGTTAACCGGTTCTCAACCGGTGTTTCTATTTCGTCAAAACGTCAGGTTATTATTTCTCATCTCATATTATAGGTGGGTTAGATCGATTATTAGCTTGCGTCTTGACGTGCGTATTTACGTGGTCAGGAGAAAGAAAATGATTTATTGGTTATTCCTTGCAATGGCAATTGTTACCGAAGTTATCGGTACCTTATCGATGAAACATGCCAGCGTTTCCGGTGGTGTAGTTGGCATGGCCGTTATGTACATTATGATCGCCATATCCTATATTTTGCTGGCAATGGCGGTGAAAAAGGTTGCCTTGGGCGTTGCGTATGCTTTGTGGGAAGGGATTGGCATTCTATTTATTACTGTTTTTAGTGTCATGTGGTTTGATGAATCATTGTCATTGATGAAAGTAGGTGGTTTAGCTCTGCTGATAACAGGAATTATGTTGATTAAATCCGGTACTAGAAAAGCGGCAGTTAAAAAATCGGCAGAGGTGGTGAAACAGATGGCAAATAAGGCTGTCAGTGTCGCAGCAACTAAAAACAGTAAAATAAAGGAGGCGTAACATGTTGCAGCAATTTGAATGGTGGCATGCGGCGTTCTTATTCCTTGCTGTCACGTTGGATATTTTAGCGAATATTTTACTGAAACTTTCTAATGGTTTTAGACGTCCTTGG
Organism: Photorhabdus noenieputensis; assembly: GCF_018448935.1. Taxonomy (GTDB): domain Bacteria; phylum Pseudomonadota; class Gammaproteobacteria; order Enterobacterales; family Enterobacteriaceae; genus Photorhabdus; species Photorhabdus noenieputensis. The sequence continues at coordinate 133,190 of NZ_RCWC01000008.1, read as the reverse complement.
ATGAGTATTCTCTCGCTTATTGCCGTCCTTGGGGCGTTCAGTGCGCTTGCTCAGGCAGTGAAGGGCATTGAGCTTTCCATTGCTTATGCCTTATGGGGCGCTTTCGGTATTATCGCGACGGTTGCTGCTGGCTGGGTTATGTTTAATCAGCGTTTGAATTGTAAAGGTTGGGGTGGAATTGCCTTGTTGCTGTTGGGCATGGTGATGATCAAGATGGCTTAAGCCGTGGAGTAGCCCAATCTGGGGGAAGTATGATTCACAGAGATTGTTTTAATTTTGGCGTTCCTGATGCACTTATAACTATTTTTTTTCTCTGCTCAGGTATTTTGATTAAATACTGTATAACTTCTCCCGCTTTAACTTTGAAAATCAGGATAAAGATGCATTATTAGCGTTTAGGTTTTTAAATAACGAATTTTATTGTTTATTTCTTATATTATCTGCTGGCATGCAACTGTTTTGCATAATAACCAGCAGATATGAATAAAAGTGACTTTTAACAGGTAAAACAGACGTCTGGTTTATGACCATCTTTCACGCAACAACCAGGACAACAAGACTGAACAATATAGCGGCCATTCCCCATCTCCTTCATGTCAAAGTCTTTATAACGATAAAAAACATGTTGACCCATTGAGGAGGAACAAGATGGGCAACTTTTATAGATCTTGCCTTCTACTTCCGCAACAACGGAATCATGAAGGGGCTCATGACAACCTGAACAAACATCCATAGAATGCTCCATACCAAGTGATAAAAGTTATTGAAGATTAGGCCATGTTTATATTCACTAAACAGTGGCCAAACACTGATGTGCTTATTAGAAAGTATGGACTACGTATAAGTATAATTCAACATTAAACAGGTAAATAATAGAAAATCCATTTGGTAAGTTAACTCTACCAGATGAAATTAACGCTGTTTGTGATAAGCAATATTGGAAATTATTTTATTTACATTGATCATCAGAGTATTATCAGCGGTTCAAACATAACATATATTTCTAAAATGAATTATTAAGGGCCATTGCTGAAATAGAATAGGTATTTTGGCCCATAAGATGGGTTTACAATAAGTTTATGTCCAGGTTTTAAAGTTCTCAAAAAATTATGGAGAATGGATTTAAAAATTGTCTATGCCAGAACAACTTTTTATCTATTTTACTTAATTCAGCTTCTTCACAGATATTTTTCCAATTATCTTGGATTATTAATATATGGATTTCAAGGTACATCGCGACGGCAAGGGAGTGAATCCCCGGGAGCATAGCAAACTATGTGACCGGGGTGAGCGAGTGCAGCCAACAAAGAAGCAACTTGAAAGATAACGGGTATATTGGGATATTCTGAATAACCGCCATATTAATTAAAATATAAATGCAGGCGATAGAGAATATCCCAAAATTAATATTAAATACCTGCGATAATTTTTATTTCGACTTTGTATTTGGGGTTCATTAGCTTAGCTTCAACGGTGCAGCGTACTGGGGCATTTCCTGCAACAACCCATGCATCCCAGGCGGCATTCATGCCAGCAAACTCTTTTCCATCAGCCAGAAAAATAGTGGCATCGATAATTTTGCTTTTATCAGAACCGAGACGCTGTAACATAATATCAATAGCAGCCAGTGTATTCGCTGTTTGCTCAGTAATATCACCATCCAGATTTTCCGGTACGGCGGTGTAGTAAATGGTTTTATTGTAAACCACCGCTTCGGACCAGCGATCTTGAGGATCAATACGTTCAATTGTCATGGATACTCCTTCCTGTGAATGATTATCTGCCTGATTTTGGGTGGTGATCAGAACATACTATTGGCATAATCTCCATCCATTCTATTGAAAGAGACGGTTTGTGTCAGACGATTTTGCGAAAAATGGTGCCCTTGCTAAAGCAATAACAGGTTTTAAACCCCGTGATGCTCAAAGAGAAATGGCAATGGCTATTGAGTGTGCGATTAAAAACCATCAACAATTGGTCGTAGAAGCAGGCACGGGAACAGGTAAGACATTTGCCTATTTAGCACCCGCGTTGCGTTCTGGGCAGAAAGTTATCATTTCCACAGGTTCTAAGGCATTACAGGATCAGCTCTATAATCGTGATTTACCGACAGTCGCTGACGCAATTAATTTCACCGGTAAATTGGCGTTGTTGAAAGGCCGTGCAAATTATCTGTGCTTGGAACGGTTGGAACAGCACTCTTTTGGGGGCGGACAATTGGAAGCAGAAATTTTGTCAGATATTGTTCGGCTAAGAGGCTGGTCTTCACAAACTGAAGAGGGTGATATCAGTACTTGTCACCAAGTGGCGGAAGATAGCCAGGTTTGGCCGTTGGTCACTAGTACGAACGATAACTGCCTGGGTAGTGATTGTCCGCGTTATCAGGAATGTTTTGTTCTCAAAGCTCGCCGTCGAGCAATGGAGGCGGATGTTATTGTTGTTAACCATCACCTGTTTATGGCGGATATGGTAGTGAAAGAAACAGGATTTGGTGAGTTGATCCCGCAAGCGGAAGTCAAAATATTTGATGAGGCACATCAAATCCCTGATATTGCCAGTCAATATTTTGGTCAGCAATTAAGTAGCCGCCAACTGATGGATCTCTCCAGAGACATCACTATGGCGTATCGCACGGAAATCCGGGATCAAGTTCAATTACAAAAGAGCGCAGATCGTTTAAGCCAGAGTACACAAGATTTCCGGCTAGCGTTGGGAGAGAACGGTTATCGGGGTAATTTGCGGCAGTTATTGCAGAATCCACAAGTGCAGCGGGCATTGGTATTGCTTGATGATGCGCTTGAGCTTTGTTATGACGTGATGAAATTATCTTTAGGGCGTTCAGTCATGTTGGATGCGGCGTTTGAAAGGGCAACAATGTATCGTAATCGTCTTAAACGCTTGAAAGAGGTGACTATCCCCGGTTATAGCTATTGGTTTGAAAGTTATGGTCGCCATTTTCTTTTAGCACTCACACCGCTGTCTGTTGCCGATAAATTTAGTGAGATAATTAATGAGCAATCAGGTTGTTGGGTGTTCACCTCAGCGACACTCTCTGTTAACGAGCAACTTTCCCATTTCACTGAACGGCTAGGTTTAAAAGAGGCGAAAACCTTATTACTGCCAAGTCCATTTGATTATCAAAGTCAGACACTACTTTGTGTTCCTCGTCATTTACCATCACCAAATCAGCTTGGTAGTGCAAAATGGTTGGCAGAGATGCTCAAGCCACTCATTGAAGCCAATAAAGGTCGATGTTTCTTTTTATGTACTTCACACCAAATGATGCGCAATCTGGCGGAAGCGTTCCGTGCCAACATGACATTGCCGGTTTTGGTTCAGGGTGAAACCAGCAAAGGTCAGTTACTTTCGCAATTTATTGCTGCCGGCAACGCTTTATTGGTGGCAACCAGCAGTTTTTGGGAAGGTGTCGATGTGCGCGGCGAGGCGCTTTCCTGTGTCATTATCGATAAATTGCCCTTTACGGCACCGGATGATCCCTTGCTAAAAGCCCGTATTGAAGATTGCCAACTGAGAGGTGGTGATGCATTTAATGAAGTTCAGTTGCCGGACGCGGTTATTAGCTTAAAACAAGGTGTCGGGCGGCTTATTCGTGATATTGATGATTATGGCGTTGTTGTCATTTGTGATAATCGTTTAGTGATGCGTCCATATGGTGAAGTGTTTTTGAATAGTTTGCCACCTTCACCACGAACCCGAGATTTAACGAAAGCGGTCGCTTTCCTGCAAGCCCGGCAATCTGGGTAAAATCGACTGGGCTATGATAAAATAGCGCCTTATTTTGGATTATATTTCTTGCCGAGGTGCTTAAGGCATGCCTGTACGAATTCTGGCTATTGATACTGCAACGGAAGCCTGTTCTGTTGCTCTTTGGAATGATGGTGCCGTTTTGGCACAGTTTGAAATTTCTCCACGTGAACACACGCAACGTATTTTACCTATGGTTCAATCTGTTCTGGCAGAAGCCGGGATGAGTTTACAGCAGCTTGATGCTTTAGCTTTTGGCCGTGGGCCGGGTAGTTTTACCGGTGTGCGTATTGGTGTTGGTATTGCTCAGGGTTTGGCTTTGGGGGCTGAACTGCCGGTGATAGGTGTGTCAACGCTCAATGCAATGGCTCAAGGTGTTTTTCGTCTGTTAGGTGTAACTCAGGTATTAACCGCCATTGATGCCCGGATGGGCGAGGTTTACTGGGGGCAATATATCCGTAATCAACAAGGTGAATGGCAAGGAAGTGAAACAGAAGCTGTGTTGAAGCCGGAACAGGTACAGGCATTCATGGCTTCATTGAGTGGCGATTGGGTAGTTGCTGGCACTGGTTGGCAGGCTTATCCTCAGTTGATGGCAAGTCATTTAACGCTAACTGATAGTAGCATCACATTACCTCATGCTGAAGATATGTTACCTATGGCGATACAGATGTGGCAAAACGGTGAGGTGACGGCTGTAGAACATGCTGAACCGGTATACTTGCGTAATGAAGTTACTTGGAAAAAATTACCAGGCCGTTAAGTATCTATTGATGAAACTTGTAGTAAAAGAAAGTATCAAATAGACAGAGTTATGTTAAAGATAATGATTGGGACAATTTTCAGGAGAAGGTGGTTATGTTAAGAGTAATAAACTACCGGACGAGTGTTAAAGCGCTAATCTTGTTAGGTGCAGTAATGCTTACAGGCTGTATCACCGTTCCTGATTCAGTAAAAGGAACGTCACCAACGCCTGTTCAAGATCTGCTTGCTGTTAAGAGTACGCCTGAGTTGTTTATCGGTCAGGAAGGACGATTCGGCGGCAAGGTACTTGGTGTTGTGAATGAAAATCACCGTACTCGTCTGGAAATATCGTCATTGCCATTAGCATCGGATGCCAGTCCAGAATTAGATGAGCCTTCCCTTGGCCGTATCTATGTTTATATTAATGATTTCCTTGATCCTGCCGATTTTAAAGGAAATTACGTCACTGTCGTAGGTCCGATAGTGGGATTGAAAAAGGGAAAAATTGGTTGTGCGGATTACGATTATGTTGTGATTAATGCGATGGGCTATCAACGCTGGAAAGTTGTTCAGCGAGTATTGATGCCTTATGGCCCGGGGCCTTGGAATTATTATGGTTATCCATATTATTCAGGTTGGGGATGGAATTGGTATTACCCTGACCCCGCACCGGTTGAGACTATTTTGACCAGATAGAGTTATCTACTTTGTGACATTGTAACTTTATTTCCAGCTTGGGCCGCCGCAATAATATGTGGCGGTAATTTATCTATTATTTCCTATCTATCTTTGGATTAATCGTTAATTTCATTGCAATTCTTGCACCTAAACCCGCAGCCATCTCTTCTGCCAGAATTTTCCGTAGTTCATCAGGAATATCATCCGATTGCAGTATGACGAAACCGAATTTGTCATATAATTTACGGCTTGGCATAAAATCACGAAAAGTTGTGAGATAAAGAGTGGTTTCCCTGTTCTGCTCTAATTGCTCAATGATTAAGCTCAGTAGGGTACTGGCAATACCTTGGCCATGATATTTTGGCAACACATCAATCTCAGCTAGCAGCATTAATTGATTTAAACGGCGGATTAGCGCAAATCCAACCAACTTTTGATCACTTTCAGCGATCCAAAGTTGCTGTTTCTGAATACCTGATTCAATTTCATATGTGGGTAGGGTTTGGTCACCGAGTACTTTTGGTAAGAGTTTTTCCGGAAAAAGAGAAGCTGCTTGGCGTTCTATATCGCTGATGATTGCGATATCTTCATAGGTTGCCCTTCTGACTGTAATGTTATTTATAACCATTTTTTATTACCATTATATTTTTAATAGCGTATTGGAATAGACGAAAGCAATAAATGCTATTTCAAAAATGCTATCTTAAGCAAAAAATAAGTAGGTCAATGTATAACCAATAGCTACTAAGTTAAATATTAACTATAGCAATAATATACTGATAATTAAAAATAATTCACAGACGACACAATTCTCTTTGTTTTTATGTATAAGGATTAACATGAAATTAGTGATGTGTATCTCAACCTGAACAATGTTTCTTTTTTAAACTGGTACGCTGAGTTAATAATTTGTTAAATCAAGGCGTGCGTTATTTATTAGGCGAGTGATAACATAGCAATTAAAATTTCAGGAGTACTACCTTGGAGAAAGTCTGGCTAAAACACTATCCGGCGGATGTTCCTGCGGAAATTGACCCGGATCGTTATGCATCATTGGTTGAGATGTTTGAAAATGCCGTAGCGCACTACGCAGATCAACCTGCATTTATCAATATGGGTGAGATTATGACCTTCCGTAAGTTGGAAGAGCGTAGTCGGGCATTTGCAGCATATTTGCAAAATAGTTTGGGATTAAGTAAAGGAGATCGCGTTGCGCTGATGATGCCAAACCTGCTGCAATATCCCGTTGCACTGTTTGGCGCTCTGCGTGCAGGTATGATTGTCGTAAATGTAAACCCGCTGTATACGCCACGCGAGCTTGAACATCAGCTTAATGATAGCGGCACTTCCGCTATTGTGATCGTCTCCAATTTTGCCCATACATTGGAAAAGATCGTTTTTAATACTAAAGTTAAGCATGTTATTTTGACGCGCATGGGTGACCAACTATCTCGTCCTAAAGGTACGTTGGTTGATTTCGCGGTGAAATATATTAAGCGGTTGGTACCGAAGTATAATTTGCCTGATGCTATTTCATTCCGTTGTGCGATACAGAAGGGTTATCGCATGCAATATGTAAAACCAGAGATTAACGGTAATGATTTGGCTTTTCTGCAATATACCGGCGGCACTACCGGCGTGGCTAAGGGAGCTATGCTAACTCACCGTAATATATTGGCAAATCTTGAACAGGCAAAAGCGGTTTATTCTCCATTATTACGTGCAGGCCAAGAGCTGATTGTTACGGCGTTGCCTCTCTATCACATATTTGCGTTAATGGTGAATTGCTTGTTACTTATTTACTTGGGTGGGTGCAATCTTCTGATCACTAACCCGCGTGATATTACGGGTACAGCTAAAGAATTAGGTCGTTATCCGTTCACTTCTGTCACTGGGGTAAATACGTTGTTTAACGCCTGGTTGAATAATGAAGAATTTAAGAAGCTTGATTTTTCTACGCTGCGTCTGGTTGTTGGTGGTGGTATGCCGGTACAGAAAGCGGTTGCTGAGAAATGGGCAAAAGTGACAGGTACCAATCTGCTTGAAGGTTATGGTCTGACGGAATGTTCACCTTTGGTTTCCTGTAATCCTTATAACTCGAAACATTATACTGGTAGTATTGGTTTCCCGGTCTCTTCAACAGAAATCAAACTTGTGGATGATGATGGTAATGAGGTAGAGATGGGCCAGCAGGGGGAATTGTGGATACGTGGTCCACAGGTGATGGTTGGTTATTGGAATCGCCCTGATGCAACAGAAGAAGTATTGCAAGATGGTTGGGTAGCAACGGGGGATATTGCGAATGTTAATGAACAAGGTTCCATTCATATCGTAGATCGTAAAAAAGATATGATTTTGGTTTCTGGTTTCAATGTGTATCCTAATGAAGTTGAAGATGTTGTATCAGCTCACCCTAAAGTGCTAGAGTCAGCAGCAATAGGTGTATCAAGCGAAAGTTCCGGTGAAACTGTCAAAGTGTTTGTGGTTCGGATAGATCCTAGTTTGACCGAGGATGAGCTTAGAACCCATTGCCGTCGTTATCTAACCGGGTATAAAGTACCGAAGATCATTGAGTTCCGGGATGAATTGCCTAAGTCTAATGTAGGTAAAATTCTTCGCAGGGAACTGCGTGATGAAGAGGAAAAGGTCAGGAATGTAGCTGTAGCCTGAGATCCTCTTCATAATATTGATAAGCACGACAACGCCGGTATCAGCCGGCGTTGTCGTGCTTATTCCATGAATGGCTAAGAGAACTATTGTTTTGAATTATCAGTTGATCACCACAGATGCCCAGTTGCAACAGGTTTGCGAAAGGGCAAAAAAATACTCAAAAGTAGCATTGGATACTGAATTTGTACGCACACGGACGTATTACCCACAATTAGGTTTGATACAACTGTATGATGGCGAACAACTTTCTCTGATTGATCCGCTTAATATCACCAACTGGCAACCTTTCCGCGAGTTAATTACTTGTCCTCAAGTATTGAAGCTGTTGCATGCTGGCAGTGAAGATTTGGAAGTTTTTTTGAATGCTTTTCAATGCTTGCCGGAACCGATGATTGATACTCAGGTTCTGGCGGCTTTTATTGGCCATCCGCTTTCATGTGGCTTTGCCGCGCTGGTGGCTGAATATATTCATGTCGAGCTGGATAAAAGTGAATCCCGAACTGATTGGCTGGCCCGCCCATTAAGTGAAAAACAGTGCGAATATGCGGCAGCGGATGTGTATTATCTGTTGCCTTTGGCGGATATCCTGATGACTGCGACAGCGCAGGCCGGATATATGGAGGCTGCGATGGGTGAGTGTCAGCTTATCAGCCGACGCCGTAAAGAGATATTAGAACCAGAATCTGCTTATAAACAGATAGGCAATCTCTGTCAATTACGTCCCCAACAGCTTGCGTGTTTGAAAAAGCTGGCTGCATGGCGTTTGAATCAAGCCAGAGAACGCGATTTAGCTGTGAACTTCGTCATTCGTGAAGAAAACCTATGGCAGGTAGCGCGTTATATGCCAACTTCTTTGGCAGAGTTGGATGCGTTAGGGTTAAGTGGGCAGGAGATCCGTTGTCATGGTCGTCGTCTATTGGCAATGGTCGCTGAAAGTGGAAATATCCCTGAAAACGAATGTCCGCCGCCAGTGACGAACTTGATTGATCAACCTGGTTATCGTAAAGCGTTTAAGGATATTAAGGCACTGATCCATCAGGTAAGTGAGCAGCATAGATTTAATTCTGAATTATTGGCATCTCGTCGTCAGATTAATCAATTACTTAGTGTTCATTGGAAATTAAAACAATTAAATGGCAAACCTGAGCTGCTTAGTGGATGGCGGGGAGAGTTGTTGGCTGAACCTGTTGCAGAGATTCTGGCGAACTATCCTGATTAATCCATATCAGAGCCTTAGCCTGGCGTCAGGCTAAAGCACGAGAAAGGGGTTCCCGTTAGGGTTACCCCATCTCAGACTGCCATATAATGAGCTTGGTTACTTTGATGGCGGTAATGATAAAACAGCCTGTCTATCTGTATTATTTTTGAGCTTCTTCTGTCTCAGGTAATGTTATATTAAGCTCTAGTACGGAAATATCATCACCTTTCTGTTCAAATTGCACAGAGAGCATATCTGGATCTACCTGTATGTACTTACAGATTACCGCCAAAATATCTCGTTTCATATCAGGCAGATAAGCAGGCTCAGAATCACCGCGGCGACGCTCTGCCACGATGATTTGCAACCGCTCTTTAGCGATATTTGCTGTCGTTTTTTTTCTCGACAGAAAGAAATCTAACAAGGCCATGTTTTACCCCCCAAATAGGCGTTTTAAGAAGCCCTTTTTCTCTTCTTCAATGAAACGGAAAGGACGTTCTTCTCCTAATAAACGTTCAACAGTGTCTGCATACGCTTTTCCTGCGTCGGATTCTGTATCCAGAATAACTGGCTCTCCCTGGTTAGATGAACGCAGTACAGATTGATCTTCTGGAATAACACCGATTAAAGGAATGCATAAAATTTCCAGAACGTCTTCCATGCTTAGCATATCACCACGACTTACACGGCCTGGGTTATAGCGAGTTAATAGCAGGTGTTCTTTAATGGGATCTTCCCCCCGTTCAGCTCGTCGAGATTTAGAAGCCAGAATACCCAGAATTCGGTCCGAATCACGTACGGAAGAGACCTCAGGATTGGTTGTGATGATCGCTTCGTCAGCAAAATAGAGTGCTATCAATGCGCCACTTTCAATCCCGGCCGGGGAGTCGCAGATAATAAAATCGAAACCTTGTTTATCCAGATCAACCAAAACTTTCTCAACGCCTTCAGAGGTGAGAGCGTCTTTATCGCGGGTTTGTGATGCAGGCAGGATATAAAGATTCTCAGTACGTTTGTCTTTAATTAATGCCTGATTAAGCGAGACGTCACCTTGAATAACGTTCACGAAGTCATAAACTACGCGGCGTTCACATCCCATAATCAGATCGAGGTTACGCAGGCCGATATCAAAATCGATAACGACGGTCTTTTTACCTCTTTGAGCAAGGCCGGTAGCAATGGCCGCGCTTGAAGTGGTTTTGCCAACGCCACCTTTACCTGATGTAACAACAATAATGCGTGCCATGAAGTGATTCCTTATTAAAAGGGCTAGATTAAAGGTTCAATAGTTAATTCATTATTTACCAGGCTAAGTTTCGCGGCTTTTCCTGCTAATTCAGTCGGGATTTTATCGCCGAGCCAATATTGCCCTGCGATAGAGACAAGTTCTGCATTTAAATGGGTGCAAAAAACCAGACATTCCTGATCACCGGATGCACCGGCTAATGCCCGACCACGCATCATACCGTAGATGTGAATATTGCCGTCGGCAATCAATTCGGCACCGGCGCTTACATTGCTGGTAACAATAAGATCACTGCCTTGGGCATAAATTCTTTGACCTGAGCGAACAGGTAAATTAATTACGCGGGTTCTTTTAATCTCGGGTTCTGCCGGTTTACTTTCCTTTACCGAGGCTTTTTGTTTTTTGCCTTCACTTAGTAGTGGTAAGGAGGCTTTTATTACTGCTCTGCGTTGTTGCTCATCGCGACAACCGCTCATTCCGACAATACGGAATCCTGCTGAATCAATAGCGTGATGCAGCGCTTTCAGATCAGCGTCTGTCGGCAGAGCGGAAATATTAATGACAACAGGCGCATTTTTCAGGAAATCCGGTGCCTGTTCCACTTTTTCCTGTAGGGCCTGTAGAATGATTTCTGGTTGGTCACTGTGTAAATGAACAACCGAAAGCGTAAAATTACTGCCTTTTAGCTCAATTGGCGACTGTGACATCTATCCTGACTCAGATTCAGCAAATTTGAGATCACCCCAGAACAACCTCTGGGATACGATATTTTGAAATACAATAAACATGTTATAATTACTGAATTATTCAAGCAAGTTGTGACCTGAATTTAAAAGAGTTTATTATAATGATTTGTGCGATCTACAGAAGCCCGAAAAGAGAACAAACATATCTTTATGTTGAAAAAAGAGATAATTTCTCTCGTGTTCCCGAAGAGTTACTGAAAAGTTTTGGTCAGCCTCAATATACAATGATGATCTCTCTGGCAGACAGAAAGAAGCTGGCAGGTGCCGATATAGAAAAGGTAAAAATATCGTTAATTGAGCAGGGTTTTTACCTGCAAATCCCGCCTCCGGTTGAAAACTTAATGAATGCGCATCTGAGCCAGATGGAAAAATAAGAGGAATCCAAGAACTCGATGGGCAAAATTAACCGTTATCGCGGTTTTATTAACCACCACAATATTCACAGTGAGTTGTGCTTTTAAGGGAAAACAATCAGGTTTGCATCTCAGAGGAAAAATTTCCTTTGAATGACTGTAACCTCTTTCCATTTCCTAGGCTTCTTATTTGGCGATTAGCCTTGGCGTGGTGGCCGATGAGATGTGGCAATAAGTGCTATAATTAAAGTGTGTTGCCTAATAAACCAGAGTGAGGAACGAATATGTATCAACACAGAGACTGGCAGGGGGCATTACTGGATCTTCCTGTCAATAAAGTGGTTTGCGTTGGTAGTAATTACGCTAAACATATTAAAGAGATGGGAGCTCAGCCAGCGGAAGAGCCGGTCGTTTTTATTAAGCCGGAAACTGCACTGTGTGATATACATCAGCCAATTGCAATTCCAAAAGATTTTGGTGCCGTTCACCATGAAATTGAACTGGCTGTGCTGATTGGTACACCGTTGAAACAGGCAAGTGAAGAGCGAGTTAGTGCCGCTATCGCCGGTTTTGCTGTTGCATTGGATCTCACTTTGCGTGATTTGCAATCTAAATTCAAGCAAGCGGGTCAACCGTGGGAAAAAAGTAAGGCGTTTGATGGCTCTTGCCCGATATCTGGGTTTATTCAAATAAGTCATTTTGGTGATCCGCAGAATGTCCAGTTTTCACTGACAGTCAATGATGAGCTATGGCAGAACGGTAATAGCAGTGATATGTTGACACCGATCGTTCCTCTGATCAGCCATATGTCGCACTTTTTCACTTTGCGGCCGGGAGATGTGATTCTCACTGGCACACCGGAAGGTGTTGGAGCACTGGAAGCCGGTGATGTGTTAAAGGTTACTCTGAATGATAATTCACTCGCTACCAGGGTAATTTGAAGAATATAAGGAATAGTAGAAGTTATGTCTCAACCTTTCTGGCAGGTAAAAACCCTCGATCAGATGACAGATGAAGAATGGGAGTCATTATGTGATGGTTGTGGGCAGTGTTGCTTACATAAATTGATGGATGATGATACCGATGAAATTTATTTTACTAATGTTGCTTGCAATCAACTCAATATAAAAACGTGCCAATGCAAAAATTACGAAGATCGTTTCAGATATGAGCCAGATTGTATCAAGTTAACCCGTTATAATTTGCCGACTTTCGAATGGTTGCCAAAGACTTGTGCATATCGTTTGCTTGAAGAAGGGAAGTCATTGTTACCGTGGCATCCTCTGATTAAAGGTTCCAAATTAGCAATGCATAGCGAAAGAATTTCAGTTAGGCATATCGCTGTACGGGAAATTGATGTTGTGGAATGGGAAGATCATATTATTAATAAACCTTGATAATGATTTAACTAACTATAATTTATTTTCTGTGTTTCCCCCGTTGGAGCTTGCTCCAGAGCTAAGCTATCCAACGGGGGTATCCGCCAAGAATAAACTAAAGGTTGATTGTATATAATTGCATCTATACTATTACCATTAGGTAATTGAACCTGTGGTCTATTATAGGAGGCATAAAGTATGCCAATACATGTGGGAAACATAGAAAAGATTACCAATGATTTCATCCAATTGAGTGAATTAGAGTTCAATCGTGTTCTGTATGATGCTCTTGATTCCTCTGGTACTAGCATTGTGCATGATGTGGATGAACTCATTTTTCCGCCAAGTTACCGGTTGATCAGGGTTGATAACAGGTTAGATTTGGATGATATAGATGAGCCCTACTTTGAATTAGCGTTACTTAGTGACGAAACAAAAGAGGTGGTTTATTACAACAAAGTGATTGTAATAAGTGACTTGGTGCTTAACTGTCGTCCTGCTTCGCAGATACTTGTGTGGCGAACGAGGAAGCCACAACATAAAGCGGCATTAGGTGATTTGGCCGCTAAAATCTTTTTCCATTATCTGATTAAAACCTATGATGTTGTCGCTTCAAATATAAGTCAAATAATAGAAGGCACCTCTTTTTGGCAAGCCAGAATGTATGAGGCTTTACAATTTGGGCTTTATGTTTACGGTTATGATGTTATGACCTGTGAGTTAAGAAATATTTTAGTTGAAGATGATGTCGGTAAAGAGCAGAGTTGGTTGTGGGGTAATGCGGAATATTACATGGATAGACTGGCGATTATTTCCAGGATCAAACTACCTAATAAGTAATTAATTTTGCCAGGTTATATCTGGCATGAATATAATGGTTCGAACTAACTCGAACCATTATTAATTAATTACAAAGCACCTGAAACCCAAGCATTAATTTTATCATAGAACGATTTAATTGATTCCCATGCTCTGCTTATCCATTCAGAGAGCTGCCTGGCTGCATCAAGTATAAAATTTGAAAGTCTGCCAAACAAACTGGAGAAGAATGCATTAGTTTTTTCCATAAAACTTTGGATTGCTGCTCTGGCGTTAGGAAATTGTAACCCAAATTGAATAGCTTTATCGTAACTTACATCAATTTGTCTGTTGTTCTCATCTTTGGTTCTTTGACGAGATTTATTCATGTTATCGATCCAGTCTTGGTCTGCGTTGTCTGGATCAGCGGCAATTGCTTCCTGATATTTCTGTGTGCTATCAGTTACACTTGCCTTGGAAACGTTTGTTGTTGAATTAGCACCAGATTTCACTGAATCTTTCAATTGATTAATAATACCATCTACTTCCTTATTTTCGATAATATCTATACTTTCGTATTGTTCCCCAAGCATATTTGCGTATGCCTGGAGTTCAGGTGTCGATGGCACGAATTGTTCAGTTTTAGAATCATTTAACACACGTTTTGCGTGTTGACGCATTTCGTTCATGAGGTCGATAAATTTAATATCTGTCGATGTAATATTAGACATAAATTATTTCCTTTTATTTAGTTAGTAAACTATTTATTAAATGTAAAAGTGCATAACTCTTTATTTAAATTGGAAGAAATAAGTTAAAAATAAATTACATTACCTGTATCTATTTATGTCGATTTGGCTCTCCTATAATATTTAAAAGTTTAATGTCAGTGATAAATTTATTGCTTAAATCTTATATCTAAAGGTGCCGAAAAGTATTTTCCGGCACCTAAATAAAACACTTGGACAAACAGAGTTTAATCTTGAGTCCATTCAAGGAATTTCACTCTGCTAAATGTTTAATGCTAACTTTATAAATGAGTTTTTTAATTACTGAACTTAATCTTTCAGTTTATAAACCAATGTATTATCGGTGTGAGATAGTGTCAGTTTTTGACCTTTCAACTTCACTTTAACGCCATCAGCTAATACTTTACCAATCAGGTAATCCCATTGATTCAACTTATCATCAGCACAAAGCATCTGAGTGCTGGCCAGGTTTTTAACAGTTAGTACACCATTTTTCAGTTTGCCTTGACCCATAAAGAGATTACACATGGAACCAGAAATATGCATTTTCTCACCGAATTCAAGAGTTGGTACGCGGCCATCTTGATTTTGCGTGCCTTCGCCGTTAACGCTCACCAGGACAAATTTGTGATGTTGTAAATCATCAACTGACACGTTCTCCGTCGCTGAAGCTTGGAATGTGGCTAACAATAAAGTTGCTGTTGCCAAAGGTAGTATTTTTTTCATGTTTATCTCCTATATATTATTTTAAGGGTACTTACTAACAATGTTCGGGCAATTTTCCCCGTTGAATAATTGCTGGATATTTCCCAGCGTAATTTCACTGATACTGGTTAAGGCTTCTTCTGTCAGAAATGCCTGATGACCGGTAAACAGCACGTTATGACATGAAGACAAGCGACGAAAAATATCATCCTGAATTACGTCATTAGATTTGTCTTCAAAGAAGAGATCGCGTTCATTCTCGTAAACATCCATACCCAGAGCGCCAATCTTTTGTTGTTTTAATGCATTAATGGCTGCCACGGAATCAATTAGGGCTCCTCGGCTAGTATTGATGATCATTACGCCGTTTTTCATTTTGCTGAAAGCAACTTCATTCAGTAGATGATGGTTTTCTGGTGTTAACGGACAATGAAGAGATATGACATCGGATTGTGCATACAGCGTATCCAAATCGACATATTCAGCACCGAGATCCAAAACAGCTTGATTGGGGTAGGGATCATGAGCTAGAAGACGCATACCAAATCCGTTAAGAATACGTAAGGTAGCAATACCAATCTTACCGGTTCCGATAATTCCTACTGTACGGTTGTGCATATTGAAACCAATTAAGCCTTCAAGAGAGAAATTGGCGTCACGGGTACGTTGATAAGCTCGGTGAATACGGCGGTTTAAGCACAACATTAATCCGATGGCATGTTCAGCAACAGCTTCAGGAGAATAGGCTGGAACCCGTACAACCTGAATACCTAATTCTTCGGCCGCATCTAGATCAACATTATTAAAACCTGCACAACGTAATGCGAGGATTTTTATATTCATTCCAGCTAATTCTTCAAGCACTTCACGGTCAGCATTATCGTTGACGAAAATACAAACAGCATCTGCACCAATAGCGTTTTTGGCAGTTTTTGAACTGAGAGGGAAATCGAAAAATTCGAAATCGTAACCAAAACCGAGCTTTTTATTGACCTGCTCCAGATGTTTATGGTCATACTGTTTGGTACTGTAAACGACTAATTTCATGGGATTATCTCCGCTATAATTTAAGTAGCTAATAAATTGTTTTAGGCTTAAATTATTGCTGACGTAAAGGGTTAAATAAACCAATAAATTAATTAACTCTATAAGTGTATTGCTTGTTGTTCCCCTATATGTTCTACATAATTTGCTTAATAATCAATGTCTTAGTTTAAGGTGTGTCTGCTAAATTATGGAATAACAATAGAAGTAACCGATCTAAGGCTTAATAAGGAGAGGCAAGGAGTTGATAGCCAAAGGGTTAAAAATATTCATTACCGTACTAATGTTGTTGGTATTGCTGATAGCGGCGGGATGGTTTTCTATTCCTCATTGGTTACCTAAGGTCACCGGTCGCTGGTTACCTCCAGGTATGGTTGTTTCATTGAAACAACCAGAATGGAAAAATGGGGCGTTGCAACTGGCTGATATTTCATTACAAGTGAAGGGATGCAGGCTTATTCGTGTATCTCGATTATCTGTTAGTTATCCATATTCAGAGATAGATAACAGTTATCATTGGCAATTAAATGCAGCAGATATTAATGGAGATATCAATTGTCTAAATCAGTTACCCGAATCTACTCAGGGCCTTGCTCCATTGTCTGTTGCTGATATTTTAGCGCTTATTCCACAAGGAAGTTTGTCCGTGGAAAATCTTTCTTTCTATCCCTGGCAAGATTTTGCCGGAAAACTAAAATTCAGTTCCTCTCCTCAGGGGCAAAAACTGAGTTATCAGGGAAAGAATGTTAAATTGTCAGCACATATTTATGGTAAGGAATCGCTAATTATTGACCAACTGGCAATTAAATTACCAGAACAGGAAATCAGCCTTAATGGTGAAATGACTTTACCACTTAATGTGGACAAACTGCCTCCTCATGGTGAAGTAAAAGGTAAAATTATTGCCAGGCAATATGTGCGTCCGATAAATATCAAGTTAGGTTGGCAAGAGAAATCCGGCAAACTTATTATCAGCGAAGAGGGGACAACAGTACCTTTGGCTGAATTGCCTTGGCAGTTTAACCAAGACCAGTTTGATATTACTGATGGTAAATGGCACTGGACGAGTGCGGAACAACCTCTTGCGGGTGGAGTGAATATTAAGATTGCTCATTGGCAACAAGGATTGGATAACCTGCTAATTAGTGGGCGTATAAATTTGGTCACGCAGGGCAAACGTGGTAAAGCCAATATTGTGTTAACGATAAAACCGGGTCGGATAAGCTCGTTAAATACGCAACTTCCTTTTCAATTAACCGGTCAGATTAATGTACATGATATGATGATGGCTATGTCATTGCCTGCGGTAATTAATGGTCCGCTGGTTAATCCGAAAATGACTTTCCTGTCAGGTTCGTTGTTTCGGGCTTGGGGACGTTTGTCTGATGAGTTGATTATTAAAGATGTCCGATCACCGTTAGCGGGAACTTATCTGACACGTGAAGGTTTTACTGGTCGGTTACAAGCAATTGTTAATGCACAACACCGTGACTGGGGAAAATTCCGTTTGCATCTTGATGGTCATGCCGAGAATTTTATGCCGGATAGAGGCTATTGGCGTTGGAACTATTGGGGAGATGGCGATTTGCCGTCACTACAGGCTAAATGGGATATTGTCGGAAAAGGGCGCTGGCGTGACACATTGATTAGCATCAACGAAATGGCTACCGGCTTTAATGTTATTAAACACGGTATGATTCGGGTGGATACGCCGCGTTTACAGTTAACAAAACCATTGGAGTGGCAACGTTCAGAGAAATCTCCCACCTTTAAGGGGGAGTTACGACTGGCAACGAAAAAAATATCGTTCCGGTCCGGTGGCTTTTTGCCTCCCACTGAACTGACAGCAAAATTGACAGGAGAAAGCCCGAACAACTTTATTGTTAATGGTGATCTTTCATCAAGAAATGTTGGCCCGATCCTTTTTTACAGTCGTTGGGATGGAGCAAGATTACGTGGTGAAGCGCGTTGGCCTACTCAATCCTTACTCGTATTTCAGCCGTTGGTACCTAAAGATTTGGGGATAAATTTGCGCTCAGGTGATCTTTATGCACAGGCCGCTTTTTCTGCCACACAAGAGCAAGGTTTTGTTGCTGGGGGTCATTGGGCGGTAAAAAATGGCAGCATGTGGCTTAAAGATGGTGAAATCAGTGATCTTAATTTTGTCTTACCGTGGCGGTTGAAAGATAGTATCTGGCAATTTGGTGTTAAATCGCCGGTTCAGCTACGAGTGAAAACAATTAATAATCTGTTTGCAATGCATAATTTGACGGCGGATTTACAGGGGTTTTATCCGCCATCGGAACAAAAACCGCTGGAATTGACTAATGTGAATGTAGGTATGTTGGATGGGCGTATTAACCTGGATAAATTAAGATTTCCTCAGCATCATCCTGCTATTTTGACGCTTGATAAATTGGAGTTAAGTCGCCTTTTTACTGTGTTGAAAGTTAAACAATTTGCGATGTCCGGCAAAATCAGCGGACAATTGCCGTTGTTTATTAATAATGAACGTTGGATAGTTCAGCAAGGTCGGATTACTAATATCGGCCATATGACCTTACGTCTGGATAAAGACACGATAGACTCCATTAACAAAGATAATATTTCCGCTGGTGCCGCTATGGATTGGTTACGTTATTTAGAAATCAGCCTGTTACGGGCGCAAGTCAGTCTTGATAATTTAGGGGTTTTGACACTTAATGCTGAAATTCAAGGTGTTAATTCATTAAGAGATAAAAAGCGGCAAGTCAAGCTGAATTACCATCATGAAGAGAATATCTTTCACTTATGGCGTAGCTTACGGTTTGGCAACAATCTTGAAGATTGGTTACAGCAAAATATCTCTGTATTAAATGGGAGTGATAAATGACAAAACAAACCATAACGAAGCTGTTCTTACTATCAATGGGGTCCTTAATGCTGTCAGGTTGTATACGCCTTGAAGTGGCAACACCTGAGAAGCCCATTAATATTAATATGAATGTCAAAATTGAGCATGAAATTCAGATAAAAGTAGACCGGCAAGTTGAAGAGATGCTCAAGAATAACACGGGTTTATTCTAGGAGGTTGGCATTATGAAGAGAACAGGTACGGGAATATTGTTATTGGTCAGTGTATTGTTCAGCTCCTCTGTTGGGGGAATGACCTTAAATGAGGCGAAGCAGAAAGGGTTGGTCGGTGAAACATTCAGTGGTTATCTGGCTATAGTGAAAGCAGATAGTCAGGCGCAGGCTTTGGTGACAGAGATTAATCAGGCTCGTGAGAAAAAATACGCAGAAATTGCGGCTAGCAATAATATTTCTACAAAGCAAGTGGCTAAACTTACTGGCGAAAAATTGGTGAACAGAGCTGAATCTGGTGAGTATGTGCTTGGTATTAATGGCAAATGGTTGAAAAAATAAAAGCGCGTCGAATGACGCGCAAAAAACAGCAATATAAAAATATAGGTAATGTATGAATTATGAACAAAAATGTGACTATCAGGAAGCTATTGCGTCTAAAATTTCACGAGCAGTTTGTTGCGCTTGATTTGCGGCATCAGGGTTTAACCCTACACCTTCGGCAAAAACAAACTCTACATCAGTGAGGCCAATGAAACCCAGGAACAGACGTAAATAAGGCACTAATAGATCACTGGGGCCGTCTTTATGGATGCCACCACGGCTGGTTAGGACGATTACACGTTTGTCTTTTAGCAGACCTTCAGGGCCGTTTTCGGTATAACGAAAAGTTACGCCAGCACGGGCTATCAGATCAAAATAGCTTTTCAGTTGGGTTGGAATGTGGAAGTTGTACATAGGCGCAGTTATAACAATAACGTCATTATCCTGCAATTCCGCAATCAATTCGTCAGATAATGCTAGCGCCTCTTTTTGGCGAACAGTCATTTCATTGCCACTCGGACGTAATGCATGAACCAGTTCATTATCCAGAATAGGAATGGGCTGTGCGGCCAGATCACGTATCGTAATGCTGTCATCAGCATGATTGGTTTGCCACTTTTCAATGAAGAAATCTGCCATTTGGTTAGTATGTGAATGCTGCGCCATAATGCTGGATTTAAGAACCAGAACTTTACTCATTTTTATTCCTTAAGTTAACTTTTGGTAATTCACTTGTTAATCACGATATAGTGATTCTATGAGTTATTATCTTCTGGTAATAGAGCAATATTTAGTGCTCAGTATTCAAATTTATTGAAAAACTTTTACCCACGTTGATATAGCGTGGCGGGGAAATATCCGCCGAAATTATTGCCAATAAATAAGATGTGCTACTATGTCGTTCATAAGAGCCATGTCATCAATAAGAACGGTGTCATCAATAAAAGCTGGCTAATCAGTAAAGTTAAGAAGTTACAAGGATCAATATAAGTGAAAGAGTCTCAGAAAATCATTAACCGTCAGGCTGCTTGTCCAACGATCAAATATCCAGAAAACTTGCCCGTCAGCCAGAAGAAAGATGATATCTACAAAGCTATTCGTGACCATCAAGTTGTCATTATTGCTGGTGAAACCGGTTCGGGTAAAACAACCCAGATCCCAAAAATTTGTCTTGAACTAGGTCGGGGAATAAAGGGCCTAATCGGTCATACTCAACCCCGTCGATTGGCTGCTCGCGCGGTTGCTAATCGTCTGGCGGAAGAATTGGAAACCTCTGTGGGTTCTGCTGTCGGTTATAAAGTCCGGTTTAGTGATCATGTGGGCGATAACACATTGGTTAAGCTGATGACCGATGGTATTTTGCTGGCGGAACTGCAAAATGACAGGTTGCTTAAACAGTATGACACGCTCATTATCGATGAGGCGCATGAGCGTAGTTTGAATATTGATTTTATTCTAGGTTATTTGCGCCAATTATTGCCAAAACGCCCCGATTTGAAAGTGATTATTACCTCGGCGACTATCGATCCTGAACGTTTTTCCCGCCATTTTAACCATGCGCCAATTATTGAAGTTTCTGGCCGAACCTATCCGGTAGAAGTGCGGTATCGTCCAGTCATGGGGGAAGATAATGATGGAGAGCGGGATCAGCTTGAGGCAATTATTGATGCTGTTGATGAACTCAACCGGGAAGGGCCTGGGGATATTCTGATCTTTATGAGTGGTGAGCGGGAGATTCGTGATACAGCCGATGCGCTAAATAAACTGGATCTGCGTCATACCGAAGTACTGCCACTATTTGCGCGTCTTTCTAACAGTGATCAGAACCGGATTTTCCAGCCACATACGGGGCGGAGAATTGTGCTGGCAACTAACGTGGCAGAAACCTCGTTGACGGTACCGGGAATTAAATATGTGATTGATACCGGATATGCACGTATTAGCCGTTACAGTTATCGGACGAAAGTACAGAGATTGCCGATTGAGCCAATATCACAGGCGTCGGCTAATCAGCGGAAAGGGCGTTGCGGACGTGTATCTGACGGGATCTGTATCCGGCTGTATTCAGAAGATGATTTCCTTTCTCGGCCAGAATTTACTGATCCAGAAATCCTGCGCACTAACTTGGCATCGGTCATTCTACAAATGACAGCGATTGGTCTTGGGGATGTTAGCGCATTTCCATTTGTGCAACCACCTGATAAACGTAATATTCAGGATGGTGTTCGGCTTCTGGAAGAGCTTGGGGCAATTGATCAGAGCACAACGACTAAGAGTAATTACCGTCTTACATCAATTGGCCGACAACTTGCTCAGCTTCCGGTTGATCCCCGGTTGGCACGTATGGTATTGGAAGCTCGTCATCATGGTTGTGTGCGTGAAGTGATGGTTATCACTTCTGCGCTGTCTATTCAGGACCCAAGGGAGCGGCCACTGGAGAAACAGCAGGCTTCTGATGAGAAACACCGGCGATTTGCTGATAAAGACTCTGATTTTATCGCATTTCTGAAATTATGGGATTTTTTGAAAGCTCAGCAAAAGGAACTCTCTTCTTCGCAATTTCGCAAGCTTTGCCGTCAAGATTACCTTAACTACCTGAGAGTCAGGGAGTGGCAGGATATATACGCTCAGTTACGACAAGTTGTGAAAGAAATTGGTTTGTCGATAAATAGCCAGGATGCAGATTACCGCAGTATTCATACTGCGTTACTTACTGGGCTGTTATCCCATATTGGTCAAAAAGATGCAGATAAACAGGAATATACCGGTGCGCGTAATGCGCGTTTTGCTATTTTCCCTGGTTCTGGTTTATTCAAGAAGCCGCCTAAATGGTCAATGGCAGCGGAATTGGTTGAAACTAGTCGCTTGTGGGGGCGTATTGCGGCGCGGATAGAACCTGAATGGGTTGAACCGTTAGCCGGGCATTTGGTGAAGTATCACTATAGCGAACCGCACTGGCAAAAATCGCAGGGCGCGGTAATGGCTAAGGAAAAAGTCACTTTATATGGTTTGCCAATTGTGGCTAGTCGTCAGGTTAATTACAGCAAAATTGATCCAATGCTCTGTCGTGAGTTATTTATCCGCCATGCGCTGGTGGAGGGCGACTGGCAAACTCGGCATGCATTTTTCCGAGCGAATCTAAAATTACGTGAGGAAATTGAGGAGCTAGAACATAAATCCCGTCGCCGTGACATTTTGGTGGATGATGAAACCTTGTTTAGTTTCTATGATCAACGGATACCTCAGAATGTGGTTTCTGCTCGCCATTTTGATCGCTGGTGGATGAAGACAGGTAAAGAGCAACCAGACTTGCTCAACTTTGAAAAAAATATGTTGATCAAAGGTGATGCCGATAAAATCAGTGCGTTGGATTACCCTAATTATTGGTATCAGGATACTCTGAAATTACGGCTTAGCTACCAGTTTGAACCGGGCACGCAAGCTGATGGCGTGACGGTGCATATTCCGCTTCCGGTACTGAATCAGGTTAAAGATGAAGGATTTGATTGGCAGATCCCAGGTATTCGCTATGACTTAGTTGTTGCACTAATTAAATCACTGCCAAAACCAGTTCGTCGTAATTTTGTTCCTGCGCCAAACTATGCTCAGGCATTTATGGAGCGAGTATCTCAACCTCAATCCACTTTGTTGGATAGTCTTGAGAGGGAGTTACGGCGGATAACTGGCGTTACGGTGTCACGTGATGATTGGCAGTTAGAACAAGTACCCGATCACCTCAAAATGACATTTCGAGTGGTGGGGGAGAAGAATCGGACTATCGCGGAAGGTAAAAATTTATCGGCACTGAAATTACGCTTGAAGGAGAAAGTTCAGGAAACACTCTCTGCTGTTGCTGATGATGGGATTGAACAGAGTGGGCTGCATATTTGGAGTTTTGGTGAATTGCCGGGACGATATGAGCAAAAACGTGGTGGTTACTCTGTTAAAGCATTTCCTGCGCTGGTGGATGAAAAAGAGAGTATCGGTATCAAATTGTTTGAAACTGAATTGGAGCAACAGATTGCCATGTGGGAAGGTACTCGTCGTCTGTTGTTGCTTAATATTCCTTCACCAATTAAATACTTACATGAGAAATTGCCGAATAAATCCAAATTGGGGCTCTATTTTAATCCTTATGGCAAGGTATTGGATTTAATTGACGATTGTATCTCTTGTGGTGTGGATAAATTGATGACAGTGAATGGTGGGCCGGCTTGGAATGAACAGGGTTTTATTCAGCTACAATACAAAGTTCGGGCTGAGTTGAACGATACTGTTGTGGAAATAGCTAAGCAAGTGGAACAGATACTCACCACCATTTTTGCCATTAATAAACGCCTTAAGGGGAAAATTGATATTTCTCTGGCCTTGGCGTTATCGGATATCAAAGCGCAGCTTTCTGGTTTGGTTTTTAAAGGATTTGTCACCACTAATGGTTGGAAACGTTTGCCGGATGTCCTGCGTTATCTGCAAGGCATTGAGCGCCGTCTTGAAAAATTGGCGGTTGATCCGCACAGAGATAGAGCACAAATGGGGCGTGTCGAAAATGTTCAGCAACAGTGGCAGCAATGGCTGGCGAAATTATCACTGCAACAGAAACAGTTACCTGAGGTGCAAGAGATTCGTTGGATGATTGAAGAACTGCGGATCAGCTTGTTTGCTCAGCAACTGGGCACGCCATATCCGGTCTCGGATAAGAGAATTTTGCAAACGATGGAGCAAATTGCTTCCTGATCAAAGAAGACGGTCATATTCTAAACTGCATCCCAAGTTTTACATTTGTGATGCAGTTTTTTATCGGTCAGTTAAATCGTCAAACTGAAAGCCTCCTATTTCTAAAGGTGGCTTTTTACTTATACCCGTTATCTTTCAAGTTGCCTCTTTGTTGGCTGCACTCGCTCACCCCGGTCACATCGTTATCTATGCTCCCGGGGATTCACTCCCTTGCTGTCGTGATGCATCTTGAAATCCATAGGGTATAGACTGAAACGAATGAACTGGTTAGCAGGTACTTTCCGTATGTTTGGTTTTGTTAGCCTCAACGAAAGCATTAACCATCGCGGTTTTATTTTTGCGGTTACGAGCGTAGTCAGCCTGAGTTGCCTTCTTCTTAGTTGCTGTAGCACGTTTTAACAACATAATCGCCTCCTCCTAAATCTTCATACTCTAATATTAATCTTGACTGTACCTTTTGTAAAAGTCTTTCATAGGTTCTTTTGTGAGAATCACTGTAGCCACTAAAGTACAAGTAATGAACTTTAGATTCTTCAATATAATCCAGAATGTATGATATTAAGACATTAAAAAAGTAGTTATTTTCATTTCTATTGTAATGAACAGTTTTATCTATTTTATCAAATGGAGTCCTACCGTTTAATTCGTCTATCGGGATTGATTCATAAGCTTGATCGAAGAAGATGATAGATACAGCGAATAAAATGTTTGGATTAACATCGTATATTTCAGCAATTCTTTCGGCTCCGACAATATCGTCAGTTAATGGAAAGAATACTAACCGAAAGGTTTGCGGTTTTTTACTGTTAAAAGTGAATTCAATGTCATAACTGCTAACCTTACCGATTCCACCAATGGCTTTATTCTTGAGACTATGATACTTGGTCATTCTTTAACACTGTTGCTGTTTTGATAGTGGTTTATTATACCAATATTACATTGTCACTATTCTTTCTAATTGTCTAATATGCGAGCGTGTTCCAAATTTTATGTAATTGTGCCATTCAGCTAATCGGGTTTCCACGCCCGGTCACAAATTTATCTGTGACGTATTTGACTTACTTGAACCTAAACAACACGTCAATAAAATTTATTGAAAATAATTGTTAATTGTGTCAAAAAACGCCATTTTTACTACTAATGATTCATTTCATTCTCATCCATAATGATATTATGGATTTTTTTAAACAGGGTGTAAAAAATGCCATTCATGGCCATGCTTTTTATGTCAATTATAACGTTTTTCTTCTTAACTATACTAGTTAACTATTTTTTCATATTAGAACGAAATGTAAAAAAACATATGGGTATCGTTATTAATGACTATTATTTTCATATTCAGCCTCTTTGCCACAACAATTCTTTATCAAAATATTTTCTAGTCGAAAAATATATTTAATATAGTCGCGTATTTAATGCGTGGTTAATGGCTATTTAGTCGATTTATAGAGAAATAGCCATTATTAATCCCCTTCAGAAAATGATTTTGAATTACCGGTGGCAGAAATAAGCTTTTGTAAGCATTTTTCACCACTTTTACTTTTATACAGTGCACGAATACTATCAACGACATACTGATTTAATTCTGCTTCTGTTCCTTGATAAAAAGGTAGAGAACAAACAGAATCAGTGCTAATTGAAACATTGGAATCATCAAGAATAGATAATACTCCGTTTACGTTTTTAGGTAATGCAGTTGCTAATGCTGTTGATAGCGTTTCTGATGAATGGGTATCACTTCCCTTTGCAAGTAAAGGAGCTACCTTGAGCCACGTTATATCTCCACTTGCAATATGATCTGTTATATAATCCCATTCTCCGTTATCTCCTTCTGGCATATTTTCAATTACTGCTCTTGCACCTTGCTGTTTTATTTGTAGGATCAATTGCTCTGGTGTTAAATTCGGATATGGATTTTTAGCTGTAATATGGCGATCCACGGCCAGTGAACTAAATGATACTAGCATTAATAACATAATCAGTTTTTTCATTTAACCACCAAAATTATATTTTTAAAATAGAATATCTAACGCCATAGTTCAGTATTCCTGAAATTTTTTTGATTTACCGATAGTATTAACAAGTATTTTCAAACAATTTTCTCCTTTTTTTGATTTGTAAAGTGCCCTGATGCTTTCGACGACATATTTGTTTATTTCTGCTTCGGTACCTGAATAAAAAGGCAATGAACATACAGATTCAGTGCTAATTGAAATGTTGGCGTTATTAAGGACAGACATAACAACAGCGGCATTCTTTGGTATTGCTGTTGCAACAGCTATTGTGAGATCTTCTGCTGAGCCTGCATCAACCCCAGTTGATAATATCGGAACAATGTTCAACCATTCAGGATCACCACTTGATATATGGGATAAAATGTAATCCCATGTGCTGTCATCGGTATTAGGTAAGGTCGATGTTACGAATTTCCTTGCTCCCATTGAATTTACTTTTTCAATAATTTGCTTTGGTGTCAGATTAGGGTATGGATTATTCTTCTCTAACTCAGTTGCAAAGGAATTAAAAGCTAAAAGATTTAAAGCTATTATTGGTATTGGAAGTAATTTTTTCATGGTACTACAACTAATATATCATCACTGGATGAAGCAATACTTTTTCTCAATTCAGCCCCGTTTATAACGATACACCCCTCAGAAGCTTGATGATATGAACCATCATTTCTATCTCCGTGGATTCTAAAAGCATCTCTGCCATAAGTGTTTGTTCCTAAAATGGGAACGAGTTTTACAGTATATGGGCCTTTATGATTATTGTATCCATTAATTCTATAATGACCTTGTGGAATAGGTCCTGTTAAATATGCGTCCTGCATGGATGGATTATTTACTCCTGCGCCATGACCGCTATAGCCCTTTGCAATAAAAGAGCCATTATGTGTAAGTACACCAGTGCTTTGTGAATATTGCCACGTCATAATTTGTTTCCATTAGTAAACATTAAGAAATTTAACTTTAAACTTAAAAAACATTTTTAAAAGCATAATTTTGTAAATAAAATAAATTTTTTGTAAATTAAAATAAATGAAGGGATAGGAAGGAATTTAAAGTATAATTGAAGAAAAAACCTTCCTAAGAAAATCCGTAAGTTTAGCTCTTAAGTTAATTCAGTGAAAAATAAAATCTTACACTAAAATCTCTTTGTTTTTTTAGGTTCATTGAATTACAATTATGCGCATAACTTTGAGCATAGGAAGTAATTTAATTGTTCCACTAACTTCAACAGGAGAAATGGAACTAACTCATAACATATTAATTAACTGACATAAACTGTTGAATTTTCTATTAGACAGTATTTCAGACTGAATTTTATCAAAGATTTTTCAGATAAAAACAATAAAATAACCGAGCATCAGCCAAGAAATAAACTTTCTATAACTGATGCAGATAAATTTATTACTGATAAGTTAAAGTCATTGTTGCAGTTACATTTGCCTGCCCAGGGGTAATATTGCGATCGGTTTGAAAATAGCGGGCGTGTAAAGGGATAGATAACTTCCCGCCTGAATAGCTATTACCAATATTTATTTGTGAATGGATAATGACAGGTTGGTTGTTGTAAAGAATTTGCATACCCACACCGGAAGCAGTTGTGCGATTATCATTTTGATCAAGCGCCCAGACATGATATAAGTTATTTTTTGCTTTATTTCCGTCAAGCATTAATTGAATCTGGACATCATCATCACAATCTAAAATAACTTCAAAATCCTTCCCTCCTGCGGTGCTGTTAATGCCAGAAAAATCGATTTTTTTAATATCGCCCATAGGAACAGTAATATTGCTATTTTTCAGTGAGCAGCTTTTAGTAATAATTCGGGTATTTCCCAAACGGTAAGTATGAACGATGTGGTTATTTACCCGTGCCTGAATTAATTGTTCATTTTTGACAAAACCAGAACCTGTTGTTGGTGCTATTTTTATTAGCTGAATTGTCAAATAACCCCATGTCTTACCACAATACCAACGACCAGAATTGTCGCAGCTTACAGGGTTATTAGCAATTCGTGGTAACCAGTCGATACCATAGCCGGGACCCCAAGTATTTATTCTGATACCAACACCGGGGACACCGGACTCGTAAATAGCATCCTTGTTATAATCCGTACTTTTATAGGATGTATATCCCCATGATGTATTAACGTTTGTATCGCAATAGAAAATATTGTTTTTATTGTCTAATTCATCTGCACGATATTCGTAAATGGTTGTGCCAATAGGTTGATCCCTTGGTACATATAATGTTCCAAAAGAGAGATGAGTGATTTCTGGTTTAAATCCTTTCTCAAACAGGCAGTTAGCGGCAAAACTATAAGAATTGACTATCAAACCAATTAATAAGTTGATGATAATGAGAAAATATTTAAGTTTATTGTAAATATTAAACATAGCGTTTTCCTGTGGGTAGTTATTTACAGTGCGCTGCTATTATGTAAATACCGGATAAAGGAGTTTTTTCCGGTAATTTGTAATTAACGATACATTCCTGAATATCTTTATAACCCCATTTAACTAATAATCGTCCACTATCGGGTAAACCAGTGAGGTAAGCTTGCCCTCCGTGACTGACAATTGCGCTGTTTGTTTCATCAATGTCATGGTGTTTTTCTAACGTGACAACCGCGCCAAAAGGAATAGGATTTTCTTGATAGTAGAGATTGATGAGAACTCTGTGACCTATCCGGGTTTTAAAATCGGCCAGAACTAATGCTCCCCGAGTAGGAATAACGGTTTGGGCATTAATGTCAATATCGACATTATCTGCTAATGAATGAGTATCCAATGCAATTCGATTTTTCCGGTAACTGCTGACATAGGGAATAATCGCATAACCATTCCAATCGGTGGCAATACCAACATTATTTTGGATCTTTATTCCTTGAGCACCATCAGCCCGGACTAATGCTAATGTATCTCCCAAATGTTGTGAAAAAGTAATACCGTATGGGTGAGCGACAATGCCTCCTTGAAGGCCATAATTCAGTTGATGAGAATGGCGATCATAGCTATAACCGGTACTGAGTTGACCATAAGCACCTTTATATTCCGCATGAATATGACCGCCAGCGCCAGTACCGTGATTTGTGTAACTTTGCTGCAAACTATAGATTAAATTATTATCTTCCAGCGCTGTGCCGCTTAAACCGATTTGGTGGGAAATATCTTTGTTTTTATTGGTATTAAAATTGTAACTGGTCCAGCTATTCTTTAGCCAGCGATCTAATGGAATCTGTATGCTGAATGAAAAGAGCTGTTCATTTTTATCCGTATCTGGAAGTTGGCTATAGGTATAATTCAGGCTGTAATTAATATTATTATAATTGATGCTATAACCTGCGTTGATATTACGTTCATAGCCACATTGTTGCCAATAATTTTGTTGAAGAGCGGACAGATATAAACTGCCAAAATTTCCTAAAGATTGATTAATATGCAGTTGCAATTTACTTCTTTTATTGGTGCGGTAACGCCGGTCATTTTTATTAGCATCATCTATGTCATTGGCTTCTTTAAAATCGTAAAAACCACGTGTCGAATAGCGATATCCTGCCAAAGTGAAATTAGTTCCTGTTAATGAAAGATCTTTTGCATATTGAAAACGATAAGATTGCCCTTTGGTACTTATATTGGATGGTAAATCAGTGTTAGCATGAGTAATGTCAAAAGAGAGAGAACCTAATATACCAAGGTTATAACCTGATCCTAAAGCGACGGATTGATAATTTTTTGAAAAAATCGTACCGCCATAGGTAGTGATATTATTAGAAAAACCATAGACCAATGCACTTTGGACAAAATTGGGTTCTTGCCCATGATGATTTGATGATTGATACTGGCCCAGTGTTATCGAATATTGGAGACCGCCTTCTCGTAACATAATCGGTATAGTTGAAAAAGATTGAGTAGATCGGTATTCCTGACCATCTGCTTCTTTGATAATAACTTCTAAATCTCCACTTGTTGTGGTTGGGAAAAGGTCATTAATGACAAATGGGCCTGGTGAAACATAAGTTTGATAAATGATATAGCCGTTTTGTTTGATTGTAACCTGAGCGTTACTTTGAGCAATTCCTCGAACACTAGGGGCGAAACCTTGCAAGCTGTCTGGTAACATATTATCATCAGAAGCTAATTGTAAGCCCCGGAATTGGACACCCTCAAAAATATAGGAAGGGGTGAAGCTGTCACCTAGCGTTAATTGCCCTTTTAGAGTGTGAATATCCCGTTGTAAATAGGTGTTAATACTTTTCCAACTCTTGTCACGGCTGGTATAGGTAGAATAATTGCGTAGACGCCATGCTTGCCAATTAGCGCCTGTTCGAAGATTCAGATAATGGGTCTGCGTAGAGCTAGATGGATTATCTTGCCAGGTATTTGAACCACTATAATTATAGTTAATTAATAGTGAAGTTAATCCTTGCTGCCATAATTCAGGCGAAACATAACCTCTTGCCTGATTGTTTAGCATTGCTTGTGGAATACTGATATCCAGTCTTTGTTGACTAAAATTGAAGAGGGTGCTTGCTGATGGAATATATTGACTTAAATCAGACAACTCTGTTTCTGATGGTAAACTGATCAGCTCTGGAAATGTATCAATTTTTACTCCCATATCCTGTAATTGCTGAATTGTCAGCTTAGGCAGCAATTTGTTATTTATCGTGACAAAGGTTACGTTCCTGGTATCTATTTTCTCTCTATTAAGGTAAATATCTACCCAGTAAATACCGGGCGGATAGTCATCTTGTGTGAAAATAGAGAGATCAATGTTTTCTGGTGAACCAGAATCAGTACCTATCTCCAGTGCATGAATGTTGAAATAATCTTCAGAATAAGTCTTTGTAGGGTAAAAAAATATGCCAGCAGCGATAAATGGCAATAATAAGAGCCATGAATGTTTAATATCATATGGTTGCTTATTAATCTTATGCTGTGAGCACTTTCCCATAATTAACTTTTTAGTATAGAGTAAAGTAATGTAACGGTTTTATTAAATAGCTGTTTTTTCCTCGGCAGTAACACCACCAAAATCATTAATTGCTTTCCAATTTACCTGCTTTATGTGTTTTGTCGGCAGAGGCCAACTTAGTTGACTAAAGGGTTTAATCATGCCCGCAGGTTTTATTTCATGTTGATCTGCTTTAAGGTAAGAGAATGAAATGAAGTAAGGGGTAGGATTTTCTGCGATCAATGAGTTGTTTTCTGTACGGAATTTTAGCTCTTTATATGCAGTACTTGACTTTTCTGCCAAACTTGCAGGACGGTAAAACAATTTAAACTTTGACTTAACTGTTATTTGTAATTGATTCTGATCTGATTTCACAGAGGTAGGGATAGACTTTATATTTAACCAAAAAAGTGACTCCCGATCTTGAGGCAGGTTGCTTTCTGTTTTTACAATACGCAGGATATTTTCATGGCCTGCGGCGAGTTTAAAGATGGGAGGAGTAACGATAAAAGGGGTCTTCGTATTATCATTTTCATCTTGCATCCAAGACTGAATCAGATAAGGTGCATCTTTTTCTGGGTTGTTTATAGAAATGGAGGCTTCTTTTTTGTCACTCATGTAGATAACACGAGTCCCACCAATGACGACACCTGCGATAGCGAAATTTATACTGATAATATATAGAAAAACTATTGTGAATAGGCGTTGATACTGCACGGTGGCATCTCCGTTTTATCGTGTTTTTATGCGTTATTTTGTGGGCATCCATTCCCTATACTGCTTTATTAGAAACAAAACGTGAATCAAAGTTCTGTTCTAAATTTAGCCTGTCTTAGTTATAAACGATCGTAAAATTGGCGACTGCATCACCTGAACCTGGACTAATGTCTTGAGCTGTAGCAACATATTTTGCAATAAACTTCAACTCTGCTGTTTTTTGGTCAGTAAAAGCTTGAGATTTGGAAGCTTTTGCTAAAGGGATCAGCGTTGAGTTATCTTCTTCATAGATACCAATAGCAACACCATCGGCGACGTTATCGCCTTTATCATTGGATAAGGCCAGAAGACTGTTATTTCTACTATCTATTTGCCCGTCAAATTTGACTTGTGCATGAGTATATTCTGGTGGGCAATCACTCATTTTAATGCTAAAGGGTGTTGCTGCTGCGGTACTATCTACACCACTAAATGCATTTGAGCCAATTGTTCCCATGTTTACGTTTTGATTTGCAGAGTCAGTATCGATTTTACAGGCATTTGCGATGATATTACCTGTAAAGTTGATTTTTCCGTCGGCTGCATTTGCTACAGAAATAAATACAGAAGATGCAAGTAAGCATGAAATAATCAGTTTAGCTTTCATTTTAAATAGATCCTAACCCTGCCAAGTATGGCGTTAGGGAAATAGAAATATTGATTTAATGGGAACTGTATAAACATCAATACAGCGTGTAAATATTTATGACTTTTACCCAATAACAATAGCGATAACTCAAACTGTGTCTTTTTTGGGATAAAGCTGAGTGATCATAGCGATTAATTAGGAAAAATCCAAAGAATGACTGGATAATATGCTGTATTTAAGATTTTTATCTGTATTTGCTTCTTAAATAGGATTATTTTTTAATATTAAGGTGATTTATTGTATGTAATAAATCATTATGCTAATTAATGAGAATATCTTTTTAATTAATAATTGGTTATAAAATTAATTGTGATATAGATCACAATTAATTTATCACGCTTAAGAATTTATTTTTTTGTTCTATTATTTTCATGTTATTACCTCTCGCTATCATTTGCCCTCTGAGAATTTTTATTCTAATAGAGTAAGTCATCTGGTTTAAATTACTCTAGAGTCTTCTCATGTGATCTTTCTATTTTATTGTTTATAGCGATGCCTATCTTAGTTGACGTTATAAACACTCAACACAATTAACCCTGTAAGGGAGGAAAATGAAACAGTTCGTCTTGATATTAGGCTTTTTGTCCATCGTGCTTGCAGCCGCGCGTCCTGCTTCGGCCATGCATGTAGAGCAAAAAATTGCTACCAATGGTGTGGCATCGATCGAATATTCGGTGCGTGGGGAAGGGCCACTGCTTGTGGTGATTGCTTCAACCGGGCGAGGAACCGCGGAATTCGCGCCACTTGCGGATCGACTGGCGATGCGTGGCTATCGCGTTGCTCTGCCGGAACCACGCGGAATCTCAAGGTCAGTCGGCCCGATGGAAAATGTGACCTTCCACGACTTTGCCGACGATTTTGCGTCTGTAGTTGCGGCGGAAGGAGGCAAGGCAATCGTAGTGGGGCACGCTTATGGCCACTGGATCGCTAAGACGATTGCCTCGGATTATCCCGAAATGACGCGTGGCATAGTACTTCTGGCAGGGGCGGCGAAATCTTGGCCTTCAGAGCTCTCGGATGCGATTATGGTGATTAGTGATCCGAAATCCACTCGTGAGGAGCGGCTGGCCAAACTTAGACTTGCCTTCTTCGCGGAAGGCAATGACCCAACGCCTTGGCTTGAGGGTTGGCATTCTGATGTCATAAAAAGCCAGTCCTCGGCGCGTGAACTGACCAATCGCAAGGATTGGTGGGCTGGCGGGACAGCACCAATCCTCGATCTACAGGCGGATTCCGACCCATTTCGACCTGAATCGTCTCGAATGGAGGCGAAGGATGAGTTCGGTAACCGCGTTACTGTCGCAGTGATTGAAGGGGCCAGCCACGCATTACCTGCTGAGAAGCCGCTCGAAACAGCGGATGCAATTGCGAATTGGGCCGACAAATTGAAATAACTTAAGGACAATATCCGGTCTTTATCAGGGCGTTCGTACTGAATTTGTTGCGGTGCGAATGCCCCAATCAGAGATGATTCCAATAGGGCGAAATAGACGCTCTACCTCAAGTTTTACACCTTTGCTTATGATGAGCTGGAATAGATCCACCAACATCGTTGCCTTGAAAGTCATCTTAGTTTCGTTCTTCAACACTTTGCATCGACAAAATTGACTAAAGTACCATACCTATCAAGTTGTATTAACAATATTAGTTACAACATACAGTTAAAGATAACACCAACAAAAATATGGCAGAACCACAAAAAATTAAACAAACTGCTATATGAAAAACCCAGAAAGCCATCACAGGAAAGTAATGGCCTGAATCTGACGGGACTACTTGATTAGCAACCCAGTGGCAGGAATTGCTGTTACCAGCAACACGACAATAGTGAGCTTTTCAGCCAGATGTAAGCTATTTTTCTGTGGGTTTTGACGGCGTACATACAGAAAAACAATAAGACCTGGTGCATAGAGAACAACAGACAATAGCAAATTCATCAAACCGGATGCATAAAGTAACCATATGCCATAAATACAGGCTCCAATAGCAACGAGTAATAATCCTTTATTGCTACGCTCAAAAGCGACTTTTAAAAGAAATGCTCCGACAAGGAAATAGGGCACTAAAATCATCTCTGATGCAATTGCCAGTAATGAATTGTAGTTACTTCCACTCAACCAGATCAAAATGAGAGAGAGTTGTACAGCGCCATTAGTGAACCACAAGGAAGATGATGGTGCATTATTGCGGTTTTGCTGGCTAAATACTTTTGGAAAAGAACCGTGTTGGGAAGCGATAAATGGCACTTCTGCTGCCATGATCGTCCAACTCAGATAAGCACCACAGACGGAGATAATCAATCCGGCAGCAATAATGATTTCACCTGCGGAACCAACAAGTCCTACCATCAGGTTTGCCATTGACGGGTTGCGTATTTCTGCTAACTCAGGTCGTGGTACTAATCCAAGGGAGAGTAGGGTGACTAAGATGTATATTGCTAATGCTGCAACGACAGCTAGCATGGTTGCAATACCAACATCTGTCCGTTTTTTCGCCCTGGCAGAAACTACGACAGCACCTTCAATACCGATAAAAACCCAGAGAGTAATCAACATAGTGTCTTTTACTTGTTGCCAGACAGGAACTCCTAGCTCGATGCCTCTAAAGTCGAGAGCAAAGATATCCATTTTAAAGGCTATGGCGGCAAGTATGATGAAAGCACCTAAAGGCAACAACTTTGCCATTGTCGCCAATTTATTGATTCCGGCTGCGGTTTGAACGCCGCGGAGTACCAGCCAATGTACGAACCAGAGTAGAATAGATTCTCCCAATAGGGACTGCCAGGTATTGCCATCACCAAAGATGACGGTACCCTCTTTGTCAGTAAAGAAACTTAGGGCGGCAAAAACGATAACCAGATAAGAAACATTGGCAATAACTGCGCATAACCAATATCCCCAGGCAGAACAGAAGCCTACTAGTTCACCAAAGCCCTCTTTAGCATAAGTGAAAATCCCTCCATCAAGATCCGGACGAAGACGAGAGAGCAATAATAGCGAGGTAGCCAGGAACAGGATACCGACACCTGTTATTCCCCAACCAATCATTAACGCTGCTGGGCTGGCGATTTCAGCCATATTCTGCGGTAAGCTGAAAACGCCTGCACCGACCATAGAGCTGAGTACCAGAGCAGTAAGAGCTGTGAGACCTAGTTTCTTTTCCAAAGATGTGTTCCTAATGTGACATAAACTGCATTGTTACCCAATTTGTTACCCCGATCATAAAGATGAACTGGGTATCGGGTTTTCGTCGCTTCCAAGCTGTACAGAACGGAAAAACAGACTGATTGAACCTAGAAATAGAGGGGGGATTCTACGAAGGGTATGAGCTGGATGCAATGGTTTTCTATGCAACTAACTGTAAAATTTATGCATTGTTTGATGGTGAGTTTAGGGATGATTAAGTGTATATCCGTTATCTTTCAAGTTGCTTCTTTGTTGGCTGCATTCACTCACCCCAGTCATATAGTTATCTATGATCCCGGGGATTCGCTCCCTTGCCGCCGAGACGCATCTTGAAATCCATAAGGTATAGTAAGATCAATTTATTTTTATAAGCTTATATGAGTTATTTTTATAATGCTGTTTTTTGTATTGAGGTGAATAGGTGATAATTATGAAGTGCTATGATGTTATTACTAATTAAGTAATTTTTATTTTAATTTTTTCGATCGATATCAAAATTTAATAAAAATGCTTGTGAAAAATTTTATCTCTAATTTTTATTTTGTTATGTAATATTATTGCCAAGTAATAATCATCTTTTGTTTTCATGTCAAATTATTAAATTAATCTATTGAACATGTAGTTTCATGATGTTATAAATATTTCATTAAATTAAAACACTTAGAATGTTTTTTTAATTTGTTGATTTAATTTAAATGTTTGTTTTATTTTAATTGACTTTGTTAATTTTATATTCAAGTTAATATATTTTTCATTGAATTTTCTATCAGTAACTAATTAAATTTCTACAATGTGATATAAAACTAATCTTATATAAAAATAAAAAAATCATGTTGACAACGACTGTTTTGATTTATATTGTTTGTGAAAATATTACTCTGCCATTTATTAACTTGTTTTTCTTGTATATGTTTTTAATTTTCAGGAATGATTATATGTACATATGCCAAAAAATATTCTCAGATGGTTAGAGGACAACTGTCATTCAAATTCTTATCTTTTAGGTGCCGATGAATGGCTCAGTATTAAATATTCATAAAGGTTAGAACATATGAAACGTGTTCTTGTAGTGTCATATTCCCAAAGTGGTCAATTGACCGAGGTGGTAAAAAGCTTAATCTCTCCCCTGCAAGAGTCTGACGAGATATACATCCGTGAAGTTGTTCTGAAACCGGTTCCAGAATTTGAGTTTCCCTGGAAGTTTTCCAAGTTTGTTGATGTTTTTCCAGAAACAGTGCAGTTACACCCGCCTGAGCTAGCGCCTTTGAATCTGGAAGACGAAGAACCTTTTGATTTGGTCATATTAGGCTACCAGGTTTGGTATTTATCGCCGGCTCCTCCGATAACAGCATTTCTTAAGAGTAAAGAAGGAAAGCGTGTACTTAATGGCCGACCGGTGGTGACAGTTATTGCTTGCCGAAACATGTGGTTGATAGCTCAGGAAACTGTCAAAAGATTGTTGCATGAAAGTGGCGCGTATTTGCGCGATAACGTGGTTTTTGTTGATAAAGCAAACTTTTTTGCAACAGTATTCACAACCCCGATATGGCTAATGACAGGAAAAAGACAGCCATTTCCTAGCTTACCGCGGGCGGGCGTATCGGAGGAAGACGTTAAAGATGCCACACGTTTTGGTGATGCGTTATTGGCTGCGCTCAAAACGGATAAAGAGAAAGTTGATGCTCCAATGTTGAAAGGTATGGGAGCGGCGGTTGTCGACCAAGCTTTTATTTTCGGTGAACGTGCGGCGCATCGAGGGTTTAGATTTTGGTCCGGGCTGATTTGCCGTGTAGGCAAACGAGGGATATGGGTAAGACGCTCTTTATTAGCGTTGTTTGTAACCTATTTGATATTGATGGTACTAGTTGTTTTTCCTATTTCGGTAGTTGTTCGCCGTTTGCTTACCCCATTACTTAAAGAACGTCTTAATGAATTACAGAAATACTATGAACAACCTTCTGGTTCTGCCCGCTATGATGATAAGGAGATAAATAAGTAAATGAGTAACAACGTTTATATCACTAAAGTTTCCGCGTTTATGCCGGGAAACCCAATAGATAATAATACAATGGAATCTGTTCTTGGCTTTGTTGGTGGTCGTCCATCAAGATCTCGTCATATAGTCCTTCGCAATAATGGTATCAAATATCGTCATTATGCACTGGATCCGGAGACAGGTGAGGCAACTTATACATCTGCTCAACTAGCGGCTGAGGCAGTAAAAGGTTTGGTTGATGAACACTTCTCTTTAGACGATATGCAAATTCTGGCAGCAAGCAGTGGTACTCCTGATCAAATTATACCGGGTCACGGTCTCATGGTTCATGGAGAGCTCAAAAATAAACCATGTGAAGTTATCTCAACTTCCAGTGCTTGTGCTGCGGGTATAACAGCGATGAAATATGCTTATTTGTCCGTTCTCTCAGGAACGACAAGTAATGCGGTTTCAACAACGTCGGAAGTACCTTCCACTGTATTGCATGCCCGCAATTTCCAGAGTGAAAACGAAGCTCGGGTTGCAGAACTGGAACGACGTCCTGAAATCGCTTTTGAAAAAGATTTTCTGCGTTGGATGCTTTCTGATGGTGCCGGCGCTGCTTTACTTGAAAACAAGCCTCGACCTGATGGTGTTTCATTACGAATTGATTGGATAGATATTTACTCTTTTGCTAATGAGCAAGAGACATGTATGTACTCAGGTGGAGAAAAGTTAGCAGATGGCAGTTTGAAAGGTTGGGCTCAAATGAGTCAGGCTGATTGGCTTGCATATTCTGTTTTCTGCATCAAACAAGATGTCAGATATTTAAATGAGAGGGTTGTTAAATTCACACTTACCGAACCATTGAGACGGATAGTTGCTGATCGTAACTTATCGTCAGAATCTATTGATTGGTTCTTGCCTCATTACTCATCTGAATATTTCCGCATGAAATTTGCCGCGGGTCTTGAAGATATTAATTTTGGTATTCCACAAGAGCGTTGGTTTACTAACTTAACAATGAAAGGAAATACCGGATCGGCTTCTATTTATATCATGTTGGATGAGCTTATGAAGTCGGGTAAGTTGAAAAAAGATCAGCGTCTATTATGTTTTATCCCTGAAAGTGCCAGATTCACAGGGGCATTCATGCACCTGACTGTCGTGTAAATATTTAATCTTAGTGTTAATGAAGAATGGGGAAACAACCGGTTTCCCCTCGTAATGGGTACATCTAGGAAAATACAGCGTGGAAAATTTAGAGAATCGTGTCAAGAGTGTTGTTGCAGAACAACTTGGAATACCTGAAACCCAGATTCTTAATACACAAACATTCGAGGAATTAGGTGCCGACTCGTTAGATAATGTTGAACTGATTATGGCTCTAGAAGAGCATTTCGGAATAACTATTGATGATGAAGAAGCGGAAAAAATAGTGACCATACAGAACGCCATTGATTGTATCGATTCGAAGTTGGAATCTGCTAACTAATTTGAAGAACTTTATTATCTTTATACTATTTTAAGTAAAAAAGCACATATGATTATCATGTGTGCCTTTTTTGTTCTTGGTTCAATATACCCAATGGATTTCAAGATGCATCGCGACGGCAAGGGAGAGAATCCCCGGGAGCATAGATAACTATGTGACCGGGGTGAGTGAGTGCAGCCAACAAAGAGGCAACTTGAAAGATAACGGGTATAGGTTTTTATTTGAACAGGTCGGCACTAATAGTGGAGGTTCCACCACTGGATTGCCATTCACGAGTAATATGATAGTACTTAGCGCCTTTAGCCGCGGCACGTTTAGCGACTTCATAGGAAACATCAGGCATGCTGTTGTAGAAACCTGAAAAGGTGATGGAATCAAAAGGTACCATTTGAGCAGCGCTGATTTTATTTAATTCCTGGATTTTCGTACCATCAGGAAGAGTTACGGTGTAACGCTCACCTTTAGAATATTGGGTTTCAAAGAAGCGGCCAACAGAATTACTGGTTGAAGTTGAAGAGGCTAAACCAGGAATTTCTACTTTTTTAGCTGATTCGCCACCAGCAGCCAATGCAATGCGTCCAGAATCGGAATCTGCCGGGATGACAGCTTCATTAGACTGAATTTGGCGTTTTGGCGCATCATCTTTATAAACATAAGCGGTAACCGTCTGATTACCGCCATCATTGATTGCAACCTGACGAACAATATAGAAAAACGCAGCGCCTTTTTTCTTGGCTTCTTTTGCAATGGCTTCATTCAAATCAGGTTCATTGTCGTAAAAACCGCTGATAGTGACAGTATCGAATGGCTCCAGCGTTACAGTTTCTGTTTTGGGTAATTCTTTGATGCCGCGAAACTCACGATATTTAGGTGAATTATCAATTTTCTCTGCATCTTTGTGATACAGATCAGCTACAACGCGCAGGTTGCCACTATTATTCAGATCGTCAAGGCTTTGGATATAAAACCCATCTGCCCCCATTTTATCTGCACGACGGGAAACCGCATCGGCAGCTTCATAAATAGCATTAAAAGGGCCTGTAACCGTAATACGTTTAAACGGTTTCAGTTCCGCTGCTTTCTCCGGGGATAACTCCTGGGCTGCTTGAACAGTGGTAATACCCGTTAATGAGAGTACCACCGCTGCAATCATCGTTGTTTTCAGCTTCATAAAAAATTCTTCCACCTTGCGCATTAAATAATAGTTGTAACTTGCTGAACATGGTTGTGTATCACATAGCCGATAATTATTACATGTAATAATAGCTAATGTCCCACGAATTTATGCTATCAGTATGAATGAATGCAAGTTTATAGGATAGGGTACCATAAGTTTTTAGCAACATAGGGAGTGGTCCAGTGAAAAGTGCGATTTGCACTGGTAATACTACTTATAATACTACTTAGTTATTTTTTTACCCATTAGCGATCGATCACCGATAATATTTTCAGTTGGTTCCTAAAATATTTGTTGATAGATTTTACTGATGGCAGTAATAAAGTTAATTTAGTCGCTAAATTGACTGTAGCAAGCAATAATCATCATTAATCTTAGGCTTTAGGAAGGGAACATTATGCGTATTGGTGTACCGAAGGAGCGACTTGTCAATGAAGCACGTGTTGCAGCCACACCGAACACTGTAGAACACTTGCTGAAATTGGGATTTAATGTCGTTGTTGAGAGTGGAGCAGGGCATTTAGCCAGTTTTGAGGATAGTGCTTACCAACAAGTAGGTGCTGAAATTACTGATCGTCATAATATTTGGCGTTCCGATATTATTTTAAAGGTTAATGCTCCTGAGGATGACGAAATTGTATTAATGAAGGAAGGGAGTACGTTGGTTAGTTTTGTCTGGCCAGCACAAAACCCTGAGTTAATGCAGAAATTATCAGACCGTAAAGTCACGGTGTTGGCAATGGATTCAGTACCGCGTATTTCCAGAGCACAATCGCTGGATGCGTTGAGTTCTATGGCAAATATTGCCGGTTATCGTGCAATAGTCGAAGCCGCTCACGAATTTGGTCGTTTCTTTACTGGTCAGATTACTGCGGCAGGAAAAGTTCCGCCAGCCAAGGTGATGATTATTGGTGCCGGTGTTGCTGGTTTAGCTGCTGTGGGTGCTGCGGGCAGCTTGGGAGCAATTGTTCGTGCATTTGATACTCGTCCTGAAGTTAAAGAACAAATTCAAAGCATGGGGGCGGAGTTCCTTGAGCTGAATTTTGAAGAGAATGCCGGTAGTGGCGACGGATATGCAAAAGTCATGTCCGAAGCCTTCATTAAAGCGGAGATGGCGCTTTTTGCCGAACAGGCAAAAGAAGTTGATATCATTGTAACCACAGCGTTAATTCCAGGGAAACCGGCTCCACGTCTTATTACCAAAGAGATGGTTGAATCCATGAAGCCGGGTAGTGTAATTGTTGATCTGGCCGCTCAGACGGGAGGGAACTGTGAATTAACGCAAGCAGATAAATTGGTTATTACTGCAAATGGCGTGAAAATTATTGGTTACACAGATTTGCCAAGTCGCTTGCCAACACAATCTTCACAACTCTACGGCACTAACTTGGTTAATTTGCTTAAGTTATTGTGCAAAGAGAAAAATGGCGAAATCAATATTGATTTTGACGATGTTGTTATTCGTGGCGTGACAGTTGTTAAAGAGGGTGAAATTACCTGGCCGGCACCCCCCATTCAAGTTTCAGCCCAGCCGCAGGCAAAACCGGCATCAGTTAAAGCAGAAAAGCCAGCGGCGAAACCCGTTTCACCTTGGTTGAAATATGGTTTATTGGCATTGGCTGTTATCTTGTTCGGTTGGTTAGCCAATGTTGCGCCAAAAGAATTCTTATCCCACTTTACTGTTTTCGCGTTGGCTTGTGTGGTGGGTTATTACGTGGTTTGGAATGTCAGCCATGCTTTGCACACACCGTTAATGTCGGTAACTAATGCCATTTCGGGAATTATTGTCGTTGGGGCGTTATTACAAATTGGTGATGGTGGATGGGTAAGTTTCTTCTCATTTATTGCCGTTCTTATTGCCAGCATTAATATCTTCGGTGGCTTCACTGTCACTCAGCGCATGCTGAAAATGTTTCGTAAGGACTAAGGGGTAACTAATGTCGAGTGGAGTCGTTACAGCAGCATATATTGTTGCCGCCGTTTTATTTATTTTCAGTCTGGCAGGTTTATCTCGTCATGAGAGTTCTAAACGCGGAAATATTTTTGGTATCACCGGGATGGCAATCGCATTGATTGCGACTATTTTCGGGCCTGATACCGGAAGTGTTGTCTGGATTATTCTGGCGATGGTGATCGGTGCGGTTATTGGTATTCGTCTGGCAAATAAAGTTGAAATGACTGAAATGCCGGAATTAGTTGCTATTCTGCACAGTTTTGTCGGTTTGGCCGCCGTTCTGGTCGGTTTTAATAGTTTTATTGCTCACGATAATTTTGCAGAACCCGTGATGGAGAATATCCATCTAACAGAGGTCTTCTTAGGGGTTTTCATTGGTGCGGTTACTTTCACCGGTTCTGTTGTGGCGTTTGGTAAATTATGTGGAAAAATATCTTCTAAGCCGTTGATGTTGCCAAATCGTCATAAATTAAACCTTGCAGCGCTTGTGATCTCCTTTGTGCTGTTGATTACCTTTGTGAAAACGGAAAGTACGGGCCTGCAAGTGTTCACGTTGTTGCTCATGACAGCAATTGCATTGGCGTTTGGTTGGCATTTGGTCGCTTCCATCGGTGGTGCGGATATGCCAGTGGTGGTTTCAATGCTGAACTCCTATTCTGGCTGGGCTGCCGCTGCTGCGGGTTTCATGTTGAGCAATGATTTGTTGATTGTAACGGGTGCACTGGTTGGTTCTTCGGGGGCGATTCTTTCTTACATCATGTGTAAGGCCATGAATCGGTCTTTTATCAGTGTGATTGCCGGCGGGTTTGGTACCGATGGTTCTTCAACCGGTGATGAGCAGGAGATGGGCGAGTACCGCGAAACCTCAGCGGAAGAGGTTGCTGAACTATTGAAAAACTCAACTTCTGTTATCATCACGCCGGGGTACGGTATGGCTGTTGCACAGGCGCAGTATCCGGTACATGACATCACAGCTAAATTGCGAGAGAAGGGAGTTAATGTCCGCTTTGGTATTCATCCCGTTGCGGGGCGTCTGCCTGGGCATATGAACGTGCTGTTGGCAGAAGCAAAAGTGCCTTACGACGTTGTTTTGGAAATGGACGAAATCAATGATGATTTCTCTGATACCGATACTGTGTTGGTCATTGGTGCCAACGACACCGTTAACCCTGCGGCACAGGAAGATCCCAACAGCCCGATTGCGGGTATGCCTGTTCTGGAGGTTTGGAAAGCACAAAATGTTGTTGTGTTCAAACGTTCTATGAACACAGGTTACGCCGGTGTGCAAAATCCATTGTTCTTTAAAGACAATAGCCAGATGTTGTTCGGTGATGCGAAGGCGAGCGTAGAGGCAATCCTGCGTGCACTGTGATTTTCTATTGTTTTAACTTACAGCTATGATGGATTTACTGTCTCTTAGTCAGATTTCTTGATTAAGAGACAGAAATTACATTCGTTGTTTTACTTTATTTGCGATTCACTAGTTATTAATGCTTAAGTTAACCCGAATTCTGCTTAAGCCGTCATTGAAATATCTTTCTCTGAGTAGAAAATTTTCAGTGATGGCTTTTTCAATTTAAGGCTGTAAGCAATCAATCCACCTAAAACACACAACAGAAAGCCTTTTATACTTCGGTGGCGCGAGTGCTCAATTTGAGAAATGGTCTTTAATTGTCCATTAATCGTTTCGATGATAAATCTCTTTTTTAACATTAAGTTATTCCACTCAGACAGCGCTTGTGCTTTCATATTACGGCGTTTCTTCGTGATGAAAGTCACACCGATTTTGGCTAAATCATCGGCCAGTTCCTGACTGAGATAACCTTTATCACCGTAAAGATAACCCGTTAACGATTTTGATAATTCGCGTACAGGCTCTCGATCATTCACATTACCGGGAGTCACTTTTAGCGCGAGAATTTCGCCCAAATGGTTAACAACCAAGTGTAATTTGAAGCCGTAAAACCAGCCCATTGATGTTTTTCCGCGCTGGGCTATTCCCTTAAAAACCTTATGACGCGGGATACGGATGTTATGACAGACGCACAAACTCGTGGAATCAATAAAAGCAATCTTGGTCGGTTTTCCTTTTAATTGAGTCAGATAACTACATAGTGGGACCAAAACGGAAGGGGCGACACTGACAAAACGGGTATAACTGAGCAGGGTGGGGAAATCTTTGTGGTGATATTTCCAAATATGTTCCAGATAAAAATGTTTAAAATCACGGTAATGCGCCATATGAAAAAGGATCAAAATAGTCATGATTTCACTGGGATACATATGGCCTTGCCGATGACGCTGGCGGTAC
This sequence comes from Photorhabdus noenieputensis, assembly GCF_018448935.1. GTDB lineage: Bacteria > Pseudomonadota > Gammaproteobacteria > Enterobacterales > Enterobacteriaceae > Photorhabdus > Photorhabdus noenieputensis. The sequence continues at coordinate 88,526 of NZ_RCWC01000008.1, read as the reverse complement.
CCTTTTTCGAAACAAAATAATTCCCATTGAGGAATGAAGAAGCGGCAAAAATCATCGACATCGCAGAAAATTTCAACTAACTTGTTCATAGCCTGTTCCTCCCCGGAGCTGTTTCGGCGTGCACCAAAACATTGCTCCTGGAACAGGCTTCATGTCAATTTCTTATCCAGAATTCTGGTTAAGTTAGTGCTTATAGTTGATTTCTCGCTGGTGACGGATAGCCAAAATGTAACGCGTATTACTTCCGGGAAGTTCTCTGTATAACAATATATAGCCTGTACCACCAAAAGGGATAATTAACTCAAAGAGTGGATAAATTTCTGTTGGCCGTCCAGATAAGACGTTAGATTCCAGTGCTTGGATGTGTTTGCTAATGATACTAAGTGCCGACTTCGCAGCAACTGTATCGCGTTGATATAAGAAATCAATATGACGATTTATATCCCTTGTTGCTGCGGGAGTGACTATTACAGATGGCATTCAGGTGGCTCCTTATCCTCGCCACGTACAATCGCATCCAGCCAATTACAAAGTTCACTGCCAGTTAAATGTAAACCGGTGGCTTCATATTCTAACCAAGCGTTTTCGGCATCACGTAAAAATTGTTGTCTGGCCTCCAAAGTATCAATTTCACTTTCGATTGAACGTACCATAAGCGAATGGGCAGAAATGCCTTGCGTGTCAGCCAACGCTTTAATGCGTGTTTTTAACCCTTCATCTAAGCGAAGGGTTATTGTCTGTTTCGTTTGTTTATGCATAACCTTTCTCACAATGATATCACTAGTAACACAAATGCTATCATTAGATAGCGAGCATAACAACATTTCAGGATGTAATACATCGCACGGTTATGTGAAGAGTTCTGCGTTTGTTATTTAATTTCCAGCGTATCGTATCCCCGCCAGCGATAATTCATCACTGATAAAGTCCAGAACAGAATAAAAATCCCGACAACCCAAAAACCAACATTTCCCATGTTGTCGTTTAATGCTCCGATAGTGTCCCAGAAAATGCCATGCAAATCCCATTGTTCAGCGATAAGTCCAAGCGCTTCCAATCCACCAATGAACAGTGCTACGGCGACGGAAGCGGCGGTAATGGTCATGTTGTAGTAGAGTTTGCGGGTCGGTTGGGAAAACGCCCAACCATAGGCCCCTACCATCACAAAATTATCCAGTGAGTCGATGAGTGCCATACCGCTGGTAAATAGCGCCGGGAATACCATCAACGACCACAGAGGAAGTCCACTGAGAGAACCGGCGGCAGATATACTTAATAGCCCAACTTCGGTAGCGGTGTCGAAACCCAATCCAAACAGAAAACCGACCAAATACATATGCCAGCTTTTGCTTACCAGCCGGAAGACCGAGTGAAACAGGCGCGTCATAATTCCCCCCGGCGTCGTTTCTAGTACAGTCAAATCACTGTTAGCCAGATTTCTGCCACGTTTGATCTCCTGAAACTTCTGATAGACGCTTTTTAATATCAGCAAATTAATCAGTGCTATGGCTAGCAGAAAGCAGGCAGAAACTAAGGTACCAACAATGCCGCCATAGTCATGAACCCAGCCCATTTGATCTTTAAATGCCATAGAGGTTAGAACGATGGCGAAGCAGGCCAGAATAACAATGGTAGAGTGCCCAAGAGAAAAGAAAGCGCCGACAGCAATGGGGGATTTACCCTGTTGCATTAATTTACGGGTGACGTTATCAATTGCTGCGATATGATCAGCATCGACCGCATGGCGCAGGCCATAACCGTAAGCCAGCAGGGCTGCCCCCATCATAATCGCATGATGACGGAAAGCGATAAATGCCCAAACCCAGGCCAGTATGTTGGCGGCAATCAAAACAACCAGAAGAGATACAGCACGTTTTTTATCCGTTAAATTATTCATATATGGAATACCTGTAAATCTGTAAATGTAAAACCCGTCTTACGGGTGATTGCTAGAAGTCCAAAAAAACAGTAAGTATTTTCTGACTTCATGACCTATAATTTTTTTACCAAGTGGACATACTAATCAGCTTGTAATATTACCTTGGATAAACTTAAATAAGAGGTAAGAGGACTAACCTGTGTTGAAAAGAATGATCTTAATTGACATATTATGGTCTTTGTGTCAAAGCTTTTTTACTAAAAGATTATCTAAATCAATATTCGGATAGGGACAGCAGCTTTTGAATAAAGTTTGTTGGAAAAATTGTATTAGGTTATATATTGACATAGCAGTGTGGCCGTATGGAATAACCAATGATTAGGGGGCTTTATGCAATTAACACCAAGGGAAATCGAAAAACTCATGGTATATACACTGGCTGATGTCGCATTAAAGCGTAAGTCTCGTGGTTTAAAACTCAATTATCCTGAAGCCGTTGCGATTATTACTGCGGCTGCATTGGAAGGTGCCAGAGAGGGGAAGACATTGGAAGAAGTGATGGATGATTCCAGGCATGTTCTGACTAAAGAAGATGTAATGGATGGTGTCGCTGATCTTATTCCGCATGTACAGGTTGAAGCAATATTTACTGATGGTAGTCGTTTGGTCACTGTGCATGATCCCATTCAATAATTGCTGAAACAAATTGTAAATCGCAGGAAAAATTATCTAGACAAAATATTAACTTATGTCTTGACTCACGTCTTAACGTGGAGATTTTCCGATGGAAAAAAATAATAAAGAAGATATTACTCCGTTGGGGGGGTATATTCTGGCTAAAGACCCGATCTCCTTTAATGAAGATCGTCCAGTTATTCAATTAAAAGTTCGTAATTCAGGTGATCGTCCTATTCAGGTAGGATCTCATTTCCATTTTTTCGAAGTAAATAAAGCTTTGCAATTTAATCGTGCGGCTGCGTTTGGTAAACGACTTAATATCACAGCAACAACTGCTATCCGTTTTGAACCCGGTGATGAAATCGAGGTGTCATTAATCCCGATTGGTGGGAAACAAAACGTTTATGGATTTAATAATTTAGTCGATGGTTGGACGGGTAAAAGTCAGGTTGCTATTGATGAACCTGTGGAGAAAACTTGGTTACATGCCGGGTAGTAGAATTGAGTTATTATCGAATAAATTTAAGGTAGAGTTAACGAACGTCGGAAAATTTTTCGAACAAAGGAATAAACTATGCCAACCATTTCCCGACAGGAATATGTAGGTCTTTTTGGCCCAACGACCGGCGATAAGATCCGCTTAGGTGATACCAATCTATTTATTGAAATTGAGAAAGATCTGCGTGGCTATGGTGATGAATCGGTCTATGGAGGAGGTAAATCGCTGCGTGATGGTATGGGTGCGGATAACCGTATGACCAGCGAAAACGTCTTGGATTTGGTGATTACCAGCGTCACTATTTTGGATGCCCGGCAAGGGGTTATTAAAGCGGATGTCGGCATAAAAGGGGGACGCATTGTCGGGATAGGTAAAAGTGGTAATCCTAACATGATGAATGGTGTTACCTCCGGTATGGTCGTTGGTGTGAGTACCGATGCTATATCTGGAGAGCATCTTATCCTCACGGCTGCGGGCATTGATACCCATATTCATTTTATTTCTCCTCAACAGGCTGAACATGCTTTATCCAATGGTGTGACGACTTTTTTTGGCGGTGGTGCTGGCCCCACTGACGGCACTAATGGCACCACTGTTACCGCCGGTCCGTGGCATATCCACCGTATGTTGCGTGCTTTTGAAAGTTTACCGGTTAACGTAGGTATTTTGGGAAAAGGCCATGCTGCGGTGGCTATGCCGTTGGTTGAACAGATCAAAGCGGGCGTTGCCGGGTTGAAAGTGCATGAGGACTGGGGCGCAACTAATTCCGCATTGCGTAATGCCTTACGTGTAGCGGATGAAATGGATATCCAAGTCGCAGTGCATACTGATAGCCTGAACGAAAGCGGTTATGTTGAGGATACCATTGATGCTTTTGAAGGTCGCACCATTCATACGTTCCACACCGAAGGTGCCGGTGGCGGACATGCACCGGATATCATTAAAGTTGCCAGCCAGATGAATGTGTTGCCCAGCTCGACTAATCCCACACTGCCTTACGGTATCAATAGTCAGGCAGAACTATTTGATATGATTATGGTTTGCCATAACCTTAATCCCAAAGTGCCGGCTGATGTTGCATTTTCGGAAAGCCGTGTACGTCCAGAGACCATTGCTGCGGAGAATGTTTTGCATGATATAGGCGTACTGTCGATGTTTTCCAGTGATTCTCAGGCAATGGGACGAGTGGGAGAAAACTGGCTGCGTGTGATGCAAACTGCTCATGCCATGAAAGCGGCACGCGGCAAGTTGCCGGAGGATGCAGCATATAACGATAACTTCCGCGTATTACGTTACGTTGCCAAAATTACGATTAACCCGGCGATTGCGCAGGGAATAAGTCATGTGCTCGGTTCGGTTGAAGTGGGGAAAATGGCTGATCTTGTGCTGTGGGAGCCACGTTTCTTTGGCGCAAAACCTAAGTTGGTCATCAAAGGCGGTATGATTAATTGGGCGGTGATGGGGGACCCAAATGCTTCATTGCCGACGCCACAACCGACATTTTATCGTCCGATGTTTGGCGCATTAGGCAAAACCCTTCAGGAAACCTGTGTCACTTTTGTGTCTCAGGCGGCAATGGAACTGGGGGTAAAAGAGAGCCTTGGTTTGGAACGTCAGGTTATGGCGGTGCGTAACTGCCGGGCTATCTCTAAGAAAGATATGGTGCGTAATGCTGAAACGCCCGCGATTGAAGTGGATGCAGAGACTTTTGCTGTCAAGGTGAATGGTGAATATGCCACAGTAAAACCGGTCAGGACAGTCGCGCTCAATCAGCGCTATTTTTTTAGTTAATCTATTTTTTGCTGCCGGTCAGAGAATATGTTTCTGGCCGGATTAACCGATCCATGCGTTCAGAGGATTATCTTATGATTGTTATTGAACAGATTCTTGGTAATGCCAAAAAGGATGTTTTCTGGCGAGATCGCTTACAAGGGATCTCGCCGGATATCTTGGTGCTTTCGCAATGGGAAGCGCAAAAAAGCCGTTGTCGTAAATCCACCCTTAACGGATTGGATTTAGGCATTTCCCTTGACCGTCATCAGGTATTGTCTGATGGTGACGTTTTGTTGTGGGACGAAGCTAAAGGGCTGGCGGTTATTGTTCAAATGAGTTTGCGTGATGTGATGGTTATTCACTTGAAGTCATTGTTGTCATTAGATTTAGAGACGGTAATGAAAACCAGCTTTGAACTTGGTCATGCTTTAGGTAACCAGCATTGGAAGTCAGTGATTAAAAATAATCAGATTTATATTCCGCTGACAGTATCAACTAAGGTCATGGATTCAGTCATGAAAACTCACGGTTTTCATGCATTGCCTTACTCCTTTGTTAAAGGTGAAGAGATATTGCCTTCTCTTAACAACTCAGAGGCTCGCTTATTATTCGGTGGTGCAGAGGATTCCGCGACACACGTTCATGTCGATAATACATTTCTGAACCAGCATGTGATCAAACTAAAATGAACGCTCTCCGCTTAATTAGAATCATGCAGTTTGCTGATTCAGTACTGCCTGTTGGCGCATTTTCTTTTTCAAACGGTCTGGAATCGGCTATTCAGAGCAAAATCGTGTATGACGTGGCAACGCTAAGCGAGTTTACGCGAACAGCGTTGCTACAGGCGGTGAGTAGTGATGGCCGAGCAGTAGTAGCCGCGTGTCAAGCGCTGAATAGTGGACAGCATGATGCCGCTATCTCCCATGATTGGGCAGTACTTAACCGCAAATTAAATGAAGAAAGCCGCACGATGGTCACGCGGATGGGGAAAAAGTTAGCGGAAATGGCGGTTGAAGTCACCGGTGAGTCGTTAATTGCATGGTGGCTAGCACAAATAAAGAGCGATATTGCCGCAGGTACCTATCCGATTACTTTGGCGGTCGTCATGAGTGCATTGGGTGCGGCTCCACGTGAAGTGATCGTCATGCATCAATATGGCGTTGCAATGACGATACTCAGTGCGGCTATACGCTTGATGCGTGTTACCCATATTGAAATTCAACGTATTTTGTTTTCATTGAATCAAGATATTGAACTGTTTTGTGATGAGGCGGAAAAGGGAGGGATTGAACAGATGACATCTTATGCACCGATGACCGATGTTCTGGCAGCATTGCACGTTAGCGCGTTTACCCGGCTGTTTAGTAATTAATTGATCCTGATATCGCTTTTAACCACCTCTTAATCGTATGAGGAAATCCTTGTGAAAAAAATTACCCGAATTGGTATTGGCGGTCCGGTGGGTTCAGGCAAAACTGCCGTTATTGAAGTGATCACGCCTATCTTGATTCAGCGTGGAATAAAACCTCTGATTATCACTAATGATATTGTTACTACTGAGGATGCTAAACAGGTTAAACGTACCTTGAAAGGCATTTTAGATGAAGAAAAGATACTTGGTGTAGAAACCGGTGCTTGCCCTCATACCGCGGTGCGCGAAGATCCCAGTATGAATATTGCTGCGGTAGAGGAGATGGAAGCGCGTTTTCCTGATAGCGACGTTGTGTTGATTGAAAGTGGTGGTGATAATCTGACACTCACTTTTAGTCCGGCGCTGGCCGATTTTTATATTTATGTGATTGATGTCGCCGAAGGGGAGAAAATTCCGCGTAAGAACGGACCGGGTTTGGTACAGGCCGATATTCTGGTGATCAACAAAATTGATTTAGCGCCTTATGTTGGTGCCAGTTTGGAGGTAATGGAGCATGACACTCAAGTTGTACGTGGTCAGCGTCCTTATATCCTTACCAATTGCAAAACTGGTGAGGGTGTTGAAACGTTGGTAAACATGATCATGCGTGATTTCCTGTTTACCCATTCATTACAGGCGACGCAATGACTTCCACCAGCTCACCGCAAAATATTGGAGAAGCATGTCAACGGGCAAATAATCTTGGTGTCAATGCGCCAGAACTTGCTCGATTTCAGGATGAACCTCCCCAAATGGCAAGCGGTGATGTAGGTAAAAGTGGTTATCTGCGGTTGGGATTTGCCCGGCGTGGTGATCGTAGCATTTTAGCGCAAATGAAACGCCGGGTTCCTTATTTGGTGCAGCGGGCGCTGTATTGGGATGAGGCATTACCGCAGATGCCGTGCGTATTTATGATCTCCACGTCGGGATGTATATTGCAAGGGGATAGATTGGCTCTGGACATTCATGTCGCTCCAGAGGCGCTTGGTCATGTCACGACCCAATCGGCGACTAAGATTCATTCGATGGTGAATAACTACGCGGCGCAAGTGCAGACTATCCAGATAGAGCAGGGAGGCTATCTGGAAATGATGCCTGATCCGATTATACCTCACAGTGGTTCTCGGTTTATTACTGACACTCAGATAACCATTCATCCGACAGCCACCCTGATTTATTCTGAGGTGATTATGTCTGGTCGCAAGTATCATCTAGCTGATCAAGGGTTTAAATTTGATGTTTACTCATCACGCATTGCGGCAACTGATTTTGATGGCAAGGTATTGTTCGCGGAACGCTATGTACTGGAGCCAAAAAAACAACCGTTGAACAGCGTAGGGGTGATGGGGCCGTTCCATGTGTTCGGTAATGTGGTCTTGCTAACGCCTCAGGTTCACCACGATCGTATTCTGGCGCGTATGCCTCCTCAGTACGATGCTGAAACGGGTATAGCGAGTGGTACCAGCCGTTTACCCAATCAGTGTGGTCTAATCTTTAAAGTATTGGGAAAAGAAACTTATCAAGTTAAAGCGGGTATTCGTTTTTTCTGGCGTATAGCCCGTGAAGAGATCTTGGGTGTTACACTGCCTGAACCGTTTATCTGGCGATAAAACCTGAGATGAAAATCTGTTTCGGGTTTTATCGCCAAATGGATAATTATCATGCTATTACTCTATCACTCTTTAGCGGTTTTAATTGGACATTCAAAACCATCAGGTTTGATTGTCAGAATGTCACATTTAAGATGGTCGATCACATGTTCTGCGGTATTTCCTAGAAAAGCAGCGGATAGCCCGGTTCTGCCAAGGATACCAAGAACAATAATACCCGCATTCATCTCATCACACATTTTGGGAATAACACTCTCTGGTAGCCCTTCATGGATATGAGTATATTTTTCATCAATGCAGAATTTTTGGCGCAATTCTTTCATGGCAATAAGATGCTGGCCACGTAGAGCATGGTTATAAACACTTGGATCGAAATCGGGTAGCTCAATAGCGATATTCAGTGGCGCAACAGGATAAGCGCTGACCAAATGAATTTCCGGGTTTTTCATTACCTGATTTGCCAGTTCCTGAGTTTCCTTAACCAGTTTCAGGTTCAGCTCATGATGATATGATTCCTCATTAGACAAATTGACCGCGACTACAACGGAGCCTTGGTCCGGCCATATCTGATCTTTTACCATCCATACTGGACATGGGCATTTGCGGAGTAACTGCCAGTCAAGTGGGGTAACAATCAAGGAGCCTAGCTTGTCATGTTTATGCGTCATTTTCAGAAGTAAATCGTGATTACCTGTAATGACCTCCTGGATAATCGCTTCATAAGGTCGATTATGCCATATCACTTTTATTTCAATATCAATACCGGCTTCCAGATAGTAGTACGCTTGCTGCTTAAGCCAGGCAGTGCGTTGGCTGGTAACACCTTTACGCATAGCACTACCTTCTTCTGGGGAGAGCAAGGTGGTCATTTCATAAGAAAGATCATAAATGGGCAAGAAAGCCTTAATCCGGCCACCGTTGCGTTGCACTATATAAACTGCGCGTCTTAACGCTGGTTGATCGTCCTGACTTGGGTCAATTGCAACTAAAAGGTTTTGATAGTTTGCCATAATGGTATCCTCACAGAGGCTAGACAAAACACGCTTCAATACTCATGCTTCAATACTAAAGATAAACCAATATAAGCAAACCGAACAGGTCAGAGGATAACCAGATCAACAAAATAAGATGATCTGGTCTTAAGGTCAGGTAATTGAAACGGATTTTTTTCCGACTAATTCAGACAACTTATCCATGTTTTCAATCGTGATGTATTTACCTTTTACACCGAGAATTTGGTTTTTCTGGAAACGTCCAAGCAGACGACTAATAGTTTCAACCGTTAAACCCAGGTAGTTACCAATATCACTGCGGGTCATGGTTAAACGGAATTCTCTTGGTGAGAAACCACGCTGAGCGAAACGACGAGAGAGATTATAAATAAATGCAGCTAGCCGTTCTTCAGCATTTTTCTTAGATAGCAACAATATCATTTCTTGGTCGCCTTTAATTTCCCCACTCATTAGGCGCATCATCTGCTGGCGAAGATTAGGCATTTTCCCGGACAGGTCATCTAATGTTTCAAATGGAATTTCACAGACCATTGATGTTTCCAAAGCTTGAGCAAAACTTGGGTGCTTAGTATTGAGGATCGCGTCAAAACCGACTAAATCCCCCGCGAGGTGGAAACCTGTAATTTGCTCATCACCTTCTTCAGTGATAGTGTAGCTTTTAATTGTGCCAGAACGGATAGCGTAAAGAGATTTCAACTCATCGCCTGCTTTAAATAACGTTTGCCCTTTCTGGATAGGTTTCTTACGCTCAATGATATTATCAAGCTGGTCAAGCTCGTGCTCATTCAGGGTGAAAGGAATGCATAGCTGGTTAATGCTGCAATCCTGGCAGTGGATCGCACAACCACCAGACTGGATTCGACGAATAACACGTTTTTCCTGGATCATATGGCACGCTCATTTGAAATATTCATATCCTTCAACTTTAGCATTTCTTGATGATTCTGGTAAGAGCTATAATAGTTTTCTGCAATTTATTTAGGAAAATGTATTACCTGTTGATCCTATCCATAAGAAATTATTGCATGGTATGGAGTTGATGTTCACTTATTGTCATCGCAAGACTAAGGGATTGTGATTTCTTTATTAATATTTATGATATTATCGATAATATTACTGATAAATGACAGAACATTAAAAGCGCCTTTTCCTGCTCAACCAGCACATCTACAGCAACTTGGTTATTATGTTTTGTGGAAATATCAATTGCAGTGTGAATGATGTTGCTGACTAAGTAGATTTGCCAGTCCTTCGATGGCAACCAATATCGACAATAGACCATTCGATTATTACCTCCCTATTATGCGAAGTATTTGTTAAAACGTAACTTAATGCGATAAGAATTAACCCTATAGCATCAACTGAAATAATGAGGGCAGGTAATACGGATTTTCATCTTGGCTCATTGAAGCCGAATATATGTTTGTGACTTCATTGCTAGAAAATTTATTCATCTACTTGAATCGAGTCGGTGTTCATGTATCTATTTGGACACGCCATATGATACCTATTGGTAATTATTTAAATTTGAAATTATTTTAATAAAAATTAGTCGATGTTGGTACCTACCACACTCTCATAAAGATATTAATTGTATTTTTCAATTAAGCTTAAAATGATAATAAGCCATTTACGCCCCTGCCACTAAGTTGCTAGTAACTTTGTAGTGACTTCGGTGGGGGCTTTTTATGACTCCTATTAAGAAACTAAGGCTAATTTTTCAGGCGAAACTTACCTTGGCAGATCCCACGCCCAGTAAGTTAATTTTCAACTGGTCTCCAGTATTAACTGGCACCATTGTGGTAAGGGAGCCAGAGAGAATGATTTCTCCATGAAGTAATGCCATATTCAGTGTTCCCAACATATTTGCTAGCCAGGCAACAGCGTTAGCGGGATGCTCTAGTGCAGCGGCACCAATGCCAGTGTCAACCAGTTTACCGTTTTTCTCTAGCGTTATTGTAACGGCAGCTAAATCAATTTCTGATGGCAAACGGGTACCATCGCCAATGACAAATAATCCTGATGAGGCGTTATCAGCAATCGTATCTGTGATTTTTATTTTCCAGTCACGGATACGGGAGTCAACAATTTCGATACAGGGCACGACATAATCTGTTGCTCTGAGTACATCTCCCGCCGTAATACCTGGTCCACTCAGATTGTGTTTCAGGATAAAGCCAATTTCACCTTCAGCTTTCGGCGCAATTAATTGCTCAATGGGTACAGTGGCGTTGTTTTTGTAATGCATATCTGAGGTGAGAATGCCAAAATCGGGTTGATTGACGCCCAATATATCCATAACTGCCTGGCTAGTGATACCGATCTTTTTACCGACAATTTGTGCTCCAGTTGCTTCCAACCGGCGAACAATAACTTTTTGCTGGATGAGATAGGCATCGTGTAATGTTAGTTCTGGATATTCATCAGAGATAGGATCGATAGCTTGGCGATTTTGCCACGATTGAAATAGTTTTTCACTGAGATGGGTTATGACGTTATTCATCTGTTGTTGCTCCTAATCAAACCAAAGAAGTGACATTCCAACTGGAATATCACTCGTTTGAAAGAGACATTATTTGTTGCCGTTGAGTAAAAAATCGATATGGAGCCGGTTGAATGTATCCGGGTCTTCATATTGAGGCCAGTGACCGCATTTTTCCATCACGACAAAACGGCTCTTTTTGATAAGTCCGGCAAGGCGCTGACCTACTGAAACCGCAGCAGTCGGATCATGTGTGGTCCATAGCACTAGGGTTTCAGCCTGGATCTTTGCCAGCTCATCTTCGGTCAACAGGTTACGTAAGCGGGTATCCATATCTTGCAGACACATAATGTTTTCCATTGCGGACAACATTCCCGGTTGACGATAAATGGCAAAACGGGCTTCAACCAGGTCTTCCGTCACTATAGCAGGATCTTCCATCAGGAATTCAAGACGCTTGCGGGTAGCTTCCCGATCCGGGTTTTTCACTGCATTCAAGCTCAGTGTGCGCAGGCGTTCCATCACATTTGGATCAGCAATCATGCCACCTGCTGTGTTCAACACCAGACGGTGAATATATTGCGGATATTTTGCTGCAAACCGGGCTGCAACCCATCCACCTAACGACTCGCCAGAAAGGTGAATTTTTTTCAGATTTAATGTCTCAATAAGATCTCGTAGGTGTTCCACATAATCGATAATTTCATAGGAACGGACAGGTTTATCCGTGAAGCCATGCCCTAGCATATCGATCGCCAGTACACGAAAATGGGCAGCATGGGGCAGTATGTTGCGCATATAAGCTTCTAAATGACCTGCAATACCATGTAAGAAAATGAGAATAGGTCCATTACCTGCTTCAAGAACACGGGTTTTTATCCCTTTTACATTGAGATGATGTAGGTGGATTTCACCACTGGCAATGGCCGACCAAAGCGAACGTAATTCAGGTTGTATAGGTTTATGTTGAGGATTCGCTGATAACATCATGATATTTCCCTTATTTATTTTAAGTTAATACGTTATTAATATAACGACAACCGGTAATATTCACTAATACTTAATATGTCTAGCCTGAAAGGTAAAAACAATGATGCTTATTTTTATTCTTACAGGTATTTATTTTCAACAACATCTATTAAGTGCGATAATAATTCTGATGTGTTGTCTTTTCGCCATGCCATTATTAATTCTATTGTTGGAGAATAGCCTGATAATGGGCGGCAAATAACGGCGTCTGTCATGATGCTGGTAATATAGAGTGGTACTATTGCACACCCTAAATTCAGACTAACCATGTTTAAGATTAATAGCATATTATTAGCTGTTTGAATAATATTAGGAACGACATTATGTTCGGTAAAGTAATTTTCTATAATCTGTTGTAATACGCCAGATTGTGTTGGATCGGGAATAATAAAATTTTCTCCGTGTAGGTCGTTGACTGAAATTTTCTCACAATATCTTAGCCTGTGATTAGCAGGCATCAGAACCACCAGCGGTTCATTAAGAATGACTTTAAAATCAATGTAATCACTCTTTATTGGCGGACGCATGAAAGCGACATCAATGTCACCTTGTAATAATTTCTCTTCTTGTCCTGGATTAAATAAACTAATAAGTTCTACTTTTGCTCCAGGATGAGCCAAGCGAAATATTGGGATGACTTCTGGTAATACTTTAACTTCTGCTGATGGGACAAATCCAATAGTTAGCACAATTTGTTCTTGCGCCGCTCTGCGTGCCATTTTTTTTGCTTTTTCTGCATTATCAAGAATAAGCCTGGCTTGTTGGAAAAAAACTTCTCCCGCTTTGGTTAGAGAGACTCTGCGTTTATTTCTCTCTAATAGTGTGGAACCAATATAATCTTCTAAATCTTTTATTTGTTGACTTAATGAAGGTTGTGCAGTATGTAGCTTTTTTGCGGCTTTAGTAAAGTTTAATTCTTCTGCCACTGCAATAAAATAGCGTAAGTGTCTTAATTCCATTGCCGTTTCCTCACATATCGAAAAAAAGTCTCAATTTAAACAAACAATGTATTTCACAAAATATTAATCTATTAATAGCATTCATTTTGCATGTTGGCAAAAAGTCAACCTTTCTTTTACTTGAGGATAAAATAATATGACATTGAGCAAAAATTCAGATATTTACCGCCTGATTGATGCCCGAGCCGGTCGTGTAACTCCTCAGATTTATATCGATCCCGAGCTCTATCAGTTAGAACTCGAAAGAATATTTGGCCGTTGTTGGCTGTTTCTAGCTCATCAGAGCCAAATCCCCAAGCCGGGTGATTTTTTCAATACTTATATGGGAGAGGACAGTGTTGTTGTTGTCCGCCAGAAAGATGGTTCCGTCAAAGCTTTCCTTAACCAGTGTCGCCATCGTTCCATGCGGGTTTGTTACGCGGATAGCGGTAATACCCGTGCATTTACTTGCCCTTATCATGGTTGGTCATATGGTGTGGATGGGAGCCTAATCGACGTTCCGTTAGAAGCGTGTGCTTATCCACATGGGCTTTGCAAAGAGCAATGGGGACTTCAGGAAGTGCCGTGTGTGGAAAGTTATAAGGGATTGATTTTTGGTAACTGGGATACGACAGCCCCCTCCCTGATTGATTATCTTGGTGATATGGCTTGGTATCTTGATGGTGCGCTTGATCGCCGTGAAGGAGGAACTGAGGTTATTGGTGGGGTGCAAAAGTGGGTGATTAATTGTAACTGGAAATTACCCGCTGAACAGTTTGCCGGTGATCAATACCATGCTTTATTCAGTCATGCCTCCGCTGTACAGGTTTTAAGTGTAAAAGAGGGCGACAGTAACAAAGCATTAGGTGCTGATCAGACTTCACGGCCAGTTTGGGAAACGGCAAAAGATGCCGTGCAATTTGCTCAGAATGGTCACGGTTGTGGATTTTTCCTGACTGAAAAACCCGATGCCAATGTTTGGGTTGATGGTGCCGTTGCCCGTTACTACCGTGAAACCTATGCTGAGGCAGAGCAGCGACTGGGGAAAGTCAGGGCACGGCGTCTTGCCGGTCACAACAATATCTTCCCGACACTTTCCTGGCTTAACGGTACCGCAACTATGCGGGTGTGGCATCCACGTGGACCTGATCAGGTGGAAGTGTGGGCATTCTGCATCGCAGATAAAGCCGCTTCTCCGGAAGTAAAAGCCGCTTTTGAGAACAGTACTACCCGTGCATTTGGTCCGGCAGGTTTTCTCGAACAGGATGATTCAGAAAATTGGGTAGAAATCCAGAAGGTACTTAGAGGTTACAAAGCCCGTAACAGCGCATTGTGTATGGAAATGAGGTTGGGACAAGAAAGAGTGCGGGATGATGGAATTCCGGGTGTGACCAATTATGTTTTTTCCGAAACTGTTGCCCGTGGCATGTATCAGCGTTGGGCTGACTTACTCACCAGTGAAACCTGGGATGAAGTAGAGGAAAAAAGCCGGGTTTATCAGCAGGAGTTGGTCAAATGAAAGAATTAATTGTTAATCAGGAAAAAAGGGTATCGCCGGAACTGCACTATGAAATAAGCCAGTTCTTGTATTACGAAATTGCATTACTGGATGAGTGGAAATTTCGTGATTGGCTTGAGTTGTTATCAGAAGATCTCAGCTATACCATGCGCACCATTGTTAATGCTCAAACCCGCGATCGCCGTAAGAGTATCCAGCCGCCAACCACTTGGTTGTTCAATGATAATAAATTTCAGCTTGAACGCCGGATAGCCCGGTTGGAAACCGGTATGGCGTGGGCAGAAGAACCCCCATCCCGTACACGTCATTTACTGACAAACTTAGTGATTACTGAAACGGATTTGCCTGACCAATTTCATGTTCAGTCCAATTATTTGCTGTACCGTTCACAAAAAGAGCGAGATGAAGCTTTTTATGTTGGAAAACGGCTGGATTGTGTTCGCCGTAATCCGAAAACGGATAGCTGGCTGGTTTGCAAACGTGAAATTACTTTGGATCAGGCAGTCTTAACTTTCCATAACTTGAGTGTCTTATTCTGATGAGCCAATTATTCGTATGTACGGTTGAAGAATTGCCCGACGGAGAAGCGCGTAAGGTTGAATACACACCGGATATTGCGCTGTTTCACTATGATGGCGAATTCTTTGCTGTTGATGACCGGTGCAGTCATGGTAATGCCTCGATATCCGAAGGGTATTTGGAAGACAATGCGACAGTTGAGTGTCCACTGCATACGGCCAGTTTTTGTCTCAGAACCGGGAAGGCTCTTTGCCTTCCTGCAACAGATCCATTGAAGACCTATCCTGTTGTTGTTAAAGACGGAAACATTTATATCACTGTATCGGAGGAGCAATAATGAGTTGGATCAAAGATCAAGTCATTTTATTAACAGGCGGTGGCTCCGGTTTAGGTTTGGCTTTAGTAGAACGTTTTATTGTTGAAGGCGCTAAAGTGGGCGTTTTGGAGCTATCGGCAGAAAAAGCGACCGCTTTGGCGCACTGTTTTGGTAACGATATTTGTGTTGTTCACGGTGATGCTGCTTCTTTTGAGGACAATGAACGAGCAGTGGCTGAAACTGTTCGGCGTTTTGGCAAATTAGACTGCTTTGTTGGTAATGCCGGAATATGGGATCACAAAATCAGCCTGCTTGACGCCTCACCAGAGCAGATTGATAAAGGATTTGATGAGCTGATGGGTGTGAACCTGAAAGGATATATTCTAGGGGCTAAAGCCGCATTACCGGCGTTAACCGCATCAGAAGGCAGCATGATTTTTACATTGTCAAACTCGTCATGGTTTTCTGGTGGTGGTGGTGTGTTGTATACCGCCAGCAAGCACGGTGTGGTCGGCATGATCCGCCAGTTAGCTTATGAATTAGCGCCAGTTATCAGGGTTAATGGTGTTGCGCCTTGTGGTATGCCAAGTGATCTTCGTGGGGCGGCTTCACTATCTCAGCAAGATAGATGTATTACAGATAACCTGTCATTAGAAAGTCTCGGTGCGATTTTGCCTTTGCAATTCATACCTCAACCAGAAGATTTCACTGGTCCGTATGTCATGCTGGCTTCTCGTGCCAATAACCGTACTTTAACGGGAGTGATGATAACGGCTGATGCCGGATTAAGTATTCGCGGTATTCGTCAAACGACAGCAGGGGTGATGTCTCCGAACAAAAAGGAGAGTTCAAATGACTGTTAAATTGATTTGTACTTCACACACGCCTTTGATGGATTTTGGTTCTCCGCCAGAAACGACACAAAAGCATGTTCGGCAGGTTTTTCAGCAATTGGCTGAACAGATAAAAGCCTACGATCCACAATTGATAGTGATTTTCGCTCCTGACCATTTTAATGGTTTTTTTTATGATCTCATGCCGGCATTTTGCGTTGGAGTAAGGGCGAATGCAGTGGGGGATTGGGATATTGGCAAAGGTCCACTCAATGTTCCTGAGAACACAGCGAAGGATTTAATTTCCGCCTTGTATAACGCTGATATTGATGTTGCCCAGTCCTGGCGTATGCAGGCTGATCACGGTTTTACTCAACCATTGATGCTGCTTTGTCAAGATTTACAGCGTTATCCAACCATCCCAATATTTATTAACTGTGCAGCTAAACCATTGCCGACATGCCGTCGTGCGGTTGCGCTAGGTCGTGCGGTTGGTCAATTCATATTCACCACCGATCAGCGGGTATTGCTGCTAGGTTCCGGTGGATTATCACATGATCCACCGATACCCCAGATGGGACAAGTGCCAGCGGAAGTTGAGGAAGGACTGATTGCCGGAAGAAATCCGACAAAAGAAGCGCGTCAAAAACGGCAAAACCGGGTAATTGAGGTTGGAAAATCGTTGGCTCGTGACGAGAATATCGTTGCTCCGTTGAATCCACAGTGGGATGACGAGTTATTGCGTATTTTTTGTAGTGGCGATATTCGGCGTCTTGCTTCATTAACCGAGGGAGGCATCGCCATTCAGGGCGGGAAAGGTGGACAGGAAATTCGTTGTTGGATTGCGGCTTTTGCGGCGCTTTCTGTTTATGGCGAATATAAAGCGCAACGGCATTATTACCAACCTATTAAGGAGTGGCTGGCAGGGATGGCAATGGTCAGTGCTCAACCTGTAACTCAGATAGGAGCGTAATATGCGAAATCAGACTTTTATTATCGTTGGAGCAGGGCAAGCGGGGGCGATGGCCGCCGCAACCTTAAGACAGCAGCAGTTTGATGGCGATATTATTTTAATTGGTAAGGAATATCATGCGCCTTACGAGCGGCCAATTTTATCAAAAGAGTATTTAATCAACCCAGAGGAAGCGCCGAAGTATCTGTTCTCCGAAGATTTTTATCTGAAAAACCAGATAGACCTACGCATAGGGCAATCGGTCAGCCAGATTATGCCATCAAGACATTGCATTGTTTTAGAAAATGGCGGCGAGCTCAGATATGACAAACTCCTGCTTGCTATGGGGGCAAGAGCCAGACGATTTCCGCTACTTGATCAACTGGGTGAAAATATTTATACCCTGAGAACGTTGGATGATGCGCAACGCTTACGCCAGGCGGTGAAAAAAGACAAACGGATTTTGATTGTTGGTGGTGGAGTGATTGGCTTGGAGCTGGCGGCAACCTCCTGTGAATTAGGGGCAAATGTTACGGTTATCGAACAGGCTGATAACATCATGGGGCGTTGTGCTCCGCCGTTATTACAGGATTATCTTTTGAATCGTCATCAGGAAAAGGGGGTGCAGTTCTTCCTTGATGCCAATATTGTTTCCGCACAAAAGCAAGGAAGTGAATTAGTGCTTATATTGAACACCGGTGAAAAGGTGATCGGAGATATTATTATTTATGGTATCGGCGCTGAATTCAGGGATCAGCTTGCCGCTGATGCTGGTTTGGTGACTAATGGCGGTATCGTCATTGACAGCCGTTGCCAGACTTCTGAACCGGATATTTTCGCTGCCGGGGATGTTTGCCTCCAGAGGGAACCACTGACTGGTGATCTCCAGCGCCGTGAAACCTGGGAAAATGCTAACCGTCAAGCGACTATTGCCGCACACGCCATGATGGGGTTGGAACCCCCGCGGCCGGGCGCTCCGTGGTTCTGGACCGATCAGTGGGGTATTAACATCCAGATGGTTGGCAACATGCAGGCTGAAGAGTGGCATGTTCAGGGTGATTTGCAATCAGATAAGGCCATTTTATTTGGTACAGAAAATGAAATCTTAGTGGGTGCTGTGGCGATTAATCAGGGAAGGGAAATGCGCAATTTACGTAAATTACTTGCTAATCCTACGGTTGTTCCGGTGTAGTATTGGATAGGTTAGATTTGCCCGTATTTACCCTTAAGAATATGATTGCCTCTGAAAAAGATTACGGTTAAAAACCGTAATCTTTATTTTAATATTACAACGATGTCTTATTAATGTTTAATAACATAAAGATCTTTCGATGACATAAGACCGAGAGGGCTGATATAGTATCCACCAATATAAGGTTTTACTAATCTGGCACTAACATAGTAATAAATAGGAATTGACGGGACATCTCTTGTAAGAATATCTTGTGCTTGCTGGAAATATTCTATGTCGTTTGTTGCTTTGGCCTTACTAATCAGATCATCATAAATATCGTTATGATATAATGATGTATTATTAGAACTATTGGTGACATAATTATTTAAAAACGAAGCAGGATTATCGTAATCAGCTATCCATGCGTGTCTTACCAAATCAAAGTTACTTTGATGCATGGTGTCTAACATTGTTTTCCATTCTTGATTTTGTAAGACAGCATCTACGCCCAGATTTTTCTTCCACATTGAGGTAGCTGCAATAGCAATCCTTTTATGATCCTCCGATGTATTGTAAAGAAGATTAAATTTCAATGGGTTATTTCTGTTATAACCGGCTTCATTCAATAACTGCCGGGCTTTTTCAATTCTTTTTGCCAGCGTCCATGATGCATAATCAGGCTGTTTTAAGTTCATTCCTCCTGCGTTTGGTGGAGTATTATTATAGGCTGGCTTTTGGCCTTGCCCCAAAACTTTATTGGTTATGATGTCTTTGTCTAAAGCCAGATTTAATGCTTGTCTGACTCTAATATCGTTAAAAGGGGCTTTTTGGGTGTTAAATTCGTAATAATAAACAGATAATTTAGGTGAAATATGGACCTGGCTGCCTAACTTGTTTTTTAATGATTTAAATAAAACCGATGGGATACCCTTGGTAATATCTATTTCTCCTGCTAAATAACGGTTCACCACTGCTGTTTCTGATGTTACGTTAAGATAGGTGACTTTATTAATCACGGTGTGTTCATTATCCCAATATTGTGGATTCCTGATGCCAATTACCTTCTCATTGACGATCCATTCAGAGAGTTTAAATGGGCCGCTACTGACAAACATATTCGGTTGAGTCCATTTTTCACCATACTTCTCAACCGCTTTCTGGCTGATAGGAACCATCACTGGATGTGCCAGCATATTTAAAAAATAGGATAACGGTTGCTCTAATGTTACTTCTACCGTTAAATTATCTAATGCTTTTACACCTAATTCATCGGTTTTTTTCTTACCAGCAAGAATATCTTTAGCATTGACTATATACATGTTTTCAATATAACTGCCATACGGGGATGCCATTTGAGGATCAATTAAACGTCTCCAACTAAAAACCACATCGTGAGCGGTAATAGGTGAACCATCAGACCATTTTATTCCTTCTCTTAGATGAAACACCCAGGTTTTATTATCGTTAGTTTCCCAACGGATAGCTAAATTAGGATTAAACTTACCATCATTTCCTATACTAATTAAGCCACTAAAAAAGTCGTTTATAATATCAAACTCAACATCGCTTTCAACTTTATGCACGTCAAGAGAAGCAGGTTCTGAGCCATTATGACGAACAATATTCTGGTTGGTTGCCAGTTGTGTACCGGGTGGAATAATTGCCGCATAAGATAATGTTAAGTTTCCAATTATTATTCCTGTGAATAATGATATGTTTTTTATTGTTTTTTTCATCGTAATTTCTCCAATAATAATGCATTTTTTCAGATTGATACTATAAAAAAATTAAGCAATACCCGATATTATTTCTTCTGTAAATGGGATTTTAGTTTTAAATTTAATGGAATAAAGACGTAAGCGAATGATATTCGGCCAGATCCTATGGTTGTATTCAATAGTCTGAGATTCCTGTTTATGACTTGTTCTACCAAGAGGAATGAGTAGTGGTCAAGCATATTCACATGTTTATAACTGTAACTAGGCGGCTATAGCTTAGCTTCGTCCCATGAATTTTTTGTAAATACTCAATTGACAGAACTCTGATCAACTTCTACTTTTATCTTTAACCACGGTAAAAAAGGGGAAAAATATGGCTACTCTTGAACAGATTTTAGAAGATCTAAACGAACTTGATTTCATACAAGCACAAGACAATGTTGAAGTTATGCGAAATGAGGAAGGCTGTTTCGTTCATGTTCGAATGATCGCTTATGATGATTTGGTCTAATTATAAATAGGGGGGATTTGATTCGACAGTATCCCCTCTTTTTTCAAAGGGGGTATAGTATGATACACCTCATTGGTATTAACGAGGTTTACAGAAATCTAGCTGTTCTTAGTGCATTAAAATCAAAAATAGCTCCCAAAACGTCTGAAGAATTGGAGCTTGGATTTCATAATTTTTTAAAGGGCTATCAACCCAACGTTCCGCGGTTAGAGAGTGTAGGAACTCAGATAGTCGAGACCCCTGAGATGGAAGACAAGCTGGTAGAGCTTTATCGAACAGACGCTTTGCTAAATGATAGAGATCAATCATCTCTGATTGGCGATAGTCTGAAAGACGATGTTCGTAAGCAACGACTGGAGTTTTTGTTAGCTGCATTAGAAGAATTGAAGCTAAGGATGCCACAGATATACGCTGTATTTCAGATGGCGATAGATAGTTTATTTCTGAGAGACTCAAAGAATTCAGGGGGCGGTTCTACCTCGAACGCTGTGGGTGTGATTTGGATTAACAGCCGTAAACACTGGCACGTACAAGATCTCACGGAATTGTTGGTCCATGAACTTACTCATAATCTAGTTTTTATAGACGAACTCAGATACTTGCACTTCCATGACTACAAGCTTCTCCAGAATGAAGCCAATTTTGCAAAATCAGCAATACTCAACATTAAGCGCCCTATCGATAAAGTCTTTCATAGTATCGTCGTAGCTGTAGAAGTTCTCTTGGTGAGACGAAACTATCTCGGAGAACCAGAAAAATGCCACGTTCATCCGCCATCGGATAAGATGCTTACACAGGCGCTGGAGGCATTAAATTCTTTGGCTGATCTTCCTAACTATAGGGATTTAATCACGGAAAGAGGCCAGTCAATTATGAAGAAGTGTCAGGGGTATCTTGATCTAATGGTAGGACGAGAGAAGAAGCTTGCATAATGGTTGAAATAAAAGGCTCTATGGAAACATTTCCACTTTTGTACCATTCGAGAATGCTTGCTGATGAACATCGTTTGAACTGCTTCAAAACTGCAATCGATCGAATTGTTCAAGAGGATTCTCATGTAGTTGATTTAGGGGGAGGGACTGGAGTTCTAACTCAGATGTTAGCTCAGAAAACTAATGGATTGGTTACTTATATAGACATGTTGGAAGCTAGTAGTATTGTTGCTCAAATACTCAATAGGGGTTTAAGTAAAAATATCCAGTACATTAGCAAAAAATCTTTTGATGTCCAGTTGAAGAATCTGCCGGATGTTCTTGTGACAGAAACCTTGGGTTATTTTGGAATCGATGAAGGTATTGTTGAGATCTGCCACGATTTTTGTACTAGACACCCAAGTATCAAAATGCTGATTCCTTCTAAAGTGAGTCTTAAATATCAGTTTATACACTTGCCTGAACTAAACGCCGATTTTGATCTTTTATTGAGTAGTTACGCCTCTCGATTTGGTCCTGTTCCGGCAGAACTAGTGTCCGAGTTTGAACGCTTATTCTGCAATTTGATTAGAAAAAAAATTATCAAATCAGATGGAGTGGAAGTTTGCTCTGAACCAAAACTCATTCGTCGATTTAATCTTGGACTGGATAAGAACTCAGACACAGAGTATTCCGTCGAATGCAAGGCGTCTCAACGTGCAAATGCTATCCATTTTTATTTTGAGGCTGAGCTTGCAGACGGTGTTAAGTTAAGTAATTACGTATTCGAACCTAAGACGCACTGGCTTCACAGTTATGCAGGAATTCCCAAGGGAATCTCTAGTGGACAATTGAAGTTTGTATCTACTGAAAGAAAAATAAGATTAAGATGGAAGTAAAAAAGTCGGCTATTGAATTTTTAATTAATAAAGCATTTGCCTTTGCTTTGATTTTTCTTATTGTCCAACAGTTAATTGTGGCCTCCTCTACTTATTGGATAGCGGGGCTGGCAAAACAGGTAAGTGCCAATGAGAATTTTACTCTGTATCTTGTCCTTTTTATACTTTCTCTTACACTCGTCTATATTCCTTCTAGCTTAGCTGCTGTTTTTCTTGAGAAGTCTAAGTTTCTTGCACTTGAGAAATATGTCGAAAGGTTTCGTCTTAATTTCTGGAATCGGGCTTCTATTCGAACGAGTAAAGAGTTTAAAGACTATCATTTGCCCTATGTGTCCTCAGAAGGGTTTTTGGTTTTTAATGAAAGTTCCAAATTTATCTTTGATTGGGCCTCTGTTGTTCTAAATGTTTCATTGAATGTACTTGCCCTTTCTTTTGTCCTTGATACGTCGATTGCATGGTCCTACCTTGTTGGTCTTGCCTTTGTTTCGAGCGTCATTTTTTTCTTTAGAAAAAGAATTCATGCAAAGGGAACAGAAGCTCAATCTGCCAGAACAGCCCTTCAACGTGTTTTATCTTTGGCGTGGGACAATTTCCTATTGGGCAATAAATACAATCAGTCTATTTATCAAAGTGAACTGAAGGTCCGACAGAGTTTGGCTTTAGGAACAGCGGTTCGTAGCCAATACTGGAATAATCTTGCTTCAGCGTTGGGAATGCTACTAATGATGGCACCGGTACTTGTCTGGACAAGTGTTCTCTTCTTGGAAAATATGGACAATCCTCCTGTTCTCACGGTTTTAGTTGCAACCTTACCTCGCCAAGTTCTTATTCTTCAGCACGCATATGTCGTGATTTTCTATTCTACGAGTTGGTCGGCATTGAGTGCGAGGCTCAAGGGGTTAGGACAGGCTGTAGAGACTCCAAGGACATCGCAGAATCTGGAGGAGCGAATCCAATGGAATCGCTTGAAATACGAAACTCATGGCACTTTGCCAGACTTGGCGAGTTTAAAAGAACTTATTATTAAGCCAGTTCCGTCGTCTGGCCGAATCACAATTAGAGGGCCAAATGGAGTGGGTAAGTCTACTTTTCTTTGCTGGCTCAAGGAGCAGCTGGGTGAGTCGGCTTATTACCTTCCGGCACATCATGAACTTGTTTTTGAAAAAACTAATGAAAAGAATCTGTCGACTGGGCAGGAACTGCGGGAATTTCTTAAGGAAATCTCTGTTAAGGCAGTGGATAAGATAGAGATCCTGATGTTAGATGAGTGGGATGCTAATTTAGATATTCAATCTCGTCAGGTATTCAGCGAGCTTATCGATAAGCTAAGTGAGTCTCTGCTAATTATAGAAGTTCGCCACAACGTGTAAGCGACTCTTTGGGAGTACCTTTCTAAGGTAAAGATAATCTACTTTAGACGGATGCAGCGATGTGTCAAAATTATTATACATCCTAATTTACCATGAAACCTTCTAGCGCTTCATTGCTCACTAGTAATGAAGAACATCGTTTTCCCATAGCTACGGTAGCATCAACCCTATGGACAATAAGGCCATTAGAAAGTGGCAAAAATAGATGTAAATTTGAGCACAAAGGATCGGTAAGTTAATCTCAGCTTCATTTAAAAATAGCGATATCACAATCCCGTAAATTCAAGCTCGGTTTTTTAGGTTGGAATGTATAAGCAATTAAGCCAGCGACGATTTCCAATAAAAAACCGAGCTGACTGCGGTGTCTTGAATGCGCTATCTGCGAAATATTTTTGAGCTGATCCACGACCGTTTATATCAAAAATCGCCTTCTTAACATCAGCTTATCCCAGAGAGATAACGCTTTTGCCTTCATGTTACTACGGACATGAGTGATTAACGTTATTCCTTCTTCTTCCAGTTCATCGCACAAAGCCTGTGACAATACCCTTTATCGCCATACAAACACCCTGTTAACCCTTGTACCAGTGCTTTGACGGGATGACGATCATCTTTATTTCCTGAGGTCAACTTAACCGCCAAAAGTTCACCACAATCATTGATAACCCGATGAAGTTTAAAGCCATAAAACCAGCCTGTACTCGTTTTCCCTCGCTGTGCGACGCCCTGAAATACGCGATGACGGGAATACGGAGATTGTGGCAAACGGTAATTTTGGTTGAATCAATAAAAGCGATCCCCTGGGTTTCAGCCTTGCGTGACGAAAGAAAAGCACAGAGGGGAATGAGCGCCCTTTGCTTCAAGGTTAACATCCGGGTGTAGCTGACCAACCGGGGAAAATCGGCCTGAAGATAGTGTTTAACATGCTGAATATAAAACGTTTTAAAATCACGATAATGGCTCATGTGGAACAAAATGAGTATCGTCATGACTTCACTGAGAGAAAGGGAAGCTTCGCGGCGACGTTTGAGCAAACCATGTTCAATTAACTGTTGATGCCAGAGAGGAATAAATTTTTGGCAAAAGTCATCGATGCAGCAGTAAAGTTCTTCTAAATTAAACATGCCTGAGGATCTCCACGATTTTGTTTTCTTTGACAAAAACTTTGATCGTGCCTCAGGCACTTGGTTCCCTTCTTAAGCAAACTTCAGGTTAAGTTAGTGTACAGACTGATTAAAATTTGCATTGGTTAACGATTGTATGTATATTCTTGATTATATCAATCGTTAACTTGAGGTGCGTCATGCAAACTTTGTATAGGAAAACCAGATTCGATAATAACGTGTCGGCACCTCATGATGAGTATGACGACGCTAATGCCGCGGCTGATCGCCTTGAGAATATTATTAAGGAACTGGCTGATGGTATTCGCAGTAAAGGTAAGGCTAACATCAAGCGTCAGCTAGCGTTGCCGGATAATCAGTTTCTGATGAATATGTTGTTTTTGGCGATACCGGCACGGGCGCTTGCTGAACTGACGCCGGAAAAGAAGAGGTTACTCAATCGTGTGCGTAGCCGAGCGCGCTTTTTTGATAATGTGCGTGAAAACGGCGGTGTGTTAAATTCGGCCGAGGTGGCGAGTTTGCTAGGTGTCAGTAAAGTAACCGTTAAAAAGAAAAAGGACACCGGTAAATTACTGGCCTTGGAATACGATGGTGAGTTTATTTATCCGGCTTTTCAGTTCACCGATGATGAAAGCAAAGGCGAAAAAGGTGTGCTCAGGGGGGTGGCGGAGATTCTGTTTCATCTCAATCACTTTAGCGGTGTGATGCAGTACGGATTTTTCGTGCAGAAACGTAATGTACTGGATCATCGTTTACCAGAAGGTCAAGAGTTCACTGTTATTGATTTGCTGAGAGAGGATGTTTCGGATGATAAGCTTCAACAGATAATCCGCTTAGCCAAGTTGTTTGGCACTCAAGATGCTGCATAAATAAAGAAGGGGAACAGGCACATGCTAGCTCCCCCTTTTGTCATATTACGGGGATATCCAGGTCGTTCACCAGGATATCTTCGGCAATTTCTCCTTCATACTCAAATTCCCTGAGCACTTTAAGTTCTTCGGTGCGTATCACGTCTTTACCAGAAGGCTCGTCATGCCAGAGCACGATGCAAGGCTCAAGCGTGACGTTGGACATGTAGGCCAGCCCATCCGCGTGCGGTGACAGCTTCGCCGCGAGTTGCTGTGTGATCCGATAGTCTGTGCCAGTTAGCTGATGGGCGGTGATATGCATTTTCGGCGCAAGCCGGGTAATGTCTACAATGCGTAAATCTTTCTCTGTCACTAATGTAGCCATATGGTACCCATCCAGTTCCCGGTCTGTTATGGCTGGCAGACTTTGAAACACCTCCTTCATCGATGTTCTTGGCGAGTTGGCAAGATATAAATTACCAACTGTGCCGTTCGTTAACCCGTACCGGGTATGTTCTCCATCGAGGTTAAAGAATACGCCACTGCCTCCGTGTTCACCCTCTTGTAGTCGGTAAAAAACTGTGCCGACTGAGATGATAATGATACTTTGCGTAATTTTATCGATGGTGAGGGTGTCTAATTGTTGCTTTGTCACTGAGTCAGGGCTTGCCTCTGATTTTGTTACCACTGAACACTCCTGTATTCTTGCCTGTTTCAGCCATATGTTGCCTCCGGTTTTATTACATTAACTGGACAGCGAAGACGCGCAAGGCTGTGTATTTATCCAGTTGTGTCAGTATATTACAGACAACGGGGCAGGGTATATGTTTTGATACAGAAAATGATTGAAAAATGTACCTCATTGTATGCTGTCAGTTAGCCGTGAGAATATGCGGTAGGACAATATTAATGTATTCATTGTTAATGTACTCATTCACGAGAATAATATGAAATATTTATTATTTTCTTTTATTTAATTGTACTTCTGAATTATTAATATAATAATTGAATTTATATGTGATGAAATAAACAATTTCGTAATAATTAAAGCTATTATTTTTATTTTGTTTTTATACAATGATATGCTTTATTAAATAGAATAATGAGTTGATGATAAATAAATTCTCAGGATTTGTCATGATATTACAGCCGAATGTGGTATGGAAAATTATTCTACAAACAGATTGGTAGCATAATGGTATTAAAATAACAATATATTTTATCATGGATATTTATCATCGGTTCTATTACAGGGGGGGAATAATCTGTCAATTAGTTTTACGTAATTCACAAATGGCGATGCTAATAAGCAGAAATATTGAAAATACTTATTTATGATTATGGTGATATATCTTCATTAGCCTACTTTTATAACTAGAAAAATTGACATTCTCAATCCATGTATAAATGGTAATCAATATGCAGAGAACTCAAAGAGTTGTTATTACAGGTATGGGAGCGGTAACACCGATTGGTGAAGATGTTGAATCATGTTGGCAAAGTATTATCGAGAAACAACATCAATTTCACAGAATTGAATTTCCCGACTCATTCATTAATTCACGTTTCTTTTCTTTCCTCGCACCAGACCCATCCCGTTATCAGTTATTACCAAAAAAGTTAACTCATATGCTTTCGGATTGCGGAAAAATGGCGTTGAAAGCGACGTATCAAGCTTTTACCCAAGCGTTTGGAGTGAATGTATCACCTGTTGAATATTACGATAAATATGAATGTGGAGTAATCCTTGGCAGTGGTTGGGGGGCTATTGATAATGTCGCAGATTATGCTTGCCAATATAAGAAAACAAAATTAGCTCATCCTATGAGTAATCTTATCACCATGCCAAGTTCCATGACGGCTGCATGTTCGATTATGTATGGACTACGTGGTTATCAGAATACCGTTATGGCCGCCTGTGCAACGGGCACAATGGCAATAGGTGACGCCTTTGAAATTATTCGCTCAGGACGGGCAAAATGTATGATTGCCGGAGCTTCTGAATCACTAACCCGGGAATGCAATATTTGGAGTATTGATGTATTGAATGCACTATCGAAAGAGCAAACGGACCCAAATCTCGCATGTTGTCCATTTAGCCTTGATCGCTCTGGGTTTGTATTAGCCGAAGGCGCGGCGGTGGTTTGTCTGGAAGATTATGATTCAGCCGTCGCGCGTGGTGCAACGATTCTGGCGGAAATTAAAGGTTATGCTCAATATTCAGATGCCGCTAATTTAACTCGGCCAACAGAAGATATTGAACCTAAAATATTAGCGATAACCAAAGCCATTAAGCAGGCACAGATTTTGCCGGAAGAGATTGACTACATTAATGCTCATGGCACTTCTACACCGTTAAATGATCTTTATGAAACCCAGTCAATTAAAGCGGCACTGGGGCAGCATGCTTATCAGGTCCCCATATCAAGTACAAAATCGTATACCGGTCATCTTATTGCTGCTGCCGGTAGTTTCGAAACTATTGTATGTGTAAAGGCATTGACTGAAAATTGCTTGCCGGCAACCTTGAATTTACATCGGGCCGATCCAGATTGCGACCTCAATTATTTACCTAATCAACATTGCTACACCGCTCGACCAGAAGTGATGCTCAATATTAGTGCGGGTTTTGGGGGACATAATGCTGCGTTGGTTATCTCTAAGGTAAGGTAACTGCTATGTTGATTTTTGAAATGGAAGATATTGAACATTGGTCGGATTTTTCCGGGGATTTTAATCCCATTCATTATCCGGCAAAAAGTGAGTCTTCACACAATATGCAGCAACATCCGGTACAGGGGATGTTGAATTTGCTCTATGTGCGGCAACAGTTTTCTCAATTAACTTCAGCGCTTACAACTGGAATATTGAACATTGATGCGTCGTTCCGGCAATATGTTTATACCGCATTACCATATCAACTGAGGATTAATACTGAAAACAAAACGTTTAAATTAGAAAATCCTAGTAAAAAAAGCACATTGTCCGGCAATACCAACGTAGAAAATACAATGGAGTCAATTGAAGATTGGATTGTTCAGGATAACTGTCAAAAATTAACGATAACAGAGAGAGAAGTTTGTGAAAAATATGCTCTCTTTAGACTCTATTTCCCGAGTGTCACTTCTATTGGGTGGTTTCTGGATGCGCTTGCTTTTCATCTTGTTATTAATTCGACAAGTTTTCTTAATTTTGAGCACTACCATTTTAACCAATTACAAGATTATTTGAACCAATCCTTTACTGTGCATACTGGACAAGCGATTAAGATAAAAAAAACAGTTGTTAATAGTACATCATTATCATCTGTGCCGGATATCTGTATTGAATTAAATCCACCATTAATAATTAAGAATGGCCCTAAAGACTATATTCGTATTTTTTATTATCGATGTTTATATGATAAAAAACCTATTTTTGTGTCAAAGATTTCAATTATCTCTAAGATGAAATAAAAGGAAAGCGAAATGCCAACACAAAGTGATATTTTTACTAAAATAAAGAATAGAATATTAATGATGAAGGATATAGAAGAGGAAGAAATAACACCAGAATCTTCTTTTATTTCGCTTAAATTTGATAGCCTTGATTATGTGGAAATTCAGGTTTTTGTATTGGAGGTATATGGTATTAGCATTAAAGCTGAGCTTTTTTCAAATCATTCTATTTTAACGTTAAATGAACTCACTGATTATGTGAAATCTAAGTTATAAACTGAAATTTTAATTGTCATCTTTAAACCACCTGCTCTTTAAGAGGTGGTCTTTCACTAACCTTATTTTTTACCATTAATATTTAAGAGGTTAAAATGAACATTCTAGAGCAAAGTAAAGTCGCTGCTTTATATTCAGCCTATTCAGAGACGGAAGGTTCTTCGTGGGTTGGAAATTTGTGCTGTTTCTCAATTGATCGAGAGCATTTGCCTATTATCGTGAATGGGCGTCGTTTCTTGATTGAATTTGTTATTCCAGATCATTTGCTTGATAAAACGGTTAAACCCAGAATATTCGATTTGGATATCAATAAACAATTTTTACTGCGTCGTGACCATCGTGAGATAAATATTTATCTTTTAGGTGAAGGTAATTTTATGGATAGAACGACGACAGATAAAAAGCTATTCGAATTAAATGAAGATGGAACACTGTTTATTAAGACATTACGCCATGCTCTTGGCAAATATGTTGCTATTAATCCTTCAACCACGCAATTTATCTTTTTTGCACAAGGAAAATACAGCGAATTTATCATGAACGCCTTGAGAGACTTTGAAGATGAATTATCAAAACGCTATCGCGTAAGAATTATTCCAGAATTGCAAGGGCCATATTATGGCTTTGAACTTGATATTATTTCTATTACAGCTTAATTTACAATATTATGGAGAATGTTATGGAAAAGAGAATAACAACATTTACCATTGAGAAAACTGATGATAGTTTTTATGCTAATGGTCGGCATCAATGTATGGTGAAAATCTCTGTACTTAAACAAGAATATAAGAATGGTGATTGGGTAAAATTAGCACTTAGTGATGCTGAAAAAAGATCGATTCAGGTGGCAGCATTAAGTGATAGCCTCATATATGACCAATTAAAAATGCCTTCAGGTTGGACAACAACAGAGACAAGAAATAGATATGATCTTGGGTTATTAAATGGTGTTTATCGTATTGACGCTTCTATTAAGGAGCCGACAATGGATCATGCAGGAGATTGTTGTACAAATGAAAGCTATCAGAACAGTGTGAAAAGTGTTCCTGAATATATCTATCGTTATGTTAGTAGTAATAGAACAAGCACAGAGTATCTAATAGCAAAAATGACCTTCGAAGATACAGACGGGAAACGCACACTAACAACGAATATGTCAGTTGGCGATGAAGTTTTTGACAGCAAGATTTTATTAAAAGCTATTGCTCCTTATGCAATTAATGCAAATCAATTGCATGAAAACATCAATACATTATTTGATAAAACAGAAGAACCGACGAAATCGGATACTCACCATCAAACCATTAATCTTTATACTTGGACATTGCCATATCATCTGAGAATTCTTGAAGGGAATGATAGTACTGTTAATAGAATATATGTCCTTGGTAAAGATCCATCAGACGATAGATTCCTGACAAGAGGAAGGGTATTTAAACGAGGAACTTCATATGTGAATGCACGTGATAATGTAAGTGGAGGATGTGTCATGGACTATTCTTACACCGTAACTGTTCCAGATACGCAGCTTGCTGCTGAAGTACTCCATGTGACAGGATGTTCATGGACAAGTGGTTATCATGATGGATATCATGATGTCACAATCATTGATAACTACGGTTGCCAGCATAAATTTAGAATATCCTCGGCTAATATTGGACGTGCGCTAAGTATAGCGAGAATAAGTTGATTTTCCTTAGTAAATAACCTTTGTCTATGCTGGTAATCGCATATGTGTTTACCAGCAATTAAGATATTCCATTATTGAAATAGGAATATAGCGATATCTGTTATTGTACATAAATGAATAGCTAAATAGATATTTGGTTTTGCTATGTTCTTAATTAATTAAACAGGAAATTTAAAATGAAGGCTAACGATATATATTCCAATGCATTTAATTTTGGATCTTATATTGATACCGGTGTCGATCCCAGAACAGGTCAATATAGCGCAAATATCAACATTATCACGTTGAGACCAAATAATGTCGGTAATATTGAACAGGTACTTAATTTATCATTTTCGCCATTAACAACGTTAAATAATGGATTTGGGATTGGCTGGCGGTTTTCATTAACAACACTAGATGTAAAGACACTCACATTTAGCCGGGCAAATGGAGAGCAATTTAAATGTAAGCCATTGCCACCAAATAATAATGACATTAGTTTTAAAGATAAAAAATTAAAAGATTTACGTGTATATAAACTCGATAGTAACACTTTCTATGTTTATAATAAGAATGGTATTATAGAAACACTTAAACGAATTGGATCAAGTGACATTGCAAAAACGGTGGCACTTGAATTTCCAGATGGTGAAGCATTTGATTTAATTTATAATTCAAGATTTGCATTGTCTGAAATAAAATACCGTGTGACGGGTAAAACCTACCTTAAACTCAATTACTCTGGAAATAATTGTACATCAGTCGAATACCCTGATGATAATAATATCTCTGCGAAAATCTCATTCGATTATCGTAATGATTACCTTATTACGGTGACGGTACCTTATGATGCTTCTGGCCCTATTGATTCTGCCAGATTTAAGATGACCTATCAGACATTAAAAGGAATATTTCCGGTTATTAGCGCTTTTCGTACACCAACAGGCTATGTTGAGCTGGTAAGTTATAAAGAGAATGGACATAAAGTGACGGACACGGAATCTATTCCTTATGCTGCTGCATTGACTATTCAACCTGGTAATGGGCAGCCTGCGATCAGCAAATCCTATGAATATAGTTCAGTACATAATTTCTTGGGCTATTCTTCTGGCCGGACAAGTTTTGATTCTAACCAGGATAATTTGTATTTGGTCACAGGAAAATATACCTATTCATCCATTGAACGTATTTTAGATGGTCAAAATGTCATTTCAGTAACAGAAAGAGTGTTTAATAAATTCCATTTAATGACTAAAGAAGCAAGAACACAAGATAATAAGAGAATTACAACAGAAATTACTTACAATGAAGATCCGTCAAAAAGTTTCTCCGAGCAACCAGAAAATTTACAACAACCCTCTCGGGTGTTAACGCATTACACAGACTTACAGACCAATACTTCACGAGAAGAGACCGTTAATATTAAAAGCGATGATTGGGGAAATACTCTACTTATTACTGAAACCAGTGGAGTACAGAAAGAATATGTTTATTATCCGGTGAATGGTGAAGGTAATAATTGTCCTGCCGATCCATTGGGCTTTTCCCGGTTTTTAAAATCAGCGACGCAAAAAGGATCGCCTGATGCCGCTCAAAGTGTTGCGAATAGAGTAACTCACTACACATATCAAAAATTGCCGACTTTTACAGGTGCTTATATAAAGGAATATGTCAGCAAAGTTTCAGAAACCATAGATAGTAAAATAGTGAGAACGTTTAGTTATGTGAATTCACCGACGAGCAAATCTCATGGCTCGTTAGCGAAAATAACATCGGTAATGAATAATCAGCAAACGGTCACAACATTTAAATATGAATATTCAGAAAGTGAGATGACCACAAACTCTACGGTGACGGGGTTTGATGGGGCGCATATGGAATCGAAAAATGTGACCTCTATTTATACACATCGCCAGCTTCGTAAAGTTGATGTAAACCGTGTGATTACAGATCAGTCTTATGATCTTCTGGGCCGAATTACAGGTCAAATTATTGACCCTGGTACGACAAAAGAAACTAAACGTAATTATGTTTATCAATATCCCGGTGGTGACGAAAATGATTTTTGGCCGGTGATGATAGAAATTGATTCCCAAGGTGTCAGGCGTAAAACCCATTACGATGGAATGGGGCGTATTTGTTCGATTGAAGAACAAGATGATGATGGTACTTGGGGAACATCGGGGGTTTATCAAGGTACATATCGAAAAGTTCTTGCCAGACAATATGATGTTTTGGGGCAATTGATCAAAGAAATTTCAAATGATTGGTTATGGGATTTATCTGCTAATCCTTTGACTCGCTTGACGACTCCTTTGGTTGCAACGAAAACCTATCAATATGATGGTTGGGGAAATCGTTACAGCACTGAATACAGCGATGGTCGGATAGAGCTAGAAATCCATGATCCTATTACGAGAACAATTACTCAAGGGGTCAAAGGATTGGGGATGCTAAATATTCAGCAAAATAACTTTGAACAACCTGCTTCAATTAAAGTTGTGTATCCTGATGGTGTGATATATAGCACTCGAACCTATCGTTATGATGGATTTGGTCGTACGGTGACTGAAACAGATGCGGAAGGTTATGCTACCCAAATTGAATACGATGTATTTGATCGTATAGTGAAAAAAACGTTGCCAGACCGAACAATATTAGAATCCGCTTATGCCAGCTTTAGCCATGAAGAATTAATTTCTGCACTGAACGTGAATGGAACACAATTAGGCTCGTTAGCTTATGATGGTCTTGGGCGAGTAACCAGCGATACGGTGGGTGGGCGCAAAACGGAATATTTATATGGTCCTCAAGGTGATAAACCTATCCAGTCTGTCACTCCTGCACATAATAAACAAAACATCGATTATCTTTACTCTCTCGGCAGTGTGATGTCCAAATTTACCACAGAGACAAGCCAACAAAACTTTCGTTACCATCCGAAAACGGGGGCATTATTATCTGCGTCAGAAGGGGTATCCCAGAGCAATTACAGTTATTTCCCATCGGGTGTATTACAGCACGAATCGTTTTCGCGGGATAATAAACCCGTTTCATCGGGCGATTACCGTTATACGATGTCCGGCTTAATTCAACGTCATAAAGATAGTTTTGGTCATGATCATGTTTATAGCTACGATGCCCAAGGAAGATTAGTCAAAACAGAACAGAGTTCGCAATACGCGACATTTGAATATGACAGTGTTGGACGGCTAATAACAACGACGACAAAAGACACAACATCATTATCCCAATTAGTTACAAAAATCGAATATGATGTTTTTGATCGAGAGATAAAACGCTCGCTAATTAGTGATTTCTCAATACAAGTCATTACCTTAAGCTATACAAAAAATAATCAAATCAGTCAACGTATCACCTCCGCCGATGGGGTGGTTATGAAAAATGAACGTTATCAATATGATAGTAATCAGCGCTTAAGCCAGTACCAATGTGAGGGAGAACAGTCTCCGATTGATCATACTGGCCGTGTGTTAAATCAGCAAATTTACCATTATGACCAATGGGGTAATATCAAACGGCTTGATAATATATATCGAGATGGTAAAGAAACCGTGGATTATCATTTCAGTCAAACTGATCCAACTCAACTTATTCGTATTACCAGTGACAAACAGCAAATAGAGTTAAGTTATGATGCCAACGGTAATCTGACGCGCGACGAAAAAGGGCAGACGCTTATTTACGATCAGAATAATCGCTTGGTACAGGTCAAAGACAGTAAGGGTACTCTGGTATGCCAATATCAGTATGATGCATTGAACAAATTAACCGCACAAGTTTTAGCGAATGGGACGATTAATCGTCAGTATTATGCTTCCGGTAAAGTGACGAATATCCAATTGGGTGATGAAACCATTACCTGGTTGAACAGCGATAAGCAACGGCTTGGTCATCAGAGTACCAAAAATGGCCAGTCCGCCTACTATCAATATGGCACTGATCATAATAACACGGTGATAGCCAGCCAAAACGAAAACGAGTTGATGGCTTTGTCCTACACGCCTTATGGTTTTAGGAGTTTAATTTCTTCATTACCGGGTTTGAATGGTGCGCAGATTGATCCGGTAACAGGATGGTACTTCTTAGGTAACGGATATCGTGTTTTCAATCCGGTTCTCATGAGATTTCATAGTCCCGACAGTTGGAGTCCTTTTGGTCGGGGAGGGGTTAATCTCTATACTTATTGCCAGGGCGATCCTATAAATCGGATTGATCTTAACGGTCATCTTAGTGCCGGTGGGATATTAGGTATTGTGCTAGGGGCAATTGGTATCATTGTTGGGATTGTATCACTGGGGGCTGGCGCGGCAATTAGCGCAGGTTTAATTGCCGCAGGGGGAGCTCTGGGGGCGGTTGCTTCTACCAGTACACTTGCAGTTACTGCGACCGTCATTGGATTGGCTGCTGATTCGATAGGGATTGCGTCAGCCGCATTATCGGAAAAAGATCCGAAAACAGCCGGGATATTAAATTGGATTAGTTCGGGGTTGGGGGTTTTAAGCTTTGGTATCAGCGCAATAACCTTTACCTCTTCGCTGATAAAATCGGCACGGAGTGGTTCTCAGGTAGCCAGCGCGGGTGTTATCGGGTCAGTACCTATTGAATTTGGTGAAATTGCCAGCCGTTCTAGCAGACGTTGGGACATCGCTTTATCCACAGTATCATTGAGTGCGAATGCTGTGGCCCTCTCTACGGGGATAGCGGCTTCCGCCGTTGAGAATAGTAATGCGAATGCCGCTAATATCTTGGGCTGGGTCTCTGTGGGTTTTGGTGCTGTGTCAACAACTTCGGGGCTAATTAATCTTGCGCGTACAGCTTATGCAGTGAATCATCATACTTGGGAACTTAGCTCATCGGCAGGCACTTCTGAAGGAAGCGAAGCCTATACTTTATCTCGTCTTACGCAATTGGAACCGGAAGCGGTAAATGTTCACCCCTCTATTCGAGCCGTTGAAGTGAATCAAGCATTTCGCAATAGTACCGGGAATCTATTTAGTCAATCGTCCATTGAAACCCGTAATGTGTTGCGAGGCCGTTTGACCATATAAAAATCCTGTGGGCTGATTGTTAAGTCTCACGAAAAAGAGCTATTGGGCGACGCTTGCGTCGCCTTTTGGTTTTTTTGAGGCAAAAGATAGAGTGAGATATTGTCAAGGATTATAATAGTTAATTGTAAAATATGTGATTTTATTCGCATTTATATGTCAATATAATGCTTCTGATTATTTAACTTTATTGCATTTACTATGCGAAATCACCTTATAATTTTATTTTTAATAAATTATTATCTCATTATGAAACCAAAATAAATTATTTCTAGATCATATTCTTGGGTTTGTTTTTTTTATCCAGTTCCTGTTTTAATTAACGTGTTCTAAAGTGGATCTTGACCTATTCACATGAATGAGTGCTTATATAATTGTCCCTTGCTATTCTAGCATCCTGACCTATTATTTTTTTTATCTACCTACCTATCTCTCTCTTCGTTATCATCAAAAGGCGGGATCACATATGAACGCTTATATTAAGTACGTTAAAAAATTCAATGAGGTTTGTGAACATTATCAGATGCATAAGATAAGAGAAGATGAAAAAGTTTATGATCAAGTTAATAAACCTGTGATTATGTCAGCTAAGTTAATAAAAGAAGCTTTTAATCCTGAGTTGTTTTCTGATGATGTTTTATTTTCACTATTCAGCATATTGAAAAAAGAAATGATGGTTTCTCAGGAGTCTTTAATTCGGGTATATATAGAAGGGAGATTGAGCGCGGAACATATTGATCCTATTCTTTATACGGAGCTTCATGAAAACGAGACATTTGAGAGTTGGATATCACGAGCTACTGGGGGGGAACGGTTCTGTGTGATTGTCAATGACACTGAACGTTGGTCTGATTATATTGTTCAAGCAGTTTCTTCTATTTTCGCTCCTTTGCGAAAAATTCTTGGCGAAAGAAATACTTTCATAGGGACTTGTCTGTTTATTGGTAACTATGGGTACACGCCATTTGGTGTTCATCTTGATGATCCTTATAGCTCGGTAGTGCATTTCCATTGTGGGCCTAATGCCAAAGAAATGTCTCTGTTTAATAAGGATATTTTTGAAGAAATAGAGGGAATAAAATATCGGTTTAATATGGAGAAACTACGGCCTTATGCCGATAACTGGATAATAGAGGCTGGTGATATATTTATTCTTCCACCACATCATTATCATATTGGCAATACGCCACAATATTCAGTTGGAATGGGTATTGTAGTGAATAAAGAAACAGAAGATCGTTTGGAAAACATGCTCATTAATAAAGGTATTGCCCAGTTAATCGCGAAAAAAGGCATTGATAATCTTATCACTGAGGCAGAAGAAAAAAATATTTCTCTATCAGACTGGTTACGTGCTTCACGTGATAGTTATTTTTCCTCGCTATATGAAAAACATGGATTACCCAAAGCTAGCAAGAGTAAACAGTTACATTTTGATGAGCAGGCAGCGGAAGAAATTGCCAAATTAGCCCAATTGCAGGAAATAATTACCAAGAAGATGGCGGATAATGGTGGAGATTTCTGGTCGGTTGGTGAGGTTTTGGGTAAGTTATCACGTGATAACATTATCGATATATTAAATGATCTGTTAGAAAAGAAAGAAATTACTGATAAATATGAACTTCTTTCTGAAGATAGTATTTATATTCACCGACAGAAAAACTTTCATTTACTTGTTCGCTTTATTGGCAAAACCAATAATGAAAGACTGTACGTCAATGAATTCGATACTTTTATCATCAATCCATCACAAGAGGCAATACAAGTTCCATATTACAAATGTAAAATTAATCATAATGATCCATTTGTACAACCAGAAGCATTGACTTCATTAGGCGTTTTTACTTTCGAACCAAACCAGCTATATAGCTTTAAAGCTTACGAGGATATTCTTGATTTCGGTTATGAGAATCGTAATGGCTCTTTCTTACTCATTGCACATTCAGATGCTAAAGGGTGGATTAGTTGGATTTACGATCGAGTGAGCTTACAACCCGTCGAAACCATTTGTACTAATTTAAGTGCGTCACGTATTCAGCTATATGTCCGGCTGCTGGGGGCGATGAAATATCATGGCGCAAGTGCTGTACTGGAGAAACTTGCGACATCTGATTATGCCAATTTTGTTCGCTGGGAGGCGGTTGAAAGTCTTGCACAGATTGATAGTGCTGCGTGTCTGGCATTGTTACACCAGATAGCTCGTGAAGATACCGATATGATGATGCGAGAAACGGCAAAAAATAGTTTACGGCTCAGTGGGTTTGACGTTGCAAGGGAGGACTAAACATGGCGATAAAATTGGCAGTCGAGCCTGGCTTTCAAATCACTTTGACGGCTTTAATTGAATATCTGACCGATTCCGGCGTGCTTGAGAGTTTGAGAGCATCCTGTTATAGCCAGGATGATATGTTAAATACAGCAACTCATCTTAAGGCTTTAGCGCTTAATCGCCATGAAATGTTGCAACATATAAGTAATGCCTTAGTGACACCTGAAACTTTCCAAGATACCAATAATGGACAATCA
Source organism: Photorhabdus noenieputensis (assembly GCF_018448935.1). GTDB lineage: Bacteria > Pseudomonadota > Gammaproteobacteria > Enterobacterales > Enterobacteriaceae > Photorhabdus > Photorhabdus noenieputensis. The sequence continues at coordinate 49,540 of NZ_RCWC01000008.1, read as the reverse complement.
CAAAGCTATGTTTTGTACACTTGCCCAGTTTTTACATTGCGTTTAATGGTCTGGATACCTACGGGATTTCAGGCTCGGAGTATCCCTTTTTCCTATCGTTATGCCCATGATCATGCATTTGACCTGATGAGTGTGGGTTTTTTTGGTCCTGGATATCGTACTTCTCTGTATGGTTTTGACTATTCTCAGATCGAGCAGAGTGACAGCGGGGAAACACTTTTCAGCTACGCAGGGGATATGTTTCTGGAAGAAGGGGATATTATTTATTATTACGCGAATAAGGATGTGCACATTCAGCATGAACCTGTTTCGTTATCAGCATCTTTGAATCTCATTATTCCTAAAAGTATTCCTTCAGTTCGACAAACGATTTTTGAATTATCGGAATCGGAAGGGCGTATTGTTGGTAAACCAATATTCAATAGCTTACAACGGGTAATTTCCCAACGCTCGATTTTTTCATTGATGGCGCATCAGGGGAATCTACGTACACAAAAACTGTTGATCCATATTGCTAAAACTCACCAGTCGGAAGAAGCCAGGGCAATGGCATGGGCTGCTATTCTTCGTCATCAGGCCCCACAATCGTTGATTGATAGCGCATTGGCTGACAATAGCAACTATGTTCGTAATGCGATTCAGGCAGTATTGGCAACTTTGCAGGAGAAAATTCATGACGCTTGAATTCACGCCTAAACCCGGTAAGCCATTGGCATTGCCTGAGTTGGTTCAGCTTTTGAAGACCAGTAATATGGTGGACAATGTTTCCTGTGGCCATTACCAGCGGGAAGAGATAGAGATAGCCAGTCAATGGTTGGTAGATTTTGCGGCTAACAAGCAAGAAATATTGGACATCATCTGTGACCAATTAGTCTCCCCTAACCAGTTCCAGTCTGGAAACGATGTTCAGCCACCGACATTTATTCTGTACAGCGACTGGAGATTTGCTATTCGCATGGTTCTATGGTTACCACCTGGTCCTCAGTCAGCACCCGCCCCATTTTCCTGGCTAGAACCTCATGACCATAATTTTGATTTTTTGACAACTAACTTTTTTGGTGATGGCTATACGACACGTCTTTATGAATACGACTATGACAGTGTTGATGGCGTTGAGGGTGAAGAAGTCGCTATGAATTACTTTGGCGAACAAATGTTATCCCCAGGCAAAGTCATATTTTTCTTTCGCAGTAAAGATATGCATATTCAATTTCCACCACCAAATTTATCCGTCTCTATCAATATCATCATTCAACCCAGAGGGAATGGACAGCGCCAATATGAATTTGATCTGGATAGGGAAAATAATTCTGGCTTTCAGGTTGCACGTATTAAAAACGGGCGGTTTGAACGATTTCGTGCACATAAAGCCTTGTTTTCTGTTTTGATGAAAGAAGGCAATGAACGTAGCAGAGAGCTACTGCATATAATTGCCAGCAGCCATACTCGTGAAGAGCTACGTTCTATCGCTTTTGTTTCCATGCTGAGTTTTTCTACCGATACACAATATCGTGATCAGATTTATCACCTTGCCATGAGTGATCCCAGTAGTTATGTCCGTGTGCAAGCTCAGCAATGTATGTTAGCGCTGGCCTAGCGAGCGTTAATAGTACCGCGTCATATCAGACGCACTAATATAAAAAAGAGGTAAATTATATGAAAAACACTAAATTGGGCAAGATTGAAACAGGCCAAATGGAAAATTCTCTCCGGTTAGCGACTTTTTCCCAACCGGTTAGTCTGGCTGGGGCCGTACCGCGTACCTTATCTGGTAGTGAAGCGGGAAGGGTGCTTGGCTTTGGTTGTCGTTCTTGTACCGAATCATCAAAACACGAATGATAAATAATTCTGTAGCTATTTGATAGCAATATAAAGTTGAGCGGATTTCTAATTGGCGAATAATACCACCGGATGGAGGTCCGCTATTTTGAGTTATTAGGGAGGGAAGGTGTTGCGTGGTAAACGTGTATTACTCACCGGTGCCAGTGGCCTGCTTGGTCACGCAATCACTGAAATGCTTGCAGGCAATGATTCTCGAATGGTAGTAACCGGAAGATGTGAGAATCGACTTAAAGAATTGTCCCGACAATATCAGGATAACTGCGAAATATATTCATTTGCTGGGGACATCTGTCATGATAATTTCCGCCAGCAGTTGATAGATTTCACCTGTGCAAAGTTGGGTGGATTGGATGTATTAATCAATAATGCCGGCGCTTTCCATTTTGGCAAACTGGTGGATCTAATACCGGAAGAAATTGATCAGGTTATTACGACTAATGTCACTGCTTTAATTCATATGACATATCTCGCTTTGCCACATCTATTATCAAGCGCACAGCCCTCGGTTATCAATATTAGCTCTTTGGCTGGAAAAGCCAGTTTGCCTGGGGCTAGTTGCTATGCAGCATCAAAATGGGCAGTCGTTGGGTTTACTGTAGCGTTACAACAAGAACTATGGAAACAAGGTGTACGAGTATGTGCAATCTCACCGGGTCAGCTTGAAGTGTTAGGTGCGGTATTACCAAATGGTGTAGGAACTGTCCCGCTTTCATCCGTCACTGACGCGATTGTTTTTATTCTTCAGCATCCAGTAGGTAGTTGTCCGGCAGAAATTGTTTTACGGCCGATAGCGACTTGTTAATCATAAATAAAGTCTTGCTTGTCTGTTGTTTTTGACTGATTAAATATACCCGTCATCTTTCAAGTTGCCTCTTTGTTGGCTGCGCTCGCTCACCCCGGTCACATAGTTATCATGGATGTCGCCTTTTATGAGAAGTCGAAAATTGAATTTAAAACTATTTTGCAAGAAGTTATATGATGATGATTTTTTTATTTTGCGATACCTAAAAACAAAGCTAAACATCGATCCACTTGTTGCATCGTCGCGTAATCGAGTTTACCAAATACTGCGCCAGCTTTTTCTTTCGGGAGAGTCATGGTTTTATCAATCATGACCTGTGACGGTTTTTCAAGATTTGTTTCAGGAAGAGGCTCGATCATCACCCGGAAAAGTGGTGCATCAATTAATGTTGAGGTCACGGGCAAAATAGTAACACTGGGATGTTCATCAAAGTTGTCAGATTGGATAACCAGCGCAGGGCGGGGCTTGCCATAAGCCCCTTGTAGAGCAACTGTTATCAAGTCTCCCCGTTTCACTCCCAGTCTCCTGAATCAGCTAGTTCATTTATCGCGTTTTCCAATAGTGTATCCGTTTCCTTGTCCTGTGTTGCCATAGCCAGACGGCTTTGACGCCGACACTCTTCTTTAAAATGAGGAAGGCGTGTATCAGGCACCCATATTTGAACGGGCCTTAATCCTGACATCCTGAGCTGTTGTCTGTGTTTTTTGACACGATCTGCAACCTTATTCATACTTCACCCTCGTGACATGTAACGATGTCTATAATATAACCAAAAAAACGTTACATGCAACACGTTAGTAAAAATTGTTGTAAATTTTCTCTCAATGTAGGCGGAGATATCGAGTTAAAATCCCAAAAAGTTTTTAAGGTATTAATCCGGCGTATTCTCGTTACTCGATTTCCTGTTTATTTCCACATGGGAATAATCTTCTTGTATATTATTTTAATATTGATATCAGTGTTGATAATAATTTTTCAATAGGTGAATATTTTGCATTTATCCTAAATAAATTTCGGTATTTTACTATTTTCTTAATCATCTTGTTATTTTCTTAGCAATATGATGAATATGAAGTGATTTTAACCGTGGAATATTAGCGGTAATCAGATTATGGCATTATACTGTGAAAAAGAGATAATAAACAAGGTTGGGGCGATTGAGCCAAGTAAATCAATTAAAAAATGAGGCACAATGATGACTAATATTTATGTAAACAAATATGCTCCAAATGGTATCGTCATGAAATTCCCATTAGCACCCGATAGAAAGATAGAGAAGTGGAAAGCAGAAAATTTGAATTTTCGCATTGGTACTCCAGGATTTATATGGTTGGATGGCCGGAATATTTCAGAATTTCGCAACTTATTTTGTTATCCAAATGTTTCAAATCTTTATCTTGCATTCACGTTTAAAGCACAGTTTTTCACTCCACGAAATTTTACAGCAGAAATGTCTAGGGAGAAGCCAACTCAAGATTGGTTTTTCAATAATGGGGAATACGTTGAGAACGGTTTTGATAATTTTGGCATCTATTCCGATGATACAGGTGCCGGAGAGTACAGCATAAATTTAATTGAACCCTGTTGTTATATTATAAAAGAGGGTGAATTAAGTTATAGTGGTAAAGGCTCTATTTTTCCAAATCTCTCTTTTTTTGTAAAAAATAAAGTGAGTTCAAATTTTTTAGCAAATTTAATTTCCACAGATTTTGAAGTCATTATTAATTAGTCAATGGCTTGGTTGTATATACCCAATGGATTTCAAGATGCATCGCGACGGCAAGGGAACGAATCCCCGGGAGCATAGAAAACTATGTGACCGGGGTGAGCGAGTGCAGCCAACAAAGAGGCAACTTGAAAGATGACGGGTATAAATAGGTTTCTTTAACTGCCTCGTTCTCTCTTTCTATTACCTTGCTTCTGTAAGTTTGGCGAGTTTAAACCCTAAAAGTAGAGCCAAGAAGATAAGAATGGCAATAAATAAAATAACGCCATTCCAACCTAATTGGAGCCAAAATATACCGCCAAAAGTGCCGACCACACTTGAACCAAAATAATAACAAAACAGATAAAGGGAAGAGGCTTGTGCTTTGGCCCGGCGAGCACGACGTCCGACCCAACTACTGGCAACAGCATGTGCAGCAAAGAAACCAAAAGTGAGGACTATCATCCCAATGATAATCATCACCGCAGATGAGAATAAGGTAATAAGCGTACCGATCAGCATCATACTTATCGTCGCGATCAGCACTTTTCCGAGTCCATATTGATTAGCTAATGTGCCCACTTTAGATGCGCCGAATGTCCCTGCCAAATAAACAATAGATAACATACCGACAATTGATTGATTAAAATGGTAAGGTGAATCTAATAAACGATAACTTATGTAATTAAATAGGGTAACAAAACTGCCCATGAGTAAAAAGGCTTCAAAAAACAGTAATGGCAATCCTTTATCACGAAAATGTAATCTCAGATTGACTAATAAAGATTTAGGCTTGAGAGAGCTTGGTCTAAAATGACGTGATTCAGGCAACATACGCCAAAACATCATTGCCGCAATTAATGCTAATAAACCTAGTACGATGACAGAAACCCGCCATGAGAAATAATCAGTGATAACACCCGATATTAATCGTCCACTCATGCCGCCAATAGAATTACCACTAACATAAAGTCCCATTGATAAAGCAACAAAGTTAGGGTGGATTTCTTCACTAAGATAAGTCATTGCCACGGCGGCTACGCCACTAAGAGATAAACCAACCAGAGCGCGTACAATCAGGATTCCATGCCAACTGGTTATAAATGCACTGAGCAAAGTGAAAAATGCAGCGGCAAATAGTGCCGTTACCATCACATTTTTACGGCCAATAGCATCAGACAGAGGACCTGTGATTAATAAGCCCAATGCTAGCATGCCAGTTGAAAGGGATAGAGATAAGCTACTGGTAGCGGGAGAAACACCAAAATCATCCGACAGCATGGGTAAGATTGGTTGAACGAAATAGAGTAGGGCAAATGCAGCTAACCCTACGGTAAAGAGTGACAATGTAACTTTAACATAGAGAGGATCGTCTTTCTGAATGTGGTTTTTCTTATGTTGAACATTTTGGACAAGATGATGACCAAGAGCCGGATTTTCACTGATACTACTATTATTACTATTACGACTAAGGTCGGTATTACGACTAAGGTTGGTATTACTACTAGGGCTGGCGCTCACATAATTTCCTTACTTAACGCATTAGCAGGCTTATATTTTTATGAAGATCAAGCATATGAATTGCAAAATATTTTGTCTAATATATTAATCATTGATAATAATATGTATTAGATCTCAAAGGTGATTATGGCTATCGAACTACGGCATTTGCGCTACTTTATTGCAGTGGCAGAGGAATTACATTTTGGTCGTGCGGCAGAACGGCTTAATATTTCACAGCCTCCGTTAAGCCAACAAATTCAATCACTTGAAAATAGTATAAATGCGCAGTTGTTAGAACGTAATAACCGGAATGTGAGCTTGACGCCAGCCGGTAGCATGTTTCTAAAAGAAGCTTATCAGATCCTGGCTCAGGTTGATGCTGCCGCAACAAAAGCAGCAAGAATGCAGAAAGGAGAATTAGGTGAAATATCTATTGGTTTCACCTCTACGACACCCTTTATGCATAAGGTTACTCTGAGTTTACGGCAATTTCGGGAACGTTACCCGGAAGTCGCTATTCATATGCATCAGATGAATACTAAACAACAAATTGCGCCATTACTGACTGGGCGGATCGATGTTGGCATCATGCGTAATACCCAATTGCCAGATAATCTTGAGTATCGGCTATTATTTCGAGAACCTTTTATGCTTGCTGTTTATGATGGACATCCTTTGCTGGAATATGCCTCACAGGGAATAAAGCTCGAAATGTTGGCTGGTTATTCGATGGTGTTTTTTGAGCGCGAAGTAGGAACGGCTTTGTATGATGAAATCATGACATTACTGGCTCAAGCAGGTGTGACACCGATGATTTCACAGGAAGCAGGCGAAGCAATGACTATTCTTGGGCTGGTTTCGGCGGGATTAGGCGTCAGTATTGTGACTGAATCTTTTACTCGAATGAAAGTGGATGGTGTTCAGTATATTCCAATCGTTGATAACCACTCTTGCTCTGAGGTCTGGTTGGTAAATCACAAAAATAGGCCAATATCGGCCGCCGCAGACAGGCTGATAAGCCTGCTCATATCTAATATATTAGATGGAAAAAATAAGTAGAAATCAGCTAAATTTCGTGCTGAATATCACATATTTACTGAAAAAATCATACTTTTTGCCTAAAACCTAGACATAATCAGCCAACAATTATTTTGGAACGTGAATTAATTAGAGCGTAAAAGGATAAATAATGGATGGACAACCGGGGCATATTGATCAGATAAAACAGATTAATATTGGTACTGTTTATCGGTTAATTGATCAATATGGGCCAATTTCCCGTATTGAACTATCCAAAACAGCTCAACTTGCTCCAGCCAGTATTACTAAGATTGTCCGTGAATTGGTTGATGCGCATTTAGTCATGGAAACGGAATTTCTGGATTTAGGATTCAGAGGGCGTCCGGCGACCGGATTGAAGCTGGATTCTGAAAGTTGGCATTTCCTGTGTGTCGGTATTAACTTGGGAAGTTTAATATTGGGACTGCGTGATTTAAGCAGCAAGTTAATTGTTGAAGATGTATTGCCATTACCGGTCAACCAGGAAAAATCCTTTTTAGATACTATTATTGATGAGATTGATGCATTTTTCGGTCGCTATCAATCTCGTCTTGAACGTTTGACGGCAATTAGCATAACTATAAATGCCATTGTTGATCCGACCAAGGGTTTAATCCATAGTTTCCCTTATTATCAGGTTCAGGAGTTACCAATAGGAGAATACCTGCATTGTCGAACTGGATTACCGGTATTTCTTCAACATGAAATAACCGCCTGGACGATAGCTGAATCATTATATGGAGCGGCAAAAAATTGTCAGAATATTATCCAAATGGTCATTGATGAATATGTTGGCGTTGGCGTGATTATTGCGGGGCAGACATTACATGCTGGCAACGGTGGTGTAATGGAGATAGGACATATTCAGGCTGAACCTGATGGTAAACGCTGCTATTGTGGGAATTTGGGGTGTTTGGAAACAGTTGCGGGTATCAGCCATATTTTATCCAGAGCAAAACAGCAGTTGTCAGTGGTACCAGATTCTTTACTGAACGGTGAGCCATTGACTATTGAATCATTTTGTCAAGCGGTTAATAACGGCGATACTTTGGCAATAGATATTATTCGTGATATCGGGGTGAAAATTGGTCATATTATCGCAATTATGGTTAATTTATTTAACCCAGAAAAAATTTTGATGGGTTCACCCCTTAATGCTTCACAGCAGGTTTTGTATCCGGTGATTAATGAATGTATTCAACGACACTCTTTGCCTGCTTATGGCAAACAGATTGAGTTAGTTGCGACAAAATTCAATAATTCAGGCACATTATCTGCGGTAGCATCAATTAAAAAAGCTTTATATGATGGTTCATTGTTGATCAATTTAATGAAAGGATAATGCACCCGTCATCTTTCAAGTTGCCTCTTTGTTGGCTGCACTCTCTCACCCCGGTCACATAGTTCGCTATGCTCCCGGGGATTCGCTCCCTTGCCGTCGCGATGCATCTTGAAATCCATAGGGTATATGCTTGATAGCGATTTTCTGGTTGTAATATCAACTTTATATGGATTTTTTTGCTAAATTGACCTGGCAATTAAACAAAACATTGAGCTAACGCAATCTCCCTTATAGTTGCATCCTCTAGACTTAAGCGCTCATTAATCGGATTCTATCTGTCATTATGGAAAACAGAATTTATGTTAACGCGCCTATTTGTTACGGGGACAGATACCAACATAGGTAAAACGGTTGTTACCCGTGCATTATTACAAGTTTTTAATCGTGACGGAGCAACGGCAGTAGGGTATAAGCCTATAGCTACAGAAGGGTATGAAACAGAAGAAGGTATACGTAATCGAGATGGCGTGATCCTACAAAAATCTTCTCCCGTTCCGCTTAACTATGAAGAAATTAACCCAGTTATCTGGAAAAGCAGGTATTGTGAAGGAAATCAGGTTGATTTCGAACAGATGAAAAAAGGATTGAATAATCTTAGTAATAAAGCAGATCGCGTTATTATTGAGGGTAACGGTGGTTGGCGTGTATTATTGGATGATGAAACTTTTTATTTTGATTGGGTGATTAGGGAAAAAATCCCAGTGATTTTAGTTGTTGGTATTCAGCCTGGCTGTGTAAATCACTCAATTTTAACTGCGCAGGCAATAATAAATGATGGATTGCAATTAGTCGGGTGGGTAGCTAACAGAATTAATCCTGGCTTATCGCACTATACTAAAGTGATGGGTAGATTACGCCGTCACATTAATGCGCCACAATTAGGTGAAATTCCTTATATTTTACGCCCCGAAGAGAAAGATTTATCCTGCTACTTGGATGTCGCCACTATATTTAAACAAGTTGGGGGAAGTGAGAGTGAAGTTGGTATAGAGAACCAATATACATAAATATACCCGTAATCATTGAAGATGCTTGATTTTATCCGAAATGGAGATCATTACCTTCCTCCATTTTGGATATATATCATTTAATAACTCATTAATCTACATAAAATATTACTATAATGAGTTATAATTTTATATTAATTAGAATTTAGTTAATTTTCTGTCTAAAACATGGGGACCGTGGGTTGATCTTCGGATGCATTCAGGAATTTCAGTATATACCATAAGTTTTGATACCGACTCATCGGCCCCATCAGCTTTTGGTGTTGAAATTGAATATCCCGTATCGACTGGAGTGAAACGAATAAGTACAACGGGACCTGGATCACATCAAATTACGGATAATAATGGTGCTGGTACGGATCGTATTAGGTTTAAAAGTTACTCTATAGGTCAAGTCATTAGGATCATTTACAACGCTTAAAGTTGAGCCTATGGTTTGCTTTTTTTGATGGATAAATGAAACACAAGAGTAGCAACCATAGGCTTTTCATTAATTCAAGGATCTAAGAATTCCATCTGACAATGATTTCGATTCTATTGCTTGATGGAAGCCTTCTTCTGGATGAATCATAGAAACAAGTCTGGTTTTTATGACTGGCTTACCGTCAAAGTAAATAAACAACTCTTTCCCTAAGTTTCTTGCTAAAAAAAGTTTGAACCGGTCACTACAATTCAGTCCTTTTTTAACCTTAATAAAAATGTTATTGGCATTCACAGCTAAATCATCACCGACTTCTCCTACAGGAAGAGCTTGTTCTATACAAGGTTTGGATAAATGAAATGTTTCATTACCTGCGATGTAATCAAGAGAAAGTGGTTGTTTCTGCGAAACACACCCTGTAAGACCAAGGATAATAGACAGCGTAAGGATGAATTTAGTCATTCAGTTTGCCCTCATTGTTGACATTAGTATTCTCAATTATAGCTACCAAAATAAGTTATTTTATGCAAGTTATTTTTTTCTTTGTCGGTTTTATTAATTAAGAGCGGGTAAATTTATTAAAGAGTTCGGTTTTCTAATCAAGTACATTGTTTCCTGTGATCTTTTATCAGCAATGTTATCAGGGGAGCATCCTATGCTACTCCCTAATAATAAGATTATTTGCTTTTTTTATTTCTTCTTTTATTGCCGGCAGCAATATGAGCTTGTATCTCCTCTTGAGATAATGGTGTTTTAGCGGGTGATATTTGGGACGTAATATCAAAAATATTCCTATCATCGAATTCAGGATGGTTAATAAATGGCAAATATTAAAAAATTCATCTTATTGTGGATGGTGCGGGTGACAACAAAGCTCATCTTGTGGAGGAGTAGGCTTATGTTAGCAACATTGAGTGACATTACCTTCCTCCATATAGCCCAAATTTAAACCCGATAGAACGATTATGGAAGGTTATGAATGAACCTGTTCGAAATAACCGTTATTTCGCTGATAAACATGAATTTCGAGACAAAGTATTCAAATTTTTCACCACAACGCTACCTGATATAGCGGACTCGCTGATGTCTGGAATTAACGACCATTTTCAGGTGCTAAAAACTGCATCTTGAAAGATGACGGGTATAAATAACGTTTCATAATTCTGCTACACGCAGCCTTATTCAACCCATTGTTATACATATAATTATTTGTGGAATAAGATGTAGCGCTATTTTGGAATCTTATTTATACATAAATATCGTGATTGTGATCTATAAGCAATCAATAAGAAAACCTCACTTGCGAAAAAGTGAGGTTTATTATTAATCTAAAATCTCAATTCGATATAATAGGTTTGATCTCTATTTACCACAAACACTTGTCATTTTTTTAACAAACTTGGGAATGCCATTTATTCCATTATATGCAGATATTTGCATGCATTTTTTGTTAACATTAATGATAAAGAAATCACCTTTAAATAGTGCTCCGCTATCATAGACTATGGCATTTCCAAATACAGGGGCGTTGTATTCTTTAAGAAAATGTGAATGTCCAACGAAAACCGCCATAACGTTGTATTTTTTAATCAGTGATTTAAATTTTTCTTTTTCAGCATAACTGCTGTTACTAATAAAATGGTCATACCCATCATGAAAATTTAAAACCACAGCCTTTCCTCTTGTTTGAGCAGATTTAAGATCGCTTTCCAACCAGTCAAGGGATTTTGTAATATAAACAGTTGGGCTGATATAGTGGTTCAAATTGACGCTATAGGTAGGGTAATTTTGTAATTGAACGTAATGAATATCACCAAAATCCCATGAATAAGATAGACTTCCTTTCCATGCTTTATTGTCATAGTCATAGGAGAAATTATTTAATTCTTTACTATAATTACTTATTCTCTCTGCCATATCAAATACAGCGGATCTGGCACAGGCATTACGACTGAAATCAAGATTTTCGAGGGAAGTACAATCATTAACATTATTTGCATAATCATGATTTCCCAATCCCATAAATAGCGGGAATTTGATTTTTGATGTATATATCTCCTCAAGGCTTCTTCTGGTACTGGCGCGTCCAAACTCGGTAAGATCGCCATTAACGATACCAAAGGCAAGATGATTGCGTTCATAAATATTATTGATACTGTCTGCTACTTTTCTATTTAATTCTTCCCACGGTTTTTTGTCGGCATTAGGATCACCTTTTTCAGGATCTAAACGCCACGGCTGGGGATCTGACATTACGGCAATTTTATAATTGCTATCTATATTTTTTTCAGTGAGATAAATATCAATCTTTATGCCCGAAGAAGACAAACTTTTAACTGTTTTCTCAACTTTATAATTAGCTGATACTGCGGAGAGAGAGATATTGTGGTTCTGAGCACCCCAATATGAAAGGCTCCAGTGAACATTTAACTTATCCTCACTATTGGGTAAACGATAAATAATTTCACCCTCAGTGCCACTAAAAATCTTACCTTTTGAGGTAAATGAATCGCGACTATATGCAGGTATTGATGACGATGGTTTTTCAATCCAACTTCCCCAAAATAAATTTGTTTTTTCAGCCACTAATAAACGTGATGTATTATTATGCAAATAAATTTTCACATATTGCTCACTGCTGCTGCCATTAAAATTCTCGGTTTCTGTTTGATTTCCTGCGACAGCGCTACATCCTGATATCGCTAATGCTATTAAAAACACCATAATAGAGAGAATTTTCTTAGCGATAAGATCACTCATAACGGTTTCCTATTTTAAAATTTCAATGTGATTTTTTGAGCTAAAAAGATATTTAACTCACCATTATTCGGTAAATATTTATGTTTCAAAACTTTATAATATTAGAGTTGGTTATTTGAATTGTCAGTTTTAAAAAAACTAATGGTTTATATATGAAACTATATTAAAGTTATCATTCAGGTACAACTTGCCACGGAAGACACTGCTAACGCGCTGTTCATCGAGAGACAATATGAAAAAGGGCCGAAGCGTATAGCCTCGACCTCTACTCATTAATGGTAAAATATTGGCGTAATATTTTCTCTGAACTGTATGTGTTTTCCTTCAGAAAGATGATGTGGGTCTAGTTTGAGGTTGGATGAGGTTGAGATTGGTTTCCTTGCCGGGTATACACAATCTTTTTGGTATTATTTTCACAATGCCCAACGATTTTACTTCCAGCTTGTTCAACGTGGTCATTAGCAACAATTTCCAATGTAAAGCCAGATTCCGGCACACCATTATTGATAATCTTCTGCGCAATTTGTTCTTTCACGCTTTCGCATGAAGCTTGTGCAGCAAGTGCAAGTGGGGATAGGGTAAGGAGCAGCGCACTACATAAAAGTGCTTTTTTCATCTTCATTATCATTACCTTTATATTACGGTCTGATAGGCATACCTGTATTGCTGTCTAAACAACGTTCGGTATTGGGTTCCCAATAAGCATTGATATTGGTGCTTTTCATACATGCATCACGAGCATCAATGGCTTTATCGAACTTGTCGAACTCTTTCTCAGCACGTTTATTAACCTTAGTGCGAAGATTTTTGGTTTCATCCCATTGTTCTTTGCTTTGACGGGCGGCTTCTTTATCAAGCACAGAATCTCCGCTGCCATGCACTGTGACGCAGGTACTTCCCGAAGTGCAAGTTGCCGCCAGTGCCGGTGTTTGCCATAACAATGGTATTGCCAGAGCGATAGCTGGCATAGCTTTTAATATTAAAGAATTACAAATATTCATCTTTTATCCTCTTGAAAGAGATGGAGTCAATTTATACCCGTCATCTTTCAAGCTGCCTCTTTGTTGGCTGCACTCACTCACCCCAGTCACATAGTTATCTATGCTCCCGGGGATTCGTTCCCTTGCCGTCGCGATGCAACTTGAAATCCATAGGGTATAGATGGCACAACAAGAAATTATCAGATAGATAAATTATAAGATAGCATCAAGATGTTCAACAAATTATCAAGAAGAATGTGATTATTCATCTCTGTGCACACTAAGTCCGGCAAATGATTGGCAAACTGGCATCATTTCTAATGTATTAATGTTGACATGTGCAGGTAAATTAGCTACCCAAAAAACAGCTTCAGTGACATCTTCAGCGGTTAATGCCTGGGTGCCATCGTAGGTTTTATTTACTTTATCATTGTCGCCTTTAAAACGTACTAAAGAAAACTCAGTTCCACCAACTAAACCGGGTTCTATATCAGTAACACGGATATTTTTTCCCTGTAAATCGGCCCGTAAACCTAAACTAAACTGTTTGACGAAAGCTTTAGTTGCGCCGTAAACATTCCCACCGGAATATGGCCAACTTGCAGCGGTAGAACCGATATTAATAATATGCCCATGATTTCTTGCTACCATTCCAGGCAGCAGAGCACGGGTCATATTGACAAGCCCTTTGACATTAGTATCAATCATGCTTTCCCAGTCATCCAGGTTAGCCAGATAAGCAGGTTCTAATCCAAGCGCTAAACCTGCATTATTGACTAAAATATCGATATGACGGAGTGATTCTGGTAATTGTTCTACAACTTGGTTGATAGCTGCCCGATCAGTTACATCAAATTGAACAAAGTAAAAGTTATCACCTAGTTCAGCTTTTAGTTTCTCTAACCGTTCTTTACGTCGTCCAGTCGCAATAACTTTAGCACCGTTTTGAATGAATCTTCTGGCAATTGATTCACCAAAACCTGACGTTGCTCCTGTCACAAAAACGATCATACAAAACCCCTTATTTACTTACACTGTTTCTACCTCAGTAAAGGGGGTTCTGTATTTTTAGTCAAGCGATGGTTGAAAAACTTTCAGTGATTTTCTTTTCATTCTTCCAGCATGATTTCTGGCAGAGGAAGTTGATCATTAATAATTGCATCCGCAATGCGGATTATATCTTCATCCAATGCACGATCAGTGATTAAAGGAGAGCTGATTTCGCGTACTGCATGGTAAAATTTAGCGGTTTCAGGCGCAATTTCACTAATATTGCCGCGCAGATGAATCGCCTGACAAACTACCAGAATGGTCATTGAAACAATATTGCGTAATTTTTGCTCCATTTCTAAAACATCTTGAGCGGCATGCAGACCTAAACTGACAATATCTTGATTGTATTGTTCTGTGGCGAGGGTATGAATGCCTGATGCAGCACAATCATGGCGAATTGCAGCAACTAAAGCGGTTTGAGAAAGTTGGACTCCTTTAAAACCTTGATACATGCCGGGTGTCGGACTAAGTGAATTAGGTAATCCACGTGAGAAACGGTTATCCATCATCAGTGCCACAATGGCATGAAGATGATTGGCAATTAAAGCAATATCCAGTTTTAATGCATCCATTGTCCGGGCGACATACTGTCCCATAAAATTCCCACCGTGTAGAACGTCGCCATTTTCTGGATCTATCAGTGGGTTATCATTAGCTGAGATAACTTCCCGTTCCAATATTTTCCGTGCGGTAGCTAACGATTCTGGCACTATACCTAATATCTGTGGTACACAACGAATTGAATAAACTTCCTGTAAGGTATCATTTAGCTGGGTAATTTCTTGATGACGACAAGCTTTATTGGCTTGTTCTTTAATCCCAGTTAATAAATTAACCTGAGTTGAACCCGTCAATAAATTACGCAATGCGCTTGCCACCGCTTTTTGCCCAGGATGATTTTTTACTTGCTGAATGCGGGCATCGTAATGTTCATGAGATGCAAGTAATGCTTCAACAGCAAGGGCAATAGCAGAGATTGAGGCTTTAAATAGTTTTTCCAGTTTAATGACGGCAATTGCACTGATGCCTGACATTACCCGTGTGCCGTTAATCAGAGCAAGACCTTCTTTTGCTTTTAACGATAATGGTGTCAACCCTGCGCGTTTAATTGCCTCAGCAGCATCAATTTCTGCACCCATATAATAAACTTTGCCGATGCCACATAATGCGCGTGCAATATAAGATAAAGGAATTAAATCACCGCTTGCACCCACGGAGCCATAGCGAGGAACCAGAGGAACAATGTCATGATTAATATGATCAACAATTGCTTGAGCGACAATTGGCCTGGTTGCAGACCAACCTTTGCAAACAGAAAGTAACATAGTAAATTGTGACGCTTTAATACAAGGTTTGGACATATAGTCCCCAGTACCAGCAGAAAGAAAAGTTAACAGATTTTGCTGATGCTCTGAAATCTTTTCAAATGGTACAACTAAATTGGCATTCCCCCCAAACCCCGTATTGATTCCATATATAACCTCTCCTGAGTTTAATTTTTCCTCCAATTTTTCACGACCATGCGCCAAAAGCTCAGTGATTTCCTCTGATATCTCGACTTTTTTTTGTTTTATCGCAATGTCATAGATATCTTCCAAAGAGATAAGGCCATTTTTATTAATAATAATGGTTGGCTGAACATCTTTAGCTTTCATTTTAATCTCCATATATAAGTATGGTAATAATATTTCAAAGAAACGAACACCCCTAAGGATACAAATTAGTATAGATATAAAATATAAGAATTAGTCAATTGAAAACAAAATTAAAATAAATAATTCGTAAAAATTAATTTACAAATTTAATGGAGGTGGATGATGCAATAATGACAATGAATATATTTACAATTTGCAATTATTTGCTTTTACTATCTGACAATAAATTGTCGGTAATATAAATTCCGTTGACATAAATTTGAGTTGACCATTAACAATCAAACAAATAGCAATTATTTGTTTTCCTAAGAATACAAGCTAGAATGTGATTATGTTACCACGCAAGTAAAGCAACTGGAGTGTTCATCGAAAAATAAATTGATATCTAGTCGAGGTGATTTATGTCAAAAATAATCCAGACAGATTCTCTTAGTGAACAGTCTTATAAGATAGATAATTTCAATCCATCAACTGAAACAATAAATTTCAGTTACACATCGGGAAGAACCGCATTACCAGTCTACAATAAATATGACACACGAAATAAACCTAAAGTTTTTGGCTATTATACAGATTGGTCGCAATATGATGGTAGATTACAAGGAAATCAAGATCCTATTCGTCGAGGTAGAGGAATAGATTTACAGCACCTTTTAGATAATCCTTTTGCTTATGATAAATTAGTTATTGGTTTCTGTGGAATATTAGGTGATGAGGGTGAAAAAAAGCAGCAAATTAAAGAGCAAGCGCCATTATTTGCCCGCACCAATAATGGAGAAGTAACATTCACAGATGCTTGGGGAGATTGCCAATCTTATCAGAATTGTACTTATTCTGGTTGGCAAGATATCCAAATGCCAAGGGATTTTGAACAATCTAAAAGTATGGGCGTATTAGGTGGATTGGCTAAAGTTCAACAAGCGGCAAAAGCTCAAGGCCATGACCTTATTATGTCATTTAGTGTTGGCGGTTGGACCATGAGTAATGGCTTTTATAATATGGTCAGAGACGAAACATTAAAATCCTATTTCTGTTCGAGTCTAGTTGATATATTCCAACGTTTCCCTATGTTTACAGAAATTGATATTGATTGGGAGTATCCGGGAGTTGCTGGAAATGAAGGTAACATATATGCGCCAGACGATGGCGATTATTATGTTAGTTTAATTAAAGATTTAACTGCTGCTTTTAAAGAAGCAGGTCGTTCAGATATAAAAATAAGTATCGCTTGTTCGGCGGTACCAGAGAAAATGGAAAAATCAAAAATACCTGAATTACTGCAAGCTGGGCTATATGGTATTAACGTTATGACCTATGATTTCTTTGGTACTCCGTGGGCTGAAAGGTTGTTACATCACACGAATCTCCGTAATTATCCTGGCGGTGAGAATAGTGTGGAAAAGGCGGTTGAATACTTATTGAGCCTTGGTGTGCCTGCGTCTGCAATCAACATTGGTTACACCGGCTATTCACGCAATGGAAGAAATACGGTTATTGATAGTTATTCTCCATTATCTGGCAGTTATGATCCTGGCTATGTCCCGAAAAAAGATCCGAAGATTACAACGACCGGCTCATTTGAATCAGGGACAACAGAATGGTACGACACGATATATAATTATTTAGATTTGGAAGAAAAGAGGGGGATATATAATTTTGACTTGTATACTGATGAAATAGCAGATGCTGATTATCTCTATAATAAGGAAAGCAAGTTGTTTATTTCTCTTGATACTCCTCGTTCCGTTAAAGCTAAGGCACAATATGCATTAGAAAAGAATCTGGGGGGAATATTTACATGGACCGCAGACCAAGATCGTGGTTTATTAGTCAATGCAGCTAGAGAAGGTCTTGGTTGTGAGTTAATCACGAAAAAGATAGATATGGCACCATTCTATTTCAAAGGTATTAATGTTGAACCGGTTGATCCAGTTAATCCAGATACAGGGAGTGATTACCCTGTCTGGGATGCAAATAAAGTGTATAAGGCTGGCGATAGAGTGAGTTGGAACAAGCAAAATTGGGAAGCTAAATGGTGGAATAGAGGAACCGTGCCAGACGGTGCAGAAACATCTGATGCTTATCCTTGGGTAAAAATTGCATAATTAATTAAACCAAGCCACCAGTATGATATATACTGGTGGCGGCTCCTTTTTAGTTCTTTTTTATCTTTACTTTTTTCTTACTGTTGTAATCAGTGTATCTGGAGTAATGATATGTAATGATATATCCGCTCAGGTATGACAATTCACTCGGAATATTAACGCCGGTGTTGATAACCTTGAGATGTATTTCTTCTTATGCTCAAATGCCGTTGTTTTAATGGTGGTATTGAAAAATGTCCTACCGCATTCTGAGCGCTGCGCAGTGAAATTCCAACGATCTCGTTAGCATATGCGCGCATTTGTTGCTCATAATCTGAAATTGCCTTGACTAACTCTTCGTGGCCCGACGCTACACTGGCAAGCTTCTGTGTGAGTAAAAGAGCATCTCGCAGCGCTGTGTTCGCTCCTGAGCCTGTCATTGGCGTCATGTTATGAATAGCATCCCCAAGTAATGTGACAGCACTCGATTTCCAAGGTAGAAGATGAGGCATGCTGCGTAAATGTAGCGGAGATATGTTTTCCATATCACTTTGTTTAATCAGAGTATGTAGGCTTGGGTCCCATGAAATCATACGGGCTCGGACCAGATCACAGAGGGCTTCTGCGGAAAAATCGGTGATATTGTAAGGAAGACTATCTGTTGCCGCTACGTAAACCCATACTATAAAGTTATCGATTTCTGCTAAAGCGGCGTCTACATGGATATTAACTGGGGCACGCCACATAGAGATGAACAACCAGTCGGGGCTTTTAGGTACGATGCTGTTAGGTGTGCCGTCCAGGAAATTTTGGGGTAGTAAAGCTGTGAGATCCGGGGTAAGACGCGCACGACCAATGACCATACTAACACCAACATCGAATCTTTCGATAAAAGGAAGGTATTGTTTACGTACTTTTGAATTGCTGGCATCTGCACCGATAAGCACATCGACATTTTCGTGACTGCCATCGGCAAAGAAAATTTTAATACCACCGTTTTCAATATGTTCATAACGGACGAATGTTTTATTCCATTGAATTATGCTTGAAAGCCCCTTGTTTAGTATTTCTTTCAGTTCAGTTCTGCTGATTGACAGACGTTGCTCGGAAATAATCTTTCCTGCCATTGGCGAAATACCACCCTGAACGGCGAGAAGACGCATACGTTCATTATAAAACCGTGATTGTCCGCCAATATATCTTGATGCCTCCTTAAAGGTTAGCCAGTTTGCATCCGGGAGGCATTCTTGCAGTGCCTGCTTGCCGAATGTATTAATATGAATTCCATAACCGGGAAGTTCGGATGACAACGCAGGGTTTCGTTCATAGATCGTTACTCTGATTCCATTTTTACGTAATCCATGAGCTAAACATGCACCCCCAATTCCTGCCCCAATAATACCAACGTGCATAATATTTTCTCCAGTTGTAGATACAAGAGATTCTGGCTAGATCAGGTGAGACTATATCTATCTGATATTATCTAATCGTAGCCATGATTTTTTTTGTAGTATTTAAAATAAAAATATACGGTACATAGAAAGAGAGCAAGGTGTTCTCTAGTTATTTTTTTAAAAATATTTCGCCAAAAATTTATATTGCTGTTTATTAAATAATTGAATGCTTAAGTTACAGAAGTGAACTTTTATTTTTTACAGGTTTTGATTCGTTATTAAATCAATATTCATCTTGCTTTGATTGTTATTGTCTTAAACTATTCAAATGGATTATAAATATGATAAGGGTAAAGATCATGTAATAAATTATTAGCTATATTCTTATGGATATGAAATTATTCCAACTTTAATTAAGTCTAATATATTTTTCCCGTTATGAAATACTTTAATTACTTGTTGTCATGAATTTAGTGAGGGTGACCACTATACTAACTATGATTGGTCATTATGAGCTAGTACCACTGATTTATCATTTTGTTCGGAGAAATAGATATGAGTAATCAGGATGTTAAAGCGATGTATAACCGATATCCATATCCTAGTTCTGCCATTGGGGATAATCTTATTTATGATATGGCCACGGTGGTAGGGTTGATATTTAAGCCGGGTTATTTAACGGGAAAATATGTGCTCGATTTAGGGTATGGAACGGGACATCGTTTGGTAGGGCTGGCAAGTATGTATCCCGATACCCAATTTGTGGGCGTTGATATGACGGATAAAGCGTTAGAGGTAGCAGATAAGTTGATCTCTTATCATCGATTGGATAACGTCACGTTAGAAAATAATACGATTGAGAAGCTAACACGAGATAATCAATTTGATGTTGTTGTTTCTACCGGTGTTATTCATCATATGGAGTGTCCACAAGAGGGTTTTTTAACAGCGTCACGTTCATTAAATGAAGAAGGTATGGCGCTTATTTGGCTATACAATGCTATAGGAGAATATGAACGATTAAGGCAGCGAGAACTTTTACAGATTTTTGCAAAACAAATTCATACAGAAGAATATTTTTTACATACTGATTTAATGAATAAACTATGCAAAAACTTAAGTCAGAATCAATATGGCGATAGAACAGCTAATCATTTGGATGATAGTGTTGATCAGATTGCTGTTAATGTAGACGCATTTTTGAATCCTATTGTCAATGCATATAGATATGATGAGATATGCGATTTTTATTATAAATCTGGCTTTAAGTGTGTGAAATGTTGTGGGTTTAATCGTGAAAACGGCAGTAAGCTTTTTGCTGGATGTGGCGATCAATTCAATGATGAATGTTTTCTTCAATATCGAGATTTGCTTTTAGATAAACAGTTAAGTCAACTATTTAATACTCTTGATTATAACCAGAAAGTGCGTGTTATTGAGCTTTTGTGGAAACCAACCGGTATATCTTCAATTGGGTTTAAATCTGAAAATGCCCAGTCTTTTGTCAATGATTGGCTAAGAGGATAATAGGATAATAGGAGGAATAACGGTTATTTCGGATAGTAAGTTAAACTTTCGTAAAGTGAGTGCCAAGCCAGAAACGTCTACTTTCTCGTTACTGGCTATTTTGCATTGACAAATTCGAGTTAATCGTAATATTCCGGTGCCTGACGGAATGTTGGCCAGGCATCCGGATCGTGCCCTGTTACCACAATTGCATTCGTGCGTTTGGCTAGATGCCGCAGTTTTTGCACCGAACGTACGGTTTCAGTGGCAGAGGTGAGAAACCCAGGTAATGCACGTTCTTCCCAGTGATCGAGGGTATAAGCGGCATCAATCGTTAACAGCAGGTTGCCGCTGTTCGGCAGGGTCACCAGTAGTGATTGATGTCCCGGCGAATGCCCTGGAGTAAATATCGTTTTTAACGTGCCATCGCCATAAACATCAAACATGTCATTGCGTTCCCCATCGAGAAATTCCCATTTCAGACCGGGACGGTCAAAATCCTTGCGGATATAGCCACCAGCAGAAAACCAGTCAGGTGTGTAGGCGTATTCATATTCACGTCGTTGTACGATATGTGTCGCGTTGGGGAAGCGTCCTATTGCGCCAGTGTGATCGAGATGAAGATGGGATTGCACTACATAGCGGATATCTGCGGGATCGATACCCAACTTTTTAACTTGAGCGACACAACCTTCATCTTCACGCATCACCGGCCAGTAGGCTTTGGTGATATTTCCCCAGTAGCCTTTGGGGTCAGTTGCAGTTTCAACTGCATTGCCGCCGTCAATTAGTGTATGGCCGTTAGGATGAGTGAGTAAGAAAAATGGAATCGGAATTTCATAATCGGCACCGTTGCCTTGATTCATCTTGATGTTGTGAACCTTACATTTTATGGTTCCGGTTTGCAGCATATACAGGCGAATGTCTGACATAACGTTAACCTTTTTATCGGGTTTGTAGGGTAGTTCAAGTTTGGAAGGCTACCAGCATCACCTTACCTTAAAAGTGCTAAATCGAAAGTGCTAAATCAGCATAGCCTCTAACACCAAATTTTGATTTAGCTGATTTTACAGCATCTAAAACCGCAGCAGCCATGACCTCGGCAGCAAGAATACCAACCGTATTCACTGATGAGTTCACACCACCTGTTGCCGCTGCAAAAATAGTATCCCCGTCGCTCATGGTATGAACGGGGTATATCGTTCTCGCCAGGCCATCATGAGCCATCTGGGCAACTTTTTTCATCTGGCTTTTGTTCATATTGGCGTTACAACAAATTATGCCAATAGTCGTATTTGCTCCCTGAATGAAATTATTATCTTTATTATTTTTTATAATGTAGGGAGTGAGATCGATAAGATGACCGTTTTTATCACATGCACCTGCAATGGTTTTACCATTTTTAGGGTCTCTGATTTCACCAACAGCATTTACAACAACCATTGCGCCAATTGTCAGCCCCCCAGGTAATTTAACCGATGCGGTTCCAAGGCCACCTTTCATGGCTTTGTCAAAACCGGCCATTTTACCTATAGTGGCTCCGGCACCGGCACCAGTATTTCCCGATGGAAAAGGACTTACAGAAGCGTTTTGCGTGGCAACATAGCCCATTTTAGCGTCAGGGCGCACAGCAGGATCGCCAAAATTTAGATCAAAAATTATCGCGGCAGGGACGATAGGTACGACAGTAACACCGACATCAAACCCTTGTTTTCTTTCTTCAAGATAGCGCATTACGCCAGAGGCGGAATCTAACCCGAAAGCACTACCTCCGCTTAACACCACCGCGTTGACTTTCTGAACAGTATTAATGGGATCTAAAAGCTCGGTTTCCCTTGTCCCCGGGGCAGAGCCTCTGACATCAACGCCACAAACAGCTCCGTTGTCAAAAATGATAATGCTACAACCGGTTTGTTCCAACTCATCCTCAGCATGCCCAACCTTAACACCCGGTACATCTAAAATGGTTCCATTTGTCTTATACATAAATGTTCACACCTTAATCTTTAAAATAACTCATTACAGGTTTTAATGATTTTCGATGTGAATCATAGCAAAGGCGACCAAACAAACTGTGATGTTTAGTGGGAGTTCTGTTTGATAAACGAAAGGGGACATTGATCTATCAGTCAGAAAAATTAATTTTTTCCGTGGCTCCTGCTGCCAGCGTTTCAAGACTGGTAGGCGATAGTGGAATGCGAGGAGCTGGTATTGCCCAATGTTTGATATCGTGGAGAATGGCAGAACAGATTTTTCCCTGACAAGCTCCCATGCCACACCGTGTTGCCATTTTTGCACTATTCCAATCTTGGAATGGTTCAAGCTCGTTTAAACTTACGTCTTCACAACGACAGATCAAGGTATCGGCGGGAAGTGCCTGTGTGATCTCTTTATTTAATTTAAACGTTTGTGCTACCGCTGTGGCAAAACAGTGCCATTTTCTTCGTTTCTGCTGCCATTTTGCAGCCAGTGCGTATTTACCACTCGCTGCAAACCCGGCAATAAATCCTTCACAAAGTGCAAGTTCACTGCCGCCAATACCTGTGCATTCTCCTGCTGCATATACACTAGGTATAGTCGTCTGTTGCCACGCATCTACCTGAACATTTCCTTGTTCATCCAGCAAGCAACCAAGTAATTGTGCCAATTCTGTATTTGGTCTTAAACCAAAACCGCAAGCTAAACGTGTACAGGGTAATTTCTGTTTCTGCCCTTTATTACTGATATACACTCCGGTCAACCTGCCTTCTATCGAGGTTTCCACGCCTAACACCATACTGTTTTTGTAATAATTTTTAAGTGGCATGAGAGCGATGGCTTGATGCAACTTGTTAGGCCAGCGCAGCAGTCGCAAGCCAAACGAAAATAAGCGGTGTAAAGGCGCTTGTTCAATGATACCAACCACGTTCCCTCCCGCTTTTTTTACCGTCTTCGCAACCGCGAGCAGAAGGGGACCGCTACCGGCAATAACGACACGCTCATCAGTCATGGGCAGGCCATTTTTTATCAATGCCTGCAATCCGCCTGCGCCCGTGACACCCGGCAACGTCCATCCGGGAAAAGGAAGTAATTTTTCTTTGGCTCCAGTACAAAGAATGAGGCGTTGGTAGTGAACCATTCGGTGCCTACTTGCCGTTTCAACAATCACACATTGGCTGTCTACTGCAATCACTTTACAACCCGGTAAATAGATCAAGTCATCTTCTGATAGTACCGACAAATAACGTTTCGCTATCGGTGGCAATGTATGAAATGGTCCTTGACGCCAAATTTGCCCGCCTGCTTTGGGATTGTCATCAATCAGGATAACGGATTGTTGTCCTTGTATCGCAGCTTGTGCGGTAGCTAATCCTGCCGGTCCTGCGCCAACAACCAGAACATCACAGTGCAATACCGTAGAAGAAGAGGGTGTTGTCATGTTCAGATCCTCTCGACTTTCATACCCATTTCGCAAATTGTCTGGCACGCTACACGACGGCGACCATTAATCATCAAACGGCATTCCTGGCAGATCCCCATACCGCAAAAAGGCACTCTCAATTGATGTGATACAGAGATACGGCAATGCTCATCACCGATATACGCTAGCGCTGCCGCTACAGTAATCCCCGCAGGCACGGTGATCAGTTCGCCATCAATAAATAAAGCGGTAAATGGTGGTTTTTTGAGTGTCATGGCGACCTCTTACAGGCCATAGCAGTGAAACGTGCGGGTTGGTAAGGCAGTGGATCAATCTCCGTTTTTCTGTTCAGCATCGATGCAGAGATGATTTTGGCGCTGCCCGGTGCGGTCGTCACACCTAATCCTTCATGGCCCACAGCCAGCCATAGCCATTCGTAATCAGGATGTTGCCCCAATAGCGGCAATCCATCTGGAGTCGCAGCACGAAAGCCAGACCAACAACGTAAGATATTCATCTGACCAAGTTGAGGTAAGAAATAAAGTGCGCGTTGGAGCATAGAACGGAGTAGGGCGAGATCAATAGTGTGTTGTTCATTATGGAACTGGCGTGAGGAGCCGATTAGAAGCTGACCAGTAGGGCGAGCCTGAACGTTGAAAGCGATTGACGTACCATTCGATGCATGTGTACTGGCGCTATACCCTAATTCCACCAGTTGATGTGTGATGCAGGTAGGGTAACGATCTGTAATCGCCAGTTGCCCTTTTTTAGGGATAATCGGTAATTCAGGTAATAGATGTGTGCTCCACAGCCCATTTGCCAACAATATTCTCGGCGCGCAATATTTCTTTCCATCATGTAGCACAACGGTCTGAGGCTCTAAGGCATGTACTTGCCCTTTAATAAACTGAGTCTTTTCATTACAGCGAGCAAGAAACCAGTGTACGACATTCGGTGCATAGACCATCCCATCCTCAGGAACAGACAAACCACCGGCAATCCCACTTCTCACCATAGGTTCCAGTTGGTGAATCTGTGTCGCTGTCATCGGGGTATTTTCAATTCCATAGGCGGCGAGACGTGCGCTTTTTTCCTCAGCCAGTGCCATTTCATCCTCTGCATCCGCCAGCCAAAGTGTGCCGCATCTACGCCAGGCACAATTTTCTGGCATATGTGGGGTGAACGTTCGCCATATATCTAATGAGTAACTACTCAGTGCCAGTTCAGCAGGATTATCGTCCATACACACGAGATGCCCCATTCCTGCCTGTGTTGCCCCTTTACCACCATCATCAATTACAGCGACTTTCAAACCATCCTGTACCAATTGATAAGCACATGCGGTTCCAACGATGCCAGCGCCAACGATAATGACATCCGATATTTGGCAGGGAGTCATACATTGATTCCCCAGACAAAAGGATCGCTCTTGGCAATGATTAACTTGTTATCACCGTAAACATGCGCTGTTCCCCTGATCACTGGAGCAATTTTCCGACCAACCCACTGATATTGGGCTTCAAAAACACTACCAATAATGCTGGATTGGTGCCAAATCTCACCCGGCTGCAATTTTCCATCCGCCGCCAAACAGGCTAACTTAGCGCTTGTACCAGTGCCACACGGTGAACGGTCATAGGCTTTCCCCGGACATAACACAAAATTGCGACTATCAGCATCGTTATCAGGAGCGAACAATTCAATATGGTCAATACATTCACCATTTTCACCGGTGATCCCCGCTTGTTCCAGAGCCTGCCTGACTGCCCAACTGTATTGCGTAAGTTCATCGATATGGTGAGGGGTTAGAAACAGGTTATGCTGACCGATCAGAAAAAACCAATTTCCTCCCCAGGCAATATCTCCATTAACATCACCTATATCAGGCACGTTCACGGTGACATTTTGCTGATAACGATAAGAGGGGACATTATAAACAGACACTGCTCCATCCTTATGGAGTACCGCCTCGACAATCCCAACAGGGGTCTCAATTTTATATTTGTTGGGGGTCAACCAGCTCAGATGATAGAGCGAAGTAATAAGGCCCATCGTGCCGTGGCCGCACATGCCTAAGTATCCCGTGTTATTAAAGAAGATAACCCCCATATCTGCGTCAGGTGTAGTAGGCGGACATAAAAGTGCACCTACCAACATATTATTCCCTTTTGGCTCAAGAATGAGAGCCTTGCGCCAGTGATCAAATTCGGCTTCAAAGCGTTGACGCTGTTTGGCGACGGTTCCTTCGCCAAGAGATGGAAATCCCTCGATTACCGTGCGGGTAGGTTCTCCACCTGTGTGTGAATCAATGACGCGAACAATCTGATAATCATGCTTATCTGCCATAAAGCCATCCAATTAACGTATTTTTAGTAAATGGTGGCGTAGTATTTCGTTTGCCGCTTGATGAATTTCATACTGCAATATGCTGAAATCAGCACAATGAAAAAATCATTGAATTATCATAGAGGCACTTCAATAAAATGAAAAATTATACATAAACCCGATGAGTGTTATTTCTGTTTTTACCAGAAAAAATTTATGCATTAATCTATAAAATCAAATAGGTAAACAAGGAGGCCGGAATAACTTTCTGTGACAATTATCACATGAACATAAAATAGCTCTTTTGAATATTGCTAATATGTCGAATCTGATATTTATCTTTTTAATCAAGGTAAATAACTAAACATGGGTCAAAAATCCCATTTTAATGGTAATAGAGTGGAGATATTGATGATGAATATATACCAGAACAATGAAAAAAATGGCATTGGTACAAATGGTCATGATGCTTGTAATGTTGAGTTTTTATCGGCGCTTTGTAGTGGATTAGTTAATCACAAACCCAATAACCTGCAAGATATTCTCAATGCGGTTGCTTTAATTACACCATTGTTAAATGCAATTCCCAGCGTGGTTTTCTTTATCAAAGATATCAAAGCACGTTATCTAATTGCGAACCTTACGCTAGCCACACGCTGCGGATTTAAGTCGATCTCTGCGCTACTCGGTAAAACCTCTTCCGAAATCTTTCCTGCTCAGATGGGTAGTTGTTACACCGAACAGGATTTACGTGTGTTGCATCAAGGGATAATTATCCAAAACCAACTGGAGCTACATTTTTATCATGGACGCAAAGCAGGTTGGTGCATGACATATAAATTGCCATTGTATAATCAGCATAATCAAGTTATTGGTATGGCAGGAATTTCTCATGATTTAATGGAAGTTAAGGAAAATCACCCTGTGTACCAAAAATTGGCTATCGTTGATGATTATATTCGTGAAAATTTTGATCGAACAATTCGTCTCGAAGAGTTAACTGATTTAACACGTCTCTCGGTTGCTCAATTGGAACGTTACTGTAAACGTATCTTTCACCTGACACCTCGGCAAATGATCCACAAAATTAGAATTGAAAAAGCGTCTGAATTGTTGGCTACAGAATTATCTATCACAGATGTCGCCTTGCAATGTGGTTATACGGATCACAGCGCATTTACTCGGCAATTTAAAGCGTCAACTGGACTCACGCCCAGTGATTTTCGTCAGTCAATAGGACCGGAGTAATTTGCCGTATTGGGTTAATTAATCATATATTTGAGAAGCCGATCTTTTTACCTGTCATTAGGGCTCCATCAAGGTCTCTCGCTTTAAGTTTGCCATTCCTATTATGCTAATTTCGTCATTGTTCACTGTGAAAAGTCACAAGCTTCTCTGTAGTGAAATAGCCATCATTCCACTAAAACCAATGAGTCACATTTTGTTAACAAAATAAAAACAATTTGCATTTTAAATATCAAGTAAATCAATGACGATTGAAAGGATAAGGCTATGAGCAAGAGAAAGGTTAGTTGGCATGGTGTTTTTCCGGCAGTGACGACACAATTTAACCCCGATTTTTCCATTAATTGGGATGCCACACAGAAGGTAATGACAAACCTGATTAAAGATGGGGTTTCCGGTTTAGTCGTCAATGGTTCTGTGGGGGAAAACACGTCTCTGTCTATGAAAGAGAAGCGTGCTATCGTTGAACTCGCCGTAGATGTTGCTGGTGGGAAAGTTCCCGTTCTTTCAGGTATCGCGGAATTGACAACCGATAATGCGTGCAAAATGGTTTCTGAATGCCGTCAGGCAGGCGCTAATGGGGTGATGATCATGCCACCTCTGATTTATACCCCAACACCGAAAGAAAGCAGGGCGTATTTCCGTACAATTGCTGCCTCTACCGATTTACCCGTCATGCTATATAACAACCCTCTGCTGTATAAAAATGATATTACGCCGAAAATGCTGACGTCCCTGGCCGATTGCGAAAATATCGTTGCATTTAAAGACTCATCAGGCAATACCCGTCCTTTTAGTGATATTCCCAACGAAGCAGGCGATCGCTTCATTCTTTTTGCAGGTTTGGATGACGTGGTTTTAGAGTCAGTCGCAGTGGGCGCAGAAGGGTGGATTTCAGGTATGTCGAATGCCTTTCCACGGGAAGGAGAAACTTTATTCCGTCTGGCTAAACAGAAACGTTATGAAGAAGCGCGGGAATTATATCGCTGGTTTATGCCTCTGTTGCATTTGGATTTCCGTCCTGATTTGGTGCAATGCATCAAACTGTGTGAAGAAATGGTTGGCCGTGGTAGTGCCATTACCCGTCCACCGCGTTTACCACTCGAAGGGGAAACATTGGCTAAGGTACGTACCATTGTAGAAAAAGCTCTTGCTAATCGTCCTGCGCTGCCTGATGTAGGTCTCTGAATTGGGCTGTAACCGTTTCTGATACCCTTGGAGGAATCACTATGACTATGTTGGTAACACATTCAGGTATGCAGTTTATTGGTGGTCGCAGGCAAGCCGAGGGCGAACGCTGTTTGCACAACCGGCGAGCGGTGGATAACTTACCAATAGGTTATGTGTTTTATCAGGCTACACGACATGAGGTCGATCTTGCCGCCCAGGCAGCAGCCGATGCATTTACCCGTTATAGCCAGACATCATTAGAAGAACGTGCCGTTTTTTTAGATAAAATTGCCGATGAAATTGATGCTCTCGGTGACGACTTCATTACCCTTGTATCAGAAGAAACGGCTCTGCCCCCAGCCCGGCTTCAAGGTGAACGGTCGAGAACCAGCGGGCAAATGAGGCTGTTTGCCACGCTGTTACGCCGTGGTGATATTCATGCAGCCCGCATTGATACTGCGCAACCTGAGAGAAAACCGTTCCCCAGAGTTGATATTCGCCAATGCCATATTCCTCTAGGCCCTATTGCGGTTTTCGGTGCCAGTAATTTCCCGTTGGCTTTTTCAACGGCTGGTGGTGACACGGCGTCAGCATTAGCCGCAGGCTGTACCGTTGTTTTCAAAGCGCATAGCGGCCATATGGCTACCGCCGAAATCATCGCAGAAGCCATTGAACGCGCTATTATCGCCGCACAAATGCCCGCCGGTGTATTTAATATGATTTATGGCAATAGTGTGGGGGCAGATCTAGTCAAACACCCAATTATTCAGGCTGTTGGTTTTACCGGTTCACTCGCTGGTGGACGTGCACTGTTCGATATGGCTATGCAGCGACCACAACCTATTCCGGTTTTTGCTGAAATGTCGAGTATCAACCCGGTCATTGTGCTGCCAAACGCCTTAGCACTGCGAGGAAAACAGATCGCCCAAGAGTTGGTGAATTCATTCACATTAGGTAGCGGTCAGTTTTGTACCAAGCCAGGAATAATCTTGGGTATTCGTTCACCCGAATTTGATCAATTTATTACGCAATTGACGCAGGAGATCACGCTTCGTCCGGCACAGTCAATGCTAAACCGAGGCACATTACTCAACTACCAAATAGGTATTCATCAACTGGATGATGAACCCTTAATGACACGGTTAGCCATTGGTGAACATCATGAAAATCAGGCAAGTGCAATGCTGTATCGCGCCGATATTGCTTTGTTGTTGAGTAAAAATGCCCTGTTACAAGAGGAGGTGTTTGGCCCTGTTGCGATTATGGTCGAAGCCGAAAGCCAATATCAGCTTTTGCGTGCAATTGACTGTTTGCCGGGGCAGCTTACCGCTACCTTGATTGGTGAGGATGATGAATTAGCGAATGCACACGAGTTCAGTCAACGATTACAAAACATTGCAGGCAGGGTGGTTGTCAATGGCTATCCAACGGGCGTTGAAGTCTGTGATGCCGTGGTTCATGGCGGGCCTTACCCTGCGACTTCAGATGCGAGAGGGACTTCAGTTGGCACACTGGCCATTTGGCGTTTTCTGCGCCCGGTCTGTTTCCAAAACTATCCCAAATCCTTACTTCCGCCTGCACTGCAAGACCATAATCCGTTAAATATTTCTCGATTAATCAATGGGGTAATGAGTCGGGAAGTGTTGTAAAACCCACAGTTATCCCACGTTGACATATATCAAATAAGAAACAGAAAAAGGCGAATAATTATGGCGCTACACGAAGCCTCTTCACGGCCAAAATCCGGTTCAGGGCAGGGTAAATTTAAGAAACAGTTAACACTCACGGATTTAACCTTCATCGGGTTAGGGGCTATTTTTGGCTCTGGCTGGTTATTTGCGGCCAGTCATGTATCTGTTATTGCAGGACCAGCAGGGATTTTTTCCTGGGTGATTGGCGGTATTGCTGTGCTCTTACTCGGTATTGTTTATTGCGAACTGGGTGCGGCACTGCCGAAATCAGGTGGCATGATTCGTTATCCGGTGTTTTCTCATGGTGAACTCATGGGATATTTAATGGGTTCCATCACCTTAATTGCGTTTTCCAGCCTAATAGCCATCGAAGTCGTCGCTGCTCGACAATATGCGGCGGCGTGGTTCCCGTCTCTTAGTCAGCCGGGTTCGGGTAATCCGACTCTGACAGGCTGGCTGGTTCAATTTATCTTATTAGCATTTTTCTTTTACCTTAACTACAACAGCGTGAAAACCTTTGCGAAATCCAACAATATTATTAGTATTTTCAAGTTCATCGTTCCGCTGCTCGTCATTATTATCCTGTTTAATTATTTCAATCCGAGTAATCTGCAAGTTCACGGATTTTCTCCTTTTGGGGTATCGGGTGTTGAAGCTGCGGTTTCAGCAGGTGGCATTATTTTTGCTTATCTTGGCCTAACACCCATTATTTCTGTCGCTGGTGAAGTAGAAAAACCTCAAAAAACAATTCCTATTGCCCTCATTCTGTCTATTTCACTGTCTACGGTTATTTATGTTTTATTACAGTTAGCGTTTCTTGGCGGGATACCCTCTGATCTACTCGTTGGTGGCTGGAATAACATTGGGCAATATTTTTCATTGCCGTTTCGTGATATAGCTTTAATCCTCGGTGTGGGGTGGCTCGCTTTTTTGGTGGTATGTGATGCGGTGATTTCTCCAAGCGGTACTGGGAATATTTATATGAATGCCACTCCCCGTGTAGTTTATGGTTGGGCAAAAAGTGGGACGTTATTTAATGTGTTTACCCATGTCGATGAAAAATCGGGGATACCACGTCCTGCACTTTGGTTGACGTTTATTCTTGCTGTTTTCTGGACATTACCTTTTCCTTCATGGGAAAAACTTATCAGTGTTGTTTCTGCGGCGTTAATTCTGAGTTACGCATTAGCGCCAGTAACCGCTTCTGCCTTACGCCGTAATGCTAAAGAGATAAAACGCCCTTTTTATGTTAAATGGTTTGCACTCATTGGCCCGCTTTCCTTTATTATTTCTGCTTTCATTGTTTACTGGTCTGGTTGGAAAACCGTTTCTTGGTTGCTCGGATTACAGATTGTCTTGTTTTTTATCTACTTGTTATTTAAAAATAAAGTTCCGATAGGAAAAGTGAGTCTGCGCCAACAGATAATCTCAGCCCTGTGGTTGATTGGTTTTTACAGTGCCATGATTATTCTGTCCTATTTGGGCACATTTGGCGGTAAAGGCATTATTCCTGCGCCTTGGGATATTGTTGCAGTAGCAGTGATTTCTCTAATCGCCTTCTATTGGGGAACTTTTAGTGCTTTACCCAATGCTATTTTACCAACGGAGGATGAGGATTAGTGCTGGTGGATTATGTAAAAAAACAACTTCATTCAGAAAGAGAGTTCAGGGCTTAATTATTTTGTTCGGAAGAGAAGGGTAATTGACGTTCAAAGCTCTAATGTGATGTTTAAACTTTTTTTAAACCGGTGATATTTTGTTTCAATTGAATTTAGTTTTAATTTGGGAGAATGGGTGCCTTAATATGAGCTATATTCCCCAAATTATTTAGTCTGGTTAACTATAACTGAGCGGGAGATTAACGGGACATCCTTGTCCACATTGATGCTGGATAGATTTAAACAAGCTCATCATAAATTAAGATCAATAGTTACAAAAACGGAGATGAGCATAGATTCATTCTAGCCAGAACGCCTTCATTTCCTGAAAAATCAAGCACCTTCTGCAATGCTTGTTGCCTCAGGAACCTCAATTAATTTTCCTGACCTCACATCATATATGTACCCATATATGGAGATATTTGCGGGGACAAGAGGGTGGGTACGAATACGATGAATATCTTCAACTACACTATCAACTTGATTATTAATGGTAAGCCATTTGATATATTTTCCCTCAGATGATCCTGTGCCGTTGCCGACATCTTTAAATCCTTCATCCGTCATTATCGCGCTTTCCAGGCTGCTTTCCAGTAGATCGCCCATGATATTGTCTGTAAAAAGTTCCATCCCACAATTAGTATGGTGAATTACAAACCACTCTTTTGTGCCAAAAAGTTTATAGGAAATAATAAGTGAACGAATGGCATCATCGCTGGCCCTTCCGCCTGCATTACGAATAATATGAGCGTCACCTTCAGATAAACCTGCAAATTTTGCTGGATCTAACCTAGCATCCATACACGTCAATATGGCAAATCGTCTGACAGCAGGTAAACCAAGGTTTTTTTTATCACCAAAAGTTTCTGCATATGCAATATTAGCATCACTTATTTCTCTGATAACACGGCTCATCCTTCCTCCCTTCATATTTTCTGGTTTAATAAAAAGCTAGAACATCTATCTAGATAAATGAATATGAGGCTGAAAATACAGATATATAAAAAAAATTTATGAAAAATATATACCTCGTATCCTTGGTACTGGTCAAGTAAATCCTAAGTGTTTCAATAGACATTGTGATGTAATGATGTTTTCGGAGTTTTCAGTGGAGAAAGTTGTATCTTAAAAAAGTTTTAAAGTAATCATGGTGCGCATGGTATGGTTCGCTACAGGTCACCTACCCAATTTATGCACTATGCACAAGGAATCCATATGCGGCTATCTATTCGAACCTTATCAGCCTTTACATCTTTTGCTTTCTTCATTGCTCCGTTTCTCACTCAAGCACATAGCGGCAATACTGCTGGTATTAACGTTGAAAAATTGCTTGAGACTGAAAAGTCTTGGGATGGCGTGTCTTATCAGGAATACCCTAAAGGCACTCCTCAGCTTTCAGTTCTCAAAATTACTATTGCTCCAAATACCAGTCTTGCCTGGCATCAGCACCCGATACCTAATGTCGCTTACGTGCTGGACGGGGTGTTAACGGCAGAGAAAAAATCCAGTGGCGAAAAACGTCTTATAAAGGCGGGAGAGGCGGTACCGGAGATGGTTGACAGTACACATCGCGGTTACACAGGCAAAGAAGGTGCTACTCTTGTGGTCTTCTACGCGGGGCAAAAAGGGATTCCTCTTTCTAAAACCGTTGAATGAAAATCACTCATGTACGACAAGGTGCACTCTAGACGACCTTTAACAACCTGAGAACTGTTGGTACAGATAAGTGGAGTAGGGAAGGATGACCCCATTTCAGGCGTGCCTCCTTTTTCCCGTCAGCTAGCGGGCGGTGTACCAACATGGTCCGCTGGCGATCATTATTATGCCTTGCTATTAAGAGACGAATTTATGGCACGAGTAACTAGCGTTACCCTTGGTGAGCATTTCAACAGGTTTGTTGGTGATATGATCCAATCTGGTCGTTATGGCAACACATCCGAAGTTATCCTCGATGCTTTGCGCCTGATGGAGGCTCGCGAGCAGCGTATTCAGAATGTTCGTGAAATGGTGCTGGCTGGCCTGAATTCCCCTGTCAGCAAAAACAGCATGGATGATATTTTTGTAATGGCAGCGAAGGACTTAAATGTATAAGTTTTCCGAGTTGGCTGATACAGCAATTTGGTCAAAACCAGGCGAGGCGTTATCACGATGAACTGAAAAATGTCTTTCGTTAAGCGGACGGGTTGTCTGATGGTCGGAGACGAAAGAACGTGTCAGCGGGATCAGTACCGGCATTTAGCCAGGGCGAATCGATTTAAAGTTCATCAATTAAGCCAGGTCTAATATTCGGTCTATCGGTTCAGATTTCTTCCTCGGCTATCATAGTGCGTCTAATGTATATTATGTTAAATAGCCTTCAACGATAAACGACTTCACATAGAACTAGGTGGTTTTTGACACCCTTTCCTTTTCCAGTGTTCAGGCCAAGGCCAATATTTCTGTGGTGCTGGATACCGCAGTCAATGGTGAGCCTGTTGAAATCACCCGTCGGGACGGCAGCGCTGCTGTAGTGATCAGTAAAGCAGAATTCGAGGTGTATCAGAATGCAAAGCTGGATGCCGAGTTTGATGCAATGATGCAACGTCATGGTCATACAGTAGCAGCGTTGACTGACCGATGATTTGGGTGAGTGCTCAAGAAGTTGTTGCTTTCCACGATCGCATATTGCGACGTTTTCCCGGCGTTGCCGGGATAGCAGATCCTGGTAGAGCGCAGGCATTGATTTATCGTGTGCAAAACTCTATTGCCCTCCTCTCCTACTTTTCTGGATGAGCACACTGGTATTTTTTGAGGCCCATGTTTGACGATTAACCGTTAAATTAAATTCATTTTTTATATGAAAATATAAAAAATGAATTTATTATGAAAATAAAAATGATGTTTTTAGGGAATAATGAATGTTTTTATTTGGAAGCCACATAATTACGATGAAAGTACTTATTCGTAAGTATTATAGTTAATAGATATAGCATTTAAAGGCAATAATTATAAAAATAATTTTTTACTATGATTATTCTGAAAAAATAATGAAGTAAAATGTTTGCTGTTAATCACATTAAGAACATCCAGAGTCAGGATAGTTGACATTATTACCAGAAAATCCATTCGGCGCGAGTGAGTAAAATATAAACGATCTCAATTGTCAGCGCCGACTTTCCCTTATTTAAAACACCACCATACTGTTACCTTTCCAGATTAAATATGTGAGATAAATCATAAATTCCAGATAGGTTAAATATACTGGCATTAAAGATAGTTTCATGGAAAACTATAGGAAAATAAATTATCATTATATATTAGATTTGCCCTTTTTAATTCCTGGCACTATTATGGTAAATGGAATTTAGGTTTCCAACCTAATTCCACCTAGGATGAGAAATATATATAAGCAGTTTTTGAATTTTAAAATTGTAACATCATCAATGTGATGATTTAGATTTTGCATACATTATCACATATGATTTTGGTAAATAATACGTTTAAATATGTAAATTCTGAAACTATTTAAGGAGAGTTTTATGTTAAAGAAATTATTAACAGTTGGGGCATTAGCAACAGCATTAATCGGAGGAATTGGGACTGCATCGGCAGAATTTAGCGGATATACTTACTGTATAGACGGTTTGCAAGGATACGATGGTGGGAAGAATGTTCTATCTATTGTCCATTCTTATAACAATTTTTCTAATGTACTTTATAGAGATGGGTTTAAATGGTATTTTAAAGCTTCTAAATCTTGTGGTGATGGACTACAATATGTCGCTCTTTATGAAAGGTAGAAAAATTTTACCAAAAATCCTTTAATTAAAGGATTTTTTGGAACACTGACAAACCCCGTTTAAAATAACGGGGTTTTTGCTTTTATCATGAATAATAATATTTTCTGTTTTTCTTTTAGTTACCATATATTCAAAGTGTTGATTGACTTTAAAAATAATATTTCTCTTTCGATGAAGACTAAACAGATTTAATCTTCGCAGAGTAATACCTTATCCATAACGCAACAAGTACTAAAATAATAAAAAATACTGATACAGACAGAGTAAGTTCCTTAAAAACAAACCTGCCAATATTTATTCCCGATACCTCCCAGGATAAAAACAATGCTACAGGGCATGTTAGAAACCCTGAGATAAATCCAATAACAATCAAATAATAAAGTTTTCTTTTGTTCTTTTTTTGAATAACAGGAGCTAATGTTTTCTGATATCGCCAATACTTTATGGTGAGATACAATAACCCTAACAATGAACTGAGATGCTGTAGAATTTTATATATACTTATCCCCTGCCCGTTGGTAATGGAATGGAAAGTTCGGAATTGCAGTAGAGGAATTAGCTCGACAAAGAAACCTTTATCGTGTGTGAATGCATCCCAGACAATATGGGTTACAGCCCCTAGAAATAACGATATCACAAAAATAACTCTATCCTTGTAGCCCTGTTTTTCATAGCGAACAAAGGGTATTGGGAAAAGGATGGATAAAGGATGTGACAAGAGGCGTACGATCAAAAATATCAATAAACATAGAGGAAATGCAGTATAAAACCATCCGAGTAAGTGATGCGCAGTCGTTGCTACATTATATAACCCAACAGAGTAAAAGAAATCAGGAGACAAACTACCCACAATTAGCGCAGGCAAATTCAATAACCTTCCCCCCGGAAGATTTTTCAAAGGAAAAACGGCTGCTGGATGTGAAAATGTCCACGGCATTGCGAAAGATCCTGAAATATTGTTGAAACATGAAAGTTACCGACTTCGATTGCAGTTTAATCAAAGTCGGTAACTCATTTCTTTTAAATTGAAGTGTCAGATTGAGTCTGAGCTAAGACATTATGTTTTTTTAATATCTCTTGAACTCTATCTTTAGGAATAGAAAACGAAGTATTGCCATTTCTCCCAACCATTTTTTTTGCGGCGATCATAGCATTAATTATTGCTTCTTCTGTTGCATTTATTGTGGCTTCATACAAAGGATCTAGTTGGTCATTTGACAGTATTTTTATTGTTTTTACATCTTTTCTAGAGAATGCATCACTATTTGCGGTCGAAAATGCAATAAATATCTCACCGCTGGTATTTCTGGCTACCCCACCAACCTTTGCCAGTCCAAGAGATACTCGTTTAGCTATTTTGTCTAATTGGTGAGGAGTTAATGGTGCGTCTGTAGCCACTGCGGCTATTATAGAACCGGCATCCTTTATTTCTTTCTTGTTTCCATGATATATCGGCTTGAGATCCTGTATTTCTTTACCAACTGGA
Organism: Photorhabdus noenieputensis; assembly: GCF_018448935.1. GTDB lineage: Bacteria > Pseudomonadota > Gammaproteobacteria > Enterobacterales > Enterobacteriaceae > Photorhabdus > Photorhabdus noenieputensis. The sequence continues at coordinate 11,673 of NZ_RCWC01000008.1, read as the reverse complement.
ATCCCTGCAATAATCAAATCGTCCCTATCACCAAAGTTGCCTTGAACAAGAACTCCAACAGTATATCCGCCATCTTTTTTATCTAGAATTCTTGATGAGGTACCTGTGCCTCCCTTAAACTTGAAAAGGTTCATTCCCGTTCCACCGCCGACATTACCCTCTTCTATCGCTCCTGATTTAGCGCTATCCAACGCATGATATACATGTTCTTTTTTTACATGCATACCGTTTATATCATTTAATATTCCATCCCACGTTTCTGCAACCACAGGTAATAACCAAAATAAATCATCTTTTAGTGGCGATGTTAGATTGTTATCAAACATCCAGCTAATTGTTGAGTCTCTAACAACACCAACACTATGAGTGTTGGTTATTAATATTGGCGTTTCCAGAAAACCACTTTCTTTGACCCATTGATTGCCTGTCATATCTCCATTTCCATTTAAAGAGAATGTACTAGAAAATACCGGGCTAAATTTCTTTCCTCTTGGCAATATCGCTGTCACGCCTGTTCTTATTGGGCCTTTTCCAACCTCTAGCTTTCCATCGCCTTCTATTATGGTTGAATAGCCAACTTCTACACCGCTAACATCGGTAATCGCATTATATTTCCCGGTTACTCCAGAGAAAGGAATGCCTAAATCCCTTGCTCTAATCTCATCGGCTAAAGAGTTGGAAGCTATCACTGTCGATATAGATAAAATGATAGCATTTAATATTTTCATAACTACTCCTTGTTATACCAAATTAACTCTAAGGTTTAAGATTCTGAATATGAAGATCCGATACGAAAGGGATACGTTTTTGACCAGTCGGTATACCCTTTTGTACCATTACCGTAATTATATTATTTAGGTTTGTAATTTATTGTGATATTCCGCTGATATTTAGCCGGGAGTAAGTCCATGATTGGACATTTCACGCAGTTGTGTTTCTCGTCTTGGATAAGCGCCATTGCTTGTGGCGCATAGTCAGAAATCAGTTCTCGACACATACCACATGGAGACACGATACTAATCTCCCCTTCACGAGAGTGATAAACAGCCACTATAGTGTCGATGTCGGCGGAGCCGTATTCTGTCACAGCACGCCCAAGCGCAATGGCTTCTGCGCAAACTGCGATGCGACCAACATTTGCCTCAAGATGCACGCCCGTTACAATTTCGCCAGAGCACAGACGCAGTGCGGCACCCACAACATGCCAATCCGGTTTGTATCGAGATATGATCGCGGCTTTTGCTGCTTCAATTAGGGAAACATCTTGTTCTTCAAGAACGACGTTTTCATTGTTTGGAATCATTATTATTTCTCGCATTATTTCTAATTAACTTGAGTTATAGATAAAAGATAATATTGAGTGCTTGTTCTAAGATTATAACTTTCGACCAAGAAAAAACCGATCTTAATAAGGACATCGACAACACCGCCAAGCCTATTATTGATCCTTTCTGTCTCCATGTTTGTGGTATACCTACAAAGATCACATAAAACTTAAAAAAATAGTGAAAATTTGTATTCTCAATATTGAATAAAGACTAAGATCAATAATAATTAACGAGATAAGATAATGGACATTGCTATACCGATTTTATATAAAACATAAAATCATATAAATACCTTATATACCTTATGGATACTTTTTACTGTATCAGGCTTTACTTGTGGCTTGAGGCATGATTAAAGCCAGTACATTTTGATAATTAATTGTAGAGAAGCTAGTCAATGCATCATTACATCGGAATTTGTGTGGTTGCTCAGTCCCAAATCGTGAGCCAAGGAGTGAAAGAAGCGATTAACAAATTGGAATTGTCAATTGCTGCTGAATCTAATCATGGTGAAGTCTGTAAACTTAATTCAACAGTTTCAGTTGATCTTATTATGACGTACTTGCTTCAGCAAGCTAGAAGATATTTACTTTTCTATCAGAAAAAGCATCAATTTTCTTTTCATGTTATGACCTATGAAACGCTGGATGAAGCTCTGGCCGATATCGCACTGCATCCAGACAGAACACTCGATTTGGTAATTGCTGATGATCTGTTTTTACAACATGGACATTACGAGCAGGTCAGTCATCAGTTTTTCCGATTGTTTGAGTCGAATCCTGGGAAATTATCACCCTATTCTTTCCTACTCTCTTTGTCAGAGATGATTCCTGGTAGTGCACGGGTACAAGTGATGGATTCAGTGACACTCAATATTTGGCAGCCAGATCCGCTTGTTTGGCAGATACAGGTGCTAAAAAACCTAATGAATCATTTGGATAGTACTTATATTAATCCATTACTTGTTAGAGCGACGACGTCTAAAGTAACAATATCATCAATGGCACAGTTTATTCATGATTATATGGAGTACCACTTCCAGGAGCGTTGGGACTTCCACTACTATACTGGGTCGGTGATCTCCGGGTTTATCGATTCCATGCTTCGTTTGTGTGATGGTACATCTACCCTGTGTGAAAGTGGGCCGAATGAGCACAGTCTGGCAGTTTCTGCGCTTTGTGGCTGGCAGTTTTATCAGCGTGGTTACGTGATTGCGGTGACTTCAGGCATGATCGATGAGTTTCGCGGCACACTATACAATCTGAAACGTGCTCATGCGCCAGGCATCATCATTTGTGCAGATAGTCCTAGAAGTAGCTGGTTCCCATTTCAAGGTACGATGCATAGAGATTATGATAGTAAGAAGTCGATTGAAGCAAAAGGAATTCCATGCGTTTATATCGATAATCAATTGAACTTGCCTGAGCGGTTAAATGAGGCGATAGATTTATTACATTCTCAACCCGGCCCAGTGTTTATTCTTGCGACCCAATCAGTTTTGGAATGTACACTGAAACCTGAGCAGCTACCCCTCCCGAGTCAGTGGAGCCTTTTGGTTCCACAGATTGAGGATAATGAAGCGTCCGTCATGGATGCAGTGATGTTTCTGATCAACCATGATAAACGTCGTATACTGTGGCAATGTTGTCATTTAACGGATCACGAACGTGAACTGATTTATCAGATTGCTGAAAAAGCAGGGATAGCGTTAGTAGATACGATAGTATCTCCGGGGGCAGTCAGTGATTACTACCAGCAAAAGCCTGTTAGTAACTATATTGGAACTCTGTCGGTTTACGGCTTTAGTAGCAAAGTATTTCATTACCTACATGAGGGGCAGCAGCTTGCTGATCCTGAAAGCCAGAGTATTTTTTTCCTTAAAAGTAAAGTCGATGAGGTATCCTCGCCATTTTCCGCCAGTAAACTTAAAAATAAATGTCATATTATTCAGGTGAATTGTCGTTTAGAGCATATGTCACCTTACACTGATCTGGCTGTACATAGCTATTTACTCTCGTTCTTAAAAACCGTTCTTACTCGACTTAATGTGGATGAAAAGGTACTTGCTTATCGTCGTCGCGAACTGGAGCGAGTTCAGAATTACCCTAACACCACCCCGATAGATTGGTTGCCACAGGTACCGATGTCACCCAATTACTTTTATGCCCATTTAGGGAAACAGTTGCATAATCTGATTAGTGAGCAGGGGTTTGTCTATACCGGTGTTTATGATGTAGGGAAGTGCGGAATCGGGGCGATGCGGAATTTACCGAAAACAGGGAAAGGGTTTTCAGGTTGGTATGGTCGGGCACTGATGGGGGATGCGTTGATGTCATTGCCTTATTTGGCTCGGACATCATCCCAGAATATTCTGGCATTTATTGGTGATGGTGCCAGAGATTTAATCCCAAACATTGAGTCCCATGTTGAACGAGCATTGATGCAAAATCCTCATCGGCAGAAGATCAATATTTCTGTGTTTTATCTTTGCAATGGCATGCTGTCGATGATTCGATCATATATCGATATGCGGAGTGCGACGAATAATACAAAACAGACCTTTCTTGCTGCATCATCGCGTAATTTGTCTTTGTTTACTGCTTCTAATGTCCAGATTATCCCTGACGTACATGCAACAACACAGGTAATTCGTGAGCGTTGGACAACATTTGACGCAACCTATTGTGAAACCATGTTAACAACCCCTCAAACCATCTATTTTATCGATGTCATGCTCTCACATAGCTCCGATGGAGACGGGATGGTCCTGTTCTCTGAAACCACATGGCAGCGTGCCAATATAATATAAGGAAGGATTGAAATTTAAAAAGCCCAAGAGTAGCTGTACTTTTGGGCTTTACTCTATACCCGTCATCTTTCAAGTTGCCTCTTTGTTGGCTGCACTCGCTCACCCCAGTCACATAGTTTGCTATGCTCCCGGGGATTCACTCCTTTGCCGTCGCGATGCATCTTGAAATCCATAGGGTATAATCCTTTGAGTTTAGCAATATTGAAGATCTTATGGGTACATACTTTCCTTAGTCAATGTAATGCAATACTTCTCCAACAGCGTCAAAAAGACGATCCAAATCAGCGCGTTCAGCATTGAACATAGGCCCGAATTGCAGCGTATCAGCGCTAAAGCGTACGTAAAAGCCCGCTTTCCAAAGTATCATGCTGGCATCAAAAGGACGTACAGCGGTATCACCGTCACGGGCAGCCAATTCAATTGCCCCCACCAAGCCACAGTTGCGGATATCAGTCACATTTGGACAATTTGTGAGAGAATGAAGGGCCATTTCAAAATGAGGGGCAAGTTCAGCAGAGCGCTGGATAAGGTGGTCTTTATCTAGCAGATCCAAGGTTGCCAACCCGGCGGCACAAGCTACCGGATGTCCCGAGTAGGTATGACCATGATTAAACTCCACAAGATGTTCCGGCAGTGGCTGAGACATAAATGCTTCATAAATTTCACTGCTTGCCACTACGCCTCCCAGAGGAATGGCACCATTGGTAATTTGTTTGGCAAAATTAAGCATATCTGGCGTCACACCAAAATATTCGGCACCAGTCCAGCGCCCCATGCGACCAAAGCCAGTAATAACTTCATCAAAAATCAACAAAATATTATGTTGATCACAAATTTCACGCAGACGCTGTAAATACCCTTTGGGCGGAATAATCGCACCGGCAGAACCGGCCACAGGCTCGACAATCACTGCCGCGATATTGGAGGCATCATGCAGTTCGATCAACTTGAGCATCTCATTGGCTAATTCCACGCCGCCGGTTTCTGCCATACCTTGCGTAAATGCCATATTGGCCTGTAGCGTATGGGGTAAGTGATCTACGTCCATCAACTGCCCGAACATTTTGCGATTGCCACCAATCCCTCCCAAACTGGTACCTGCAATATTGACACCGTGATAACCACGTGCACGGCCAATCAGTTTGGTTTTTGTGGGTTGGCCTTTCACACGCCAGTAGGCTTGCGCCATTTTGACTGAGGTGTCTAAAGTCTCAGAACCTGAGCTGGTGAAAAAGACGTGATTGAGATCACCTGGTGTTAAATTGGCAATTTTTTCTGCCAGTTGAAACGACAAGGGATGACCGAACTGAAAGCCTGGTGAGTAATCGAGGGTGCTTAATTGAGTAGCGACAGCTTTTTGAATTTCGGTTCGGGTATGGCCCGCTCCACAAGTCCAAAGACCGGATAGGCTGTCATAAATCTGGCGTCCTTTATCGTCTTTTAGCCATTGACCCTCGGCAGCAACGATAAGGCGTGGATCGCGTTGGAAATTTCGGTTGGCACTGAATGGCATCCAGTGAGATTTTAGGTTTAATGATTCAGAATAATAGGTTTTAGACATCGATAACTCCTTCCAAAAGAATGAAATTTGAGTTTAGTTCAATCTCCTATTATTTTCCAACAATGACGAGTATTATTAGATAACAAATAATGTTGGACGTAATTATATATTTAAATCCTTTATCTTTAACCTATTTTACAGTTGTGAAGTAGAATAGAGTGAAATATAGGGCGGCGATGCCGCCCTATAAGAAGTTATAATAAGGTGAGGAAACTTATTTTATAATATTGCGGTTATTTTATAATCCGTAATTATATCTCCTTTCTCTTCATCCAAAACCTCTTTAGTTATCCTCACAAGATAATCCTTATCTTTATTACTCTTTAACATGACCATTTCTTCATCTTTGGTATATTTCAACGCATAACCAGAGTCAATAATACTTATTTCCTGCAATTTATAATCTGAAAACAGGTGTTTCACTATTTTATGTTGTAAAATTGGTAATAGCGTCTTGTAGGTAAATCCTGCTGCCAAGGTAACAGCTACACCTATTATGTAAAGGATAGGCTCTTCAACGCCGGATACTTCCGATTCTTTCTTGTGTTCTGATGACATAATTTCACCTATAAACAAAGTATTAGGATTATATGATTAACTACAATATAAAAATATTAATCACGGAATTTATAATGTATTAATTTAATTGTAAGTAAAAAATTAACTAATTGACCATGTTTGTGAATCAGTTAAAGTTGCTGTCAGGTTATATACGTTGGGTTTAAATAATAATTCAGATGATTGACTGACTGTGTGAGCCAGCACTTGCCCCATTTTAACACCAACTCCCACGGCAATATGATATTTTGGTTCAGGTGTATAAAATTGGATTGTATTTGCCAATACTTGTTGAACAAATGTACCCTGTTTAGACATTCCAATACCTGTTGTGTAAAGGTTATTTGGAATATTTTTGTTTTCCTTTATCGTTAAAATTCCACTTTCTCCTCCATCAGTTGCTGCCCCAAATGCTGGAGTATTATCATTTGTATTAAACGTAATTATATTTCTGTCTATAAGATTTGCATCTACAATTTGGCCCGCTTCGAAAACAACGCCATCCGTTAATGTTCCTGTTATACCCCAAATAAATGAATACTCAATTGACCATTTAAAAGTAAAGTATGCCCCTGACGCTATTTTAAAAGGACTTGCCTGCCATGCTAAAGAAAAAACATCAGATGGTTGCTCTGGCATTTTTTGGTAAAGATAAACTGTCCAAGCAGAAGGTGATTTATTTTCGAACCTAACAGTATAAGGTGTACCACTTGCAGATGATATGTCTAATTGGCTCATGTGTTATTACTCCTATGAGTTTATGAATAAACCATATAAATAACATGTTCAGTGAAATATGTGGTTATTTATGTTTGCCGTGATAATAATATAGATCTGTAGCAGCAATTAATTATATTGCAAAGACAGAGACGGTTTATATAAATCAAAAGCTGCTATAGAAAAGAGTAGTACAGGGAATTTAAAAATCCAATTTAACTTAATTAATATAAATTAATCATGTCATTATTTATTTTATTACAAACTGACATGTTTTGTTATTAAAAGATATGAGATTGGTGTTTATATGGGAGATTAGGTTATCAACTATATGATTATGTTTAAGATTATGCCTGATACTTGAGCCTGTGATTTAAATAGTGCTGAATGCTGAATTTACTATCTTAGATATGATAAAAACTCACTAAAACCAAGCTTAAATTTATTTTCAATAAATTCAATTAAATATATACAAGTTATTTTATGGACTTAATTTTCACTAGATATAAATTCTATATTAGCTTTGGACGATTCCGCCATTCACTCCCCCATCCTTTTGACGGCATCAGTGACCTTGACAATGAGCGAGGGAGAAATGTCGTCATCGTACATTTCTCCCTGAACGCCGCTGTAAGTTACCTTAGTATTTTTTTAGGCATCAATGGAAATATCAGTGATAGGTATACACTGACAAGTAAGACACATCTCTTGCTCTGAAAGTTCTACGTCATTCAAGTGTTGCACTTCGCCACTTTTTAATTTCACAGCACAACTTTCACACTGTCCAACCCGGCATCCACTTGCCATCTTAATACCCATTTTTTCGCCAAAATTAAGGAGTGTCCCTTTGTCAGGAGACCATTCAAGAAGAATGCCAGATTTTTCAAATTTAACGGCAAAACTCTTCCCGTCTTTAATTTTTACCGGAGTTAGCGATCGGAACACTTCTTTATAGATATCAAAAGGCGGAACTCCTAGAGTACGTAAACCTTCTTCGAAAGTTTTCATCATAAGAGCCGGGCCACACATATAAAAACGAGCTTGCTGCTTGATCAATGTTTCAGGAACGGCATTCGCAGTAATATATCCATGATGCTGGTAATTAATACCCTCAATATCCACTGGCAGCGGATTACTGTAATAGTTGATTACTTTCAACTGTTTAATTTTTGACTCAAGCTCTTTTAGCCTTTTGGAAAAGGCATGTGTATTGCTGTTTTGATTAGCATACAACAATAAGAGTTCGGGCTTTTCACCATTAGCTGAAAGAGATTCAAGATAACTTATAAATGGCGTAACACCAATTCCTCCTGCCAACATAACAACAGGTTGCTTAGCATTAAGCGGAATAATAAAGTTTCCTCCCGGAGGTGTCAGATTCACCTCGGCTCCGGCTACCAGCGCCCTGTTAATATATGAAGACATGACACCTTCAAAAGTTTCCCCGTCAGAAGTTATGCCTTTTTGATGCCGTACGGAGACACTGTAAGTTTTTCTACCCGCCAGTGTTGCCGTTCCTGTCAATGAATAGGCCCTGATAACAGGGTCATCCTGCCCAGGTATGGAAACTTGTACTGTGATATGTTGGCCAGGTTCATAATCAGGCAACATTGCTCCATCTTGTGACTCAAAAATAACGGTTTTGACACCTTTGGCCTCGGGTTTTATATTTACAACCCGAAATGCTTTACGGCCCTGCCACGGCCTTCTCTCCGGGTTGATATCTTCTGCGAGTTTAATATCACAGCGGAATGAACGGAGCGGAGAAGCGCCGCTGATAGGATCGCAAGAGTCGTCAGAAATAAGCGCATTATAGTTACTGCTGTTTTTTCCTATGACGGGAAAACCCTCTTTCCCATAATCAGGGCACGCTTGCCACCAACCAAACTCGGCAATTATCGTATCGTAAGCAATATGATCATCTAACGATGCTTTAAAACGCGCCTTGCCGTTGCGAGTGATGACCTCTACCCAATCTCCATTGTTAATACCTTTCTTTTCAGCCAATCTATTGTTTATCTCAAGCTTAGGATAAGGTGATTTTTTTCGCAGACTGGTTAAACTTCTCTGCTGGCTATGACAATAGAAACCATTTTTTACCGAGGTCAGTCGATAAGGGAAATGTGACTCAGAGTTTAAATTCTCTTTTGGTTCATCATATATCGGTAGTGGTGGATAACCATGCCGCCACAATTTCTCAGAATAGATTTCAACCATTCCTGTTTCGGTATCAAAACCTTTAACTGTGTTCTTAACAGGATCGATTTCTGCGTATTTCTTGTCATGCTGAATTAATGGAATTGAAACTCCTTCCGGTTTTTCTCTTAACGCCGCTACGGTCAAGCCAATAGGCTCAAGAATATAATTCCATCCTGCTTCAACACTGCCATTAAAAAATAGCTCATTCATGCCTAAGCGACAGGCCAAGTCGAAGACAATTTCATTATCTGACCGGCTTTCTCCCCGAGGCGAAATCATTCTTTGTCTTAACTGAACAAGTTCTTCTGCCTTAGCTGAAATCTCAAATCCTACACGTAGCCCTTCTCTCTCCCAAGGCGTATTCACGGGTAGTAAGATGTCAGCATAATGTGCAGTAGGCGTTTCAAAGAGATCACAATGAACATGAAATTCAAGCTGTTTTAGCGCATCTATCCCAATCTTGGTGTCAGCATGAGATGACAACATATTGGTACCAAATGCCATCATAGCTCTAATCGGGTAAGGCCGTTTGTGCAAGATTGCTTGATACAGATCCTGTGATGTTACCCAACCATCCAGAGGTGGCCCCAACGGTTTTTCCTTAAAGCCAAGGGCTTTTTCTTGTTGTTCCTTCGGCATAAGTCTGCGGGCATTCACAGGATTAACTGGATGCTTATTGTACACTCTGTTGCTTCCCTGCGTGTCAAAACACCCGGTTAATGCGTACAGCACGGCAATTGCTCGTTCAGTCTGGGTTGCATTGGTATGTTGAGCTACACCAGTCCAAGAATGATAAGCAATTCGTTTGGAAGAGATGATTAAACCTGCGGCATATAGGAGTTTTTCTTTGGTTATGCCGGTGATTTTTTCTACATATTCAGGTGTGTATGGTTGACACTCATCTAGAAGTAGTTGGAATGCAGATTTGCATGGTATTTTTTTATTTACATCTTCCGCAGAGTTAACCAAAAATTCGCCTAATAAAGCATAATTATCATTTTCAGCACATGGCTCATTTTCGTGAATATCATAGGGTAGCGGAGATTGAGTTATGTTATTCCAGACAACATATCTGTTTTTCTTAGCTGAAATGTTTATATCTTTTTCTCTCAAGAAAAGACCATTATCATTTCGTACTAACAATGAGGCGTTCGTCCAGCGTGCTACAAACGCCTGATCATATCCTCTTCGGTTTATGATGATATTTATGAGCCCGAGGGCTAACGCGGCATCCGTCCCAGGATTTATATTGAGCCAATTATCAGATTCTTTAGCAAGAGCCGTATATCTAGGATCAACAACGATAAGTTTGGCCCCTGCATTTCTTCCCGCTCCAAGGGCTTCTGCTTGCGCAAGCCATGTATTTGTTGGATTGTGCCCCCATAGAATGATCAGCTCGGCATTTCTGTAATCAGCCACAGGAATATTGCACCCAAAGGTAAACTTATGCGCCTCGTCTTTATGCCAGTTACACACCTCTGTACTATTGCAAACGTTAGGGCTGCCGAAATTCCGAATGAAGCGTTCTATCCATTCAAGGCTGTCACTAAGAGGTGTGCCACTTGGTGAGGTGATTGAGAAAGCAACCGATTCTGCACCAGACTCAGCTTTATAGAAAGCCAGTTTCTCTGCAACATACTTCAACGCTTCATCCCAGGTGATCTTTTCCCAGCCTGGATCGGCATCACCTTTGGGATTTGTTCTACGGAGAGGATAAAGAATCCGGTTAGGACTATGAGCCAGTTCTGGTGCTGCTTTACCCTTCATGCACATGGCGTTGCCGGTCGGATGTTTTGGGTTTTGTTGGATTTTTATCAGTGTATCGTTACGAACTTCGTTGACAGTGCCACATCTTGATCTACAGAGAGTACAATATCCCTCTTTAAACTCGCTCTTCATAAGATAACCTCATACGGCTTCACAAAATATTTACTTCACGGTTCTTGCGGATGGTTAATACCAGTACGTATTACTGGTTCTCTTCTCTTCTCTTTTATTATTTTTCATCAAATTGGGTAATGTGTAATTGCTTTTCAAGCTACACAATAAAATCAAAAATTCAACGGTATTTATTTTTATAACCAACTAAAGTATTAACAATGTAATTATTCATAATTACTTGCATTGTCTTTGCTGGTATCCGGGACATAGATAACTTCTTCATTTACCCCCTCTTCTGCTTTAATGATTTGGGTGTAATATTGGGATGCTTGGTCAATTGTAAATATTGTATTAGGTGACCATACCATCATACCACTATATCCGTTATTAATGACTGAGCGGGTAATATTCTGCACTGTGGATACCGAATTCTTTGCGGGGGAGACACCTAGGTAGTGTCCCTTAATTATATAATCTCCGGCAAAAGAGTCGAATACAGCCTAATTTCACCATCGACAGATAGTTTCGTGCTGTTTTTTCATAGCGTGTTGCAATACGTCTATTACCTTTCAAAAAACCAAAACAGCGTTCGACAACATTACGGTCACAATAAGCCTGTT
>NZ_RCWC01000007.1 GCF_018448935.1 Photorhabdus noenieputensis | reverse complement strand
ATTGACAACCGGGACATTGCCCTGATTTTGTACCTGCGTATGGTTATTGTCCGGTGTGATCCCCGCAGCAATCGCCGGGTGTAGCGGCTGAATTGCCGTCAGGTAAATTAAAAGATAACTCGTGCCTCTCGCCACCGAGTTGTTGCGTTTACTCATCGTACTATCCCTTTTGTTTAATTTAAGTGTTAAAAAGTCAGTGATGCTAACCAATAAGTGACCTGAGCATCTGCGGTCAGGCTTCGGGTATAAAATGACCATTTACCACAGAGAATATTGATTATTTAATAGTTACATTATTGAACCATTTTAATGCGTAACTAATTGATCGTCAGAATGGGTAGTATGAAATGTGATCGGTGCTGGGTTTTTTAATTCTGATAATGGGGAATCCGTCATATTAAATGTCGGTAAATCGCGATAAGGATGGAGATGTTGTTCCCTTACGCCAGCCATGATGTTTTCAGTTTTAGCGTGATGGGAATTGCTGGATTAGAATCATTGTGTCTGAAATTAGTGTAGAATGCTCGGCCACGGATTAGAATGTATGAGCTATTTTCTAGCATTCTACGCTATAAAATGTATTAAAATCAGTTTGTTATGATTGAATTCCACTATTAACGTATTGATTGATATATAACACGACGCCTGTGAAGGCGACAACAGAGGTTGCTCAATGAGCGGTAAGACACAGAAATCTGAAAAGTTACAGAAAATTCTCGCGCGTTCCGGTCACGGTTCCCGCCGCGAAATAGAAGGTTATATTCAACAAGGGCGCGTCAGTGTTGACGGTAAGATTGCGACTTTAGGTGATCGCCTTGAAGTTCAGCCCGCCACGAAAATCCGTCTCGATGGTCGGATATTAAATATCAAAGAATCACAAAAAGCGGTTTGCCGTGTTCTGGCTTATTACAAACCAGAGGGTGAGCTTTGTACTCGTCATGATCCAGAAGGGCGGCCAACGGTTTTTGATCGTCTGCCTAAATTGTTAGGTTCCCGCTGGATAGCGGTTGGGCGTCTGGATGTAAATACCTGTGGTTTGTTGCTATTTACCACGGATGGTGAGCTAGCTAATCGCTTGATGCACCCAAGCCGTGAAGTTGAACGCGAATATGCTGTTCGTGTCTTTGGTGAAGTTGATGATGCTAAATTGAAACAACTGGCTAAGGGCATTCAACTGGAAGATGGTCCCGCCTCATTCCGCACTATCGCGTTTAAAGGCGGTGAGGGAATGAATCAGTGGTATAACGTCACACTGACAGAAGGACGTAACCGTGAAGTTCGTCGTCTTTGGGAAGCAGTTGGTGTACAGGTGAGCCGTCTTATTCGTGTGCGTTATGGTGATATTGGTTTGCCAAAAGGCTTACCACGCGGGGGATGGACAGAACTGGGTCTGGAGCAGACTAACTATTTACGCCAATTAGTGGATTTGAATGAAGAGACGGTTTCCAAAGTGGCAGTGGGACCTGATCAACGTCGCCTTAAAGCTAACCAAATCCGCCGAGCGGTTAAACGCCATGCTCAAGTCGCATCGCGTCCATCGGCAGGAAAACGTCCGGGCAGTTCACGCCAGAAAGCGGGGCGAACAACCGCACCAAAAGGCCGTTAAGTTTTCTGGGTCTCGTGTCATAACGGGACCTTTTTTTACCAATCGATCCCTTTTTGTGCCTTAATACCGGCGTCGAAGGCATGTTTTATCGGACGCATCTCTGTGACGGTATCTGCCATTTCCAATAATTCACGATGACAACCGCGACCGGTGATAATAACGGATTGGTGTTCCGGTCGGTGGTTGAGCGCAGTAATAACTTCTTCCAGAGGAAGATAGCCATAACTCACCATATAAGTCAGTTCATCCAGGACAACTAGATCTAAATCGGGATCAGATAACATCTCTAACGCATGACGCCATACTTGACGGCAGGCTACAGTATCGGTTTCCCGACTTTGAGTTTCCCAAGTAAAACCTGTCGCCATAACATGGAAATTCACTCCATGTTGTTCTAGTAGATTTTTTTCGCCATTCTCCCATGTACCTTTAATAAACTGGATCACACCGGCACGAAATCCATGACCTATCGCACGGGTCACGGTACCAAATGCAGCGGTGGTTTTGCCTTTACCATTGCCGGTAAAAACAATGAGAATACCTCGTTCTAATTGGGCGGCTTCAATACGGGAATCCACTCTTTCTTTTAGGCGTTGTTGCCTTTTTTGATGTTGGCTGTCATTGATTGTCATTATTCGGCTGGCCCTGCTTTGCGTCCGGGTTGTGCATCAAAACTGATGCCTGTTTTATGCAGACTATCTCTGCCCATAAGATAAAGATACAGCGGCATAATATCTGCCGGTGTTTTCAGTTTAGCAGAATTTTCGTTAGGGAATGCGCGGGCGCGCATATTTGTGCGTGTACCGCCGGGATTAATGCAGTTAACGCGCAGAGAAGTGTGTTTATATTCTTCTGCTAAAACTTGCATCATGCTTTCGGTTGCAAATTTAGAGGCAGAATAGGCTCCCCAACCACAGCGACCTTCGCGACCAACGCTCGAACTGGTAAAGATTAATGAGCCGTCGGGTGACTGCAATAATAGCGGCAATAAGGCTTGGGTTAACATAAAGGTCGCATTGACGTTGATTTGCATAACGTCATGCCATAATTGGACGGGTTGCTCTGCCATCGGTGCGACAACTCCCAATAAACCGGCATTATGCAATACGCCATCCAGACGCGGATAATGTTGTGCTAAATCGTTAGCGAATGTCTGACACTCTTCGGCTGTGACGGTAAGCAGATCCATTGTGTAAACAGTTGCGGGAGCACCACCTACTTGTTCAATCTCTTTTTGAACAGCTTCCAGTTTGTACGTTGTTCTGCCAAGTAAGATCACTTGTGCGCCATAACGGGCGTAAGTTAAAGCCGCTTCACGGCCAATACCCTCTCCAGCGCCTGTCACTAAAATAATGCGTTGTTGTAGAAGGTCATGTTTTGGTTGGTAATGTAACATTTGAAGATTTCCTGTTATTGACGGCGCGATTTATTACCGTCGGAGGCCGTTCGGGCTATCAAAACAGAAAGTTATATATTGAGTCAAATTTGCCAAGGTTGATTGCTCAGGAGATAAACGGAGAAACATGGCAGGTTATAGCGGTTTGCGTAAGTTTTTATGGTGCGGAGTTTCTTGTTGTCTGATTTGTAAAGATAATGCTGTGTTGGTAGTTATTTGTTTTTAGCTAATGTATAATTTTTCTTCATCAGAGATTGAGTATTTAATCTAATTTCGTACCGGAGTGATTATGATCCCAATACAAACAGAGAGAACAGCCCTTCTAATTTAATTGATTTGTTAAATCTTACATTAGAAGGGGAAAACATGAATTACTCAAAGGTTGATATAGAACTCTGGGATAGGAAAGAGCATTTCTTGCATTACCGTAATGTCGTGCAATGCGGATTTAGTCTAACAACTAAAATTGATATTACCCATTTGTTATCTACGTTGGTAGAAAAACGATATCAATTCTACCCAACCATGATTTATTTAATATCTAAAGTTGTGAACTCTTACTCTGAATTCAGAATGGCTATAAAAGATGAAGAATTAATTGTATGGGATGATGTAAATCCTGCGTATACAATCTTTCATAAGGAAACCGAAACATTCTCGGCGATTTGGACTGAGTTCAATTCTGATTTGGCAGAGTTTATGAAAAATTATTCTGCTGATTATGAAACCTATAAAGATGATTTTTGCTTTTTTTCTAAACCAGAACTACCTGAAAACCACTTTCACATATCATCAGTGCCGTGGGTAAGTTTTGATGGATTTAACTTGAACATGGCGAGTTTTACGGATTATTTTCCGCCTATATTTACAATGGGAAAGTTTTACCAAAATGGAAATCAAACTCAGTTGCCTTTGGCAATTCAGGTGCATCATGCTGCTTGTGATGGTTTCCATGTGGGACGTGTTATTAATAGCTTACAAGAGCTATGTAACGATTTTATTTAGTTGAAGCCAACCTGAATTATGCTAATAGCCATCAGTTAACACTGGTGGTTTTTACGATGAGAGAAGCATTTAAGGTACTGGCACATTAGCATAACTCTGACGAAATCGAAGCAGAGTTATTTTTACCAGTATAGAAGTAAGCCTTACATGAGATTTTCTGTTCAATGTCGTAATGGCAACTTAAGTAGCGGAAGTTGGTCGGGATCATGATTATGACTGGGCTATTGCTGTACAAGCGGCGGGTTGTTAAATTTGTTGAACTAGAGGTTCAATGCGACTATTATCATGTTAGGTGATATAAATTTGTATCATGCTAAGCGCTATTCACCTCAATTTCATAATGTTAGGGGGCTATATGAGAACTGAACATACTAGGTCTATACAGACCATTAGCCACTCAACGGAAGTTATCAATTCTTTTTTTGATGAGCCATCACAGAGGATGTTTTCTGTTAGACGCTTAAGCTGTAGAGTTGATATTAAGCGTCAATTGTTTATCGTTACTGTTGAAAACATAGACAACTCAAGCAAGTTCAAGGTGATCCCATATGCTGAACTTACTGTTTGTAAAGACAAGATAAGATATCTTGTAAATCCGGCATATCAGTATCCTGAATTGGAAGATAGATTGTCTTCAATAAATATCAATATTGAAAAAACTGTTTGTGATTTTATTCAGAAATATAACCCTGTTGCTAGTGTATAGTTGAGATAAAGATGGCCCCTGATCTGAACGATTCATATATTAAAGATTTAAGTAGAAAACCTGACTGTATAAAAGAAGAGATTGTAGAGAAGTTCTATCACTTATCAAAAGATGGTGATTTATTAGAGGTAATTGAATACCTCTTAAGTGGTGGCGAGTATCATTACTACATAGGGATCATTCGATTAGGATGCTTCACTGAAGATTACTATAAGTCTCAGTCTCTTGAGATGCTTGATAGTGGTTACGATGAACAAGAAATTATTCAGTATCTAATAGATCTTGACATGAACAATCCTGATGAGGATGAGTTAATAGGTCGCATTGCATACAATGATTTTAATTTCTATGACGATGGTATAAAAAAGACAGGCAAGCAGATAAAGGGGGCATTTATTTCGCCAGATTATCAGGCAGCAGGTCTGGGGCGTTCAATATACAGAAGGCTAGTCTTAAAGCACAATCATATTATTTGCGATAATATTCAAAGTGTTGCTGGTGGTACATTGTGGGCGAGCGGAATAATAGCATTAGCTGATGTTAGGGTGTATGACACCATGCGGCATAAATTTATCGATGTGCTGACAGAGGGTGGAATTGGGATTAATGGTGTTAAGCCTTGGAGTGTTACACATCTTTCTATGAGTGAACTTTCTCGGTGGGAACCGAACTCGATGTCTCATGATTGTTGTCATCATATCGTTAATATTATAAGCAAAGACAAATTATACAACTAAATCCATTTCGGTGAGTTTTTTCATATATGCCGCTTAATTGCGGTTTTTTTGTATCTAAAATAACCGTAGGTGGTGACATATCATTGATTAAGGGCAGCATAATGATGGGGGTTATTTACCCCTTATTCTTTACTCACAGTGATAGCAGTTTACTTTTCCATTGTTCAATAATTTCTCTCTTTTCTTTCAGATAGTCGTAGCGATCAGGTAGTTGTAACAGTCATAGTGCTTGGTTGAAACACCGGTTTTTTTGTGATTCTGCAATCTATTCTTCATTTTTGAACTGGTCCCCCATTTCTCCATCTAATGGTGTAGAATTAGCTACCGAGATCGATATACTGAACGTTCTTATTTTGTACATATTCGTTTTTATTGAATACTAATTAATTATAATATATTGTTTTTAAATGAAAAAATTAAATGTATTTATTGTAAATTCATAGTCTAAAAAAAGGTGGATTTTGTGGAGTACTTATCTCTTTACGGGTTGTTTTTAGCCAAAGTAGTTACGCTGGTGTTGGCGGTTATTGCTCTGGCAATATTCGGTATCGGCATAGGAATGCGGAAATCTTCGCTAAAAGGAGAATTGAAACTCGTCGATCTCGGTGAGTCATATCGGGATAAACAGCGTCAAATGCAGCGGGCGCGCATGACAGAAGCGGAAGGGAAAATCTGGCAGAAAGAGTTTAATAAGCAACAAAAGCTCGAATCTAAGCAGAAGAAAAGTGATGCTAAGGCCGGTCATAAAGGGTTACAGAAACCTTGTCTTTATGTACTGGATTTTAAAGGGAGTATGGATGCACATGAAGTCGATTCATTACGTGAAGAGATTAGCGCAATTCTAGCCGTGGCAGATGCAAAAGATGAAGTGTTGCTACGTCTGGAAAGTCCTGGAGGTATGGTGCATGGTTATGGATTGGCGGCCTCTCAACTTGCCCGTTTGCGTCAGAAAGGTATTCGCTTGACTATCGTCGTAGATAAAGTTGCTGCCAGTGGAGGCTATATGATGGCTTGTGTTGCTGATCGTGTAGTTGCTGCACCTTTTGCTATTATTGGTTCTATTGGCGTGGTCGCTCAGATTCCGAACATTCATAAACTATTGAAGAAAAATGATATCGATGTAGAACTCCATACGGCTGGTGAATATAAACGCACACTGACTGTGTTAGGAGAAAATACAGAGCAGGGACGGAAAAAATTTCAGGAAGATCTGAATCAGACTCACGAACTATTCAAAGCGTTTATCCATACACATCGCCCATCACTTGACGTGGAAAGTGTGGCGACAGGCGAATATTGGTACGGCTCACAGGCGAAAGAGAAGGGATTAATTGACGAAATTGGTGTCAGCGATGATCTGTTGATTGCTCAAATAGATAATTGTGAAGTTATTGGTGTCAGTTATACACGCCGTAAACGCATGGTAGAGCGTTTCACCGGCAGTGCAATGGAAAGTATTGATAAACTGTTATTGCGCTGGTGGCAAAGAGGGGAGAAGCCTCTGCTTTAATTAAATCTGCTATTTTGGATCAATTATCTTGGCGTATCCTAAGGCGTTCTATTTCGACGTTCAGGGACGCCTCGATATATTGCTTAATTGTAATGTGCTAATTGAACAGAACGACGCTTATTCTCATGATGTTATTCCACTGAAAAACCAGCTATTTTGGCCCTGTTAAAATATTACAGGTGTTACATAATTTGCTTTACATCCCCCTTCCTGCTTGTGATGAGCAGCAGGCTTTTCTACACCAATAGTTGATACTCTGGCTTTGCGTTTATCTGTTTTGCCTGGCTGATCTTCAAGCAAGTACAAGTCATTTTTGTACAGCGCTATTGGCATCTTTAAACGCACTATGCAAATCCTCGAAGAATGGCAACTTATAATAATATTCATAAGGAAATAAAGTATTATGGCTACTTCACAATACGATATTCATACCAGTCATGCTGTCATCTCTGTTGCTGATACGGGAGGTGATGGGTTACCGGTCCTCCTTATACATGGTAATTCAAGTTGTAAAGAGGTTTTTCGCCATCAAATTAACTGTTTTGGTGACGAATACCGGATTTTAGCTATTGATTTACCCGGGCACGGTGCTTCATCAAATGCAGTGGACCCTCGCCGGACCTATTCGATACCTGGCTATGCCCTTTGCATCATTGAAGTACTGGAAAAATTAGGCATCGATAAAGTTGCTGTTTTCGGATGGTCACTGGGAGGACATATCGG
This sequence comes from Photorhabdus noenieputensis, assembly GCF_018448935.1. Lineage (GTDB taxonomy): Bacteria > Pseudomonadota > Gammaproteobacteria > Enterobacterales > Enterobacteriaceae > Photorhabdus > Photorhabdus noenieputensis. Next base: position 158,393 of record NZ_RCWC01000007.1, on the reverse strand, counting down.
TTTGGAGCTGATTTCGCGATTCCCAGGGATTGTTGGGCTAATGATTTGTGGCACGCCGCCGGTTAGCCCAGGTGCAGAGAATGTTAGTCTTGGATTTAAACCAAGCCGGTTTATGGCAATATCTGGTAAGGCTTCGCTGACAGAAGAGGAGATTACAGATTATACCTTGGCGTTGTATGGAAAAGACGCACTTTGTGAGCCATTTTTAAGAGCCGCAGTAGCGCGGACCGATGGTTTGGCTCGGCAGTATATGTCTGAAGCGTCGGTTTCACCGGACGTTATGGATCAACGGTTATTGGTTGAAACAAACCCAACACCACTGGCTATCGTTAATGGTGCAGAAGATTTATTTGTTAATATTGATTACATTAACGGGATAACCTACAAAAATCTTTGGACTGGTCGGGTGTATAACTTGCTCAACTTAGGGCATGGGCCATTCTGGGAAGCACCAGAGCTGTTTAATCGTTTGGTGGCGGGTTTTTTCTCTGATCTCACCTTAGAAGTGTAATTAATACCTGTAGTTTGTCATCAGCGGTGTTTTATATACCCGGCAGATATATTTTTATATCGTTTTCATATATCTGCCTATTCATTGCTCAATAAATTTTTGTCATTAATTTTCGAGATAATATTGTTTCGATAGGATATGCGTCAGGTGTTTGAACATATTGAAAATGGCAGTACTTTTGACTGTGGGTAAACCATTTTCGCTTAGAAAAGATTCACCATCAATACTTATACATCTCCTTCTTGTTCTACGCTATTTATATACATTCTATGAATAAAATTTTCACGTTGGTGGATAATATCGCTGGCTTTTTTTAGTCCATTGTTTCCCTTTAATCGGTGTTGTTCTGTTTCTACCTTTTTCTGTCCTTATCAAAAATAATTTGTTGCGCATCATTTTTTATCAGGTAGAGTGTGAACTTTTCATCATGCAGATGGAAGATTTTGTTTACGGTGATCACTTCATTCATTTGCATAGCTCATGGGCGGTATCTAAAATACCTTAGATAATTCAGTATGTTTCGAGTTCGGGGGAATCAACTGAATAAAAATAAGTTGATATATTGAGAATCTATCGCAATATAAAAAGAGGTTTTAAATACCGTGATATGGCGCAGTGAATTCCACCATCTGAAAAGATAATTAGGTAAAGATAACTATGGGTAAAGCTCTTGTAATAGTGGAGTCCCCGGCAAAGGCCAAAACAATCAACAAATATTTGGGGAGTGACTACGTGGTGAAATCCAGCGTTGGTCATATCCGTGATTTGCCGACCAGTGGCTCAGCCAGCCAAAAGAGTTCGAGCTCATCTACCGATAAGTCTAAGAAGAAGGTTAAAAAAGATGAGAAAGCTGCATTAGTCAACCGTATGGGGGTTGATCCATACCGTGGTTGGGAAGCGAATTATCAGATTTTGCCGGGCAAAGAGAAGGTCGTGGCAGAGCTAAAATCACTGGCTGAAAAAGTTGATCATGTTTATCTCGCAACGGATCTTGACCGCGAGGGAGAAGCCATTGCATGGCACTTGCGGGAAGTGATTGGCGGTGATAGTGGCCGTTTTAGTCGGGTTGTTTTTAATGAAATTACTAAAAATGCCATCAAGCAGGCATTTGATAATCCGGGTGAATTGAATATTCACCGAATAAATGCTCAACAAGCTCGCCGTTTCATGGATCGAGTCGTGGGTTATATGGTTTCTCCGCTACTGTGGAAGAAGGTCGCCAGAGGGCTCTCCGCCGGTCGTGTGCAATCGGTGGCGGTACGCCTTGTGGTAGAAAGAGAGCGTGAAATTAAAGCGTTTGTGCCGGTGGAATATTGGCAATTACATGCTGATTTGCTGGCGAAAGGTGAAATTTCACTGCATATGGAAGTGACCCACCAGCAGGGTAAGCCGTTTAAGCCGGTTAATAGTGAACAAACCCAAGCCGCTGTTTCTTTGCTGGAAAAAGCCCGTTACAAGGTGATCGATCGTGAAGATCGCCCAACATCCAGTAAACCGGGTGCGCCGTTTATCACATCTACATTGCAGCAGGCAGCCAGCACGCGTTTAGGGTTTGGTGTTAAAAAGACCATGATGATGGCTCAGCGTTTGTATGAGGCCGGATATATTACTTATATGCGTACTGATTCAACTAACTTGAGTCAGGATGCGCTGGATATGGTTCGTGGTTATATCAGTGATAATTTTGGCGATAAATACCTGCCAAAAGCAGCCAATACTTACAGCAGTAAAGAGAATTCACAGGAAGCGCATGAAGCGATTCGTCCTTCCAGTGTTGATATCATGGCAGAACAACTGAAAGATATGGATGCGGATGCACAGAAGCTGTATCAGCTAATTTGGCGTCAGTTTGTGGCTTGTCAAATGACTCCGGCGAAATACGACTCCACAACATTGACTGTACAAGCGGGTGATTTTGAATTGCGAGCCAAAGGTCGTACATTGCGTTTTGATGGCTGGACAAAAGTGATGCCTGTATTGCGCAAAGGTGATGAAGACCACACGTTGCCAGTTGTTGAAATTGGTACAGAACTTGATTTGCAACAACTGATCCCAAGCCAGCACTTCACCAAACCACCGGCACGTTACAGTGAGGCATCCTTGGTGAAAGAGCTGGAGAAACGTAGTATTGGTCGGCCATCCACTTATGCTTCCATTATCTCTACAATTCAGGAGCGTGGTTATGTTCGCGTAGAGAGTCGCCGTTTCTACTCAGAGAAAATGGGGGAGATTGTTACTGATCGTCTGGAAGAGAATTTCAACGAGCTGATGAGTTATGATTTTACTGCGCGAATGGAAGATCAGCTTGATCAGGTTGCAAGTAATAAAGCCGAATGGAAAGGGATTCTGGATGAGTTTTTCACTGATTTTAGTGAACAGCTAGACGTCGCCAATAAAGAGCCGGAAGAGGGGGGTATGCGGCCCAATCCGATGGTAATTACCTCTATTGAGTGCCCGACATGTCAGCGCTCTATGGGCATTCGAACAGCAACTACTGGCGTTTTCCTGGGATGTTCTGGCTATGCGTTATCACCAAAAGAGCGTTGTAAACAGACGATAAACCTTATCCCTGAGAATGAAATTCTTAATATCTTGGAAGGGGATGAGGCGGAAACAAACGCATTGCGCGCCCGTCGTCGCTGTAAAAAATGTGGTACGGCGATGGACAGCTACCTTATTGATAACCAACGGAAATTACATGTTTGCGGTAATAACCCTGCTTGTGATGGTTATGAAGTGGAAGAGGGCGAATTTCGCATTAAGGGATATGACGGTCCTGTTATCGAATGTGATAAATGTGGCGCTGAAATGCACCTGAAAATGGGGCGTTTTGGTAAATACATGGGCTGTACCGATGAAACTTGTAAAAATACTCGCAAGATATTGCGTAGTGGGGAAGTCGCGCCGCCAAAAGAGGACCCGGTTCCGTTACCAGAGCTTCCTTGTGAAAAATCTGACGCCTATTTTGTATTGCGCGATGGTGCCGCTGGCGTATTTTTAGCGGCGAATACTTTCCCTAAATCTAGAGAGACCAGAGCGCCACTGGTAGAAGAGCTAGCGCGTTTTAAAGAGCGTCTGCCGGAGAAATTGCGTTATTTGGCTGATGCTCCTGTGGCGGATGCGGAAGGCAATAAAACAGTTATCCGTTTTAGCCGTAAAACTAAACAGCAATATGCTTCTTCGGAGAAAAATGGCAAGGCAACGGGTTGGAGTGTGTTTTATGTTGATGGAAAATGGGTTGAGAAAGATAAAAAGTAGCAATTTTTGACAGAATCAACACTCTCTTTTTCTTAGAAAAGGGATTATTTTCTTCTATTAAGCCAACCTTATAGGTTGGCTTTTTTCGTCTATAGGCAGTATCTTAAAATGTATGAATTAGAATCGCGCTAAACATTCATTATGAATTTTAGATTATTCGTTATATAAATATATAATCGTGTTATAGTGGTTATATGCGATAACAATATTATTTCTATTCGTTATAATAAATAGCAAACAGCAATATCAGTCCAGGTTTCTAAGTCATAATTGTTCACAGCGTTTATTTTGGGATGGTGTTTATATGAAATTGCAACAGCTTCGTTACATCGTGGAGGTGGTAAACCACAACCTTAATGTTTCATCTACGGCAGAAGGATTGTATACATCTCAACCAGGGATAAGTAAGCAAGTCAGAATGCTTGAAGATGAATTAGGTATTCAGATTTTTTCCCGTAGTGGTAAACACCTGACGCATGTTACTCCCGCAGGTGAAGAGGTTGTCCGAATTTCTCGTGAAGTATTATCTAAGATTGATGCAATACGGTCAGTTGCTAGTGAACATACTTATCCGAATCGTGGTTCGCTATATATTGCTACTACCCACACACAGGCCCGTTATGCATTACCTCCTGTGATTAAAGGCTTTATTGAACGTTATCCGCAGGTTTCTTTACACATGCATCAGGGGTCGCCAACGCAAATTGCTGAAGCTGTGAGTAAAGGTAATGCTGATTTTGCTATTGCAACTGAGGCCCTGCATTTATATGAAGATTTGGTCATGTTGCCTTGTTACCATTGGAACAGGACATTGGTGGTGACGTCGGATCACCCGCTGGCAGGTAAAGAGAGCGTTTCAATTGAAGAATTAGCTGAATATCAACTGGTCACTTATACATTTGGCTTTACTGGTCGTTCTGAGTTAGATATTGCATTCGATAAAGTGGGTTTAAAACCTAAAATTGTTTTCACTGCGACGGATGCTGATGTTATTAAAACTTATGTCCGGTTAGGGTTAGGTGTGGGAGTTATTGCCAACATGGCGGTTGATCCGGTACAGGATAAAGATCTGGTTTGCATTGATATGCGTGATAAATTCGGCTATAGCACAACTAAGATTGGTTTTCGTCGCAGTAGTTTCTTACGCAGCTACATGTATGACTTTATGTGGCGTTTCGCGCCTCATTTGACGCGTGATGTTATTGATCAAGCAGTTGCTTTACGCTCAAATGAAGATATCGAAGCTATGTTCAAAGATATCAAATTACCAATCGTATAATGAAATAATTAGGGAGTTAATATTGCTATTAGCTCCCTAAATTTACTTATCAGATGGGTTCAAACTCACCGCTGAAGAAGTCATCGGACTCTTCTATTGATGTTTTTCTTTGTTTGTTAATGAAACTATCAAAACTGGCTTTAATCTCAGGATCTTCGAGTGCTTCATAGTCTAGGACCGATATTAAGGATGAATACTCAAAATCAACGTTGACATTTTCATTGGAAGCACAACTTGATAAAAAGTTTGAATTAGTGCTATCAAAATTAACCCGATAGAGTTTTAGTTTCGGAATATATACGGTCTTATCTCCTACAATCAAGGTATCGATCGCAATCGTCAGTGTTACAGTAGAATAGAAGCCTTTATTTTTCCGTATACCTAAACGAATCGTTTCCCCTTGTTTAGTAAGGAACTTAGCGAAATCTGGCAGCATATCTGTATTTTCGAATACAACCACATTCATAATGAAATTAAGGAAACTTTTTGAGATGCTTAAACCATTTAATGAATCGGTGTAATTTTTCGATTCAACTTTGCTGGTGCCCATTAGAGGTAACTTGTTAACCACTTTACTCCAAAAGTCCATATCTGTTTTATATTGCTCTCCATATTTTTCCGCGTATTTATTGACATAATTGGTTGCGATGGAGGAGAGTGCAATTAATGTTTTACTTAAACTATTAGTTTTCTCTATAATTTCTGGGTTATCAGATAATTGTTTGGCTATAATGAACTGAACTAAACCATCTTTTTCGTTATATTTATTGGTATTTTCTATATTAAAATAAGTGTCGTCGATGTGAAAGAATGTATTAGCTTCATTGATTTTTGCGATATGTTCCTGGTTATGTGTAATTGCGTTTTTTATATCCATTATTTTGTCCTTGTTTTTTTAATTGATAAATTGAATCCAATTGAATTGTTAGCGAGCTAATTCTATCTGATTATCATTCGATTGTTTACCCGACTAAATTATCAAAATTTATTACTGAAATTCTGATGGATACTCTGAATTGACCCATTGTGCGGTAATAAAAAACAAATATTTGCTTATATGTTATGTTTAATGTGTGCCATTATCGTTAAGGTGGTTTTGAGTTATGCCAATATAAGAAGAAGGAGGAGTTATGTCGTTTGATTTGAAAAAGGTTTGTGTTTCAACACTTTCCGCTGCAAGTAAACAATATGATTATTACAGCTTACCACTGGTTGCTAAACATTTGGGGGATATTTCCCGTTTACCCAAATCCATGAAAGTTCTGCTGGAAAATCTTCTTCGCAATATTGATGGCAATTCTGTTGTTGATGATGATTTGAAAGCAATTGTTGATTGGCAGAATACTGGTCATGCAGACAGAGAAATTGCTTACCGGCCAGCGCGTGTATTGATGCAGGATTTCACCGGTGTTCCTGCCGTTGTTGATTTAGCGGCTATGAGAGAAGCGGTTCAGCGTCTTGGTGGTGATGTTGAACAAGTTAATCCACTATCACCCGTTGATTTGGTTATTGACCATTCAGTTATGGTGGATAAATTCGGCACGGAAAAAGCCTTTGAACAAAATGTTCAATTAGAAATGGAACGGAACTATGAACGTTATCTCTTTCTGCGTTGGGGGCAAAAAGCATTTAACCGTTTTCGTGTTGTTCCGCCAGGAACTGGGATTTGCCATCAGGTAAATTTGGAATACTTGGGAAAAACAGTTTGGCATGAAACGCATAATGGGCGGGAGCTGGCTTATCCTGATACCTTGGTTGGTACCGATTCTCATACCACTATGATCAATGGCCTCGGTGTTTTAGGATGGGGTGTAGGCGGTATTGAAGCTGAAGCGGCTATGTTAGGGCAACCTGTTTCCATGCTTATTCCTGATGTAGTGGGTTTTAAACTTACCGGCAAGTTACGCGAAGGGATTACCGCAACAGATCTTGTACTGACAGTAACTCAGATGCTGCGTAAGCATGGCGTGGTCGGGAAATTTGTTGAATTTTATGGGGATGGGTTAGCTGATTTGCCGCTGGCAGACAGGGCAACCATTGCCAATATGTCGCCAGAATATGGTGCAACTTGTGGTTTCTTCCCGGTAGATGATATTACCCTGAGCTACATGCGGTTGACAGGGCGTACAGAACAGCAGATTGCGCTGGTGGAAGCCTATTGTAAAGTTCAGGGATTATGGCGAAATCTTGGTGATGAACCGGTATTTACCAGCAGTCTTGAACTGGATATGTCAACAGTGGAAGCGAGCCTCGCTGGACCGAAACGTCCACAAGATAGAGTGGCTTTAGCGCGAGTACCTCAAGTATTTCAATCAGCCGTTGATCTGGAAATGAATAAATCCCAGGGGAAAGCCGTTTCAGCGCCAGTTAATCAGGATAACCAGAAGTACGAGTTAGCAGAGGGAGCTGTCGTCATTGCCGCGATAACTTCCTGTACCAACACATCTAATCCCAGTGTACTGATGGCTGCGGGTTTATTGGCGAAGAAAGCGGTTGAGAGGGGGCTTAAACGCCAACCGTGGGTGAAAACCTCACTGGCACCCGGCTCGAAAGTGGTGACGGATTACCTTGAACTGGCGGGTTTGATGCCATATCTGGAGAAACTGGGCTTCAATCTAGTTGGCTACGGTTGCACAACTTGCATTGGTAATTCTGGGCCTTTGCCTGAATCTATTGAAACGGCGATTAAGCAAGCTGATCTTACCGTCGGTGCCGTCCTTTCTGGCAACCGAAACTTTGAAGGTCGTATCCATCCTCTGATAAAAACTAACTGGCTAGCGTCGCCGCCGCTAGTTGTGGCATATGCTTTATCCGGCAGCATGAAAAAGGATTTGACTAAAGATCCTCTTGGTCAAGATCAACAAGGCAATGATATCTATTTGAAGGATATATGGCCTGATAGCAAAGAAATTGCTAAAGCCGTTGATCAAATTAAGGCTGATATGTTTCACAAAGAGTATGCGGAAGTCTTTGACGGTGATGAAATATGGCAATCGCTGGATGTTGCTAGCTCGGCAACTTATCACTTCCAGCCTGATTCTACTTATATTCGCCATCCGCCATTCTTTAGTGAGATGACAGCAGAGCCAGAAACGATAACAGATATTCACGGTGCGAATATATTGGCTATTCTTGGGGATTCTGTCACCACGGACCATATTTCTCCGGCGGGGAATATCAAAGCTGACAGCCCGGCAGGGCGTTATCTTCAAGAACATGGCGTTGAACCTAAAGATTTTAACTCCTACGGATCAAGGCGCGGTAATCATGAAGTCATGATGCGTGGAACGTTTGCCAATATCCGTATCCGTAATGAGATGATTTCTGGTGTAGAAGGAGGATATACCCGCCATATTCCGTCGCAGACACAATTAGCGATTTATGATGCGGCTATGCGTTATCAGGAAGAAAAAACACCATTAGCTATTATTGCGGGCAAAGAATATGGTTCCGGTTCGAGCCGCGACTGGGCAGCGAAAGGGACTCGATTATTGGGAGTTAGAGTGGTAATTGCTGAATCATTTGAACGTATTCACCGTTCGAACCTGATTGGTATGGGCGTATTACCATTGGAATTTCCTCAGGGCGTAAATCGTAAGACGCTAAATCTGCAAGGTGATGAGACAATTGATATTGAAGGGATGAATAACCTTAAGCCGGGACAGATTGTGCCGGTGAAAGTGACTTATATGGATGGGCGTAAGGAAATCATTAATGCTCAATGTCGTATTGATACCAGAACTGAATTAGATTATTTCCACCACGGTGGTATCCTGCATTATGTCATTCGCCACATGTTGAAATAATTTTTACACCATACTAAAGACGGCACTGATTATTTAAGTGCCGTCTTTTCCGGCTATCTTACTGAAAAACTAATTTTGCTCAGGTAACAAATGACCCATTTTTTTGGCTTTTGTGTCCAAATAATAAGCATTATTAGGATTCCGGCCGGTTATTAATGGAACACGTTCTACAATATTAATACCTGCTTCGGTCATAATTTCCACTTTTTTAGGGTTATTTGTCAGCAGACGAATAGCTTGAACGCCGAGTAATTTATACATATCTGCACATAGGGTGAAATCACGTTCGTCGGCGGCAAAACCTAACTGATGGTTAGCTTCTACAGTATCGATACCGTTATCTTGTAATGCGTAAGCCCGAATCTTGTTGATTAAGCCGATATTACGACCTTCTTGCCGATGGTAAAGTAGAACCCCTCGTCCTTCTTTAGCAATCTGGGCAAGGGCGGCTTCAAGTTGAAATCCGCAATCACAACGTAAACTAAACAGGGCGTCACCGGTCAGGCATTCCGAATGGATCCTAGAAAGAACAGGCTCATTGCCAGAAATAGAACCGTATACTAATGCGACATGATCTTGGCCTGTGGCGATTTCTTCAAAGCCGACCATCAAAAAATCGCCCCAGGGAGTAGGTAACTTGGCCTCAGCGACTCGTTTTAATTGCATTTTATTGTTCATATGTTGATTCAGACTCGTTACAAGACATATACCCGTCATCTTTCAAATTGCCTCTTTGTTGGCTGCGCTCACTCACCCCGGTCACATAGTTATCTATGCTCCCGGGGATTCGTTCCCTTGCCGTCGCGATGCATCTTGAAATCCATAAGGTATAGATGTGGAAAACAATATCGGTCTGGGAAATCAGCGGACACTGCGTAAAAGATTTTCTCTGATTGATTATAGTGCGGCGTATTCTGCCATATTTACCGCAAATTATCTGTTAAAAACTTTCAAATAATCATATATAAATGGCAGCTATGGCACTAACATGTTAACGCTGAACAGGTTTTTAAAATGTGTATAAAAATAGTCTCTGGTGTTAGATATGAATCAATTTACCAAACCCATTATTATCGCAACTCTGATTTTATTACTACCACCTGTAGCAGTATTGATGGTGGGTTGGCAATGGCAACCTATGGGCGAATATTTATGGCTTGAAATCCTGTATTGGATTACTAATACTTCTGGTAAGCCGTGGTGTTATCTGGTTTTTCTGTTCTTTATTTTAGGGCTGCTACTGTTGTTCGCTACTTCGGCCAGACAGGGGGTAATATTGGTCGCTATTGTTATGATGCTCCTTTTAACGGGGCAAGGCATAAAGGTTTTGGTAAAAAATACCACTAAAGAGCCTCGCCCCTATGTTGTTTGGTTAGAAAAAAGCTATCGGGTGCCAACAGGTGAGTTTTATCAGCACCAGCGAAAACAGCGGGCCGAGGTGTTGCAACGCTATTTAAAAGCTGATGACCGTATTCCACAATGGCAACTTACTCATTGGAAAAGAGAGACCGGATATGCTTTTCCTTCTGGGCATACCTTGTTTGCTGCAAGTTTGTCACTACTTTTAGTGGGATTTTTATGGCCACGTCGTCGCTATATTTTATCTATAATTGTGACGGTATGGGCAATGGGTGTTTTGATTAGCAGGATGGCATTAGGTATGCATTGGCCGCAGGATATTATCACATCAACGTTAATTAGTGCGGTATTAGTGATGGTTATTTGTTATCTCACAGAAAAATGGCGGGTGATTGACGATAAAAAGGATTTGGCGGTGTAATTGCTTCTTATTTACACTTAATCGACGGGAAGATAGCGTAAAATAGCTGAAAGGCGCATTTATCATGATAAATTGCTTCCTTTATCCAGACTGGAAATGCTAATTTAATGAGCCGTTATCCAGCATAATGTCCAAGCAACAATAGATAACAGGAAAAAATGTGAAATATTTTCTGATTTTATTACTGGTATTGGTGGTCTTTGTCATCTCGGTGACTCTGGGATCAAATAACGATCAAATTGTTACATTTAACTATCTGATTGCTAAAGGGAATTACTCTGTATCTACACTTTTGGCTGTATTGTTTGCCAGTGGTTTCGTGTTAGGCTGGGTTATTTGTGGATTATTTTATTTTCGTGCTCGTTTGTCATTAGGAAGAGCTGAACGAAAGATTAAGCGACTCGAAGCGCAACTGGAGCAACCTGCTGAGTCTTCGGTTGCTCATTCATCGCTTGCACTTAGCAAGGAATAAACTCCTATGTTAGAGCTGTTGTTTCTGTTGCTTCCTGTGGCCGCTGCTTATGGCTGGTATATGGGGCGCAGGAGTGCTCAACAGGATAAGCAACAAAATGCTGATCGCTTATCACGGGAATATGTTGACGGAGTTAACTTTCTCCTTTCAAACCAGCAAGATAAAGCCGTGGATCTGTTTCTTGAAATGCTTAAAGAAGATAGTTCCGCTTTTGAAGCTCATTTGACTTTGGGGAATCTATTCCGTTCCAGAGGGGAAGTAGAGCGGGCTATCCGCATTCATCAATCTCTCATGGAAAGCGCTTCTCTGACATTTGATCAGCGTCTGCTTGCGACGCAACAATTGGGCCGCGATTATATGTCTGCGGGTTTGTATGATCGTGCTGAAAATATGTTCGCTCAGTTGGTGAATGAAAAAGATTTTCGGGAAAATGCGTTTCAATCACTTCTGACTATTTATCAATCAACCAGTGATTGGAAAAAGGCCATTGATATCGCTGAGAAATTAGTTAAATCTGGCAAACATGATTTACGGGAAAAAATTGCCCATTTTTATTGTGAACTCGCTTTACAGGAGATGAGCGGTGATGATCTTGATGAGGCGATCGGTTATCTCAGTAAAGCGGTTCAGGCAGATAAAAACTGCGCCAGAGTTTCTATCATGTTGGGTCGCTTGTTTATGGCCCGACAAGAGTACATGAAAGCAGCGGATGCTTTAAAATCTGTTCTTGAGCAAGATAAAAAGTTGGTTAGTGAGGTGTTGCCTATTCTCCAGGAGTGTCACCAGCATCTGAATCAGATTGATGAATGGGAAGATTTCCTGAGACGTTGTGTAGAGGAAGATTGTGGGGCCACGGCGGAACTTTTGCTGGCTGATATTATCGAGCAGCAAAAAGGGCATGAAGTCGCGCAAGTTTATATCAACCATCGATTAAAGCGTCATCCGACCATGCGCCTATTTTATCGCCTTATGGATTACCATTTGGCTGAGGCAGAAGAGGGGCGAGCGAAAGAAAGTATTATCTTGTTAAGGGACATGGTTGGTGAGCAAATTCGTACTAAACCCAATTATCGCTGCCATAAATGCGGCTTTACTTCTCATTCACTTTATTGGCACTGTCCATCATGTCGTTCGTGGGACTCAATTAAACCGATCCGTGGATTAGATGGTCAGTGACATAGCGTCATCATAATATTGCTTTGTTAGTCAAAAAGGTTAAAAAAATGACATCTCATACCTTAACATCGTTCGGTAGACAGATTAGCTCGCCTGTCATTGTTGCTTTAGATTACGATAATCAGGATGCGGCGCTGGCTTTTGCCGACAAAATTGATCCACAGGATTGCCGTCTGAAAGTAGGTAAAGAGATGTTTACCCTTCATGGTCCGCAGTTTGTTAAATTGCTGCACCAACGTGGTTTTGAAGTATTTTTGGATTTGAAATTCCATGATATTCCTAATACTACCGCCAGAGCGGTAGCTGCTGCTGCTGAGATGGGGGTTTGGATGGTAAACGTACATGCTAGTGGTGGTGCCAGAATGATGACAGCGGCGAAAGAGGCGTTGTTACCTTATGGTTATGATGCGCCATTGTTAATTGCTGTCACGGTATTAACCAGCATGGAACAATCGGATCTACAAGGTGTTGGTATTGATATGACACCAGCACAACAGGCAGAAAGGTTGGCAAAACTGACTCAGGCATGTGGGCTAGATGGTGTGGTTTGTTCTGCGCATGAAGCTCAGCAACTGAAAAAGGTTTGTGGTCAGAGTTTTCAATTAGTTACTCCCGGTATTCGACCGATGGGCAGTGATGCGGGCGATCAGCGCCGTATCATGACGCCAGAACAGGCGGTATTGGCTGGGGTTGATTATATGGTCATTGGGCGTCCGATTACCCGTGCCGCCGATCCTGCGGCAGCATTGCGTCAGATTAATCAATCTATTGTGGGAGTTGTTAATGCAAGATAATAATTCGCGTCTAGTCTATTCCACAGAAAAAGGCCGCATTCAGGAAGAAACGGTTAAACCTCAGCGTCCAAAAGGGGATGGTATTGTTCGTATTCAGCGTCAAACCAGTGGCCGTAAAGGAAAAGGGGTTTGTGTAATTACCGGAATTGATGCTGATGATCAGGCATTAGTTAAGCTGGCGGCTGAATTGAAGAAAAAATGTGGCTGTGGTGGTTCAGTAAAGGATGGTGAAATAGAAATTCAGGGTGATAAAAGGGATTTATTGAAACAGTTACTTGAAGCCAAAGGTATGACAGTTAAATTAGCTGGTGGTTGACAGAAGGGCGGTATTCGCCCTTCATTTTATTTTTTCCTAATTATCAGTGGTGTTTTTATATATTAATTAATAATATTCCTAATTATTTTAATTAAAATTAATTTACAATAAATAGGCGAAATAGATTATTAAAATAATTTAATGATATTGTTTATTTCCTCTTAAAAATAAATTTCTATTTTTTAATTAATATAATAATCAAGATAAGGATAGCAGAAAATTTAATATTATCTCTTCATGTCTCTGATAAGATCATTATTAAAAGGCGTTTTCATATGGTAATGAGCACCTTTGATGGTAAAGGCGGTGAATATTAATAATTGTTTTTAAAATCATAGGGATAACAATTTAAATCTATTTTTTTAGTAAAGAGGTTGACTATGGAGAATGATCGTTCTACCATGAAAAACATGGAAGGTGAGCAGGTGCCCAACATCAGGGAAAACATGTTGGATGTTGTAGAGGAGTTGATTTACACAAGGGGGATTGCGGCGACAGGTATTGATCTGATAACGCGTACGACAGGTTCTTCACGTAAGACAATTTATCGTTATTTTGGTACGAAAGAGGGGCTGATTGAAGAAGTTCTTCGTCGGCGAGATGAACGATGGATGCGGTGGTTTACCACATCAATAGCCGAATATAAAACGCCTAAAGAAAAATTGCTGAATATTTTTCTGGTATTACAAAGATGGTTCGCAAGTGATGATTTTAGAGGATGTGCATTTATCAATACATCCGGTGAACGCCCTAATCCTGATGATCCGGTAAGAAGAATTGCTAAGGAACATAAAGGGAAAGTTTTTACTTACATACTTTCTATTTGTGAAGAAATATCACTAGATTCATCGGTGGATTTAGCGAGGAAGCTTCTACTCTTAATAGAAGGCGCTATTACAACTGCGCATATGATGAATGATACACACTATGCTTTAGAGGCGATGAATATTGCCGGGGCATTGCTGAATAAATACGATGTGAGTTAATGGAAAATTTAATTAGGAGACAATATGTCTAATACAAAAGAAATTCGCCAACCGGTACCGCCGTTTACCCGAGAAACTGCTATTCAAAAAGTCCGTTTAGCGGAAGATGGATGGAATAGCCGTGACCCTGAAAAAGTTTCATTGGCCTATTCATTGGATACCCATTGGCGTAATCGTGCTGAATTTGTGGATAGCCGAAAAGAAGCTCAGGATTTATTAACCAGAAAATGGGCGAAAGAGCATGAATATCGCTTAATTAAAGAACTTTGGGCGTTTACTGAGAATAGAATAGCGGTTCGTTATGCTTATGAATGGCATGACGATTCCGGTAACTGGTTTCGCTCATATGGTAATGAGAATTGGGAATTTAACGAAGATGGCTTGATGTATAACCGCTATGCTTGCATTAATGATCTTCCGATAAAAGAATCTGAACGCAAATTCCATTGGCCTTTAGGTCGCCGTCCTGATGATCATCCTGGATTATCTGAGTTAGGGTTGTAATCCTTTTCAGGCGACGGTCAAGACGCGGTTGATGTGCAGTACCTCCCGCCGGGGCCTTCTGATTAACAGAAGAATTCAGAAGGCTCGTACTTTGATATTTATCGTTTGAGGCAGGACAGATTTCGGTTAATGCAGTTTGTGACCTGACGGAGTTCGTCAGTGGGAATATCATCAGTGACATCCCGTGCAGTATGAGAGAAGTTGGCGGCGACATCCGCTACTTCATCAATGATATTGTTCATTCTGGCCGGCGCGATGCCTGCATCTTTGGCAACTTTCAACAACATGGTGCGGGTGATATCGGTTCCGTAGCCGGTCACCGAGGTTTGATGTTGTCCGCCGGGTCCGTCCGCAAAGGTCAGATCATAGGCGGGAGACACTACCCACTCATTGTTTTCATTCAAAATGAAGGAAAAATTCTTCACATGATCATCACGATTATGCATCAACACGTTGAACACCATACGCCGGGCCTGAATTTCTCGCGCAACAACAGTGCGCGTGATGGAGCCCGTCGCCCGTAAGATATCTATGTAATCCATACAGGGTAATCGGAAGTCGGCATGTAGGGCGCCGGCCATACTCAGTACCGGCACCCGCATTCCATTCTCACGATCGAAACGCTGGACACCGAAAGCAGCAAGCTCCCCTCCAAGGCGGAAATAGCGACTTGTGGGGAAATCAATGCCCGCTATTCTGGCAGTACAGGCATATGCTTCTTCAAGGGCACAGACCCAAGGATTCTCCTCTGCTGCGGGGAATTTGACCAACCAAGGTTCACTTTCTGGGAATGCAGTTGTTTTCATCTGGCCGGTGGATGGATTGTATTCTACCTGTGCTTTGGGTCTGGCTCCGTGAGGCGAGCCGCCAAGCAGGAAAAGTTCACGCAGTGCCTCCGAATCCTGACCGGTGACTTCCTGACGGATCTGTTGAGCCAGCCCGGTCAAGTTTAGAATACTATATTTGTCTTCTTGGTCGTCCGGTAAAGGCAGAGCAGGTTGGTAGGTCAGAGCCCCCATTGTGTTATCGCTCAGCAATGCCAGGCGTTCCAGGACGGAAATCCGGCCGGGATCGACATGATTACGGCGCAGGAACCGATCCATAAGCAGCCGTCCCCAGCCATCCGGCAGGGAATCTGCGATGAAGCCAGGGAGCCAGTCCTGAAAGTGCTCAAAATTCGCGTAAGTCTCTGTAGAAAGTGGCAGTTGTAGGGGCGAGAATTCGATGCCACTATCAAGAGCTTCATGGGTGTACTCAAATAAATAGCGGCCACGTACAGTACTTTCGGCCAGATGGCCCAACACCCACTGTTCCCCACGACCGCGGTAGATCACTTGTAGTCGATCCAGTGACCGGTATTGAAAGTTTCGCGTCGTCATTTTTTTGCGTCTCCTGATTGATGAGCGCGGCCATTGCCGGAGGGTTTCCGAGATGAACGTTGGGTTTGCCGGGCGCGCTGGCGAACTGGTGCTTTCATGGCTTCAAGCTGTGCAATGCTAGTCGGTTGTAGCATAAACAGGGACTTAATTGCGTTCTCCAGCCGCAGAGCAAAGACGACCTTCATGAAATTCTCAAGCGTGCCCCGCCCGCTGCCTTCAAGTTTTTTGAGCGCAGAGACGGAAATACCGCTCCTGAGCGCTAGCTCTGTTTGGAGCATGTTACGCCGTAACCGGTGCTCACGGAGGCGGTGCCCAAGTTCTGCTAGCAATTCCGATTCGGTATAAAGTATTAGAGCCACAAACACACCTATTAAGTTTAAATTTTATAGTTAAGAGTCTTTATTATACCTCTTATTTTACCAAAATCTGATATGAAAGTATAAGAGTTTAAGAGTGCTATTTGAAGCTTATAATGGTATTTAAGATACTTTAAAGTTTTATATAAGTCTTTTATAAAATAAATCTTCCGTTTCAAACAGTTCATGAATCTGGTTTATTCGTGTTGGTTTCTTTAAGGATTTACTGTCATACTTACCTATACATCAAATTTTAAAATGTGAGGTAACATGGCAAAACATCCGGTAGAACAATCACCTAAACTTGATTTCTCAAATTTAGATTTTGTTAAATTCGGGGAATACCTCAGTGAATATAATATTGTTGATAAACAAGGAAGATACCTTCATTGGAGTCAGCTTAAGTGGCGAGTTCCTGGTAAAGAAGCTGAACACATCTGGTATGCGGTAAAGTTCTGTAGAGATCAGGTAAAAAAAAGTACGGGCTTATTTGATAAAAGCGGGAATGAGTTTAGTTTTTGTATACATGATTCACTAGAACCAAAGTTGCACAAAATTGTACAACTTGGTGCAGGTAAAGTCGCCGCAATTGCAGGATCTCAAGCATCAGGTAACGTTCAACAGAATTATTTAGTATCATCTTTACTGATGGAAGAAGCCATCACCAGCGCTCAATTGGAAGGTGCAGCAACTACCCGAGCTGACGCAAAAAAAATGCTAGAGGAAGAATTAGCGCCCAGCACTCCTGATGAGAGAATGATTCTGAATAATTATATGCTGTTAAAGCTAGCGGATAAAAGAAAACAAGAACCCCTTACAAGGGATCTGATGCTTGAATTTCACAGAATAGCGACTAATGGTGTATCTGAAAACGAAAATATACCGGGTGAATTTAGATGCAGTAATGATATCTACATTGGAAATGATGACAATCCATTATTCTACCCGCCAAACTATAAGGAGTTAGAAAATAGGTTAGAAGAATTATGCGCTTTTGCTAACGCAAATCATAATGGCGAGGATGGCAGGAGGTTTATACCACCAGTAATAAAAGCGATTATTCTTCATTTTATGATGGGGTATGAACACGCATTTAGAGACGGGAATGGCAGAACGGCAAGGGCGATATTTTACTGGTATATGCTAAAGAATGGATATGATATCTTTGAATATATTTCAATAAGCAAGGTTATCAAGGAGTACGCTAAAGACTATGGTATGTCATATCTTTATGTTCAAAAGGATTATGGAGATTTAACTTATTTTATCGATTTTAATGTTAATATTATTCTAAACGCATTTGATGAATTACAAGAGTGTTTAAAAGTAAAAACAAAAGAATTCTATGAAATTGTCGATGTGTTGGAAAATGCAAAGTATAAAAGTAAGCTAAACTTCATTCAGAAAGATTTAATCAAAAAAGGTGTAAAAGAACCCGGAAGATTGTTTAAAGTGAAATCGGTTAAAAATATATATGATGTTAGTGAAAATACAGCCAGAAAATTACTTAGAGAGCTTGAGGCAATGAATATATTTCTTCCTATAAAAATAAGACGAACAACTCATTATATTGCTCCCGCAGATCTACGTAGTAGGCTAAATAAGATATCAAAATCGTAGGATGCTTTTTCTTACTCCTCACGGTGCGAGGAGTAAGGCTGGATTCCCATACCAAGTGCAAAGATTTGTCAGTATCCTGAGGCGAGAAAACATCTCTCGCCTCAATTTAGTGTTTCAAGTAATACAAAAAGACCTTTTAATTATCCATAAACAGGAAAGGGGCGATACCAATGATTTTTTCTGTTACGAAATTATGATGCAGATTTACTGCAATAACTGAATAAATTATTGCTCCATCGGGAGTGAGAGTCGCCGAACGTTTTGAACGAGAAAGAATCACCGTTGGTTGTAGTTTAGGTTCATAACCACCGCCAAGGCCGGTATCGTGTACTGATTTCATATTTATTCTGTTCAATTCTTCACGACAGGAAACAAAGGTTATTTCATCATATTTTGCCATCCTCTCGTCGGTTCTCAGCAGGGTAAAAATATCGGACAATTTTTTACGATTTCCAGCTTCCGGGCTGACCAATAGTGCGTCATATTTATTGATATTCGTACTGTCTGCTCTATTTTTCCATACTGCGGCCTTAACTTCCTCATCAGGCATTTTCTCATAATATTTAATACCGTAATTTCTTACCTTGCCATGATTGATTGTATTGGCTTCTACTCCAGTGGCTAGTAGATAATTTTCAATATCATCGGCAGCCATATTTTTAATATCATTCACAGTAAACGTTTTATCACCTATTTTCACACTAGCCGAACCAGCTTTATTACCTGATTCTATCGTTGCATAAGGTTGTATCGTCAAGCCACTATTACCCAATGTGACATCAAAAGGGGAGTTTAATGGATTTTCTGGTGCTTCCAATAATGTCTGACCGTGAGGACCGAGAAACTGGATTGTTTTCCCAGCGGGGACTTGCGTCGCTGCACTATCAGAGAAGAAATATCCATGAGAACTCAGCATTAATCTATTCGCCGGTTCGTTAGGTACTGTCCATAATTCGAATGCACCACCAAGCTCAATTTTTTGCGGTTCAAACTGAGGATATTCTTTTTGTAAAAACCCAATTCTGGATTGAGCTTTTGTTTTTCTAATATCACCTGATCCAATATCTATATCCATCCCTGGTTTTTTATTAACTTTTCGCCATTCCTTCACTCTGTTACGGTAATCAGTAGCTGATTCACCGGGCATTTTTTCAGGTTTTCCACTACCTACACCCATAACATTGCGAGGTGATTCATTTATATTTATTCTGATGCTTGTCAATGGAATTTGACTATCGCCTTTACCATAATAAGGTTGAATAACGTACTCTCTTTCACCTTTGAATATGGCATATTCTGCTCTGAATCTATTTTCTGTCAATAAGGCTGAGTTATTTTCCAATAAATAGTCGGAATTACTGAAATCAAATAATGTATTTTTATCGTTGGCGTAATATTTTGTTCCTACAATACGTGATTCTTCTAGCAAAGATAAACCCCCACTGACTTTTTGATCAATTATTTTATTATCGATAGAAGTAAACCATGTTGGGTAACGATTATAATAGACATGTAGCATCTCGTGATATAAAGCGACTGCCGGTTCACGGGAACGCCAGGGCTCCTCGATAAGTTTCTCTTCTGTGCCAATCAAGTGATTCTCTGGATCAAAGGCAATACTGTTACCGGTGCTATTATGAGCATAAAATTGACCATCTTTTTCGCGTACAATGGCATCCATCATCGGTGGTTGGATATTTAAACCCTGTTTTTCAAGTTCCTGAATAACGATATTTCCGGATGGGATTTCACTTATTTCATCTAGTACGTGAGTGACTTGATTAATAAATAGATCATTACCTGTTATTGTTATCCCGACAGGAGGAATATCTACACGGTTACCCTCTACCGATGTGTATTGTATTGTTTTTTGGATATTACCAGAAGAATACTTTGGCATCGGTGTGTTAGGTATTTCTTCAATGGCAAAGGCAATTTTATTGATTGCTGATGCATTAGGTAATTGATTTCCGATGGGATAGATTTCCCTTAATAAATCAGGCAGTTCGGTTTTGATAGCATTAATTTTTTCAGCCGAAATACTTAGGTTGTTTTGTAATAGATTGTTTTGTAATGGTAACGTGACTTCACGTATCCAAGCTTGTTGGATATTCACTATCTCTGTATTGAGTAGGGCTTCTTTATTGCCAAATTTTAGGGATTTTTCCAAGAAATGGCTTAATGTGTCAGTAATGTTTGATAGTTTATCGATATCATATTTTTCATAATTTTTGAATGCGGTATTGATATGAATAAATGCATCCAATATTTTATCGTTATTAATATTATTGTGTGCTGCTTCAAGTTCCTGATCTATTTTTTTACTTTGTTCCAGGATAAGAAATTTATTGGATATATCGGTATGAGTAACCCAATGTCCATTTTTATCTAATTTCACCGCAGGCCAATAGCTAAATTGTTCCGGATAAGCCGGATTAGCTACGCGCCAAGTATGGTTTGCTTCATCCCATTTGACTTGATAATTAGCACCATATTCCTTGATATAGTAGTTTTGTTTAATTGCTGTTTCCATATTAGCGGGGCGTATTGAATAAATCCCTTTATATATTCCCTCATTTGTATGAGGTACCATCTCATCGAGTGAAATATTACTGACTTTCCATTCATTTTTAAGTTTGCCAAGCCCTTTGGTACTCTTGCTAAAAATATCAGCGAAACTTTTCTCAAGTTTAATGCTATTTTTTATCGCACCTACTGCGCTGACGACTCCTCGGTAAGTTAAGGTCAGTGTTGATCTAATGGGTAAAGGTTCGATTAAATCAATTAATCCGCCGAGCAGAATGCTGGAAGATTGGCGTAAAGTGATTATGCCATGCTCTGGTAATGTTCTGATAACCGCTGTAATTAAAGCTCTTCCGGTCAGACCGGCTTGTCTGAGGCGTAATGTGGTCTGTGTGACTTTTGCCGCCATTGATTCAGTCAATGACATACCTAAGGTAGCAATAACTAACAGCACATTTGCTGTATCAAAGACAATTGAGCCAATATCTTCTCCAGTTAATTCATATTCACTATCAGTTGTTGCTTTATAGATAACATTATAGAAAGGAATAAGGATAGTTGCTGCTATATGCCACCCGGAAGTAATATCTAGCGCTTGTTTACTTTTTATTGCAATATCGTTTAAACCTTGCTGTATTATCTTTGTGGTAACAGAAAGTAAGTTCTCTTCTTTATAAAAATTAAATTTAGGGGAATCTGTGAAGCTAATTCCTACATTCATTCCTGAAGTTATGCCGTAATAATCATTCCAAAATGCGTCGTAAGAATATTTATATCTGCTTGTTTCTGAGAAACCACTCAAGGTTTTGGCTCGTTCATAACCAATCGGAAACAGCCTTTTTCCTGTATTGACTATCTGATTTTCCATAAATATTCCGATGCCTATCATAATTTTTCGCTCAATTAAAAATAGTGCATTGGGTCTGGACATAGCACGTAAAGTGGGTTGGCTATCAACTTGCTGTTGGGAATATTTTCTTGCTTTCACTCCGCCTTGTATTGTTGAGACCACCAACCAATTACCCTGATACATTTTTATCATGGCGACATTTCCCATACCCTGTTCGACTGAATAGAGAAAAGCTTCTTCTGGTGGATTAACAATCTCTTCGGCAGTTAATTGCGCCGCCGGAGATGAAAGTATTAATTTACTAAGTAAAATGGATTCATAATGACTGTATTTGTTTTTATAAACATTAAATTGCTCATTAAAATTATATTGTGAATCAAATTTATCTCTCTTTTTGAAATCGATAAAAGAAAAATATCCGGCTGGCTTTATGTTGCTTTTATTGAAAGGATTAAGTTTTTGTTTGTCATTTTCAAATAATTTTATTGTTTCTAATGTAGAATACTTAAATGCTTGCTCCACATTAGCATTCTCTTTTCTCATTCGATAAATGATCGCTGCGGTTAAAATAATACAGCCTTCCATTTCAATATGTTTTGATTCTTGGGAAAGCACATGATCAGTATCATAGTGAATATTATGTTTTTTAAATAATAATTCAGCCTGATCTTGGGCAAAAAGGATATCGCGATAATCACCATAACCTTGAGTCATTTTTCCGACTTTAGGGACAACCTGATATAATATGGTTCCTAATGAAGATAAGACCAATAAATGATACTTAGCAGCTTGTAAAGCTTGCAGTTCAAAAATATCTTTTTGGCTATACTCGGTACGATGTTGTTTTTTTAATGCTATCTCTTCTTTGGCTAGTAGAGATAATAGTATGTCATCTCCAATACTGATACTTTGATTTGTTTCTGGATGAATAACCGGAATGCCTGGATGAATATTATTAGCGGAAATAAAATCATTCACCTTTTCAATGCCTTTTTTATAGGATTTGAAAAGATCTTCTTTATCTTTGATTCGTTGGTTATAATCTGACTTTTCTTTATCACTTAGCGATACATTGTCATCTGATATAAAAGTTAGCAATGCATCTGAATAGACCTCATCATCTATCTCCCCGGTAGAGAATGCCTGACGATATATTTTCAGTAAAGGTTCTTCGGCATTAATACCCAGTTCCTGCCATATATCGACTTTAGTTTGATTTAAATCGGCTTTATCCTTATTTATGTTTCTTATTTTTTCATGAATTTCTATTTTTGATATTAAGATATTGATTGCTGTATCGATATCAGCGCTATTGTAATTTTTTATAAAGAAAAGGTTGAATATATTATTAATGTTATTCAGTAACTCAGAATATTTTATTTCTGAATATTCATTGAAAACGGCATTCACAGCTTGTTTCAAAGTTTGTTGTAATTTAGTTGAGTATTTATTATAAGAAAATAAATTTTCTATGATATATAGACTCACTTCTTTAATATCAGAGGTTATCAAGGTTGGATAGTCTTGATTGCCTTTTAATAGGGAAACAAAGGTCTTATCACTAGTTTTGTCATCTTCGGATTTATATTTCCACCGTTCTCCATTAACTACAATATATTCATTTTCTATTGATTGATAGGCATCGTTTTTATCTACGATATCATATTCAAAATGTGACATATAATCCTCCAGGTTGATTAAATTTATTATTTACTTAGCTATATAGCTACCGCATCCATCTGATTTACAGAAATGACTGTTCATATAAAAATATTATTTTCTGATTTTAAAGTCACAATTGTAAGGCAGGGTGATTATAGTTGATCTGGGTTAATATCAAATATCAATTAATAACATAATAAAATTATTTATTAATATAACTATATATAAATATTTATTTATAGTTTTTTATAAAATGGTTAAATATAAACCAGATTCTCTGTTGCGAAATAGGCTAAAAGACTTCTGTAGCTAATACGGGATGTTTATTAAAGTTACTCTATGATGAGTAGTAAACAGTAGGAATAGTAAATATTTGTAAAGAAGTAGAAAGGGAAATGTTATCACCATGAAAGGATGATGCTAATTAAACGTATTGATTGGCATGCAGCCGTGTATTTGGAAAAATTACTATTATCACTATTATCGTCACGGTTGATCGTAGTGACTTGTTGCAATTCACCTCGCTGGTTCCAGTGCAAGCTTTGTCCCGTTGGTAGTGACATCTGATGCCCACCGGCATCAAGTTGCCGAGGAGTTATGTTGGATTTGCGTCAAGTCGCCGCGATGCATCTTGAAATCCATAGGGTATATATCCCGCTCTGCAAGCCTCTAATTAGAGAGCGGGGAAAGAGATATATCAGGCTGTTTTTTTCATACTCAATTTTCTTACCTTAATTAGTCTGTCTTCATTAGGCGTCGATTATGTGATTCAATCGTCTCTATAAATCCTGAGGTTGCACTATGAGTGTCACCGATATAATCCGCACTGATTATTCCCGCATGAGGGATTTTCTCAACAGCATCGGCTAAAACGGCATTATTTCTAGATAGGTAACTTTTTACCCCTGAAGTAAATTGTCTACGTCCAATAGAAGCCACTGGGATGTTTGTCTGCATAACATTAAGTTTACCTTCAGGTGCGGGATTTGCATGAAACTCACTAAGGAACTTGGCTGTACCCTCTGCGTTCGCTCGATTAGCCCACTTTGTGTGAACTTGTTCTTTGTAGGCCCAATGTGACTCAACTCCGTCATAACCATGTACCATAATCCCGATGTTCTTTCCTTTGCTCAATAAATCAACCGTTGCTTCGCTTAAACTCGGTGTATCACTACGGGTAATAAGATTATTACGGTGATCTTCGAGTACACGTTCTAAAAATATATCTGAATCCGACGTTCCAGAAGCGGTATTCTTTTTCTTACCTTCTCCTTTAAATACAAATTTAATGAGATAAAAATTATTGATATCTCCTGCTGCGTGACTTAATAATTCCTTAACATCGGTAATAGCATCCCCGGCCGCAACACTAGGGCCGTGAAAAAAGCTGAATGAGCCATCTTTGTTCCGCGCTACGCGAATATCGAAGTATTTTGTCCCCGCTTCTGCCTGCTCTCTCAAACTCTTATTTTGGGTTTTAAATGCAGAGGGAAATAGCGCTCCTAAACTACTGAACATTCCATTTCTTTTTCTACTATAAGCATAGGTACCTGCATCATGGCTACCCAACATTGCTATCTGAGATAGCTGAGTGTCAGCAGGTAATTCATTATGATTTACGGAAGTACGCCCATTCATGATATGACCTGAGCGCCTGTTTTTTGGCGCTGCATTTAATTCTAATGAATCGCTTTCATGATGAGTCGCATTCTTTGACTGTGATGAGCGTCTTTTTTGCTTTTCTTTATATTCATGTTCCATATTATCACCTACCTATTAGTTAGTTTTAAGTAAGAAATACTTTTGAAATAAATAGCATACTGAGTGACTATATCTAATGCAATAATTTTCCCCTACGGCATAATTATATATATTTTAAAGGGTTATCCTAGATAACGATTAGATTTTTTCTTTAACTATTTGTTTCAAAATGTGTAATTGGTTTTCTATTCCTAGTGTGCTAAATCTCCACTCATATTCTCTGAGAAAGAACTCAAAATGCTCCTTGGGTATTTCATTAAATTTACGCATATGACGTTCGGTTTGGTTCCATCATAGACTCATTTAGCATATCAAACTCATATGACAGTTTTATTTCCTCTTTGGTGAAACCTTTAAATCTATTAGTTTTCTTTCTATATGAGTTTCATCATATTCAGTAGAGTGGTTTTATTTTATTGAGGAATTTTTTCGCTGGAATACAAATTTTTAATTGCTTTTTCATGAATGTCATTTTTAAGCATTTATAAACCTCTCGTTATGGCTGCATTTTCTATTTAATTGGAATCATTATTTTAATGATTTTATATTCCACCAAGGATATATAATTGATTAAATAGCAATGCTAGATTCAATTAATTTATCAGCGCTTTCTCCAACAATTATAATACCTATACCGTTAATCTTAATCACGGCACTCTGACTGTCTTTCCACGTTGAGAGAATATTCTTAATTTTTCTAATAGCTAATTTTTTAAATACAAACTACAGCTTAATCGCTGTAGTTTGACGCAGGGAAGGTGTTATGAGAAAAGTCAGGCCACAGGGCGGGCGACAATATTACGGGTTTCCATTCTGACTTCCTCAATACGAACATCAATAATGTCGTTCAATTGGTAAGCGGTTTCACCTTTGATAATCACTGTGCCGGTCTCTTGGCTACATTGTAGTTCATCACGCACGGCATGCAGGAATGGTGCCGGTATAAAGGCCACTGCACCGTTATCTACCAGACGAACACGTAAACCGCCACGGGTAATATCAATAATTTCCGCGGTAAATCGTTGTTCTGTTCCTGCATGTGATTGCAGGAAGCGGGCATATAGCCAATCTCCTACATCACGTTCGGCCATACGATTCAGTCTGCGACGTTCAGCCAGTTGCAAACAGGTTTCTTCTGAGGGTTGTTTCACATCCGTTTTTTGAATAATTGCTTTCAGTAAGCGATGGTTAATCATGTCGCTATATTTACGGATCGGTGATGTCCAGGTGGCGTAAGCATCAAAACCGAGACCAAAATGAGGACCTGGTTCAGGTTTAATTTCTGCGAAAGTTTGAAAACGACGAATGCGGCTATCAAGGAATTGTGTTGGCTGTTTATCCAATTCACGGCGTAATTTGCAGAAGCCGTTTAAGGTCAACAACTCTTCTGTATTGGCATCGATACCATTTTCTTTCAGTAATTCAACCACTTGCTCAATTTGCAGTGGCTCAAAACCCATATGAACATTGTAAATACCAAAACCTAATTTATCGCGCAGGATTTTTGCAGCGCATAGGTTGGAAGTAATCATTGCTTCTTCAACAATACGGTTGGCTGTACGGCGTTGTTCTACCACGATATCCAGTACGTAACCGTTATCATCGAGAATGAAGCGGTAATCAGGACGATCTTTGAAAATAAGCGCGTTTTGATGACGCCATTGATTGCGGCGTTCACTCATTTCTTTCAGGAGAGTGATTTGAGTCTTAATCGCTTCAGAAGCAGGTTCCCAAGTCCCTGTTTCTTCCAGCCAGTCAGAAACTTCGTCGTAAACCAATTTAGCTTTTGATTCAACCCAGGTAGAGAAAAACGCAATATCATCACCCAGTTGACCATCTTCCAGAATCGAAACTTGACAAACTAATGCCGGGCGGCGGGCGTTAGGGCGCAGAGAGCATAAATTCTCTGACAGGTCGCGCGGCAACATGGGGATATTAAAACCCGGCAGGTAGTTAGTGAAAGCACGTTGATGGGCGATTTGGTCCAGTTCGCTGTTAGCTGCAATATAAGCTGTTGGATCAGCGATAGCGATACTGAGTTTCAGGCTGCCATCATCTTGCTTAGCGATATGTAACGCATCGTCCATATCTTCCGTGGTTGCACTGTCGATAGTGACAAAATCCAGCGATGTTAAGTCAATGCGCTCAAGATCGCCATCGTTCATCTGGCAATCGGCAGTCATAGCGGGAGCATCACGTTCCAGATTATGGCGAGTTAGCGTTACCCACCAAGGGGCGTAGTGATCGCTACTCTCAGTAATATAGCCGGTAATTTCCGCATGAAAACCACGACTGCCTTTCAGTGGATGATGGCGCATTTCAGCGACAGCCCAATCACCATGCTGAAATGGATGAGTGACTTGATTGGCCGGTCGGCAAGGGATAGCATCTTTTAGCAGTGGGTGATCAGGAATGATCCATAAACGATTATCATTTTCTTTTTTCTGGATACGGCCAACGAAGCGATTTAGAAACGGTTCGACTAATGTTTCTGGTTCGGCAATCTCTCTTTCTTTGTCAGTATGAATAGCGGCAGTCACTCGATCGCCATGCATAACTTTTTTCATGTGTGGGGGAGGAATGAAATAGCTTTTTTGCCCATCGACTTCTAAGAATCCGAATCCTTTTTCGGTACCTTTGACCAAACCTTCTACTCGAAGTGTTTGGGAGTGAAGTTGCTGTTTTAGCTGTGCAAGCAGCGGGTTGTTTTGAAACATAATATCCGCGGAGAAAGTTAGAGGGTTATTATCAGATAGTTTTTTGGAATAATAGTTTTACGCGAATTGGCGGTGTCGAGCAAGCAACATCTGCAAAATAGCGTAAAACAGTGTGGAAATTGCAATGAAAATTACAATAGTTACTCAGGGTAAATTTTTTCTTTAAATTCGCATAGATCTTCAATAATACAGGAACCACAACGAGGTTTACGGGCTATGCAGGTATAACGACCGTGTAAAATAAGCCAATGATGACAATCAACTTTAAATTCGGCCGGGACGACTTGCAGTAATTTATTTTCGACTTCATCGACATTTTTACCGGGCGCGAATTGAGTACGGTTACAAACGCGAAAAATATGGGTATCGACCGCAATAGTTGGCCAGCCGAAAGCGGTGTTTAATACCACATTGGCCGTCTTGCGGCCAACACCCGGCAATGCTTCCAATGCAGCACGATCTTCGGGAACTTCGCCAGCATGTTTTTCTAGCAATATTCGGCAGGTTTTAATTGTGTTTTCTGCTTTGGTGTTATAGAGACCGATTGTTTTTATATACTCTTTCAACCCATCTACACCCAGATTCAGAATTGTCTGAGGGGTATTTGCCACTGGATAGAGTTTTGCCGTGGCTTTATTAACACTCACATCTGTCGCTTGCGCTGAAAGCAATACTGAAATAAGTAACTCAAATGGTGTTGTGAAAACTAATTCAGTTGTTGGCTTTGGGTTGTTATCCCGTAAGCGCGTTAAAATTTCGATACGTTTCTGTTTGTTCATATCAAATAGAACTCTCCGATCCTTGCGACATGGTTATTGCACTGCTTTTTTCTTTTATTGCTCTGGTTTTCATTTTTTCATCAATAAGATATTTCGCTGCCAGCATTAATCCCAAACCGATAAAAGCACCAGGTGGTAAAATCGCTAACAGGAAAGGGGAATCCATATGAACGATTTCTATTCGTAATACCTTAGCCCAATTACCCAAAAGTAAATCAGCACCATCAAATAGGGTTCCATTGCCGAGAACTTCTCTAATAGCACCGAGAACAAACAGCGCAAAAGTGGCTCCTAATCCCATAGCTAAGCCATCAATCGCAGAAGGCATGATTGGGTTTTTCGCGGCGTAGGCTTCAGCACGACCGATGACAATACAGTTAGTTACAATCAGTGGAATGAAAATCCCTAATGATTCATACAGGCCAAAAGCATAGGCGTTAATCAACATCTGGACAGTACTTACAACCGAAGCGATGATCATAACATAAATTGGAATACGAATCTCATTGGGTACCCAACGACGCAAGCTGGAAACCGCAATGTTGGTACAGACTAGAACCAGTGTCGTTGCCAACCCTAAGCCGAGCGCATTGGTTGCAGTGGAAGAGACGGCTAACAGTGGGCACAATCCTAGCAGTTGTACTAACGCGGAGTTATTTTTCCATAGCCCTTGGATAAATAAGTTTTTGGTTTCACTCATGATTTTTCTCCACAGGATTCTAGAGACGAGAGATGTTCAGGTATAGTCTGTAAATAAAGTGCGGTCCGTTTGACGGAGTTTACCACGGCGCGTGGGGTAATAGTGGCACCGGTAAATTGATCAAACTCACCGCCATCTTTTTTCACCGCCCAGTGCCGGTCATGATTTGATGTGATGGTTTTCCCTGAGAATACATTAATCCAGTCTGAAATCCGGGTTTCAATTTTATCCCCCAGTCCTGGGGTTTCATGATGTTCTGTAACCCGTACACCAAGCACTTTTCCTGAGAAATTAGCGCCAATCAGTAATTGAATAGCACCGGAATAACCATCCGGTGCAGTACTTTCCAGTGCGGCTGCTACAGGCTGACCATTTTTACGCGCCAAATAGAGACGATGAGGTAAGTTATTACCCAGAGCATCCGCATTGACTAGATAGCATTCGTTTTGTATGTCGTTGTCGTACAGGGCTGGTGGAATAACCTGATCAAGCAGCGATTTGTGCTGTAATGCGGCCTGTTCTGCGATAGTACTTTTGGTGAGTGAATTCACGATAGCCGTCAGCCCTGTGGTAATTGCAGCAAAAATGGCGAGTGTGATGCCGTGACGTCGCATGGTTTCTAACATAACGGCTCCTTATTTATGCCCGTAAACGCGGGGTTGGGTGTAATGGTCAATGAGTGGCACGGTGATATTCGCCAATAGGACCGCAAACGCTATTGCATCAGGATAACCACCATAAACACGGATAACCCAGACTAACAGGCCAATCATGGCACCAAAAATCAAACGACCTTTAGGTGTTGTGGAAGCACTGACGGGATCGGTTGCAATAAAGAATGCGCCTAGCATGGTAGCACCGGAAAACAGTTGTAATAATGGCGGCGAATAACGGGTTGGATCAATCAGCCAGCTTGTAAGCGCACATAAGCCTAATACCAGGATAAATGCCACCGGAATTTGCCAGGTTATCACTTTTCTATTCAGTAGAATCAGCCCACCAACAAGATAAGCGATGTTGACCCACTGCCAGCCAATACCCGCCAGAGATCCTTGTAGTATAGGTTGGCGAAGAACGTCATCAATATTGTGAGTCAATAAACCGGTTTTGAAACTATCCAGCGGTGTGGCTTGGCTAATCCCATCGAAACCTTGTTGCAACTGCTGTAATGTTGTTCCATCGGGGGTATGGCCGGTGAAGATCACCATCAGGCAGTCTAGTGGTGTAATTTGTGTTGCCAGTAAATCCATAGGAGGCAACCAACTGGTCATTTGCACTGGGAATGATATGAGCAGTACGACATAACCGACCATTGCCGGGTTGAATGGATTTTGACCAAGACCGCCATATAAATGTTTGGCAATAACTACTGCAAAAACAGTTCCCAATACAATTAGCCACCAAGGAGCCAATGGTGGAAGACTTATCCCTAAAAGTAAACCGGTCAGTAATGCAGAATTGTCCTGCAAACGAGGCATAATTGCCTGTTTACGTAAAGACAGAGCAAATGATTCCGCAAGCAGGGCGGTAATCACCGCAAGCAGGAGCTGGAACAAGGTACCGTAACTAAAGAAGTAAGTTTGTACCGTAATACCGGGTATTGCTGCCAGCACAACCCACAGCATAATGCGGCTGGTACTTTGCTGATTGTGTGTAAAAGGTGAACTTGCGACCTTTAACATTTTGTTGTCAGTCTGAACGGGTCTGAATTTCATTTATAACAATCACTATTCTATTGAAATTTTCTGTTGTTCCTGAGCGCCTTTTTTGGCCTTAACCCTGGCTATAGCAGCAGCGATCGCCGCTTTACGTGGATCAGTTTCTTCCGCAGGCGGTATTTCTGCCTGAGTTTCAGTTAATTGCTGAGCCTGAACTTTCTTGGCTTTAACACGGGCAATCGCGGCCGCGACGGCGACTTTATGCGGATCAGTTTCTTCCGCAGGCGGTGTCTCTGCCTGATTTTCAGTTAATTGCTGAGTCTGGGCTTTCTTAGCTTTAACACGGGCAATTGCGGCCGCGACGGCGACTTTATGCGGATCAGTTTCTTCCGCAGGCGGTATTTCTGCCTGATTTTCAGTTAATTGCTGAGTCTGGGCTTTCTTAGCTTTAACACGAGCAATCGCAGCCGCGACGGCGGCTTTACGTGGATCAGTTTCTTCCGCAGGCGGTGTCTCTGCCTGATTTTCAGTTAATTGCTGAGCCTGAATTTTCTTGGCTTTAACACGGGCAATAGCAGCCGCGACGGCGGCTTTACGCGGATCAGTTTCCTCCGCAGGCGGTGTCTCTGCCTGATTTTCAGTTAATTGCTGAGTCTGAACTTTTTTAGCTTTAACACGGGCAATAGCAGCCGCGACGGCATCTTTACGAGTGTCTTGTTTTTCACTAGCGGTGGTTTCTGGTTCTTTCGCTTCCAGTGATGGTACTACTTCTTGACTTTGAGCTGCTTTCTTCGCCTTAGCTCTGGCAATCGCTGCTGCTAATGCGGCTTTGCGTGGATCTTCTGCATTTGTTGGTTCAGATGGAGCAATATTAATATTTTCAGCGGCTTGTTTCTCCGCTTGACGAGCGCGAAGCTGTTCTTTTCTTGCCTGACGAGCCGCTATTACTGCGGAATTATCAGGCATTTGCCCCGGTTCTATAGCAACAACTTTACCTGCATCAGCCTGTTTTTCCTTCACGCGGGAAAGCGCATCTTGTACGGTACTTTTATCTTTACTATCAACTTGAACGGCCGATTTTTTGTGTCGTTCTTCACGGGCCAGTTTTTCTCGTTCCATACGGGCTTGCTTAGCTTCGAAACGAATTTTGGCTTCCGTCGAACGGCGGTTTTCCTGATCCAAGGCCCGAATTTCAGCTTTCTCCTGGCGATAATATTGCACCAGAGGAATATTGCTTGGGCAGACATAAGCACAGGCACCGCACTCAATACAGTCGAATAGATTGTGATCTCTAGCCTTTTCGTGCTCTTGTCCACGACTGAACCAGTAGAGTTGTTGCGGTAATAAACGGGCAGGGCAGGCTTCCACACATAATCCACAACGAATACAAGCCTCTTCCACTGTATTTGAATCTATTTCCTGATGGGATGGTGCCAGAATACAGTTACTGATCTTAACGATAGGTACGTTGAGGTCAGGTAGAGTGAATCCCATTAAAGGGCCGCCCATAATGACCATTTGTTCTGATTGTGGTTCAAACCCGGCTAACTGGAGAAGAAATTGTACCGGAGTACCGAGTCGAGCCCAAAAGTTACCCGGTGAGGTGACTGCTTCGCCAGTAAGCGTAACGACTCGCTCAATCAAAGGTTCTCCATCGATAATGGCACGCTTGATTGCAACCACTGTGCCGACGTTCTGCATCAGCACTCCGATAGCAGAGGAACGGCCACCGGATGGAACCTCTTTACCTGTTAGGATCTTGGTCAGTTGTTTAGCGCCGCCAGAAGGATATTTGGTCGGGATAACCCGGACGATAATCGATTTATCACCTTTTAGGGCGGTTTTAAGTTCTTTTATTGCTTCTGGCTTATTATCTTCGATACCAATCAGGATCTGCGCTGGTTTAAGCAGATGTTCCAGAATACGAATGCCCTCGATAAGTTCGTCGGCATGTTCCTGCATCAGGCGGTCATCAGCGGTGATATAAGGCTCGCATTCTGCTGCGTTAATGATCAGTGTCTTAAGGCCATGACGGCCATTTTGTAGTTTGGCTGCGGTCGGAAAGCCAGCTCCACCTAAACCTGCGATACCTGCTTGATGGATTCGGTTCAGTATCGTCTCTGTATCCAATGATTGATAATCAGGTGTCTGAATACGTGTACACCATTGATCGGCACCGTCAGGGCATAAACGAACACATAACTCTTTCAACCCGGATGGGTGCGCTGTAATACATGGTTCAATGGCAATGATGGTGCCGGAAGTTGATGCATGAACCGGTACAGTACGACCAGTGCCAAATGTCAAAGGTTGGCCTTTAAGCACCTTATCACCCACTTTAACCAGCAACTCGCCTTCCGTCCCCAAATGTTGTTGCAATGGGATGATTAACTCTTCCGGCAGTGGCGCAATGCGCAAAGGAGCCTGGCTGGATTGCAGCTTCATTTCAGGTGGATGAATTCCACCAGTAAAATCCCAGATTTTGTTTTTATTGAGTAAATTCAGTAAATTAAACATGATGTTCAGCCTCAATATTTTTAACCGGGATACTGTTGGCGGAAGTGGCGTACGATGGCTGAACAGTAATATTTCTAACCGGGATGGTTTTTAAATCCCATTTCCAGTTAGCAGTGGTGGTGGCTACAGGGATCATCGTAATACAGTCGGTTGGGCAAGGCGCAACGCACAGATCACAACCGGTACATAAATCTTCAACAACGGTATGCATGGCACGCGTAGCACCGACAATAGCGTCTACCGGACAGGCTTGAATACATTTGGTGCAGCCAATGCAATTCTCTTCATCAATAAATGCGATTTTGCGAGCGGGGTTTTGTATGCTTGCATCACCATCCAATGGTTGTGGATCAACACCGAGCAGCTCTGAAATTTTCAGCATGGCTTGTTCGCCACCGGGTGCACATTTGTTAATCATCTCACCATTATTTGCTATGGCCTCAGCATAAGGGCGACAGCCAGGGTAACCACATTGCCCACACTGGCTTTGCGGCAAAATATCATCAATATTTTCAACAATGGGGTCCTCTTCCACCTGAAAACGGCGGGCAGCAAACCCCAGAATTAACCCAAAAATTAACCCTAGTGCACTGAGTGCACCAATAGCAATCCATAATGATGTCATCAGAACTTCACCAAACCACTAAAACCCATAAAAGCCAAGGACATTAAACCCGCAGTGACAAGACCAATAGATGACCCTTTGAAAGGGGCGGGTACATCGGCAACAGCCAGACGTTCACGAATCGCGGCAAACAGTACCATAACGAGAGAGAAACCCGCGGCAGCACCGAAACCATAAATAGCGGATTGTAAAAAATCGTGTGATTGATTGATATTCAGCAACGCCACACCAAGTACAGCACAATTAGTCGTAATCAACGGCAGGAAAATACCCAATAACCGGTATAACGTCGGGCTGGTTTTGCGTACAACAAGCTCTGTGAATTGCACCACAACCGCAATGACAAGAATAAAGCTCAGGGTACGCAAATAGATTAAGTCCAGTGGTAACAAAATAAAGGTATTCACCAGCCATGAACATACAGAGGCCAGTGTCATAACGAATGTTGTTGCAAATCCCATCCCGATGGCAGTTTCCAGCTTTTTAGATACGCCCATAAAAGGGCATAAGCCGAGGAATTTCACCAAGACGAAATTGTTAACCAATACGGTTCCAACAAATAAAAGAAAATAGTCAGTCATTGCTGTGCCTGAAAATGAGTTTGTTTACTTTTTATTAAATTGTTTACTTTTTATTAAATTATCAGTATGCCCTCGTCTTACCAAGGGCAATCTATTGTTAATGATAACAACCAAAGAAAGTTGAGGTTATCGATCTTGTGTGAAAGTCATTTTGACTCGATGAGAGCGTTTAATGTAGGGGACGAAAATAGCGGTTGCCAATAGTGGCCATGCTAATGCACGTAAAGCCATTTGATCAGGAATAGGGGAGAAAGCGAAAGTTTTCAATGCAATTAATACGGTAACAATAAGCCAAATAATAAAAATTTGAGGGAATCTTTTTGATCGAATGAAAAGCAGTTTCAATACCCATAGAGTGTAACACCACATTACCGCAGTAATGGCAACAGAAAGAAACCACATTAAAGTAAAGTGATTATGCCCGGCACTCAATGCATTGTTTTGACTAAAAAATGCCACAATATATAAGGCAAGCATTATGCTGGCACTGAAAAAGGTCATAATCAGATAAGCCGCCGGAGCCAGAATCCAACCATTAATTCGGTGGTAATCATTGGTTTGATACATAAATCATTCCACTTGAAGCTATACGAAAAAAGAATAATAGGCGATTATGATGATTGAGGAAATAGGTTGTAGGAATAGATTGGTTGAAAGATCTTCAAGAGTAGATTCAGAGATAATTTGCTCAACGGTCATCACCGATGATATTTTTTACCGATGTTGAATTGCTGCATATTATTAATGAGTTTGAGGGGGCTGTTATGCGTGAGCTGTTAAAGGTTGGGTTGGTGGGGTATGGTTATGCGAGTAAAACGTTCCATGCACCATTAATTGCGGGTACTACTGGTGTTAAATTAGCCGCCATTTCCAGTAGTGATGCTGAAAAAGTGAAATCAGATTGGCCAAATATTCCGGTGGTATCCTGCTATGAGGATCTTTTTAATGATCCCGACATTGACTTAATCGTTATTCCGACACCTAATGATACGCATTATCCTCTGGCACAGAAGGCATTGGCTGCGGGTAAGCATGTTGTGGTGGATAAACCATTTACCATCACAGTTGAACAAGCTGAATCTTTAAAAGAGCAGGCAGAAAAGGCGGATTTATTACTTTCTGTATTTCATAACCGCCGTTGGGATTCCGGTTTTCTGACGATAAAATCGTTAATTCAAGAGAATCGCTTGGGCAAATTAAAATATTTTGCAGCCCATTTTGATCGCTATCGCCCGGTTATACGTCAAAGATGGCGTGAAGCGGCGGGGCAAGGAAGTGGTATTTGGTATGATTTAGGTCCTCACTTACTCGATCAAGCGGTTCAACTATTTGGTAAACCGCAATCTATTACGGCTGATTTGGGGATGATTCGCCCACAAGCGGAAGCGGTAGATTATTTCCACGTGTTGTTGAATTATCCGGATATCAAAGTGGTTCTTCATGCAACAACCGTGGCGGCGGCTGAATCTGCTGTTTATACGCTGCATGGTATGGAAGGCAGTTACGTAAAATATGGTCTTGATCCTCAGGAAGAGCGATTGAAAGCAGGGGAAAAGCCTCCGCATGCTGAGTGGGGATATGATATTCGTGATGGTATTGTGACGCTGTCACGTGGAGAAGAGTTAGTGACTGAACATGTACCGACTTTGCCTGGTAATTATTCTGCTTATTATGCTGCTATCCGTGATGCGATTACGCTAGGTAAACCTAATCCAGTCACGGCAAGTGAAGCAATCCAAATCATGAAATTAATTGAAGCCGGTATTCAGTCGGCAGAACAACAACGTACAGTGGCAATTTAAGCCTATATTTTGTTGAGACATTCTATTTACTGCTTAGCCTGATTTACCGGGCTTATTATTTGCGAAGCAAGGAAAATGATAAATGACTTGGTGGCAAAGATTAAAAATAGATCCTTTTTTGATGGTATTAGTGACGGTAGTTGTTATTGCGACATTTTTTCCTTGCGAAGGTGAAATAAAAGTAGGATTTCAACGGCTAACCACAGCGGCTATTGCTCTGCTGTTTTTTATGCATGGAGCAAAATTATCTCGTCAAGCTATTATTGCCGGCATAGGACATTGGCGGCTTCATTTGGTGGTCTTTCTCAGTACTTTTGTCTTATTCCCAATTATCGGATTAGGCTTGAATTTGCTAGTACCCGAAATCATGACACCAACGGTTTATTGGGGATTCCTTTATCTTTGTGCATTACCGGCTACGGTTCAGTCAGCTATTGCTTTTACCTCAGTTGCTGGTGGTAATGTTGCCGCAGCTATTTGCAGTGCTTCAGCATCCAGTATTCTGGGCGTGTTTTTATCGCCAATATTAGTCGGATTGATGATCCATATCCAGGGCGAGGGCAGTCCCGATACGCTGGAAGCAATAAAATCCATAATTCTGCAATTGATGGTTCCTTTTATTATTGGGCATCTGTCACGGCCATTAATTGCCGGTTGGGTGGAAAAACACAAAAAGCTGGTCAATATGACTGACCGGTCATCAATTCTTTTGGTGGTTTATGTGGCTTTTAGTGAGGCGGTGGTAGAAGGTATTTGGCATAAGATTGATGGTTATTCGCTACTGATGATTGGGATTATTTGCTGCATTATGCTGGCAATTGTATTGATGATTAATACTTATACCGCTCGTTGGTTGGGCTTTAATAAAGAAGACGAAATTACGATTGTTTTTTGTGGTTCGAAAAAGAGTCTGGCTAATGGTGTACCAATGGCAAATGTTTTATTCCCTGCTGCGACGGTTGGCGTAATGTTGTTGCCGTTGATGATTTTTCATCAAATTCAGTTGATGGTGTGTGCAGTATTGGCGCAACGTTATGCGCGGAGGTTAAGACGGAAATAGATATGTAAATAGCTGGCAAAGCACTTTCATCAGATCGTAAAAATTGGGTTGAGTTCCCTGTGCTCTACTATTTTGAAAACTACTTATGGCAACCCATCTAATTTTTTAGTGTGTTCACAATACCAATGGCTTGTCTTTTATCATTTGCCCCCATTCTAAACGAAGGAGATAAAGAGGTTTGAATAGTCGTTGTGAACATAGGAATACCGTTAAATGATACTGTCATTTTGGTCCCAATGTTTTTATTGATTAGAGCATTAAATCGAGGAAAACATGGCTTATCTTTTTTCACTACTAATGATAACTCATTATTCATTCCGTCATGTGATCCTAAATAATTAATTTGATCTGTACACTCTTGGGTTAAGATAAATTTTTCACCGGATAGAAATTCAAATTTTAACCCTTCTTTCGTTTGAATTAGCCTATTTAGATTGTTTTTATCGGAACATCCAGTTATTGCGGATAGGAACATCATAATAACAAATATATTTTTCATAATTTCGAACCTGTCATATTTAAGAACCACATATAGCCCACTTAAAAATTAAGTAAGGCTATTAGTAGTATATTGTTACTAATCCCAAGTAACAATAACATTTTGTCCTGTAGAAAAGCTTTTACATCTTATTCTGTCTATTCCCGCTCCTCCTCCATGTATCATGCAATCACCTGGGCCTGTAGCGTGTATAGTTTTTGGCCCCGGCTGATCTACATATTGTATCTCAACAGAAAAAGCGGATGGCATCTGTGATTCTGTTACAAAAGTATATCTAATATTATGAGTAGTACTAGACCATCCTTGTAAATCAACCCAAGGTCCCCAAAAACCAGGTGGGGCGTAAGCTTGTGCTGCTGGCATATTCATCTCCTTAAACAAACGTAAATAATCAGTTATGTTGATAGGAAAATAATAGTTCTAGAACTCTATATATTATAGATGAGAATCTTGTTTATTATAAATAAGATTTATGTTTGTGTGATTTTTGTGAGTAATATCTTATTTTTAAATAAAATAAATTAGTCTAACCAAATTGACTAGACCAATAAAAATGGTTATGTTTAAAATATGTACAAAAAGAGGTCATTTTATGGAAAAGGTTAACATCTACGATGCGAAAATTAACCTGTCCAGAATTATCCAGGAAGTCGTTCGCACTGATGAGCCTGTAGTGATCGCCAAGAATGGTCATGAATTGGTTAAAGTCATCTCATATAGAGAAGATAAACCTAAGCGCAAGCTTGGTTTCCTCAAAGGCAAAGGTAGTCCTATAACCTATCAATAGTAAACATGCGCTTGAAATAAGAGATAGAAACCAAGATTCTTGAAATAAAAATTAAGATTAAGGAATAATGAATTTATGACTCTAAGTATAATCATCCCTTCTTATAACAAAAAAGAAAGCCTAATGTCTTTGCTCTCTTTATTAAACAAGCAAAGCGCGGACTTTAGTGACTTCGAAGTAATAGTTGTAGATGATGGTTCTAGTGATGAAACTTGTCTTGCTGTTACTAAACGAGTTTATAACTATAAACTCAAGTATATATATGTACCTGACGAAGGTTTCCGTGTAGCCCGAGCGAGAAATATTGGAGCTAAGAATGCAAAAGGGGAGCTGTTAGCTTTTATTGACGCTGACGTACTTTTGCCAAGCTATTTCGTTAAGAGTGTGATCAAGTTCCATAACTCTAACCCACAATCAGTTTCGATTGGAAATGTATACGGTCTATACTCTGAAAATAAGTGGGATCTAAAAGTTGACCTAGATGATGTAGACAGTACAATTAAAAGGATGAAAGAATTAGGTGTTGGCAAAGATATTCGCCAAAGCTCGTATGCGAGATTCAATTATAAATTATTCTCCATGCCTGCACCCTGGGTTTTTTTATGGGGAACAATATTTAGTGTAGAAAAAAAACTATTTGAAAAAGTGGGCTGTTTTGATGAAAACTTTAAATCATGGGGTGGTGAAGATATTGATCTTGGTTTCCGGCTTCATAAAGCTAATTCTCAATTTCATTTGTTTGAGGGGATAGAAGGTGTACATCTGTCTCATCCAGAAAATGATGATGTAAACTATAAAACCAATTTAGAAAATAAAAATTATATTTCTGAGAAGTATAGTAACGAAATGACAGATTGGCTTATAAAAGAAGAGAATATATTTAAATTAAATGATGTAATAATTTCAAAAAACACTAACGAAAAGGATCGTTAATATGATTAACGTTGCTATCGCAGGTGTTGAAAATTGCTGTTCGTCTTTCTATCAAATTACTAAAAATAAAAAATTTCCCTGTATTTTAGTAATGCAGTAATTGGCGCAATTAAAAAAAACAACGCTAATCCAGCACATAAAAATTTAATTTTTACTGTTTTAGCCGTTTTAACTGTCATGAATACAAAAAATAAGCCTAACGGAACAGAGAAATACCAGAAATAACTGAAATACAATACGTAAATCATAAACAGCCAAATTATTACTGCTGTCGCTCCATCCAATACGGACATATTCCAGAACTCCTAACGTGTTTTGATAGATAAAGCATAAGGTCAAAATTACCAAAAAATCTACTAAAATCGACTAGAACCTATCATGTAGCTATTACCGCGTTTATA
Source organism: Photorhabdus noenieputensis (assembly GCF_018448935.1). Taxonomy (GTDB): domain Bacteria; phylum Pseudomonadota; class Gammaproteobacteria; order Enterobacterales; family Enterobacteriaceae; genus Photorhabdus; species Photorhabdus noenieputensis. The sequence continues at coordinate 118,301 of NZ_RCWC01000007.1, read as the reverse complement.
TTGCGGTGACGTCCATATTCAGCACTATACGAACTACATATTTGTACATTATATTTCAAATATTAACCATAATCAGGAATGGGAGACTCCATTCCTGAGCTATTTATATTTAGCGACTTGCTGCTTTCATGCGTAATATCTGTTTTTCTGCATCACTGATAAAAGCAGTTTCCAGCCCATTTATCTGAGCCTGGCGAATTTGCGCGATAGATAAACCTGCGGCAGGTGCGGCAATTTCATATTCGTGTCGGATGTCGATGCCTTCAACTGCTGGATCATCGGTATTAATGGAAGCAAGAACACCTTTTTCCAGGAATCGTTTGAGTGGGTGGTCCAATAAAGAATTGACGGTGCTGGTTTGAAGGTTTGAGGTTAAACAGGATTCAATACCAATACGGTTTTCAATCAAGTAATCCATCAATACGGGGTCGGTAATGGCTTTTACCCCATGACCAATACGAGTGGCCCCTAATTCTCTAATTGCTTGCCAAATACTTTCAGCGCCAGCGGCTTCGCCGGCATGGATGGTTATGTGCCAGCCAGCATCACGGGCTTTGGTAAAATGAGATTGAAAAAGATGGCCGGGAAAACCTAATTCGTCACCTGCGAGATCTAATGCAGTAATATGTTGGCGATGGGCTAGCAGGGCAGCTAATTCCTGCGTACAGGCTTGTTCACCAAAAGTTCTACTTAAAATTCCAATAAGACGAATGTCGATGTCGTTATTTTGACGGGCAGAATGGATACCATCAATAATCGCCTCAACGACCCCTTCAACCGGCAATTTGTGGTTCATCGCCATGTAATAAGGGGAAAAACGTAATTCAGCATAGTCGAGTCCAGTATTGATGGCATCTTCAACATTTTCAATTGCAACACGACGGCAAGCGTCCAAATCAGCCAGTACCGCCACCCCCCAATCAAGTTTTTGCAAAAAGCTTACCAAGCTTGGTTCATTTTCAATAATTTGTACGTGAGGGCGTAGTGATTCCAGATCGTTTGCTGGAAGCTGAATATTATGTTGGTTGGCAAGATCTAAGATAGTCTCCGGCCGAATATTTCCATCAAGGTGGCGGTGTAAATCTGTCAGTGGGAGTTTTGTGTCAATCATATTCCAGTCCTTTTTTATATAAAAATGCCAGTCACATGCGTTGACTGGCAATTTAACAAAACGTTTATGGGCGCGTTTTACTGCGCAGGTTGCACAGTACCTTCTGCTTTTACTTTTCCACTGTCGTGGGTGTCGTCTTCTGGCATTGTTTGCTCTGGTGCTTCGTCGTCATCAGAAGAGTCGTCGGATAAATAGTATTCAGACAGGAACTGATGTAAGGGCATTTTCTTACCGTTCATTTCTACATTACCGTCTGCATAGTTAAACTTAATGCTGATAGCATCTTTATCAACCGTGGTAATTTTAAACAGTTGTCCTAATTGTTCAAACTGATTTATCTGTTGTTCAGCATTCTGTTCAGCCTTTGTTTTATCCATGCCATTCATTATCATTGACTGAGTGGAAAACTCAATCATCATAGGTCTTGGTAATGTGACATTCAGAGACATGTTCTGAATTAAAGTGCGGATAGCTTCTTCTGTTTTCATTGAATACAAGCTACTTTTATCTTTCGGTAAGCTCTTCAAACTCACGTGGTAATTAATGGTGCTTTCACCTTTGGCATTTTTCCAGGTTAATGGTTCGATACCAAATTGTGGATTGTTTTTCAGCAAAATAGGCAGGTTAGACAATACTGCGTCAATAATAGCGGTATCTGCCGCATCAGAAGAGAGATCACCAGAAGAGAGTGATTTGGCGGCTGCATCATTGTAAGCTTGAGTAAACTTACGCACGGCTTCACCATCCAGACGATCCGCGGTAATTGCAAACTTACCAGAACCAAAATCAATATTTTTCAGTTTGAGAGCATCTAAACTGTAAGTGATTTTCCCTTTCAGATTAGTTTCATCTTCACCGATATTTGAATCTATTTTAATACCGGAAAGCATCATATCTTCATTGCCGATGCCTTTTAGGCTGATTTCCTGAATTTTAATGCTTTGATCGCCAACGTAGATATCAAATTTGCCTTTTTTATTGGACAGATTTAAATCAATGCCTTTGACAAGGAAATTTTCGTCATTTTTATTGATGGCTAACTGGTCACTCTTGATTGCCAGTGATATCTCTTTCAGATCACGGCTAAGATCGGAAGTCAGTTTGGCACCAGAAAAATTAAACTTAGCGCCATTTTTTTCAAGATCGACAGGGATGATATCAACATCAGAAATAACAGAACCACTATAACTGACACGTGAGTCAGAAGTAAGCAGCGATTTTCCTTTAGTGATTTCAAACAGTGGTTTTAAAGCTCCATTATTCTCCAGTTCGGAATGAACGGAAGCCAGACTAGGAATTAAGGTTAATTTTTTCACTTGTGCAAGTGGGAAAGGGCCGTGATCAATCACAGACTTAATTGAAATCTCTTCACCTGGTTTAATTTCTGCGTTTCCAACGCCATCTTTAACTGTCAAAATGAGGCGGACGTCAGAACTGAACACGCCACGGTGGAAATCTTTACTCTGTAACATCAGACCTGTTTCAGGGAAAGCTTTTTTCATTTCAGCATTAGCGCGGGAAATAGATTGATCTATACGTTGTTCAATCTGCTTGCCTGTATACCATGAAGCCCCAGTCCAAGCTGCTCCTAAAGCAACAATAATGCCTACGGCCACTAACGATTTTTTCATAATGGAAATCCATCCTTTTAGCACATACTTTGTAGTAAGTAATATGTGCCCTCTAGTATAAAAACGGCCGTTAGCATCACTTGGAATTTAAGCAGTGCTTAACGGCCTGTGAATAAGTTTCAGGCCCAGATTGGCATTATTAATTAAAAACCTGGGCGGTAAAACCATCACCCTGAATAATCACAGCCTTTTCGGCAGCAGATATAAATACTGACTCACCTGGGAAAATTCTTAATTGGTGTTCTCCAGATTGTATAACTGTTTGACCTTCAACACAAAAAACAATCGATGCTGAATTGTTATCCAGTTTAATTGGCTGCTCTGATAGAGAATAAATAGAAAATGCAAAATCATCTACTGGAATAGGGAAGTTTTCCGCTGTTTTTTCCTGTTTTGGCAGAGTAAATAAGGTGTCTGCTGGTTTTGACACAAAATCAAGGTTTGCCATTAACTCGGGAATATCGATATATTTATTGGTCAAGCCTGCTCGTAGGACATTATCTGAGTTTGCCATAACTTCAAGAGCAACGCCTTCCAGATAAGCGTGAGGCGTGCGTGCACAGAGAAACATGGCTTGACCTGGTTCAAGCTCGATGACATTAAGTAAAAGTGGAATAAACAGGCCATTATCGTCAGGGTAAAACGCTGTCATTTTCTTGATGGAATCCCAAGGTTCACCGAGCCGACTGTTTAACGCTGATTTTAATACGCCAAGGGCTAACTGCTTTTGTTTACCACTCATATTAAGCAATTGGGAAAATAAGCAGGCAAGATTCTGTTCATTTGGTGTTTGAATAAAGTACGGAATCTTGGGATGGGCCGCAGTAACAAATTCCAGTAATTGCGCGATTTCGTTTAATGGCCGAAATCCATTCATTGCCCGGAAGGGGGTAAGAGCATAAACCAATTCGGGCTTATGGTTATCATCTTTGTAATTTCTTTTGGGTGAATCCAACGGAATACCGGCGATATTCTCTTTGACAAAACCATCTTCTGCGGATTTTTTATCAGGATGAACCTGAATTGAGAGAGGTTGAGCCGCGCACAATACCTTAAATAGGAAAGGCAAACGGTGAAATCTATCTGAAACTTTTTTCCCCAGATATTTTTCCGGATCACTGGCTATTAATTCATTTAAGGCGATTGGTTTTCCTGTTTCAGGATTGGTTACAAATGAACTGCTTTTAGGATGGGCACCCATCCATAATTCAGCCATTGGCAGATTATCTGGATTTTCAACACCATAAATATCCGTCAGGGCAGTTTGGCTTCCCCATGAATAGTGCTGGATCTGATTTATCATCTTCAACATGGCCGTTACTCTCTTTTTAAAAAAATCAATCTATTTCCTTTCTACCACAATACGATAAATACGACTTGGTTGGCATAATCAGGAACTAATATGTGGCATGATAACAGAATGTTAATCAGTTTATCTGCAAAGACTGATTATGCATATTCGATTATTCTGTGTGTTAAGGAGAGATAGTAATGGCAGCCACTCGCATTGAAAAAGACTCAATGGGGCCTATCGAAGTACCTGCTGACCAATTGTGGGGAGCGCAAACTCAACGCTCACTTGAGCATTTCCGCATTTCGCAGGAGAAAATGCCGGTTGCATTAATTCATGCTCTGGCGTTGACCAAACAGGCTGCGGCCAGTGTCAATATGGATTTGGGCCTTCTACCGCAAGAACGTGGAGAGGCAATTATTGCTGCTGCGAAAGAGGTGCTGGAAGGTAAACATCCGACAGAATTTCCGCTTGCTATCTGGCAGACCGGTTCTGGAACACAAAGTAACATGAACATGAACGAAGTGTTGGCGAACCGTGGTAGCGAGATCCTTGGCGGGGTGAGGGGGAATGAACGCCTTATCCATCCTAACGATGATGTAAATAAAAGTCAGAGTTCTAACGATGTTTTTCCAACAGCAATGCATGTTGCCGCTGTTATCGCGCTGCGTGAACACCTTATCCCTGAGCTGAAAATATTACAAAAAACATTGGCTGATAAAGCAGAAGCTTATAAGGATATCGTTAAAATTGGTCGTACACACTTGCAAGATGCGACGCCATTGACCCTTGGTCAGGAAATTTCTGGTTGGGCGGCAATGCTAACGCATAACCTGAAACACATTGAAGACAGTATTCCCCATGTTTGTGAACTGGCACTAGGGGGAACTGCGGTTGGCACCGGTTTAAATACTCATCCTGAATATGCTGTTCGTGTTGCTAAGAAATTGGCTGAACTGACCAGCCATCCGTTTGTCACTGCACCAAATAAATTTGAAGCACTGGCGACTTGTGATGCTCTGGTTCATTCTCATGGCGCATTAAAAGGTCTGGCTGCATCCATGATGAAGATTGCAAACGATGTTCGTTGGTTGGCTTCCGGTCCTCGCTGTGGTATCGGCGAAATTTCAATTCCTGAAAATGAACCGGGTAGTTCAATCATGCCAGGTAAAGTTAACCCAACTCAGTGTGAAGCGGTGACTATGCTTTGTGCTCAGGTGATGGGTAATGATGTTGCTATTAATATTGGTGGTGCATCGGGCAACTTTGAGCTAAACGTGTTCCGCCCAATGGTGATTAATAACTTCCTGCAATCCATTCGCTTGCTGGCTGATGGTATGCACAGCTTCAATGAACATTGTGCAGTTGGTATCGAACCTAACCGTGATCGCATTACTCAGTTGCTGAATGAATCTCTGATGTTAGTAACGGCGCTGAATACACATATCGGTTATGACAAAGCCGCCGAAATTGCTAAGAAAGCCCATAAAGAAGGGCTGACATTGAAACAGTCGGCGATGAAATTGGGTTATCTGACAGAAGCTGAGTTTGATGAGTGGGTTCGTCCAGAAGATATGGTTGGCAGTTTGAAATAATAGTTGTTTAGCCATGAAAAGCTGACCGGAGACGAGTGCTCCGGTTTTTTATTTCACGATCTTTAAATTATTTTTTGCCTTTACTAAACGGGAATCCATGCCAAAGTCCAGGGGCAGGATGATCATCTGCATCAATTCCGTATTTATGGCAAAAATTACGGTATTTCCTACTCCGGTGGGATTGGGTTTCCTGACAATCCTTACAAAATCATGCTGAATGACTTTGAATTTGATGCCGGTGACCGTTTTACCTACGAGTACAACTTTTTCGAACACTGGATTCATGATATCCGTATTGAAACGGTTCTCGAAAATTCTAATTTAACGTCCCCATTTTGTTTGGCCGGAAATAGAATGCCCGACGCGACGTTAGGCGATGAAGCTGATAAAACACTGGCATTGCTTGACGTAATTACCAGCAGTGGTAATTTTGCCCGTACCGCTGGACGGTGCTGGTACACGTACAACCGGCGTTGTGCGCTGCGATCAGCCGCGCACAATTGACATGGGCGCACGGGGCGGAAAGCGGCTTGAGCATGTGCCTGCAAAAATCATGGATGACGTTCTGGCCCGACTGACCGTAATTCTTAGTTGAATCAATAACGTGAATATGTTGCTGGCATTGCCTGTTCCTGACTTGCATAAGCACCTCCTCGGTCAAATAAGCAACATGCACTAAATCTCACGATATAAATGTAGCCTTGGAATAACCAATTCCAGTGGTTTGGCTTTGGGTTTATAGCGATGGACTATGGCATTGGCATCATAGTTAGCAAGTCTCCCTATCTTTGGTTGGTTATCGCCATAGTTAACATAAAATGCAATTATTGGCAGGGGACAAGCATACTGCACCTGTTTTTGTTGTTCCGCATACCAGACTCGTGCAATGGGTTGTACTTTCACTGGTCGCTTGATTTTTAAAACCACATCATCAGGTAATTTTTTTATATCGATAATTTCTTTTGCGACCAATGCTGCCCATTGTTCACGAGAATAGGGGGAAACTGCACGTCCAGAGTTATAGCTTTTCTCCAAACGTTGCAGAATTTGATCTTTTGTGACTTTATTGATGATATTTTTATTTGCCCAACCAAAGCGAACTGAATCGGGATTGAGAAGGGGAGTGATGGTTCTGTAAGCGTTTAAAGTTATCAGACCATGTAACTGACTGTGAACAAACTCAAACCGCTGTTCTTTATCTACCCCTGATTGCACTGTTACGATATGTTCAAGTTCTGCTTTCAACTTATTTATTTCCTCAATCAATAGTAAAGCAGAGCGATATTGCTGTTGGTTTACAGAAAAACATAATACACCGGGAAGGCGAACGGCAGCTTTACTACTGATATTTTGGTTATTGTGATATATAAATAGCTTCTGGTAATGACTTAACCCTATATTTAATGCGTCATTACCCGTCGTTTCATTAACAATTATTTCCGTTATTGGCTCATGTTCATTACCTTTTTCTACATCAGGCAGAATAAACACATGAGCGGCCGCCAGAGAATAGCTATTTAATTGTTCATGCAGTTGTTTCAACTTGTTCTCTTGTTTTTGAAAACAACTATTCAAATCTTCGATTGATAAATATTTACTCATTTGAATAACACAATTAGTTACAACATACTTTTTATTATAGAACAAAAGGTGAAAACATCAAACTCACAAGTCGCACTCAAAAGCAAAGCATGAAACTCACATACACCGGACGCATGTTCAATCGCCTATAAAACTTAAATCATCGATGCCCACGATAGCATGACGGTTTTCGGATTTAAGCCACTACAGGTAGAAATGGTTATTTAAAAGTTGGTGGTTATCGCAACTACCCGGTTATCACTCTTTTTAGCATTGTCACTTTTATGGGAGCTTAGGCATAATCTGTTTTTGTTTTGATTATGTTAATGATGATATATGAATTAATTTAATTAGAAGGAAGGGATGATGAAACGAAAAACGGGGTTTTTCTTTGATGAATATTGTTTTTGGCATAGTACTGGCATGCATGTAACGACTCTGCCTGTCGGTGGTTGGGTTCAGCCTTCTTCTGGAGCTGCACATGCTGAATCGCCGGAAACAAAACGGCGGTTAAAAAATTTGATGGATGTATCAGGCTTGAGCCACTCCTTGCACCTTTCTTCGGCCTCACCTATTGATGAGCAAACACTACGTAAAATTCATCCCGAAGAATACCTAGAGCGGTTTAAGCAAGTCAGTGACAACGGTGGAGGAATGCTTGGTACAGAAGCCCCTCTGGGACCGGGAAGCTATGAAATTGCTAAGCTCTCAGCTGGCCTTGCTTGTGCTGCGGTGAAAGCCGTGCTTAGTGGTGAACTTGATAATGCTTACAGCCTTTCTCGACCACCAGGTCATCACTGTTTGCCTGATAAACCTATGGGATTTTGTTTTCTGGCAAATATCCCATTGGCAATTGAACACGCAAAAGCACATTTTGATTTAAAACGAGTTGCAGTCATTGATTGGGATGTTCACCACGGTAATGGTACTCAGCATATTTATTGGGATCGCTCTGATGTTTTGACCATCTCAATGCATCAGGATGGTTGTTTCCCTAACGGATACAGCGGTGAAGATGATATCGGGGAAGGTGAAGGAACAGGTTATAACCTGAATATCCCATTACTTGCTGGAGCCGGACATAATAGCTATATCTATGCAATGACACAGATAGTACTTCCTGCGCTTGAACGCTTTAAACCGGAACTGATTATTGTCGCCTGTGGCTATGATGCGAATGCGGTGGACCCTTTGGCAAGGATGCAGCTCCATAGTGAAAGTTTTCGGGAGATGACCCAGCTAGTGCAGCAGGCAGCAGATAGTTTATGCGATGGAAAACTCGTTGTTGTTCATGAAGGCGGATATGCGGAGTCTTATGTACCATTCTGTGGATTGGCTGTACTTGAACAGATGAGCGGCATTCGTACAGAAGTCAAAGATCCAATGTTAGATTCTATACGTTTGCAGCAGCCAAGAGCCGAGTTTGAGCTATTTCAACAGCAACAGATTGATAAATTTAAAGAAAAATTCGGTCTTTGAGCTTTGTTACGTCGGTTTGCTCCGCATAGTTTGGGAGCAAACCTATAAGACTAATAAGGGGCGGTGCGTACATTTCCCTGAAAATGTCTCACTTTCATAACTTTACCCCAACAATTCTTTATCAAAATATTTTCTAGTTGACAAATATGCTTCATATAGTCGCGCACTTAATACGCGAATAATGACTATTTTATCGATTTTTTCTATTAACCAAGCATGGGGTTAATTTTGTTTTCATAAACATCAGTGTTTACATCGAAATTAACTGAGTTCAATAGATGGAATAAGAAGTTCGATAAACAGGAACAGCATCATGCTGTTCCCGATAATAGTTATTTTATAAGATGTACCTAATATCAAGCAGGGCTAATTGTTGTATCAATTACTTGGTAAAATGCATTTAGGGTATCTGAGATTGTCCAAACACCCAGTATAACGTGATAGCCTTGATAACCCTCTGGTAAGGTACATTTATTAATAACTCTGCTGCCCGGCATTTTTTCCTGATAATCCTCAAAGCAGAAAGGTGTACTATTAAATTGCTCTCTGGTTAAAGGCTTATTGGGCTCCCAATCAGGTTTGGTAATAAAATATTCCCAACTTGCGGTTTTGTGTTGAATCACAATTTCCCACTGGAACTCAATCTCACCGGCAGTAATTGGGACTTTTTTCCAGCGATCTTCGGTTTGAACATCCAATGCGCCAAAATGACCAATGCCAGCGCTGGCAATATGGCCATCTTCTGGGCCAGCCTGTGGAAAGCCTTTCTTAGCTTCAAGAGATTGAGGCTCATATTTGACCAACCCACAATCCGTATTTTGTTCATTTCCCTGCGCAGAACAAAGGAATGCCCGACTTCCTGGGCTATCAATATAACCATGAGCCCATGTGCCATTAGATAAAGCTGTAATTATCGTAGTGGCTAAAGCCATCACTTTCACTTTATGTTTATACATAATAGTGTCCTCCACTTTACAGGATAATTTATCTACGACAAATAAAGCCCTAGGACTTAACTATCAATTCTAGATAAATATAATATGATTATCCATTTCATAAATTGATTAATAATCTAATTATATTAAGTTATTGAAATTTTGTTTTAAATATGCCTGTTACTATTTTTTGTAATACAAAATGATATGATTTTCCTAATTTATTTGGCATGGCTTATATTGTTCATTAATCACTAGATTTAAAGTTCCGTACTGAATTTGCTCTATACGTATAGTCAAACGATTTTTATTATCAAAATATGGCTATTTAAAATGACCACTTAATCCTCAAAACAGAAAGGTGTCCAAGGAGGGAAATTATCCGGAGGGGAGAAACAACAGATTGTGATAGCAAGAGTAATATTACGCAATCCTTTGATGATTATATTAGATGAACCAACTTCCATTCTAGACTCAAAGATTGAATATAAAATCATTGATGTTTTGAAAAAACGGGTTAAAACTTTGTTAATTGTAACTTATCGTCAAGATTTAAAATCGCTAGCAGATATTATTTATGAGTTAGACTCAAATGTAAAAATTAACCAGTGGTCAATTTAGGAAATGTATTAATTAATAATTTACCAATATATTACGGTTTAAAATTATTACGGTTTAAAACAATCAACCTGTTAAAAACCGTAATATAGACTTAAATGTTACAATAACATTCTATTAATGCTTAACAACATAAAGATCTTTTGTCGACACAAAACCCAATGGACTCATATAATATCCACCAATATAAGGCTTAACTAATCTAACGCCGATATAGTAATAAACGGGAATTGCTGGTACATCTTTTGCCAGAATGTCTTCTGCTTGCTGAAAATATTTTCGATCATTTGTTGCTTTAGCTTTATTTATCAAATCATCATAAGCAGGATTGCTATATAAGAATGTATTATTAGAACTATCAGTAACAAAATTATTTAAAAACGAGGCAGGATTATCATAATCAGCAATCCGCGCATATCTTACCATCTCAAAATTACCTTGACGAATAACGTCCAACATAGCTTTTCGTTCTTGGTTCTGCAAAACAATATCTACATCCAGACTTTTTTTCCACATTGAAGTCGCCGCAATAGCAATTCGTTTATGCTCTTCTGATGTATTATAAAGAAGTTTAAATTTCAATGGGTTATCTTTATTGTAACCCGCTTCATTTAGCAATTGCCTGGCTTCCTCAACTCTTTCCTGTTGTGTCCATGATGCATAATCAGGCTGACCTAAATCCATTCCTCCGGTATTAGGTGGGGTATGATTATAAGCTGGCTCTTGGCCTTGCCCTAAAACTTTATTCGCTATGATCTCTTTATCTAAAGCCAGATTCAATGCCTGTCTGACCCTGACATCATTAAAAGGCGCTTTTTGATTGTTAAAATCATAATAATAAACACCTAATGCTGGCGTGATATGAACCTGACTACCTAATTTGGCCTTTAAGGATTTAAATAAAATTGATGGAATATTCTTGGTGATATCAATTTCATCGGCCAAATAGCGATTTATATCTGCTGTTTCTGATGCTATTGGAAGATAAGTGACTTTGTTAATAACAGTATGGGCATTATCCCAATATTGTGGGTTCCTAATTCCAACAACTTTTTCGTTAACAACCCATTCGGTTAACTTAAATGGTCCACTACTGACAAATACATCGGAGCGAGCCCATTTTTCGCCATATTTTTCAACCGCTTTTTGGCTGATGGGTACCATGACAGGATACGCCAACATCTGTAAAAAATAGGATACCGGTTGTTCTAAGGTCACTTCCAAAGTCAAATTATCCAGTGCTTTTACACCTAATTCATCAATTCTTTTCTTACCAGAAACAATATCTTTAGCATTGACTACGTGCATGTTTCCAAGGTAACTGCCATACGGAGACGCAATTTGGGGATCAACTAAACGCCGCCAGCTAAAAACCACATCATGGGCAGTAATAGGGGAACCATCAGACCACTTTATTCCTTTTCTTAGATGAAATAACCACACTTTATTATCTTTGGTTTCCCAACTGACCGCTAAATCAGGATTGATTTTTCCATCGCTGCCCGCGCTGACTAATCCACTGAAAAAGTCATGAATAATATTGAATTCAACATCATTTTCAACTTTATGAACATCAAGAGATACAGGTTCTGAACCATTATTGCGAACGATATCTTGATTAACTGATAATAATGTACCTGCTGGAATAATTGCGGCATGGGATAATGCCATATTGCCAAATATAATGCCTGTGAATAAGGATATATTCCTTAATGTTTTATTCATCGTTTGTTCTCCAAGAAGATCTCATTTGAGGTATCCATTTCAGGGGAGTCAGTTATTTGATAATTAAGATTTTTATGCAATCTTGCAAACCAAACTTTAAAATTTTTATGACTATTTTAGATGTTAAGTTAAAATTATATGATTCTATTGAATACCCTATTTTGAATGCGAGAGGTATAACTATCATTAAGTATTAGTATAAAATACTTATCGCTACTCCATCAACATCATGAAATTTAAGTAGTAAATTTATATACATCCTGAAATATTCACTTGTGATATGAGTTGTTTTAAAATTTTCATTTCAGCATCAATTCGTTGACCAGATTTAGCAAAACTTTTCAATAAAATGTGATCTAAATTGTATTAATCCTTGATCATCAACGCTTAAACCGTTTTTTCTAAATAACATCCAACGAATGAGATGCAATGTGGAGGCTAATATGAAACATAGAAAAATAAATTATGAAGCCAATGAACAGAATGATGACCTGACGGCCAGCCATCGTCGTTTTATTCAAGCGAGTGCAGCGCTTATATCTATTCCTTTTGTTTCTACCCGCCAAGCAACCGCCGAAGAGAAAACAAGCCAAAATTCACTCCTGATTCATGTTATTGATGCAGGTGAAACGAAAGTCGTACCCACCTGTAGTACGTTTGATTGCGGAGGAAGATGCGATATCCGAGCTCATGTTCGAGAAGGTGTTGTTACCCGCATCACCACCAGACCTGATCATGAACTTGATGAAGCAATGCCGATCATGCGCGCTTGCGTTCGCGGCGGGGGCTATCGCAAATTTGTTTATCATCCTGATCGTTTAAAATATCCGATGAAACGAGTTGGTAAGCGGGGAGAGGGGAAATTTGAACGAATCTCCTGGGATGAAGCGACAACCATTATTGCGGATAAGCTAAAAAGTATTACTGAGAAATATGGTCCGGCTTGCCGCTACGTTAGCGTTAATACCGCGGTAATCGGTGGTGTATCATCAGGTGATAAAATGTTGCGTCGTTTACTCAATATTACCGGCGGACATTTACAATTTTACCATTCCGTGAGTATGGGCAATACAGCGGCAGCGACACCCTATACCTATGGCGTAGCAACTTCGGGTAGCACATTGGATACCTTAGAAAATACCCCTTTGGTGATCCTTTGGGGCCATAATCCGGCTGAAACTATTTTTGGTCACTCCAACCACTATTTCCAGAAGATGAAAAAAAACGGCACCCAATTTATTGTTGTCGATCCCCGTTATTCTGATTCTGCATCCTCATTGGCTGACCAATGGATTCCTTTGCTGCCAACAACGGATAACGCATTAATGGATGCAATGATGTATGTGATTGTCAGTGAAAACCTGCACGATAAAGAATTTATCGATCGTTATACAATTGGTTTTGATGAAGACAATATGCCGGATGGCGTTCCTGCCAATGAATCTCTGGTTGCTTACCTGACAGGCGCTAAAGATAACATTGTGAAAACACCAGAATGGGCTGAAAAAATCACTAAAGTGCCGACAAATATCATTCGTCAGCTTGCCCGTGAATATGCCAGTACTAAACCCGCGGCTCTGATTCAAGGATGGGGACCACAACGTCATATCTGTGGTGAACGTGTTGCACGTGGTGCAACAATTTTGGCCACAATAACCGGTAATGTGGGTAAAAAAGGAGGATGGGCAGCAGGTTTCAGTGGTGTCGCTGGCAATAAATACCTTTATGGACTCGATCTTGGTAAAAACCCAGTAAAAGAAAAAATCTCCGTGATGAACTGGGTCCAGGCAGCCGATGATGCCAGTAAAATCACCCCGGCTGACGGTTTAGTTGGTGCCGATAAGCTGAATACCAATATCCGTGTGTTATTCTCACTGGCCGGTAATTACCTTGCAAATCAAAATCCAGATATCAATCAGGCAGTAAAAATATTAGCAGATGAATCTAAAATTGAATTGATTGTCTCCAGTGATCTTTATCTAGCGCCAAGCGCCCGATACGCAGATATTTTATTGCCGGAAACCAGTTTTATGGAACGCTGGAATATTGCCCATCCTTGGGGCACTGGCAGTTATTTCATGCTGTCATCAAAATTAATCGAACCTGAATTCGAACGGCGCTCTGATTATGAATGGATACGCGAAGTTGCAGCAAAACTGGGCGTTGAACAGGAATTCAGCCAAGGCCGTGACGAAAAAGCGTGGATAGCCCATATTATGGAATCTAATCGTCAGGCTATGCCAAAAGAAAATTTACCCACGTTTGAGGAATTACAACGGACGCACAAACATCTTTTCAAAATACCGTCTTATGTCGCTTTTGAAGAAAATATTCGTGACCCAGAAAACCATCCATTTCCCACACCTTCGGGAAAAATAGAGATATTTTCTAAACGTCTGTACGACATGCAACATCCTGAAATCCCTGCGTTATCACATTATGTGCCGGCATTCGAAGGGCCGGAGGATAAATTAACTGAAAAATACCCACTGCAATTAATTACCTGGAAAGGGAAAAACCGCACCAATTCAACCCAATATTCAAATCCTTGGTTAAAGGAGGTGCAAACCCAGAAGTTGTGGATTAATCCGCTGGATGCGCAGAAACGTAAAATTAAACAAGGGGATTTGGTTCGGGTATTTAATGATCGCGGAGTTTCTATGATCCCGGCGGAGGTAACTCAACGTATTATCCCCGGCGTGGTAGCAATGCCAACCGGCGCATGGTGGCAACCGGATAAACATGGTGTTGATTGGGGCGGTTGTGTCAATGTGCTGACATCATCCCGTCAGACCCCGCTTGCACATGGAAACTCTCATCAAACATTACTGGTCGAGGTCAATAAAGCATGAGTAAATTTATATAATATGTGCGCCGCTGTTTGTTTCCCTAAATCGATTACCGTTAAACCTATTATCAGTAAGACAGCGATAACGGATTCCTACCCTTATTATGTTCAAACATGCCATTCTTGCCAGCAACAATTTAGTAGCTGGCAAACCCATGCTATTGAATGTCATATTTGTGCTCGTCATCAATATGGGATGCGTGAAGTATATACCCGTCATCTTTCAAGTTGCTTCTTTGTTGGCTGCACTCACTCCGGTCACATAGTTCTCTATGCTCCAGGGGATTCGCTCCTTTGCCGCCGCGGTGCATCTTGAAATCAATAGGGTATAGTCCGAAATAGTTCATTTTGAAAATATTCTTAGCGAAATAAAATCATTTCTTGATAGATAACTTTATTATGGATGCTGGGCAATTTGTTAGTAATAATATCATTTAAAAATGAATCATGAGTTATCTTATAGATTCGGCGTAATGCAGCTAATCTGTATTATAATTCCTGCGAATAAAGATATATTTTTTATTGTCTTTATTCATCGTAATTTCTCCAATAAGACTTCTTTTTTTATATTGATGTTGCAGATTGAGCAATCTCTGATATTAGCTAGATTGTAAATAATCCTGCCGAGAAATAACCCAAAATCTTTTCTTCCAGTTAAAAAAATCCTCGATCCTGTTCACAGAACGGCATATTTTCTTGAACAGGAATGTCTAAAGTTACATCTATGTATGTATCTAATTACTCTTTTATTTTTGTTTTTTTAGTTGAAAAATTAACATCTATATCTCGATTGAACATATTAAGTTATAGGTTATATTTTATATTATCTAATCCATCAGGAGGTAATCATGGCGGTACCAACGCTCAGGCATTTCATTAATAGTCAGTATGTTGAATCTAAAAGTTCCGAATATTTTGACCTAGTAAGTCCAGTCACTGGTGAAACCTATGCGCGTTCTCCTAACGCGACTGTGGAAGATATTGATAAAGCTTATGCATCGGCTAAAGAGGCATTCAAAATCTGGGGGCGCAGCACACCGTCAGCGCGTCAACAGGCGTTGCTGGCATTAGCCGATGTGGTGGAAAAAAACTCTGAACGTCTGATCGAAGCGCAAAGCCGCAATACAGGGCAGCTAAAGCATCTGATTGCCTCTGAGGAAGTTGCAACGTCAGTGGATCATATCCGTTTCTTCGCTGGTGCCGCCCGTTTTCTGGAAGGCAAAGCGACGGCTGAATACCTTCCTGATATGACAACCAGCATTCGGCGTGAACCGCTAGGCGTGGTGGGGCAAGTTACGCCGTGGAACTACCCGCTGATGATGGCAGTATGGAAGATAGCACCTGCGCTGGCAGCGGGTAATACTGTGGTACTCAAACCGAGCGATACCACGCCGGAAAGTACTCTGTTGCTGGCTGAACTGGCCGCTCCGTTTTTCCCTATAGGTGCATTCAACGTGGTGCTAGGTAATGCCAGCGCAGGCTCTCTGGTCGTTTCACACAAAACGCCAGCTATGGTTTCCATCACCGGTTCCGTGCGTGCAGGTTTGCAGGTTGCCTCTTCGGCGGCGGCTAATCTCACCAGAGCACATTTGGAGCTAGGTGGCAAAGCGCCAGTAGTTGTTTTCGCCGATGCAGATATGGACAAAGCGGTGGAGACCATCGCTACCGCGGGGTATTTCAATGCAGGTCAGGATTGTACAGCAGCCTCGCGTGTGCTGGTGCATGAATCTGTTTACGATACCTTCGTCGCTAAACTGGTGGCGGCAGCTAAAGCTACCCGCTTTGGCTATCCAGAAGATGAAGAGGCTCTGTATGGGCCACTCAATAATGTTCGTCAGCTAGAGCAGGTCAAAGGGTTCATTGCGCGTTTGCCCGCTCATGCCTGTATCGAAACAGGAGGCCGTCAGGCCGAACGCTCGGGTTATTACTTTGAACCCACAGTAATTACCGGTCTGGAGCAACACGACGAAGCAATTCAGACCGAGATTTTCGGTCCGGTTATCACGGTGCAGAAGTTCCGCGATGAACAGGATGCCATAGAGAAAGCTAACGACGTGAAATACGGGCTGGCATCCAGTGTCTGGACCCGCGATCATGGCCGCGCCTTGCGTCTATCACGTGAACTCGATTTCGGTACTGTCTGGATTAACACCCATATTCCTCTCACGGCAGAAGCGCCGCACGGCGGCTTCAAAAGCTCCGGATATGGTAAAGATCTGTCGGCTTATGGCTTCGATGAATATACGCGTATCAAACATGTGATGAGTTCCAACGACTGACACAGGGCATCCATAATGATTCAGAATAGATCTCCACGCGATTTGGTGTCGCGTGCGCACCACGAGCTGTTTACTGACCATGATGTAGGGGCGCTTGAGCGTTATTTTGCGCCGCATTTCATCGAACATTCCCCGTTGGTCAAAGATGGTCTTACCGGATTGCGTGAGCTGGTTTGGACACATCCTGAACTGCACCACGAAACGTATCGTATATTGCAGGATGGCGATCTGGTCGCTATCCACGGTCGTTTTACAGGATTAGACGACTGCCCGTTGGTCGGTTTCGATCTGTACCGGGTTGCCAACGGCTTAATCGTAGAGCACTGGGACGGACTGGTGCCGCAGGCTGCACCCAACGCCAGTGGCCGGACTCAGTTAGACGGTCCGACTGAAGCAGGCCATGACCATGACCGAGAGAAGAATCGCGAGCTAGTGGTCAATTTTTTTACACGTACCCTGATCGAAGGTCACTACGAAGAGTTTGGAAACTACACTAATGGTGAATTGTTTCGCCAGCACAGCCCCGATATTCCTGATGGTACGGCGGCAGTCATCTCGTTTCTTAAGCAACTCAGGGATGAGGGTCAGGGCCTGCATTACACTAAAATTCACCGTACGGTAGCCGATGGGCAGTTTGTTCTGACCCATTCGGAGGGGAGTATCGTCGGAGTGCGTCACAGCTACTTCGAGCTATGGCGCATTGAGAACGGCAAAGTGGTTGAACTTTGGGATGCTATCACCCCAGTACCGGAGGATGCAAAAGCGCTGCATCGCCACGGTATTTTTTAAAGTTGATCGATACCCGGCGCGGATGTCATGGCGGTAGCTTCGTGTGTCAAGTTCCCGTTGAGACAATGCGGAAAATAGAGACAACGCAGAAATATCACCTGTTGCGGTTGATGGCTTCAGGTGAACTAGCGAATTTCACTGTGCAGTGATCGGTCACAGCGCGAAACTTGCGGTCGCGATGCAACCGGATGCCCCATACACAGGCAGATATACACTCATCGACGATCCCTATGTGGATTATGTCTGCAACGGAGCCTACACGATTACAATAGCCCACTTGGTACTCATCGTTGGGGATTTTGTCGGCATTGCGACGGCGGATATGCTGGTTTCGACGCTGGATCGGTTACTTCTACCAGCTCTGGGAGCTATATCACATGGACGTCTGTCTGCTGAAGCTCACTTATTTCAGATTGCTGAGGAGTTTTCATTTATGACTGAATCTATGTTAGCCAAAAGACGCAGCGCGGCTATTGCAAAAGGCGTGGGCGTAACCACGCAAATCTATGCGGAACGTGCGGAAAACGCTGAAATTTGGGACGTTCAGGGGCAACGTTATATCGATTTTGCCGCCGGTATCGCCGTGGTGAATACCGGCCACTGCCATCCGCGCGTCATCGCGGCAGCCAGAGAACAAATGGAACAATTTACCCACACTTGTCATCAGGTGGTGCCCTACGAAAATTATGTGGCACTGGCCGAACGTCTGAACCGCTTGGTGCCTGGTAATTTTGCGAAGAAAACCGTCTTTGTCACTACTGGGGCCGAGGCGGTGGAAAATGCCGTGAAGATCGCACGTGCCGCTACCGGGCGCAGTGGCGTGGTAGCTTTCAGCGGCGCTTTTCATGGACGTACCTTCCTCGGTATGTCATTAACCGGCAAAGTTGCACCGTACAAAATGGGGTTCGGCCCGCTGGTTAGCGACGTTTACCGTGTTCCATTTCCGGTCGGGCTGCATGGCGTTAGTGTGGAGCAAACGCTGAATGCGCTGGAAAATCTCTTTAAAGCTGACATTGAGCCCACGCGCATCGCTGCCATCATCATCGAACCGGTACAGGGAGAAGGCGGTTTCTATCCTGCTCCTCCCGAGCTGCTCAAAGCTCTGCGTGAGATCGCCGATTACCACGGCATTGTACTTATCGCCGATGAGATCCAGACCGGTTTCGCGCGGACGGGCAAACTGTTTGCTATGGAGCATCATGAGGTTGTTGCCGATCTGACCACTATGGCGAAAAGCCTGGCGGGCGGTTTGCCGCTGGCGGCTGTAACGGGACGCGCAGAGTTGATGGACGCTGTAGTGCCTGGTGGTCTAGGGGGAACTTATGGTGGTAACCCGGTGGCGATTGCGGCCGCCCATGCGGTGCTGGATGTGATCGAAGAAGAAAAGCTGAATGCGCGAGCAACACAGTTGGGAAACCAGCTAAAACAGCGTCTGCATGAACTACGACCGCGTGTCCCGCAGATCGCCGACGTGCGTGGGCTCGGGCTGATGATTGCGGTGGAGTTTAACCATGCGGACAATCAGGAACCCGATGCCAGCTTTACCAACGCGGTACGTCAGAAAGCGCTGGAGCGTGGTCTGATCCTGCTGATATGCGGTGTACACGGTAACGTGATCCGTTTCCTTCCGCCGCTGACCATACAAAATAACGTTTTTAATGAAGCGCTCGACATTTTGGAGTCTGTACTGCTCGAACTGACTGAACAGTAGATAGAATCTGCTGCCTCACAAGAGGGGATCACAATGCACTGGTATTTAAATGTATTAAAGAACTATGCATGCTTCAAGGGACGAGCCAGGCGTAAGGAATTCTGGAATTTCTTCCTGTTCCAGATCCTGGCTGTATTTATTATCTCTTTCCTTGAACGCTACTTTGCCGTTGCCAATCCTGAAGTTTATATGGGGTGGTTCAGCGCTGCCTATCTGCTGCTCACGTTTTTGCCCGCGCTAGCAGTGAATGCCCGCCGCCTGCACGACATCAACTGTAGCGCTTGGTGGTTACTGCTGCATCTCATACCGTTTATCGGCACTGTTATCCTGCTAATTCTCGCCGGTCTGAAAGGTAGCTCTGGCAGCAATAAATACAGCTCAGATAGCCGAGCTCACTCGTAGGGAAACTCTCCAGACTAGGCCTGCGAGTGATTTCAAAATCATGACAGGAGTGTTGAAATGACAATGAATAGAAGAGACTTTATCTCTACCGTCGCGACGCTCGCGGGGGCGGGAGTGCTTTCATCCGTACTTCCCAATTTATCCCTGCTCGCCCAAACCTTAACTGCGGCCGATGCTCCGGCCGTCAATATTGATAAGCTCCGGCCAACGCTGTTGGAGGATGCGCAGCATCGAGCCAGCCGGTTGGGGCTGGACCCGCGCATCTGGAGCTGGCATAAAGACGCTGCTGCCGACACCATGCCAGCCAACTATTATGAAGCTTCTTTGGCTGACTGGTCAGCTTTTGGAAGCCTGCCTGGAGACCAGAACTGCGAGGTTGTGGTTATCGGCGGTGGGTTGCTGGGGGCTTCCACGGCATTGCATCTTGCTGAAGCGGGAGTGGACGTGATTCTGCTTGAAAAGGATAACATTGGTTCAGGCGCTTCTGGCCGTAACGGGGGACAAATAACCCCTGGGCTCGCACGCTGGGAAGCTAAGACCATGCTGGAAAAACTTTCATTCGATGAGGCTAAACGCTTATGGCGTTTTGCATCTGTTGAAACGATGAATCTCGTGGATGAACTCCGTGAACGTTATAGTTTCGAATGTGACCGCAAATATGGTCATATCACTGTTGCGGTACACGCAGGCCACATGGGGCCACTGGTGGCTAATGCCGATGCCCGGCACCAGATGGGAGATACGGCGATGAAGGTTATCGGGCCGCACCAATTGCAAGAAGAGTATGTGCGTTCGGGCATCTATCATGGAGCAAATATCGACAGTATCGGTGGGCAAGTCCAGCCTCTGGCACTATTGCGTGGCCTGGTTTATGGCTTCGCCAGACTGGGTGGGCGAATCTATGACAGCACGAAAGTGAAGGGCATCAGGCAGGATACCGGTGGCACAGTCGTAGAAACTGAGCGGGGGACTATCAGGGCAAGTAAAGCCGTGGTGTTGGGTGTGCATATCTCCACGGGTGAGTTTATTTCCGGCCCTTCCACTACGATGCCTTTTTTCTCCTACGTGGCGGTAACGCCTCCATTGCCAGTGGATGTCAAAGAACTGATCCCGTCAGATCTGCCGGTCTACGATACACAGTTACAGGTAGACTACTATCGTGCAGTGCGCAACAATCGCCTGCTGTTCGGTGGACAGGGTACTGGCAATTCTTGGTCACCGCGTGATGTGAACAACTATCTGCTTAATCGTATCAGAACCGTGTTCCCGCAGTTGGAAAAAGCTGAACTAGAATATTCTTGGGGCGGTATCAGCGATCTGACCCTGAACGGTGCTATCGATGCCCGCAAGAGCAATGACAGAGTACCCGTGTATATGGTACATGGCTGGAGTGGTCATGGAGTGGCGCAGACGGTGCGCATTGGCAAAGCTATCAGCGACGATCTTACCAGACGCAACGACGATTTTACCATGCTTACCTGCATTGACCACGCGAGTATCCCTCTGGGTTCCTATCTCTCTCCGGTAGCCATTCCGTTAGCTAAGAGTATTCTGGGAGTGATAAGCACACTTAATCCGGCAGATATGGTTTCGTTCTGAGCAACAGGGCGTAGGGTTTCGGGAGCCAATGTCGGTTATATTTGCATTGGTTAACGATTGTATGTATGTTTTTCATACTATCAATCGTTAACTTGAGGTGCATTATGCAAACTTGAAAGATGACGGGTATATGTCTTATACGAGCACTTCTGGAGTAACTCTCTATAAGTATTCTGTGTTTCACTAAGCAATTATTGATAACGTCACCGCAATAAATATCTTAAATAGCGCCTGTGATAACGCGATACTAATGAGGAACATCAAATGGACCGTATGCTAGAAGGTAAGGTTGTCATTGTCACTGGCGGCGCAAGTGGCATCGGAGCAGGCATTGCTTTAGCTGCGGCGCATCATGGCGCAGCAACCGTAATTATCGGTGACATCACTGATCAGCCCCGAGAAGGAGGTACGCCAGTGCTCCAGCGCCTTAGTTCGCTTGGTACAAAAGCCATATTCCACCGGTGTGATGTCACCTCACGGAGCAATATGGATGCATTGGTCGATGTTGCAACTCCGTTCGGCGGTGTTGATCTGATGGCTTGCAATGCAGGAATTGCATTAGCTACCGATGGCCCACAGATTAGTGCAGATGATTTTCACAAGCTGCTGACAGTCAACCTTGATGGCGTTTTATTTGGTGCACAAGCTGCTGCTAAGCAGATGATAAAACTGGGCAAACGCGGAAGTATTGTGGCAACGTCAAGTATGGGGTCTATTAGGACAGGACAACTTACAACCGCCTATTCCACTAGTAAAGCTGGCGTGAATATGATGGTGGCCGCATTGGCTGATGCTTTTGGTCCATCAGGTATTCGTGTTAATGCAGTATGCCCAGGATTGATCAATACAGCGCTTCCTCTTTCCTCGCCGGAAGTGGCGAAAATGTTTGATGGATTACGAGAGAGGATGCCTCTCCGAAGATTGGGAGAACCGGAAGAGGTAGGAAATGCGGTCATATGGTTAGGATCGGATCTCGCATCATTTATAACCGGCGTATCACTGCTAGTCGATGGTGGACAAACGGTAGTACTGTGAGAATACGCATTTTAAGGCAATTGGCATATTCCGAAGGCGAGTAGGGTAAAATGGCTGTTTTTCAATTACATGTTGGAGTTCCTTACATAGAATCAACAGAACCGAACATTTTTGCCAGTTTTACCAATTGAGCAATTTCATCATTGGAAGCGCCATTTCTGAGGATATCCAATACCGTCGTGGATTCAGCCAGATCGATACCAAGATTAAATGTCTTGATTTTACGGAGGAAAAAACTGCACTTTTTTACGCCACTGACTGGACCTAGACTAGCCAGCATTTCTGGAACACCTTTTAAATATCCCTTATTACTAGTTTTTTTATTTACCGAAAACTGAAATACAGGATATAAATTCTCTATTCCCCAATTTAATACAATGAGTTTATGATTTTCACCATACTTATTTACTGTCGGACGGGTCACTCCTAATATATCAGCAACCTTACTGGACTTATAAACACCACCATATTCCCCAAGATGGGCAAGAAAAGCGTTTCTAGTCTCGATAAATTCCTCGTATTCCTTCTTTTCTGGTGTGATATTTTCCACTATTTCAATATAGTTAGCTCGACCTTTGACTTCTGTCCAAAATTCATCATCAGGAAGAGTTAACAACAGAGAAATACTTTCTGAGTCTTTGTTTTTAAGCACATTAATAAAATGATCAGCAAGATTGATGATGCGTGCTTTGACCAGTTCAGACTGCTCAAATCCGCTTTTCGGTTTTACTGTCCGGTCATTGGGCTGTTTTGCTGATGTCTCCATTAGCACCTCAATGGTATTTTGCAATTTCGAAAAATTAGCTTACAGGAAGGAAAGCTTTTTCACCAATCTCTTTTTAAAAAGTCATACTAGTCGGTGATGCGGTTCAATTCTTCTAACTCAGGACGGTTTTCCTTGAATGATTATATATTCGTGCAATGGTATTCAACGCGGTACATTACTGGAGAAGTTGAAACAATTTTCACTCCGCTCATAAACATATGGAAATATTCCTCTTCCTGGCCTGCATTGTCTATTCTGTACCACTTGATATTAGCAGATTGTAACGTCTGTCTAGTAGCATTGATTTACTTTAATTCCACCCCATTTTGATGATAATTTAACTAGATTATGCTAGTTAAATATTATTATCTTACTATAACTAGCGATAATTTTATTGACTACTTTTGAATTTTATTTTCTATTGAAAGAAAAATCGAAGTAGATGTGGATACCGGAGGTTGACATTTACCAAGATTATCTACCGATGGTTCAATCGCAAAAATGGTGAGTGTTAGTTGACTTGGGCAAAGTTACAACTGATCCTTAAAACGGCCAAGTTATCTAGTAAGATGGAAAAACCTGTTTAAATCTCACTTATCATATTAAACGTAACCCAATAAAAAGGATCGTCAAAAGAAATAAGAGGTATATATGCACAGCCAAATTAATTCATTGCCCCAATATATGTTAGCTATCAGCATCATTAAGCCCGGAGGCCCGGAGAAATTGCATCTGGTTCAGGTTCCGCTGCCGCGGCCAGGAAAAGGCTACTTGTTGGTAAAAGTGGCTGCGGCAGGTGTTAATCGGCCTGATATATTTCAGAGAATGGGTTCTTATCCACCACCACCTGATGCATCGCCATTACCGGGTTTGGAGATTGCAGGAGAGGTGGTTGCCAAAGGTGAAGGTTGTGAACGCTGGAATCTTGGCGATAAAGTTTGTGCCCTTGTTGCCGGCGGCGGTTATGCCGAATATTGTCTGGTACATGACTCCGTTGCTTTACCCATCTATGGTTTGGATTTTGTTCAGGCCGCCGCATTGCCAGAAAACTTTTTTACCGTCTGGGCTAATGTTTTTCAGACTGGCAAGCTGAAACAAGGAGAAAATTTGCTGATTCATGGTGGCACTTCTGGGATAGGCAGTGTCACTATTATGTTAGCAAAAGCCTTTGGTGCCAAAGTTATTACTACCGTCGGCTCTGATGAGAAAGCTAAAGTTGCACACAGTTTAGGTGCTGACTTTGTTATTAATTACCATAAGGAAGATTTTGTTGATCGAGTATTGAAAATCACGGGTAATCATGGTGTTGATATGGTTGTTGATTTAATCGGTGGTGATTATGTCAATAAAAACTATAAGGTTGCGGCTAAATTCGGGAGAATTATTCAGATTGGTATGATGAAAGGAAACCCTGAAAATCTTAATCTGATGCCCTTAATGCTAAAACGTCTGACTCATACGGGTTCTACATTACGTTCTCGCAGTGTAGAGGAAAAAGCGGAAATAGCCAGGGAATTGGAAAAACATGTCTGGCCATTATTGAAATCAGGAAAAGTCAGTCCATTAATCTGTAAAGTTTTTGATCTAAAAGATGCTGCCGATGCACATCGAATGATGGAAGCCGGTGATGTTATCGGCAAGGTTATGCTAGTAAATGTATCATCTTAATAGTACTTCTGCTTAAATCAGGGCTATTTTAACTTGTAGCCCTGCATTCTATATCTACCTATCGACTAACCTCTTCACGTTAAAATAAATCATTATAATCAATAAGGTTAATAACAAATAAATCTCCATTTTTTGATTGGTTTTTATTCATTCTTTGTCCTCGCGCACAAAATCAGAATTTATATTTAATGTCATTGTTAATATTTTAACAAATATAGTCTATATCTATTAACAAATGATCGTTTATAGATATGTTAATGACTAATCTATTCCACCTGATAGATTTTTCTAAATGTCTAGAATGATGAGGTATAAACAGCTATTAGTAAGTTAGGTGACATATAATTTTCTGTCTACCCATCAGAGAATGATAGTGATTTCATTAACAAATAAAGAATTGCAGAATCTCTCTGTTGCTGACAGCCGTTTTTGTTAGTTGAAAGGGTATATGATTATGACCAAGCAGTTCACTTCGCACTTAAACATTGATGCGTTGTTTTTAGGCCCTAAATCAGAAAATACGGTTTTTTTTAGAGAAATGATGGAATATGCCGTAAGTGAGCACATGCACTGGCGCTCTGATTTTCACCCAGAAGATCCTGCTTTAGTCACTTCGGTTGATCGTTATGCACCTGATTATAGAGAAACGCTTTATCGGACAGAGGGTATTCTAAACCAGCTATCCGCCAAACTAAAAAACACCTCTATTCCCTGGTTTTCTCCTCGCTATATGGGACATATGAATGCCGATACTCTGATGGTTTCCAATCTCGCTTATGTCATGGCAATGATGTACAACCCAAACAATTGCGCCCATGAGTCATCACCGACAACAACGGAGCTAGAAATTGAAGCAGGGCTGGATCTATGCCGGATGTTTGGTTATGACCCGCGCCGAGCCTGGGGACATATTACATCAGGAGGAACCGTCGCCAATTATGAAGGTCTATGGGTTGCGCGTAATTTAAAAACCATGCCTCTTGCCATTGCACAACATCCGCAATCCAGTGATCTGGTCGCAAATAAATCAGAACAACAACTGTTGAATATGTCGCCATCAGATATTCTGGATTTGACGGATGAATTAAAAAAACGTGGCATTTTCGAAGAAGTTCGTGAGCTTTCTTGCCGTGGCACTGGGATAAAACAGGGGATGTTTGGCAAGGTCTTGGTTCCACAATCGAAACATTATTCATGGATGAAAGCAATGGATATTCTAGGAATTGGTCAACAGCATATCGTGCCATTGCCGGTCGATGCGAATTATCGTACCGATGTTGAAAAAATGCGTGAAATTACATTCGGTTTGATAGAACAGGGGGAGCCTATTCTGGCTATGGTAACCGTAGTTGGAACTACAGAAGTGGGTGCCATTGACCGAGTTGATGAAGTTATTGCGTTGCGCAAAGAGTGTGAAGAGCGTTATGGCGTTTCATTTTATGTGCATATTGATGCTGCTTATGCAGGTTATGCCAGTGCGATGTTCCTCAACGAACGGGGAGAGTTTATGGAATATGATGAACTTATCCGTCGTTATCATGAATTGGCGATTATTCCCGAAGATATTATTTGGCCTAAACCTGAAATTTACCAAAGTTTCCGGGCTATGTGTCAGGCTGATTCAATCACCGTAGATCCTCACAAAGTTGGATTTATTCAATATGCCGCTGGTGCGGTATGTATGAAAGATAAGCGTATTGTTGACCTCATTTCCTATCGTGCGGCTTATGTTTTTGAAGATGTTGATACTCAATCAGAGCAAGCTGTTGACCGACATGTCGTACTCGGTGCCTCTATTATGGAGGGATCTAAAGCCGGAGCTATCGCTGCCGCAATTTGGGCCGCGCACCGATTGGTTCCACTTAATATCAGCGGCTACGGAAAAGTGATTGCTGCCGGTATTGTGACGGCTAACTGGATGATTAAAAAACTTTTAACCACCGAACCATTGGTTGTCGGTAAACGCCGGTTTGAAATTCATACCATGCCGACCCCTGATTTCCATATGGTCAATTTTACTTTTAAAGAGCAAGGAAATAACGACTTAAGGCATCACAACCGTCTTAATAAACGGATGTACGAGCTTTGTTCATATGCCTCTGGACGTAGTTACACCAATGATTTTTTGACTTCTTCCACCTCCCTTGGTTATGGAGAGTATGGTGATACGCCTTGGCATTACGTTGAAAGTTGCGGTTTTGACCAAGAAGAGTGGCAGAAAGTCCACAGTTTATATGTTTTGCGTGCTGCTGTGATGACTCATTGTTTACGTAATGCTGACGATTTTGGCGAGTATTGGGAAAGGCTCCAGAAAATTTTTATTCACAAACTGACTCAGATTGTTGATGAAGAAGAAAAAAAGAAAGTGGCTTGATTTTCTACTATTAAATATTTGTGGTTGATTCGAAGGGAAAAAAACGTGAAGAACCGTACTTTTGGCAGTACTTTTATTATCGCCGGAACGACCATCGGTGCTGGTATGTTAGCCATGCCATTAGCCACCGCAGGTGTAGGATTTGGTGTAAGTTTGATCATGTTGGTTGGCTTGTGGGTTTTGATGAGTTACACCGCGTTACTGCTGGTTGAAGCTTATCAATATGAGTCTCCTGATACAGGATTAGGGACACTTGCTCAACGTTATCTTGGCAGCGGCGGCAAAATATTAACGGGTTTCAGCATGATGTTTCTGATGTATGCGTTAACATCAGCATATATTAGTGGTGCCGGGGAATTACTGACAGTCAGCCTCAATAAATGGCTTAATTTATCCCTGCCTGCTTCCATAGGCGTTATTCTGTTTACGGTAATTGCCGGAGGAATCGTTTGTATTGGCACCAGTTCAGTAGATATGGTTAACCGGGTTATTTTCAGTGCAAAAATTATTTTCTTGGTATTGATGTTGGGGCTGATGATGCCGCATGTTCAGCATGTTAACCTACTGACATTACCATTAGAACAAGGGTTAATATTATCTTCAATCCCTGTGATATTTACATCGTTTGGTTTTCACGGCAGTGTTCCCAGTATTGTGAAATATATGAATGGCGATGTACGTCGGCTCCGTTGGGTGTTTATTATCGGCAGCGCAATTCCGCTAATTACTTATATTTTCTGGCAATTGGCGACATTAGGCAGTATCAATTCCAACACGTTTGTTGATATCTTAGCTGAAAACGCAGGGCTGAATGGCTTATTACACAGCATTCGTGAAGTTGTTGCTTCACCGAAAACTGAACTTGCAGTACAAATGTTTGCTAATCTAGCGCTCGCAACCTCATTCCTCGGTGTCGCACTTGGCCTGTTTGATTTTCTGGGTGATCTATTTAAACGCAAAGATAACGTAACCGGGCGTATGCAAACCGGTTTGCTGACTTTCGTTCCACCCTTGATTTTCGCACTATTTTACCCAAAAGGTTTTGTGATGGCGTTGGGGTATGCTGCGGTCGCGCTGTCAATTTTGGCGTTATTGCTGCCTAGCCTCCTGGCATATAAATCCCGTCAGCAAAATGAACGTCGATACCGGGTACCTGGTGGTAAACCTATACTATTACTGGTATTTGCCTGCGGTATTGCAGTAATAGCAATCCAAATTGGCATAGTCAGTGGAATATTGCCGAAAGTAGGGTGAATACAGGATTATCGAAGATAGATTATTTTTGACCCAAATAAGTTCTTTTTTGACCTAAAGAGTATTCTCTGACAGACTGCTGCATAATAGACCTATTAGCGGAGGCAATTATGAATCATACCCGTTACGAAACTGATGTGGTCGCTTGGGCAAATGAACAGGCAGCGTTATTACGTGCCGGTAAATTCTCTGAGATTGATATAGCCAATATTGCTGAGGAGATCGAAGACGTGGGCAAGAGTGAACAGCGTGAGTTGGCTAGCCGCATGGCAGTATTAATTGCTCACTTATTAAAATGGAAATACCAGCCAAGTCATAGAGGAACAAGTTGGGAAAGGACCATTAAAGCGCAAAGAAAAGAGATTCTTTATGGTTTAAAAGAATCTCCTAGCTTAAAGACAAAGTTAAATGATTCAGACTGGGTTGATGTTGTTTGGTCTAAAGCTGTTGCCTCAGCAATGAACGAAACCGGGTTAGACGTGTTTCCCGACGTATGCATTTGGGGTATGTCCCAGATACTGTCCCTTGAATTTTATCCTGATTAGCGAATAATCAAACGGTTGATCACTAGGCAGTGTTGAAATGGGCTGAAAGTCTTAACCAGACCATATAAGGAACAAGTCGAGAAAGTACAATTAAAAGATAAGCACTTTAAAAACAAAATGGAGAAAATTTAAAAGTTATAATAACTATCTCTGTTTTCCCCTGTGAAAAACTAACATTAATTATAAGGAGTTGGATCATGGCGAAAGAATTATTTACTGCCACAGTAAAATCTGTAGCTGGATTGAAAGTTGAATGTACATCAAGAGATTTCTCCTTTTATTTGGATGAACCGCGTAATTTAGGTGGTACTGATCAGGGGATGAATCCCGTTGAAGCTTTACTCTGTTCTCTCGGGGCCTGCAAATGTATCGTAGCAAAGGCTTTTGCTAAATTGCACAAAATTAACTTAATTGATATTCACGTTGATCTGGAAGGTGAGCTTGATACTGATGGTTTCACTGGTAGAAATAAACAAGCGAAATTAGGTTTCTCCAAAATAGTGACAAAATTTCATATTAAAGCGGATAATAGTGAAGAAGAAATTCATGCCTTTGTCGATTTTATTAATAGAACCTGCCCGGTTCATGATACCATTGAGAATGCACCAAGTTTTGTCACTGAAATATATTGTGAATAAATAGATGTTACGGCGAGATAATTTTACAAAGAAAATGTTATTTTAATTAATCTAAAAAATCCTCTACGGTGAAGTAGAGGATTTTATTATAAAGTTAGGTAAATCAATGTTTATCTATCTTTTTATCCCGTTGATAGCAATATAATAACATAACAAATAATTACTATTGTTTAATAACGTAAACCGTAGTTATATTACAACTTACGTTTTCTATGCCAACTTTAATACTTAAACCCTGTGCATAAGCTTGGCTTAATAGCCTATTAATATTTTCAGCGCTTGATCCTGACCAAATATAACCTGGTTTTCCACAGTTACTGGCCAAGCTTCCACTAAATGTATAAAAATAATGTGCAGGATTATCCCAATCAGCTTTAATTTCTGCGACTTTAACAATGCCACTATTCGTTTCTGCCGAGAATGCAGGGGCACTAATCATACCAATGAAAATAAACAACATAGATATCAATTTTTTCATACTCTACTCCTAGTTAATAATAAATAAAATCTGACGCATTTGAAGTGTAAATTATGCAAATAATCTTTGCACCAACTTCATATTAATATAATAGGTGAATCTCCTGATAAATAATGCCAAAAGTTTCCCATTAAAATAAGCAATTGATAAAACAATATGGTAATTTTCATCAAAAAAAGTAAAGATTTTCATTATTAAATTCAGTATTATGTCGCAGATTTATTTTCTTCCTCTGCTAATACTAAGATTCATAACCAACTCACTAACTGGTTATATTAAAAAAATAAAAATCCATGCTCATAGCAAACTATTCACATTCAGATAATTCTGACGATGAAGATGAAATGATTAATCTCCTATTATAATAAAATATTGATTAAATTTTCATAGAATACTCATTTCATTATGTATATAATCGCTATAATTTCTCAATCATTATCTTCTTTAACTTCCTATTATTGGTGCACTTCTAGTTTCTTCAAAATAATAGCTATATCCTATGGATTTCAAGATGCATCGCGGCGGCAAGGGAGCGAATCCCCGGGAGCATAGCGAACTATGTGACCAAGGTGAGTGCAGCCAACAAAGAGGCAACTTGAAAGATAACGGGTATATACTTGAGAGTAATAATGTCGCTTTATGTCATACGTTAAATACCTCTTAGATAACTTAAATTAATATGGTGGGAAATAAATATGAATAACAACAGTAATAATATCGATGAAAAATCAAAAGTTGATCATCAAACCGACTCACTATCAATATGGACTCCTAATGCTTGGATGGGGCATTTGCATGATGATAATCGACTTTTGAGCCATATCACTATTCCGGGAACACATGAAAGTTGCGCCCACAGGAACATATTGGGATTTGTTCAATGCCAGAATTTGTCAATAGCGGACCAATTGCAGCTAGGAATTCGCTATTTAGATATCCGATGTCATGCAGAAACCAATGATAGGGGATTTATCATTGATGGCTATGAGGACAGGTGGATTTTTGACATGCATCACGGGATCATCGATGAATACATCGTATTCGATAAGGTAGTCAATGACTGTCAGAATTTTCTTAAAGCTAATCCATCAGAAACGATTTTGATGAGTATCAAACAAGAGCAATCAAAGGAACCAGACGAACTATTCAACGCTATTTTCAAGCACTACAAGGACAAATACTCTCCGCTCTTTCATGACGATCGCCAAATTCCAAAGCTTGGTGATGTCAGAGGAAAGATTGTTATCATTTCAAGGAATAAAGGGTTGCCTGGAATCGCCTGGACATCAATGGATATTGAGGATCACTATGATAACCCTGGGAAGAAAGAGAAATATCATCTTGTCGTTAATCATCTCGAAAAGGCATTAAAAGATAGCGAGGATACTCTATATCTGACTAACACGAGTGCATATAGTGGCCCTGATTTCACTCTCGATTATGCTTTTTATATGTACAAAAACCTTAAAGATTGGCTTATTCATACTTACCAACCTGAACACCCGGGCCACGATAAACCAACTCTCGGAATCGTAGCAATGGACTTTGTTGGCAGATGGAATAACGGCGATGTGGTTTCCCTACTTTATGAAGGCTGCAATTCCGACAAAATGTCTGGTTGTTCAAGTTCCAACTAGGTTCACCGTGCTGTTGGCTGGACGATCACTGGTTTGCTATCCATCTCCCTCCTAATGCTAAACGCTCGCTTTACTCACAATTCGTATTCAGGAGGGAGAATTCCGCAAGTTTTGTTAAAGATAATTTCCCCAAAGCAACATCATTCAGAAACTCAATTCCCATGCCAAATACATCGGGCTAATTTTATATCAATTGAGGCGGATTTACTTTATTTACAGATTATCCCCGCCAAGTTTAACGACGGGGATTGTACATAATTGCCTTTATAGAGCTTTAACCTTGGGAGAGCGGAAAACCATCATTATCCCCACCAATATTGCTGCCATTCCAAATATGCCTGACAGGGGCAACTTATTCCCAAGCAGAAAGTAGTCCAGTACGGTTGTAATCACCGGAACCAGATAAAACAGGCTCGTGACGTTAACAACGCTGCTAACACTTAATAGCCTATAAAGTAGAAGCTGGGCCACTACAGAAATAAGTAAGCCAAGGAAGAGTACCGAGACCAAAAAACCTAAATTCAGGGTTACTTGAAATTTCCCGAATGGGGTCATCATAAGGCATAAAAGCAGACTGATACCGTATTGCAAAGGAAGAACGTCAGCCGGTGCCTGATGATTTTTTTTCTGCAAGATGGCTCCGAAAGTCATAAATAGTAGCGCTGCTAAAGCAAAAAGGATTCCCGATACGGCCATATGCGATGTGGAAAGGCTGCGCCATACCAGTAATACCAAACCTGAAAGCGCGATAACCAAGCCCAGAAAACGTATACCCTGCAAGCGTCGTTCAACAATACAGAGCGTCAGAATAGGTTGGATGCCCATTATAGTTGCAATGAGTCCTGGGGTAATGCCATGTGCCATCGATTGGAAATAACAGATTGAATAACCGCCGATCAACATAATGCCCGTCAGGGCAACCTGATAGCGCGTTCCCCGCGCCGGTAACCATCTGCGGCGAAAACAGCCGATCAGAAGTAATGCCCCTAGTGCAATGGCAAAGCGAAAAACAAGCAGGGCATAAGGGGAGGCGTTATCTAGCCCCCAGCGAGTGAAAATGGCGGCGCAGCCCCAGAGCAGGACGAAGCCGGATGTTGCGCCATGTGACGCGAGCATGGTTTTACTGAAAAGCATGAATGTGCTCCAAGATTCCTAAAACTGCAAATTACGGACACAAGTAGACAGCACAACGCTACAACGAAGAAACTGGCTTATATCCATCTATCCATCAAAAGAGAAATTAATCTCTGAAGAGTGCAGATCCGGGAGGTGGAGGGCAGGTAATGGCAAAAAGTTTATACAACGATGACTCAGTACTTTCGACCGTATAACCGGTGAAAACGCCTATTTGTATTGGTGTCATCATTGTCATAGTGGTGTAAGTACCAGTGAAAAACATTAATATCCCCGCAATCTATCACGAGAAGTGCATTCTGTCATTTACCTTGATAGAAAGAGTCAAGAAAGTAACAGCATTTATCTTGGTAAATTTCTTTTCAAACAAACCCAATATAATGTTTTTTTTGCATTAAAGACTCACATGACTTGACATAAAAGTTTGGGATTGCCCAAAACGTTCAATCAGCCAGTTAATAAAGACGTTAAGTCTAGTATTTTGATGAGTATTCTGTCGGTAAACGACATAGAAAGGCAGAGGTGGCTGGTGCCAGTCTTTCCGTATATGTACGAGTTTTCCAGAATCCAGATGCGGTTGAACGAAAGCCCTCAGATGTTGGGAAATACCTAATCCGGCGAGCATAAGATTAATAATCTCCATCAGCTTCATTGGCCGAGAACTGGCTGTCAATAATTTCTATGGTTTCCTCTTTTTTTCTGGCGAAAGTGAGAGGAACGATTTTCCCGGTAGTGGAGGAGAAATAAATAATTTAGGGGCTGTCCTAGGTAACGATTATATTTTTCCTTTAACTATTTGTTTTAGAACATGTAATTGGTCTTTTATACCCGGAGTGTTAAATCTCCACTCACATTCCTTAAGAAAGAGCTCAAAATGTTCCTTTGGTATACCATTAAATATACAGATTTGCAAAACCAGCACGTTCGGTAACACATTCTTTTGAAACCAGCTCACGAATGACATCAACACGACCATTTGGCATTACATCTTCAATTAACAAACGAAAAGCAACTTTATTACGCTCTACTCTGGAATCTGGCATTTTATCCTCTCATTTTAAATATATGGTTATCCCATTCTGTGCACAATTAAACGTAGTTCTTTACAAAAACGAGATAACGGTTGGTATTTAAGAGAATAAATGTGGTGGATATGGTTAACAATAGCCAAAAAGCGATAACACTGTTCATGGTAATGAATAATCACCGAAAAAAAGGCTCTGAGAAGTAGATAATATGTTGTACATTGGTTGCGGATATTATAATTTTGGTAATGCATGGCGATGACTAACTGATAAAACAGAGAAAACAAATTGTGGCAAAGAAAGAAAAACGGCCTCACCATGATGTATTATTCAAATATTTTTTAACGCAGCCTGAAACGGCTAGGGAGTTTTTATCCCTTTATCTGCCCGAAGAGGTCCAGTCGTTGTGTGACTTAGCCACATTGAAACTGGAACCCGGCAGTTTTGTGGACCTGAATTTACGTCAACTGCACAGTGATGTGCTGTACTCGGTTGAAACGGCTCGGGGACAAGGCTATATCTATTGTCTGATTGAACATCAGTCCACTCCTGACCCGTTGATGGCCTGGCGGCTGATGTATTATTCCATGTCAGCTATGTCGGCTCACCTGAAAAAAGGCCATACTGAACTCCCTTTGGTAGCGCCTCTGCTGTTTTATCATGGTGAGGTTCGACCGTATCCTTACTCAAACCGGTGGCTGGATTGTTTTACGTTCCCCGAACAGGCGGCTCGCTTATACCACCAGGCGTTTCCGTTGGTGGACGTCAGTGTACTCAGTGATGAAGAAATCCTGACACATAAAGGGGTTGCCCTGATGGAACTGGTGCAAAAACACATACGCTGCCGGGATATGCTGGAATGGGTCCCCCAATTGGTGAAACTTTTGAATGCGGGGTATAATACAACTGAGCAGCGCAATGTGGTGTTAAGCTATATTTTACTGAATGGACATACGCTGGATCTCTCACAATTTGTCCATCAACTGATTGAACAATCTCCGGAGCATGAAACTATGCTGATGACTATTGCAGAAGAGCTTGAACAAAAAGGGCGCGAGCAAGGCCGAATAGAAGGTCGAACAGAAGGTCGAACAGAAGGTCGAACAGAAGGTCGCATAGAAGGTCGAATAGAAGGCCGAGCGGAAGGCCGAGAAGAAGGTAAAGTGGAAACGGCTCGCGCATTATTACGACATGGTGTCAGTCTGGACATTATTGTCACTAGTACCGGCCTGAGCCGGGATAAAATTGAAACGTTAAAGCATTAAATTAATCTTCTCTTTTACAGCAAAATGCCGATATTCAAGATCGGCATTTTTGTTATTAAACTCAAGTGGTCAGTAATTCAATATTATGTTCCAGATCCATTTTTCTCCTTAGCTAATTTATCAGCCACTTTATTTAGTAACCTAATTATCACTATCAGTATTTTTTAGCACCTGATTAATAATTTGTTTATGATAGCCAATCCGTATTTCTGTTATGAATATGTACGATTAAAGGGTCGTAAAAGGGGTTGATATCATACTATTTATATGAGACAACTTTATTTGAGATCCAACCGCAGTGACGAAATTCATTTTCACTATCCGGTCAGCGATCCTCATACGGACATGATTTGCATGGGATCAGGATGATGACTCGTCATACAGACCAAGCTACCAATAAAAGTAAAAGACTCTCTGTCTTAACGGATGCGAAGCAATTTGCCCTGAATATGCTTCCTGATTTTGATGAAGGCTCACAGTTGGAATTTCTGTCGTTGTCAGCAAGTGAACTGGAGCTTGTTACAAACCAGCCGGGTTTGTATTCCCAAATTTACTGTGTCCTGCAAATCGGTTATTTCAAAGTTAAACACGCTTTTTTCTGTTTCGCTTTGTCTGACGTGGAAAGCGATTATGCATTTGTGATTAGTCGCTACTTCCGTCATGCCACCCCAGTTGCCAACCATGAATATTACACTCAACGTAAACTAATCGCAGAATTGTTTGGATATTCTCTATGGTCTGAAAAATTCAGGCAACAATTCTCACAACGGCCTCTCGCCGAATACCCGGGCGCTACTCTACTGAAACACCTGCGTCCGTTCCAGCTAACATTCGATACTGAAAGCCAGTCGGTCTACATTTTATTTTTAGAAGGATGAAAGTAAATGTCTTATATTCAATCGCATTTGAAGGGAGGGTGTTGGTTTACCCTCGGCGACAGTATAACTGAAAGAGGGTGGTATCAACCAATAGTGACTGAAAACTTAGGTCTAAAAGAATGGAAAAACTATGGAATAGGGGGAACATGCATCGCCCAAAAAGATAAAAATGACAATTCAGCCATTTGTTTGAGATATGAAAAAATGGGAAGTAATCCAGATATTATTACAATATGGGGAGGGGTAAATGATTTTGGATTTGACTTTGGCTCCTATGGCGGGGTGGAAATAGGTGATTATAACGACAAAACCTCATTAACATTTATTGGCGGAATGAAGTTATTAATGACTGGAATTACCAAAAAATACCCATTAACAAGAATAGGGTTTATTATAACAACACCAATATCAGTACAAAGAGGTATGAATAGTAAAAACGCCAAAGGGTACTACTTGTCTGACTATTGCAACGTTTGTCGGGAAATTTGCGAAAAATACTCCATCCCATATCTGGATTTGTTAAAACAATCTGGATTCAATGAAGGAAATATCGATATTATGACCAGCAATAGCTTGGGCACAGTGTCCGATGGTTTGCATCCATCAAAAATAGGTATGGCCAGGATTGCCCCCAAAATTTCAAACTTCATTTTATCTATTTAAGAGACAAAAAATGAGAATATTAACCATAGATTTATTAAAGATCGTTTCTATATTTTTCGTTGTAATTTCTCACGTTACTTTATTTTTTTTGTTGCGCGATGATAATGACGTGGTTTTGTATTTTTTTAGGCAGATCGGTCAGTTGGGGGTCTCGCTGTTTTTTATGTGCAGTGGCTATTTCTTACTAAATAACAAGCATGAAAAGCAGGTGGATTACGTTATTAATAAAGCCAAAGGGATATTAACTGTATTGTTGTTTTGGCTTATCTTTTATTATTTGTATGACACATGTTTTATCAGTAAATTTACAACCGTGCCTACTGTTAATTTTTTAAACTATGTTAATGTCAGTAGAACCACATCAGATGCTACCCATTTATGGTTTATATTTGCAATTGTCTCTCTCTATATATTAACACCGCTAATGCGGAACACATTTAACGAAACAAATGCAAAGGGGATTATGAAGATACTTGTCATAATGCTTATAATTTCTAATCTTACATTGCTGAATGAACTAACAGATTACAAATTCTCTTTTTCCCTAATCCCATTCAATATTTTGCTTCCGTTCCAAGTTGAGGGTTTGATTAGTTTCTTGATAGGTGGATATTTAGGGCTAACGAAACCTCAAATAAAGACTTTTTCCTATAAACACATAATGCTTCTGGTACTTTTTGTTATTTCATTGATATCTTTATCAATCATTTCATCCAGAACGGGGATGGCCTTTTTTTATGGGAAGTTTTATAATGTATTCCTTCAAGTTTCTTCGGTGTGCCTATTTTTATTCTTGGTTAATTTAAATATCAAAGAAATACCATCCTTAATAGATGACATTAGCAAGAATATATTAGGCATATATCTTGTTCACAATATTTTCGTTATTGAAATACATAATGAATTTATCCATGATTTATTTTTTAAAAAATTTAATTACATAAATATATATGTTTACATAATAACCTATTCTTTGCTGGCTTTTATCCTGTCATATATATTATGCGTTTTGTTACGGAAATCAAAAATAACATCAAAAATTATAACCATCTAACGTTATTGACAGGGAGAGTCGGTTTCTTCCAGTAATATCTTTTTGGCAGTAAAGTGTATTGGCTAAAGGAAGGCGTTTTACAATTATCACAGACCACACAGTGGCTTGAAAAGTAAAACGCCTTATGAAACTCCCGTTGAGAAAATGAAAGCTTAAAAATGCTCTGTCAATCAAAGCGAGAGATCATACATCATATATTTTTATAATGAGTTCCAACACTATGAATCGTGATTGTATTGTCAGTATTATTTTGAGTGAAAGTTACCCTGTCTTTTTGGCTTAGCCTCACACTAAATAAATTATTTGGCAGTTTTTCCAAGTTACTACCGCTTGCTGTACCAATACTTTTTGCTGCTGTAAGTGGATCGTTACCCTTTTGCACCTCTTTTATAAATGAACTATACTTTTGTTTCGCAGCACCGTCCATATTAGAAAATCCATTCCTGGATTTGTTCTTTTTAAGTTCTTGAAAACTCACTCTCCATTTAGGTGGTTCAGTTGGGCCAGCCAAATAACCTATTCTGCCATCAGGTAACTTCTGTGGTGGTCGAAAGAAAGGTTTAGAAAGTTTTTTTCTCTCAATATAATTCTCTAATGATTTAGACTCTAATCCATTGTAAAATTTCTTTGAAAAAATCATCTTTCCTAGTGATGTTACAGCAGATAATATGAATAAGAAATCAATTAATTTAAAAAATCTTGCGACATTTGATTGTTGATTTTCCTCCAATGGGATTTCTTGTGCAGCGAAAAAATATAGTGCTAATAATTTATCATCATCTGAATAATCATTTAATGGTTTGTTTTCAAGACCAGGAATATTCCAAATATTTTCAGGATATTCACCTTCAAAATCCAATTCATTCTTGCAAAAACCATTTGCCATATCTTTAGAAATTTGATCACCATCTTCATCTAATAGTGAAGATGAAAGATTAGACATATATTCTTGATAAATTCTCTCAGCAGTATCTTTATTCTTATAATAGTCATCAGGAAGTTGAGATACATTATGAATACCACTTACAGCTAAAGCGTACGCTAATATTATTTTCTTAGCTCGATATTCAATTCCATATGATGCTGTATGACCCTCATCTGTTTGCCTAAAGTTTAGTACACGTACTATATCTCCTGCTATTTGTTTTTCAACGGGTGGATATCCACTTCTATCATCAGGTGTTAATTGTATAACCATTATATTTCTCCATTATGTTGAACTATGAAATTTCTGGCAGAAAACTCCGCAATTTGTCGCTGATAATATAAATTTCAACTTTAAATATAGGGTTTTACCTGGCTTTTTAATCGTTAATTTCAATGTAAAATTAACTTACGCAAGAATTATTAGCAAGCTTTTATTTTGCCATTTATCGTTTGGTTTTTTTCATTTAAATCATTGGGTTAATGTTCATTAAACAAATAATAAAATGAGTTAAATAAAAAACAGAGGACACTAAAAACAAATTGTAGCAATACGGACTTGAAGAATAGGATAACTTTATGTTAACAAAATATTTTTAATATAGTCTCGTCAGGTTATGTAAATGTAAAATAATCATTGCGTATGGCAGAAAATAGGCAATTTTCGATCCTTGTTGATAAAAAACTCACCTAATAAATGATTTTCATTGAGCGTTTTTTTATTAATAAAGCCTCGTATAAACGAGGCTATTTTTGATATACAAGGTCATATAGATTCAATACACCACGGTGTAATATCTCAAGTCCTACGGCGCGATATAACTAATTTATCCTTAGGACGATCCGCCCAATCGGAGGGTTTATTGTTGAAGTTATCTGCGAGCAGATAAGACGGAGTTTTGGCTAACCAATCAGAGAGTGAGATATCTTGGTAGATACCGTTATCCAGCACAACCAGCACCTTAAGATCATCATCGCCAATATTTTCGATATAGTGACCAAATCCCTGCGGAACATAACCGACGTCGGTTGGCCCATATTTTGCGGTTTGTGCGTGTCCATGAGAACTAAACACGGTCATGCGTCCTTTACCTGAAATGTAGTATTGCCACTCGTTAGCGTTAGGGTGCCAATGTAATTCACGTATTGCACCAGGTTTGACAGTTTCTATGAGACCAGTGATCGTTGTAGAAATAGGAAATTCCTTCGATGATGCCCGATAAATACTCCCTGCGTCATTCTCAAAGAAAGGTTTATTTTTCAAGAGCTGATAACGGTGGGTAAGTGGGGCATCGTTCAATCCTCCATCGTCAGCAGGTAGGGGAAGTTTTGGCGGTATAGCACCGCCAACAATGTAAGCTTCACCCTGTTTAATGTTAGAAAAAACGGATGCCGGCATGTTGACACTTTTCTCAAGCACCTCTTTCGGCATATGCGTTATCCAATCAGTGATGCTGAAAGTACCAAATTCTGAGAAATGCCCGTCATCAAAAGTCAGAATAAAATGCGCGCCATCTTCAAGTGCCTGAATGGAATGACCATGACCTTTGGGAAAATACCATACATCGCCGGGACCAAAATCAGCTACTTCACTGTTACCCTCCGGATCAATAATGGTAATACGTGCATGACCTTCAAGCATATATGCCCATTCAGCAGCAATAGCATGCCAATGAAGTTCACGTACACCACCCGGTTCAAGTAACATATCAACACCGGCAATTCCTGTAGATATCGGGAATTGTTCCACCGTGGCTTCCCGTGCCCATCCATTTTCCAATACCCGTTTTTTGCTATCGGTAAATTTATATTTATACAAACTTTTAGCATTTATTGGCGGTTTATTTTTGCCAGCAGTGACTATATCGTACTGTTCATCGGCAACAGCCGCTTTAACTATACCGCCCATGCTAGCGGCGGCGGCACCAATTGCGGATGCTTTCAAGATATCACGACGAGAGAACATATTTATTGCCTCCAGATAATAAAATGGGTACCAGCAGAAATAGTTGCAAGCTGATATCTATTTATTTATTTGTTTTTTTTAAGTTAATGGTTGTCACTGGAAAGAGAAAATAGAGGTGACTGATTAAGCATAGTAGAAAATTAGTCGTCTCGGGAAAACCAGAAACAACCTTGGTTTTCCCGGGGTTTGGAAGAAAAAGTGTTTTTACTTCATTTACTCTTTTTTACCAGAGTAAGGGCGAACGTATTTCATAATGCAGTCAAGTTTTTCACAGGTCTCTTGCCATTCTCTTTCTGGTTTTGAATCTCTGACCAATCCCGCGCCAGCCTGAAGCCAACAGCTTCCTTGATGCTGATAGAGAGAACGTAATACCAGAGCCGCATCCAGTTTACCTGAGCTATCTAATAACATGACACAACCGCTATAAAGCTGGCGTGGTTCACCTTCATAATGTGAAATTGCTTGTAGAGAAGGTTTTTTAGGTATTCCCGAAGCGGTTACTGCCGGAAATAGGGCGATAAATGCGTCCCAACGATTTTTACCTGTCTGTAGTAATCCTTTTACCCGTGATGCCAAATGTTGTACTGAACCCCGTTTACGAATCGCCATAAACTCTGATACACAAAGTGTGTCAGCCTGACAAATCGGTGCCAATTCTTCTAATGCCAATTTGGCCGAAACAGCGTGTTCGGAGATCTCTTTTGGGTCAGAAAGCAAATCTGCTCTCAACCGTTGATCCAGATCTTTATCATGTGTCAAAGCTCTGGTTCCAGCCAATGGTTGTGTACTGACCCAACCTGAACCATCTGCTTCAACCACGGTTTCTGGGCTGAAACCATAAACAGAGAAATCTTCATCCCGTAAGAAGAAGGAGCGGGCAGGTGTGTTAGCCTGACGACCTAACCAGTAACTGTGTGGCATATCAATATTCGAACCAAGTTCAACTCGACGTGACAGGATCACTTTTTGGTAGTGGCCCACGGTAATGTCCTTAACTGCATTGGAAACGTTATCCTTATAGTGCTTTGCCGCGTCTGGCTTATTAATGATTTCCATATCTTCTGTACATGAGAAAACAGGTGTGCCTAATTGGTCAGCATGGCGAATTTTCTCACTCAATATGGTGAGTTGACCTTCTTCGAGCGTTCGTATCAGAACCTGTCCTTGAGTTATGCGTAATTCATGCTGTGGAATAGTGATTTTTATTAATTCTTCGTTTTGTTGTGCTAATGGCAACCTATATGTCATATGGGAGAATTCAAATAAAGTTCTTCCATAGGCCCGCCAATCCTGAATGGGGAGGGCATTAAGCGACTGTTCAAGTTTTTGGCTCAATGTGTTGATATCGTATGGATGATAATTCCCTTGTGAATCAATCAATTGACCTGATGCGTCCGCACTGATGGTCGCTGCACAGCCTATCCCCAATGACCACTCGCCTTTTACTTCATAGAGCATATAAGGTTGTGCTTCGTCATCTGAAAGTAAATGCGTGATTAAATCTAACGGAGTGCTGGTAATAACAACAGTTTGCTCATGATATTGCTGTATTGGGTTGCCATGTTCTGCTTGTGCCATCTGTACCAAGCGGCGTTTATCAATTTTTCCTACTGTAGTTAACGGCCAATAGGCGACAAACAACCATTGGTCAGGAATTTTATGACGCTGAACCCCTTTCTGTTGTAGAAATGCCTCTATCTGCACCGGTTCCAGTTGATTGCCATTGTTAGGTAAACAGGCGCAGGTTCGTTCACCCAACAGTTCATCAGGCACAGAAATGACAACTGCATCATTAATGTCAGGGTGTTGCAGCAACAAGGTTTCAACTTCTTGGGTCGAAATTTTCTCGCCACTGCGGTTAATCAGCTCTTTAATTCGGCCCTCAACGATCAGGTTACCATCTGAGGTCATACGAACCAGATCACCGGTACGATAGAACCCATCGGTGGTGAAAGCTACAGTATTATGCTGTTCTGCACGGTAATATCCGGTAATGGTGTAAGGACCACGTGTAATAAGCTCTCCTATCTCTCCGGGCGCTACAGGTTGCAAATTGGCGTCAACTATTTTGATCTCATCTTCTTCTGATAACGGTCGCCCTTGGGTATTAATGATGACCTCATAGGGATCATCTAATCGGGTATAACAGAGTAATCCTTCCGCTGTACCAAACACCTGTTGCAAAGGCCCAAGACGCGCTATCACTTGTTCCGCTAGTTCTGGCGCCAACCTGCTGCCGCCTACTTGCAAACAGCGCAGAGATGAAAGATCGCTTTGTTCCCAGTCGCGGGCCTGTTCCCAGAGCCGTGCAAGAGCCGGTACTAATGCTAGATGGGTCACTTTGTGTTGCTCGATTAGCGGCATAGCTTCATCACAACTGGCGGTATCGCTCAGAAGGACACTTCCCCCTTGGGAAAGGACGCCCAAAATACCGGGGCTGCCTAACGTGAAGTTATGTGCCACAGGCAGTACGGCCAAATAAACACTTTCCGTATTTACTGCGCACAAGCGAGCAGAGAGCACAAAATCATAGGTATAAGCGTTGTGAGTACGGGGAATTAATTTAGGTGTGCCAGTCGTTCCCCCTGAAAGCAATAAAACAGCAATATCGCCATAGCTTGGACCAGGAATATTTACCGGTGCATCATCAATGGATGCCAATGCGGTAAATTCTTCCGCTTTTCCGTCAACAATAATGTGTTTCAAATCGGGACACGATGCCGCAATTTCTCGTGCCATTTCCCG
Source organism: Photorhabdus noenieputensis (assembly GCF_018448935.1). Lineage (GTDB taxonomy): Bacteria > Pseudomonadota > Gammaproteobacteria > Enterobacterales > Enterobacteriaceae > Photorhabdus > Photorhabdus noenieputensis. The sequence continues at coordinate 74,658 of NZ_RCWC01000007.1, read as the reverse complement.
GTAGTCAAAATCATGGATGCAATCGGGGATAATGTAAGCAACCGGACGTACAATCCGGCAAAGGGCCTGAACGTCATGTGCCCGCTGTGTCGGCATTAATAACACTGGATGAGCGCCTAACCTAAATAGGGCAAAACAGGCAACAACAAAGGAGATACGGTTAGGCAGTTGTACCATAACATTATCCCCACGACGTATCCCTCGACGAAATAGTCCGCTGGCTAATCTCTCTGCGGATTGGTGCAACTCACGGTAAGTTAGTTGTTGTTCTTGATAGATCAGCGCTGTTTTATCGCCCCAAATACCGGACCACCCGGCAAGTTGTTGGTCCAGCGTTTTGCCATTCCAAAGATAGTCCGGAGTCATAGTAAGTGTTTTCCTAGAAAAAATGCCATTATGTAACCTCCTGTAAATAGACATATTGTATAAATCGTGTAACCTGACGAATAAAACTCTCAGGTTCTTGAGTAATATAAAAATGGTCGCCTACAATCAGGTTCTCTCTCTGTGCGGGAGTGAATGAGACTATCAAGTCAGAAAGTGATTGAGCCAATGGCGCAATACTGGCGGCAGCCTTTTCCTCCATGCGGTTGTCACGTCTAGAGTAAATTACCAATGTGCATTCAGGCTTGCCGTGAGTCGTCAGACGCGGGCGAATCATCGGGTGTGTAGGGAGTGCCCACGTCATCAACATTCTTCCTTTAACATCAACTTTGCTGGCTCAATCCAAACAGGGGGCGGTACATCCTGAATAATAGGTTCTCCCATGATGCGCAAAATTTGTTGCCATAAACTAGCTAACCGCAGTTGGTAATCATAAGCAAAAGCAGACGGGCAGGAGGCACCATTCAATACAGAATTCAAGGTATTGAGTAGCAATGCCACACCTTTAGCGCCATCACATTCAAATGCCGTCATCCAGTTTTTGGTTGCCGGACAAATAATTTGTGATGTTGCCCGGTGTAAATAGTTACCATCCGGCTGACTGGCATTTAGGTAGAGGCTTTGTTCGCTATTCAGATGGTCAGGGGCATGAAGGACAGGCGTCCAAATGACCGGCCCGTAACTGGCTTCCTGCGTAAGATAACCGGCAGGCCAAATCAGCGTCATTTTATGCATCACCAAATTGTGCATATCGGGATCTCTCGGGTCTAGATAGGATTGCACGTTCAACGTTACTGTTGTTCCTGCGAAGCTAAGTTCAAAGCAATGAAATGCATTACTTCGCTGGCCAACATAGACTATCTCCATTTGTTCCGGGCAGCGACATGCCTGTAACAACAGATCGAGCGCAGAAAATAGCAATTGGCGACTGGTTGTCAGATAACCACTTACCGGACGCTGCTGCGATAATTGACTAATTTTCCGCGCCGCGTGTAACCAACTTCTTCCAGCATGACATTGGCTATAAAAGCTATTTACCCAAAACACCGCATTATATTTATTGGCGGTTAATTGATGTCTGTTGATGGCTTCAACGTCAAGGGGGTGTTCCTGAATGACAGAAATTCCACGAGCCAAGAGTGCCTGAGTGAGCTGATCGCCTTTACCGCCAATAACCTCCGCCCGTATTACCACACAGGCAATATCAATATCGTCTGGTAGCTCATCCAATGAGCGAAACAGAGGCACATTGAAATCACGAGCAAGTTGCCGCGAACGAGCGCTGCCTTGTGCCAAAATGCCAGCCAGTTCCAGACCAGACTGAGGTTGTAGGAACGCATTAAGATATAATTCGCCAAATTTCGAACCGACAATCAGAACCCGCCGTGGCTTTATCATATGTTCTCCTTAACAAGATTAGTGGTTGATACTGAATTCAAGATATCTTTTATACAGGTAATCAGTGAGCCAACATGTTCATGTTGGAACAAGGTGTAATGATCGCCCGCAAGTTGAGTCACATGGACTGGCCCAAAAGCCTGCCAGCCAAGATCGATTGAGGCGATGGTGGTTGGATCGAGATAATCCATAAAATCAGGTAATGCCTGCGCTGCCCGAATAAGCCAGAAAGGTTGTGAAGTCCGCGGAGGGCGGTAGTCAAGCAACGCATTCAAGTTATGACGCCACACGTCATAAAGTGTAGTCAGCGAGCTATCAATCTGTGCGGATTGTGGCAAGGCATCATGCATTGCATTAAGGAAAGTCTTAGTATCTGCAGCGATAACATGGTTATCCAGAGTCAGACCCGGAAATTGTCCCTGCAAATCGAGCAGGAAATGACGATGACAAAATGTTTCATTCAATGTTAAATCGGTGCGCACATTTGGTGCAAAGCTGTCAATCAGGATGCATTGAGAAACACGTTCACCCATCGCTCGTAATTGATGAGTCATTTCATAGGCTACCAATCCACCGAAAGACCATCCGGCCAAAGCATAAGGCCCTTGCGGCTGGAAGGCCCGGATTTGACTGATATAGTCAGCAGCCAACGCCGCCACGGAAGGGGTATCTGTATTTAAATTATCTGGCGAAAACGCCAGCCCAATCATGCGTTGGTCGCCGAAATTGGCCGCCAAATGGCGATATCCCAACAGATGCCCGCCAATAGGATGTACGATAAACAGAGTAGGTTGCTCAATACTCCCTTTGTTCAAGATCACCCCTTGGCAAGGGTTTTCTGGCTGATGCTCAATAAATTCAGCTAAAGCGTGTACGGTATCGTAAGCCTGTAGCAGGCTGAGTGGGTATCGACGGTTAAACGTCTGATTAATTTTCACCATTAATCGTACCGCCGCCAGAGAATCGCCGCCTAGCGTAAAGAAACTCTCATGCACGTTGATAGCTTGTTGTGCCAATACCGATTGCCAAAGGTCCAACACAGCTTGTTCTGTCACACTGAGAGCAACTGATGTTGGATTGATATCCTGTGTCGTTTCCTCAACCAAAGCTACCAATGCGCTCCTGTCAATTTTGCCATTGTCCGATACCGGGATCGCATCAAGAATGATAAAGCGCTGTGGACACATCCAAGCAGGTAAGGTCTGCTGCAACCAATGAGGAAACACGGGTAAAAGTTCTGTAGATAGCGGTGCTTCATCAGATAAACGTACACCTGCGACGAGTTGCAATGCGCCTGTTGATGTAGTACATGCAAACGCTAATGCCTGTTGTATATCTGGATGCTCACATAAGCGATGTTCGATCTCGCCTAACTCAATCCGGTAGCCACGAACTTTAATCTGGTGATCATTGCGCCCTAAGAATTCAATATTACCGTCTGGCCGCCAGCGCCCTAAATCACCGGTGCGGTACAACCGTTCACCCGTTTGAGGATGAGTAATAAAGGCTTGGGCGGTTTTTTCCAAATCAGCCCAGTAACCTAGCGCTAACCCTTGTCCACCAATATAGAGTTCCCCCGTTACCCAAACCGGGCAGGGTGAAAGCGTTGCATTGAGCACATAGAAGGTCTGATTAGCCAGTGGTTTTCCATATGGAATGCTGCGCCAGTTTGGATCAACCTGAACAATAGGATAGGCAATGGACCAAATTGATGCTTCGGTTGCGCCACCCAAACTGAGAAGATTCAACGCAGGATGGATCGCAAATAATCTTTCCGGCAAATTGGTTGGTATCCAATCACCACTCATCAATACCCAACGCAAGCTATTCAGGGAATGTGGATAATCTTTGGCATACTCCTCAAGTAGCTGTACAAATGCCGGAACAGAGTTCCAAACTGTAACGGATTCTTGCTGTAACCACGCCAGTAATTTGTCGGGTTGTCGGCTGTCACCGGGAGAAGGAATTACCAGTTTTGCGCCACAACTTAAAGTACCGAACAGATCATAAACTGAAAGGTCGAATGTCAATTCTGAGATTGCCAGTACGGTATCTAGTTCATTGAGGGTAATACGCTGGTTAATATCAAGAATGGTATTAACTGCTCCCTGATGATCTATCATCACACCTTTCGGTTTGCCAGTAGAGCCTGATGTGAAGATCACATAAGCCAAATCCTCAGGACAAACAGACAAACGCTGTTCAGCAGTATTTTTCGGCGAGCGATTAAGTAATAGTTCGTCCAGCGAGATAACCTGTATATCATCAGGCCAACTCATTTGTTGAGCAAACTTAGGTTGAGTTAATACCGTATCAACTTGCCCTGATGCCAATAGCTGATGGATGCGCTGTCGCGGGTAGCTGGCATCAATAGGCAGATAAGCCCGTCCCGCCAATAAAACCGCTATAACCGCGACAATCTGTTCCCAACCTTTTTCCATCACCACGCCAATCAGAGACGAATGTTGATTTTCTTGCTCTTGTAGATGAACAGCCAGCGTCAGGCTTTGCGACCACAAAGTGTGGTAATCGATTTGACGATAAGCATCAACAACCGCTGTACGTTTTGGGTAACGGTTTACCGCTTGTTCAATTAACGAACAAAGCGTATGAGGCGGAAAAAATTCCTTTGTCGCATTACTGTTTTGGCACAAAATCCGATCATTTGCCGGGAGCCACTCTGGCAGTGGAGCGCTCCATTGGTAATCGGGTTCAAGCAGGGCGGCGACGCTCGCCTGATAATGAGCAAACATGTTTTCTACAACTTGTGGCTGGAACAGTTGCGGCAAAATTACCCATTGAATGGTAACACCACCATCTGAATTGGAAATCAGTATACAGTCGAGATAAACATGCGGTGTTTGCGCACCAAAAAGATTCAGCGTTCCCAGCCCTGATGGCTCTTGACCCACAGTACCGGTTGTATCGTTGAACACAATCGGCATACCAGCATTTAAATTATGACAGTGTTGATTTTTCTCTCTGAGCACCAATTGGCCATCAAATAGAGCATGTTGCAGATCAGCTAACCACTGCTTCTGTATCCGACTTACCGCGTCACTGAATCCAGTGCTATTGCGTAAATCCACTTCCAGCAATGACGTAGTGGACAGATTTCCTACCAGCGTATCGCAATGTTGTGGCATTAACAGACGGTTGCTATGCAGGATATTGATGGTGAAATGCTCACTGTTGCCCCATACCGCCAGAATATGGGTGAATAACGTTAACATCACCTGTGATGGCGATGCTCGGTATTCCGCTGCGCGTTGTTGCAAACGCTGCCATTGTTGTGGGCTGATACATCCCGTCAAACATTGTTGATTAAGCTCGTGTGATTGGTAATCTTTTAGTGGCAACACCGGAGCATCAGGCAGATAAGGTAAGCGATTCAGCCAGTATTCTCGGCTTTGCTGCCAAGCTTCCCCGGTTTTCTCATCTTCCTGTGATTGAATATAGTCACTAATCGTCGCTACTGGCGGTTCTGGCTGCCAGTTAGGTTCCTGATATCCGCGTTGTAAATCCCGTAGGATTAACGTCAGACTTTTACCATCAATAACCAGTAGGTCGATAGTCAAATGCAATAAATACGCCCGATCATCAGTATGATATAGCGTCAAATTAAACAACGGCCAGTTATCGCTAGGAACACCTTTAGTACGCAGAATATCGCGGGCATCAGCGAGTTTTGTCTCGCGTTGAGTAGGCATCATGTCACGGCAGTCGATTACCGTCGGGGTATAACAGGGAACTTTCGGCAAAATATGATATCGGCCATCTTTCACATAGCCACGTAATTGCTCATGATGGTCCACCACACGGTTCCAAGCCGTGGTGAAACGTGGCAGATCAAGATCATTGATAGCCAGTTCAGCGTAGAAATGTGCAATACCGTTACCAAATTGAAACAGTTGGCTTTCACCTAACCAATAGGCATATTGCAATGCAGTTAATGGCAGCGTCTGTTCCGATGCTGGCTGAGTCTCAAATGGAACAGCCTGTGTAGCGGATGTTGTTTCAACTGTTTCAATTGTCCGCAAAGTACGGCAAAACTCACTTAACTTAGGATATTCAAAAAGCTGTTGCAGATTTGCCTGTTCGTAACCCTGACGACGCAATTGCACCACCATCCGGGTAGCAATTAAGCTGTCACCGCCACTCTGGAAAAAGTCACTGTGACGCTGTATTGGCTGAGAAAGCAGTGAACACCAAAGCGCGATTACCTGTTGTTCAATCTCATGGAGTTGCTCATCCGCTGTTTCCGTAGTTGATGACTGTGCCATGTGTTCTTTAGTGGTCACGATTATCGGCAATTGTTCTTGCTGTTGAATATGCAAGAAGTCATAACGTGCATGACCAAAAGGTGGTGTATGAAGATCATAATGTTCTATGCGTTCAGGCTGGCGGCAAATTTGTATTAACAACGCGTTATAAGCGGTAAACAGTGCTTCAATAACTCCCGGTACCAATACATCATCCATGCAGTACCAGTTAAACAATAAATCACCATCCACTTCCATGACCTGATGATCCAGCCAAACTTGTGGGGTTTGACTCAGAACAAAAACCGGGTCCCCCAGTAACTGAGTGATGGATTGTTTGATGGCGACGCCTTCTCGCTCCATTCCCAACATGCTGGTGAAAACTACCGGCGTCAGTGGTTGTCTGCTATGAGCTTCACCATTTTGTTGGCGGCCAAGCTCTCGCAATACTTCAACACCATTGACATAGTTATGGCTCAGCCGTTGCCATAGCAAAGCTTGTGTCTTCTCCATACTGGCACGCAGGGAGGTTGTTTTGCGTAAGTCAAAATCCATCAACATGACGGAGGTAAAATCACCAATCAGATCTTGAACTTCTGGATGGAAAGGTTGCCGGTTAAAGAATGTCAAGTTAAGAGTAAACAACGGATGACGACTGTACCATTCCAGAGTATGAGCAAACAGCGTCAGCAGGCCGGCAGAAGGAGTCACGCCCCATTGTTGCCAGCATTGTTTAAGCATTTGCCAATCAGATTGTGCTAATCGACCTTCATAAGTGGTGAATTGCGGCTGACTACGCTGAGGCAATTGTGGATTCAACGGCAATCTTGGTGCCGGAGGCAGCGAAGGCAATTGTTCCTGCCAGTATGCCCATGATGCACGCCACTCTTTACTTGCCCGTTGAGCTTGTTCCGCCATTACATAATCACGGAAAGTAAACACTTGTGGCATCAGTGGTTGCTGGTGATAAGCGCGTTGCAAATCGTCCATCATGATTCGGAAACTCTGTACGTCAAACTGCAACAGATCCAGATTCATGTGTAAGCGACAGCGGGCATTCGGCAACAGAGAAACAGAAACCTCAAACAGCGGCCACTGTTCTGCTGGCGGGACCTGGTAAGAAAGCGTATGACGACGCTGAACCAGCGCCTGTTGGCAAGCTGTTTCATCCAGCATACGCAAATCATCTTGTGATAAAGCATACCAAGGCGTTTCAGGCAGAATTCTTTGTTGTCCGTCCTCATCCACTACCATGCGCAACATGCCATGACGCTGAATTAAAGCATTCCATGCCTTCTCAAAACGATCTATATCAAAACTACCTAGTGTCAGATCCCACTCAAATAAGACGTGACATGCGACACCGCCAAAATCAATGGCCTGAGTACGACCAATCCAGTAAGCATGCTGAATAGGTGTTAGCGGGAATGGAGCATAACGTTGGGCGCGGTCAATAATGATCTCAGGCTGAGAACAGGTTACTGGTTGTTCAGGTAACGCTTCGCCAATAAGCCGATTAAGCCCTGCCAAAGTTATATTCTGATAAGCCAATTCGGCAGTTAGCCTGACACCAAACTGCTGGTGGATCACTGCGTTTAGCTCTAGGAACAATAGGGAATCCAAACCGAATTGCAGTAAGTCCTGTTGCGATTCCAAACGTTCAGGCTGTTCTAACCGCAGCAATGCCGCGACACGTTGACGTAACCAATTAAGCCGTTCTTCACTATCTTGATACAACGTGTTATCGACAGAGTGTGAAGGAGCAGGGGTTGCCACTGGGTGGCTATGGTCAATATCAGCCTGTAAACGCCGCGAAATATCGGGATGATGTTCATCTAACCGCATTGCCAGATAGCAGGGGGATGCGGTGCGCAGAGATTGATTAAAATGCCAGATACCTTCATTGACACTGAACGGCAACATGCCATCTTGTGCCAATTTTTCCACTAATCGCTGATCGCGGGCCATACCAACACCACCCCAAACACCCCAGACCAGTGTTTTTACCATCAACGGATTCGGTGCTGTCAGCGCCAAAGATTCCAGGTAAGCATTGGCAACGGCATAAGCGCTTTGTCCTTGAGCGCCTAGTATTGATGCAGCGGAAGCGTGAAGCAGTAGATAATGTGCATTATGTTGTTTAAGAGCCGCTTGTAATACCGATGCACTCAGAGCTTTTACTGATAACACCTGTGACAGACGTCGAGGTTCAATTTCTGCCAGCCGGGTATGATCAGCGATACCCGCCGCATGAATTGCCCCGGCGATACCATCCTCTTGAGCCAGCGTCTGCACTGCATTTAACAAGGCTGGCGTATCAGTAACATCAACTTTAATCCAGCGTATCTCACATTCAGCATTCAGTGATAACGCTTGAACAAAAGCGTCCCAATCCGCATGCTGACGGCGGGCAAATACCGCAATTTTACGTGCGCCTTGGGCCAACAACCAACGGATGGAAATCTGACCAATCCCTCCCATTCCCCCGGTCACGATATGCCAACCCTGATGGGGAATCGACATCGATTGTTGGGAAGGCAGTAAGGATTGACGTTGTAAAACCGGTACCGAGACTTGATTGCCGCGTACTCTCAGCCAACGGTTACGTTCACTCAAGTATCCAAGCGCTAATGACAAAGCATCAGCATCGTTGATAGCAGCAATATCAATCGCTTGAATACGACGATAGGGATATTCTTCAACTGCAACACGTAACAATGCCCAAACAGCATATTGAGCTGGATTGATATTTTCTGGTGATAAGGTGGTTTCCGGTTGAGCGCAACAAGTGACAACGGTTAATGATGTTGCTTCATCACGTTTTAATTCGGTAATAACTTGATCGCATAATTCAAGTACATCACTGCCGGTAAGCAGTAATAAGATGTTTTCGCTTTCCGGCTGTAAAACAATACCCGCTCGACGCCAATGATTAACCATTTCATCATTCGCAGTTGAAGAGCGGAGAGTGTATGCCGTTGAAGATCTTGGATTATCTATGATGTTTATTGTACGCCAGTGTAGCGCATAGTGGGTGTCAGGACACGGTTGTGGTGCCGGAAGCCATGAGTTGGTTGTAGCTGGTGTTGCCACAATCTGTCGAGGCAAATCACAACGATCGCTTAACAGGGCGAATAGACGCTCACCCGCATAAATCAAGGCCGGAAAAGCAGTGAGTAAACGTGACTCTAATAATCTGCGTTTGGCATATGGCAAGGGACGATCAGGACGATATATTTTACCTGCCGTCGGCCCAGAAATTTCCCGGTAATAACCTTGCTGGACGCAATAGGTTAATAATTGTTCCAAAAAAGGACGCCAACAAGGTTGTAGTCGGCCAGCCCGAATAGTGTCGATAGCACCGAAACCTTGTTCAGCATCACACCCATGACATTGATATACCAATGCATCGGTATACAACACACGTAGTGTCGCCGCATCGGGGTTTTGCTCAATGGCCGGATCGAGAAGAGCATTCACATCAAGTCCAGCATTGATATTAGTTGTGGGCTGCACAGATTTGGTCGCAGGGAAGCGGTAATGCTGTTCATCAAATGGGTAGAGCGGAGCATGGCATTTTTCCCCAATGAATGGGAAAAGATGCGGCCAGTCAAGATGTACGCCAGCACAATAAAGTTGCATAAGCGCCGTTTGCTGAGCTGCCTCTGGAGAGCTTTGACGCTGTACGCCAGCAATCCAGGTTTCCTGTGGCAGACTGACACGCCGCCCGATGCCGGTTAATTGTGCATCAGCCCCCATCTCCATAAATAATGCCACCCCTTGCTGGCGGGCAAATTCAACAGCTGGATAATAGCGTACAGTCTGACGCATATGGTTACGCCAGTAGTCCGGTGAAGCCAATTGTTCAGCCGTTGCAATATTGGCTCTCAGGGTAGAAATCAGCGGAATTTCCCCCAATGCAGGTTGCAACTGGCTACAACGTAGAGAAAATGCCTCCAATACGCCATCAAGCATGGCTGAATGTGCGGCGCAGGCAACATTCAGGCGCTGGCAACGAATCTGCTGTTGCTCCAGACGTTGCGCCAAAGCAGTAATTTCAGTCTCTGTACCGGCCCAAACCCAGTGTTGTGGGCCATTGCAAGCCGCCAAATCTAATGCCAGCGAATGAACAAACGGAAATACATCTTCTTCATTGGCAAAAACCGCCAGCATTGCCCCTCCTCGGGAGCAGCTTTGCATCAGTTTGCCTCGTACCGCGACTAACGGCATCACCTGTTCAGGCGTGAAAATCCCGGCAACAACGGCAGCGGAAAATTCGCCAACCGAGTGCCCTAGAACATAATCAGGCTTCAATCCAAGGGCCCGCCAATGCGCCGCTAGTGCAATCTGATGCGCCACAATTGCCGGTTGTGCGTATTCGGTGGTGGCTAATGCGGCATCATGCTCTCCGAACATGACTGCTTTTAATGGCAGTGCCAACTCTGATGCACAGGCTGCGCAGCAACGATCCAACATAGCGGAAAAAACAGGAGAGCTGACATACATTGCTTTTCCCATTCCAGACCATTGACAACCTTGGCCACTAAATTGCCAAAGTTGCTTACTTTCGCTATTGACTTGTCCACTGAAAATATTTTGTGTTGGATTTTTGTTGGCAAAAGCGGATAAATGTTCAGCACTTTGTGACGTTAACGTCAAGGCTAAACGCCAGGGTAATGAAAGATCACGCCCTTGTAATGCGGTCCAAGCCAGATCTGCGTGATGCTCTGGTGCATTATTGAGTGCAGTCGCATAACGTTGTGCCAATCGACGTAATGAAGATTCAGAAGCAGCAGAGAGCAATAAAGGCGCGGTCTGCGCATGATGGGTACGGTGACAACGTAACTCTTCCGGCAGTGATTGCACGACAACATGACAGTTGGTACCGCCAATACCGAACGAAGAGACACCTGCGGTTCGTAATGCTTGTGTCCAACGCCGTCCTTGCGTTGCCAACCTGAACGGACTTTGTTCTAACCGTAACGCCGGGTTGGGTTGCTGAACATTGATCGTCGGTGGAATATAACCATGCCAAACAGACAGAACCGCTTTAATCAAGCTAGCAATGCCGGCGGCTGTATCAAGATGGCCCATATTGCTTTTCACTGAGCCAAGATAACAAGGTGGCACCGCCACACTACGGTCAGAAAATATGCTGCGTAGCGCGTCAACTTCTATCGGATCGCCAAGAGGCGTTCCTGTGCCGTGTGCTTCAATCATGCCAACATCATCAATACTGACATCGGCCAGTTGGAGTGCTTCGATAATAACGTTGCGCTGACCGTTGACCGAAGGGGCGGTAAAGCCAACTTTCTCATTGCCATCATTATTAATTGCACTGCCACGTAACACAGCCATGATGGGATCGCCATCGCGCAGAGCATCATTCAAGCGTTTTAGCGTGACAACACCAACTCCATTACCGCCATAGGTGCCATTTGCCTGGCTATCAAAGGAGCGGCAATGTCCATCAGGGGAGAAGATCATTCCCGGCTGATACAAGTAACCGCTTTCTTGGGGGAAGGAAACCGCCACACCACCGGCTAACGCCATGTCACATTCACCGGCACGCAAATTTTCACAAGCCATATGCACAGCAACCAGTGAACTTGAACACGCTGTTTGTACCGTCAGCGCCGGACCTTTTAGGTTTAATTTATAAGCGGTACGTGTTGCAAGATAATCTTTATCGTTGCTGATTAATGCTTGAAGTCCTTTAACTTTACCAACATCGGTCATGGAAAATTGCGACCATGAAGGCCAAGTACTGATCCGGCTACTACCAAAAACACCGGTTTTCAAGGGGACATGACGTGGCGCATAACCCGCGTGTTCAAGAGCATGCCAGGCGGTCTGGAGAAAAAGACGCTGTTGAGGGTCCAGTATCTCCGCTTCCTGACGTGAATAACCAAATAGCGAGGCGTCAAATTGTTCCGCCTTCTCTAATATCGCTGCCCGATTGACAAAATTTTCACTCTCAATAACTTCAGGAGGAATACCTGCATCTAATAATGTTTGACGGGAAAGTGGAACAGTACACTCAACGCCGTGTTGTAGGTTATGCCAGAAAGCATCGCTATCTGGCGACCGAGGAAAGCGGCAGGCAAGGCCAATCACTGCAATAGGATCGCAATTATCGTAGTGAAGCGTTAAATCAGTCATTATGCAGCTCCTTTGTGACGTTTTTCCCGTTGTTGCCGACGCTTTTGCTGTTGACGCTGACGAGGAGTAATCGACTGGCGATTTCCGTCGTGAAAATCTTTCCGGCAGCGCAAACTGAGTGCCTCTGGTGTTGGATAAGCAAATAAATCAGTCACGGCAAGATGATGAAAACCCGCATGTTGTAACTTGCTATGCAATTGAATTAGTTGTAGTGAGCTAGCTCCTGCCTCAAAAAAGTTTTGTTGTGCGTTAATAGAATGACCTGTTACGGATAAGAACAGACGTTGAATTTCGCTGCATATTTGTGGGTCATATCCCTCTGAACGTAATGATGGCGCAATAGCAACAGCAGTATTTTCAACCATCACGGATTGCTGACGCGGCATCAATTGCTCCAGCGCTGCGTGCCAACTTTCTGGTTGTGTCACAAGGGTACGTAATAGCGTCGTGTAGCTATTGAACATGTTTTGTAATTGACGAGGTTCAAACAATTCTTCGACAGCATCCCAATTTAGGCAAAGTTCATTATCAGATTCATAAACTTGATGATCCAACCAGATTTGTGGCGTTTGCGAAATACCCCAAACGGGTTTCATCCACGAGGAATGTGAAAGGAATTGCCCTTGGCGTGTCCCCAACGCACTGGTGAAAACAACCGGCATAATGGCAATATCAGGGCCGCGGCTCTGTGCCAATTCACGCATCACTCTAATTGCTGAAATGTGACGGTGATCCAGATTCTGCCATAGCTGTTGTTGCAATCCACGGGCGCTTGATAACCAATTTTTCTCCGGATGCCAGGCCAGTAATGACAGAGAAGTGAAATCACCCAGAATGTCATTAATATCTTCATGCCAGTGCGGACGATCAAAAAGGGTAAGGTTGAGCGTTAGCTCCGGTTTAGTACTGAATGCAGAAAGAACCGCTGCATAAGCCGCAATTAATAACGCGGAAGGCGTTATCTGATAGGAAGCTGCATGTTGTTTTAACTGACTCCATTCATATGCGGATAACCGATCGCTATAGCGCACAAAACGTGGCGATTGAACACTTTCCGGGGCAATACGCAGTGGCAATTGTGGTGCCAGTGGTAATGTTTTCACTTGCTCCTGCCAATATTGCAGCGAACTCTGATGTGCTGGCACCTGTTGCTGGCGTAGTACACAATCCCTGAATGTCACTTTTAATGGCGGCAATTCATGTTGTTCGTCAAGATAAAGCTGTTCTAACTCGGCCAGCAATATCTGCATGCTCAACCCGTCTAATAGCAGATTATCCAGACTGACAAATAGCCGGGAGACAATCCCATCGTCTTGCGCAAGCTGGAAATCGAACACCGGCCAGCTACTGGCATCTAATACCTGATGTGAAAGCTGTTCACGTAACGTATCTGCCTGCGTAATATTGGCGAATTGATGTTGTTTAACGGAAAATAACGGGACATTTTCTAATACCTTCTGCTGGTCATTGACAACCACGGTTCTCAGCATTGGATGACGCTGGATCAGGCGATTTAACACCCGATTTAAACGTTGAACATCTAACCGCTCTATCTGGTATTCAATAAAGAAATGCGCCCCAACGCCACTTAAAGTGAACCCCGGATGGCGTCCGACCAAGTAAGCCTGTTGAACTTCCGTGAGTGGAAAAGGGTGGTATTCGTTTTGCTCTTTCGACAGCGCACGCGCTTGTGATGAAATTTTAGCCGAAGGAACCAATGTAGCCGCAAAGGCAGCCAATTGTGAGTTACGGAAAAGATAACCCAGTTCACCTTTGAAACCTTGTTGTGTCAGTTCACCAACCAAACGTGTAGCCAGAAGACTGTCTCCACCAAGTTGGAAAAAGTCACTGTCACGGCTCAGTTGCTTGGTATTGAGCAAGCGTTGCCAAATGCCAGCAACAATTTGTTCCACCGCACTCAACAAAGTCATTTCATTCTGACGTGGCGCTGTCTCCGTTTTTGTCGCGGACTGTAGTTCTTGCAACAATGCATTACGATCAATTTTGCCGTTAGGCGTCAGTGGCAGGCGAGGAATGATGTGTAAACGCTGTGGAATCATATATCCCGGCAGATGTTGTGCCAGCACAGCCTTAATTTTTTCCCGATCAGGAATGGTTACACTGTCACTTACCTGCATCAATAACACACTAAGGTTACCGATGGTAATTGGCATTTCGGCCTGTAGCGGTAATAGTTGTGGCAATAGCGATAACCACTGTGACGCAGAGCGTAATTGAATACCTTTAGGTGAAAGCAATTCAGTCGTAATCAAGGAGAGAGACGATGCCTGTCGCAACTCCATTGCCAATATCAACGCGCCAGGTTGAGCAAGCGGCACCAATGCCTTGACACAACGTACGGGATCTTTTTCCCGGTGTAATACGTTATTCAACAGAATAATATCAGCCTGATGTTGCAGCGATTCAGGAATTTGTTCAGGCCAACTCTGTTCAGACCAATATTGTACCGATGCATGAGCATAACCGCTCAATCGTATCTGCGCCTGATTAACCAGTGCTTGAGAACGTTCAAAACCGAGATAACAGAGGTGCTGATCAGTAATATGCTCTGCCAGCCACTGCGCACAGAGACCGCTACGAGCATCAAACTCCATCAAAGTCACGGGGCGTTGTAATCGCTGAGAGAGGATAGTAATTACCTGTTGTAATCCTGCCAACCATTGCCGGGTTTCTGGCAACACAAACAATTGTTGTTCCGGCGCGAATTGCGGATCGTCAAGTAATGCGATTGCCGTCTGTTGACCAGTAAGAACATCACGTATCACAGTATGCCAACGTTCTGGGATGCATATCGCCTCACCATTGGATGTAGCAGATAACCATCCGACCTGATATACATGCTGTGTAGATTCAACCAATACTTTGCATTGGCAAAGGTATGCCAACATACGGCCAAACCAGTCATGATATTCCGGTTGGGGCTGATAGCGTTTCAAGCAATCCGCCAGTGATTGTGGTGAAGTAAAGGTAATACCGTGACGAGAAAGATGTTCCAGCAAGAATATTGCAACTTGAGGTTCACTGCTATCCGCGGTTATTGCATGCATTGCTGGGAACAGCTCACGATAGCCAACAGGTAACTGCGGCGCACGATTTACCCGTTGGCATAAAGCATCGCCTTCCAGCTCAAGGAACGCCGCCAGAGACTTCTCTTTTTCACCACTGGCTAATGCAATCCCTTTACTAATTCCAGTTAGTTGATTAAGGGCTGCGTCAATTTCCCCCAACTCAATTCGATAACCACCAATTTTTACCTGGCTATCACGACGTCCCAGAAATTCAAGCCAACCCTCAGGATGATAACAACCCAGATCACCGGTGCGGTACCAGCGCTCCCCTTGATCGAAAACAAATTGCGCAGAAGTGAGTTCTTCATCATTAAAGTAGCCTAATGCAACACCTGCGCCGCCAATCCAAAGCTCACCGACAACCCAATCAGGGCAATCCCGGCCATCTTCGCCTACTACACGATAACGCTGGTTAGCCAAGGGATAGCCATACGGAATAGAGCGCCACTGTGCTGCAACTTTTCTGACGATATATTCGTTTGACCAAATAGCCGCTTCTGTCGCACCGCCCATTGCGCTCAAAACACCATCAGGATTGAATGCATGATAACGTTCAGGCAGCGACAACCCGATCCAATCCCCGGACAACATCACGGTACGAAGCGCTTTCGGCGTATCCACCTCTATCCCTTCGCAATAGGTCAGCAACATATCGAACAGTGCAGGCACACTATTCCACAACGTCACATTATGACGGGCGATCAACATTTCCCAGGTTGATGGGTCACGACGCTGTGCTTCATTGATTAATACCAGCGCACCTCCCGCAGTGAGGATACCAAAAATATCATAAACGGAGAGGTCGAAATGTAGGGCAGAGAGCGCCAACAGCCGGTCACTGTTTTGAACCTGATGACGGCGGTTAATATCCAAACAGGTATTCAGTGCGCTTTGGTGGCTAATAACCACCCCTTTGGGCATACCGGTTGAACCAGAGGTATAGATGATATAAGCCGGATCAGTAACCGCACGCTTAACCATATTTGTCAAAGGCAGACATTGCTCATCCTGATGCCAAGAAACACAGTGTACATCTTGTGACCAGCCATCAGGTTGTTGTTCAGGATCAATGATAACGACACAAATTCCAGCACTTTCACAGATAGCGCGACGCCGGTTTACCGGCTGATCAACGGGAACTGGGACATAAATACCACCAGCATAAAGTATCGCCAATGCTGCGACGATTTGTCCGACGCCTTTTTCCATGCTGATGGCAACCCGATCCCCCGGTATAACCGACATTTTTTGCAACACGGCAGCCAGCCGACGGGCTGCCAGACTTAACTCACCATAACTAATTTCTTTATTATTAGTGATTAAAGCAACAATATTTGGTGTACGTTCTGCCTGTAAAAACACCCCTTCATGCAGCAAAGTACTTGGCAGAGGTTCAGTTGAGTCATTGATTTTATGCCGCAGTTGGTATTGCGATTCAGGCATCAAATCCGGCAGTTCTTCACGCCACTGCATGGCGTTTTCCGCCAAATTTTCAATGAGACCCTGATAGGCGGTAAATAAGGTATCCATTAATCTATCAGGGAAGAGTTCATCGTTACTATCCCACTGAATGTTCAGCGTGTTCTCGTGTTCAAATGCAACGAAATCCAGCCATACCTGAGGAGTTTGTGATATTCCCCAACCCGGTTTCCCCAGAACATCACGAGTATTTTCACCATATAAAGGTCGGCCTAGATTGCTGGTAAACACAATTGGCGCACCATATGGATGACTGCCGCGTTTTTTAAGTTCACGTAAAACTTCTACCCCAGACCAATGGCGGTGTTCATAAGCTTCAACAAATGTTGCCTGAGCGTCTTGAGCCAGTTGGCAGAATGGCAAATTATCAGCGGGAATATCTAATAGCAGAATATTAGTAAAATCAGCCAGCAGGTTATTAACTGCGGGGTGCAACGGCGCTCTATCGAACAATGTCAGGTTAAACAACAGACGAGGGGCATGATTCCAACGACACAATAAACCGGCAAATGCGGTCGCCAATGCCATCGTTGGCGTAACACCATTTTGTTGAGCAAGTTGTTTAAAACGTTGCCAATGTTCAGGAGCCAAGCGGAAACATCTGCGCTGAATGCGGACGTTTTTTATTAGCGAAGGTTCTTTAGCCAGCGGAAGTTGCGGGGCAGGGGGAAGGATATCTAATCTGTTACGCCAGAATATCTCTGCTTCTTGTCGAGCCTGTGCAAATTGCGCCTGATATTGCGCTAAGTAGCTGCAAAAATCGTAGTCAGAAGGGATAACAGGCAGGTTGCGTTTGACAATTAATGCCGCCAATTCAGTAAAGAACAGGCTAAAACTGGCGGCATCCATGATCAGCAAATCAATATTAGCGTGCAACCGGTGCTGATTCTCACCAAATAGACTTAGCTGAATATCGAACGTTTCCCCTTGCTCAACCCGTAATACCCGATGGCTTAGCTGTTCGCGGATATTATTCAGCGCTTGTTGCTGTTTGTCTGCTGCCAAACTGCTCAGGTTATGGACCGTTAATTTTTTCCAATAAGCGTCGGTCATGCCTTGCTGGCGACCATCTGGTAAAAACCGTACTCGTAACATCGGATGTCGCTGAATCAACCGATAAACTGCCGCTTCCAGTTGTTCAGGCTCCAGCCCGCTACCGTCAAATTCTTGATACAAATGACAACCTACTCCCCCCAACGTCTGTTCTGGCGAACGCCCAACAAAATAAGCATGTTGTACCGCGGTCAACGGGAACGGACGAGTATCTGCAATCAATGGCTGCGCATCATCAGTCTTAGGAGCTGTGTGAATGACAGGTGCATGACGTTGTAGAAGCTGGCTCCAGGCATGCAATGTGGGGTTTTGATACAGTTCACGCAGGGTGACGCGATATCCGTGACGCCTCAACTGGTTTAACAATGCCATCATTTGCATTGAGTCCAGCCCTTTGCGAATTAAATCGTCGTTATCATCCACCAGTATATTTTTCTGATTAAGAAAGCCAGATATGATCTGACGCAATGAGTCTGGAGAGACAAGATCCGTGTGCATGAAGATATCCTATTAAATAATGACGGTTACGAAACGGTGGGTTACACCTTAATTTTGCGTATTTGGGTATAGATGCCAGTGCTCTTCTGAGCCAAGGTGGTTTTCCCAAAGAGATTGGTATAGTGAACAACGCCCTAACAATTCGTCGTGAGTGCCGCTATCACAAAGGGTTCCATGATCCATCACCAATATTTGGTCAGCGCGGGTTATAGTGCTCAGCCGATGAGCGATAACAAAGACTGTTTTATTCTGGGCAAGAGAATCAAACGCCTGTTGTATTAATTGTTCGTTTGCGGGATCGAGAGAAGCCGTCGCTTCATCGAGGAATAAAACCGGAGATTGTTTCAAGATGGCACGGGCAATGGCAAGACGCTGACGCTCGCCGCCAGATAGCGTACCACCATCCACGCCTAACAGAGTGTCGTACCCTTGTGGTAATGCCAAAATCGTATCGTGAATATTGGCAAGGCGAGCAGCTTGCTCCAGTTCTAACTGGGTTGCATTGGGATTACCCAACCGGAGATTGTTAGCGACGGTATCCTGAAATAGCGCGGTTTCCTGAAATACCATAGTAACGGTGTCATACAGCGCCTGGGTTTGGTAATGATGGATATCATTTCCACCCAAGCGGATTTCCCCCTTATCCAGTTGATAGAAAGAGAGCAATAGATAAGCCAGTGTGGATTTTCCACTGCCACTGGGTCCGACAATGGCGGTCATACTGCCTTGCGGCGCATAAAACGACACATCGTGGATAGCGGGTTGATTCGTACCTGGATAGCTAAACGAAATGTTATTAACTTCAACATCATATTTGTCTGGCGCGGCTAGTGGCCCGGAAGCTTGCGTTGCAATGGTTTCTATCTCTGCAATATGGGCTTCGCCTACTTGCGTTAAGGCTGTGATATTGAGCAGGGGGATGATCCCACGCAGGGGGGTAATCGAGGCAAACAACAACAGAATCGTGATAAGCATTTCCGAAAGTGTTAATGCTTCCGATGAATTAAAGCTCAGGGCACCAGCCAGAATGCCAACAACCACGCTAGTATCAATAATGATATAAAACAAGCTCAATAGTGGAATACTTCTGAATACCCCACGGCGGAACGCGACACGTAATTGGTCGATTTCGCGGTCAAAGCGCTGTTCTATCGTCGTAGTAGCTGCCGCAGCGCGAATAAAAGACATGCCTTGGGCGTACTCAACGATAGCTTCGGATACATCAGCCATCATAACTGCGCGTAAGCGAAATATTTCATTCAGTTTTTTACGGATAGCCGCCAAGATGAGCATCCCAACCATTAGCACCAATAATGCACTGCCGGCAACCACCCAATCAAACCAGAATAAAGCCAGGTAGATAAGGGTCAGCATCATAACCTGACAGGCGATTTGCGGTGTGGTATAGGCTGACTGATTTTCCTGCCATTGCACATCCTCAGATAACGTTAACGCTATCTTTCCGGCACTCAATCCTCGAATCGTGGCGACAGACATACTGACAAGGCGTTGCAGTAGAGCGCGACGAATTTCTATGCCCAATCCATAGGCGGCAATGGTGAGCTTACGTAATGCCCGAGCCATAAAAGTAAATCGCAGCAACAGTAAAATAACCAGTAATCCCAAAGTGGTAAGCGGCAGCATAGCGTTGTCACTTTCCCCCAGATGAGTAATAGCCCAGGCAGCAATAGCAAGTTGGGCCATAATCGCAACAGTATCAAATTGTTTATATAACAATCCCTTGAACCAAACTCTTTGCATTTTGGGTGATAGATGTTGCTGAAGACGATTAAATAGCCTCATGATAATTTGCTCCTGTCCCGGTTTTTTCTCCCCGCCAAGCTGCCCGCTGTCTGGCATATGCACCTTGCTGCGCGACCAGCTCCTGATGGGTGCCTTGTTCGATAATCTGTCCTTTGTCTAAAACCAGTATTCGATCAAGATGACGGATAGTCGGTAGACGATGAGCAATGACAATCACTGTCTTATTGCGGCATAAGGCATTGAGCGCCTGTTGCATCTCTTTTTCACATTCTGGATCGGCATAGGCTGTAGCTTCATCCAATACAAGAATTGGTGCGTTTTTCAGAATAGCGGCAGCAACGGCAATACGCTGTTTTTCGCCTACTGATAAACTTACGCCGCCGTTCAGTACTGTGTCGTAACCCTGTGGCAATTGTTGAATAAATTGATCTGCTTGTGCTGCGATAGCGGCCGCTTCAACTTCTGCCTGTGAAGCGTTAGGACAGGCTAATCGTATGTTATTAGCCACTGTATCGTTGAACAGGAACACGCGTTGGAAAACAAAAGAGACATTATTGCGTAGCGTCGGTTCATCCATATGACGGATATCAACACCGCCGATAGTCACCTGACCGTGTTGAGGGTCCCAAAGACGTGCGATAAGGCTTGCTACCGTAGATTTACCCGAACCACTAGCACCGACTAAGGCTAATGAACTTCCCGCCGGTATAGAAAATGAAATATCATTTAACGCATTCTCCTGCTCATCCTGGTAGGAGAAACTGACATTATGCAAAGCAACGCTGTGATCCGCCGGTGTTTGGCTCTGAGTACAAGGCACCAGCTCAGGTTGATTCATTAACCAACGATAACGTGTGATTAACGCTTCTTGCTGTTGCAAACGTGTCATCACAGCGAACATGGATGAGGCAATATTGCCAAATGCCATTGCCGCCAGAATAAAGAAAGTGAATTCGAATAACGTGATCTCTTGTCGGTTTAATAACCAGACCGCCAAAGGGAGGACAAACAACAGGTTAGCACTGGATAGCACGAAAAACCGGCTGGATTTGACCTGCACTTTCTCAACCCAGACATCAATAATCCGTGTCAGGGCGGTGAAAGCTTCCTCAGCGCGTTGCAACGCAACCTTGCCGCCTGAATAGGTTTTAACCACCGGAATCGCATTAATAACTTCACCCATTGTTGAAGCAATACGGTTCTGGGCGGCATAAAAACGCTGAGTTGTCGTTTGCACCTTCATCTGGATATAGACGAATAACAGGCAGGCACCCAAAGTTGGCGCAAATGCCGCCAAGGCTAACCGCCAATCAATGGCCAGCATGACGCTCAATGCGATCAGTGGTCCAAACAGGGTAGCAGACATCTCTGGAATGATATGGGCAATACCATCTTCAAGTTGCTCGACGTCATCTAGCATCATCTTTTTTATTTCAGTGCTGTCGGTTAGCATGAAAAAGCCCAAAGGCACAGACTTCAACTTACGGCTAATATTGCGACGAACGTCAGCCTGTACATCAGCGGCAATCAAATGAGCAAAAAACGTTGAACCACTAAAGGCCAACATAGCGGCAAACGTGAATCCCAATAACATAACGCCATAATGCAATAGGGTATCATATTGTCCATCATAGATAGATTGAGTGATAAGCCCGGCAACCGCCGCCGGTAACATTTGCAAACCGGCGGAAAGAATGGCAAGTGCAATAGCAACATAGCTCAGCGTGCGGTATGGGCGCATCATATACCATAATTCTTTAATAACGCCGGCATCAGCCGCACGCTGCTCCGGTGAGTTCTGAACAGAAGAATCATGGCTATGCATGCACATTCTCCCGCTGGAAATCATGGAATTTATGCAATGTCCAGAACAGGGCAATGAAGGTGAAAATGAGTGCAAGCATGAAAAGGGCGGCGTAGCCTGCTTTAGTCACTATCAATCCCCCCATCATGGAACAGATAATTGCAATGCCCATATCGGTGGATTGCATCAACGCAAAATCCACACCAGACTGAGCGCCTGCCGCAAGCGACATCATCTGGGTATACAGCGCCACAAATTTGGCGGCGGTGATTAACGTGATGAAGACATATGCGGCTGAAAGCAGGGATAACGGCGCTTCTGGTTGCTTGGCAAGCCAGAAAATACAGGCTAATACGATAGATTCAAGCAGCATGACAGCCAGTAGTGTCTGGACAGCACCGAATTTACGTACAATGATACCACCAAGCATAACACCAGATAATCCAGCTAATGCGCCGCCACTGGCGGCAATGATACCGAGTTGAGTTAAATCCACACCGCGATCGATCAAAAATGGCGAAAGCATGCCGAGTGAAAGGCGTGTACCAATCATACACAACAATATCAAAACCAGTGCTTGTCTAACCGATGACCGACGGAGGGCATTCTTAAGTGAAGGGGCGACTGGGGCCTTTAAAACCGTTGGCGCTTTTTCTACTTGTGTTTCCCGTAAAAATAGGACAGGCAATGACATCAATAGAATCACTATAGCTAACACCCCTGCACCAATATGCCAACCGTACAGTGAAACAAGGTACAGAAACAGACCGCTGCCTATGATGGAGCCTAAATAACCGCCGCCAACTTGCATAACATTACACCAAGGGCGGTGCTTTGGCGGTAATCGGTCAATAGCGTGACCATCGGTGGTGGTATCCACCACCGTCAAACAAATTGTGATCAGAAACAGGCCGATAATAATCAGCGGCATATGTTCGGCAGGTCTTGCCAATGACATTGAACAAAAAAGCAATGTAATTAGCAGATTACCGCAGATCATGATACGACGGGGGTTTGCATCCCCCGAACCAGATTTACGATAGCGCTCGATAATAGGTGCCCAAAGGAATTTGAATGCCCAAGGCAACATCAACAGGTAGAGCAAGCCGATTTTATCCGGGGTTACACCGTGGCTGCGTAAAAATGCCGGCATACTTTGTAACGTCAACATGCCGATCGTGCTTTGGAGGGTGTAAACACCCGCTAAAGTTAGCAGTAATAACGATATATGACGAGGATGGGAGATATTATGCGTCATAGTGCAACGCTCACATCTAACCCAACATTCAAACCCTTATTGATCATACTGAGCGTATTTGGCCCCACAATGAAACTGGAGACACGATACTTTTTATCACCCAGATTTTCGCCATAGAGTTTTACGCTAACCCCGTGTGCCATTTCTAAACTGAATGAAGCGTCATAAAGAGCGTATCCACCCTGTTCAAGAGTATTCGCTTCATTAAAATAACTTTTTGAATAGTAACGGGCACCGGCATTTAAATAGAGGTTACCGGGTAACAACGTTTGATCAATTAAGTAGTCAAAACTTGCATTAAGCATGACATCTGGCGCATAAGGCAGACGTTTATTGTCATAACTTATGCCATTCTCTGTATCGGTCGCATCAACGAAGTTTGATTTACCGGCACTTCCGCCAAGAGAAAATTTTAGCCCTTTCATTGGCTTAATCTGGCTACTCAACTCAATGCCTCTGCTCTCTGCTTTACCCACATTGCGTATAAACTGCGCGCCGATCGGACCAACATAAATTTGTTTATCTTTCGAACGAATGTAGTAAACGGCGCTGTCTAATGTCACCGCGTTATCAAAGAACGCGGTATGCCAGCCTAGCTCATAATTATCTGAGGTTTCAGTATCGTAGGGTTTTCTGTCATTGGCGGAGGAGACAATATTATTGAATCCACCGGGTTTGTACCCTTTAGTGGCGGAGATATAAAAACGGGTATCTGGAGTCAATTGCCAACCTAATGCAACTTTAGGTGTGAACTCATTGCTGGAAACCTGGTTATTAAAAGCTTCGATCGCTACCATGCCAGAACGGCCCGCATAATCTATCTGCGACTTTTCATGGGACAAACGCCCACCCAAAGTTAAATCCCACTGAGAAGCAAACGGCAACTTCACTTCACCAAACAGTGCCAGCGATTGACCTTTTATTGTGTTGGCCGCATCGCCATAGTAACCGGGATAACCACTGGTATGGTGTTTATTCTTTTCATCTGAAAACCAGCCGCCGAGAACGCTGCTAATCCCATTTGAGAAATGAGAGTTCAAACGCAGCTCTTGCGTGGCAGCGTGGTGTTTCTCTTTCCATTTACCGCCAATGAAATCACGGTAAATATCGCGATCCTGATAAGAAGTCACACTGGTTAACACACTGTTGCCGAAATCATATTCAGCCTTGAATGCATAGCTGTTAACCCGCCGGGTTAAATCAGGGATAGGACCATCGTATTCTTTCCGACGAAATTGTTCGTCGTTTAAATAGAGTTCTTCATGGGAATCGAGATCTTCATGAGCGAAGCTAAGTTCAGCACTGAACGAAGAATCTTCTGGCGCAAATGTCAATTGCCCTCGACCAAGCCAAGTTTTGCTGGAATCAATATTTTTATTACCGCTATTAGGTACATCAATTTGCCCAGGCTCTTTTACCCAACGCAAGCTGGTACTTCCATAAAGGATATCTTCAATAAGCGGTATTGATCCGCTGAAAGAGCCGCCTTGTTTCAGTTTAGAGTAATTACCGGAAAGGTTTAGCCACGGGCCTTCTTGCGGCGAACGGGTGACGATATTGATAACGCCCGCCTGTGCATTTCCGCCATATAAAGTCCCTTGTGGACCGCGTAATAATTCTACACGTTCCACGTTGATTAATTCTTGTGTTAGGAATTGGTGATCTTGAGGAACGCCATCGACATAAACTCGAACAGAAGGAGAATAGAAATCCGGCGAACTAATACCTCGAATGGTTGTTGCTGAATAGGTTCGATTTCCCCGTGAGCGGATCTGTAAACCAGGGAAAGCTCGTTCAAGATCTTGTACTTGAGTGATACCGGCCTGCACAAGCTCTTCGCCCGTTTTAACCAGAATGCTGCCATCTACTTTATTTAGCGCCTCTTCTCGTTTATTGGCCGTTACAATCAAAGAATCTTCTATCGCGCCAGACGAATGTTCTGCCCATACTACAGGCGAAATTAAACAACATAAGACAGACGCCTTAGCGTATTTTTTTTTCATATAAATAACTCGTTATGCACCGTTTAAATCATGTTTTACAAAAATTAAGTGTGGTAAAGTAAAAAAACATAACGGAATACTACCGATAGTACTCCATCAGTGCTAACGGGATAGGGACAAAAATAGCGCGTTACGTACTATTAATAATGATTATCATTAATGATAAAGTGAGTGACCTTCACAATATGCATATATATAAAATAAAAATGTAATGCTTTTAATATGCAAGAAACACTGTTTTAAGTGAGGAAACGCTTTTTAACCGGTATCCGATGCTAATTTTATAGGGGATCTCATGAAGACGATCTATAGCAAGAAATTAGGAATTTTCACGGCTGACCATTGCAATTGCATGCATTCACATGCGGATAAAAATAACACAAATCTGCCTTTATTGACTGAGGAATTATCTGACGGAATTCATATAAACCGAATTCGTCTTGAACTCAACAAAGATATCACAGAATATTGTGAAGGGCCGCCAACGGTATCAATTGCGTTTATTTTAAACGGTAAAGGAAAAATGGCGATCGAAAATGGTGATGTTTTAGATATCAATTCGGGAATGATGATATTTTTCCGTTCACCTAAAATAACTCGTGGCATGAACTTCTTTGGCTGCGGCTCATGGCATATTCTCGATATTCGTTTCTCATTGAACGAAATTGAAGCTCAAGAACTACCCCCT
The DNA here is from genome assembly GCF_018448935.1 of Photorhabdus noenieputensis. Classification (GTDB taxonomy): domain Bacteria; phylum Pseudomonadota; class Gammaproteobacteria; order Enterobacterales; family Enterobacteriaceae; genus Photorhabdus; species Photorhabdus noenieputensis. The sequence goes on along the minus strand of NZ_RCWC01000007.1, from coordinate 48,816 downwards.
TTCACTCAATTAGCGGCTGGCTTTGAGAAGAACGCTAGCTACAGTGATGTATTGATGATGGCATGCCCCATTTACCCACCGTTTATGCAGATAGTGAATCAAATAGAAGAGTGCCAATTAAGTGGCAGTATAAGAAAGGTTTATTTAAAAGCAAAAGCGTTAGAAATACTCGCTTGTGTAGCATCTCAAATTTACGATTGTCAATATAATGTGATCAGCGGGTTGCAACGCCGTGCTGTTTATAATGCAATAAAAATAATTAACAATGATTATCATTATCCCTGGACGATAAAATCATTATCAAGAGCAGTTGGCTTGAATGAACGGAAATTAAAAGAGGGATTTCGTGCGGTTGTTTTTCGCACTTTCCATCAATACTTGGAGAATGTCCGTATGATAACCGCAGAAGATTTATTGAAAAAAGGAATGAGTGTCATTGACGTTTCCACCGCAGTGGGGTATTCCAGCCCAAGCCACTTTTCTAAACGCTTCCGGCAACATTATTTGCTCAACCCTAAAGCATGGCAGGCGAAATACGCCGTTGGTCACACCTTATCCGATGCGCCGTAAAACCCCGTCCTTCAGCGAGTGTCAATAACAGAAAATATTGTAAATTGACTCTAGAGCAAAGGTGGCCATTTTGCATGGCCACTTCACGAATAGGGGTATCGCATAATTTATATGTTACGCCAGTATTATATTATCCGCCAATAAGCTGTCCATGCTGACGCCAACCAGAGTGACTGAGTTTTGGCCAAAGGTAAATACCAGATCATTATCCACCATAGAAGCATGATCCAGATAATTACTTTTATCACTGCTGCCTTCGGTACCCAGGAATACTAATTTATCAGTCTTATTGTAGCCATAGATGATGTCTTGTCCAAAATCACCGTTGAACAGGAAGGTATTGTTATTACCCTGACTTTTCATGACATCGTTGCCTTCACCACCGACGAAAACATTATTATTGCCGAAGCCGATCAACGTATCATCACCATCCAGACCGAACAACCAGCTACCGGAAGTTTTAGAAGTCAGTGTATCATTCCCATCGTTGCCTGTTACTGAATTGGCGTATTTCGTCTTCAATCCGCTGTTGGAATACAAACCATCGGCCCTGACTTGAGAATCCACCTGTTTAGTCAAAAACAGCCAGGTACTTTCTTTACTTCTTATAGTGGAAATATCCGTAGCAACTGTGATACCACCTTGTGCATCACGCACATACAATGTACCTGCCTGATCATAGGCTATTTCTGCATTTTTTAGTGACTTCTGTAAGTCAAAAGTATTATGGCCTTTCCCGCCGGCAATCATGTTAAATCCACCGTCATCGCGGAATATATCATTGCCGTCGCGCCCTTCCAGATAATCGTTTCCTTTACCACCTTTAATTAGGTCGTTGCCGTCGGTACCGATAACAAAAGTACTGCCAGTGTGTTTTTCAGCATTCCGGTTCAAATCCTGCACCCAAGTATTTTCACGGGTGACGTTGGAAAGATTGCTGACAACAATAGTAGAGTCTTTATGAGTTAGATTATAGAACGTTGACTCCATAATACGTTGCATGCCGCTCTGGTAAAACGGCGTCACATGCGAAACCCAAGTTGATGGATTAGCAATAGAGAAGGGCAACACATTCCACCAGTCTGATGCATAGTGATCATTAAAATTAACAATATTATTTGTAGCCGAATCCCTTGGTACATCATGAACGCCTGGAGAGAACGCATCAACGCTGGTACCTTTTAGTACGCGGAATACAGGATCATTTTCATATCCTACATTCAGCACCTTATTATCTTTCTCATACTGTGATGGCGAAGCGAAAGAGATATAGTTCGACTGGGAGTAGAATCCCCCCCATTTCGTATCGCTAGACTCCGCCATACTATTCACAGCTAACCCACCCAAACTATGGCCGCTGACCACAACGTCACTGCCTGTCAAACCGTGAGCTTTGGCATAATTAGCTACATGGTCCAGCAGCCGACCGAAAGCGTTTGGCGTATAGTCATTCGAATAGTCTTTCTTACCTAAAGCCACCAACACATTGTTCATAAAGTCACCGAATGTATCGGTAATAATTGACTCTCGGGGACCACTCGTACCGCGAAACGCAATGCCAATAGAAATCAAATTACCATCAGCATCATATTTCCCCATTACCTCTGCCTGAGCAGTGGAATGACTTGATTTTTCGCCAAAAAAAGTACCGCGGGCATCAGTTCTACCCTGATAGCCTAATTCATCAGCACTGATAGTAAACCATCCCGATTCATTGAGTTTATCTTGTGCTTGTTTTTCTGCGTCCGGATTCCAAGGCAATTTAGGCGTGATGCCCTGCGATGTCGTACTGCCGAGAATTGCGGTCAGCAATGTTAATGGCATCCCTAAACCAAAACCGTAATTGTAATACCCCTCAGCAAATCCGCTACCCAGATTATGGTAAGCATACCCGGCGATAGCTTTTGCGTCGGAAAATAGTTCTTTAGAAGTAGTGTCATCAAAGTCTTTGTACTGAAAAACACCCATGATGCATATCCTTGTTAAGTTAAAATAAGGTTAAAAAAGTGTTTTAAAAATATTAACCAGATAGGTAAGTATAGATTGATATAGATCATTTAAAGAGTAATTATCTAAAAATTTATAAATTAGTGAGCCATAATGAAAATTTAATATTTTTACAAAACTTTAATTGAATAAATTAAGTTTATATGCTAAATGGTCTCACCGGTGAGAATAAACACGCTGACATATCTATTATCATCATTGATAGTTTTTAAAAGTAACTAAATGAATGAATAGCTATAGTCCACAACATTATAAAGAGAGATTAATTAATTTCATTTAATATATATAAAATAAGTATACACATGTAATTTAAGAGAAAATTTTTATCGCTAATTCATTTAATTGGTTTGAAAAAAGAAATTAAAATCCATTATTCTCTATAAATACCTTGTTAATTCAAGACGAATTAATTCATAATACTGACATTCACTTCTTATTTATTAGAATAGTTGTGATTACTCTTTCAATATAATTCATTCAATAATTAATTTACAAATGGAATATATTGATTTTTTATTTAACAACGAATTTTAAAAGATTATAATTGTATTATGTTAATGATTACATTTATTAAGTTGTAATGATAAATCTGTATTTATATTTTTAATGTTTACTATTTTAAATTTGTTTTCTTTGGTTAAAGTTTAATTTTACACCCATAAATAAAATTAAAAAATAATTAAAAATCAACAAAATACCACCATTTCATTAGGGTGAAATCACAGCCACAAATAATATAAATCATTCATTAATAGGTAATTGAATTTAATTTTTAACATAGAAAACAAAATGAATGAAAAATAGCTAAAATAATTTATCAATCTTCTGGCTATAATTACTGCTGTATTAAATTAAGGATTATTTAACATTATATCGCAAATTAAACATCGTGCTTATCATGATAAAAATCGCCATAATAAAATATCATTAAAAATAGTGCGACATTACTTTTTTCTCTCTATAATGCATTTTTTACTATCTATATTACGAGATTCAAATATGAAACACTCTCCGTTGAGGCGTTCGTTGTTATTAGCCGGTATCACACTTCCATTGATCAACTTTGCTTTTCCGACATGGGCTGGTGCCATTCCCTCATCCCTGCATAAACAACTTGCCGAACTGGAAAATAGCACAAAAGGCCGTTTAGGCGTGTCGCTGATTAATACAGCGAACGGTCAGGAAATTCAGTACCGGGGAGATGAACGTTTTCCTTTCTGTAGTACTTTCAAGCTGATACTTGTTGCAGCGGTATTGCACAAAAGCATGTCTCAATCAGAATTGTTAGCAAAACATATTCACTATCGTGAGTCCGACTTACTCTCTTATGCTCCCATTGCGCGCAAAAATCTGCACCAAGGTATGAGCGTCACACAATTATGTGCAGCAACAGTACAATACAGTGACAACACCGCAGCAAACCTATTGATTAAAGAATTGGGTGGGTTAGAGGCTGTGAATAGCTTTACTCAAGATGTTGGTGATCCTGCATTTCGACTCGATCGCTGTGAACCCGATTTGAACAGTGCCATTCCCGGTGACCTCAGAGATACCACGACACCTGCCGCAATGGCGACCAGCGTGAAGAAAATCGTACTTGGAGAGGTACTTGCAGCTCCACAACGTGAACAATTAATCGTCTGGCTTAAAGGAAATACCACCGGAGATGCCAGTATTCGCGCCGGTGCTCCAGCCGGTTGGGCAGTGGGTGATAAAACCGGTGGTGGTGATTATGGCACCACTAACGATGTCGCGGTTCTCTGGCCGCCAAAAGGGGCACCTGTGGTTCTGGCAGTTTATTTTACCCAGCCTCAACAAGATGCCGAATCACGCCGTGATGTACTTGCTTCGGCTACGCGGTTGGTGATGACACATTTAACCTAATTTTTCCTGGGATGCTAAGAGGGTGAATGACTAAAGTTTGCCCCTTTAGCATTATGGTAGTAACGTACCTAACATAAATTAGCTGTTATATCGAGGAGCATCATGTCAATCACAACCTTATCGAGTTGGGAATTTAATCAGGATGTCAGCAGGGCAAAAAAAGCAGCTAAAAGCGGTCCAGTGTTCATCACAGATCGTGGCAAACCGGCACATGTCCTGCTAACCATTGAAGAATATCAACGAATCACCAAGCAGCGTAGAAACATTGCTGATGCTTTAGCAATGCCCGAGACCATAAAAATCTATGGTCTCCCGTAGGGTTAAACTTTTTGCCCTGTTGACCATTTTAATTAATAAAAATGCACGATTTACTCTATTTCTCTTTTCACAACTTTAGTCGGTCAGCAAGGCGTGCCAATAAGTCCATCCTCTCATGAAAAATTGCCACTATTAATGCAGGAGCATCTTTGCGTGGCAAACAAAATACATAGTGATGTTCACAACGCGCCATGCGCAATGCTGGAAAGAATTCGCTCATATCCTTGAAAGATCCTTTGCCGCAAGCGAGACGTCCAATACCTTGTTTCAGGGTAGTGATGTAATGGTGTACCTGAGCATCCCCCCATTGCTTACGTGTATAACTAATAATTGCGCGCAAATCGGTTTCAGTGGCTTCTGTCAGTACATAGTCCATTAATCGCGTCCGTTCTTGGCAAGTTCTTCATTAAGAATTTCGTCGATGCTTTTTTTGGATACCTTACCTTCCATCCCTTCACTGATCCGCGTATTTAACAAGACTTTCAATTCTTGCCATGCCTGATCACTATCGGTCATGTCAGGGAACAAACGTTCGAGTGTATATTGCTTGATTGTCTTGCCATGCAAGGCTGCCAGCGCTTTCAAACTTTTGTGTTGTTGATCGGTTATATCAATAGTTAAACGGCTCATAGTTTATTCTCCTTATGAATTCACCCACAAACCCACATTAGCACATATGATGTCTTATAGCTATTTATGAGGCCACCTCAGCGGAATTTCATCAGATGCTTATTTGAAGCACGTTCACACTGTTTTCTTGGTGATTTATATCGTATTCAAAATATTGCTCACTTTGTTTTAATTAAGGTCCGTTCACCAAACGGAGCTTACCACTATGTTAAGAACACTGCCTCCCCAGACTTTCCCGCCAGAAACGCTCTCGCTTGACGAGCTGGTGCCCAAAGATCATCTGGTCCGTAAAATCGATGCTGCTATTGATTTCAAATTTATCCGCGAATTAGTCACAGACTGACGTGCCAGCATTTTCACGCCAGCACGTATTGTTTTAATAGCTCGACGAGCAGTATCTTTGTCTTTTTTGGCAAGAAAACCATAGAACCGCTGTATATCAGCAAGAGCAGACGGAGACCAAATCAAACGTGGCATTTAGGTAACTCCGCATCTTCTCCTGCTTCGAGCTTAGCTAACCAATCGTCCGCTTCTTCAAGCGTTAGGTGTAGTTCATTCTCTTGATACGCTTCCCAGGCACGCAATGCATCCTGTTTGAAAGCTTCACGTTTTTCTTCACACTCTACATAGGTTGCCATTTTTTCCACCTAAATATTAAAAGGTAATACCTTTTAATACTCTATCATGGAATCTCCGCTTTGCTACCAAGTAAAGAAAACCTTCGTTTTTCACTCGCTTGGGGCATTATGTCGTCACACGAAATACGATTGATTTTGAATTGATCGGCGTGCCAATACTAACCCCCTAGGTTTAAGGACAATAAAATATTTAAATATGCATGCTTATATTAAATAAGAAATAAACATGTACCTTGAAATATTATTTTTACAAATTTGAAAAAACATTTATCCTAATCATTGCCATCTATTTTATCCTGTTTTTCTTTCCGTTATTATTCAAATAAAAACATTTTCATATTTTAACTTTATTATTTTATGGATTTACTTTCCATAAAAATAGAAAGACAATAATTCACACTCATTAATTTGCTTATTTCTCACTTATACAAAAATAATTGTCCATGTAAGTTATAAAAATAGTCCATTATTATTTTTTTGAACTAAACTATGATTGGCACCAATAAATAGAGTTATCGATACGATAATTTAATATATTGATTACATGGGAAAACAATTTAATTTAAGAGGGGCGTATGAGCCAAAAAAATGATTTTAAAGCTTTTTCTATTGTTAATAATTCTAATGTGGTAAGTCAGGAAAAATATGAGGAAAGTCAGAGTTTAAAAACAGGGTTTCCACCAGATGATATCTCTACGCATGTATTAAATAAGGCATTACGCCAATCATCAACAATAGCTTCTGTGGTGGCTAATTTTATTGCGAAACAATCTGACGATGATGTTCTGGATAATGGTGATATAGATAAACTCACCTCCCAACTAAACCAAGCGTTAAAAAAAATAGCCGCTGATGGCAAAGTGCCTAATAGCCGGAAAATAAATGGTAAGGCGTTGACTGAGGATATTAATCTGAATGCGAGCGATGTGGGGGCATATACACGAGCAGAAGTAGATAGACTGATTAAAACAGCCAGTGAAATTCCTGTTGGCTCTCCTATTCCCTGGCCATTATCTCATCCACCTATCGGCTATCTCACTTGTAATGGTTCCGCTTTTAATAAATTACAATATCCGAAGTTAGCAGAAGCTTATCCTGATGGCAGATTACCCGATTTAAGAGGAGAGTTTATTCGGGGCTGGGATGATAGTAAAGGGATAGATCCATCTCGTTCATTATTGTCATGGCAAGAAGGGTCTTATTTGGTACAGGATGTTGGTAATGGTGATGCTCTTGTTGCCTTCTCACACAATGATCGCACAAAATTACAGTGGGATACTCCCCAAGATAACAATATTTCAGCAAGAACCAGATACACTGGAGGTAATCATACTGCACTCTGGATGGTGAATAAGGACTATGTAGGAATATCAAGACCACGCAATATTGCATTCAACTACATCATGAGGGCAGAATAATAACACAAGAATATATCTTAAATACCGAAATATAATATCGTTAAAGTTTTACCATTTTTAATCATCGATGAAATTCTATTTTTTATCAGAATTTTGGCTTAATAGAAACGAGCTTATCGTTATGTTATGAACAATGAGTATAAATTATTTTGAATTATTCCTAATAATTTAATGTATTAATTATAAAATTTAAGGGAATTATATGAACCAAAAAAATGATTTCAAAGCTTTTTCCATTAGTAATAATGCTAATGTGGTGAGCCAAGAAAAATATGAAACAGATAAGAGTTTGCAGGAAGGGTTTCCACCAGAAAATATCTCTACTCATGTATTAAATAAGGTGTTACGCCAATCATCAACAATAGCCTCCGTGGTAGCTAACTTTATCGCGACACAATCTAGCGATGATGTTCTGGATGATGGTGATATAGCTAAACTCACCACTCAACTGAATCGAGCATTAAAACAAATAGCCACTGATGGCAAAGTACCCAATAGCCGGAAAATAAATGGTAAGGCGTTGACTGAGGATATTAATCTGAATGCGAGTGATGTGGGAGCATATACTAGAACAGAGGTATACACTCGGTCAGAAGTATATACACGAGCAGAAGTAGATAAACTGATTAAAACAGCCAGTGAAATTCCTGTTGGCTCTCCTATTCCCTGGCCATTATCTCATCCACCTATTGGCTATTTCACTTGTAATGGTTCCGCTTTTAATACATTACAGTATCCGAAGTTAGCAGCAGCTTATCCTGATGGTAGATTACCTGATTTAAGAGGTGAATTTATTCGTGGTTGGGATGATGGTAGAGGGGTAGATGCTGGCAGGATACTTCTAACAAACCAGAGTGATGCACTACAAAATTTAAAAGGTTCATTTAAAGGAGATAATGAAATAGCAAGTTCTGCTAAAGGCGTTTTTGCTATGGGCGATTTCGCAAGTAACTATGGTGGCCTGAACAATGAAAATGGTTATACAACCCTATTTGATGCGTCACGAGTAGCAAGAACGAGCCATGAAACCCGCCCTCGAAATATCGCATTCAACTACATCGTAAAAGCGGAATAATAACACAAGAATATATCTTAGATATTGGAATATAATAGCGTTAAAACTTTATCATCATCAAATATTAATAAAGCGCTGTTTCTTAATCAGCGCTTTGATTAAAAAAACTCAAAAAGTATTTTATTTCCATAAAAAAGTTAACCACAGATTAAATCAAACTCTAACTCCACCTATATTTCTATTTTTCTGACTCGTCAGATTTTGATTATTAAAAACAGTGGCATGAAAAATAAGACAAGTATGAAAATGCATTTTTATCACAATGTGCCTTGTCTATTTTTCATAATAAATACAATTACCTATGAAATAAGATAAATTTACAGATATTATATTTCCCCATGAGACTATTGCATTAAGTTAATATCCGTGAGAATTTATTCCACGCCGAAATACGGTGGGTTTTGAATATCATTAAATGTGTCACAGCATATTAGCTTGCTATCAATAGCGTTAATTGATCTCTTCATCTATTTCTCATCTTATTCGGCTATTTAATCAGGTTTGGTGCGGTTTAACATAAGTTTGCACTTCCTGTCATATATAAAGGTAAAAGGTGCCATGAATACTCAACGTAAGCTTGATAAAGTCAGACCGCCCCGAGTTCAGATTACTTATGATGTTGAATTAGGTGGCGCGGTCGAGAAAAAAGAATTGCCTTTAGTTATTGGTGTTGTTGGGCAATTTGCTGAGCAATCTATTCCGATGCGTGAACGTCGTTTTATGCAGGTTGATAAAGATAATTTTAATGCGGTGATGGAAGGTTTGTCGCCTTCATTGGAATTACAAGTTGAAAGCGCACTGCCGGGTCAGAGCGGATTTATTAATGTCGATTTGCAATTTAAATCAATGGCTGACTTTACCCCAGAGAATTTGGCGAAACAGATAGAACCGCTTCGTCATTTATTAGAGGTACGCAGCAAACTCAGTGATTTGAAAGGCCGTGCATTGAGCAATGAAAAATTGCGTGACCGTCTGGCGGAAATTCTAGCTGAACATGCGGATAAATTACCGCAGGTAAATGAAGAAGCAGATGACGTCACCCCGGAAAATAGCAATATCCCGGAAAATAACAATGCACAGTGAGGGCAGTATGGAACAGAGCGTTGTTGAACAACAAGAATTGAAAACGACGGAAACAAATAGTGATTTTCTTGATCAGATTATTGATAACACCCAAGCCATTCGTCGAGAGGCAGATCGTGATCGGGTAAAAAGCCAGCTCGACCAGTTTCTGGCCGAAGTCACCTCCGGTTCACTGGTGGTTTCCGGCGATTTGGTAAACAGCATTGACGAACGTATCGCCGCGATTGATGCTCTGATGTCCGCTCAACTGAGTCTGGTATTACATCACCCGAAATTTCAGCGCCTGGAATCTTCTTGGGTAGGGCTTAAAGGATTACTTGACCAAAGCGAAACGGATAATACCCAGATCCGCATGTTGAACGCGACGAAAACCGATTTGATTAAAGATTTTAAATCGGCATCGGATTTCGATCAGTCAATGCTGTTTAAAAATGTGTATGAATATGAATACGGTACCTTTGGTGGTGAACCTTATTCAGCATTTGTCGGTGATTTTGACTTTGATAACAGCCCGGAAGATCTCTATTTACTGGAGCAGATTTCTCATGTGGCCGCAGCCGCCCATGCGCCGTTTATCAGTTCAGTCAACGCAGGCATGTTGGGGCTGAATGATTTTGGCGAGCTACCACGTCCACGTGATTTATCCAAACTGCTTGCAACATCCGATTATCTGCGTTGGAAACGCTTCCGGGAATCTGATGACTCTCGTTATGTCGGCTTGACGTTACCACGAGTCATTGGCCGTTTGCCTTATGGGGCAAAAACCATCCCGGTTGAACAATTCTGCTTCGAAGAGCAGGTAAAAGAAGGGGATAGCGGTAGTTATCTATGGATTAACGCCGCCTATGCACTGGCAGGCCGTATGGTGGCGGCATTTGAACAGTATGGTTGGTGTGCGGCGATCCGCGGTGTGGAAGGAGGAGGATTGGTCGAAGCATTGCCAGCGTATCACTATACCTCTGTGTCCGGTGAAAATGTGCTGCAATGCCCGACTGAGGTGGCTATCTCTGATCGCCGCGAAAAAGAGTTAGCAGAATTAGGGTTCATTCCTCTGGTTTATTATAAAGGAACTGATTATGCCGCATTTTTTTCGGTACAGTCACCAAATAAGCCGAGAAAATATAATTCTGACCTGGCAAATGCCAACGCAAAATTATCAACCCAATTGCAATATATTATGACAACATCTCGTTTCGCCCATTATTTGAAAATGATTGTGCGTGACAAAGTGGGCAGTTTTATGTCCCGCGGAGAATGTCAATCTTATCTGCAAAACTGGATCAACCAATATATTGTCGGCTCTGATACCGTCGGTGCGGAAATTAAAGCGAGTCACCCATTACGGGAGGCAAGAGTTGATGTTGTTGAAGTTCCTGGATCGCCGGGAACATATCGGGCTGTAGCCTATTTAAGGCCGCATTTCCAATTAGAAGGATTAAGTATGTCTTTACGGTTGGTTGCTGATTTACCGCCGTCCTCGGCTGCCTGATTTTTCTATTTATTAATATTTTTCCTATTTATTACAACTAACTGGAGCAGTTAATTATGAGTTCTTCAATTTTTTTACAAATTGATGGTATTAAAGGTGAAAGTACCGACAGCAAACATAAAGAGTGGATTGAGCTGGAACATGTCAATTTTGGTCTATTTAACCATGCACGGATTGCAGACAGCGGTAAACGTAAAATTACCGTTGGTGCAGCGGATTTCCGTACCATTGACTGTGTGAAGGTGATGGATTCCAGTTCTATTGGCTTACTGTCTGCTGTAGCGCAAGGTACCGCGATTAAGAAAGTGAAACTGGAAATCTGCACGATTTTCAAAGGCGAAATGCATCCTTACGCGGAAGTGGAAATGGACGAATGTATTATCTCTGACGTTCATGAAACCTGTTCACGTGGCGGTGAATTCCCACAAGAACAGATTTCTATCGCCTATTCCAAAATTAAGTGGACATTTACGCCACTTAAAGAAGATGGAACTAAAGGAACTAAGGTGGGGCCGGAAGGTTGGGATCTTATCGAGAACAAAAAACAATAACAATTACCGTTTACTGTCGGCCTTTGGCCGGCAGTTTCTAGCCGGAAAAATATGATGATTCAGCCTTCATTTCTCCATCGCCTGAAAGATGATTATCCACAAGATGAAAAACGGGGTGTCGCACTTATCTGGTCACGTCAGGAAGTTGTCCAAAGCCTGATTTCTGACTTGAGTATGTTATTTTCATCAAGACCGATTTCTGAAATTTCCCCTTTATTTGGTGAGTTGCCGAAATCAGTTTTAAATTACGGTGTTTCCGATGTCATTAATGTGGATATTTCTGATGATGAACGTATTGATGTACTAAGCAATAATATTTACCAAGCTATTTCCTGGTTCGAACCACGTTTGAAAAATGTCGTTATTAAATTACAGAAAAATACGCCAGAAAATATAACTTTCTGGGTGAGTGGAATTTTCTTCAACGAACAAGTGGTGTTTTCTATCTCATGGAACAGTACCGCATATACCTATTCAATTTCATGGGATAAATAACAAGATGATGTTATTACCACAAAAAATACTGACTTATTACAACCGGGAATTGAGTTATTTAAGACAATATGGCGCTGCTTTCTCTCAGCGTTTTCCCAAAATTGCCAAACGTCTTGGGTTCGCGGAAGGTGTTTCAGAAGATCCTCATGTAGAACGTTTGGTGGAATCTTTTGCATTTCTGACAGCAAAAATCCATCAGCGGATTGATGAAGATATGCCGGAACTCAGTAATGCTATGTTGGAAGTACTGGCGCCACAGTTTCTACGTCAAGTACCGTCGGTATCGTTGGTGCAGTTTCAACAGGACCCGTTAACATCCGGTGTGACCGGAATGATGACGGTAGCGCGGCATACTCCCTTGATTTCTCAACCGGTAGGTGATGTGACCTGCCGTTTCCGCACGGTATATCCGCTGGAGATGTTGCCATTGGATTTAACGCACGCAGAACTGACGCCAGACCCTTACGATCGGGATTTTATCTTAACGCTGAATTTTAACCTGTGGCCGGGCGCCAGTTTTCAGGCGCAACATATCCGGTTGTATTTACATGGCGCACCAGTGCTGACCCATAGTTTGTATGAATTATTATCGGCGCAAGTTAAGCAACTGGAGTGTCAGTTGGGTGAGCGTATATTCAACCTGAATAGCCGAGGTGTTCAGGTGGTGGGTTTCGATCCACAAGATAACTTATGCGCCGATGATTCATTGATAAATCCGGTTCATCACTTGTTTCGTGATTATTTTAGTTTCCCAGAAAAATTCTTATTCCTGGATATTCCGCTACCGGATGCGGGTTTGTTTACCAGTTCATTAGGGGAGCTGCAATACCGTTTCCGGCTTAAGGATTGTGTCGCATTACGTCGAATTGAACGTATGAGTGATAAAGTCAGCAACGAAACCTTCCGGCTAAATTGCGTGCCGATAATTAATCTGTTTCTTCATCAGGCGGAACCTATTATTCCACTGGAAACAGAACATGAATATTTGGTTCAACCGGATGCCCGTCGCCCGCAAAGTATGGAAGTTTATACCATCGATCAGGTGGAAATTGTCAGCCGTCAGCAGGAACAATTAAGCTCCAAACCGGTGCCGTCATTATTTGGTATTGAACATACACAGTCTGACGAACAGGTCCCGTTATTTTGGCAGGCAACGCCGCGCCCCTCACTGAGGCATAACGATCTGGGGATGAATATGTTCATCGGTTTTTCTGATAGCAGTGGTGAACATCTGAAACCCGAAACCGATGTGGTGATCTTGAGTTTGACCTGTACTAACCGTGATATACCGCGGCAGTTGAGCAACGGCCATCCAGATGGCGATTTCGAATCAGAAAGCGCACTTCCGGGCGTAAAAATTCTGGGATTGATTCGTCCTCGCTTGCCGGTGCGTCCACAACCCAATAGTGCATTGAACTGGCGGTTGGTATCGCAACTCAATTTGAACCAAATGCTACTGAATGGTCCGCAGGGTGTTCAGTGTTTAAAAGAGGCGCTAGAACTCTACAACCTGCTTGGCGATCCAGCCATATCGCGGTTGATTGCACAATTACAGCAGGTGGCTATTGCGCCGGTGAGCGCACGCCTGAATCCCGCCGATCCCTATTCCTTGGCGCGTGGGCTGGAGGTGACATTGACATTTCAGGCACCAGCGGGGGAATTTGTGGATTTTTATCTATTTTGTAGCCTGCTAGAACGTTTTATCGCGATGTATGCGCCAATTAATAGCTTCACGCAGACCGTAACGCAGCTAGAGACGGTTAATAACAGTACCCGCCGTTGGCCGCGTCGCTGTGGGAGACTGACATGGCTTTAGAAAATAAGCTACGTTTAGCTGGCGGCCGTTTTTATCAAAATGTACGCCGTTTACTTAAACGTTGTCGCCAACGAGAAGAAACAGCAATCACTCCTGATGATGTAGTGCAATTTAGCTCTGTACTGACATTAGATGCGCCGGAAAGGGAAGTAGAGTCTCTATTACCACCGCAAGAAGGGTACGAACAGTATCGCATGACGGTACATCACTTTGGTCTATTAGGAACCCTCGGTGCATTACCGTTGCGCTATACCGAATGGCTGATTGACCGGCGTTATCGCTACGGCGACGAATCAGCTCAGGCATTTATTGATATTTTTACTCATCGTCTGCTTAGCCTGCGTTTTCAAGCGTGGCAGAAATACCGGTTATATATCAATACCGAATTGCAAAACCATGCCGAATTGCAAAACAATAAAGAGTTACAAACTCATCGGTCTTTACCGGCAGTCATTCCAGCAGTTATCGGCCAGTTGATGGCGGATACCACACAACGTTCTCATCCCGCTTGTGTCGGATTATTGGCAACACCGGTCCGCTCAATGGTGAATTTGCAACACCTGTTGCAGCGAGAGTTTGGTATGGCGGTCAACATCCAGCCCTTTAAAGGGCGCTGGCAATATGCTGATCAGGCTCACTGTTGCTGTTTAGGTCGCAGTTTGTTAGGCGATAACCCGATGTTGGGTAACGCTTATTGGGATATTCAATCAAGATTTCATGTTCAGTTAGGGCCGTTTGCCGCTCGGCAGCGAGCCGCCTTTATGCCGGGAAATGAACAATATCGCAAACTGACACAATGGGTGTGGCAATTTGCCGGGCCGTTGCTCTCCTTTTCACTGGAATTGCTGGTACAGCATAGTGGGCGAGGTAACGTATTAAATGGCAGCCATCAATTGGGGTGGGATGGTTGTTTGGGCGACACCGGCGAGAGCCATATTCAGCGTATCTATTTGGCTGAATGTACCGGCCCCTACGCAAATTAAACAAAAAACGCAGGTAATAAAAAGATGTTGTTAGGGCAAAAGAATCGTTTTTTACAGGTTATCAGTAGCCTGTCAGATATTGTGGCACTGAACAAAATAGAGGGTGAAGAGCACCTGTCGCGGCCTTATTCATTTTCTGCTCAGCTCTATTCCAGCGCAGACTGGGATAAGCTGGAGTCTCATATCGGTAAACCTTTGGCATTTCGTCTTGGTGAAGCGCCGAATCATCGCATTGTGCATGGCATATTGACTGAATTACAGCAACAAGGTTTTAACGACGGCCAGTTTTGTTATCAAGCCCGTATTGAACCCTGGCTGAAAATGCTGACCTTAACCCATAACTTGCGCGTCTATCAGCGCATCAGTGTGCCGGATATGGTATGTGATATTTTCCGTAAACGTGGGTTTAACGACGTTGAACTGGCGCTAAAAAGCCGTTATCCGAAGCTTGAATATTGTATGCAATACAAGGAATCAGATTTTGACTTTGTGACACGTCAACTGGAACAAGCGGGGATTTTCTATTTCTTCCGCCATGAAGAGGGGCGTCATGTACTGGTATTGGCGGATCACTCTTCGACGTTTATTAACGCGCCTTTAGCGGTATTGCCATATCAATCGAAGATCGGTGATCAACAAGGCTATGGGCTACGCGCCTGGCATATTCATCGCACAATGATTCCAGGTATGGCGGAAATGAATGGTTATAACGTTAAAAGTGCCGCGGCAATTAGTGCTAGCGCCAAAGCGAACAGTGGTTATTCCACCAATCCTAAGCTTTCTATCTATGACGACCGGCGTCAGGAGGAGCGTAATCAACTGGAAACACAAGCAACGCTGTGCATGGAACAATGGGAATCACAATCCTATTACGCACATGCCGTTAACAGTTATCCCAGTTTACAAGTGGGGCATCAGTTCACCTTGAAAGGGCACACCAGCGCCGATGGCCGCTATGCCGTGGGCCACCAGCGATTAAAAGCGGAGAACAATCTGGAGGAAGGCGAATTACTATTTTCGTCTCAGGTGACCTTATTCCCGGCGAATAAAACATTTCGCCCGCGTTCTTCTGTTACGCGGCCCTACATTTCCGGCGTATTGTCCGCGCTGGTGGTAGGGCCGACGTCAGAAGAGATTCATACGGATGAACAGGGCCGCATCAAAATCCAGTTTCACTGGGATAAAGAACATAAAAAAAATGATGACAGTTCCTGCTGGATACGTGTCAGTCAATTCTGGAACGGCGCAAAGTTTGGTGCGCAATTTGTGCCACGAGTGGGCAGTGAAGTATTGGTGAGTTTTATCGATGGCGACCCGGATAGCCCGCTGGTAACCGGAACGGTTTATAACGGGGTGAAAATGCCACCGTTTGCACTACCGAGACAAAAAACTCAAAGTGGGATTGCGACGCGCAGTAGTGCAAAAGGCACAGTGGAACAAGGGCATCAGTTTTGTTTCGAAGATAAGAAAGGTGAAGAGTTTATTTTGCTTCACTCACAAAAAGATATGCGCCTGAAAGTGAAAAATGATTTTTCAGCGCAGATCGATCGCAACGTGTTATGGGAAATCCAAGAAAAGCGCGATACCCAAATTAAAAAGGGCAATGACACATTAATTTTGAGCGCAGGTAGTTATGAACTGGAGGTATCCAGAGGTAACGCCAAAATCAATGTCGGTCAACAATGCACAATCACGGCAAATCAGGGCATTGAACTGAAAGTCGGTGCCAGCCAATTATCGATTACCCCGACCGGGATCACCATCAAAGCGCCATCCGTCACTGTAGAGGGAACAGGAAAACTGGCGTTGAAGAGCAATGGCATGGCGGAGCTAACTGGCACCACAGTAAAAGTAGAAGGCAGTGCAATGGCACAATTAAAAGGCGGCATTGTTCAGGTGGATGCGACCGGCATTGCTATGGTGAAAGGCACTCTGACCAAGATTGGTTAATAACAGGATCAAATAATAAGAGTTTGCAGTCATGGTTAAATTACGACATTGCCAACTTTCGCCACAGGCGGAATTGGCACTACAACAACACGCGGCACATGAACAAAATCTATCAGCGCTTAACAAGGAAATGTTGTGGCAAGACGCGGTGTACTACACCATTTTTATGTTGCCTTACACCCAGGCTCTGGAGCTGGTACTGACATTCATCTCCTGCGTTTACGAACGCGATCTCATACAAGGACAACGGTCGTTATTGCAACAGGTGCGGCGCTGGCGGGTTGATGGTGGTGATCCTTTACGTCATGAACTGTTCGAACAGGCACAAACAGTGGGGTTCGATAACCCAATTTCATGTCTGGTGCTTTCCGTTTTTTGGAGTGAAGGCAGTATGACCACGCCGGATCTGGAAGCGGTCTATCCACAACCGTGGCAGTCACTGGCGGCATTAGCCGATACGTTGTGCCTGATATTGCACCTTTATGGCGAACAACCGGAACAACAAATGCGGTACGTTGAGCAATTTTTTCAACTGGCGCACGGTCAACTAAGACAATTGCCACTGTCACAAGATCAGGGACGTAAAACCTATCTGTATCATGAAGCCACATTATCAGGAGAACAATGATGCCAATGCCGGCTGCCCGTGTGGGTGATATGCATATTTGTCCAATGGTCTCGCCTGCGGTACCGCCGGTGCCACATGTAGGCGGACCGATTATGCCGCCAGGTGTACCAACGGTGCTGATTGGTGGATTACCCGCGGCGACAATGGGCTCAATGTTGGTGTGCGTCGGGCCGCCGGATACGGTGGTCATGGGCAGCCCAACGGTATTGATTGGCGGACGGCCTGCGGCCAGACTCGGCGATCTGTGTGCACATGGCGGCATAATTACTACCGGTTACCCATTGGTGATTATTGCTTGAAATGGAAGTCACTGTGAACTTAACCCAGACAGATATCGCGCGTTTTTTGCAACCCATTACCGCTGACGAACCAGCGGGATGCGATATTGAATACGAATCTATTTTTGAACAAATAAACGCCGCACGCGAAACCGACGACGATTTCCTCCAAGACGATGCATGGGGTTATGAAACCCGTCAGGCTGATTGGATGAAGGTTTCAGCGTTGTGTCAGGAAGTACTGGAAAAACAGAGTAAAGACTTGCAAATAGCCTGCTGGTTAACCCAAGCGCAAGGGGAACTGTATGGTCTGGCAGGGATTAGCGGCGGTATCACATTACTTGCCCATCTATTGGAAACTTTTTGGCCGGTACTTTACCCGCCGCTGGATGATACAGAGACAAACAGTGCGGATGCCCGTCTTGGTCGGTTAAGCTGGTTGGATAATCAATTGGTGAAACAACTAGACAATCTGACACTGACCGATGATGGCAAATTGAGCTTAAGCGTCTGGCAACGGGTGCAATATTTTGAACAACACGTTGCCGTTAATAGCGAATTACGCAGTGCCTTGATCAGTGATGGTTATTTCGGTATCGCTGAGTGTGACGGCAGCATTCGCACTACGCCAGTCGAACAATTTAACCAACTGCTGATGCGGGCTGAACAAGTTAGTAAGGCATTGTCAGAACTGCAACACATCATGGCAAACCTGTTGCCGGATGTCGGTAACAGCATGAGTGCCAGCACCCAACAGTTGCAAGATCTGGTGGTCTTAATCGAACGATTTCGTGAAATGGTGGCACCGGGATCAAGCCAGGAATACGGCAATAGCAATGAAAGCAATGAAGCAATAGCGGCAGGGGGAGATGCACCAAACGGCATGAATACGACTTTTTTAACAGAAGATCGGGCGCACCATGAAATGCGCACTATCGCCATAGGACAAATGATCAATATCGCCAATTACTTTCGTCAAAATGAACCTACCAGTCCAGTGCCTTATTTAATTGAACGTGCAGCGCGTTGGGCAAATATGGGCATGGCCGAATGGCTGGAAGAAATGATGTCAGAAAATACTTCCGCGCTACAGGAAATTATGCGCGTGATGAAAGGACCATAAATAAACAGAGAGCCAAATGAATAACATAAATTTTTATAGCGTCATTAAACGCCGTTTTTTAATACTAACAGCAATTATTTTAATAAGTGGTTGTAGTCATTCTATCTCCAACGATGAAAAACGCTTACAGGCAATTGAACAAGCCAAACCGGTTTATGCCAGTAATGCCATTCATTTAAAAATAACCGCGGTTCCGCAACTGAATGTTTTTAATAATATGTCGAACAGTTGCACCATATTAATTGCTCAAGCAGAAAAACGTGAGCAATTAGATAAATTACTGGCCAATCCCGTGTTATTACGCAATTTATTTGCCGGCACTGGTGCAACAGAGCAAATATTACAGTTGGATAATTACGTGATGATGCCGGGACAATCCGTATCTTTACACATCGATAGAGCGGAACAGGCGCGTTATATCGCATTAATTGCCGGTTACTACCCAGCGCCAGACAGTACTCATACCCGAGTATTATCACTGCCGCTGCGCCTTGAGCAACACGGTTGGTGGAATAGCTCCTGGAGCGCTGAATTTGTTCCCATGCGCATTAATCTAACACTAGGACGTTACGCCATTATCCGCAGTGATTTCTCAGCAGGTAACACGGGAGATGAGGTAGTTTTCCCTGGACAAATAGCTTTCTCTGGACAAACGGCAGAATCCGGCAGCGACGAAAGTTTGTTGAGGAAGTAACCTATGTTTGAATATAAACCGATCTATTGGTATTCAGGCTTGTATTTACAGCCGCAACACTTTCAGGCCCATGAATTGCAACAACAATACTGGCAAGGGCGCTATCAGTTACTGACACAGCCTTATGCTTTTGGTGTGGTAAAACTTGCATTCAATCTGGCCGCCCTAAGTGATGAAGTGCTGAGTATCCATCACGCCGCGTTCATTTTTCCCGATGGTTGCTACGTGGACTGTGATGTCAACGGCGTACTCAGTGCCCGATCATTACGGGATTGCTGGCCGGTACGAGACAAACCGCAACGCATTTATGTTGGTCTGCGTATGTTCAGCCATAATCAGAGTAACGTCACCGGCATCACGGATGCCAACAGTGTCGGTAATATCACCAGTCGTTGGGTAACATGGCCGCAAGAACAGCGTATGCGGGATGCTTTTGGCGAGGGGCCGGAAGCGGAAGTGCAACAACTGACCTATAACTTACGTTTTTTCTTGCACGATGAGATTGCTCAGGCAACGGGTTACACACTGCTTCCGGTTGGCCAACTGCACTGCACCAGTGACGGTATTGCGCTGGATAACCGCTATCTACCGCCATGTTTAACGCTCTATGCCGTGCCACAACTGGGCCAGCGCATTGGTCAACTGTGTCAGGAGTTAACCGGGCGTGTCCATCAATTGGAAGAATTGAAACGCCCTCAAACGCTGGAAGGGGAAATTTATACCCAAGAAAAAAGCACATTATTGCTGACACTACGGACTCTGGCGCGTTATGTCGTACAGTTGCACCATTTTCAGGAAGCGAGAGATGTTCACCCCTTACAGATTTTTGGGTTATTGCGCCAACTAATCAGCGAGCTTTCCTGTTTTACCGATCGTTGCTCCTTTTTAGGCGAGTGGAACGGGCAGGAAACAGCACTGGATAAATATCAGCATCTGGAGCTGGCGCTGACTCTTGATAGTTGTGAACGAACAATTGCCGATTTGCTTAATGCACTGGTGCTGGAACCAAACACCGTGATCCCTCTGCAACAAGAAAGCCACGGTTATTATCATGCTGCTTTCAATAGAACCAGCGTCAATGAACAACAACGGCTTTATTTGGTGCTGCGTTCTGACAGCTTTAGCCATCGTGAGCGTGAAATTCCTGATGATCGCCTGATTAAACTGGCAGCGGCGGAACAGATCGACAGCATTATTAACCGTGCTTTACCCGGTGTGCGTCTGTACTACCAGGAAATTGCGCCACATGGTTTACCCAACCGGACAAATACCCGCTATTTCCGGCTAGAAAACCGGGGTGCGTTATGGCGGCAGGTAGAAGATAGTGAACGTGTGGCGGTGCACTGGGCAGATGCGCCAGACGATTTACAAATAGAAATCGTTATAGTGAGAGCATCATGATGCAGTTGTTGGATTGTTATATTCCGGTATTCACTTGCGTATTGCGCATGATCCAGCAGCAGGTGAATCAAGCGGAAACCTTGCGGCAAACCTTATTAGCTGAGTTGACACAAGCACAGAATAGGGCGCGTTTGCAGGGTTATGGAACGCAAGATATCGAAGAGGCAAATTTCGCCGTGGTGGTTTGGGCAGACGAAGCCATTTTGTGTGCCGGTCAAAAAGAACTGAATGTTTGGCGTCAATCTTCATTACAAGCAGAGCTTTATGATGCCGAACTGGGTGGAAATACGTTTTTTGATCGCCTTGCCACGTTAGTAGCGAATAATTATCAGGTTCGATTAGTCTATGTTTTTTGTCTGCTTGCCGGATTTTATGGTCGATATGGCAAACGTGATAATTTGGAATTACACAATATTATCCAGCAAGAATTAGATAATCTTCCTGATACTTTGCGTGGTTATCTCTCTTTAGAAAATCACCGATTAATGAATAGGTACGACAACAAATTGAAAAATTTGCGCCAAAATAATAAATGGCGCATAAAATTAATATTATTTATGTCATCTCTTACATTAATTTATATTTTTCTTACCGTCTATTTATTAAGTATTGGCCGATAAATTCGGAAATTAAACATGAAAAAATTATTTTATGCCATTGTCTGGCTTAGCGTGATGGTTATCCTTTTATTATTCAGTTTAACTATTGCGGTGGTATTTTCATGGCCGACAATAGGTGGCCTGTTACTATTTATTTGCCTATTGCTGTTGTTATTATTGTTGCGTGGGGCAATAGCATTCATGCCGCAAATAATGAATAAACTGAGTTGGATAAATAAACTCTGGCGGAAAGGAGATAACCGTCTGGAATATTTATTGTACCAGCATTGGTGGCAGGGAGGATATTTACAAAGTTGGCGTCGATTCCGTTCACTGTTACACCGTAACGATCCTGTTCCATCGTGGTTTCTGGTGGTAGGGGAACGGAGTAATGGTAAACAGAAGCTGTTAACACACTGCAATGTGGAACCCATGACGGGGAAAAATCTGCCGTCACTGACAGAAAACACCTTCACTTGCCGCTGGTGGTTCTTCCGCCGGGCAATGTATATGGTCATTTCCGGCCGCTATACCGAAGGTCAATCCTTGTACCGGCAAGCCTGGTTGCGTCTGATACGCTGGATAGCACAGGTGCGTAAACCGGCTGGTGTACTCGTTTGCTTGTCAGTGGAACAATTGCTAAACAGCGACAATCGAGCGCTCTATATCGCCGCACGCCAAGTACGTGCGCAGTTAGAGCCATTACAGATACGTCTGGAACGCCGCTTGCCAATCTGGTTGATCCTTACCCATAGTGAAACATTGCCGGGGTTTGACCATTGGTGCGCCCAACTGTCAGCAGAACAACGTACTGAATTACTGGGTGATTTTATCGAGCATCATACGGTGGGTAATGTCACCGACGTGCTGAATAAGAGTATGAGCACCATTGTTAACACTTTGAAAATGATGCGTCTTAAATTGCTCAATCAGCAACGTCAGCAACCCAATGCGGAAGTTTTAGCGTTACCAGAAACCGTAGCTCAATTGCAACCAGCACTGAGTTGCTACCTGAATGCACTATTCGACCAAGACCATTATTTGGAGCATGGCCTGTTACGGGGCATGTTTTTTACTGCCGAACATCAGACCACGGGCATTTTCAGCCACCGGTTGTTGGGCGAATATCTGCCAGACCAAGTTAGCCAACATCAAGGTAGTGATAGCGTATTGCTGACCGGCTGGCGGACATTGACCAAACGCGTATTAGTTAGCCTACTGAGTTTGATGCTGGTATACGGTGCAGGCAATGCATTGATGACTACCTGGCGTGGTGTTACGCAACTTGAAAATATTCGTGAAGTCAACCCACTTGAGCGGAGTTACTTACGCTATCAACAAGTCGAGTACTGGTTGCAGGAAACCCTGTCATCTCTGCTTTTTTATCCAGTCAGCCATACTATGGAACAACGGATGGCGCGGCAGTATCAACAACAAGCACCTGTTGGTGTATTCAACCCGGAATCGGTAGCGACACACTTGCTAGCACGTTTCCGTAGCGCTGAGGCACCGCAAAAACGGCTATTGGCTTTACACTGGGCACGTTTTATTAACATTGAACAGGCAATGGCGCATGGCGCTACGTTAGAAACTTTACAGCATATGCCTGCTTATTCATCCTCACTGTTAAGTGGCGAAAACGATCCTTTATCAGCAGAACAACGCGTTGCACTCCGTCTGGCGCAATATCGCCAAAGCAACGCACAGCAAGAATTTGATCGGTGGCGGAATGTATTGCAAACACTCCTGAAAGATAGCAGTAACTGGCAATGGCTGTTAGCCGACGAACAACCGGCTGGCACACGTTCGCTGACGCTGGCTGATTTCTGGCCGCTGACCAGAGAAGATGCCGACACCATTAACGCTCGTATCCGCGGTGTCTATACCCAAGCCGGTGAGCAAGATACTCAGGCAACCTTGGACGAACTGGCACAAGCCCTTAACAACTCGGCATTTTTTGATCCTTTACAGCGTTCATTTTATCAACAGTATCAAAATCAGCGTCAATCAGAGTGGTTAGCATTCGCTCAGACTATGCCTCAAGGGGAAACGTTAGTACGAGGCAAGAAAAATTGGCAGGCGTTGATATTAGCAACAAGTCAATATGACAGCCCCTATATTGCCTTTCTGACACAGTTAGAACGTGATTTATCCACGGTAGAATCGGCGGAGCAGCAGCCTTGGTTGCAGACACAACACCGTTTATGGCAACTGCATGGCTATGTGCAAAAAAGTAACGTCATGCAACGGGTCTCGCTAGGGAACCTCTCTGTGCGCCAACGCATCATGTCATGGTTTGGTATTTCACCGCAGACCTCTGTACGGCTGGATGACAACGTACTGACACGCTATCGCGTCTACCGGCAAGCGGTGCAGTTAAATAGCCAACGCGAGTTGCTCAGTGACATGGAAACCGAAATGTTGGTTAAAAATGCACTAAATAGCGAGAAAGAGGAACTGGATGATAGTGGTCTGCGTGCATTATTCAACCGTTTCACCCTGTGGCGTCACGAGGCCGAAAGCAAACAGAATACCGGCGTAACCGGGGTAAATGAAACCTTATGGCGACTCTATCAAGGTGATGCACATCTGGTATTACGTTATGCCTTCTTAAGTGCCGCCAGCCGCTTGCAAACCCAATGGGAAAGCAAAGTGATTTGGCCGATGGAAAAATTGAGCAGACAGGAACTGTTTGATGGCCGGGAATTGAACGCGCGTTTGTATGAATACAGTAACGCATTTGTACGGGATACCGCAGGGTATGCGCTGGATATTCGTCCTGAAGGGATTAAACGTCAAGAAATGGAAGATGTGCTCTTTCCGTTTAACGATGATTTCATTTTCTATATTAATAATCTCATCCAGCCAAATGACCTACTTTCAGCGACATCGGATATTCGTCGTCGCCTGCAAGAGAAACTTGCCTTACTGGAAAGCGAGCAGCAACTGGCGACAGCACAACAGGAACCGGAACAAGAACAGAAGCCATTGGCGGAAGTCACGATTGTTAGTCAACCGGCGACCGCTAACCGAGGAGCAAGGGTATTGCCAGTGGGCAGTTCAGTGACGTTGAGTTGTGATGATGGCGTACAGCAGCTTAAAAGCATGAATTTCAATGACAGCATGACGCTGCATTGGCACCCGGGAACATGCGGTAAAGTACAAATTGATGTCTATTTTCCTCGCTTTACATTAAGCAAAAGTTACGTTGGCCCCGATGGTTTGCTGCAATTTATGCACGCTTTTTCTCGCGGTGAGCTGACACTGGCAGCACAAGCGTTCCCACAGCAGCGCGATGAATTAAATGCACTGGGTATCAATAACATCACTGTGCGCTATCAAGTCAGCGGAAACAAAGCTGTTTCAACACTGTATCAGCAGTGGCGGCAACATCAGCAACAACAAACGGCATTATTAGAACAACGCAACCGACTGGATAGCCAGTTGTTAAATTTAAGTGAGCCAACAGTGGCAAAAGGAACCCTCTCTACTTTGCCATCACAGATCACCACCCATTGGAACGAATTAAGGAAACCTAAAAGTGAGTAATTATCTCAAACAGATCGTGAGTAAATTAACGGTAGAAGCGCGTCAGTGCCTTGATGAAGCCGCTAATCTTTCGGTACGGCGTACCCATCATGAAGTGGAAATTGAACATCTACTATTGGCTTTGTTTGAAAAACAGCTTCCGACGATAGAACAAGTGTGTCACCACGGTGGTATTGATACCATGACGTTGCTGAACGCCTGTCAGAGATCACTGACATTATTACGCAGTGGTAATCATCGTCCGCCGGTACTGGCTACCAGCCTAACTGAATGGATAGAACAGACCTGGATGCACGCCAGTACTCATTGGGGAGCATCACAGATTACCGCTCAGGCGCTGATTGTGGCTTTGATCATGAATCCGTCACTGCACCATTCACTTACCTCAGAATTACAGCAAGCGTTACAGGGTAACACCGATGGGATAGAACAGTGGTTGCGTACACAGACAAATACGACACCACAACACATTACGGCACCTGTTGGGGATAATACCCAATCCGCGCTGGCACAATACACGCATCACCTGACACAGGCAGCACGTGATAACAAACTCGATCCGGTTTTAGGACGTGAGCGAGAGATCCGTCAATTAATTGATGTGCTATTACGCCGTCGCCAAAATAACCCTTTGTTAACCGGTGAAGCGGGCGTCGGTAAAACCGCTCTGATTGAGGGGCTTGCTCAGCGGATTGTTGATGGCCGTGTACCGAAAGTTTTGGCACAAGCTGAATTATTTACCCTGGATATGGGGCTGTTACAAGCGGGCGCTAGCGTAAAAGGTGAGTTTGAAAGCCGTCTGCAAAAATTATTAGATGAAGTGAAGGGGTATCCCACACCAGTTATCCTGTTTATCGATGAAGCACATATGTTGATTGGCGCAGGCGGCCAGGCCGGACAAAACGATGCGGCTAATCTGTTGAAACCCGCGCTAGCACGTGGCGAATTACGGGCAATTGCGGCAACCACTTGGTCTGAATATAAGAAGTACTTTGAAAAAGACGCAGCGTTAGCGCGTCGTTTCCAAGTGATCAAAGTCGAAGAGCCTACGCTAGAACTGGCAATCGCCATGTTGCGTGCCATGACACCGGCAATGGAAAAACATCATGGCGTCAAAGTACTTGCAGAGGCGGTCACGGAAGCGGTTACGTTAGCCAACCGCTATATCACTGGACGTCAGTTGCCGGATAAATCGGTCAGCCTGTTAGATAGCGCCTGTGCCCGCGTTGCCGTTTCACAGACCGATGAACCGGCACCAATTGAAGATCTGCGTGCCATGCTGACAAACATTGTTACCGAACAGGAAGCATTGTTACGCGAAGGCGGCCATGAAACTCAGCTACAGAAATTGACGCAACGTCAGGCTGAATTGCAAGCATCACTGGAAGAAATTTTGCAGGAATATCATGCTCAACGTCAGTTGGTCAATGACATCCTCGCCTGTGAAGAGCACGACGAGCGGCTACCTGTGTTACGTGCAGAACTGCATCAGCGCCATCATCAACACGCTTACGTCTTTGACTGTGTTGATGCCGCTTGTGTCGCAGACATTGTTGCCGGCTGGACAGGAATTCCCCTTGGCCGGATGGTGGAAAATGAACGCGATGTGTTGCGCCAGTTAGCAACCCGTCTCGGCCAGCGAGTTATGGGGCAAGATCATGCGCTCAGTCAGATAGCCCGTCAAATTAGGATTGCTAAAGCACAACTGGCCGATCCGGCCAAACCCACCGGAGTATTTATGCTCACAGGGCCTTCCGGTGTAGGGAAAACCGAGACCGCCTTAGCGCTGGCTCATGAGCTGTATGGCGGTGAACATCATCTGATCACGATTAACATGTCGGAATATCAGGAAGCTCATTCGGTTTCCGGCCTAAAAGGTTCTCCTCCGGGCTATGTCGGTTATGGACAAGGTGGTGTATTGACCGAAGCGGTTCGACGTCAACCTTACAGCGTAGTACTACTTGATGAAGTGGAGAAAGCTCACCCCGATGTACTGGAACTGTTCTTTCAGGTATTCGATAAAGGCATGATGGAAGATGCCGAAGGGCAACAGATTAACTTTCGCAATACGCTGATTATCCTGACCACTAATGCAGCAGCAGATTTGGTGATACGTGCAGCAACACACGGCGTAACAGAGCAGGGGGAAAATCGCCCGGCCACTCTGAAAGATATTCAGGAGATTATCCGGCCAGAGCTGCAACGTATATTTACGCCAGCATTTTTAGGTCGTTTACAGGTTATCCCTTATCTGCCAGTACACGGCGAAGTTCTGCATGCCATTGTGTGCCATAAGTTGAATAAAATTGTCGTGCGCTACCGTCAATCAACTCAATGTGAATTGCACTATAGCGACACGCTGGTGGATTTTATCGCCGAAGAGTGCCGGATTGCGGAGAGCGGCGCTCGTGAAATTGATAATCTGTTAACTCAGTTCGTTCTGCCGTTGTTATCAGATCAGTTGCTGCTAGGTGATGCGCCGGTAAATCGGGATGTCTGGATGGATGTTACAGAAGGTCAGGTACAGTTACGATCAGCCCAAAAGAAACTATCACTATCTAATATTATCAACTAAGGGTAGCAAACACTTATCTCTGCTATTATTATTTTATGAATGTAACATCAGTGTTACGGAATAAGATCCCGATGAAAATGAAAAAGATAGTGATCTTCTGGTTTATTTTTACATTGGTCAATTTCGCGCTGGCACTGTTAAGCCTACAGGTACGGGATGTGTGGAGCCTGTCATCGCTGGTGTGGTTTCCGGCAGGCTTGTTACAAGGCATATTTTGCGTCAGGGCACCACGGTACTGGCTTATCTGGTTAATAACCGGTGCCTTGATTGCGCTGACCGCCAGTCAGTGGTATGGAAGACCGGTCAACGTATCGCTGATCTTTTCCTGTATCAATGTGATGATGCTGGTGGTAACAGCGCTGATCTGGCAGTTTTTTTACGGTGTCATGTGGGTCCCGAAGCGGGCAAGGGACATCCTTAGCTTGACCGTACTCTGTTCGTTAAGTGGCATCATTGAGCGACTTATCGCAAAATGGATACTTCATCTCTTTGGTTATCCTACCGACATATCGGTTTCATTACCGACTGTCGTAGGCTCAGTGTTGAGTTATCTGCCATTTACGCTGTTTGTTATCTCCTGTATTACCTATGAGAAAAATAGGGTTGAGAACTGGAAAATCTACGGTTTATGGCTGGTGGCCTTACTTGCCATGACAGCATTGTTCATCAGTCCGCCACCGGAAGCCGGGCAAATACACTGGCAAGGGATTGCGCTGCTGTTTTCTTTCAGTTTGCCGATGCTGCTAGCATTAAGTGGTAACCTGCTGGTATTAAGCAGCTTTTTATCCTTGTGTACGGTGGGGATCGTCAGCGCTACCATTTTTGGTCTTGGGCCATTCTCATCCCCGTTAACCCATGTCCAACAAAATGTGCAGATAGCGGCTTGGTACAGCACAGCGTTGACCTTGCCCGCGTTGTTATACTGTAGTTGTTTATCTAACATAATCAATGTGTTACATCGACATAAAACGCGTCTTCTGTTAATGAGAGCTATGTTGGATCAAGAACAGGTTAATTGCTTTCGGTTAAGCGCCAACGGGCATCTGTACTGGCATCATAATGGTTCTGTCTGGATGCGGTGCGGAAAAGCACCTGCCTCTTGGCCGCAATTGATGGCTTGGGTACATCAGGAAGATCGACACAAAATCGAACAGCTTAAAAATTCCGTCTCGCAAATACCGCAAACACTAAAAGTTCGGATTGCCGATGGCAAAGGTGAATTTAACCTGGTCATTATCGCCTTAATCGTCCATGTGGGAGGAGATGCCGGTTTTATTGAAGGAACGATACGTGAAATAGTAAATAAAAAAGTAAATAGAAAATAATCTGGAGAAATAACCCATGCCCAGACGAGTCATTATTGCCGACGATCATCCGGTATTCTTATTAGGACTACGTACGATACTGGCAACATTGCCGGAGAATTACCAAATTGTAGGGGAAGCTCATGATGTCGCCACGCTCTTCTCTCTGCTGGAAGAAAAAGAAACGGATATGTTGATTACGGATTTCATTATGCCGGGTAATAACCAGAGCGACGGTCTGAGGATGATTAGCCGAATACGGGAACAATATCCAAATCTGCCTATTGTGGTAATTACCATGATCAGCGACCGGAAAATCATTGCTTCACTGATTGATTACAGAGTAAAAGCGATTTTAAACAAAAACAGCTTATCCCACGAGCTGGTAAAAGGGTTATACAGTACAACCGGGCGTTATGAACCCTATTTAAGTGAACAATTTCTCGAATCACCGTGCGAGGAAGTTGTAAAAACACTAACCAGCAAAGAATTGGAGGTAATTAAATTGTTGGGGCAAGGGTTGAGTGTGAATGATATCGCTGCGCGTTTGTACCGAACTAAGCAGACAATTAGCGCACAAAAAATCAGCGCGATGAAAAAGCTCGGATTAGACAGTGAAGCCGCCCTTTATAATTATTTGCATCAGATTGGACTGGGGCTATAAGCCATGAAGTACCGGTGCAAAACATGGCGATGGATTGCCCTATTGGTATTGCTGTTACCGCTATCTGGTTGGAGTCTCAACCTGTTTGAATACCGCAATGCGCAAGATCTCCCTGCAAATGGACTACCGGTGGAGTTTTATTCAAACATCACACAAGAATCGCAGGAATTTTTGCCGTTGCCGGTCAAAGAACAAACGGTTCTTCCCTTACGTTTCCCGACATTAAAAGTCGGCATTCTCTGTTGTATCGGTGCCCCATTGGTGATCCATCGTTGGGACGGCAAGTTGGAAGGGATTTATGCGGATTACCTGCGCTTGATTGAAACCGTGCTGAAAAGGCCAGTGGAGGTACGGTTGTTTGGCAACTGGGAATCAGCTTATAAAGCGTTGCAACGTGGCGATATCCAACTGTTATCGAATTCCGCCTCATCGCAATCAGGAAATGGAGCAAACGACACTTATCCAATTCTGGTACAACCACTTGCCCTGATTATGCGCAAAGAACAAGTGAATATGCCTTTTGCTGAAATGAATATTATGGCGGCACCCGGTAGTGATCCGGATGTCATTAAGCAATTACGTAAACATTACCGCACCATTTCAATGGCGAAAAATCAGCAGGAGGGAATACAAGCAGTCGTAGATGGCAAAATGGATGCCTATCTCGATGGACAAAGCCAGATTGCCTATTTACTGGCTTTTCGTCCATTTACCGGTTTGACTTACCGACGGGATATTTCACTCGGGGAACGATATGATTTTCTTGGCCACAACGGTGATGGCATGGTTGAAGCAGTAAATCTGATTCTGACATCCATTCCTCATGCCATCAGAAATAAAGTTTATGAACGTTGGATTTCTGGGCTAGCGTTAGGCAACAGTAACGACGCCGCCATCTTTTCAGCTCAGGAAAAAGCCTGGATTAAAAAAAATCCTGTCGTCAATGTGGCACTGAATCGCGCTGCGCCACCTTATTCTTTTCTGGATAAAAACGGTCAAATCACCGGGCTGGATGTGGACATTTTACGTTTACTGGGAGAAAAAAGTGGCATCACCTTTAATTTTATCCCAACAGATGGCGCAACAGGCATTAAAAAGCGGTTAGAAAATGGCGAAGCACAAATGACCTCCATGCTCAACACGCCCGAACGTAGCCGTTGGCTCTCTTTCAGTCATCCCTATGGTACCGTGGAATGGGTGATGATCACGCGCAATGAGCGTAATGCGCCTTATGAGTTCGAACAACTTAAACACCATCGGGTGGCAATTCAGCGCGGCAACGCACTTTTATCACTCTTAAAACAGTATCCAGAGATTTTTATCATCGAAGTTGACAGCGTGACACAAGGTATTGATATGGTGCTGGCCGGCGCGGCAGATGCCACTTTTGATAGCCTAATCAGTGCTGATTACCTACAAGCAAGCCACTACGGCACCAATATTTCTATTCAGTTCTTTAAAGGCTCGCTGCAACCGGAACAATACGCCATCATACCGACCTATCCTCAACTGGTGGACATATTAAATAAAAGCATTGATGCACTGCCACCAAATGAACTGCGGGTATTACGGTTGAAGTGGTTATCTATGGCGAATGTCACGCCTTATAATGACAATAAAATCTCTCCTTGGGTGAAGCTGTGGGGAGGGGCGTTACTTGTAATTGCGTTAAGCTCAATTTTTTGGGGCAGTTATCTCGCACATCAAATCAGACGACGTAAGACCGCAGAAAGCAACTTACAAGATTTGCTGGCGTACTGGGAAACACTCTTTAATAACATGCCTACGCCAATGTTTGTCTGCGATCCAACCATGTGCATCACAGCGGCTAACCTCTATTTCCGGCATGAAATGGGCACTGTCGGATCTGAGGTGATTGGTCGTAGTCTTTTTTCCTTATGCTTTCTAAAGCCGACCGATGAGCAAGAGATCAGTCTAATTTTTCTACGCTGTCTGGAAGGGGCACCGGTACATTTCTCTGATCGCAACATTGTTATTCAGGGACAAGATAAAGATGTTTATTTGTGGCTCGAAAGTTATAGCAATACCGAAGGCGTTGTTCAGGGAATCATTGGTGGTTGGTTTGATGTCACCGAACGTAAATTGCTGGCACAAGAGCTACGTCAGGAGCGTGATAAGGCCGAACTCGCTAGCCTGGAGAAATCAGATTTTCTGGCCCACATGAGCCATGAGATCCGCACCCCGCTGCAAGCCATTATCGGTATCCTTGATCTGGAGGTAAAAAAGCAAACTCAACCATCCACGCCATTACATATCGCCTGGCAGGCGGCAATATCTTTGCAAGGAATCATCGGTGATGTGCTGGATTTCTCCAAGATAGAATCTGGTCGGATGGTACTGAATCTCAAGTCGGAATCATTGCAGGCAATTCTGGAAAGTTGTGTAGCAACTTTCAGCCATCGAGCAAAGGAAAAAGAATTATTTTTCACCTATCAGTTTGATTTACCGTCTGAATATTATCATCTACTGGATGCGACACGCATAACCCAAGTCATCAATAACCTGTTGGGCAATGCCATTAAATTTACCGAACAGGGAAGTGTACAGATCAGCGCCAGCTATCAGCCTATTCCAGAGAATCACCAAGATGAAATTACGCTGGTGGTTGCCGATACCGGTTGTGGCATCCCGGAAACCATGTATGAAGCGGTTTTGTTGCCCTATGTACAGGTGACACAAAATAATGGCGGTAAAACCGGTACCGGGTTGGGATTACCTATTTCTGTACAGTTAGTTGAACTAATGGGTGGCAGCTTGAAAATCACGGGGGCACCCAGTGGTGGCGCACAGGTTACCGTGGTGTTACCGCTGACGCGCACGATTATTGAAAAAGAGGCGATAAGCGAAAAAACCGAAAACATTGAGACGGAGCTTCATGAATCTTTGAATATCTTAGTGGTTGATGATTTACCTGCCAATTTACAGGTGTTGTCATTACAGTTAGCGCCATCGGGACATCGTATCGCGCTAACTGAAAGCGGTGAACAAGCCATGAAGCTGGTGGAGGAGGGTTATTTCGATATCGTGCTGACAGATTGCCAGATGCCGATGATGAATGGTTACCAACTGGCTCAGTTACTGAGAAAACATGAACGATTACGGCAATTACCGCCATTTATTATCCTGGGCTGTACCGCGAACGCGTTCTCTACCGAACAGGCTCGTTGTTTGGAAGCGGGAATGAATGGTGTATTGATCAAACCACTGGTGCAAAGCAAATTGCTGGCAGAAATTACCCGTTATTACCGGCAAGTTAATGACAAAGCAACATTAAAATTCGATGAAATTCAAGCGTTGGCACAACAAGATATAGCTGTAGAGCGCCAATTACTTAGCGCAATACAGCAAGGGATGTCGGAAGATATTGCACAATTGCAACAACAGGAAAACCAACAATGCCATGAAAAAGTCGTGCATCACGCCCACCGTATGAAAGGCGCTTTTGCGCTGATGCAATATCAGCAAGGAATACGTGTCTGCCTGCGGATTGAAAAGAGTGAACAGTGTGATGTGAAAACAATAGCCGTTTTATTAACTCGTGCGGAATATTTTCAACAGCAAATTAAGCAGAAATTGGGGGAATTGCATAGTTAGAAATCAAATGAAACGACACAGAAAAACCTTAGCTTGAAAATATAAATGCAATTTTTGTCATCGTAAAAATTGGAAAAAACACCATTTTGACGTACATTGCTCTCACATTATCTAACGGGTATACATCTAAGGAAGGTATTCTCTATGAATACAGCCACAGTTAGCAACTTTATCCTGACTAGTGCATTAACACATGCTGAAAAAACCATTCATGAATACGAAGTTATGAGTTTGAATAACCGAGACTCAGAAGTTTTCTTCAATGCATTGGTTAAATCGGTTCGCTTCAATAAAAAGCTGGCAGATGCCTTCGAAGAACATAATCAGCGTGTGATCAATAAACAACCGATAATTATTTAAATCTATTATTAGGACAATAATCATTGAGGATTTTTTATGCGTGCTTTATATTTTTTCCCTATTTTCTTATTTTTATCTTCTTGTTCAATAAATCTCCCACCTTATGAACGGGAAGCCCGACATTATGTTTATCGCTCTAATGATGATTTTGACCCTAATTTTGAAACACATGTAAATAATTCTATTAAGCTTATGACGCCATTCTTTGAACAATTTTATCGAGAAGGAGTTAAGGATAGAATGAATAACATCAGTTCACATGAATTTGAGAAAAAAATTAATTATTTTAAGAGTGATAATTTAATTCAAGAAATCGGCATGTCCGAAATATTCATTTCACCCAAAATACACACAAAAGAAATCAACAATAGTCAGATTTCAAATAAGAAGAAAAAAGCATTAATTAACGGAATCATCAATTCTTACGAGGCCGGTTACTATGGCAAGTAAGAAAATTAACTATGAACTTATAAGCATAATGGAAGCGGGGGAGAGGGAATTAACGATGGACACAATAAACTATTCAGCATTTAGAACTCACTTCGCCAGCCCCTTAGATAAAGTGAACGACAATCACAAGCCAATTCTGATTACTCATCAGAATGGCAAGCCAGCGATCGCCCTACGTTTGGAAGATTTTCAAGCCTACGAAGAAACAGCCTATTTAATGGCTAGCCCGAAAAACGCGGCACATTTAAATCAGGCAATTGCTGAAGTGGAAGCAGGGAGAATGATTGAAAAAGGGCTATTGAAAAAGGGCTATTGAAAGAATGATTTTATCTTGGACTGAAATGGTAAAGGCAACCCTTTGATGGAGAACCTTTAAAACATAATTGTCGGGTTATTGGTCTAGACGTATTAATCGAGAGCATCGTCTGGTTTACAAGGTAACAGATGATGCAATCATTATCGTGCAGCACTATTAAGGACTACCTATCAGAGGACTTCATAAACGAAGTCCCCTAGTCGTTATTTTAAGAAATCGTGATGGCGACTATGCAACAAGCCAAATACCATCCATTGTTGCGTTACTTTTTCGACTAGTCAAAATCCATCAATGAGAAAATCCAAAGCATCTTTAATTTGTTTCCGGTGGGATGTGACATCAATAACTTCATTACCGATCATAGATACTCTGATACTTGCCATTTCATGAGTCATGACGATGTAGTCACTCTCCTCAATTGTCAATATTGGACATAATCTTATAGGAACTTTGCCTTTAAAATTTTCTTTCAGAAACAGGGGTATCATTAATCTTGTATTCAACATATCAATAATGTCACTCTGTACGTCAAGAAGATATGGGTAAGCAGAATTGCCAATATTGCGATAAACAACATACTGCATCTCAGAACACCCTGTACTTGTCAGACAGTAAACCGTGTTCGTTAGTGATACGATTAAGTTCTTCCATTCCTGCCTTATTCTCACGTTTCCAGCGTTCAGACTCAACGGCTTTCAGTTCCGAAATTAGTGCTTTAGTCAGCACTGCTGATAAGTTAAGCCCTACCTGTCTCGCTTGTTGATACAGTTCAGGTGCAACGGTCACGCTCACTGTTTTCTTTAATCTGATTTGTGTTGCTGGCATGTTAACCCCTGTATGAAACACGTTATTTTACACTTGTAATTATAGCAAGCTTTTTTATATAAGGACGGCAGAAAAGAGTCAATACATCTAATCCAAAGGACATACCCGAATAATATGACCATCGGGATCTTCAACGAGGAAAGTACGACCAAAAATTTCAGTGTGGGGTTCCTTCACAATCTTGATATCGGGTTTCTTCTGCCATTCTTCAAATAAGCGATCTACATCTTCTCCAGATGGCAACATAATACCGATCTCAGAGAACCGAGGAGTAGAGGCATCTGGCGTTGTTCCGCCTGACCAAATAGCGAATAGTGCTTCACCGCCGGCGGCAAATGCCACATAACGAGGGCTCGAAAATACCGGCTTAGCATTGAAAATCGTCTCGTAGAAGACCGTCGAACATTCAATATCAGATACGTAAACAAGTTGAAGGTTAGGCTTGGGGGATACTGTCATCATGTAATTCTCACCTAAGTTAGATTCAATAAGAGAGTAAAAGCAAATCAATATGTAACATTTGTTACCGGATTGCGCTTGTATCATAGTAATATAATGTTAGCAGGCTGTATATACATACATATGTAAATTGATGTGGGAATTCTGGGATATGGAGATGTCTAAGATCGAATCTTGTGGGGAAAACATGAGAGTTACCTCTTGCGCTTTGTATAAGGATTCAACATCCATATCCAAACCGGTAACTCTCAACCTTCCAAAGTGCTTTGTCAGATCTGATAAGACTAGCGACAGTTAATCGTCAAGGGAATTTTTCATCCTATTTTGAGTATATTCAATCAATTCTTCAATTTCTAAGCTAGGGGTTGTACCACAATGAATATCACAGAACAATATCGGGTTAGATCCTCTCGACGAATAAAAACCTTGAGGATCTTTTAAATTTGATTCCCTAGCTGCACATAAAGCTCGTAAGATTCTTTTTAACCTTTCTTCATCACCTTCGTTATTAATAAAGTTCTCAAGATTCGCTCTACCACCGTGGGAAATCTGAAAGAAATGATTACCACTATTATTACTGGTATCAATTCGTTTCATCTTAATAATAGTAGCGTCCTCATTACGATCTATACCATTGCTGCCTTGAAATGAAAATTTAGCATTAAAAACGTCTAAGTATACGCTTGGCAAGCCATAACTACGATCACAGTTTTTAAAAACACCTTTAATAGAATTGTTTAGATTCATTGGTTTATACGCTATATTATCAAGCATATATACATATCCGCCTTTCGCTTCGCGAGAATTTCTTGTTTCTGCTTCGGTAAGATTAATAATTTCACCATTTCCTAATTGTATGTGAGCCATCTCATAATCCCATTTTACTTGTCAAAAAAATGTGTATTTTCACATAAAAGATAAGAAAAATTCGTATTCATATCACGATTAAATATTCATTTTATGACAAATCAGAAAATATACTGACTTACAGGATTTTATTTAGTGAATAACTGAAAAACAGAAAGAAGAATTAGCGGTGCTAATAGCAATAGCGTACATTCAGGCGGCCTTGGGATCATTGTTAATGTGGGTCAGACGGTATTCGGTTTTTTCACCCGTTTCTACCAAGACGACTTCTATCATCCAGTCACCATCCTCTAGCTTGACTGTTCCCAACGTAGGACCTGTTAGCCAATAACTAATTTAATCATAAATATAGCGATTAATAAGATTTTCGAGTAATTCCTGTTGTCCACTTCGATGTTTAGGTTCTTGAACCAATGTTTCTGCATAATGAGCCACTTCATCAAGTGTCATTTTTCCTTCAAGAATATCTCTACCTAATTCACTATTCCAACCAGAATAACGCTGAGCGACATATTCATCTAATTTACCGTCTACTAATATTTTCACCGCACTCTTTAATGATAAAGCCATAGTATCGATGGCACCGATATGCCCATAAAACAGATCATCAATATCAATACTTTGACGGCGAACTTTCGCATCGAAATTTAAACCACCCGTGGTAAAGCCACCGGCTTTTAAGATTTCATACATTACAAGAGAATTTTCCTCGACACTATTTGGAAATTGATCGGTATCCCAACCCAATTGAGCATCCCCGCGATTCGCATCAATAGAACCAAATATCCCCAATGCAATCGCTGTGGCTACTTCATGCTGAAAGGAGTGTCCAGCTAATGTGGCGTGGTTAGCTTCAATATTCACCTTAATTTCATTTTCTAAACCAAACTGCTTTAGGAAACCATAAACAGTCGCCACATCATAATCATACTGGTGTTTAGTCGGTTCCTGAGGTTTAGGTTCAATTAATAATGTTCCCTGAAAACCAATTTTGTATTTGTAATCCACAACCATTTGCATAAAACGGCCAATTTGTTCTCTTTCTTGACGTAAATCTGTATTGAGTAAACTTTCATAGCCTTCACGTCCACCCCACAGTACATAATTTTCACCGCCCAGTTTTTTAGTCATTTGCATAACCTGACATACTTGTGCTGATGCATAAGCAAAAATATTGAGATCTGGATTAGTTGATGCACCGGCAGCATAACGCGGATGTGTAAAACAGTTTGCCGTTCCCCATAACAATTTAACGTCAGTCTCTGCTTGTTTATCAGCAAGAATATCGGACATAATTTCCAAATTATAAATATATTCTTTTAAGGAACGGCCTTCGGGTGCAACATCAATATCATGGAAACAATAAAAAGGAATATTGAGCTTGTAGAAAAACTCAAAAGCAACATCAGCTTTAAGCTTCGCCAATTCTAAGGCATCATTGCCTTTTTGCCAAAAACGCTCAAATGCCCCAGAGCCAAACATATCAGCACCATTCCAACAAAAACTGTGCCAATAGCAGACGGCAAAACGCAGATGATCTTTCATCTTTTTGCCTAGAATAATCTCTTCGGGATTGTAGTGACGGAAAGCTAATGGATTATTACTTTGTCTACCTTCGTAACTGATTCTATTTATTTCTTCAAAATATCGATGCATATCAGCCTCTATCTAATATACCCGTTATCTTTCAAGTTGCCTCTTTGTTGGCTGCACTCGCTCACCCCGGTCACATAGTTACCTATGCTCCCGGGGATTCTCTCCCTTGCCGTCGCGATCCATCTTGAAATCCATAGGGTATAGACATACGTGTATGTATAAAATTTTGTTCATCAATGCCGCTATTTTCAATTGTGTTATTTTATTTCTTCATTAAGATTATTGTTAATTGTGTGATTTATCTCATAAATTGGCATCAATTTAACCCTGAAAATAGAAAAATAATTATGATCAAGACTGTATAAATCAATAAGGAATATCAATGATAAACAAACGATACCATATAACACTATTATTTAATGCCAATAAAGCTTATGATCGTCAGGTGATAGAAGGGATAGGTGAATATTTACAAGCATGTCAATGCAATTGGGATATCTTCATTGAAGAAGATTTCACCACCAAATTAAATAGCTTGAAAACCTTACAGAGTGATGGAATTATTGCTGATTTTGATGATATAGAAATCCAACGTATTTTCAGTCAGTTAGACATTCCTGTTATTGGTGTCGGCGGCTCTTATCACCAAGAAAATCGCTACCCTGCGGTTCATTACATTGCGACAAATAACTTTGCGTTAATAGAAAGTGCATTTAATCATTTAAAAAATAAAGGTATTAAATGCTTTGCATTTTATGGTTTGCCTGAGACCAGTGGTAAACGATGGGCAATAGAGCGTGAATACGCTTTCCGACAATTAGTCGAAAAAGAAAAATATCAAGGTGTGGTATATCAAGGAATGGAGACAACACCGGAAAATTGGTTTTACGCACAAAATGAATTAAAAGATTGGCTGCAAACTTTACCCCCAAATACCGGCATTATCGCCGTAACGGATGCCAGAGCTCGACATATTTTAGCCGCATGTGAACATTTAAATATTCCTATTCCTGATAAAATCTGTGTTATAGGCATAGATAATGAAGAAATAGCCCGCTTTCTTTCACGTACGGCACTCTCTTCCGTTGTGCAAGGTACACAACAAATGGGCTACCAAGCAGCAAAATTGCTTCATAAACTCCTTAAAGGCTACGCTCCTAAAAAATACTACCGCCAATTAATTCCACCTTCAAAGGTTATTGCAAGGCAATCGACAGATTTTCGGGCATTAAACGATCCCGCAGTTATTCAAGCCATGCATTATATTCGTCATCACGCCTGTAAGGGGATAAGAGTTGAACAAGTTACCGATGCTGTTGGTATGTCACGTTCTAATCTTGAAAACCGTTTTAAAAGTGAATTTGGGCAAACAATTCATACCATTATTCATAATGAGAAGTTAGATAAAGTAAAAAATCTTTTAATCCACACCTCTATTTCAATCAGTGAAATTGTTACCGTTTGCGGTTATTCTTCTTTACATTATTTTTACTCCATGTTCAAGCGAAACTATAATATGACACCAAAAGAGTATCGAGATAAATATAAAATCACCAAAGAGAGTTAAATAGTTAAAATTAATAAGCCATCCTCAAATCAAATAGGATAGCTTTTAATTTAATTAGATATTTTTACCGTTCGTTGCTATAACTTTCTTATACCAAGAAAAACTCTTTTTCTTATAACGTACAAAATCCCCATTTCCATTATCATCAACATTGACATAAATAAATCCATATCGCTTGCGATATTCACCAGTTGTAAAAGAGACACAATCGATACATCCCCATACAGTATAACCGAGTATATCAACACCATCGAATAAAATAGATTTTTTAATTTCGGATAGATGCGATTCTAAATATTCAATACGATAATCATCATTGATAACACCATCTTGAGATAATTTATCAACGGAACCCAACCCATTTTCAACAATAAAAATAGGTTTTTGATAACGCTCATATAATTCAGATAAACTGTATCGAATACCTATAGGATCAATTTGCCACTCCCATTCAGAGGATTTCAAATAGGGATTGAGCTTTCCTTTCTCAAAGAAGGAGAGGGATTGGCTATTTTTTTCTAACATTTCGGTGGATGAAGCAACGATATTACTCATATAATAGCTTATTGCCAAATAATCAGCGCAACCTTCCCGTAACCAATTTAAATCACCATCTTCAATATGAAGCTC
Organism: Photorhabdus noenieputensis; assembly: GCF_018448935.1. Classification (GTDB taxonomy): domain Bacteria; phylum Pseudomonadota; class Gammaproteobacteria; order Enterobacterales; family Enterobacteriaceae; genus Photorhabdus; species Photorhabdus noenieputensis. Next base: position 8,409 of record NZ_RCWC01000007.1, on the reverse strand, counting down.
TATATTTTTTCTTTCCCACTCCCTAATAATATAAGCTGGATAATACCCACGAAGCTGAACGTCACTAAAAAGATATTTCTGGCGCATAGCTTGTTGTGCATATAAAACATCTTCTGGCTTACAGCTCTCTGGATATAATGGCGACATATGGATCATGCAGCCAATTTTAAAATTAGGATTTATTTCATGACCTAATTTGACAACTTTTGCACTAGCAACAAATTGATGATGAATAGTTTGATACATGACCTGTTCTGGATTGTCGTGATCCTGGTAAATCACACCTGAATTACAATAACCAAATAGTGGATATTGCCAATTTATTTGGTTATTAATTTCATTAAATGTAATCCAGTATTTGACTTTATTTTTATATCTTGCCATAACCGTTAGGCTAAAATTGATAAAAAAGTCTATTACTTTGCGGTTATACCAACCGCCATATTTCTTAGCCAAATGATAAGGCATTTCAAAGTGAGATAAAGTAATAACGGGTTCAATATTATATTTCAACAATTCATCAATAAGATCGTCGTAAAATTTTAAGCCAGCTTCGTTAGGGTGTGATTCATCACCATGAGGAAAAATTCTTGACCAAGCAATTGACGTCCTAAAACATTTGAATCCCATTTCTGCAAATAACGCAATATCATCTTTATAATGGGAATAAAATTTCACACCTTGATGATTAGGATAGATTTTATTTTCCTCAATACCATTAGTTATGACACGATCAACACCATGCTCTCCTTTTGTCATAACATCAGCAATACTCATTCCTTTGCCATCCTGATTCCAATAACCTTCAACTTGGTTAGCGGCAACCGCGCCGCCCCATAAAAAGCCGGTAGGGAATTTATTCTTCATAGATAACTCCAGATTGTTATGTTCTCTTAGTTAAATATAATAGAATTAATCGAATCAGGTTCCAAATAAATAGACCAAACATCATTGTTATAACCAATATTTAATTTTTTCTTTTCTTTATAAGAATTATTTATATTCACTACAAGGGAACCCGTTTTATTCTCGAAAGCAACAGCATTTCCTGACATATTACCTTCTAACTCAACATGCTGCGCATCAGGTAAAATTAAACCAGAAAAATGGCGCATGACGTAATACTCTGGATTATATATCACTTTATTTATTCCTTTTGGAATACTTATCATACTATTCTGTTTCCAACCCCAACTACTTTCTCCCCCAGAATGCAGCACCATATTCCAATAAAAATAACCATTAGCGCCATTAGTTAAATAATGTCTGAAAAGCGTAAATACATAATGAGCATATTCCCAACTATTATGACCATCACCACATTCATTTTCAGTTTGATAATATTTTAATTCTGGATAGCTTTGTACTGTTCTTTGAATAGCATTTTTCCCTTGCCATTGATAACCAACGCCTTTTATATATTTATAAGCGCCTATATCACGTAATACACAATTTGCGTAATCATCATAATCTTGCCCAATCTCTTTAGCGAATTCAGGAGCATTAATAGTACCTAACCAAATCTCAGCTTCTACGTTATTTTGTTCGAATTTCGGCCCGAGATGATTTTTTATAAAATCTCTTAATTGCTCACCGTTCCATACACAAGAAGGGAATTTTTGATCCGCGGCAACTTCATTCTGGATATGAATTTGATCTATTGAAATGCCTTCTTGCTGATATTCTTCGATAAATTTTACAAAATATAAAGCATATGCATCCTGGCTTTGAGCATCACTCTTTAATTTGCCAAAATTACAGACTTGATGAGTTTTAAGCCATACTGGAGGGCTCCACGGTGAAGCAGATATTTTTAAATTTGGTTGTCTTTTTAACGCCTCCTTTATATAAGGAATCAATAATTTTTTGTCTCTTTGAATTGAAAAATGAGCCATATTATAATCATCTTCAATCTCATTTAAACTATACCAAGAAACCGCATAATCACTGGCACCAATAGGCATTCTGGCTAATGTTAATTTGCATTCTCCATCCGGCGAAAATAATTTATCTAACACATTTTTTCTATTTTCTTTATCCAGATCTAATAAAGCATTCATCCCAAGTTCATTAAAACAACCGCCAAAGCCATCCAGTTTTCGGCCTCGTTTATTGGTGATAATTAAATTGGCTTTTTCGTCTGTTTTTATGATCGATAATCCTTGTTTCCATTGCTCTCTATTATTTGTATAGATAAGTTTAATCATGATTTATTATTTCCAATAAAAGTATTAATTCATTGCAATCAATTAAACACAATTATATTAATATTAGTATTATGTTATTTCACAAAGGATTTAATTTAATTGTTTTATTTGAGTTTCATCACATATATCTTATCGAAACTATTTTTTTATTATCAACCACAGTGTAATAATATACCTTGATACACTTACAAACCACTTTTGCCACCATAAAAAGGAAATTTTATGTCTCTTGTGCCATTTAAGCAGGTTGATGTATTTACTCACCAGCCTTTTAAAGGAAATCCCGTCGCCGTTGTTATGGATGCTCAAGAACTTTCACCGATACAGATGCAGGGCATTGCCAACTGGACCAACCTTTCTGAAACCACTTTTATTCTTCCGGCAGAAAACCCATTGGCGGATTATCGTGTACGGATTTTCACACCCGGTAGTGAACTTCCTTTTGCCGGCCATCCTACGATCGGTACCGCACATGCTCTTCTTGAAGCCGGTTTAATTCAGGCGAGAGAAGGGCGTATTGTGCAGGAATGCGGAGCGGGATTGATTACATTGAACGTTACCGAAACGGAAGAAGGTCGGAAATTAATCACTTTTGAACTACCAGAACCAGCCATCACATTGCTTAGCGCCGAACAGATAGATCGCCTTGAAAGCATTCTGGGTTGCCAGTTAGATCGCGCGTTAACACCAGCACTTATTGACGTGGGAGCTCGCTGGATTGTCGCCCATACTACGGGAGCAGAAGCCGTACTGGCAACAAAACCCGACTATGCCAGATTACTTGAACACGACACGCAAATGAACATAACCGGAGTTTGTCTGTATGGTGCCTACCGTGAAGGAGCAGAGGCTGATATTGAAGTACGCTCTTTCGCCCCATCATGCGGTGTCAATGAAGACCCGGTTTGCGGTAGTGGCAACGGCAGCGTTGCTGCATTTATGCGCCACCACAAGGTAGCAATGATTGACGATAAAATCGTTCATTCATCACAAGGCAAAAAACTTGGCCGTCAGGGAAGCGTATGGCTCAACCATTCCGACGGTAAGATTTTTGTCGGCGGTAGTGCTGTAACTTGTATCAATGGCGCTATCACAATTTAAAAAAATTATCAGCCCTAATATGCACAATATCTTACGTAAAATTGCTCATTAGATAATTCAGAAAGGCCGCTTATTTTGTCGGAAAACAGATGTTTTCCGACAAGCAAAATCGCGTAGAGTAATGAGATTATACATACCTTATTAGTACAGAATAATAATGTTAGGAAGTCAGATCATGACGAAACAAGCTGTTTTTACGATGAAATTAGAACCTGAACTACGTGCCGAATTTATTCAACGCCAACGTGAGGAACGAGAATACAATAAATTCCTGTGTCACAAGGTAGAAGCCGGGCGAGCCTCAATGCGTGCTGGCTTGGGCCAATCTAATGATGAGGTCGAAGCCGAGTTTGCCGCACGGCGTGCCAATGTGGGGTAGTGACCAGCTACCCGGTCACTACCCCTAAATGTCCATTAAATTTTGTCCAACCTTTTTTGTCTAGGTGATTGCGCGTTTCCTAGAAAACATGCACAATCAACCCTGTTACTTTCATCACCCTATAAGGAGTGAATCATGCAAAGCATGACCATTGAGCAGCTACGCGCCGCAAGCGATGCCGGCGGCGTGGAAGGTGTGACCCTGAAAGGGCAGGGCGGAATCTTCCTTGTGCAGATCGCAACCCGCAGCGGTGCCGCCGCTTTGCTGGCGAAGGCCCGCAGCCAAGAGCCGCGCCGTTTCGGCAACCCCATTGCCGCCCTGAACGTGTTGCGCGACGTAGGCATCACCATCGGCCAGTTCGACGCCAGTGAGTGGAACCCGGACGAGAAAGAAGAAACCGCCGGCAATCGTGGCCGGGCCGAGGCAATGCGTAAGGCCCACCAAGCCGCCGCCTACTCGGAGTGGCTGGCTGCCGAGATTCAGGATGCTATCGACGACCCGCGCCCGAATCTTTCACACGATGAGGTTATGGCCGAGATGGACGCCGATATTGCCGCCTTGGCCGCCGAACACAAGCCCGCCAAAAGGAAGCGCGCTTGAGCGCGGCTGGCTGATTTATGGCGAAGGCAAAGACCCCTTACCGCATCGAGTGGCGACCGAAGGCCCGCGAGGATTTGCGCGCCATTGTTCGATACATAGGCAAAGACAACCCGACCAGGGCGCGCAGCTTCGGTCAGGAGCTACGCGACAAGACCTTGCCGCTTGCGCAGCACCCGGAGCTTGGCCGCACCGGGCGGCCCGGCCTGCCGGATTATGTGCGCGAGCTGGTCGCGCATCGGAACTACATTATTTTTTATCGCGTACTGGACGAGGCGCGCACCGTCGAAATTTTGCGAGTGAAACACGCGGCGCAGCAAACGCCGTGACATGGTGACAGCAGGAGATGGAGAGCGTAAAAAAGTGCCCCAGACTTTTTTACGCTCTCCAATGTGGTGGACCAAGCGTGAAAGTTATCTGGACACCCGAAACGAAGCAAGACCGAGCTGACGTGTAGGACTACATCGCAGCCGATAATTCATATGCGGCAGCCAGAATGGATGAACAGTTTAGTGATGCAGCATCCAATCTTGCACGACATCCCATGCAAGATCGAAACCTCTTAAGTAGATTAGATTCATCACAACGTATGAATACCTGTCTGAAATTAGTTGAATTTAATAAAGCACTTATAAAGGCAACATCGGCTCATGTAAGCGAAGCTGAGTCGGTTAAAATTCTTGAGCCTTTTATTGGTCAGTTCTGAGTTTTAAAGAGGATGCCCAAAGATATTTATGCAGGTGTGAGATCAGTATAGCAAATAAAACCTCATCTCCGGCTTTGTTGAATAAATCAGTCCAGGGAAACAATTCTTCCTGGACTATACCTTATAGATTTCAAGATGCATCGCGACGGCAAAGGAGCGAATCCCCGGGAGCATAGCAAACTATGTGACCGGGGTGAGTGAGTGCAGCCAACAAAGAGGCAACTTGAAAGATGACAGGTATATATATTTTGTCGGGATGACTACCCATGCCCGTATCCTGATGATTCCAGAGTGTTATCGGGCCAATTCTTATCAAATTGGCCTGAAACAGTGAAACAGAGATGATGCTTTTCAACAAAAACAAAATTTTTTGTAAAATGTTTCAGCAGAGGGCGTCACCGCAGTCATATGCATTGCACCATGTATCATTCCCTCAACAGTTTCAACCTGCACAGATACACCTGCATCTCTTAACTGCTGTGCATAAGCTTCTCCTTCACTTCTTAGCGGATCGTATTCGCAAAGCAAAATAGTTGCATCTGGCAATCCTTCAAAATGCGTTAAATTAGAAGGTGAGATAAGTGGATTTGTTCTGCTGTTGTGCTCATTAATGTATGCCTGCCAAAAGAATGCCATCATCTGTTTTGTCAATACATAACCTTCACCATATTTATCGTATGAATCCGTTTCCATTGATGCATCTAAAGCTGGATAGAATAGCAATTGATGGCAAATAGCAGGCCCTTCTTGGTTTCGCGACATCAAACAAGCCGCAACGGCAAGATTACCACCTGCGCTATCACCACCGACCGCAATTTGTTGCTTATTGATACCAAACTTTTCCGTATTATCAGTGACATAGCATAGAGCCGCATAGAAATCCGTTAGTGGTACCGGAAAAGGGTTTTCTGGGGCAAGCCGATAGTCTACCGAGAAGATAACGCAACCCATTGATTCCGCCAGCTTACGGCAAGGGCGATCCCAAGCATCAAGACTTCCTACGCACCACCCACCGCCATGAGCATAAACCAGCGCGGGTTTATCACTCATCTTTTCTTTTCCATAGGGCACATACATACGAACAAGAATAGGGAAACCATCCTCTGCGGGGACAGTAAAGCTGCTATTATATGTCGCATCGTTCCATTCGCCCTGTTGCTGGATAAGAGCATGCTCAAGAACGATTCGAAGTTGTTCCAAGGGGGAATCTTCTCCTATTGCAATTTCAGGCGTGGAAGCAAGCCATTTTTCAACATTTTTATCAAGTGGCATAATAATAACTCCTCTGTAAAAAGTGATTGCCAGATAGCAACATTGTTCGGGGCATTATTCAGTAACAAAATGCCCACAGTTAGTGATAATTGCGCTGTCTAGATTCGATGACACTTTTTTCATTGTGAGATAAGTGCATCTCGTGTCGCGTACTCAGCTCCAATAGTTAAAACCAGCATAGATAATTGTATACGAGCAAGACGCTGATAGTAATGAGAATAAAAAAAGACCATCGGAGAAAAAGACTTTTTAAACGGTCTTTTTTGTTTCTTTTCTCAACAAAGAAAGCTACTATAAGACTTATTAACAAGTCTTTTGGAGTGTTTTTATGGCCAACATAATTCTGTCAGATATGAGCGCAAGCATTAGTGAACTTAAAAAGAACCCTATGGCGACCCTTAGGGCCGGGGCTGGATACCCTATTGCGATCCTAAATCGTAACCAACCCGTGTTTTATTGTATTCCTGCGGAGCTCTATGAACAGATACTTGATACTTTGGACGATCAAGAGCTTATTCGACTGGTAAATGAGCGTAGAGGGCAGGCATTGGTTGATGTAGATTTGGATAATTATCTATGATCTATAGAGTGAAATTCAGGGAAGATGCACTCAAGGAGTGGAAGAGACTTGATAAATCAGTCCAACAACAATTTGCTAAGAAGCTGAAAAAGTGCTGTGTTGAACCTCATATTCCATCAGCTAAACTTCGAGGCATGCCAAATTGTTACAAAATAAAATTACGCGCTTCTGGTTTTCGCTTAGTTTATGAGGTCATAGATAATGTGTTGATTATCGCCGTAGTAGCAGTTGGTAAGCGCGAACGGAGTGAAGTGTATGAGCTAGCAAGTAAAAGACTAAGATAGATAAGGGAATGTCAGATGCTCTGTCGTTAGTGATGATGCAAAATTCAAATCTGGATTTTCAATGAAACTGAATTTGAATTCAAAACAATGCATAGAATAAATCCATACAACAATATAAAAATGACATAATTAAAAAACTCTGCATGATTTGGGATGAAGCGAAGCCCCTATTTCAAATGTTCCATTCCCACAGAACTACCTCAATCTGGGGAGCATCATCGTCTCTCCGTTACTAGTTTGACAACAACAGATAATCCCTAACTTAACTGAAGAAAGATAACATGCCCGTTTCGCAGGCAATTGGTATATTGGCGAAATCATGATGCGAAATAAGGTTTCGAAATGTTCCGAAGATGCCTGCGAATTTTATGGTGTACTCATTCCAAGATAAGAGGTTTATTTATGATGTTAAAAAATATCAATTTGTTGAAAGTTGTACTTATCGTTACCTTTGCAACAAATCAATCTCTTGCAGCAAATAATATTACATTTCTGAGCAATCCTTCACCGCAACATGTCAAGGATATCGGTAATTTTGTTGTGAAACGAACTGAAAAGCCATTTTTTTCCGATGTTATATTATTCGCAGCTAATATTAACAGCAGCATCTCTAATAACCCCGTACTATTTTACAACGATGAAATAAGTTCGATCCTCAAAGAAAATATTTCCCTAGTGCGGACTTTGCAAAAAAAGGGCGTCAAAGTTCAACTATCCTATCTAGGCAATCATCAAAATGCAGGTTGGTCATGTAATATGAGTAAAGCAACGGCCACAAAACTTGCCAATGATATGGTAAATGATGTCGTTAAATACGGGCTGAATGGAATCAACATCGATGATGAATATTCAACATGCTACGGTAATCGTCAATCCTTCTATTGGGTAGCTGATGCGATCAAAAGCCATCCACAATTTGCCAACAAAGTACTCACCAAAGCCCTGTGGTCAGATTATATCTATTTCAAGGAGCCGACAAACATAGCAAATTTACTGGATGCAGGTTATGAGATGACTTACACCAACGCCAGTGCCAGTAAGTTGGTTCCGTACGTTAACTTTGGGATGAAGAAGGAAAATTTGTTACTAGGCTGTGTCCCTTAATATCAATTAATAGTATTATTATCTGATTGATTTCGATGCAGGAACAAAATGATGGCACGTTACGACATTTCTGATGATGCTTGGATATTGATAGAATCTTGTTTGCCCCCTGTACGTTCAGGGCAGGCAGGACGTCCACATGTTGAACACCGCAGTGTGATGAATGGGATGTTCTGGGT
>NZ_RCWC01000006.1 GCF_018448935.1 Photorhabdus noenieputensis | reverse complement strand
TCAGTGGCGACAGCGTTATGCCCGGCCGTGGCTGAATGAGTTCCGGTCCTGGTTGCAGACGATGCAGACCCAAACGGCACCCAACTCCGGGTTACGCAAAGCGATAGATTACACGCTGAAGCGCTGGTCGGCGCTGGTGTGTTATCTGGATGACGGCCGGGTGCCGATAGACAACAACCGGGCGGAGAATGCGGTCCGGGGTGTGGCGCTCGGCCGAAAGAACTGGCTTTTTGCGGGTTCACTGGCCGCGGGGCAACGGGCGGCCATGATAATGAGCCTGCTGGAAACAGCCAAAGCCAACGGACATGAGCCCTGGGTCTGGTTACGTGATGTCCTCAGTCGGCTGCCTTCCTGGCCGAACAGCCGGCTGAATGAGCTGCTTCCCTGGCCTGAGAATCCCTTCAGTTAACATCCATCTTGTTGCTATCTGACAACGCAAGGTGAGTTCACCGGAACATTACGCCGAACAGCCGGCTGAATGAGCTGCTTCCCTGGCCTGATAATACCTTCAGTTAACATCCATCTTGTTGCTATCTGACAACGCAAGGTGAGTTCACCGGAACATTACCAGCCGGCTGCCTGTCTGGCCGAACAATCGGTTGAATGAGCTGCTGCCCTGGCCTGAGAATCCCTTCCGTTAACATCCCATTTTGTTGTTATCTGACCACGCAAGGTGAGTTCACCGGAACATTACGGTTTATGTTTCAAAGTATTGTATGTTTTCTAATGATTTTATTTGATACTAATAGAAAGAGAATAGAATGTAATGTTACTTGGCATTCATACAGAATAAATTCAGATAATGGTTCTGCTTATTAATAATAAAGTTTAGTAAATTAAATGAAATTATTTAAAAAATAGGGAAGATGAAATTTATTACTTGGAATGATAAATTAATGGCAAAAATGATATCTATTATTTCAGCCATAAAGTAGTGAATTTAAGCTTCTGAATAGGGAGTTGGTAATCGGTTATGATAAGGAATGTTTTGTAATATTAAGAAATAATCAATTATTTAGCGATGGTGTGATCATTCGGTATGAATGGGTCATCGGATTTTTCCTATGTAAAAGCAAGGTTGAGGAAAGTGATAATCGCTATTGAATAGTTTTCATTTGAAAAGACTTTACCTGCTTCTCTAATCTAAGTAAATCATTGAGGTAGGGTACAATAAAGTCAATTTGTTACAAATAATCTCAATAGGCAGGAGTGTTGTTGTTTGAAATTTAAAAGCATTTAGATATAGTTAATTTTATATTAAATTATTATCAGATTGTTCACCTCTTTTGATGTTTTGGTTATCGGTTTACTCTGATTTTTGAAAATTAGATTTCGTCAAATTTTATTTTACATTTAAGTAGATAAATTTCTAGCGTTATTAATGAATAATTATTTATTTATTCGTTTCATCTATTATGTAGTAGATTTAATTTATGCACTTTTTATTCGCTTTTTATGCACTCATGGTGCATAAAATGTGCATAAAAATACTTTTTGGAATTTTGAACGAGATCAAAAAGTATTTTTTTTGTGTATAACTTGTGTTGACTTTGTTAAGAGTGGACAACAGTATCTGTCTAGAGGCTGTGCAACTATTTTTAGGAAATAGTCATGGGATTAATAAGAACAATATTAAATAGATCCTGTAATTCTATTATTTTTAAGGTTTTTTAGGTTTCAGTTTGGTAAACCTTTTACTCGGCATACATTAATAAGTTGTGTAAGTGTGAGACAAAAAATGATGCGGGGTATATTACTTTCTCTCGTCCGTGTACTCTCTATTTTAAGGGGAAATGATCTATGTTAGAAAATATTCATAGAAATTGGTTTGATCACTATATGGTACCCTGTTTCTCTCCTGCTAAGTTCATACCTGTTCGGGCCAAAGGTTCGAAAGTTTGGGATCAAGATGGTAAGGAATATATCGATTTTGCAGGTGGAATTGCCGTTAATTCATTAGGGCATGCACATCCTGAGTTAAAGGATGAATTAATTTCTCAGATTGAGAAAATATGGCATATAGGTAATGGTTACACTAATGAACCTGTCCTAAAGTTAGCAAAACGACTCGTGGAAAATACTTTTGCTGATAAAGCGTTTTTCTGTAATTCAGGGGCGGAGGCTAACGAAGCAGCATTAAAGTTAGCCAGAAAATATGCTGTTGATAAATATGGGAAAAATAAGAGTGAGATTATTTCATTTAAAGATTCTTTTCATGGTAGAACATTATTTACCGTTACAGTAGGAGGGCAGCCAAAATATTCACAAGATTATGCCCCCCTTCCGCAAGAAATTACCCATCTTCCTTATAATAATTTGTCTGCGATCAGAGACCATATTTCTGAAAATACCTGTGCGGTTATTGTCGAACCTATTATCGGTGAGGGCGGTGTTATTCCAGCAGATCCTGCGTTCTTGCAGGAATTACGCACTTTATGTGATCGTTTTCAGGCACTGCTTATTTTTGATGAAATTCAAACTGGGGTAGGTCGTACAGGGTACCTTTATGCTTATCAGGAATATGGTGTTGAGCCTGATATTCTTACCAGTGCTAAAGGTCTCGGCGGTGGTTTTCCTATCGGCGCTATGTTAACAAAACAACATATTGCAGCGGCTTTCCAACCTGGAACGCACGGTACCACGTTTGGCGGTAATCCTCTGGCGGCGGCAGTTGCCAATAAAGTGCTTTCCATTGTTAATCAGCCGGAACTGCTCACTGGCGTTTTGCAACGTCATGATTACTTCATGGATAAATTATCGAAACTGAATCAGCGTTACCAAATATTCAGTTGTTTGCGCGGTAAGGGGCTGCTTTTAGGCGCTGAATTGGATAAGGCTTGGCAGGGTAAGGCGAAACAATTAACTAACTTGGCAGCCGAAGAGGGATTAATTGCCTTGATCGCGGGTCCAGATGTATTGCGCTTTGCGCCGGCATTAAATATCGATTTTGCTGATATCGATGAAGGTCTGGTTCGTCTTGAAAGCGCCATCATGCGGTTTGTAGGTTAATAGTAAGTAGGTTAATAGTAAGTGAAGGTGACGTTATGATGCTTTTCCGAGCTGTCCGGCATAGTGACTTAAATGGGGTTCAGTCTTTATCTCAACGCGCGGGTATAGGTTTGACATCTTTTCCTAATAACCTGGAGCAATTACGCTCACGTATTGCGCGTAGCGTTGATACTTTTGATGGAAAACTGACCAGATCTCAACAGGGATTCCTTTTTGTGCTGGAAGATACCAGTGTAAATCGGGTGGCGGGTGTCAGTGCCATCGAAGTGGCGGTTGGGCTGGAGGAGCCGTTTTATAATTTTCGGGTACAAAAAACCATTCGCTCATCACGTGAATTGGGGATTTATAAATCTATTGAAGCGTTAACTTTGGAACAAGATCAAACCGGTAACAGTGAATTGTGTACCTTGTTCCTCGATCCAGAATATCAGAAGGGAAAGAATGGAACATTTCTCTCCAAAGCTCGTTTTCTTTTTATTGCCGCATTTAGGGATATTTTTTCTAAAATTATATTCGCTGAAATGAGGGGAGTTGCAGATGAGCAAGGAAGCTCCCCTTTCTGGAATTCATTGGGACAACATTTTTTTGGCATTCCTTTTTCTCAGGCAGATTATTTAACCGGTATTGGATCGAAAACCTTTATTGCGGAGCTTATGCCCCTTCACCCTATTTATATATCCTTATTATCGGCTGAGGCGCAGAAGGTGATTGGGCAGGTTCATGAGAAAACAGTACCCGCGCGGGCCATTCTTGAAAAAGAAGGTCTCGTCTATCAAGGTCATATCGATATTTTTGATGGCGGCGCTTTATTACAGGCTGAGATTGACCGAATACGTGCAGTAAAAGAGAGTCGTCTCGTTCCTGTCAGTAAAGCCGAATCAGTGACCAGAGACGATGGTATTCCTTGCATCGTTGCCAATCAGCAGTTTAGTGAATTTCGAGCGCTTTTATTGAATGTGGCTTGTGACAGTAATGAACTTTTTTTAACAACCGCAGAGATGGCTGCACTTCAAGTAAGCGATGGAGAGCAGGTGCGACTGGTTAGTCTCTTTCCAAAGGAAAATTAAACATGAATTATAAAGCACATTACATTGGGGGAAGATGGATTGAGGGGCAGGGTGAGTCAATAACTAAATTTTCCCCAATAGATCAACAGATTCTGTGGCAGGCTAACAGTGCCGATGCTTCGCAAGTCAGAGCCGCTTGTCATGCTGCCCGTGAGGCATTTTATGCCTGGTCACATTTGCCCGCTAGTGAGCGGATTAAAGTCGTTCAGACGTTTGCGGCTTTACTGAATGAGGAGAAAGAGACGCTTGCTCGTGTTATCAGTCAGGAAACGAGTAAACCGTTATGGGAGACTCGGACTGAAATACAATCCATGATAGGTAAAGCGGCCATTTCTATCGAAGCGTGGGAACAGCGTACCGGTGAATCAGAAATGATTATGCCTGACGGCCGCGCCTTACTGCGTCACCGTCCTCACGGTGTGATGGCGGTTTTTGGTCCATATAACTTTCCCGGACATTTGCCTAATGGTCATATTATTCCTGCGCTTATTGCAGGTAATACGCTGGTGTTTAAACCGAGTGAATTGACGCCGATGACGGCAGAAGAGACGGTGAAGCTATGGGAAAAAGCCGGTTTGCCCGCAGGTGTGCTTAATCTGGTTCAGGGAGCGCGCAGTACCGGAACCGCATTGCTGGAGGATAAGCAGATTGATGGCGTACTGTTTACGGGGAGTGCCAATACTGGCTTTCACTTTCACCGCGTGCTTGGCGGTCAGCCAGAGAAGATGTTGGCACTTGAAATGGGGGGAAACAATGCATTGATCGTCGATGCTTACGACGATATCGATGCCGCTGTTTACACCATTGTGCAATCAGCATTTATCTCCGCCGGTCAACGTTGCACTTGTGCTCGCAGATTGTTGGTCAAAAATGGCGTGCATGGAGATGCGGTGATTAAACGTTTGGTGGAGGTGACAGAGCGGATCGTACCATCCCATTGGGATGCCCAACCTCAACCGTTCATCGGCGGCGTCATTTCTCTACAGGCGGTGCAAAATCTCTTGGAAGCTCAAGAGCGGCTACAAAAATTGGGTGGCATCTCTTTAGTTTCGGTGGAGCAATGCGAGCCGCAATCAACGTTTCTGACCCCAGGAATTATTGATGTTAGCCAAATCGCTGATGTTCCTGATGAAGAGTATTTCGGGCCGCTGCTCATGCTTATGCGTTATGACACATTTGATGAAGCGCTGGCAATCGCCAATAACACCCGATTCGGATTGGCTACCGGTTTAATTTCGCCGGATGCTGCTCTGTTCCAACGTCTGTTAGAAGATGCCAGAGCGGGCATTGTGAACTGGAATAAGCCGTTAACCGGGGCTTCCAGTAAAGCGCCTTTCGGTGGCATTGGCGCATCAGGAAACTACCGGCCCAGTGCTTATTATGCTGCCGATTACTGTGCTTGGCCGATGGCATCTTTGGTTGCCGACGAACTTACTTTACCTGAAACGCTTGCGCCGGGGATCAGCTTCCCTGATTAACCGTTTAACGGGAAAGGTTTTCAACTTATTTTTCAGGGGGATTTATGGCTGGTTTTGAAGCAAATTTTGATGGGTTGGTCGGTCCGACCCATCATTATGCGGGGCTTTCAGTGGGTAATAAGGCTTCGATTAATAATAAGGACAGTGCATCTAACCCGCGTAAAGCCGCGTTGCAAGGTGTGATGAAAATGAAAGCGCTGGCTGATGCAGGCTTTATTCAGGGAGTGCTTCCTCCGCAACAACGCCCTAATATCCCTGCCTTACGTAATTTAGGTTTTGTCGGCAGTGATGAGCAGATACTGCATAAAGCAGCCAAGTATTCTCCAGTGTTATTATCAAAACTGAGTTCTGCTTCATCAATGTGGACAGCAAATGCGGCAACCGTGTCGCCTTCGGCGGATAGCGCTGATCAGCGAGTTCATTTCACGGTAGCAAATTTAAATAACAAATTGCACCGTTCGCTGGAAGTAGAGACGACAGCCGCCGCGTTAAAAGCCACGTTTGCTGATCAAAATTATTTTGTCCATCATCAGGCGCTTCCACAACATGAAGATTTTGGTGATGAAGGGGCGGCAAACCATAATCGCCTTGGCGGTGATTATGATGCGCCTGGCGTGCAGGTGTTTGTCTATGGTCGTAGCGCGTTTCGCGGTGGCCCGGTGCCTAAACGTTATCCTGCGCGACAAACATTGGAAGCCAGCGAAGCGATTGCGCGGTTGCATCAGCTTAATCCGGCGCAAACCGTTTTTGTCCAGCAAAACCCGGCGGCCATTGACAGTGGTGTTTTTCATAACGATGTGATTGCGGTCAGCAACCGAAATGTCCTTTTTCATCATCAACATGCTTATTTTAATCAATCTCAGGCACTGGCCGAAATTAAGCAGAAACTGGCGGTATTGGGACAAGATTTTGTCTCAATTGAGGTGCCGTCTGAACAGATCAGCATTAAAGATGCGGTTGATTCTTATCTCTTTAATAGTCAGTTACTGAGTAAAATCGATGGAAAAATGGTGATTGTTGTTCCTGAGGAGTGCCGTCAACACGCTGCTGTTTGGACCTATTTACAGTCGCTGATTGCGCAAACCTCTTCACCTGTTAATGAAGTCCGTGTTTTTGATCTGCGGGAAAGTATGCGCAATGGCGGCGGCCCAGCCTGTTTGCGTCTGAGGGTGGTACTAAACGATGCTGAATTTCGTGCTGTCAATCCCGCAACACTGCTGAATACGCCGCTCTACGAGCGCCTGATCAAATGGATAGAGTGCCATTATCGTGACGAATTATGTGCCAGTGATCTGGCTGACCCCCAATTACTTCGTGAAGTTTATACCGCTTTGGATGAGCTCACGCAGATTCTGAATTTAGGATCAATCTATGAATTTCAGCGCTAAATTGGAGCAAATATGGATCTGTTAACGTTATTGCTTGAAAAAAAACTTGCCGACCTCCTGACATTTCCAGAAACAATGAATGCGCATTGGTTGGCAGAAGGGGTACTGCAATTGATTCCCTATGAAGGGGAAAATCGGGCGCTGGTGATTTCTGCCGGTATTCACGGTAATGAAACTGCGCCCATTGAAATATTGCTCCAGTTACTCGCGCAGTTGGCGGATGGCACATTAACACTAAAAAATAACTTGTTGATCATCTTCGGTAATTTGCCTGCAATGCGTGCGAATCGACGTTATTTACATCATGATTTGAATCGAATGTTTGGTGGCCGTTACCTGGATTTTCCGTTGGGAAATGAGCGCTCACGTGCGGCTGAACTTGAAGATGTTGTGAGTCGTTTTTTTGCTGAACCGTCGGTGTCATCGACAAATATTCGTTGGCATATTGATCTGCATACCGCTATACGCGCTTCTCACCATGAGCAATTTGCGTTGTTGCCTGCTCAGAATCGCCCCTTTTCTGCTGAATTTATACAATGGTTGCATGACAGTGATATTGATGCGCTCGTTTACCATCGAGAAAAAGCTGGGACTTTCAGCCATTTTCTGAGTGAAAAGTTTGGGGCGGATAGTTGCACGATGGAGATGGGTAAAGCACTGCCTTTTGGAAAAAATGATTTAACAAGATTTCAAAAAATTACGGATACTCTTTATGGTTTAATCTCTTTATCGCGAATAACAGCACGTACTAAATCTGAACTGAAACATTACCAGGTAATTAATTCCATTATTAAGAGTCACGACAGTTTTCAACTTCATATACCCGCAGATACCTTGAATTTTACTGAATTGCCAGAAGGATTTGAAATTGCCAGCCAACATGATCGCCATTGGAAAATTAAATTTCCGGCGAAGTTTATTTTATTTCCTAATGCTGAGGTTGCTAATGGATTACGAGCAGGATTGTTACTTGCTTTAAATAAAAAATAATTAAATAAATAAGGCATTATTCCATTTTCTTCCTGAAGCCGTGGCAGAAAGATTTAGCAGTCAACTGCTTCTTTAATGACGGACGGGTATTATCATGATAAAAAATAATAAAACTCAACAAAACCTTTCGGCAGAGAAATTTGCTGATACACAAACGCTTCATAGAGGGCTAAGTGCGCGTCATATTCAATTGATTTCCATTGGTGGTGCTATTGGCACAGGTTTATTTATGGGGTCAGGAAAAACCATTGCCGTGTCGGGTACATCGATCATTATTACCTATGCCATTGTTGGTTTTTTTGTCTATATGGTGATGCGGGCAATGGGAGAATTACTCCTGACTAAACTGAATTATCGCTCTTTTGCTGATTTTGTATCGGATTATTTAGGCACCAAAGCCAGTTTTTTTCTCGGCTGGACTTACTGGATGAGTTGGATTGTCTCTTGTATTGCTGATGTTGTTGTATGTGGCGGCTACATTCAATATTGGTTTCCCGGCGTCTCTCTTTGGGTGCCGGCATTTATAACGTTAGGTTTACTGGGTACTTGTAATCTTCTTTCTGTCCGCTTATTTGGCGAAGCTGAATTTTGGTTCGCCATGATTAAGGTTATTGCGATTTTAGCGTTGATTATTATTGGTGTTGGTATGGTGATGGTAGGTTGGCAATCACCGGATGGTATGGTCGCCTCGGTGAATAATTTAACTGATCCATCTGTATTTCTGCCAAATGGTATTTTTGGTTTTTTTGCCGGTTTTCAAATAGCGATTTTTTCTTTTACCGGTGTTGAGTTGGTTGGCACGATGACGGCAGAAACCAAAGATCCGGAAAAGATATTACCGAAAGCAATTAATAATATTCCGATAAGGATTATTATTTTCTATATCTTCTCCATGTTGAGCATTATTGCTGTCACTTCTTGGGGGCGGATTTCATCTGAAACCAGCCCTTTTGTGACACTATTTGCCCTGGCTGGTCTGCCTGCTGCCGCCGCAGTAGTTAATTTTGTTGCGTTAACGTCGGCAATGTCCTCTGCTAATAGTGGATTATATGCTTGTACACGGATGCTGTATGGTTTATCAACGGAAAAGAATGCCCACCGGAAATTTAAAATTCTTTCCCGCAATACTGCAATTCCTGTACATAGCCTGATATTTTCTTGTTTCTGTATGGTGGTCGGTACGTCACTTTTATTTATCATACCGAATGTCATGCAGTTATTTACTATTGTATCCACCGTTGCTTCGATTATGGTGATTTATAGCTGGTGTGTGATTTTGGTTGCCTATTTGGTTTATCGTAAGAATTACCCTGATGTGCATAAACGTTCAATCTTTAAAATGCCTCTGGGGGTGTTAATGACTTGGATAACCCTAATTTTTTTCATTTTTACCATAGTGGTAATGGTTTTTGACCCGGATACACTGGTCGCACTTTGTGGTACGCCTTTATGGTTTATTTTGTTAAGTATTTTATGGCGCGTAAAAAAGAGAAATGAGGCACAGGAAGAACAACGCTATCAGATATCAAACGAGAGTTTTCGTTCGTAGTCAGCTAATTGAGAAATAATAAATTGAAGCAGATAGAAAAATGGTTAGTCTCAATCGAACGCAGGTTGTCGCGCGTGGCCTTTATTGGTTATCGCCCGTAATATCTCTTACCTCTTTGCCCATTGGGCAAGGAGGTATCCTACTTGAATAATGATGTTGTACTGACTATATCCGTCATCTTTCAAGTTGCTTCTTTGTTGGCTGCACTCACTCACCCCGGTCACATAGTTGTCTATGCTCCCGGGGATTCGCTCCCTTGCCGTCGCGATGCATCTTGAAATCCATAGGGTATATGCGAAACTGAATTTAAATTAATTTAAAGTAAATGTAGCGATTGTTCAAAAATGTATTTTTAATGTTATGGGGATGTGTATTTTGTTTAATTATATTTTGGATTTTTGGAATTAATTTAAGTAATTATTTTGTTTTATTATCAGTATGGTGTTTTTATTACGATTATAATACGTTTTTGACCATTGCAGTATAAATGGTTATATAATAATTTTATTATTGCCATGTCGCCTTGATATATAAATTAAATATTTTTTATTTTAATCATATTGTAATTTGTTTTTGTTTTTTATAGTTAAATAATCTACCTTATTAAAGGCAGGTAATAACAATGAAGATTAATGCAACGGCTAATTTATTATATTATCTGCAATGGCATTCTTTAATTAATATATAATTATGAAATCTATTTTAATCTAATCAGGTACCAAAACCATAAATAAAGCAAGGAGAGAAATATGAGTTTGAATAAAAAAGTTTTCCTTATTACACCGTTTTTATTAGCGATGAGTAGTTTCAGTATGGCATGTATGAAAGATCCGGAGAACATTAGAAATCAGGTAAAAGATGCAATAACTGCAAATGGATTGGCAAAAACCAAAGTAATGTCTTTATACACAAATTGTGTTCTTAGAGTTAAAGACAACACACCAAATAAACTTACGCTAAAGAGTAGTAAAACTTCAAATAGTGATAATGAGGCAGAAAAAGCGATGTACTGGTATCGAGGAATAGAGATAAAGGAATATCAAACATTTGATAAGAATAGGAACGAAAAAATTTCTTGCGTTCAAGAAAATAGTTTCTGTGGAATTGCGCCTCAATTCACTTACTCACAAAGTTATCTAACGAATAAAAAACCAGGTGTTGTTATTGAATTTAAGACGGAAAAGGCTGGTTGGTTATATAATGACTTTACAATTAAAAATGGATGTAAGACTAAAGTTGAAGGTGGAGGAACATACGGGCTTGGTGTAACAGGAACATCGGCAAGTTGTAATTCTGCATATAAGCAACGCGGAATAGGAAATATATTTAATGGGTGGTTATCAAAGAATAAAGTACAAGCCCAGGTCGCGTATGTATTATTACAGAAAAAGAAAAAATAGGCTTCTCTGTGCTGAAACTATGCAATTATCAATCTTGAATATAAGCAGATAACTATAAAGGTGAGGTGCCGCGTATATGCGGCACGATTAAATTGTTTTTTGTATTTAATTGTGTTCAGTTAGATAGCAGAAAAACTTTCATTGAAAAATATTTTATAATAGTGATAAATAATTATTTGATTTTTATGTATTTTATAATCGAGCATAATTGCAATCTTGTGAAAGTTATTTAGATTGTTATGATATAAAAAATCGGTGGTTATTCTGTTATATATAGAACAGTGAATGTTGATAAATTGCTTATTTTATATATTGTTGAAATTTTTCTATATTTGCTCTTATATGTTTAAGTAAGATATTTTTTAGTTTAATGATTCTGTAATTTGTGTTTTTTGATTTAATAACCTATCCTTACTTAAGGAAGGAAATAATAATCGATTGAATTAAATGATTTATATTGTAATGCTTTATTGTTATTAATTTATTGTTTATGCCGTAAATTATATGTTAACTTAATAATAACTAAATTTATTTTGTTCCATTTATTACAAAATAATAAATAAAATAAGGAGATAAACATGAGTTTGAATAAAAAGATTTTCTTTATTTCGCCATTTTTATTAGCGATGAGTAGTTTCAGTATGGCATGTATGCAAGATCCAGAAAATATTAGAAATCAGGTAAAAGACGCAATAGATTATAATGGATTGAGTAAGACTAAAGTGATGTCTATGTATGGAAATTGCAAACTTAGAGCGAATGTGAAAAATTTTGATAAAAGAAATGACATTGAGTTAAATAATACTTCTACTCATAATCAGGATGATGAGGCTGCGACAGCAAAGTATTGGTATAGAGGGATGGGAAAAGATGAATATATATTATTAGACCGCAATGGATATAATGCAATCCCTTGTGTTACAGAGGCGAGCTATTGTGGAATTACACCTCAATATACTTATGCAAAAACATATCCGACAAGTGAAAAGCCTAAAATTACTATAGAGTTCAGTACAGAAGGATCTGGTTGGTTATATAACGAATTTACAACTCAACATCAGTGTCAAATTAAAGCGGAAGGGGGAGGTTCATATGGGCTTGGCAGAACAGGAACATCGGGTGATAGAGTGAGTAGCTGTAAGCCTGCTGAATATAGGGTAGGGGTTGAATTTAACAGATGGTTATCAGGACATAAAATACAAGCTCAAGTTTCTTATGTATTGTTACCGAAAAAACCCAAAAAATAGGATTTGACATCTATTCTGTTACCCTGTAATTATCAATCTTAAATTTTTTCAAATAAATATAAAGTGCCGCAGATATGCGGCATGATTAAATTTCTGATTTATTTTGCATTGCCGTCTGTGTCAACTTCGATAAAAGCGGGATATAGCATATTTTTTCTCCTTAATTTGAATGTTTCGAGTTACTTCATTAGAGAACGTTATATTTAGCAATGGAACACTTTTTTTACCTATCTGCTTATAGGTATATGTTTGACGATTCCATAATGTGGGAATACAATATTCGTCAAGCAAGTAAGGAGGTGCTATGAACACGATACTGACAAACCGCAGCAAAAGTGCTGAGGCTCTTAATGAGTACCAGTCCCTTTTGCAACGGCGATTTGACAAATTGCTCATGTCATTACTGCCTGAGTTTAAAGAGAAAACGCAGGCCACAAATGCTCTGGTGCTAAGTGATAGCGAACTACTTGAGCTATTATATACGACTCAACTTGAACACAAAGTCCGAACTCCAGCACGAGAGCTTCGTAAGCTTAAACGCCGCGCTGAAAACTTAGCTCTGTTCTATCAGGAACTTGATAAAATGGGCGGAACTATCAAAACCGGAGACGTTGCAGAGATACTCGGCATAAGTCGTCAGGCTGTTAACATAAGAGTGAAAAGCGGAAAGTTGCTTGCTTTCAGAAAAAACAGTGATTACGTTTTTCCTACATTCCAGTTCACTACCGGCGGAGTCTTGCCTTACTTTGAAGATGTCATGAAAGTGATGGGCGTGGGCATTAACCCAGTGTCGAAAATGTCTTTTTTAACGACACCATTATCCTGCAATAGAACACCTCTTGATATTATGATGAAAAGCGATGCTTCCGAAAATGAACTGGCTTTGATGTTGCGAGCTGCGTCACAAGTGGGTCATCAGATCGCAAGCTGAAATAAAAAAAGCCCTGTTTGGGGGGCAACTTTGTATTATTCAAGTCGGATAATTTTGAAGTTAAGCACTTCTTCCAGTAATTCATCTGCTGATATGTCGGGTTCATTCCATGTACTCGGCATATATTCTGAATCCCTGTAATCAACCAAGCTTTGCATTTCTGCGTCTACAAACCGATCTTCTTGCTTCTCCCACACTGCATAACAGAAGTCTGTAGGCCAGTGGCGAGATATGTAGCAAATACCATCCATTTCATTATTTAAGAGTTCATAGAGGCAAGCCATAGCTCTTTTTGTCACTGAGTAATCTTCATCAACCATGACACTTAACGGGATATGTAACATCCCAATAAGTTTAGCAATATCGATAAAAACTAATTTTCTCAATGAACGAATGTTGCACATCCTCGCAGTACGGATCTCGGATTCATCAATAAATCGTAACCCTTCCTTATGCCATAGCCTCCCATAGCTTTCTGCCAGGGCTGTAACTGCCCGGTCGGCCATGTAACATACTCGAAAAGAATTATCTGGGGAGTTATATCGCCCATCGCCAAAATTGAAGTGCAGAGCAGACGGCCATTCTTTCCTTTGCCAACGTTTTAAATTCCAGTCGCCAGGAGTATAAGTTGGAATGGTGTGGGTTTTATAGATTTCCCGAATTTGTTTTTCTAAATTGGGATACAGAATCTCCTTGTGCAGCATTTTATACCTACATCGAAACAGTTGGTGCTATAAATGTCATTGATGATAAAACAATTATACAACTTTTAAAATAGGCTCTCGTTTAGTCAGGCCGATGCTGATATTGGTATGCTGTGTGTTAGCGATTAAACTTATTAGTGCTGAAAATCACCCGCTACGAATTATGATCTTTAATCTTCTCTAAATCGTACTGAATTAAAGCAAATCACCAAACGGATTGAATTATGCCCAATTTCATCAATTAAGATTGGCGTAAGGTTTATAACGCAGAAGAATAAATTTAAAGGTCTGAACCTTATTAATGAGGTCAGACCTTATTAATTTAACTGGCGCGTGCAAGAAACGGTTACGCTTCTCCCTGCGCTGATTGAATCGCAGTCAGTGCGACAGTGTAAACAATATCGTCCACCAAAGCGCCACGGGACAGGTCGTTAACCGGTTTACGCATACCTTGCAGCATTGGTCCGATTGAAACCAGATCCGCAGAACGTTGTACCGCTTTATAGGTGGTGTTACCGGTGTTCAGATCAGGGAAGATGAACACGGTAGCTTGACCGGCAACCGGTGAGTTTGGTGCTTTGGATTTCGCTACGTCTGCCATGATTGCGGCGTCATATTGCAATGGGCCATCAATGATCAGATCTGGACGTTTTTCCTGTGCCAAACGAGTTGCTTCGCGAACTTTCTCAACATCGCTACCGGCACCGGAGTTGCCGGTAGAGTAGGAGATCATGGCAACGCGCGGTTCGATACCAAATGCTTTAGCTGAATCCGCCGATTGAATAGCGATTTCAGACAGTTGTTCCGCAGTCGGATCTGGATTGATTGCACAGTCACCATAAACCAGAACTTGTTCCGGCAACAGCATAAAGAACACGGATGAGACCAATGAGCTACCCGGCGCAGTTTTGATTAACTGCAATGGTGGGCGGATAGTATTTGCCGTGGTGTGTACCGCACCGGATACCAAACCATCAACTTCGCCTTGTTCCAGCATCAACGTACCCAGAACAACGTTGTCTTCCAGTTGTTCACGTGCAACGACTTCGGTCATGCCTTTGTTTTTACGCAGTTCAACCAGACGTGGAACATAACGCTCACGTACAGCAACCGGATCAACAATTTCAATACCCGCGCCCAGTTCTACCCCCTGAGCAGCGGCGACACGACGGATCTCTTCTGGATCACCAAGTAAAACGCATTGCGCGATACCACGATCAGCACAGATAGATGCCGCTTTCACGGTACGAGGTTCGTCACCTTCCGGCAGAACAATGCGTTTGCCTGCTTTACGCGCCAGTTCTGTTAATTGATAACGGAATGCTGGTGGAGAGAGACGGTGTGGGCGTTCAGAGTTCGCTGTCAGGGAGTCGATCCACTCTTTGTTGATATGGTGTGCGACGTAGTTTTGCAGTTTTTCAATACGTTCATGGTCATCTGTCGGCACTTCCAGGCTGAAACTTTGCAGGCTCAGGGAAGTCTGCCAGGTGTTGGTATCAACCATAAAGACTGGCAGGCCAGTGTTGAAAGCACGTTCACACAATTGTTTAATCGGCTCATCGATGGCGTAGCCACCAGTCAGCAGAATTGCACCGATTTCAACGCCATTCATCGCCGCCAGACAGGCTGAAACCAGAACGTCAGGACGATCAGCCGAAGTGACCAGCAGAGAACCGGGACGGAAGTGCTCTAACATGTGTGGAATGCTGCGTGCACAGAAAGTCACGGATTTCACACGACGAGTTTTGATCGCGCCTTCGTTGATAATACGGGCGTTTAGGTGTTTTGCCATATCAATTGCACGAGTTGCAATCAGGTCAAAACTCCACGGAATGCAACCCAAGATTGGCAATGGGCTATTTTTAAACAGTGTGTTCGGATCGATGTTGGATATGGTGGCTTTTGAGGATTCATCAAAGATCTCTGACAGATCCGGACGAGTACGGCCTTGATCGTCAACCGGCGCATTCAGTTTGTTAATAATAACACCGGTGATATTCTGGTTTTTGCTACCGCCAAATTCAGCACGCGCCAGTTCAACTCGTTCTTTCAACTGTTCCGGGGAATCGTTGCCTAACGCCAATACGAATACGATTTCAGCGTTCAGAGTTTTGGCAATTTCATAGTTGAGAGATTGGGCGAATGAATGCTTGCGGGTTGGAACCAGACCTTCAATCAGAATGACTTCGGCGTCTTTGGTGTTTTCGTGGTACAGGGCCACGATCTTTTCCATCAGTACATCTTTCTGATTGGTTGTCAGCAAAGATTCCACATGCGCCATGTCCAGCGGTTCAGCGGTCTTTATGCTGGAATGAGAACGGATGATTGTCGTGGTTTGATCTTGGGTGCCACAGCAACGGGATTGGGCGATAGGTTTGAAAACACTCAGGCTAACGCCTTTTTGCTCCATTGAGCGGATTACACCTAAGCTAACACTGGTCAGGCCGACGCTGGTGCTAGTAGGGATCAACATAATTGTACGGGACACGGAAACCTCTTTACGGTTGCTCGTTGGTCAAAAAATAGCACCGCCAGCAGTGGCTGGCGGTTGGTTAAATTATTACGCGGTCAGGCGTGCTGCATCTTGAGCGATCACTAATTCTTCATTGGTTGGGATTACCAAAGCAAGACGGCTGTTGTCAGTAGTGATAGCACCGGATTTACCGAAGCGAGCTGCCAGGTTACGGTCGTGATCGTATTCGAAACCTAACAGAGCCAGTTTTTTCAGTACCAGCTCACGAACCAGTGCGGAGTTTTCACCAATACCACCGGTAAAGATAATAGCATCCAAGTGACCTTCCATCAGTGCAGAGTAGGCACCAACGTATTTAGCCAGACGGTGACAGTAAACATCCATAGCGCGTTTAGCATCGGCTTTGGTTTCATAGTTATCTTCTATATAACGGCAATCACTGGTGACTTCGGTCAGACCTAGCAGGCCAGATTCTTTGGTCAACAGTTTGTTGATTTGTTCAACGCTCATGCCCAGTGAATCATGCAGGTGGAAAATGATAGCCGGATCGATGTCACCGCTACGAGTACCCATTACCAGACCTTCCAGTGGTGTCAATCCCATAGAGGTGTCAACACACTGACCATTAACGATAGCAGAGATAGAGCCACCATTACCCAGATGACAAACGATAACGTTCAGCTCTTCAACCGGTTTGTTCAGCGTTCTCGCCGCTTCACGAGAAACGAAGAAGTGGCTGGTTCCATGTGCGCCATAGCGACGAATACCATGCTCTTTATACAGGTTGTATGGCAGGGCATACAGGTAAGCCTCTTCCGGCATGGTCTGATGGAACGCGGTGTCGAATACGGCAACGTTTTTATCAGACAGGTGTGGGAACCCTTTTTTCGCTTCTTCGATACCAATCAGGTGAGCCGGGTTGTGCAATGGTGCGAATGGAACCGCATCTTTGATCCCTTGAATCACTTCATCATTGATGGTGACGGATGCTGTGAATTTTTCACCGCCGTGAACAATACGGTGGCCGATTGCGGTGATTTGATCAGAAAGTTCTGGTTTTTCCGCCAGAATAGTATTAACAATGAAGTTCAATGCTTCACTGTGGGCTGCACCAGCACCTAAAGCGGCTTCATGTTTTGCGCCATCCATTTTCCACTTAATGCGGGCTTCAGGCAGGTTAAAACATTCAGCTAGACCAGAAAGATATTCTTCACCGTTAGCAGGATCGATGATAGCAAATTTCAGAGAAGAGCTACCGCAATTGAGGACCAGTACCAGCTTACTTGACATGGAAATACCTATATCGTGTTTGTCATTGAGTCTTACAGATAAGACATGTGATTAATAAAACGTCAATTACTTATTAGCGTAGCGCGTAAGGTGATGACATTAAATGATTAACATCATGCTAAATGCAAAGAGCATGATGATAAGGTTTCGATTTTCAAAAACCCTTTTTTGCCAGCCATGATGTTAAGAGATAGCGTGATTTGTTAACAAAATGAACCTAAATGCAGTAAAAAAGGTAAAATGTGTCATTTTACTGCTGTGTATAACACAAAAGTAGATGTAGGATACCGATAGCCAGCAGTAAAGACAAAATATACTTAATCCTACAAAAAATATTTTGTCATTTACAATGTTTTTTTAAAAAATGTGTTTTTAATTGATTGAGGTCATGATGAGCGCAATACCTCCCACCAGTAATGGATGGCTGAGAAAGATGCAACTGGGACAGCAATACATGAAGACTTGGCCGATTGAGAAACAATTGGCACCCATGTTTCCCGAAAACCGGATTATTAAGGCGACCCGTTTTGGTATCCGGTTTATGCCACCGTTGGCTATTTTTACTTTGACGTGGCAAATCGCACTGGGTGGTCAGCTTGGTCCGGCGGTGGCGACGGCACTGTTTGCCTGTAGTTTACCGATGCAAGGGTTATGGTGGTTGGGGAAACGGTCATCAACACCGCTACCGGCGGCATTGCTGAAATGGTTCCATGAAATCCGCGATAAATTTGCCGCCGCCGGTATCGCAATGGCACCGGTGCAGCAAACGCCAACTTATCAATCTCTCGCAGAATTGCTGAAACGCGCGTTTAAACAACTCGATCGTTCGTTTCTCGATGATATTTAAGCCAGGAGAGACCCGTTGCTAGATTATTGCAGTCAATGTACTTATTGCAGTCAATGTACTGGAAAATCAGAAATGATAATTCATGACGAAAAGTAGGCGCATTGTTGATCGCAACTGGAGATTTTCCCTCAATAAAATGGTCTACTAGCCAAGTTTTCGATATTAACATCTTCTTCTTTGTGGATAGAGGCCATTTTGAATAGCGAACTCTTGTGGGTATTGACCCTGCTGTTGATAGCTATTGTTCTTTTTACCACTAATAAACTGCGCATGGATATTGTTGCATTATTGGTGATTATCGCATTTGTCATGAGTGGAACGTTGACGCTTGGTGAAGCGACCAGCGGTTTCAGTGATCCCAATGTGTTGTTGATAGCTGCCCTGTTTGTTATTGGTGAAGGATTGGTAAGGACTGGCGTTGCTTATCAAATGGGGGACTGGCTGGTAAGGGTTGCCGGAAACAGTGAAACTAAGATGTTGGCGTTACTGATGATGACGGTGGCGGGGCTTGGTGCTTTTATGAGCTCTACGGGCGTGGTCGCGATTTTCATTCCTGTGGTGCTCAGTGTGGCGGCAAGAATGAAAATTTCGCCGGGGCGGTTGATGATGCCTTTGAGTTTCGCTGGGCTTATCAGTGGTATGATGACCTTGGTAGCAACGCCACCCAATATGGTGGTTAACAGTGAGTTGATACGGGAAGGGCTTCCCGGTTTCAAATTTTTCTCTATTACACCTATTGGTATTTTGATTCTGTTTGCCGGTATTGGTTATATGTTGATCGCCCGCCATTGGTTGGGAAATAATCAGTCGGATAAAGGTCATGACAAATGGAATCGCAGCACCTTCCGTGACCTTATCCGCGACTATAAATTATCTGGTCGCGCACGTCGTTTGGCGATCCGCTCAGGTTCCCCGCTGATCGGTCTTTCTCTTGATGAGTCAAATTTGCGTGCCCGCTATGGGGCTAATGTCGTTGGTATTGAGCGTTGGCGACGTTTCCGACGTGTTATGGTCAGTGCAATGGGCAATACCGAATTGAGAGCGCGGGATGTGTTGCTGGTTGATATGTCAGACAGTGAAGTGGATCTGCGTGAGTTTTGCAGTGAGCAACTATTGGAGCCGATGGTGCTGCGCGGAGAGTATTTCTCTGAACAATCTCGTAATGTGGGGATGGCGGAAGTTTCTCTGATCCCGGAGTCAGATTTATTGGGTAAATCACTGCGGGAAATGTGTTTTCGTACCTGTTATGGCTTGAATGTTGTTGGTATTCGGCGTGATGGTGAATCATTGTCGGGTAAATTGGTCGATGAGCCGTTGCAACTAGGCGATATTTTGCTGGTTATTGGTGACTGGAAATTGATTCGTGTCCTGAAAACCAAAATGCGTGATTTTATTGTCCTTAATCTGCCGGTTGAGATCGAAGAGGTGGCTCCGGCAACGTCCCAAGCGCCACATGCGCTTTTGAGTTTGGCGCTGATGGTAGCCATGATGCTTACCGATGAAGTACCCAATGTGATTGCAGCGTTGATAGCCTGCCTGTTGATGGGGAAATTCCGTTGTATTGATATGGAAAGTGCGTATCGCTCTATTCATTGGCCCAGTATTATTCTGATTGTCGGAATGATGCCGTTTGCTCTGGCATTACAGAAAACCGGCGGGATTGATCTGATTGTCCGTGGCCTGATGGATATTGCGGGTGATATGGGGCCGAGGGTGATGCTGGTATGTCTGTTTGTACTTTGTGCGGTAATCGGTTTGTTTATTTCTAATACGGCAACGGCGGTATTAATGGCACCGATAGCCATTGCTGCCGCCCGTGAAATGGCAGTATCTCCGATGCCATTTGCCATGATTATTGGCGTGGCAGCTTCTGCCGCATTTATGACCCCGGTTTCATCCCCAGTGAATACGCTGGTTCTTGGCCCCGGTGGTTATAAGTTTTCCGATTTTGTCCGTTTGGGCGTACCATTCACGCTGCTGGTGATGGTGATAAGTGTGCTGGTCATACCTTGGTTGTTTCCATTTTAATGGGGAATATCAAGGCTAATTTCATCCAATGACAAGCTGAACCCCGGTACAAAAACGTTCATAAAGTAATCCATCTCCTGGCTGTGACGATCAGCCAGGGTTTTTTCAAGCCGGGTTTTCGCCAGATTGAATTCATGGTTGCCTGCCGATAACTCTTCCAGACATTTCAGATAAGCGCACAGGGAATCGGCCTGCTTAATGATAAAAGTTTCTTCTGCTGTATGCTGACTGTCATCTAGAATTGGGCGGAAATCCTCTTGCAGCTCTGCGGGCAGCATTTCCAATAATTTCTTCTGTGCGATTTTTTCTATCTTTTTGTATTCCCGTGCGATATGTGGATTGTGATATTTGACCGGGGTAGGTAAATCTCCGGTGATAACTTCGCTGGCGTCATGATACATAGCCAGCAACGCAATGCGTTCAGCATTCACATTGCCGCCAAATTTGCGGTTTTTGATAATGGCTAAGGCGTGTGCGACAAAAGCGACTTGTAGGCTGTGTTCAGACACATTTTCTGTACGTACATTGCGCATCAGAGGCCAACGGTTGATCAGTTTCAAACGGGATAGGTGGGCAAAAAAGTGGCTCATAATTATCTCTTACAGTAAACATTGTTTTTATTGTGAGCGGAGGGTGGGGTGAAGTAAACCTTAAAATCGTTTCTTATTTTTATCCCTTCATTTTATAGGGAAATATTCTACTTACCTGGCACACATTAAAATGGGTATCCAGACCGTATAGCAGGGGGGCGATATGGCTAATTTACCTTTACCGGCAATGTTATAATCGTAATGGATATATTTTTTAAAAGAAATTTATTTCCTCACTCCATTTTATATACAATTTATATACAAAAATTTCATATAATTTACAATAGGTTATTATTTATTCAGGCATTCTCTTTTATCAAGTTTAATAAATGCAATGTTTAATTCTTTTGTATCTTGCTAATGCCTTATATAATCATTGCCAAAGTTGCCCATAAAATAAAAAAATTAATCTGTGTTACCGGTAAAAAATGAAAATTTATTGGTCGTATTTTGCCGAGAATCATCATTTGGTATCAATAAAGAAAGTTATGGAAATGGTTATCAAGGATTTCTCTCTGACAGGTGAGGTTTTCATCAGTGAGGAAAAAACGGGCAGATTAGGTTTATCGAACAGGCTAGATTTATCGGACGGGTTAGAGATTTATCGGAATAGAAGAAATAGGTTTTCTTCTACACCGATAGAACGCATGGTATGAATAATCCCCGTTATCAGTAATCTCTTTCTGTGAACGGAAATTATTTTTACTGATGATATTTGCCAATAAATCGAGCGAATTTCTGAATTGCCATCTCCAGTTCGTCGAGTCTTGGTAGCGTCACAATGCGAAAATGGTCAGGCTCCGGCCAGTTAAATGCGGTTCCTTGCACTAACAAAACCTTCTCTTGTAATAAAAGGTCAAGCACCATCTTTTGGTCATCGTGAACATTAAAGCGCTTCGTATCAATTTTGGGAAACATATATAAAGCGCCTTTGGGTTTTACGCAGGAAACACCGGGGATTTGATTAATTAATTCCCATGCTCGGTTACGCTGCTCATACAAACGACCACCAGGTAAAATGAATTCACTGATACTTTGGTAACCACCTAAGGCAGTTTGAATAGCGTGTTGCATTGGCACATTGGCGCATAAACGCATTGATGCCAGCATCTCCAAACCTTCAATATAGCTCTTAGCGTGTTTCTTCGGACCGTTTAATACCATCCAGCCTTGACGAAAACCTGCTACCCGATATGTTTTCGATAGCCCGTTAAATGTTACTGTTAACAGATCAGGGGCGAGCGCGGCAATTGAATGATGCTCTGCATCGTCATATAAGATTTTGTCGTAAATCTCATCAGCAAAAATAATCAAATTGTGCTGACGGGCTATTTCAACAACTTCTAATAGCAATTCTTTGCTATATACAGCACCCGTTGGATTATTAGGGTTAATAATCACGATCCCACGTGTACGAGGCGTAATTTTGTTGCGGATATCGTTTAAGTCAGGAAACCAATCTGACGCTTCATCACACATATAATGTACGGCTTTACCGCTAGAAAGTGAAACTGCCGCGGTCCAGAGAGGATAATCAGGGGCAGGAACCAGCATTTCATCACCGGTGTTCAGTAATGCTTGCATTGCTTGAACGATTAATTCGGAAACGCCATTGCCGATATAAATATCTTCAACGGTCACATCCATCATATTCCGGGCTTGATAATGTTGCATGATAGCTTTACGTGCGGAATACAGACCTTTCGAATCTGAATAACCCTGCGCGGTTGGTAAGTTACGGATAACATCTACCAAGATTTCATCTGGCGCTTCAAAACCAAAGGGGGCTGGATTACCAATATTTAATTTGAGGACTTTATTACCTTCTTCTTCGAGGCGCTTAGCTTCCTTGAGTACGGGGCCGCGGATGTCATAACAAACATTATCCAATTTGCTGGATTTTTTAACTGCTAGCATAGAGAGTCTTACCTTATCTTGGCAAAAAAAGGGGTCGCCTGGCGCATAGTGTGTAACATTTAATGTACTCTTCCCGCTGAATGTTTTGAAGATGCATTGATATATTTGGTTAAAATGGTTGTTTTAGTAGGGAAGTTGTTATTTGAGTATCTTTTTATGTAAATTATGTTAGCGTTAAATTCTGAATTTATTTGCAGGATCAAATTTATAATCTGAATTGCGGGTGTTTTCTAGTGTGGAAATGGGGTATTTTTAACGTGATAACGGCTTGGTTGCGCCATTATGAGGAGAAAATGAGCATGGCTCAATTTGCCAATAAAAATTGTTGTGTTTGTATAATTTATTCTTATGTATAAGATTTGCCTTGAATTGGCAATTCAGAACTATATATTTTAGAAAGATCGAACAATATTTTTGATCATTTCTGGAAACTAGTTGTAAATTTATCTGAATAGGATTATTAAACATTAGTGATATTGTAGATTTTTACTTTATATTTAGTTTTTCTGATATAACTTATGTTATTCTTTGACGTGAGTCAGAAAACAAAATAACCAAACTAGAAATCACATATAGGGTGTTGTAAATAGGGATTGTCCTCAATTTATTTAGGAATCCGAGTAACTTTTGCTAACGAAGAGGAGAAAATAAAACCCGCAATGGGTTGAATAGGTAAAAAAACAGCAGTAAATCTTTGCCCTATTTAATAGAGTAGAGTACTGTCTAAGCGATGTTAATTTAATTTGATAGTGCTTACGTAAAAACACCAGGTTAGTTAGTAATTAAAATCAAAAAA
This sequence comes from Photorhabdus noenieputensis, assembly GCF_018448935.1. Classification (GTDB taxonomy): domain Bacteria; phylum Pseudomonadota; class Gammaproteobacteria; order Enterobacterales; family Enterobacteriaceae; genus Photorhabdus; species Photorhabdus noenieputensis. The sequence goes on along the minus strand of NZ_RCWC01000006.1, from coordinate 147,072 downwards.
AAGTGATGAATAAACAATGATAAATGCAAATCGTCCGATAATGAATCTCGATCTCGATCTGCTAAGAACTTTTGTTGCTGTTGCTGATTTAAATACTTTTGCAGCAGCGGCAGCAGCAGTATGCAGAACGCAATCGGCTGTAAGTCAGCAAATGCAACGTTTGGAGCAGTTGGTAGGCAGAGAGCTGTTTGCCCGCCACGGCCGTAATAAGCTTCTTACAGAGCATGGTCTTCAACTTCTTGGTTATGCAAGACAAATTCTGCGCGCTAACGATGATGCCAGCGCATCATTAACCTATAGCGATGCAGAAGGCGAACTAAGAATCGGTGCATCCGACGATACGGTGGATACACTGCTCCCTTTTTTGTTGAATCGCATCGCTTCTGTTTATCCGCGGATGGCAATAGATGTCCGTATAAAGCGTACTCAATTTATTGAAAGTATGCTGGATAACCATGAGATCGATTTGGCGCTCACAACTGCGAAGATCAGTCATCATCCAAGGACTGTTCTGCGCTCAACACCGGTATTATGGCATTGTGCCCCTGATTTCCAGCTACAACCAAATGAACCTGTGCCATTGGTTGTGATGGATGAAACCAACCCGTTTCGTCAGTTGGCGTTGGATACGTTGGATGAGGTGGGAGTATCGTGGCGGATTGCTTATGAAGCCGCTTCTCTGTCGGCAGTTCGCACGGCAGTGAATGCAGAAGTCGGTATTACTGCCCGTCCTCTGGAAATGCAAAATGCTGATCTGCGTATTTTAGGGGAGAGCGAAGGGCTTCCTCGTTTGCCTGAAACCCAATTCTCTCTTTATAGACATAGTAATGAACAAAATGAATCTGTTCTGACGGTTTTTAGTGCAATAGAGAATAAGAAAACGCCATACACGATATCGGGTGTTTCTGAAGAACTTCCTGATGATGACGATATTATTGGTGAATAATATCTGAAACACTTGTCTTTGCTAATACCTCCATTATGGACGGAAGGAGGTATTAGCTCCCCAGATATATTTATAAGTAATCATCAACTAAATTCATCTTATTTTGTTGTTATCGTAATCATTAAATATACGGTGGCATTTTTCTTAACACCCCCCTGATTTGGTTAACAAATTGTTATATTGTTAACAAAGTAATAATTCGCTGAATTGATGAAATAAGAATTTCTGTAGTGAACGGGAACTTTTCTTGTCGCTAATGGATAAAAAATATAATTTCTTGAGATTTGAATGAATTATCATCAGTAGTAAAATTTTTTTCTGCCAAATTGTGTACTTGATCAAAGAAATACTCCCTATGTAGCAGTGGAAAGGCAGGTTTTTCCTGAGATAATGATGTAGTAAAAGCGAGTTATCGGTTAGACTAGTTTCCGCCGCTGTTCGCATGCCAGTTGACTGACACGTTTTAGCAGTGCGGCAGCACAATCCGTTAAGACTAAGTTTGTTGTTTGTAAATAAATGTTAGATTAATTTTGTCATAACAGACAAAATATTGTTGAGAGGAGTAAAAACCAAGAAGATTCACTCCATCAATCATTGATTAACAGTGTTTCAGATTTGGTTGTTACCCCTTCCCTTGAATCGATGTGGTGCAACACTGCCAGACAAAAGAGCAGACACTTTTGACACCACTTTTGATGAGTAAGCAATGAGTATGTCAACATCCACTGAACTCTTTGCCCATCACTGGGCATTCGCGGTATTTCTTTTAGGTGCTTTCGGTCTGTGTGCTTTGATGCTGTTAGGGGCGTTTTTCTTGGGCGGGAGAGCAAAAGCCCGGGCAAAACATGTCCCTTATGAATCCGGTATTGATTCTGTCGGTAGTGCTCGTCTCCGTATGTCGGCCAAGTTCTATCTGGTCGCCATGTTCTTTGTCATCTTCGATGTTGAAGCGCTGTTTTTATATGCATGGTCAGTTTCTATCAAAGAGAGTGGCTGGTTAGGCTTTATCGAAGCAAGCATTTTCATTTTGGTGTTACTCGCAGGCTTGTTGTATCTGGTGCGTATTGGGGGGCTAAATTGGACGCCATCTCGTTCAAGCCGCCAGGTCAGTAAACCAAGTGTTGTGATTAACATTAACAATAGTCATCCGCAGTAATAGCGAGGCATTTAAAGATGGATTATACGCTCACCCGCATAGATCCGAACGGTGAGAATGACCGTTATCCCCTGCAAAAACAGGAAATTGTCGCAGACCCACTGGAGCAGCATGTCCACCGTAGTGTTTACATGGGCAAATTGGAGCATGCTCTGCATGATATGGTGAACTGGGGACGTAAAAACTCCCTTTGGCCCTACAACTTTGGTCTTTCCTGCTGTTATGTGGAAATGGCCACATCATTTACCGCTGTTCATGATGTCGCTCGTTTTGGCGCTGAAGTTTTACGTGCATCACCCCGCCAGGCGGATTTTATGGTGGTCGCTGGAACGTGTTTTACCAAAATGGCACCGGTTATTCAGCGCCTGTATGACCAGATGCTGGAGCCGAAGTGGGTTATCTCTATGGGAGCCTGCGCCAACTCTGGTGGCATGTATGATATTTACTCCGTAGTGCAAGGCGTCGATAAATTTATCCCTGTTGATGTTTATATTCCTGGCTGTCCTCCCCGTCCTGAAGCTTATATGCAAGCTCTGATGTTGTTGCAGGAGTCGATCGGCAAAGAGCGTCGTCCACTGTCTTGGGTGGTGGGAGATCAAGGGGTTTACCGTGCCAATATGCAGTCAGAAAGAGAACGTAAGCACGGGGAACGTATCGCAGTGAAAAACCTGCGTACGCCAGACGAAGTTTAAGAATCTGTCTGTTAGACAGTAGGCGTGACTAAAGTAGCCTAATGAATGTAACCAGAGCAATGTGTTGCGATACTAATCCTGATCAAAACGAACACTGATCAAAGCGTTGTGGTGAAAAATGATGATAGATCAGATAGCGCAAGAAAGCGCCCGGCCTGCGTGGCAAACTCACGACCATCTTGATGATCCGGTTGTGAGTGAGCTGCGTAACCACTTTGGCCCGGATGCCTTTACTGTTCAGCCAACCCGTACTGGTATACCCGTTGTTTGGGTGAAGCGTGAACAATTACTGGAAGTAATGACTTTCCTGAAGAAACTGCCTAAACCTTATGTCATGCTGTTCGATTTGCATGGCATGGATGAGCGCCAGCGTACTCACCGCCAGGGTCTGCCAGAGGCAGATTTTTCTGTGTTTTATCACCTGCTTTCTATTGAGCGTAACCGCGATGTTATGTTGAAGGTTGCACTTAGTGAAAAAGACCTGAATCTCCCGACTGCAACTCCTCTGTTTCCAAATGCCAACTGGTATGAACGTGAAACATGGGAAATGTTTGGCGTTGTCTTTAACGGCCATCCAAACCTGCGTCGTATTATGTTGCCGCCGACTTGGGAAGGGCATCCGCTGCGTAAGGATTATCCCGCTCGTGCGACGGAATTTGATCCTTTTGAACTGACCAGACAGAAAGAAGATCTGGAAATGGAAGCGCTGACTTTCAAACCAGAAGAGTGGGGAATGAAACGGGGTACCGAGAATGAGGACTTTATGTTCCTTAACCTTGGTCCTAACCATCCCTCTTCTCATGGTGCGTTCCGTATCATCCTGCAACTGGATGGTGAAGAGATTGTCGATTGTGTCCCGGATATTGGTTATCACCATCGTGGCGCGGAGAAGATGGGAGAGCGACAATCTTGGCACAGTTATATTCCCTATACAGACCGTATTGAATACTTAGGCGGTTGTGTTAACGAGATGCCTTATGTGCTGGCGGTGGAGAAACTGGCGGGAATTGAAGTGCCTGACCGGGTAAAAACCATTCGCGTCATGTTGTCGGAATTGTTCCGCATTAACAGCCACCTACTCTACATCTCGACCTTCATTCAGGACGTTGGCGGGATGACACCGGTATTCTTCGCCTTTACTGACCGCCAGAAAGTGTATGATCTGGTGGAGGCGATTACCGGTTTCCGTATGCACCCGGCGTGGTTCCGCATTGGCGGTGTTGCTCATGACTTGCCGCGTGGTTGGGATAGATTATTGCGCGATTTCCTGAACTGGATGCCTAAACGCCTTGATTCCTATGTGAAAGCAGCGCTGAAAAACAGCATCCTGAAAGGCCGTTCTATTGGGGTTGCCGCGTATAATTCCAAACAAGCCCTTGAATGGGGCACCACTGGCGCTGGGTTGCGGGCGACGGGTATCGCGTTTGATGTGCGTAAATGGCGTCCATACTCCGGCTATGAAAATTTCGATTTCGACGTGCCGATTGGTAATAACGGCGACTGTTATGACCGTGTGATGTTGAAAGTGGAGGAAGTGCGTCAGAGCTTGCGAATCTTGAAACAGTGTCTGGATAATATGCCAGAAGGCCCCTTCAAAGCCGATCATCCACTGACGACGCCACCACCCAAAGAGCGTACTTTGCAGCATATTGAGACTATGATTAACCACTTTTTGCAAGTGTCATGGGGACCAGTAATGCCGGCAAATGAATCTTTCCAAATGATTGAGGCCACCAAAGGCATCAACAGCTATTACCTCACCAGTGACGGCAGTACTGTGAGTTACCGTACCCGTGTCCGTACACCGAGTTATCCGCATTTGCAGCAGATCCCATCGGTAATCCGCGGTAGCTTAGTTTCTGACCTGATCGTGTATCTGGGCAGTATCGATTTTGTTATGTCTGATGTGGATCGCTAACTATGCAAAGTGAAATTAACGCGAGTGCTCAACAAGCGCGCCTTGATGTGGTTAACGTAACAGAGTCTCAGGCAAAAGCAGATTTTGTGCTGAGCACTGAAGAGCACGATGCTATTGAGCACGAAAAACACCACTACGAAGATCCGCGCGCCGCTTCGATAGAAGCATTGAAAATTGTACAGAAACATCGTGGTTGGGTACCGGATGGTGCTATTTACGCGATTGCTGATGTGCTTGGTATTCCCGCTAGTGATGTGGAAGGTGTGGCAACATTTTACAGCCAGATTTATCGTCAACCTGTGGGCCGCCATATTATTCGTTATTGTGACAGTGTGGTTTGTCATATTACCGGTTATCAGGATGTCCAGGCTGCGATTGAAAAACATCTGAATATCTGTCCGGGGCAGACAACGAAAGATGGGCGTTTTACGCTGTTGCCAACCTGTTGTCTGGGTAACTGTGACAAAGGCCCGACCATGATGATCGATGACGATACGCACAGTTCTGTCAGACCTGAAGAGATTGAAAAGTTACTGGAGCAGTATCCATGACAGCATATTCAGGAATAAAAGAAATTATTCGTACTGAGGAAAACCATCCTCTTACCTGGCGTTTACGGGATGATAAACAACCGGTATGGTTGGATGAGTACCGTAGCAAAAGTGGTTATCGTGGTGCTGAAAAAGCACTGAAAAGCATGTCCCCAGATGAAGTGGTTTCTCTGGTAAAAGACGCTGGGCTGAAAGGCCGTGGCGGTGCAGGTTTCTCTACTGGTTTGAAGTGGAGCCTGATGCCAAAAGATGAAAGCATGAATATCCGTTATCTGCTATGTAATGCAGATGAAATGGAGCCGGGTACTTACAAAGATCGCTTGCTGATGGAGCAACTTCCTCACTTGCTGGTGGAAGGGATGTTGATCAGTGCCTTTGCCTTGAAAGCTTATCGTGGCTATATCTTCCTGCGTGGTGAATATGTGGAAGCGGCCGTGCATCTGCGTAAAGCCATCGAAGAAGCTAAGGCCGCGGGTTTGTTGGGTAAAAACATTATGGGCAGCGGCTTTGATTTTGAGTTGTTTGTTCATACCGGCGCAGGGCGTTATATCTGCGGTGAAGAAACCGCGCTGATTAACTCACTGGAAGGTCGCCGAGCTAATCCTCGTTCAAAACCGCCATTTCCAGCCACTTCCGGCGCATGGGGTAAGCCTACTTGCGTCAACAACGTTGAAACCTTGTGCAACGTTCCTTCAATTCTCGAATACGGTAAAGAGTGGTATATCGGTCTAAGTGCGGGCAAGAGTAAAGATGCCGGTACCAAACTGATGGGGTTCTCCGGCCGGGTGAAAAATCCGGGCTTGTGGGAGTTGCCATTTGGTACGACTGCCCGTGAAATTCTTGAAGATTATGCCGGCGGTATGCGTGACGGCTTGAAATTCAAAGCATGGCAGCCAGGTGGGGCAGGGACTGACTTTCTGACCGCTGAACATTTGGATCTGCCAATGGATTTCGAAAATATCGCTAAAGCGGGCAGCCGCTTGGGCACTGCCTTGGCAATGGCGGTTGACCATGAAATTAACATGGTTTCTTTAACCCGTAATCTTGAAGAGTTCTTTTCCCGTGAATCTTGCGGCTGGTGTACGCCATGTCGTGACGGGTTGCCGTGGAGCGTGAAAATCCTGCGTGCAATAGAGCGTGGGGAAGGGCAACCGGGGGATATTGAAACGTTGGAACAGCTCTGTCGCTTCCTTGGGCCAGGTAATACATTCTGTGCTCACGCACCAGGGGCCGTGGAACCACTACAGAGTGCCATCAAATATTTCCGTGATGAATTCGAAGCTGGAATTGTGACTAAGGACTATGGGAATACCCATTTCATTACGGGCATCCAGTCAAACCTGTTGAAACAGCGTTGGTAATGGGTTCTTCACGAGATTAGCAGAATTTTTGATTAACACTTGCTGAACAGCAGGTCATTTGGAAGCATGCTGACTATGGCTACGATACATGTAGACGGCAAAAAATATGATGTAGACGGGGCTGATAACCTGTTACAAGCCTGCCTCTCTTTGGGGTTGGATATTCCTTATTTTTGCTGGCATCCAGCGCTTGGAAGCGTTGGCGCTTGCCGCCAGTGTGCGGTGAAGCAATATCAAAACGCGGATGATACGCGCGGTCGTCTGATAATGTCCTGTATGACTCCGGCAGCGGATGGCACTTTCATCTCGATTGATGATGAAGAGGCTAAAAAGTTCCGTGAGAGTGTGGTTGAGTGGTTGATGACTAACCATCCGCACGATTGCCCGGTGTGTGAAGAAGGGGGCAACTGCCACTTACAGGATATGACCGTGATGACCGGTCATACATTCCGTAAATACCGTTTCACTAAGCGTACTCATAACAATCAGGAATTGGGGCCGTTTATTTCTCATGAAATGAACCGCTGTATTGCCTGTTATCGTTGTGTGCGTTACTACAAAGATTACGCCGACGGCACTGATTTTGGTGTCTATGGCGCTCACGATAATATCTATTTTGGTCGCCCTGAAAGCGGAACGCTGGAAAGTGAGTTCTCCGGTAACTTGGTAGAAATCTGTCCAACCGGGGTATTTACTGATAAAACCCACTCTGAACGTTATAACCGCAAATGGGATATGCAGTTTGCGCCAAGTATTTGCCAACAGTGCAGCATTGGTTGCAACACCAGCCCAGGAGAGCGTTATGGTGAATTACGCCGTATCGAGAACCGTTATAACGGGACGGTAAACCACTATTTTATGTGTGACCGCGGTCGTTTCGGTTACGGTTATGTCAACCGTAAAGATCGCCCTCGTCAGCCACAACAACTGCGTGGCGATCACTGGATCGCGCTTAACGCTGAACAGGCCATGCAGGGTGGGGCGGATATTTTACGTCAGGCGAAAAATGCCATCGGTATTGGTTCCCCTCGCGCTAGTCTGGAAAGTAATTTTGCCCTGCGTGAACTGGTGGGCGCGGAAAACTTCTATAGTGGGATTGCTGCGGCTGAACAACAACGTCTTGATATGATGTTGGAAATTCTGCAACAGGGTGGTGTTTATACCCCGTCGCTGCGTGAAATTGAAAGCTATGATGCGGTACTGATTTTAGGTGAAGATCTAACGCAAACCGGCGCTCGGATGGCATTGGCAGTTCGTCAAGCTGTGAAAGGCAAAGCCCGCGAAATGGCGGCTGCCCAGAAAGTTGCTGATTGGCAAATTGCCGCGGTGATGAATATTGGTCAGCGTGCGAAATATCCCCTGTTTGTGACCAATGTGGATGATACTCGTCTGGATGATATCGCCGCATGGAATTATCGTGCACCGGTTGATGATCAGGCGCGTTTTGGTTTTGCCATCGCTCATGCATTGGATAACACTGCGCCGGCAGTCGAGAATTTGCCTGACGAACTGAAAGCTAAAGTGGAAATGGTTGCGCAAGCACTGATTGGCGCGAAGAAACCGCTGATTATTAGCGGCAGTAACGTCGGCAGTGATGCGATTATTCAAGCTGCGGCTAATGTTGCTTGGGCACTGAAAGACCGAGGTTCAGATGTCGGTTTGTCGTTTGTTGCAATCTATGCAAATAGTATTGGATTGGCAATGATGGAGGCTCAGCCACTGGATATTGCGCTGCAACGGATAAGCAGTGGTGAATCTGATACGGCTATCGTGATGGAAAATGATCTCTATCGGCATGCCGCAGCAGATAAGGTAGATGATGCACTGAACAAGCTGAAAAACTTGGTTGTAGTTGATCATCAACGCACGGCCATCATGGATAAAGCTCATTTGATTCTTCCAGCTTCTAGCTTTGCAGAAAGTGACGGTACGCTGGTAAATCAGGAAGGCCGGGCGCAGCGCTATTTCCAAGTTTTCGAACCTTCTTTCTACGACAAATCGGTGGTAATGCTGGAGAGTTGGCGTTGGTTGCACTCCTTGCATACAACTTATACTGAACGCCATTTAGATTGGACGCAGCTTGACCATGTTATTGATGCCTGTGTTGAAACAATGCCACAGCTTAAAGGCATTGTTGATGCAGCGCCTGATTCTACATTCCGTATCCGCGGTCAGAAACTGGCACGTTCACCGCATCGTTACAGTGGTCGTACTGCTATGCTGGCGAATCTCAGCGTACATGAGCAACGTCAGCCGCAGGATGTCGATTCGCCATTTGCTTTCTCAATGGAAGGTAACAATAGCCCTAATGCCTATCGTCAGCAGGTGCCATTTGCATGGGCACCGGGCTGGAACTCACCACAGGCTTGGAACAAATTCCAGGCAGAGGTAGGTGGTCATCTGCGCTTTGGCGATCCTGGTGTGCGTCTGATTGAAACCACTGACGGTGGTTTGAACTATTTTGATCAGATCCCGACAGCCTTTACTGCACAAAATAACCAATGGACAGTGGCTCCTTACCATCACTTGTTTGGTAGTGAAGAGTTAACTCAGCGTTCCGATGTGATTCAGGAACGTATGCCGGAGCCTTATGTGATGCTCAATAGCAAAGATGCGGATCAATTGGGTGTGAAAGCGGGTTCTGTTCTGGAGTTTGATTGTTTTGGTCAGCAACTGCGTCTGGCAGTTCGTCTGAGTGAAAGTCTTGCTCAAGGGCAAATCGGTTTGCCAATGGGAATGCCGGGTATCCCTCCGGTATTGGCAGGTGTTTCCGTGAATAATTTGCGGGAGGTTGCATAATGAGTTGGTTAACCCCCGAAATTATTGATGTGCTGATTGCTGTTCTGAAAGCCGTGGTGATCCTAGTAGTGGTGGTTATCTGCGGGGCTTTGATGAGCTTTGGTGAACGTCGTTTGTTAGGGCTGTTTCAAAACCGTTATGGACCAAACCGTGTAGGTTGGGGCGGGTCGTTACAGATCGTCGCTGACATGATCAAAATGTTCTTCAAAGAGGACTGGGTACCCCGGTTTGCCGACAGAATGATCTTTACCTTAGCACCGGTGATTGGTTTCGTTTCTCTGTTGCTGGCATTTGCCATTGTGCCGATCACGCCGACTTGGATGGCCGCTGATCTGAACATCGGTATTTTGTTCTTCATGATGATGGCGGGTCTGGCTGTCTATGCGGTGCTGTTTGCTGGATGGTCAAGTAACAACAAATACTCATTACTGGGGGCGATGCGTGCTTCCGCGCAGACACTGAGTTACGAAGTGTTTATTGGCCTCTCTTTTATGGGCGTTGTGGCGCAGGCAGATTCCTTCAATATGGTGGATATCGTCAATGCACAAGAGCATATGTGGAATGTCATTCCTCAGTTCTTTGGCTTCTTGACTTTTGCTATCGCGGGTGTGGCGGTGTGTCACCGTCATCCATTTGACCAGCCGGAAGCAGAACAGGAGCTAGCTGACGGTTATCATATTGAATATTCCGGTATGAAATTCGGTCTGTTCTTCGTTGGTGAATATATCGGTATTGTCACGGTTTCTGCCCTGATTGTGACAATGTTCTTTGGTGGTTGGCATGGTCCGTTCTTGCCGCCGTTTGTCTGGTTTGCGTTGAAAACGGCATTCTTCATGGTGATGTTTATCCTGATACGTGCCTCTTTACCACGTCCGCGTTATGACCAGGTGATGGCATTTGGCTGGAAAGTCTGTCTGCCGCTGACCTTACTTAACCTGCTGGCAACTGCGGCAGTGATTTTGTACAACGCTCAATAAGGGGGGAATGAACCATGACATTAAAAGAGTTAGTGGTTGGTTTTGCCACCCAGGTACGCAGTATTTGGATGATTGGCTTGCATGCCTTTCATAAGCGCGAAACCCAAATGTATCCAGAGGAACCGGTTTATCTGCCACCCCGTTACCGTGGCCGTATTGTGCTGACGCGCGATCCGGACGGTGAAGAGCGTTGTGTTGCCTGTAACCTGTGTGCGGCGGTGTGTCCGGTGGGATGTATCTCACTGCAAAAAGCTGAACATAAAGATGGTCGTTGGTATCCAGAATTTTTCCGCATTAACTTCTCACGCTGTATTTTCTGTGGCTTATGTGAAGAAGCTTGCCCGACTACTGCGATCCAATTAACGCCGGATTTTGAAATGGGGGAATTTAAGCGCCAGGATCTGGTGTATGAAAAAGAGGACCTGACGATTTCAGGTCCGGGTAAATATCCTGATTATAACTTTTACCGTAAGACAGGTATGGCGATTGACGGCAAATCGAAAGGTGAAGCCGACAATGAAGCCAAACCTATCGACGTTAAAAGCCTGTTGCCGTAAGGAGCGATATTCATGGAATTTACGTTTTATACTGCCGGGTTGATTGCCATATTGGCAACTATCAGGGTGATTACCCATACCAATCCGATACACGCGCTTTTGTATCTGATTGTCTCTCTGCTGGCACTTTCAGCGGTGTTTTTTTCGCTTGGTGCTTACTTTGCCGGTGCGCTAGAGATCATCGTTTACGCCGGGGCCATTATGGTGCTGTTCGTTTTCGTGGTGATGATGCTTAACCTTGGCAAATCTGTGGTTGAACAAGAGCGTGTCTGGTTGAAACCGAAGACTTGGATCGGTCCGGGGATACTGTCAGCCGTGCTACTTGTTGTGCTGGTGTATACCATTATCAATGTTTCTCATGGCGATATTGCCGACAATATCACAGGTGAAGTTATCAGTGCCAAAGAAGTGGGTATCAGTTTGTTTGGTCCGTATGTATTGGCCGTTGAACTGGCTTCTTTGCTATTACTTGCCGGTATGGTAGTGGCGTATCACATAGGCCGTGAGCATAAACAGGGTGAAGTGCTCAGCAACCGAAATGCGGAGGAACAACCATGATACCTCTTCAACATGGACTGATTTTGGCGGCAATTCTATTTGTGTTGGGCCTGACCGGGCTCATTATCCGCCGTAATCTGTTGTTTATGTTAATTGGGCTCGAAGTGATGATTAATGCTGCGGCTTTGGCTTTTGTTGTGGTAGGCAGCTATTGGGGCCAGCCAGATGGTCAGGTGATGTTTATTTTGGCTATCAGCTTAGCGGCAGCCGAGGCGAGTATTGGCCTGGCGCTGTTATTGCAGCTCTATCGTCGTCGCCAGAATCTGAATATTGATACAGTCAGTGAGATGCGCGGATGAACTTACTCTATTTAACAATTCTGCTGCCACTGCTGGGATTTTTGCTGTTGGCATTTTCCCGTGGCCGCTGGTCTGAAAATACATCAGCTACCATTGGGATTAGTTCTGTTGGTTTGGCTGCGTTGGTGACCTTATGGGTTGCTATCGATTTCAACAGCCAAAATGGTGCAGGTGATCTGGTTTACAGTCAGAACCTATGGAACTGGATGGAAGTTGGGAATTTCAGTATCCCATTCACTCTGGTTCTTGATGGTTTATCGCTTACCATGTTGAGTGTGGTGACTGGTGTTGGTTTCCTGATCCATATGTATGCCTCGTGGTATATGCGTGGTGAAGAGGGTTATTCCCGTTTCTTCGCTTATACCAACCTGTTTATTGCCAGCATGGTGATACTGGTTCTGGCAGATAACATGATGCTGATGTATCTCGGTTGGGAAGGGGTAGGGTTGTGCAGTTATCTGCTGATTGGCTTCTACTATACCAACCCGGCGAATGGTGCCGCGGCAATGAAAGCCTTTGTTGTTACCCGTGTGGGTGACGTCTTCTTGGCTATCGGCATGTTCATTCTGTATGACAATCTGGGAACGTTGAACTTCCGCGAGCTGGCGATTTTGGCACCGCAGCATCTAGAAGCGGGTTCTTCGGCGATTACTTGGGCAACCCTGATGTTGTTGGGGGGAGCGGTAGGTAAATCAGCCCAATTGCCGTTACAAACTTGGTTGGCCGATGCGATGGCCGGTCCGACACCAGTTTCCGCGCTGATTCATGCTGCAACGATGGTAACCGCTGGGGTTTACTTGGTTGCACGCAGTCACGGTCTATTCCTGATGGCACCGGAAATCCTGCAACTGGTTGGCACTATCGGCGCTATCACGCTGGTGTTGGCTGGTTTTGCCGCGTTAGTGCAAACTGATATTAAGCGAGTATTGGCTTACTCAACCATGAGCCAGATTGGCTACATGTTCTTAGCGTTGGGGGTTCAGGCGTGGGATGCAGCAATTTTCCACCTGATGACTCACGCTTTCTTTAAGGCGCTGTTGTTCCTGGCATCGGGTTCCGTCATCTTGGCCTGTCACCACGAGCAGAATATTTTCAAAATGGGAGGATTGCGTAAATCCATTCCATTGGTTTATGTCTGTTTCTTGGTGGGTGGCGCGGCGTTATCCGCGTTGCCAATTGTCACCGCCGGTTTTTACAGTAAAGATGAAATTCTGTGGGGAGCGATGTCACATGGTCATATCAACCTAATGCTGGCTGGTCTGGCGGGGGCGTTTATGACTTCCTTGTATACCTTCCGCATGATTTTCATCGTATTCCACGGTGAGGCGAAAACCAAAGCCCATCCTGTTAAAGGTATTACCCATCACCTGCCGTTACTGGTATTGCTGGTGCTTTCCACCTTTGTGGGCGCACTGATTGTGCCGCCATTAGCGGGTGTGTTGCCGGGAAGCCATGCAACGGATCACACAGGCAAAATGACCTTGGAAGTGGTTTCTGGCGTGATCGCTGTGGCGGGTATTTTGTTGGCAATGGCACTGTATTTGGGTAAACGTCAGTTAGTGAATGGTGTGGCGAAAAGTGCTCCGGGGCGTTTCTTCTCCGTATGGTGGTTTAATGCTTGGGGCTTTGATGTTCTCTATGACTGGATATTTGTTAAGCCGTTCAAGAACATTACACATGTATTGCGAAACGATCCGCTAAATTCACTGATGAATATTCCTGCGGTGTTATCACGCTGGAGTAACAAAGGTCTTAGCCTGAGTGAAAATGGACAGGTCCGTTGGTACGTTGCCTCTATGGGGTTGGGTGCAGTGCTGGTTTTAGCTCTGTTGCTACTGGTTTAATTTAAGGGATACATTGCGCCATGCTATTACCTTGGCTAATTCTTATGCCCTTCATCGGTGGTCTGTTGAGTTGGCAGGCTGAACGCTTCGGTACCCGTGTACCGCGTTGGATCGCGTTAATCTCGATGGGGTTGACTCTGGTGCTCTCTCTGCAACTGTGGTTGCAGGGGGGCTACACCTTGGCGAATCCACAAGGGATACCTCAATGGCAAGAGGAATTTCTTATGCCGTGGATCCCACGTTTTGGTATCAGTATTCACCTTGCTCTGGATGGCTTATCGCTGCTGATGGTGGTGTTGACCGCACTACTGGGGCTGATGGCTATTCTCTGTTCATGGACGGAAAATCAGCCATATCAGGGCTTTTTCCACTTGAACCTGCTGTGGATCTTGGGTGGTGTGATGGGGGTGTTCCTCGCTATCGACATGTTCCTGTTCTTCTTCTTCTGGGAAATGATGTTGGTGCCGATGTACTTCCTGATTGCGCTTTGGGGGCACAGAGGTTCAGGCGGTAAGACTCGTATCACCGCGGCGACCAAGTTTTTCATTTACACCCAGGCGAGTGGCTTGGTGATGTTAATTGCGATTATGGCGTTGGTATTGGTTCACTATAACGGAACAGGTGAGTGGACATTCAGCTATCAAAAACTGCTGAATACACCCATGTCACATACCGTTCAATACTTGCTGATGCTCGGTTTCTTCATTGCGTTTGCTGTAAAAATGCCGGTTGTGCCGTTACATGGGTGGTTACCTGATGCGCACAGTCAGGCACCGACAGCGGGTTCTGTTGACTTGGCGGGTATTTTGCTGAAAACGGCGGGTTATGGTCTGTTGCGTTTCGCTTTGCCACTGTTCCCGGAAGCTTCTCATGAGTTCACACCGATTGCGATGTGGTTTGGTGTGCTCGGGATCTTCTATGGCGCATGGATGGCATTCAGCCAGACAGATATCAAGCGCTTGATTGCTTATACCAGTATCTCTCATATGGGGTTTGTGTTAATCGCGATCTATTCTGGCAGCCAGCTTGCTTACCAAGGGGCAATTATTCAGATGATTGCTCATGGTCTGTCAGCCGCAGGTATGTTTATTCTCTGTGGGCAACTTTATGAGCGCTTACATACCCGTGATATGAATCTCATGGGTGGTTTGTGGAAACGTGTGCAGTTCTTGCCTGCGTTATCGCTCTCCTTTGCTGTTGCGACACTGGGAATGCCGGGGACCGGTAACTTCATCGGTGAATTTATGATCCTGTTTGGTAGTTTTAGTGAATTTCCGTTAATTATAACGATTTCTGTATTTGGTCTGGTCTTCGCCTCTGTTTATGCCCTGTATATGATGCAACGTGCTTACTACGGTGAGGCAAAATCAGACGAACCACTAAGACGGATGGATATGCGAGAAGTATCCATTGTAATGGTGCTGTTGATATTACTGGTGGTGATGGGTTTCTACCCACAACCTATCCTTGATACTTCAGCGGCAGCGATGGATAACATCCAGACCTGGTATTCAGCTTCAATTTCAACTACAAGGCCGTAATTCGCCATGACAATAACTCCTCAACAACTGATCGCGCTGTTACCGCTGTTGATCGTCGGATTGACGGTAGTGGTTGTGATGCTGTCCATTGCGTGGCGACGCGATCACTTTATTAACACCACTCTGACCGTGGTAGGTTTGAATCTGGCTCTACTGTCTCTCTATTTTGTCGGACAGCAAGAAGCGATGGATGTCACTCCACTGGTTCATGTGGATCGCTATGCAATGCTCTATATCGGTCTCGTGCTGGTTGCGAGCCTGGCAACGACGACTTTCGCCTATTCCTGGTTAGAAAATTATCCAGATAACAAAGAAGAGTTCTATTTGCTGGTGCTAATTGCGACAGTGGGCGGGATTCTTCTGGCTTGTGCAAACCACTTGGCATCGTTGTTTATCGGCATTGAGTTATTAACTTTGCCGCTGTTTGGTTTGATTGGTTATGCATATCGCCAGAAACGCTCTCTGGAAGCGGCAATTAAGTATATGTTGCTGTCTGCGGCAGCCTCTTCTTTCATGCTGTTTGGTATAGCGTTGTTATATGCGGAATCAGGCGATCTCTCTTTTGCTGCATTGGGGCATCGCTTGTCTGACAGCTATATCTATCAACCTTTGATACTGTCAGGCTTGGGTATGCTGGTTGTTGGCCTTGGCTTCAAATTATCACTGGTGCCTTTCCATCTCTGGACACCGGATGTTTATCAGGGCGCGCCTGCTCCGGTCTCTACCTTCCTGGCAACAGCCAGTAAGATAGCGATTTTCGCAGTAGTGGTGCGTTTGTTTGTTGAAGCACCAATGGCGGATAGCGAAGCATTGCGCACGATATTAACCGTTATTGCGATTGCCTCTATGTTGTTCGGTAACTTGATGGCGCTGACCCAGACAAATATCAAACGTCTGCTTGGTTACTCTTCGATTGCTCACTTGGGTTATCTGCTGGTGGCGTTGGTGGCGGTACAGAATCACCAGCTTTCGGAAGAAACAGTCGGTATCTATCTGGCAGGTTATCTGTTTAGCAGTATCGGCGCATTTGGCGTTGTTAGCCTCATGTCCAGCCCATATAAAGGGCCGGATGCGGATTCCCTCTACTCATACCGCGGCCTGTTTTGGCATAAACCGATTCTGTCCGCGGTGATGACGGTGATGATGTTGTCACTGGCAGGGATACCAATGACGTTTGGCTTTATTGGTAAGTTCTACGTCATTGTGTTGGGTGTGAAAGCGGAACTGTGGTGGCTGACAGGTGCTGTGGTTGTGGGTAGTGCTATCGGTTTGTATTACTACCTACGGGTCATGGTGAGTTTGTACCTGCCTGCGCCGAAGGCTCTTAATCGTGACACACCAAGGAATTGGGCATCGACTGCCGGCGGGATCGTTGTTTTGATTTCTGCATTACTGGTGTTAGCGCTAGGGATTTGGCCTCAACCGCTGATTGATGTGATACAGCAAGCGAAAATTATTCTCTAAATAGCCAGTCAGTTGTACGGATTATTTGGAATAAAAACCCGGTAAGATCATCCTTACCGGGTTATTGCAATTTGTTGATTCAGAGGACAAGCTTATATTTATTTCAGCAGAATCCCGCTGTATTGTGATTCCAGATTGTCAAGGTAGTCTAGCTGATCGTGTATGAGTTTAGTCAGGCTTTGCTGACGGGTTTGATCATCTATGGTCTCCTGTAATTGGCTGGCAAAGATGCTCCATACTTGTTCCAGTTTAGTTGCCTGGAGTAATAGGGTAGTGCGTTCTTTATCGATTTGATGCACATCAGCGATACCGGCAATCCGTTGTTCTACGCCTTTTAACTGAGTTTTTAAATCGTCGCAATCTTCGGTTAATTGAGCGATTTGTTTATCCAATTTGATTCTGGCATCAGCTAGCTCAACATACTTTAGCCCGGTGGAGATATTGGTCAGAATCTTTTTAGTGATCTCAATTCCTTGTTTGATCGCTTGTTTGATCAATTCTTTTTTAGGGCTAGACAGATTCAGTTTGTCCAGTTCACTGACATCGGGAATATAGTCCTTAAACATATCGGCCAGATTATATTGACGGATAATATTTTGGCTTTCGATGAGCTTGTCGCGATCTGGGATTAATTTGGCCTTATCCTGCTCTTTCTGCGTAATATCGGCTTGCAGCTCTTCTTTTTTTTCCTGTTCTTCTTTCAGGCGCTCTTCCAGACGTTCTAAAATAACAACATTCTGAACATCAGCAATTTTGCTGGTCATTATATTAGCTTCTTCGTGGAAGCTGGAAATGACGTTTTTAACATCTTTATTTAAACTGCGTACTTGTTCTGAACGTGCTTCCAACAGGGTCTTTCGTGTCTCGTCATCCAATTCGGTATTTTCCAGAGCAGTATCAATTTCGATGATGGTCTGGAAATAGTCTTGAGGTGGGAGTTGCCTCAGAACAGTTTGTAGATGAGGCACAGAGGCGCGAGCGGCTTCGTCGATATCACGGCTATATAAGCTTATGCGCAGAGTTTTTTCCTGGATGATTTCAATGCCTGATTTTTGCTGGTGTGTTAAACGCCAAATGTTTTTCACCGCTTGACTCAAAGTTTTTACGCTGATTTCTGGATAAGTAATAGTTTTCTGAGGGAAAGTAATGACTTCAGTCATTTTAATACTCCTTTTTTCTATAGTCCTATGTAACACGGGGAACGATTAGTTATAGCGATGTTTGTATTCTTTCAATGCTTCATCGAAAACTTTGACTAATTGTTTAGCGGAACCTTCTACCTCTTTCCAAGGGTTTATGACTTGCTGGAATTTAGTGATAAAAGAGGTCAGATTCAGTGCATCGTTAATTTGGGTGAATTTGTCTTTAGACGCGCTGATCTGGGTCAGCATGGATTGCCACATGTAATCCAAATGGTTCAGAGCCACTTCTGCATCCAACAGACGGGTATCAATGTCGCTAAAATCAAGTGATAAACTAGTAATAGATTTTTGTAGTGCGCGTTTACCTTTGATGCTCTCTTCCAGGCTGCGTACTTCTTCGATCAGCATATTTTTACGTTTTCGCACTTCTTCTGCCTTGGAACCAAAAATGCCACCAGTAATAGCGAGGCCGATCAGTCCCCCTGCGATACCGGAGAAAGCTAATCCTACGAATCTATCGTAGTCTTTCTTGAGTTGGGTAATTTCCTCTTTTTTCTCAGTGATTTTATCGTCCAGATCTCCGATGCTGACCGACATCTTATTATCTCTCATCAGCTTTCGCTTATTTTCGACTTGCGGTTGTAAACCTAGAGCAATGCTGCCGTTTGACAATCTGCCACCAATTAGCTTTAGCTTGAAATCAGATACTTCGGTTTTGACCTTTTCAGTTTTCTCCCGCTGTTTATTAATATCATTTTTCATGGTGTCAAGGATTTCTCCCAGAACAGATGAGACTTCTCTATCTTCATGGGTGTAGGTGATCTCGGCGAGTTGTCTATGCGATATCCCTCCTAATCTCCTCTTTATGCGTGTGATAATTGGCATTTCATTAATGATACTAATGATATTTTCACCCGTTTCGGTGATTTGTTTGCCAACTACTTCCAGGTCTATGCTCTGTTGCAGAATATCGTTTTCCACATGGCTCCAGCTAAACGAGTGAGTGCGGATCTCTTCAAACAAAGTGTGAATATCTTCTGGTTCTAATCCGGCGATATCGATCTTTTGGTAACCCAAGTAGCTCTTTACTTCCTCAAGATTAAAAGGGAATGATAGCCCTTTCTTAACATACAGTTTGATATTAATCAGGTCTTCTTTGGTAAATATTCCTCCGGGGCGTGCAACACCTTCTCGTTTACCAGTCAGTAATTGCAAGGTAGCCGAGGGAATATCTGTTTCGTTTAGTGTTTTTTCCGCTGGAAGTTGAGCTAATAACATATATTTCTCCATTAGTGGTTCTTGCTTTATTGAAAAACTATTAAATACATCAAGGCACAACCGAACGTCATAATACTCATATTGTTAAATTAACGTTGTGTTTTTTATTGAATAATCCGAATTAAAAATACATATATTTCCGCGAGTAATTGTTGAAAAAATAGTTTTATTCATGAGTTTTATTAAATAATTTTTTGCATTGCAATTAATCTTAAATAAAATTATTTATGGTTTTTGTATATCTAATATATGGAATTAAATAATATGAATTTTTATTATTTTAATCATTAAATGTAAGAATGATCTTTTATTTCTCTTTTTTATATGGTTTGAAATTTCATTTTTTAATTGATGTTAATATGGTAAATATAAAATATTTTAATGTTGTGTTTTGAAAATCCAGTTAAAACAATTAGTTAAGTTGATTTATGATGTGGGGGTTATGTAATTTTCACCTTATTAATTTAAAAGGTGGATAATATGGTCTTTTTGTAAAGAATAAGTTAGATGTTTTTTTATTTGTCATTTATGGCATGTTTAAAAAATAGATGGAATCGTAATCTATTTTTTCAATGTCATTTAACAAAGGTTTTTGTTATTTTTAGATCTATATTTTAATTAAAGTCTTAATTATTTATATGATAATTCAAATTAACAAGCAATGAGATTTTTGAATAATCTTATTTGGCTATTGTGAAAATAAGATATGATTTTTTTGAAGAATAAGTGTTTATTTCTTTGTTTATAATAACGCTATTTAGTAGATTTTTCGTAGTAAGTAAAAGAGTCACTTTTTATAAATTGCATCGTGAAAATTGATCATACTAATGAACTTAGTATTCGTTATCTGAAGGACAAAATTTCTGATTTATCCTGTTTCAGTATTGAGATAATGGCATTCCGCTAACGGAATCGAACAAGTATAGTTACATAAATAATCAGGGCTTTAATTATTATTAATGCCCCGTATAATCCTAATTTTTATCACGTCTTTTGGGGCAGAAGTGGTGAATCAAATTGCTAATGTTGTCGCTAATGTATGCAAAACACTGAGTAATGAACAAGTTAGCGAAGTTGGTATCCAACAGATTTCATTTCCTTTGCCAGCAGGTTGCAGCACTTACTGGCTGGAATGGCTGGCAGTTCAGTCTCATTATCCACAGTTCTATTGGCATCACAGAGAGGGCCATGAAGAGGTCGCTGCTTGTGGGCAAATCCGTCTTTTCAGTGATATCGCTTTAGCCGAAGATTTTTTGTACAGAAATAGTCAGTTTCCACAGATACGGATCTGGGGGCTGAATGCTTGGGATCGGATTCAACCCGCTCGTATTACGCAATCCGAAGTAGGAGAAGCGGGTTATCTGTTTTTACCTCGTATCGAATTACGTCGCTGCCGTGACGAAAGCTGGTTGTATTTAAATATAGCTGGCCGACAAGATGTAAAAAATGCACAGGAATTTTTGCAACAGTTAGTTCCGCACCGGGAATTCTCTGCGTTACAGGCGGTGGTCGTGAACGCGGAGAATGTACCAGAGCGTACTCAATGGTGTGACTTGATTGAGCAGGCTTTGGAGACTATCACCCATCGTAAGATGGAGAAGGTTGTGATGGCGCGTAAGACGCAACTAATATTGAGTGAATCTTTAGCGGCTGGACAATTTATGGCAGTGAGTCGCCAGATAAATCACCGTTGTTATCATTTTATGCTGGCTTTTAATCGGTACGAGGCATTTTTGGCGTCTTCACCCGAACGGCTTTACTACCGTAAGCAGACTCAGCTTTATACAGAAGCGTTGGCGGGGACGGTTGCTAATTCTGATGATGCTCAGCAAGCCGAAAAATTGGGGCAATGGCTGCTAGGCGATAAAAAAAATCAGCATGAAAATTTGCTCGTTGTTGATGATATTTGTCAGCGTCTTCAAGGTGCCGTGGTTTCTGTCGATGTGGCTCCGCCAGATGTGATTCGTTTGCGAAAAGTCCAGCATTTACGCCGTCGGATTCAGGGAAAATTAAAGAATGCCCGTGATAGTGATTGTTTGCATCGTTTACAACCAACGGCTGCTGTTGCTGGATTACCTCGTGAAACGGCACGTGATTTTATTCGTGATAGCGAACCATTCAATCGTGATTGGTATGCGGGTTCCGCAGGATATCTCTCCTGTGAACAGAGTGAGTTTGCGGTTTCCCTACGTTGCGCAGAAATTAACGACAATTTACTTTCACTGTATGCCGGTGCCGGGATTGTGATGGGTTCTGATCCACAACAAGAGTGGATAGAGATAGAGAATAAAGCTGCCGGGCTGCGCACTTTACTGAAAGGTGAATAGTTAAATCTCCGATTAAATGGCAATTCATTGAACTAGGATAAAGAAATAATTATTTGTGCCGTTAGGCTAATAGTCAGCTTTTATAGAAATTCTTTGAGTAAACTATGTCAAACAGCGCATTTAACCGCCGCTGGGCGGAGCTTTTATTGGAAGCACTTACTCGTCATGGATTACGTCATGTTTGCATTGCCCCCGGTTCACGTTCCACGCCTTTGACACTTGCTGCCGCGGCAAATAACAAACTGATTTGTCATACTCATTTTGACGAACGTGGATTAGGGTATCTGGCTCTGGGATTATCCAAGGCAAGCAGAGAGCCGGTTGCCGTCATCGTGACTTCTGGAACCGCAGTAGCAAATCTCTATCCTTCATTAATTGAAGCCAGTTTAACCGGTGAACGGGTGGTTTTCCTTACGGCTGATCGGCCACCAGAATTGATGGATTGTGGTGCAAATCAGGCTATCCGTCAGAATGATATTTTTGCTTCTCATCCATGCCAAACAATCTCTTTACCAAGACCGACCGTAGATATTCCGGCAAGTTGGCTGGTTTCTGTTATAGATCATAGCATGGCGAATTTGCGGCATGGGGCCTTGCATATTAATTGCCCATTTGCTGAACCATTATATGGTAATGAAGAGCCTGCTTATGAAGAGTGGCAGCAGCAGTTGGGCGATTGGTGGAGGAGTAACGAACCTTGGTTAAGCCAGCCAGTCGCTAATGTTGTGGCGGAAGTACCGGATTGGCACTGTTGGCAACAGAAAAAAGGCGTTGTATTGGCTGGTCGAATGAGTGCCGAAGAGGGAGTTAATGTTGCTAAATGGGCAAAAGCATTGGGCTGGCCGCTGATTGGCAATGCGCTTTCACAAACTGGGCAGCCACTGCCTTGTGCCGATTTATGGCTGGATAATCCTCATGTGCAGGAAATCTTAGCGCCAGCGCAACTGGTAGTGCAGTTTGGTTCTAGCCTGATAGGGAAACGCTTGTTACAGTGGCAGGCGAAATGCCAGCCGCAGGAGTTTTGGATTATTGATCCGATACCTGGTCGGCTTGATCCTGCCAATCATCGTGGCAAAAAATTGACCTGTCATATTGCTGACTGGTTACTGGCTCATCCTGCACAGCCGCGTGTACCGTGGGCACAATCGCATACACCGTGGGCAGAAGAGCTCATTGTCTGGTCAGAAAAAGCCGTTAGTTGCGTCAGAACAGAATTGGCAGGGAAATTCGGTGAAGCAACGGTGGCCTATCGATTGCGTGAATTACTGCCTGAACGGGGGCAGTTGTTTGTCGGTAACAGCTTGATTATTCGTTTGATAGATGCACTGGGGCAATTACCAGCAGGGTATCCGGTTTACAGTAACCGCGGCGCTAGCGGCATTGATGGATTAATCTCCACTGCGGCGGGGGTGCAACGGGCAACAGCAAAACCTACTTTAGTTGTCATCGGTGATTTATCGGCACTTTATGATCTCAATAGTTTGGCTCTGTTGCGTCATCCTTCCTCACCAATCGTGTTAATAGTGGTAAATAATAACGGCGGGCAAATTTTCTCTTTACTACCAACCCCGGAAGAAGCAAGGCAACGTTTTTACTGTATGCCTCAGCAGGTTAATTTTGAGCATGCTGCGGCGATGTTCGGCTTGAAATATGTCGGCCCACAAAGTTGGCTGGAGTTACAACAAGGTATTGAACAGGCATGGCAACAAAATGAAACCACGTTGATTGAGCTAAAAGTGCCGGAGAGAGAAGGTGCTGAATGTTTGCAACAACTGTTAAAACAGGTGGCAATGTTGTGAGTCTGGCTTGTCGTAAGTTCAACGGTCACAACGACCGGCCTTGGCTGGTGTGGTTGCATGGATTAGTGGGCTGTGGTGATGAATGGTTGCCGTTAGTGAATCTGTGTGCTCAACATCCCTCATTGGTCATCGATCTGCCCGGTCACGGTGATTCCACTGACGTGCGGGTAAAAGATCTTATGGAGATGAGTTGTCTGTTATCTGAAACGCTAGCAGAGCAGCAAATTAGTCAATACTGGCTGATTGGTTACTCTTTAGGGGGCCGTATTGCTATGTATCATGCTTGTTATGGTGATATTCGGGGATTATGCGGGTTACTGATTGAAGGAGGAAATCCTGGGTTATTTTCCCAACAGGAGCGGAATAATCGTCTCGAACACGATAGAAATTGGGCCCGACGTTTTCGTTCTCAGCCGATTGAACAGGTTTTATCTGATTGGTATCAACAGCCGGTTTTTTCTGATCTATTACCTGAACAGCGTCAGCAACTGATCAAAGTACGCCGTCATAATAATGGCGATGGTGTGGCAAATATGCTGGAAAATACGTCACTTGGATATCAACCCTGGTTGGTCCCTTTACTGCAACAATTGAAGTTACCTTTTGTTTATCTGTGTGGCGAGAATGATAAGAAATTTCAGCAATTGGCAAAACGTTGCACTTTGCCGCTGCAAATCATTCCACGTGTTGGGCATAATGCTCACCGAGCGAACGCAGTAGCGTTTGCTGCGGCAGTAAACCATTTTTTTATCACTCTTTAATATATAAGGAATACGAATATGATTTACCCGAGCGAAGAAGAACTTTATGCCCCAATTACATGGCAGGACTGCTCCGAAGGGTTTGAAGATATTTTTTATCACAAATCCACCGATGGTATGGCTAAAATCACTATTAATCGCCCGCAAGTACGTAACGCATTCCGGCCATTGACGGTTAAAGAGATGATGCAGGCGTTGGATGATGCCCGTTATGATGACAATATCGGTGTGATTATCCTGACGGGGATGGGTGAAAAAGCTTTTTGTGCTGGTGGTGATCAAAAAGTCCGTGGTGATCATGGTGGTTATAAGGATGACAACGGCATGCATCATCTGAATGTCTTGGATTTCCAGCGCCAAATTCGCACTTGTCCAAAACCCGTTGTTGCTATGGTTGCTGGATATGCGATTGGTGGTGGTCATGTATTGCATTTGGTATGTGATCTGACCATTGCGGCTGATAATGCTATTTTCGGTCAGACTGGGCCTAAAGTGGGCTCTTTTGACGGTGGCTGGGGGGCATCTTACATGGCGCGGATTGTTGGTCAGAAAAAGGCCCGTGAAATCTGGTTTTTGTGTCGTCAATATGACGCTAAACAAGCGTTGGAAATGGGGCTGGTTAATACAGTTGTGCCTTATGCGGATCTGGAAAAAGAGACCGTTCGCTGGTGTCGTGAGATGCTGAAAAATAGCCCAATGGCCTTGCGTTGCTTAAAAGCGGCTCTAAATGCGGATTGTGATGGTCAGTCTGGCTTGCAGGAACTGGCAGGTAACGCCACCATGCTTTTCTATATGACAGAAGAAGGTCAGGAGGGACGTAATGCATTTGTTGAGAAACGCCATCCTGATTTCAGTAAATTTAAACGTAACCCATAATGCGTACTGCAACTTTATACCGGTTCAGATTGCCAATGGAGGCCGGTGTTATCCTGCGATATCAGCGGCTTAAAACCCGTGATGGTTTTTTGGTTCACTTACAGGAACATGGTCAACAGGGATGGGGTGAAATTGCACCACTACCGGAATTCAGCAAAGAAACCGTTGAACAGGCCGGTGAAGCAGCGGTGGCATGGCTTAAACAGAGGTGCCTTGGCGCTGAACCTGATGAAAGTAAATTACCTTCTGTCGCATTTGGGATTAGCTGCGCATTAGCTGAATTGCAGGGTAAATTACCGGAAGAGGCTGACTACCGGAAAGCGCCACTGTGTAATGGCGATCCTGATGAATTGATTGTTCGTCTCAGTAACATGAGTGGGCAAAAAGTTGCCAAAGTGAAAATCGGGCTGTATGAAGCTGTACGTGATGGCATGGTCGTTAACGTTTTGCTGGAAGCGGTGCCGGATTTGTCTTTGCGGCTGGATGCTAACCGCAGTTGGAGCCGTGCTAAAGCGGACAATTTCGCTAAGTATGTCAATCCTGATTACCGCAACCGAATTGCCTTTTTGGAAGAACCATGTCAAACCCCGGAACAATCGCTCTCTTTTGCCCGTGATACAGGGATCGCCATTGCATGGGATGAAAGCGTTCGTGATGAAGGTTTTAACGTAGAGGCGCAAGCAGGGGTGACGGCTATTGTGATTAAACCCACTTTGATAGGAAGCCTTTCCCGTTGCTGTCAGTTGATTTCAGTCGCGCACAATGCTGGATTAGAGGCAGTGATCAGCTCCAGTATTGAAACCAGCTTCGGTTTGACTCAGCTTGCCCGTATTGCTCATTGGCTGACGCCAGCGACTATTCCTGGACTGGATACGCTGGAATTGATTCAGTCTCAGTTGGTGCGCCGTTGGCCGGGTAGCACGATGCCAGTAACAAGATTGGACGAGTTAGAAATCGCATGGCGCAGTTAAATCCATTTTCCCAGTGGCCGTGGCGCTACTGGGCGTCGTTTAGCCCTGAAAATATTGCTGTTAAGTTGTGTGATCGTTCCCTAACCTGGCATCAATTAGCTATCTCTTTGGATACCATAGCGGCCAATTTTCGCCAACAGGGGGTAGTTGAAGGAAGTGGCGTAATGCTGCGAGGAAAGAACAGCGAAGAGATGTTGTTTTGTTATCTTGCGGCTTTACAGTGCGGTGCGCGGGTATTGCCACTAAATCCTCAATTGCCTGAAATGCTCTTGGCTGAATTACTGCCACATTTGAATATCGATTTTGTGGCTGATTTTTGTGGTGACAACTTGCCTGTGATGGATGCCAGATCCCTCGATTGGCAAAGTGAACCACTAAATTCTGATGATAATTCAGTGGCATGGGATGCTATGCGTCCGGCCAGTATGATACTGACCTCTGGCTCTTCTGGATTGCCTAAAGCGGCTGTTCACTCGATTTATGCTCATCTTGCCAGTGCGCAAGATGTACTTTCAGCAATCAATTTTCAGCAGCAAGATAGCTGGCTGCTCTCATTGCCGTTGTTTCATGTATCGGGCCAGGGGATTACTTGGCGCTGGTTAATGAAAGGGGCCTCTTTGGTGCTAGGAAATAGCAATCTGTTGGATCACGCTCTAGCTGATTGTACTCACGCGTCATTGGTTCCGACTCAGCTTTGGCGATTACTGGAGCAGTCACAAAATCAGTCATTGAATTTGAAACAAGTGCTGTTAGGTGGATCAATGATCCCCATTGAATTGACTCAAAGGGCAGAGCAACAAGGTATTCATTGCTGGTGTAGTTATGGTTTGACCGAACTGGCTTCAACAGTATGCATTAAACGGGCAAATGATCTTCCCGGTGTCGGCAATCCCTTACCGGGCAAAGAAATTCGGCTGATAAATGAGGAAATTCAGATTCGTTCTGGCAGCCTTGCCAATGGATATTGGTTGGATGGTAAATTACAACCGTTAGCTGATCGTGATGGTTGGTTTCATACCCGTGATCGAGGAGTGATACAAAACGGTGAGTTACAAATACTTGGCCGGATGGATAATCAATTTTTCAGCGGTGGAGAAGGGATTCAGCCGGAAGATATTGAACGGGTGATTAACACCTACCCGCAGGTCGCACAAAACTTTATTGTTCCCGTACCCGATCCTGAATTTGGTTATCGCCCTGTCGCGGTGATAGACAGTAATTCATCTGAGGTTATTGATACATTACCTGAATGGTTGATGGGTAAACTGGCTTCTTTTCAGCGCCCGATCGCTTACTATCTGCTACCTAAGCAGTTTAAAAATAGCGGCATTAAAATTTCCCGCCAGCAAATTAAAAAATGGGTGATGGATTTACCCAGTTTTTCTTGATCTATATCGATTAAACTATCATAATGATAGATATCTTTTTGATAGGAGATTTCATGGAAGAAAATGGATTGCCTATAATCAGAGAATTTCCTCTGAATTCTGTATCAGCAAAGAGAATTATCAGTGAGTTAGCTGAGAATCACACGGGGCGTATTAAATATACTCATCATGTTAAACAAAGAATGGTTGAGCGAGGAGTGACGACTCGGCAAATCATTAACGTATTAAAGAGCCGACATAATCATATAACAGAGCAACCACATCAAACGGCGAGTGGTGATTGGAAATTCAATCTTCAAGGCATTGCGGCGGGAGAATTGATCGAAGTCGTTATTGTTTTAAAAAGATGTGAGTATGACCCGTCTTGTTTTGTGATTACGGTAATAGTTAAATAAGGATAATATTATGTATCGTTATGTTGAAAGTGGATTATCAAATATTTGGTTAGCGAATGGATTTCAACAGGAAATAACTGATGATGAAGTTTATATCAGTATCGATAATCTTGATGAATTGCATCGTTTAATTGCTAAGGTATTAGTTTCATTGAAACGCCCACTGTCAGCAGAAGAAGTTCGTTTTTTACGTATTGAAATGAATATGTCGCAAAAGCTCTTGTCTAACTTGTTGGGCGTTGATATTCAGACAATTGCTCGTTGGGAAAAGGGGCAATCGGGTATTCCAAGGGTTGCTGATGTTGCTTTACGTTCTCTTTACACAGAATCAATTGATGAGCAAAGTTATATTGGTGACATGCTGAGAAAGCTGTCAGAAACCAGTATCCAGCAGCAAGCAGAAAAATTGGTTTTTGCTGAAAAAGATAATATGTGGCAAAAGCTGGCATGGTGAAAATATTCAATTGAACACTTTGTACTGCCCATTATTTATCGTGTAATAATGGGCAGAGATGGTTAAAAGACAGTGTTGTTAGACATTATCCTTTCATTTTTTTCAGCGCGTTTTCAACACCGGCACCATATTCTGGGTGAACTTTTCTAAATAACTCAACCTGACGGCGTTGAGTATCTTCATGTGCTTGCGATAGCTCACTGGCGATACGATCAAACATACGTTGATGCTCTTTACTGTTTATTAACATAAACAATTTACGAGGCTGGCTGAAATAATCTTCATCTTGACGATGGTTCCAGTGGTCGGCATCTCCTTCTAAAGCTAATGATGGATGTTTGAATTCAGGCTGTTCCTGGAACAATCCCGCATTGTTTGGTTCATAAGTCACTGTATTTCCGCTGTTGCCATCGACACGCATTGCCCCATCACGGTGGTAATTATGGAACGGACAGCGAGGTGTATTGACCGGAATTTGATGGTGGTTAACACCAAGACGATAACGTTGAGCATCACCATAAGAGAACAGACGGCCTTGTAACATCTTATCAGGGGAGAAACTGATACCTGGCACGACATTAGCGGGGTTGAAAGCAGCCTGTTCAACATCTGAGAAATAGTTATCAGGGTTACGGTTTAGCTCGAAATAACCGACATCAATCATTGGGTAGTCGCCGTGAGGCCATACTTTGGTCAAATCAAATGGGTTGTACGGTAACAGATTAGCTTCTTTCTCTGGCATGATTTGGACTTTTAATTTCCAGCGTGGATAATCTCCTTGCTCAATTGCTGCAAACAAGTCACGTTGAGAACTTTCACGATCTTTACCTACCAGCGCTTCTGCCTCTTCGTCCATCAGATTTTTAATGCCTTGCTGACAGCGGAAATGGAACTTCACCCAGAAACGTTCATTATCTGCGTTGATAAAGCTGAAAGCATGGCTACCAAAACCGTGCATATGACGGAAAGATTTAGGTACGCCACGGTCACTGAAATCAATGGTTAATTGGTGCAGTGTTTCAGGTTGATGAGAGAAGAAATCCCATTTATAGGCAGGATTACGTAAATTAGTGTGAGGATCGCGTTTAACAACATGGTTAAGATCTGGGAACTTCAATGGATCACGAAGATAGAATATGGGGGTGTTGTTGCCGACTAAATCCCAGTTACCCTCTTCAGTATAGAACTTAAGCGCAAAACCACGAATGTCACGTTCAGCATCTGCTGCGCCGCGCTCACCGGCGACGGTTGAGAAACGGGCAAACATCTCGGTTTTTTTGCCTATTTCAGAAAAAATCTTAGCTCGGGTGTATTTAGTAATATCGTGAGTAACCACAAAGATTCCATGAGCTCCAGAACCTTTGGCATGCATACGGCGTTCTGGGATCACTTCACGATCAAAATGGGCAAGCTTTTCTAAGAACCAAACATCTTGTAACAACATAGGACCACGTTGACCCGCGGTCATGACATTATTGTTGTCAACGACAGGGGCACCAGCATTCGTTGTAAGTCCTCTCTTTTTCATCACACTTCTCCTGTTTTACATGAAAAAAAACAGCGGAATCGCTGATTAAGAAAAATATTCTGGTCAAATGGTGAAATGCAAATATTGTGTTTTTTTATAATTTATTTATTATTTTATTATTTTATTATTTTATTATTTTATTATTTACTATTTAATGCGAAATTTATTTACATAGTTAAATATTAAATACATGAAATGAAGAATTCACACATATTTAGTAAGTATAGATGATTCATTTCTTTTTGTTGTCTATCGGTTTAGTTGTATTTACGTAAGATGTGTAACATTAAGTAAATAAAGAGGAAATGTAATGAAGATTTACCTTGCTGCGGTAGCAACCAGTTTGTTGTTCATGGCTGAGTCTGCGAATGCAATTTCCGTGAATGTTCAGGCTGGTCGCCATTTCACCAATACTTCTGCGGCAATTGGTGATAACAGTGCTGGCTTATCTTTCAATGGTAACTGGGCACGTAGTGATCATAACGGGCAGTTAGGAAGTTTGGGAACCGCATTTAGCCTGCCTGTCGGTCCATTGACGGCCAGCATTGGCGGTAAGGCTCTCTATTTATCCCCTAAAGATGGGAAAAATGGTGAGGCATTAGCGGCAGGTGTGGGTTTGAGTTGGGCTGTTATGCCCTCTTTAACTCTGTACGGTGAAGTTTACGGTGCGCCATCCAGATTAACTTCGGGTATTAATTCTTATGCTGAGGCTGCGGGTGGTTTACGTTTTACTGTATTTAAACCGTTGACGGTGGATGCCGGTTATCGGGTTATGAACATGAGAGGGAAAGAAGGAAATAGAGATAACAAATTGGCTGACGGATTTTATATCGGTGCCGGTTTGAATTTCTAATTTACTTTTGTGTTTTGTCCGCACCATTTCTGATGCGGACAGTTTCGACTGCTAATTAACCCACTTCTGGCAGTAAACCACTGACAATACCTATTTGGATAGTAATTACCGTAATTCCGCAAAGAAATATCAGAATCAAAGCGGGTTTTCCGCCTTTTACCCGATAGTCTCTTTGCTCAATTTGACGGCTGCGCCATGCCAGCATGGAGGGCAGTAACAGGGCGAGAATGGACAGTGCTACCGCGGCGAAAGTTAACGCCATAACAAAGTTTGGATAGTACAAAGAGCAAAGTAGTGGGGGAACAAAAGTAATGATGCCGGTTTGCAGGCGGCCTGTCGCATTATTACGGCGTTTGAACAGATCTGCCATGTAATCAAACAAACCTAAGGAGACCCCAAGAAATGAGGTTGCCAGCGCCAAATCGGCAAACAGGCGGACAGCAAGCTCTACACGAGGCGTCGCGACAACCTCTCTCACCGCTTTTAACAGCCCATTCAGCCCTGATTGTTCCGCTAAGATCCCGACAAAAGTATGAGAAGAGATGGCACCCAGTGTGGCTAATTGCCATAAGATATAGGCAGTTAATGGGATAGCACTACCGATAACAAATATTTTGCGTAACTTACGGGTATCGCCCCCCATATAATTCACGATACTTGGCACACTGCCGTGAAAACCAAAAGAGGTGAATACCACGGGAATAGCGGATAATACCAAACCTTGTTCCAAAGGCATTGACATCAGGTTAGTGCTTTTGATGTGGGGCATCATGACGGTCAGCATAATAACCAGGAAGATGATTTTTGCCGTAAATAACAGGCGATTAATCATATCGACAGATTGAGTGCCGATAGTGACAACACAACCTGCGACAAGGGTGAAAATCAGTACGCCAAATGAGACAGGAATAGGTTTATCCAGCCATAAAGAGAGGCTGCCTGACAGCAATTCACCGGCACCACTGATATAAGCGGTTGTCAGGGCATACATGAGGAAGAGCATACTGAAACCGGTGAGCCATTGTCCTCCTCGACCAAGATAACGTTTTGCCAGCGTTCCCAGTCCCGTATCGGCCGGGCTGTATTGATAAACTTCCACCAGCAATAAAGCGGTATAGCTCATCAAAACCCAAAGAGCGACTAACATCACGAAGGTTGTTCCAAAACCGACACCGGCTGCTGCCAGCGGCATCGCCAGCATTCCTGCGCCAATTGTCGTGCCCGCTACGATAAAAATACTGCCAAGAGTACGATTCTTCACGCTTTCCCCTAGTTTCTGAACTGATTGAAATCGTTATGGAAAGGCAGGCTAAAGGATTAATTTATTTATGTCAAATTAAGGTTACACTTAGTGTAAATAAATAATTACAATTGTGTTTTTGCATGATCGTAAATTATGTATTTCGTTAAATATAAAAAGTTATTTATTCTATTAAGTATTTAAAAAACCAGACTTTATTCACACTTAAATAAGAAAGTTTTTTATTTTAATCTGGATTGCTAATTAAAATAAGACGTTATTCATTATTTTAACAATTAACGCATGGTGAAATAAAAATTATCAATGGAAAGAATAACTGTTTGTCATACCGTTCATCATATTCAATTTGAAGGCTCTGAGAGCCTTTCCCGATCAGCAAGGGAAAAACTAATACAGCCTTATTTATCCCGTTGCTTAACTTTTTTATCGCGTTGCTTAACTTTGCCAGATATTAATGAACTGGTGCGTAAAGTATCGAATGCCTTGTTATTCCAGATTTAAAATGTCATCTTTTGGTGCAAATTTGAGTATCTATATCTATGCAGGAGCATATGTATGCTGCTTGAAACAATAACATCTTTGGAATGCAGCCTTCACGACGTCCGGCGGCATGACAGAGCATGGCTTGATAAAATCCTTCATCCTGATTTTCTCGAAATAACTCGCTC
Source organism: Photorhabdus noenieputensis (assembly GCF_018448935.1). Taxonomy (GTDB): domain Bacteria; phylum Pseudomonadota; class Gammaproteobacteria; order Enterobacterales; family Enterobacteriaceae; genus Photorhabdus; species Photorhabdus noenieputensis. Next base: position 114,708 of record NZ_RCWC01000006.1, on the reverse strand, counting down.
AGGTTACTTAGTCGGTCATAGTGAAACGATTGACGCCCTGATAGCTGAAAATAGCACTAATTGCATTGTAAGTTCTGACTTCCGGCTGACGGTAGTGGGAGAAATGTGCGTTATTTTACTTTACAGAACTCACAACCAGGACGGTAGTCATGTTGCACTGAGGACATCAACTTGGGTATTTTCTGATGAACATAATTGGCGGCTGATTTTTCATCAAGGTACACCATGTGGCTTATAGGCTAAGGTATGCCAGAGTCAGTGCTGTTGCCCAAGGATTTAACACAACCTAGCAGGCGGCCATAGATGGGAGCATTGAATGGCAGCAATTACGTTAGTTGCGATAAATCCTGATTTTGCTCCATCGAATAAAAATACATTTGGCTTTCCTATAGTTGATATGAATCAATGGGAATTAAGTGAAGGTAATCATTTTAGTTATTGCTTTATTGATGAGTTTAATTGTGTGATTAAAGTAGATATTTATCAGGAGGCTATTAGGTTGATAATAAAAGAGAAATATAAATTATCCAGTTGGGTTAAATGCAGTCATTCTTTGTGGTTAGGACTTGATGATGAGGGAAATATTATTAGTGTCCTAATAAAATAATTATCGAAAGAAGATATCAATAATTTCTTTAATGCTATTTCATGAGTAATCTCTGCACTAAAATAAATCTCATTATCAGGATGTCTCAAAATATCAAGTATTTAGCCTGATAATTTTTTAAGTTCAATTAAATACCAAAGAAGAATATGTGTATCTAAGAGAAAGCTTATTTACTTGTCTTCTCCTCCAGATATAGCCTGAATTTCTAGATCATATTTGGAAAACTCTTCTTCTGTCGGTACTGACATTTTGCCTGCCAATGTACCAATTGGTCTGAGTTTCTTTGAGGATTTGCCAAATACTCCGATTGGTTTTTTCTCAGGTGAAAAATGAGTGATTTTAGGATGTTTAGACACAGTTTTCATATAGCCTCTCATAATTAAACACTTAACTTAATTTCAATCAATATCTTGGAGGATGCTAATTTAGACTAGTTCAATAAGTATGGAAACTTTATTTATCAGGCATTTGTCTGATAGAGAATTAAGTAATAATAGTAGACTCATTCATTATTAGTTTCCGGCCTGAATACCACTCGTGAATTATGCAGCCTACGAATAATATCGAAGACGAAATTATAGCTAAATAGAAAAACGTTCAAACTGATTAAAAAGAAGTTAATAAAGTCTTTTAGATAATTTATTAACTTCCGATATTTTTAATAAGCTCATATATATTTGGTTTTTATTTCCCCCTAAAACCGATTTATTCATTTTTATATTGTAAATAATTCTTCATTCTATAATCTTTTAATACTTGGTCTATTACCCAACTGGTTCGTGAGCCTGATTCTCCTGTTGATGGGCAAAATCCTTTTCCTTGTAATTCATTAATGATAGTGTTAATCAATGGCATCTCTATATGCTTTGGATTATCAATATTAAATTGGTGTAATTTATTATTTTCGTCATAATATGAAATGGCTGAATTTCCAAATGTAGAGAAAGATATTTTTCCTTTAGTACCAATTATTTCAACATTATCTCCTCTAGAGTTCGACACAAAATTCCATATACCCACACCTTGAATATTATTTTCAAACATAAATGACATTGATACACAATCTTCAGCGGGATAAGCATTCCCTTGTGAATTTGCATGTCCTTTGACAGAAATAATCTTTCCTAAAAGAAAGTCTAATATATCAAGAGTATGACATGCTAAATCAACAAATAACCCACCACCGGAAATTTCTGGATTAACAACCCAAGGTAAATGATGAGGATCTTGGTAACATTGCTCTGTCTCTCTGTAAAGTATACAACTTACAATTCTTGGTGTTCCTATCGCGCCTGACTCAATTAATTCTTTGATCTTTAAAAATCTTGGCAATGCTCTTCTGTAATAAGCTACAAATAAGGGAACATTTTGGGATTTACAAGTCGCGATCATCTCATTACATTCTTCGAATGTTAATGCCATAGGTTTTTCTACATATATTGCTTTACCGGCTTTAGCCGCTAAAATGGTATATTCTTTATGTGTAGAGGGCGGTGTTGCAATATATACTGCATCAATGTCTTTGTCATTAATCAGTGAATTAGCGTCAGAATACCATTTAGGGACATTATGCCTCTTAGCAAAATCCTCTGCTAAATTAGCGTTGCGCCGCATTACTGCAACTAATTCAGAATTATCTAATTTATAAAACGCAGGGCCACTTTTTACTTCAGTGACATCACCACAACCAATAATGCCCCATTTTATTGTTTTTTTCATTTTATTTTCCCAATATGTTTATATCGAATTCTTTCTTAATAAAATCTTGGTGAAGATTATAATAAAATTCTGATTTATCCCATTTTTTTCGTTCCAATATATGATTATATAACATGTTTTTTACTTCTAAATCAAGCGAGTTAATATAATCTTCATCAAATTTCTTATAATCCATTACACCGAAGTGACATGTGGGTTCACATCTATTAGTATGGTAACCCAATTGTATTGTTGCGCGATTATGTTTCAGTATGCCACCATATCCTCTATGTATTGCCAAATTATTATAAAAGATAGCTTCTCCTGGATTTAGTATGATTTTTTCACCGATATTAATGTCAGGCGATTTCATTGGGGCTATTTTTTTTGAACCAGAAAATAATGCTTTTTCTATATTATTAAAATTACGAATATGGCTACCTTTTACAAACCATAAACATTCATCTTTATATAACGGTATGTTTATTTGAATATTATTATGGAAATGCTTATCTGAATACCATGAGTCGAGAATTTCTTCATCAGGAATTTGTATTACATCACGATGCCAGCCTTGACGGTAGTCAACCCCTTTATTTGCGTAGAATAATGAGGCACCATCAAGTATGATGTCTCCACCTTTTAATAAATGGCTACAAATCTCAATAATTTTATTATTATTAATAATTGATTGAATTCCCTTAATTGCCATTTTGGGTTGAATAAATTGAATATTAAACATCTTATCATTATTTTTTTGATATGATTATGTATTATATTTAAGTATAGATCAATTTTAGATTCTGATAAGATAGGTTTAATAATATATCCATCTTTATTAAATTGTAATAATTAATCTTTATTTGGCATATTTACTAACCTTAAGTAATTAAAATTATTTTTATATTGAGAAATAATTTTCTGGAGTGTGATTATTGAGGAGTTTAAAAATGATTTTTATTATTCTTTCTTTTCCGGTCTTTATATCTAAACACATTGTTTGTCTATGAATTTTCAATCTGGTTTCATAATTAAATATTTTTATAATAGAATTTATAAAAACATCATCAGAAATATTATTATGTAAACCTAATTTGAAAAAACCTACTGTATTAGAAAAATGATGCAAATTTTCTCGTTTGTTTGCAGAAATTGATATAGATGGAATACCTAATGCGGCTAGTTCATATACTGTTCTTCCATTAGAACTGATTGTAATATCAGCAGCCAACATATGTTGGGACATACCGGTCTTAATATTATTTATCCATTGAATATTTTTATAATCTCCAAAATTTAAGAAATAATTTAATTCTTGGGTAAAAGGATAAGCCGGGCCTGTAATAACTTTTACTATAATACGTGGTTTTCACTGCGGTTTTCTGCCCTTTTCGCATCCAGCCATAAGCGAGTTTGGTCCCCTGCGTGGGATGGACGCCATCAATGAACAGGATAGGCTCATGGTCTCCGGCTTCCTGCTTGAGTTTCCCGTAGGTTTCCATAAAGGCCCGCTGCTGCTCCGCGTTGAACTTGTGTGGCACGCCGGTCGGTTTTTTATAAGAAAAACCCTGACGGTGTAGCCATTTATTCATGCCGGGAATGCTAAAGGTAATCTTCCAGAGCTGAGCAATATAGGCCACGATTTCATGGGTGTGATGGAAAAGATGTTGAGATAAATGATTGATTAAAAAATCAGTTTGTTCTCGGGAAAGCAAACTATCAGACCCTCCATTGTCAGATTTAAGTTTACCTTGATTAAGGTAATCACTGATATGGCGGTCAACGGTGGTCTGATGGAGTCGCAATGCCTGGGCGATCATCACAGAACTCCACCCTTCAGAAGCCAGAAGGATAGCTTTTATTCTGTCTCGTACCTGACCATCACGAGTGGTGTCGTGAAGACGTTCAAGTTTGACTTTTTGTTCTGATGTAATAAATATTTTCATAGCGAGGATAATGATCTCCATTTCGGATAAAATCAAGCATCTTCAATGATTACGGGTATAGATCATCAGTTTACTCAGTTAGCGTTGGAAAACCAAAAAGATATGTTGGCTGCTATGGATGGTGATAAAGAGGCTTTAATTCGTGTGGAAGCTCGTCAACAAGCCGCGTTAGCAGTTATGGATTATATTCCTGTCATTGGTGCAGCGAAAGGATTTTATGATGCAGAGAAATTGGAAGATTATCTTCTTGCTACGCTCAGTGTTATTCCTAGTGGGAAGTTATCAGTAAAAATCATTGAAAAACTTAAAGTTGCGGTTAAAGCTAAAAATGCCCCTGAAACAAGGATATTGTTGAATGAAATTAAGCGTGATATTAGTAAGTCAGGAACAGTATGGGATTCTATAAAAGCAACACAGCCTGCAATTCCTGGAACATCAATACCAAAATCGTTTGAGATGACGGTAAATGGAAAAGTTGTATGGGTTAACCCAAATGCAACCAAGCATATGGAGGAATATCTAACGCGTAATGGATTGTCACACAGCACAACAGAAGGGAGCCAAGCTATGTTGTCAAGTCTTCAACATGCGATCAAGAATGCATCATCTCAAGGTTTGAAGTTTAATGAAAAAATGCAAGTAGGTCGTTGGGAGTTAATATTTAGTCAGCGATCTACAGATCCTTATCCAGTATTAAAACATGCGTTGTATAAATAATGATGCTGAAAATAATCAAGCCAGTAAATGATCAGGAAGTAATCATTAATATTGATGGTTACACACCTATTGATATCCAATTAGTTGATAATATAAACGAAACTCCTTTATATTGGAGAGTTGGTGATGATAAGAAGAGTTTATTAGAGTTTGCTATTTTGCCTAGTAATGGCAGAATTGCAGCGATTACTTTGGTTATAATTGATCCAGAGTTTATTCAATATGCAGATGATTATCTTATTGAATCATATGAAAGTAAATGTGGTTTTCCTATAGTTGATGTGAATATATGGAGATTTACTGAAAATAATGATTTTAATCATCGTTTTATCGATGAATTCAATTGTGTGATTAAAGCATTGATTTATCAAGAATCTATAATGTTGGTCATAAAAGAGAAATGTATGTTATCCAGTTGGATTAAATGTAGCAACTCTTTGTGGTTGGGATTGGACGATGATGAAAATATTGTAAGTGTTCTAATAAGAGGATTATCAAAAGAAGATATCAATAATTTCTTTAATTCTATTAGTTAGTGTATATCAAGCTAATTTTATCTTGGATTGATATGCGATATTGCTATGTAGTAAAAATGGGTAACATCGGTTTCCATACCGATGTTACCAAATATATATTTTTTTATTACCTTAGATAGTCTTTGTGTTGTATTAGGAAATTTTTTACTGCTTACTGGATCTATCCAATGGAGTCTTGCGATTGAAATAGTATGGGTATCCTTTTGAGGATTTTGTTGCTACGCAAATGCCAGCAGGTTCTCGGTTGCCTGAAAGGTTTAAGACTTTTGATTTTTATGATGAAAAAACAGGTTTGGCTACCAGTGTAAAAACATTGGATACACGTACTGCTTCAAAAATTAAAAATCCAAAACAACTGTATATTTCCATAAAAGGAAATATTGATGATACCATTCGTTTCATTGATGAAACAAAAGCAGGTGTAAATGTCACTGCTAACATGATATCTAAGCGTGAAGTGAGAATTGCAATACCTAAAACTACCACTCCTGACCAATGGGAGCAAATCAACCGAGCCATTACTTATGGTGCAGAGAAAAATGTAAGTGTCAAAATTACGGTGGTGAAATAATGAGTGAGATTTTTAAACGATGGCGGAATGCCAGATGTGTATTTAATGGTGATTTTTATTCAATAACAAGTTATTCGGGTTATCGTTCACTGAATTTAGACCTTTTAGGGGGTAACCATATGTTATCTCCTGATACTTCTGATGAAAAATTAGGGGGTGCAGTTTTTAATGCTCTTTCTAAAAGTCGATTTATTCCCTATGAGAGTCTTGGTGATTTTTTAGACAATGAAAAAAGAAAAGAACGGTATGATCAGTGGGTTACAGAGATGATGGGATTTCATCGCTATCGCTCAAGACGTCAGTTATTTAAGAGAATGAACAGTTGTAATATTTGTTTATTAGATGGTGTCATAACTATTAAACCTTATGGTCATGAAAAACTTGAGCTTTGGACAGGGCAAGGTATTGTCGAGTCAGATTATGTCATCATTCCGGCAGACAGTTCTCCTGAGGAAGTTGGTTCGGCATTACGACTGGCTTTTTCTCGTTGTAGGAGTTATGTTTGACGATAAAGTAGCAGTTTGTTTTTACATTAATTATTCATGATCTTTGATTTAGAGAGTTAATTAAAGTGGACACGTAATAGCTATTATGTGTCCGCTAATTATCTCAAAAAGATTCAAATAGTTATTAAATGAGCCTTACCGTTAAAATTACAGTGGTGAAATAATGAATATAGATTTTGATCAAGGACTGAATGCGAGTGCCAAATTTAATGGTGATTTTTACTCTGTTAAAACTTATTCTGGGTATCGCCTGCTTAAAGCTGATCCTCAAAGTCACGAACATGTTCTATCTCCCGATGTGGCTGATAGCCAATTGGGTAGTGCCGTTTTAGATTCACTTTCTAAAAGTCGGTTGGTCGATCCTGATGATGATTTTTTCGACAGCGAAAGGGCAGATGAACGATATAAAGAGTGGATTGAGCATTTAATGAAAGTTTACAATTACCGTTCAAAACGTCAACTATTTAAGAAGATGAACAGTTGTAATATTCAGTTGTTAGATGGTGTGATAACTATTAGACCTTCTGGTCATGAAAAACTTGAGCTTTGGACAGGGCAGGGTATTGTCGAATCTGATTATGTCATTATTCCGGCAAACAGTTCCCCTGAGGAAGTTGGTGCGGCATTACGGCTGGCTTTTTCACGTTGCAGAAGTTATGTTTGACAATAAAATAACAATTTGTTTTTACATTGATTATTCATGATCTTTGATTTATAGCGTTAATTAAGGTGGACACGTAATCACTATTATGTGTCCGCTAATTATCTTAAAAAGATTCAAATAGTTATTAAACGAGCCTTGCAGCCAAAATTACGGTGGTGAAATAATGAGTGAGACTTTTAAACGATGGCGGAATTCCAGATGTGTATTTAATGGTGATTTTTATTCAATAACAAGTTATTCGGGTTATCGTTCACTGAATTTAGACCTTTTAGGGGGTAACCATATGTTATCTCCTGATACTTCTGATGAAGAATTAGGTGCTGTGGTTTTTAATGCTCTTTCTAAAAGTCGATTTATTCCCTATGAGAGTCTTGGCGATTTTTTAGATAATGAAAAAAGAAAAGAACGATATGATCAGTGGGTTACAGAGATGATGGGATTTCATCGCTATCGCTCAAGACGTCAGTTATTTAAGAAGATGAATAGTTGTGATATTCGTTTGTTAGATGATGTCATAACTATTATGCCCTATGGTCATGAGAAACTTGAGCTTTGGACAGGAAAAGGTATTGTAGAATCTGATAATGTCGTCATTCCGACAGATAGTTCCTCTGCGGAAGTTGGCTCAGCATTACGACTGGCTTTTTCGCGTTGTAGGAGTTATGTTTGACGATAAATAAGCGGTTGTTTTTACACTAATTGATCAATATCTTTGATATTAATAAGGTATAAGATGAACAAGAATGACATATATATAAAGATGCTAGCATTAGCATTACCTTATATAATAAACATACAAACTCATAGTAAAAAAGTGAAAGGAAGGGATATTTCATGTTATTTTGAAGCAGAATTAATTCATAACTTGTACCATTCTATTCTTGATGAAAATTTTCAATAGCATGATATTTATTTCTTAAATCATCAGGCCAAATATTATTATGAGAATTGTAATGAAATTATTTCACCAAATTATAATCAGCATTTATCTTGTATTAAGGATTTATTTGCTATGATCCCTGATAATTTAAAAGATAAATTAATCTGGTCGGGGCCATGAGTGGAGTTACCATTATGATTGATATAAATTATATTTATATTCGACACTGATAAATATAAAATAACTGTGGTTCTCTACTTTAAATATATAAAGTGGAGATTTATGTTCCAGGATAAGAAAAAGATTTGTTTTTTACGGTATTAAAATATTAATTAGGTAAATGATGATGAAAATAGTAAAATTAGAAAATATTCAGAAAGTAATCATCAATATTGATGGTGACACACCTATTAATATTCAATTAGTTGATAATATAAATGAAACTCCTGTGTATTGGCGAGTTGGTGATGATAAGAAGAGTTTATTAGAGTTTGCTATTTTGCCTAATGATGGCGGAATAGCCACAATTATTTTGGTTGCAATAGACACTGATTTTGTTCAATATGTGGCTAATGACTTTATTGCATCGAATAAAAATAAATTTGGCTTTCCTATAGTTGATGTGAATTAATGAAAATAATAATTTCAGCCATCGTTTTATTGATGAGTTTAATTGTGTGATTAAAGTAGATATTTATCAGGAGGCTATTAGGTTGATAATAAAAGAGAAATATAAATTATCCAGTTGGGCTAAATGCAGTCATTCTTTGTGGTTAGGACTTGATGATGAGGGAAATATTATTAGTGTCCTAATAAAATAATTATCGAAAGAAGATGTCAATAATTTCTTTAATGCTATTTCATGAGTAATCTCTGCACTAAAATAAATCTCATTATCAGGATGTCTCAAAATATCAAGTATTTAGCCTGATAATTTTTTAGGTTCAATTAAATACCAAAGAAGAATATGTGTATCTAAGAGAAAGCTTATTTACTTGTCTTCTCCTCCAGATATAGCTTGAATTTCTAGATCATATTTGGAAAACTCTTCTTCTATCGGTACTGACATTTTGCCTGCCAATGTACCAATTGGTCTGAGTTTCTTTGAGGATTCGCCAAATACGCCGATTGGTTTTTTATCAGGTGAAAAATGAGTGATTTTAGGATGTTTAGACACAGTTTTCATATGGTTTTTCATAATTAAACACTTAACTTAAATAAGATTCTAAAATAGTGCTACATCTTATACCACTCATAATTCCATATATAACAATGGGTTGAAGAAGGCTATGTGTAGCAGAATTATGAAACGCTATTTAATTTCAATCAATATCTTAATAGATGTTAATTTAGAACAGTTAAATAAATATAGCAACTTTATTTATCAGATATTTGTCTGATAGAGAATTAAGTAATAATAGCAGACTCATTCATTATTAGTTTCCGGCCTGAATACCACCCGTGAATTATGTAGCCTACGAATAATATCGAAGACAAAGTTATAACTAAATGGAAAAGCATTAAAACTGATTAAAAAGAAGTTAATAGAGGGTTTAAGATCATTTATATCCTAAAGATTTCAAGATGCATCGCGACGGCAAGGGAGTGAATCCCTGGGAGCATAGGTAACTATGTGACTGGGGTGAGCGAGTGCAGCCAACAAAGAGGCAACTTGAAAGATAACGGATATATTAACATCCGAGGTAGATTGATATAGTCAATGCTGGCTTGATGAAATGTGATTTAGTGGGCTTTTTGTCCAGAATATTTTTTTGTCACCAGAAATTTGGTGAATTGATCATCAAATCCACAACATTTATAATCAATACATATCAACATTGAAGGTGGTGGGATATGAAGAGACAAGTGAAAACAATGGCTCTCCCAGCGATGACAGCGGCGTTATTGGCGTCTCTGGCTCCTGTTCCGGCTAAAAGTACCGTTCTGCCGATGACGGTCGTTGAAATACAAAAATCGGCAGGTTTGATATCTACATTGACATTTAACCTGAAAAATGAACAGGTTTTTCTGCCTTTGTCAGAGGCAACTGCTTACTTGCAAAGTCTGAATGAGTACACGCGAAAGTCGTTATCTGAAGCTATCGCTCATCGTGTTGCTAAGGGGAGTGGTGAATTGTTTTCAAATTCAGTACGCATAAGAAAATTAGCCAATGACAACATTGAATATTGCATGAGGATAAAAGAGGCAATACGTATCGTTCTGTCATCTGATAATCTGAGTAAGAATTTTCCAGATCCGTCTCAGCGAGAAATATTTCGGGTGAATATTGTGAAGTTCGGTCGAGCAATAGCGAACTCTGAATATACTGCGTGTGATATTCTTTCGGCTATTGAACAAAGCCTGCCTCCGACAAAGACATATCATCCTGATAATTTACCTACTTCTAGAGAAGTTAAATTGATGATATTAGCAGAACATAAAAACCTTGGTCTGTCAGAGCCGGAATTTTTATAATGGGAGTCAGTGTTACTGTTCATAAAGATGTTGAATTTCATGAGGTTGCAATAGTTTATGCAAAGTTGTTAGAGCATTGGAAAAGGACGGCGTTATTACCTTCTGTATTTGGCCGGGATGGTCAATGGGAACATAATAGCAGAACCTTAGATTCAAATATCTATAAATTGCATATTAGGATGCCAGATGAAATACCGTGGGAAAAATATAAGCCACAGATTGATCGATGTTCGGATAATTATTTAGTGTATGTGCAGCATTGGATGGATAGTAAGAGTTTTCAGGTGATAAGTATTATGAGCCCAAAGGCTCACGAATTAGCAAAGACGTCATTTCTTACAGAGCTTGAGCGTAGGGCTGAGGAGTTCCATTCCATCTAAATTACTATATAACCTGCTGTTAATAAATTAAAAGCCCTTATAAATTCGGAGATTCTTTGTCCATGCTATCAGGGTGTGGATATTCGTATTCATTATTGAGTGTTAGTTTTTAAAATAAATACTAAAGCTCAATTTCAATATCACTAAGCGGATGACAGCAGCAGGGTAAAATTTCTCCTTCATTAACAAAAGCCAGCGGTTTGCGCCGATAGCCGACTTTGCCTTTTATCAATTTGACACGGCAGGAGCCGCAATAACCTTCGCGGCATTGGTATTCAGCTTGAACTCTGCCTTGTTCCAGTGCTTCTAGCAGGCTGTTATGCAGCTTGGGAGAGCTGTAGATATGATAACCCTGCATACCATGCAGGGTTACTTTATAGCTTGTCATCAGAGTTCAAAATCACTCAGGTCGTCAGGGTTAACTTCAGCATCAATCTGACCAACCAGATATGAACTGACTTCAACTTCTTGCGGCGCGACTTGAACGTTATCAGACACCAGCCAGGCGTTAATCCACGGAATCGGGTTAGAACGCGTTTCAAATGGCAGTTTCAACCCGACAGCTTGCATGCGGATGTTAGTAATGTACTCAACATATTGGCACAAAATATCTTTGTTCAAGCCAATCATGGAACCTTCGCTGAACAGGTAGTCTGCCCACTCTTTTTCTTGTTCCGCCGCCTGAACGAACAGGTCATAGCACTGTTGTTCACACTCTTTGGCGATTTCTGCCATTTCTGGATCGTCTTGACCAGAGCGCAGCAGATTCAGCATATGTTGTGTGCCGGTCAGATGTAGTGCTTCGTCACGGGCGATCAATTTGATGATTTTTGCATTACCTTCCATCAATTCGCGTTCAGCAAAGGCAAATGAACAGGCAAAACTGACGTAAAAGCGGATCGCTTCCAGCGCGTTAACGCTCATCAGGCACAGGTACAGTTGCTTTTTCAGTTCACGCAGGCTAACGGTGATGGTTTTGCCGGCAATCTGATGCGTGCCTTCACCAAATAACTGGTAGTGATTAGTCATCTCAATCAGATCATCGTAATAAGCGGAAATGTCTTTCGCCCGTTTCAGAATCTCTTCATTGGTGACAATATCATCAAACACAACAGCCGGATCGTTGACGATATTCCGAATGATGTGAGTGTAAGAACGTGAATGAATCGTTTCAGAAAAAGACCAAGTTTCAACCCAGGTTTCCAGCTCAGGGATGGAGATCAAGGGCAGAAAAGCCACGTTCGGGCTGCGGCCCTGAATAGAGTCCAGCAGCGTTTGATATTTTAAGTTACTGATAAAAATATGCTTTTCATGGTCAGGCAGCGCATTGTAGTCAATACGGTCGCGAGACACATCAACTTCTTCCGGGCGCCAGAAGAAAGAGAGCTGTTTTTCGATCAACTTTTCGAAAATCGGATATTTTTGCTGGTCATAACGGGCTACGTTTACCGGCTGACCAAAAAACATCGGTTCCTGTAACTGGTCGTTTTTTACTTGTGAAAAAGTGGTATAGGCCATAACTTCCTCAAATTAAATCTTACACGCGCCGCCTTCACAATCGGAATCAGCAGATTCCACGACTTCTTCCAGGTCATCCTGAACGTCTTCCGCACCATCACGGGTATTGTGGTAATACAACGTCTTCACACCATATTTGTAAGCGAGCAACAAATCTTTCAGTAGCTGATTCATCGGCACTTTTCCACTTGGGAAATGTGTCGGATCGTAGTTGGTATTGGCAGAGATCGACTGATCGATAAATTTCTGCATGATACCAACCAACTGCAAGTAACCGTCATTGCCCGGCATTTGCCACAAGAGTTCATAAGCGCCTTTCAAACGCTCATATTCCGGGACAACTTGGCGCAAAATGCCATCTTTTGACGCTTTGATGCTGATGTAACCACGAGGCGGTTCAATACCGTTGGTGGCGTTAGAGATCTGGGAAGAGGTCTCTGACGGCATCAAAGAGGATAAGGTTGAGTTGCGCAGACCATACTGTTTGATCTCGTTGCGCAATGCTTCCCAGTCATAGTGCAACGGTTCATTGGTCAATGTATCCAGCGCTTTTTTATAGGTATCGATAGGTAGGATACCTTTAGAATAGGTGGTTTCTTTAAACCACGGGCAAGCGCCTTGCTCTTTCGCCAGTTCATTAGAGGCTTTCAACAGGTAATACTGGATAGCTTCAAATGTTTTGTGAGTCAGGTTGTTAGCGCTGCCATCGGAATAACGCGCGCCATTTTTTGCCAGATAGTAAGCATAGTTGATAACACCAATGCCTAATGTACGGCGACCCATTGCCCCTTGTTTCGCCGCAAGGATAGGGTAGTCCTGATAATCGAGCAGGGCATCAAGGGCACGGACCGCCAGAATCGCCAGTTCTTCCAGCTCATCAAGATTTTCAATTGCCCCCAGGTTGAATGCGGACAAGGTACACAGCGCGATTTCACCATTTTTATCATTGATATCATTCAATGGCTTGGTTGGCAGTGCAATTTCCAGACACAGATTTGATTGGCGCACCGGGGCGACTACAGGATCAAATGGGCTGTGAGTGTTGCAGTGGTCTACGTTCTGAATATAGATACGGCCGGTAGAAGCACGCTCTTGCATCATCAGGGAGAAGAGATCAACCGCTTTCAGACGTTGCTGACGGATATTGCTGTCTTGCTCATATTTGGTGTACAAGCGCTCAAATTCATCCTGATCGGCAAAGAAAGCATCATATAGCCCTGGAACGTCGGATGGGCTGAACAGAGTAATCTCTTCACCTTTGATCAGGCGTTCGTACATCAGTTTGTTAAGTTGTACGCCGTAGTCCATGTGACGAACACGGTTCCCTTCAACGCCACGGTTGTTTTTCAGTACTAACAGGCTTTCAACTTCCAGATGCCATAATGGATAGAACAGTGTAGCGGCACCACCACGAACGCCCCCTTGAGAACAGGATTTGACCGCGGTCTGGAAATGCTTATAAAAAGGAATACAGCCGGTATGGAAGGCTTCACCATTACGGATTGGACTTCCCAAGGCGCGAATACGGCCCGCATTGATACCAATACCAGCACGTTGAGAAACGTATTTCACAATGGCGCTGGAAGTCGCGTTAATGGAATCCAGGCTATCGTCACATTCAATCAGCACGCAGGAGCTAAATTGACGAGTAGGGGTGCGTACACCGGCCATGATTGGGGTTGGCAGAGAAATTTTAAACGTCGAAGCCGCGTCGTAAAAACGGCGAATGTAGTCCAGACGTGTCTCTTTCGGATAACTGGAGAACAAGCAAGCCGCCACCAGAATATAGAGGAATTGGGCGCTTTCATAAATTTCACCGGTAACGCGATTTTGGACCAGGTATTTACCTTCAAGTTGTTTGACCGCCGCGTAGGAAAAGTTCATATCACGCCAATGGTCAATAAACTCGTCCATTTGTTCGAATTCTTCTTTCGAATAGTCTGCAAGCAAATGCTTGTCATATTTGCCCATTTTCACCATACGGGATACATGGTCATAGAGTGCGGGTGGCTCGAATTGACCATAAGCTTTTTTACGTAGGTTGAAAATTGCCAAGCGAGCGGCCAGATACTGATAGTCAGGTGCGTCACCGGAGATAAGATCAGCGGCAGCTTTGATCATCGTCTCGTGAATATCCGAGGTTCTGATACCATCGTAAAATTGGATTTGGGAACGCAGTTCTACTTGTGATACCGAGACATTTTTCAGTCCATCGGCTGCCCAGTTAACAACCCGGTGGATTTTCTCAAGGTCAATTCGTTCTTTGTGGCCATCACGCTTTGTTACTAGCAGACTATGGTTCATGGACAGGCATACCTTACATTTACTTTCAAATTCGCTCCCACCTGCTTTGTGTCTTTGACTTAGACCAAAACATAACCCTCTCAGTGGCGGAAAAACCAACGAGAGAGTAGTGGTAATGGAATGTTAAGGAACACAATATGTAGGGGGTACACTAAATAATGACAACAAGATAATGTTAAAATCAGCTTTTATCAAGTGCACAAAAATACGGATTCTTGTGGATAACTTGAGGACTAAAATTTATTAAAAAGCCGGAAGCCTGCATCATTACTAGCGGTTGCTCTGACAGAAACACCGGCAAAAATGAGTAAAAAAATTCCTGAAAATGTGATTTATTTGCCGCTTTATTAATCTGTCAGATGAATATGTCAGACATACTGAGTGTGTAACATATAATTGACGTCTACATTATGACCAAGGCTAAATTTATCCGTTAGTGGATTATAATGCAGGCCGATAATATGCTTTTCCCGCAGGGGTGTTCTGTCAATCCAGCCTATCAACTCTGACGGCCGGATAAATTTCTTCGCATCATGGGTTCCCTTCGGTACCATTTTTAGAATGTATTCCGCGCCGATTACCGCCATAAGCCAAGCTTTTTTGTTGCGGTTAATGGTAGAAAAAAAGACGTGTCCGCCGGGTTTTACCAACTGAGCGCAAGCACGAACGACCGATTGTGGATCTGGGACATGTTCCAACATTTCCATACAGGTGACGATATCATAAGCCTGTGGATATTTTTCGGCGTGGTTTTCTACTGTTTCCTGTACATAAGTCACGGGGATACCGGTTTCAAGGGCGTGCAGTCTGGCAACTTGAAGCGGTTCCGTACCCATATCCAGTCCGGTCACTTCTGCCCCTTCACGGGCCATACTTTCTGACAAAATACCGCCACCACAGCCCACATCTAAGACTTTTTTACCGAAAATGCCGCCAGAACGCTGCAAAATATAGTTCAAGCGTAGCGGATTAATTCGGTGCAGTGGCTGAAATTCACCTTCCAAATCCCACCAGCGAGAAGCAATCGCTTCAAATTTCTCTATTTCCTGTTGATCAACATTGTTTGGGATGGAAGGGGTTTTGATGTTCATCAGCGGTTGTCGCTCCTTAAACTTTCTTTAAACAGGCGGATTTACTCCGTTCTGCCAGGGTTTACTCAGTTCTGAGCCGGGTTTACTCAGTTCTGAGATAGTATACACGGCTTAATTTTTAAATACCCGTATCTGATTTTTATAAAACTGTTGGTTTGTGGTATAGTTCTAAACCTTTGAATTCGGAATGTATGAGGGATAGTGGGCTCCATGAGCGACATTGCCAGAGAAATCACCCCGGTCAATATCGAAGAAGAGCTGAAGAGCTCATATCTGGATTATGCGATGTCTGTAATTGTCGGGCGTGCACTACCAGATGTTCGAGACGGACTAAAGCCGGTACACCGTCGCGTACTTTATGCCATGAGTGTACTGGGAAATGATTGGAATAAACCCTACAAGAAGTCTGCCCGTGTTGTCGGGGACGTGATCGGTAAATACCACCCACATGGGGATAGCGCAGTCTACGACACGATTGTTCGTATGGCTCAGCCGTTTTCCCTGCGCTATATGTTGGTTGATGGTCAGGGTAACTTTGGTTCAGTCGATGGAGACTCAGCCGCCGCTATGCGTTACACCGAAGTGCGTATGGCGAAAGTTGCCCATGAACTGCTGGCGGATCTGGAGAAAGAGACTGTCGATTTTGTGCCAAACTATGATGGTACAGAACAGATCCCGGAAGTGATGCCAACGAAAGTACCAAACCTGCTGATCAACGGTTCTTCCGGGATCGCAGTGGGTATGGCAACTAACATTCCTCCTCATAACTTATCCGAAGTTATTGATGGTTGTCTGGCTTATATTGAAGATGAAAACATCAGCATTGAAGGGCTGATGCAGTATATTCCTGGCCCAGATTTCCCTACTGCTGCGATTATTAATGGTCGTCGCGGTATTCAGGAGGCTTATCGGACTGGTCGCGGTAAAATTTATATCCGTGCCCGTGCGGAAATTGAAGTTGATGAGAAGAATGGCCGTGAAACGATTTTAGTGCACGAAATTCCTTATCAGGTCAATAAAGCCCGTCTGATTGAAAAAATTGCCGAATTGGTGAAAGAGAAACGCATCGAAGGGATCAGTGCGCTGCGTGACGAATCAGATAAAGACGGCATGCGGATCGTGATTGAAGTGAAGCGGGATGCGGTGGGGGAAGTGGTTCTGAACAACCTCTACTCCCTGACTCAGCTTCAAGTTTCTTTTGGGATCAACATGGTGGCCCTGCATCAGGGGCAGCCGAAGCTGCTGAATCTGAAAGATATTATTTCAGCTTTCGTATGCCACCGCCGTGAAGTGGTCACTCGTCGTACCATCTTTGAATTACGTAAAGCGCGTGACCGGGCCCATATTCTTGAAGCATTAGCTGTCGCACTGGCGAATATTGATCCTATCATCGAACTTATCCGTCTTGCTCCGACGCCAGCCGAGGCAAAAGCTGCATTAGTCGCTAAGCCGTGGGAATTAGGCAGTGTCGCTGCCATGTTGGAACGGGCCGGTGATGACGCCGCTCGCCCTGAATGGCTGGAACCACAATATGGGGTGCATGAAGGTAAATATTATCTGACCGAGCAACAGGCTCAGGCCATTCTGGATCTGCGTTTGCAGAAATTGACTGGTTTGGAGCATGAAAAACTGCTGGATGAATATCGTGAATTGCTGACATTAATCAGCGAGTTGCTGTTCATTCTGGAAAATCCTGAGCGCTTGATGGAAGTGATCCGTGAAGAGCTGTTGGCGATTAAGTCGCAATACAGCGATGCTCGCCGCACTGAAATCACGGAAAATACGGCTGATATCAATATCGAAGATTTGATTAATCAAGAAGATGTTGTTGTTACGCTGTCACATCAAGGGTATGTCAAATATCAGCCGTTGTCTGACTATGAAGCGCAGCGCCGTGGTGGTAAAGGTAAATCCGCAGCGCGTATTAAAGAAGAAGATTTTATTGACAAGCTGTTGGTTGCCAATACTCACGATACGATCCTCTGCTTCTCCAGCCGTGGCCGCCTGTACTGGATGAAGGTTTATCAATTACCGGAGGCTAGCCGTGGTGCGCGTGGTCGTCCGATTGTTAACCTGTTGCCGTTAGAGCAAAATGAGCGAATTACGGCGATTCTGCCGGTGCGTGAATATGAAGAAGGGCTGTATGTCTTCATGGCTACAGCCAGTGGGACCGTGAAGAAAACCGCGTTGCAAGATTTCAGCCGTCCGCGTAGTGCGGGTATTCTCGCCGTTAATCTCAATGAAGGTGATGAGCTGATCGGCGTTGACCTGACTGACGGTAACAACGAAGTTATGTTGTTCTCCGCGGAAGGGAAGGTTGTTCGTTTTGAAGAGGAAGCTGTTCGTTCAATGGGGCGTACGGCTACCGGTGTACGTGGTATCAAACTGAATGGTGAAGATAAAGTTGTTTCTCTGATTATCCCACGTGGAGAAGGAGAAATTCTGACTGTCACTGAAAACGGTTATGGTAAACGTACCGCTGAAAGCGAGTATCCAATCAAATCCCGTGCAACGCAGGGGGTTATCTCGATTAAAGTCAGCGAACGTAATGGTAACGTGATTGGTGCAATTCAGGTTGAACCAACCGATCAGATAATGATGATTACTGATGCTGGTACGTTAGTGCGTACAAGGGTATCTGAAGTCAGCGTTGTTGGCCGGAATACTCAAGGTGTAACACTTATTCGTACCGCTGAAGATGAGAAAGTTGTCGGTTTGCAGCGTGTTGCTGAGCCTGAAGATGATGAAGAGGAGCTGGCGGCGGAAGGGGAAGAATCGAAAAGTGATAACACCGATTTACCTGATACTAACAGCAGCGAGTCAGTTGATCCGGTTTAAGTGAAGATATTTTTTACTTAATCAAGAAACAGGTACTTCGGTGCCTGTTTTTTTAAAGGGATTTTTATTGATATTGAAATATGCGATCGATGGGTCTTTGTAATCTTTAAACTCTGGTATATCTTGTCGTTAATGACGTTGAATGATGCCGGTTTTTATTAGGTAACCTTTTGAGATATCTTTCTTCTTTTCGTACATCGCTAAAAATATCCCGTTATCTTTTCCGGGTGCTTGGCTTAATGTTGTGGGCGTTAGGCGCTTTATTAACAGCTTTTTACCTGGTTAATATCTTTAATGAAGTCAAGTCGGATATTCGGCAAGAATACAATGCTAATTATGATTCCACACTCTCTTATGTGCGTCATACAGCAAGTATTCTGCGGGATATCCAATATATGACAGAGAAGCATTTACTGAATTCTAATGGAAAAAATGCTATTTTTGATTTTCCACATAATAGCCCGGCGTTTTCTTATCATCCTTTGAACCAAAGCGCTGACTGTCGTACTTTTCGCAACAACACTCATAGTTATTTAAATTCGTTGAATAACCTTATCTTCTATTGGAAAGATAATCTTGCGGCACCTCAGGGGTTGAATCAGGTTTTCCTGGTGGGCACACAAAGTATGTGTATGGTGAATTTTTCTATCCGTAATACCTCGACTGAACCTGATACGCTGAAAAAAATAGTTTATGAAAATTCACGCAGACTTATCAGCTTGAAGGAGCAAGGTAAAGAGCGAAATGTTTATTGGGTTATACCTGGCGCAAGATCTGATAGCGGTCATCTCTACGTACTGGCACCGGTATATGTCAATGGTCAGATGGTTGCAATGATAGGCATTGAACAATTCATCAGATTGGACTCTTTTATTCAAAGACAAGATCGCCCAATTTCAATAACGTTATTGAATCGCAGTAATCAACCTGTGTTGCACTATCCAGCAAATGATGACTATAAACTTCATTATGCCGATTATCAGTTGGAAGCGCCCTATTTTGGCTATGATGATAATTTTACTGATTTATTGTTAAAACGCCGATTAATGCCATCTTCATTCAGTATCATCTATGCGCTGCCGCTGAAAACTATTTTTGAGGGTTTTAAGCTACAGATTATTAGCAGTATTGTGCTTAATGTGTTATCTGCCTTTGTCATCATCGTTCTGGTGTATCTGTTTGAGCGGAAAATGTTTGCTCCGGCGGAAGAGAATGCAATTCGGCTAGAAGAACATGAGCAATTTAATCATAAAATTGTCGCTTCAGCACCGGTTGGGATCAGTATATTGCGGGTCAGTGATGGGAGTAATATTCTGAGTAATGAGTTGGCCCATAATTATTTAAGAATGTTAACCCATGAAGATCGGGAACGTATTATTCATATTATTTGTGACAGAACCAGCAGTTATGTTGATGTCGTAACCAGCAATAATCATCATCTACAAATCAGTTTTGTTCATTCCCGTTACAGGAATGAAGAGGTGGCGATTTGTGTTCTGGTTGATATTAGCGTCCGTGTACGGATGGAAAAATCATTACAGGAGATGGCGCTGGCATCGGAACAGGCTAACTATTCTAAATCTATGTTTTTAGCTACCGTCAGTCACGAGTTGAGAACGCCGCTTTACGGTATTATTGGCAACCTGGAGTTATTGCAGGCGCATTCGTTGTCTGCTGAATCTATTCGTTTGTTATCAACGATGAATAATTCTTCAGCGTTGTTGTTAAAAATTATCAGTGATATTCTCGATTTCTCAAAAATTGAATCAAAACAGCTTAAAATTGAGTCTAGAGAATTTTCCTGTCAGGAAGTTATCTCACATGTTATTTCTAACTACCTGCCGTTAGTGGTGAAAAAACCGTTGACCTTGTATTGCTATATTGAACCGGAGGTGCCGGATTATATCTGCAATGATCCGGTTCGATTACAACAAGTTATATCTAATCTGTTAAATAATGCGATTAAATTCACTAATACTGGATGTGTGGTTATACATGTGACGGTTGATAGAGATTATTTATACGTCAGAATAAAGGATACGGGCGTCGGCATTTCTGATAAAGCGCTGGTTCAGTTGTTTGATCCATTTTTCCAGATCATGCCCAATACGGAAAGTTCATCTCAGGGAACGGGACTTGGTCTGGCGATTTGTGAAAAACTTATCAATCTGATGGATGGTGATATTGAAGTCATTTCACAACCACAGATAGGGAGTATGTTTTCTATTCGCTTACCTTTATATGGTGCGAAATATAGGCCAAAAACTCAGTTGATAAATGAGTATCAGCGAAGAATCATCTTGGCTATACGTAATCTTTATCTGGAGGAATTTTTACAGCGTTTTCTGGTTCATCATGGCTTACACGCTATTTTACATAGTGGGCAAAGTACAGATGGTAGTGAAATTATTATCAGTGATTTCCCTGATGCCGTGACTTCCCCGGTATATGGTTATATTGAGTTATCGACGGACTATATTGGCTCACCGGAGCAAATTAGAGAAAACTATTGGTTACATAATACTTATCATTTACATGATTTGCCGGTAATGGTTGAGCGGCTGATTTCATCGAATCATAATGTGGTATTAAATACCGCGCCACCTGTTTTTCAGACAAATACTCGGTTTAATACTATTATGGTTCTGGTGGTGGATGATCATCCTATCAACCGTCGTTTATTGGCCGATCAATTGAAATCCATCGGTTTTCAAACAGCGATGGCAAATGATGGATTAGATGCATTGGAATATTTGAAGAAAGGGGGGATTGATATCATTCTGACGGATGTCAATATGCCTAATATGGATGGTTATGCGTTAACAATGTACTTGCGGAATGATGGGTGTAAGCTGCCGATTATTGGTATTACGGCAAATGCGTTGGCAGAAGAAAAACAGCGCTGTATTGATGCAGGAATGAATGATTGTTTGTCTAAACCTGTTTCTTTGGTGACGCTTAGACAGGTGCTGACGGAGATGATTTAAGACGATGATTTATAAAACAATATCCGGTACAAACAAAATGCCCGGCATCAACAAATAGTTACCGGGCATCAGGACGACTTTCATATTAAAATAACGAATGGTATCTACTGAACATTATCGTTTGTATCGATAGTGACAGAAGCAAGGTAATTGAGTAATGCAATATCGTTATTTACTCCCAGTTTTACCATAGCCGATTTTTTCTGACTGCTGATAGTCTTGACACTGCGCTTGAGTTTTTTGGCAATGTCGGTTACCAAAAAGCCTTGGGCAAATAGACGTATAACTTCACTCTCTTTTTGTGATAATGGCTTATCTCCATAGGGGGTTTTCGTCACTTTTTTCAACAGCTCAGAAACGCTGTCTGGCATAAATCTTTCCCCTTGATTCAGGGCCGTCAATACATCAGGTAAATCTGTTGGTGCTCCTTGTTTTAGGACAATGCCTTCAATATCAAGTTCGAGTACGGCACTTAAGATTGCGGGATTATTGTTCATGGTTAAAACAATGATTGATAGTCTGGGATAATGGCGTTTGATGTATTTAATCAAATTGATTCCATCGCCGTATATGTCGCCAGGCATGGACAGATCAGTGATCAATACGTTTGCTTTAATACAGGACAGATTGTTGATCAATGTGGTCGAGTCTTCCGACTCAGCGACAACGTTGATCCATTCAAGCCGCTCAAGTGATTTGCGGATGCCAAACAGGACAATTGGATGATCATCAGCAATAATGACGTTAAGGTTATTCATCTATTAGTTACCCTGCTGCAATAGCCTTTTGGTGAAAGATTCAATACGGCTAATGCTATTCTTAATCTCTATTTCGTTACTGTCTGTTATGTGTTGTTCCAGTGTTTCGCAAGAAAGTTTGAGGAGTTCTAGGTCTAACATAGCAAAGACGCCTTTCAGGCGATGTGCTGTTTGCGAAAGCGATATCAGATCATATTGTTCTATATCAGTATACAGCTTATTAATATCTATCGGTACTGTCTCGACAAATAATTGTCGGTAATCGCTATCAATGAGCTGTTTTTGATAACTATTTATGGCATTGCCAAAATCGTAATCACTGCTTTCATCGTTAAATGCTGACATTTCCGCATTTGCATTAAACTCGTTAAAACTGAAACTTCTCTCAATTAATAACGAAATGGCATTGATAACCGCTTCACACAGATTGTAGTTACACCTAATATAGTCAGGTTTTATCTGCTCAAAACCGGCCAGATTATCTGCCAGTAATATAGTCGATTTTGCCGAATCGTAGGGTTTATCGGTCAACATGATATCGTATTCTCGATTCATATTTTCTTGCTTTTTATCGAAGTAAACAGCGCCATAATGATGCAGATGATTTTGCACAATCTTACGGATTTCCGTATTGCTGATATCCAGCAAGGCAGTAATATCTTCCAGTAACGGCGGGCATTGGTCTTGGCCGATTATTAAGGGTAGACTGATAGCATAGTGCGTACCCAGGTTGGGTTTGCTGTTTATAGTAAAATGACCATTTAATTTTCTGCATAGTTGGTTGCATAGATAAAAGGTCAGCCCTGAATTGGATTTATATTTATCACCTGTGGATTTGCTTAAAAATGGATAATTCAAATTTGTTAAATCTGTTGAATTAAGTCCAGCCCCTGTATCTATAATTTCGATTTGAATTTGCTCTTTGTATTCCTGGGAATAATTAACGATGAGAGATATTTTGCCATAAGATGTGAGCGTGATTGCATAATTGACTAACATCAGGACGATCTTACTGATGGCAGAGCTATCGCCAATAAATAGTGATTCAGGATTAATATTACAA
The DNA here is from genome assembly GCF_018448935.1 of Photorhabdus noenieputensis. Lineage (GTDB taxonomy): Bacteria > Pseudomonadota > Gammaproteobacteria > Enterobacterales > Enterobacteriaceae > Photorhabdus > Photorhabdus noenieputensis. The sequence continues at coordinate 91,169 of NZ_RCWC01000006.1, read as the reverse complement.
TGATAATAATAATTCAATCCTTTATTATTCATCTTAGGAAACACTTTTTTAATAATATCTTCTAAAATGATTGATAATGAAAACGATTCATTTTTTGCTTGCCATTCACCAGATTCTAATTCATTGAGTAATGAAATATTCTCGATCCAGTCGGATATATATTCGGATTTAGTTAATAAATTATCGACGATACGCACACTATTTTCTTCTGTGAGAATTTGTTTCAGTTGGTAAGCGATATGATCTAATTCCTTTATTGGTTGTTTTAACTCAGAACGAATGTTGGTCAACATAAAACGCCGAGCTTGTACACTCTTATCGTGTTCCAAGTGAGCAAGTTGTAGACGCCTGCTAATTAATGCTTCCTGATCTTTATCTTGCAGTAAAAACAGATAAGTTTCCGGCAACAGGCGAATGCTGTACATTTTAATTTCATAGACTGAATCATCAATTGATGTCTGGATGATGCCATGATGTTGCTTTGCCATCATCTTAATTTTATTTAAATCGACATTCGGCAACAGATGATCGGCAATGTTATTGCACATAATTATCTGATTTACCGAAAAATCGTAAATCAATAGGCCAATCGGGATATTAGAGATAATATCGTGACTTAACGCATCCTTGACTTGTAATTCGTGGCTCATAAGGGCGTTTGGCGCGATATATTTTCTACGAATGTAGATAAGCCCACCTAAAGAGAGGATAATAAATACTGAATCAGCCAGTAACAACCAGATGTTTCTGTATAACAAATCGATTAGCAAATCTTTGAGTGATATTCGATACAACAGTTTGTATTGCGTACCTTTGAGTGCTTGAGAAAATTCGAGCCAGAAACCATTCTGTGAGATATTAACTTTATTGATTTCATGAAGAGGTTGTTCGTCATCCGACAATAAACTGAAATTTGCTGCGGCCATATCAATAGGAAGAAGATGGCAAATAGGTAAATCGAAAGCGATAACTGTCGCCAATTGACCCGGTGAATTGAATGTTGCCCGGTAAGTATAAAAATAGATATTTGCGCCATTTAACTTACGGATTGATGAAATATTTTCCCGTTCATCTAACGCGGTGGATTGCATCAGCATTTCTGAACGTTTTGATTCGGCAGTAAGTGTTAAATAACTTTCTTTAAATCGCAGTTCTGGTTTAAGAATAGAGTGAGTTGTTATCAGAAACAGACTGTTGTCTTTACCATTCAGATAGTACATGGAGTTGTATTCATTGCGAGTGCCCCACAAAATTTCCATATAATTGGAGAGGCGTTGTGCCAACTCTACACTTGCAGCGCTATGGTGACCAAAAATAATCGTGTCGATAGTTTGATAACGGTTCTCAAGCCAGTAAACATCAGGTCGTAACTTCATCGGTGTGACGAATTCTTGTGGTCTAAAAGATGAACTATTGGCTTGTTTAAAGATAGAGTTAGCGTGGTAACGATAATCTTCTATCTGTAATACTATTTTGGTTGCAACACCATTTAGCGCATACTTTTTCCCCATTAGCCAGGCATTGAAGTAGTTATAACTGTATAAAAACAGAGAAACAAAAAGCAGAATAATGAACAGACCGTAGTAACGGTTTATGGTTGATGAATTAATAGAAAATTGTTTGTTATACATTCGTTGAGTAAAAGCCTTAATAATTGCTTGGCTGTTTAGCGAGCTCGTTAAATTGGTGAATCTTATGATTCGATCTATTTAGGCTAATTTTAGCAGGATCGGGGCTGGAAAGGATATTATAGATTGAGGATTGAGCGAACAGTAAAAAAATCACATAATTTTTACGATAGAGACTAGACATATTATCGTGTTAAGAGCATAATCCTGCGCCAAGGAAGGATGGCCGAGCGGTCGAAGGCAGCGGTCTTGAAAACCGCCGATGGGAAACCATCCTAGAGTTCGAATCTCTATCCTTCCGCCAAATAGTGACCCTACGCACAGAAGTGCGTGGGGTTTTTTCATTTGTATATACCATTCAGATAATAATTAATCCATTTTCATAACAATAAGATGGTTATCGTCTATTGAGCGGCAAATGATGGGAATGAAAGCTCGCAGCCCGGTTGACCTGAAATCTATCAATTTCCAATGAATAAAAGTGTGTACAGTGGTTTCTGGGGGCGAGTTGTGTCCGTAATTTATGGTGTATCCACGATTTATTGACAAGAATGGTTTTTCAGGACGGATTCTTGTTCAATAAAACCGTGGAAATGATAAGAAATTAAACTTTTTTAATTGGATTTGAACAGCATAGTTACAGCGGTTACGAACATAATGACAGCCGCGCCTTTAAATAAAATCCGTTGTGCTCGTTGGCTTGATAACAGATGTCGAATACTGAGAGCGCCGAGAATAAATACAGCCCCTACGCTGAATAAGACAAGAACTGTCAGTGGTACTAACATGAGTCCCCAGTTTTGCAACGAGATAGATTCCATGTTAATGACCAAGGGTAATAGTGCGAGATAGAAGGCAATTGTTTTGGGGTTACTTAACGTTAGAGTGAGACCAGATAGCCAGGCCGCAGCCAACTCTTTTTTCTTAATCGGTTGGTCTTCACCAATGGATTGATGATCGGCAAACCAGAACTGCCACGCCAGATAACCCAAATACAATGCGGCACCCCATCTCACCACAGCAAATAAGGTGTCAAAACTGTGCGCGATAATAGACAAGCCAAAAACAGCAAAGGACAAATAAGTTAGATCACCAATAATCAGGCCAAACAACACACTAAATCCCGCTAATGCGCCACTACTCACACTTCTGGCAACCAATGCTGCCATTCCCGGGCCTGGTATCGCCGCAGCAACAGTCAATGCCGCTGTATAGGTTACTATTTGTGACACTTCCAGCATATCTTTCCTCTCAAAATAACACTTTGAAGTAACAGAACATAAAAATGTCACTTGCGTATGCAAGTGACAAGTAAGGACTCTTTATATACCCGTTATCTTTCAAGTTGCCTCTTTGTTGGCTGCACTCGGTCACATAGTTATCTATGCTCCCGGGAATTCACTCCCTTGCCGTCGCGATGCATCTTGAAATCCATAGGGTATAGACAATAACGACATTTTTCTAATGCTGAACGTCTTAAGTCTGGCATATTTTCATTCAAAACAGTTAAGACATTTTTATTAGTTGTCGAATGACTTCCCGAGAAAATACCATATCTTGAACAGCCAAACCAACGGATTGAAAGATAGTCACACCCTGATCGCACAAATTGGAATGAGATTGAGAAACGGTACCAATTTCTATCCCAATATCTGACCCGTTAATAATACCTTTCTCCCTTGCCTTAATAACAGATTGAGAGGCGGCAAGTACTGATTCATTGGAATCAGTAAATAGGGTTGTATTGCTATACATATCTTCGCTAAGTTCTTGAAACCCCAAGGCCGAAGCGCCAATGGCATTGACATGACATTTAACCGGTAACTCTTTTCTATTGAGTATAGGGGCACGCGATGCTGTGGTTGTGCAAATGATGTCACTATTGAGTACAGCCTCAGCAGGTGAGGCTTTGATCGAAATGGGAAGATTGAGTGTTTTATCACACCATGAGGCAAATTCACGGCATCTTTCTGCATTACGACCCCATAAAGTGACTTCTTTAATCGGGCGTACATATAACATGGCTTGCAGATGTGCTTTTGCTTGTAAGCCAGTGCCAAGTATCGCCAACCGGCTGGCATCCTTTGCGGCAAGCAGATGGGTTGCATAGGCAGAGGCGGCGGCTGTGCGAATTTCTGTGATAGCGCCGGCATCTACCGCTGCAATCCCTGAAACTCCCGGTTCGTCGTAAACTAACACACTACCGATGTGTGAAGGTTTATCGCTGTTGCTTTGAAACCTCACTACCACCGATTTTAGCCCAAACCCTTTGTATGGCCCTTCCTTAATATAAATCGGCATGGTGCCCATTAAGCCGTCTTCTCCTTTAACGATATTGCGTAAAGGTTGTTCTACTTTTCTCTCCGATTGCAATTTAAATGCTATTTCACTTAGCTTAAGACTAAGTTCCATCGTCAAATAACGTGCAACGGTTTCTTTATCGACATAAAGCATATTGATGCCTTTCAATATCAGTTAAAGGTCGCCCAGCTTGAATTTATCATCAATTTCAGTTCCGGCAATACTATTGAGAATTGTAGACATATTCTTTTGAGAAACGCCTAACACAACGTCCAACATACTTTGTTTGCTGAAACCACGGCTTAAAAATAGATCAATAACATTTCTTTTCAATTGCCCCCGGCAGTAAATAACCTCTGTGGTAAATTCACGCAGTGCCAATAATCGTGGGGAGAGATCGTCGGTTTTTTCAATCAATGCTTTAACCGTTTTTTTGTCTACACCATTATGAATTGCAATAAAAGCGTGTGCTTGAATTGTATAATTACAACCATTTTCTATGCCGGTTGTAATCCACACTACAGCTTTTTCCTCTTCATTCAATGAACTATCAATAAATAGGTCGTGTGCTCGTTGATAAGCGGCTAATAGTGAAGGGGATTCTGACATATAACCACTTTGGTTAGGTACCCAGCCGAAGTCATTAATAGAACTTTGAAGTAATTTTTTACTTTTTTCAGGTGTGGTAGTAATGGTGTGTAGCGTAAGTAAAGACATAATAACCTCTGTATATTGAAATTTTAAAAAGATCTATATATTTGCCTATTTTAAAGCAATATTAGCTTTTATGCGGCTGTAAATACTGACCAAAGCATTTGAATTGGTCGAATATGAGAAATAAATTTTAAATTGTGTAATTTTGCCGCCACTTCGGTCGTGAGTGCGGCATCTACCTCTGAATTGGCGACTGCTTTTGCCGCTGAACTGGTTGAGTCTTTAAAAATGATATCTGCAATTCTTAGATTATCAGGCAACAACTCTGGGATTAAAGCCTTTGGTGCCGGATGAGTTGCAATGACGATATTATCTGTAGTTAATTCATCACGAATAGCGATACCGTAATTAGGCGTGTAGTTTAAAAATGCGGATGACAAGTTAAACCTGTTATCCATATAAAACTCACTGATATTGTAATAAGCATTGGCTACCACCAATGCCTGACAGTTATTTAAAATAATTTGATTACTTGCTTCTTCATAAGTATTACACAAAACAATCTGGTAACTTCTGGCGACGTTATTTTTAATAGCAAATTCACCAAAACGAATAGCGGATTGTTCACTACTTGTGCCTGACGGGCCTAAGGTAGCAATATTTAGAACATCAAATGTATCTTTGTAGAAACTAAAAAAAACACATTCCATGATGTCTCTCCTGGAATTACACTAATAAACCGGATTTAACCAATGTGAGAATTTATCTATTCTGCCTCTGATTATTTCTTGATAATCTTGGGCAATAACATTGGCTATAGAGTCTTCTTTTTGTCTATATGACACATCGTCTATTTGCGAAACAATTGATATTTCAAGGCCGGTACCTGTTAAAAAGCAGGCATCTGCTTCATAGAGATCCTTTTGTTGAATTTCTGACTCAATGCAGGAAATATTGCGGAATTTACAAATATCGAAAATAGATTGTCTGGTTATTCCATTGAGTATGCCAGCGCTAAGTGATGGTGTAATAACGCAATTATCCTTAACAATAAAAACATTTGATGTACTTGCTTCTGCACACATGCCTTGTTCATTCAACATGATAGCATCATCAAATCCATTTTCTTTGGCATCTTCATGAGCAAGTGCGGAATTAACATAAGTGCCGGTAATTTTGGCCGATGATGGAATTGCCGCATTTGATACACGTCGCCATTTTGAAATAAGGCATTTAAAATCTGTTTTTTTCGTGTAAGCGCCCATAGGTAAAGCGTTAATACAGAGGGTTGAATTTACACCGCTTAGCTTAACGCCAAATTTTTCACCCGGCATTAACGACTTTTTAAGCGCTAATGGCCTGATATAAATGTCTTGTTTGAAGCCATTTTTAATAATGATGTTTTTAGTAATGTCGATTAACTCCTGACTAGTATAGGGTAATTCAATTTTTAATGTTTTAGCTGATTGAATTAACCGTTCATAGTGCTCATGCACTCTAAATAGATTCAGTTGGTTATTGTCTTGATCCCAATAAGCTCGGATTCCTTCAAATATACCGGTGCCATAATTTAAAGCTTGGGTATTGGCAAGAAAGGTCGCATTGCTAAAATTGAGATATTCCCCGTCTAGAAATACGATCCAATCTTTATTCACTGGGCTAACGATATTGTTTGTCATTTATTGGCCCTCTTGTTCATAATCTCTAAAGCTGAATTTCGTTCAATATTGTTGGTATCATCTCTCAGATCATGGATACGTGCAGCTTTCCAGCTTACCATTGCCGCGGTTCCAATAAGTCCACCGACATCTCCTACATGGATGTCGACGTTCATATTGAATTTGGATTCCATTTTTTGTTTTATCTTGCTAATGAGTGACGCATTATTTAATTCGTCACATGGCTCTAAAGTGATCTTAAGCTCATCTGTACCGGCTGTATTGTTGATTTCAATAAAATATTCAAAACAATATTCGAGTTCTTCAAAGATGGCATTTTCAATATCAAAAGCATAGACATTAGCATTGTTTAATACTAATACATCTTTTACTCTGCCGATGGGTTCTATTTCCCATTGATTTAAGCCTATTGCTTTACACCGAACCATATCCCCCGTTTTGTATCGAATCAGAGGTTTATTCCCTTTATATAAATGGGTAATCACTAATTCACCAGCAACGTGATTATCACCAACATTGAGTTTTTGTTGAGTAAAAGGGCAAATGAGTTCGTAGTAATTGTTGTATGGGATAGTAATAAGCTTATTGGTGTCGTTACAAGCTGCCAGAATTGATGTTTCTTGGGAGGCATACATACAGTTGTAAATTTTAGCGCCCCAATTCCGAGATAAGTTTGTTAATCTATTTGGCGTAATAAGTTCGCCAAGGACTAAAATGATCTCGATACCTAATTCTTTTGCATCACATGCATTGTTCCGGCAATATTTTAGCAACTCAGCAGCGACCGCAGGTGTGCAAACTAAAGCGGTTATTTTCAGGTCTTGTATCAGCCTGAGAACTCTGTGCATGCCAACAACGGGCGAACGAGGCCACATTTTGATAACGGTATGCCCTAAACTGCGAAATACATCTTCAAAGGTGTCGCCAGTAGAGTGCAATTCCGTTGGACCCATCACGCCAATAATGTGTTGTTTACCTTCCTGGTTAAAAATAGACTCATATTGCAAGGTCAGGAAGCTATTATTGACTAAAGAATCTGTTTCATTGCGAGGACAGGGCGTGGATGGCCCAGTTGTCCCTGTGGTTTCATAATATATCCAAGCATTACTCAGGCTATCGGAAGATATCGTATTTCCTGCCTTACTTAAGTCTAATTTTGTGGTAAAGGGCAGTTTTTCAACAAGTGAGGATAAATTATCATCATCACTTGGGTTTATTGCGTTTAGACGATCTTGGTAGAAAGTTGAACCCTTCTTCGTATAGTTTATGATTTCTTTCAATTTTCCATATTGTATTTTTTCCAATGCGGGGATATCTATCTCGCCGGACATATATCTTTTTAGTTCGGTAAGGTACTTCACCCCTAACTCATGAAGATCGGTTCTAAAAATGGAATACATATATGCTACCTGGTTATTTATAAAGTGGTAAGTTGCCAGTGAGTTTATTGATATCTTTCTTTGGTCCAACTATGCCAATTCCGGATAACTTCAATTCATCGGAATGCTCAGCAGATAATTTTCCTTCGTATTCCTCATATGTTCTGCATGATTGTGCTAAACAGGAAAAGGGACTCAGTTTAAAATTATCGTTAGATTTTAATTCATTATGAATAGCATCCAGTACATCATGGCTTGCTTTCAAAATAGGCAAAGGCGTTTTAATGACACCGGGATAACAAATGCTATCTTTACTAAAGACATCATGCCCCACAATGCCGTTAATATTTCTACCGATTGAAACACTAATGACGCTCAGTGCATTCATGGCTAACCCAAGTGGCAGGCTATCAGCGATAACGACGACACTTTTATGTAGGTTCTCGTCAAACTCCATACGACTTTCCTATTAACTGAGTGAAATTTATCAACTTATTTGCATCAATAATAATATCAGAGACTGTCCATGTACTTATTTCTTTCCACAGCACTACGCCTTTTATATGATCGGGATGATGCATATATATGTTCAGGTCTTCGTAACTTTCAAAGTAACCAATTAAACTAAAGTCAACTGATTGTTTTCTGTCTACTGTACTGCGACCACAAAACCATCCTTTTATTTCACTTATCTCATTTATATGATTTAAAGTCACCTTCTCTGCTAATATAGCTTTTTCACTATCCCAGCTTATTCCATCCTTGAAGGTAAATAAGACTTGATGTGCAATTAAGTTATTTTTGCCCAACATAATTTACCTCGTAATTAATGATTTTGAGTATAATAACCTATAGAAATGATTTAACTTACACTTAATATTAGCGCATACCTGATTTAGTTTTTTTGATTTGCGTCTAATTTAAATATCACATTGCATTTATAGCAGTCAACTATTTCCCAGTGGTAATAATTCAAAGTAAAGTGGAAAAGTTGTGATTCTGACAATGAGATAATGATAAGAAAGCTATTATGGCTTACCTCTTGAATGTCTAAATTTTCCACTGCTTTTGAACGACAAGGTTGCTTTATGACCAGTGGTTATTTTCTAACAGAGATAGCAACGGTTATAAAGCATGCTGTTGGTATTTCTGATTTGTCAGTAAATGAGCTATTTTTTTGAGGTTGAAAATAACCAGATCGTCGGTTGCATCATAATAAGTAATTAAGGTAATTCTGAAGATTCGTGGTGGTAGCCTTGCATCAGTGGGCTTTCAAGTCATGGTATGTTGTTGAGCATGTCGCTAATGATAAGTGTTTTGGTAATATTTTTAAATAATCTATTATTTATGCTTGATTGTTTGCTTTGGGTTGTAATATACTGCGCTCGCTTTCAGGGGCTATCCCTGAAATACGCCGGCTTAGCTCAGTTGGTAGAGCAACTGACTTGTAATCAGTAGGTCACCAGTTCGATTCCGGTAGCCGGCACCAAATCAATAAGAAGCCGTTATCTTTTCAGAAGGTAACGGCTTTTTTCTTGCCTCATTTCAGATGACGCTGTTTATATTTCCAGTTTATTTTGCAATTTTCTATTATAATTTCCCGCTTAAATAGGTACCTGAATTTATCGTATAGTTCAAATTACTGTCAGACCGCGCGGAATAAAACAGAGTAACTAAGAATAAAGGATATTAAACTTTTAAATAATGTGGATTTATTTTCGCTTGTAAAAACTCACAGAGAAAAATATTGGCATTTGAGGTATCAATTTTCCCGCATAAAAAAGTATTTGCTAACGGCATGTATCTATCTATTCGTCTGGCGAGAGCTGAAAATAAGATGAGGCAGGATAGAAAATAGCAGAAGATATTGATGCTGCAAAAGCGTATCGGATAAAAGCAATTTCAGCTCAGGAGAATATTTCTGCTAGCTATCTGCTGAATAGCATAAGTTTAAAAATTTCATTGTTCAGAAGAGGATATATCTGACAGTGTTAAAATTTTTCACGTAGATATTTACCTGATAATCGGTAATTTATCACTAGCAACATTAATCCTGTCGATGTCTTAAATGTCTGGTCTAATCGGGTGGAGATATTTGGAATAGAGTTATTGAGATCTCACATTTGCACCGGTTGGTTGCCTATCACGTTGTAAACAGACCGATTTTTGTGGTCTTCGGCATGGGTATGGCAACTATTCTTAATCGGCGTTTTACGAAGGGTTTCAAAGTTGATGCAAAATATTTTTTACACTCAAATATCCATGAGATAAAAAATCTGTGCTATTTTTTATTTAATGCATTTTTCATCTCAAAATAAAAAGGGGGGTGTTATGTTACTTGAAAACTTTTGACAAATAATAAAGCACATGCGTGTTGCTTTAGATGCTAAGCGTTTTAAAGTAAGGTGCATTAGAGGATTAAATGAAGATTGTAAATTTGTATAATAAATACGTAGATGGGGAAGAGAAACACTTTATGTCCATCCGTATTAATAACGATATTTATGTGTTTTCCTCTGAAACTAAGCTTGGTCCAGAATAGGGGTTATTTACTATTTGTATTTAATAGACTAAGTAAACAAATGTATTTAAACGACGCAGTTACGTAGCAGAGAAACACAAAAATAGAGAATGAAAAATTTGTTATAATGCCGAATGCATGGATGCATGAGACCATCATGAAAATAATTTTTACTACTATTTGTTACTAAAAGTTAAGGTCAAAATATATGCGCAATATTCAACAAGTTTTAGAGTGTTGGGGCGGTTGGGTTGATGATGCCACAGGTGTTAATTGGCCACCGATCGCTGCTGGATTTAAAGGTCTGATTGCGTCAACTCATTCATTACGTCCTTCCTGTTGTGATAACGATGGCTTGATCATTGATGCTTGTATCGCAAAGTTGCAGACGGTAGATAAGTCGGAAGAAATTGAAGTCTTATTTATGTACTACGCTTTGGGGATTTCCAAACGGTCCATCGCGCGTTTAATTAAAGTACCTGATATTGAAGTACGTTCCCGGTTGCAAAAGGGAGAAAGTTTTGTTCAGGGATGTTTGGCTATGCTCGATATTAAGTTAGAAATGGATGATGAAGTACAAAAACACAAAAAGCTTGTGCGTACGCAAAAAGCTATGGTAGTGTACTAATCAGTTAAAGTTGCGAATAAGCCCTGATAGAAATGTCGGGGCTTTTTTCATTTGGATATTGCAGGGTAATGGGGGAAATTAGGATTTAAGCCATCAAATTCGGTTTAAAAAATTCCTGTTATCCGATTCAACTCTATTTGGTATGAGTGAACCTTAAGTATCTTCTTAATTGCACTCTGATAAATAAGCAAAAATTTAAATCATAATTGTCGAAGGTCGCACTGTGTTGCGGCCTTTTTCGTATTTTTCGTCGCGAATCGCTTACGCATATTTTTTTACCTTTTCGCGGTCGGTATCCCTATTGAATCAATCATCACTTGATGTTGGGAACTAAGCCTTCAACAGAGCTTAGTTTACCCAGGCGCAAGGTGAGTTATTGCTGTTTGATGGAGGTATTTTTGATGAGTAACGGTAGTGATAAAGCGGGTTGGTTAACACCTGTCACGTCTGGGCCTGAGTACGATGATGAGTTGGAGCACATGCTGAGTCGTTGGTTGGGAGGTGTTTCTGGTTTACCTGACGATAAAGTGCGTTCTCGATGGGCATTAGCACAACCGCCTCAGTTACCGGCAGATAATGATTGGTGTGATTTTGTTATCACGGATTTTATTTCGGATGCCTCGCCTGCTTTTGAGAAACAGACTGATGAAGGAACCAAGTTATGGCGTCATGAAGAAATTGTGTGCTTGATTTCCTTTTATGGCCCGAACAGCCAGCGGTACGGTGCTCGTTTTCGTGACGGAGTGGTGGTCAGTCAGAACAATGACGAATTAGAACGTTTCGGTCTTTCAGTAGACAAACTCAGTCGGCTGACTTCTTTACCGGAACTTATCAATAACCAGAGGGTGCGTCGTTATGACATGACGATCACCTTGCGGCGAAAAGTGGTGCGTGAATACGGTGTTAAATCACTGGTGGAAGCGCCTGTCAAATTCTTAGGAGATTAAATTATGCAGGGTTTACCTGTTTCAAACATTATCAATGTCACGTTGAATATGGCTCCTCATGCGGCTCAATCCCGGAACTTTGGGGCGTTACTGATCGTCGGTGCAAGCAACGTGATCAACCCTCACGAACGTTTACGCCGGTATTCAGATATTGATGGTGTCGGTGCTGATTTTGGACTGAGTTCACCAGAGTATCAGGCTGCGGCGCTTTATTATTCCCAGTCACCCCGTCCGATTGATTTATATATTGGTCGATGGGCTAAGGACAATGTGGTCTCTTCTTTACAAGGGACAGCACTGACTAAACCGCAGCAAATGATTAGCAAATTTACTGCCGTCACCGATGGTTCTTTTAAATTGACGATTAATGATAAAGAAGCGGTATACAGCGGCATTGATTTGAGTAAAGAGACCAATCTTAATGGCGTGGCCCAACGGATAGCGGATAAGTTAAAAGATTGTTCAGTCACATATGATAGTTCTTCTTCGCGTTTCGCTATTATGCCGAATTCTGTAGGTGCGGTTGGCTATGTTTCACCAGCAACGACGGGAACTTATATTGGTGATTTATTAAAACTGGACGAAATATCGGGAGCTACCGCTATCGAATCTACCAAAGCAGAAACCATTGCCGAGGCGGTGGCAGCATTGGGATCGGTATCTAGTGGCTGGTATGGGTTGGTTATCGCTGATGACTCTCTGACGGATGAAGATATTCTCTCTGTTGCTGATTACATTGAGTCTGCATCTGTTTCCCGTATCTATGGACATACAGTGCAAAAAGCGGATGTCTTGGATGCTGATGTTAAAACTGATATCGGCTCAAAATTAAAAGAGAGAAACTATCAACGCACACTTTGGCAATATTCAACCGGTAAATCCTGCACCGTTGCTTCTCTATTTGGACGTATGTTTACGGTCAATTTCAACGGTAATAACACCACCATAACCTTGAAATTTAAACAGGAACCCGCGGTAACCGCAGAAAACCTCACCGCAACGCAAGCTAATGTGTTGAAAAGGATGAATGGCAACGTTTTTGTTAAATACAGCAATGATACTGCCATTATTCAGGAAGGTGTCATGGCGAATGGGGATTTCATTGATGAGCGCCACGGTCTGGATTGGTTGCAGAACTACGTTCAGAACAATCTTTATAACCTGCTTTACACCAGTACCAGCAAGATCCCACAGACTGATGAAGGTGTCACACGATTAATCACCAACATTGAACAGTCACTTTCTCAGGCGGTGACAAACGGCTTAATCGCTCATGGCGTATGGGGTGGCGATCCAATTGGCGCATTGGATACGGGCGCAACATTAACTAAAGGTTATTACGTTTACGCACCACCAATTGCGACGCAGGCACAGGCTGATAGAGAGGCCCGAAAAGCACCGGTTATTCAGTGCGCAATCAAATTAGCAGGCGCTGTTCACTACGCTGATGTCATTATTAATGTAAACAGATAAGGGTTGAAAATGGCTACATATTCTTTTCTTGATGTTTCTGCTTCTATTACTGGAGTCGGTGGTTCTTTTGATCTTGGCAACGGTGCCGCACTCTCGGATGAGGGAATTACCGTCACCATGTCGGAGAGTAAAAACACCATGACCACCGGTGCAGATGGGGAAGTCATGCATTCATTGCATGCAACCAAGTCAGGAACTATCACGGTGAATTTACTTAAGACCAGTTCGGTAAACGCCAAATTGAACGCGATGCTTAGTGCGCAATCACTTTCGTCGGCGGCATGGGGTAATAACGTGATTGTTATTCGCAATAAACAAAGTAACGACATTGCTGTTGCACGTTCCGTTGCCTTTCAGAAACAACCGGATTTGCAGAATAGCAAAGCAGGTAATACCGTTGCTTGGGTATTTGATTGCGGAAAAATCGACATTATGTTAGGCACATTCTAATCCCGTTTCCTTCACAAACAGTTAAATCACCTTTAAATCTGCCGCAGCATTTGTCTGTATTTTTACGTCGGACTTATGCTGCGGCAGTTTGAGCGAGCTTGAGGATAAGTGATCATGGAATTTGAAATTGATGGCAAAAAATATCGCAGTGGTAAATTGAACGCTTTTCAGCAACAAGATTTAGCGGTGGCTTTGGCACCGGCTATTCCGGCACTTGGGCCGCTGATGAAAAAGATCGTGACAGCTAAAAGTGATGATGGGATAGCTGGCTTTGAAGAAGTACTCCCTTATTTGGTGGAATCCATCAACGCGTTAGGAAAATTAAACCGGCATGAAATTAATGATATTTGCTTATCGGTGGTTTCTCGTGAACAAAATGGTATCTGGAGTCGGATTTATGAACCTGATGGACAGGTATTGATGTTCGATGACATCAACGGCTTCGAACTGCTGAAAATTGTCGGTTTTATTATTCGGGACGCATTGGGAAATTTTTTTCCCGCCCCATTAGAGAGCGCAGTGTAATTCCAGGACAAGTCAGCTTAAATTTTGAAACCCTCCCGAAAGGGCGTGATTATCTGTTACGCCCGGTTATTGCGGGCATGTGCCGTTATGAATCGTTGAAAAATAGCGTTCTTGATCTGGCTGATATTGCATTGATGAATGATGCCCTTGATGTTAAATCGGAAAATGAGGCCATAATAGAGAGGTGGCGAAATGAGCAATGACGTTGAAACAACTAAAGATTTCTTGGGATCGCTTAAGTTTGATGTTGATGAGGCCGGACAGCGTAAATTTATGGCTGTTATTACTGAAGTCACGGCTAATGTTCTCAAAATGGGGGAGGAAATTAAAAACGCAGCACTAGAGGTTATTAATTTCACCACTCAAGTTGCTAACGGATTGGATAAACTTTACTGGCAGTCACAGAAAACAGGTGCAACGGCTGAAAAAATTAAAGCCATTGGTTATGCCGTCAGTCAAGCAGGCGGAAGTGTTGAAGGGTTTAATCAATCTCTTGAGGGCGTTGCCAATTTCCTACATAAAAATCCAGGTGGTGAAGGATTATTGCGGAACATTGGTGTTCAAACCCGAGATGTAAATGGCAACCTTCGGGATACAGCATCTTTGGTGGCGCAGGTGGGTGAACAGTTATCGAAAATGCCGATGGATCGTGCTAATCGATACGCCCGCAAACTGGGTATTGATGAAAGTACCTTGATGGCTATGCGTCGTGGGATTGGTCAATATGTCTCTGAATATCAGGACATGACGAAAACCATAGGTTATAACCCAACTAAAGCAACGCAGCAATCTCACCAATTTATAGCGCGCATGAATGCTTTAGATAATTTGTTTGGGATGATAAAAGAAAAAATAGGTGCGGATTTGGCGGGGGGATTGACTGGACGAGTCGAATCATTTCAACAAACTATCCTGCGTAATTTCCCTGGAATAGAAAAGGTTATTACTCGTGTAATGAATGTCATATTGAATCTGGCTGATGATATAACATTATTGGTCAGTCGCGTCGGTGAAGCGATTAGTGATTTAATTGGCTGGTGGGACAGACTGGATGGCGGTACAAAAACGCTTATTAAAGCACTAGGCGGCTTACTATTTGCGTGGAAAATTTTAAATACAGCCTTTATGACTTCGCCGATAGGGATGATTACTGCACTGTCAGCGGCGTTGCTCTTGCTTTATGAAGACTATAAGGTTTGGAAAGAGGGTGGTAAGCATTTTATTGATTGGGATAAATGGAAACCCTCTATTAATGAATTCCTTAAAGCCATTGAAAAAATCTCTAGTTGGATAAATCAGGGGGCTAAGGCCGTTGGCGGTTGGAAAAATGTATTAAAGGGATTTGCGACCTTCATTGCAGTGACATGGGCTGCGAAGATGATCAAAGGAATATCCAGTGTGACAAGCGCGATTCTTAATTTGGCTAAAGTGTCAAAATCTGTCTCCAGAGGTGGAATGTTAGGTAAAGCGGGAGTTGCAGGGGCGGTTGCTGTTGTATCAGAGCCATATATCGATAAAGCACTTAATCGGACTTTTGGTGGATATGACTACTTTCAGCGAATTAGGACCGCGAAAACTTGGCATGATTTTTGTGCTGCTATGATTGGGGAAGGTAATGCCTATTGGGATGAAAAAGGGAATTGGGTAGATAAACGTGAAGAAAGTACCCTTCCGAAAGGACATTCTCAATTTGCAGCAGATACTCCTGGTAATGCTCCTATAGTCATGCAAAAGTCAGATAAAGCGGTAACAGATGGACAAAATAATCAGCCAGTTAATAAAGATAATCCTAAAGTCAGCATGATGAAATTGGCTAATTCTGATGTGATACAAAGATTGATTGATAACATGATGGTGGGAGAAAGTAGTAATAATCCTTATTTATCAGAGCATACCAAAACAGCGATTATTGGAGTGCCATCGCCAGCGAATAAACCAACAAAACTGGTTGGACATTTAAATCATGTCGCTCACTCTTTGCAGAATATTTCCATTGATCACCGAATGATCAACGGTGCGGTGACAAATATCAACAGTATGATGAATCATCAGAAACTTACACCCGCTTTATTACATTGTGCACCAATATCTGCCGGCAATAATATACCGGGAATAGGAGAGGTCAATTATCATATTGAAGTCAACGGTGTTGAATCCCCTAGAGAAGCAGCAAGACTAACCGGAGAAACGGTAGAACGTACTTACAGTATGCTGCTTAGAAATATGCAAACACAGGTGAAATAACAATGGATATATTATCAGTCATGTTTTCTCAGCAAAAGAGAAAGATAGGTGTTATTGTACCGAGTGTCGTTATTTCAGAAACCCATACCGATGTATCGAATATCACTGATCATCCGGTTCAGCAGGGGGTGACATTCAGTGATCATGCTTATGACAACCCATCAGAAGTGAGAATGGATTTAGGTTTCGCGGGTGGTGGTTCGCTGCTTGATATTATTGATACAACAAAGGTATTTGATATATCTACCGGACTGAGCCTTGGAACCAGTCCGCGTGATATATATCAACAGTTACTTGACCTGAGAGCATCACATAAACCGTTTGATGTCGTAACGGGAAAGCGCTTATATAAAAATATGTTGATTAAAGATATCAGTGTCACAACGGATAAAACCAGTGAAAATGTTTTATCGGTAGTTTTAAACCTACGTGAAATTGTTATTGTTGAAACGTCACCGAATAAAGCTGCTCCGGCGGAAAATATGAAAAACCCTGAAGATACAGCACCTGTCGTTAATATGGGAGCCAAAGTCACGGTGAAGCCATCAATGCCAAAAATTATTCTTGATTTTATTATAGAGCGAGGTAAGAAATGGCTAGGGTTGTAGAAATTCCTTTGTCACCTCAAAATCAGCAATTCGATATTCAGCTAAATGGCATTAATTACAAAATGAGATTAATGTGGCGTGATATTGCAGGTTGGATTTTGGATATTATGACGCCGGACAGCGAACTTATCGTCACAGGTTTGCCGTTGGTTTTTGGGGTTGATTTACTGGAACAATATCGTCATCTTGGCTTTAACGGCTCATTAATTTTTTATGGTGATATAAATCAGGAGAAACCTTTCAGGAATAATCTTGGTAAAGAGGACAGGTTATACTTTGTAGTAAGTTAACTTGATGAGAGTAACATATAATTTCAAAGTAGTTATGATAAAAAATTGTGCCCAATAACGAGAATGGCTATATCTTTGTGCGGTAATAAAATATATATTGAATATATTGAATGTATTGAATGTATTGAATGTATTGAATGTATTGAATGTTTTATTTTAGGGGTGATATGAATTGTATATAATAAAACAGGTGTGATTTGCGATATTATTTTACTTGTTAGGAAATGAGATTGATTTTGTAGGTTCTAGTAAATATTAAGGTTACAGGAACATTAATGTTGTGGATAATGCGGATCTTACAAGAAATATTATCTTTTATTACCTGATGGAAAAGAATCTATACCTTTAAGTGAATGTTGGGATAATGTGTAAATTTCCTGAGAAAGGATAGATAATCATTGTATGTAACTATTAGATTATTATCTAAAGGATCTTGATATGCTTTCTCTGGAAGAGATTGGTCAATTAGTGAGGAACAATCTGCAATTAATCCTTGATTCTCAAGGGTTGCCATTAGTTGTAAGTTCTATCACTGATCAGGACTTTAAAATTCTCGCTGGTGGTTTTGGTGCATTGGAATGGGAGTTTGGTTTAACAGAATATGGAAATAATCCTGATAGGTTTGAATTTTGTGTGAAATTAGTGAATACAGCAATAGAAGTAGTTCCTTCTGGGGCGGCTCTTTGCTTGTATGGTGTCAATGATAAAATTTTCAGAATTCACATGATTGAAAGTTTTTCTAGAAATGATAAAAACCATCCTTTAACAGGGCGCATGGTTCTCCTTACCTTGATGTCTGCATATTTGTTTAGTGTGGCGGTAGAAGCTGAAGGTGTTTATATTATGGAACCTGTTTCAGAGTTGTGTGATTACTATGCGAGCTTTGGTTTTACAATGCATGAATGCGGATATATTATGGTTTCAGATGTTAATGGGCTACAGGCAACCTTTGATGAATTTGCAATGACGATATAAGATTTTGTTATGAAAATAATAGATGGGCCTGTTAGTGTGATATGACGATTATCCTTAATAAAGAGCGCTAGAGAGACTCCCTGAGAGGTACATATGAAAGAGCAAAGCGTATCCAAGAAAGAAGTCAGGTTCGATACACGAGGTGTATTTGCAAGAATGGGGGCGGCTGTTGATATTTTGAAGAAAGCAGCTCCAAACGCTTTTGAATGCAAGGTTGCATGTTGTGAACAGCAGGGAAAGTTGCGCGGTAGTAAAAAAGCGGTAGCATAAGTTTTTATAATATGTCTCTTTGGGGAGATAAGATTTTTGGCAGCAGGAAGTCAAATACAGTAAAGAGGTGATGATAATCCTGATTAGTGGGCATTAGTAATAGTGCCCTTTGTCGTTTATAAGCCTAAAATTTTTAGTTTCACATGATTTATTACATACGCCGCTTAATTGCGGTTCTTTTATTTCTATTAATTAGGTGAATTATGTCAAAACAATGGATAAGAGAATGCCACCTTATCGTTGTAGACAAAGATGGCGAAAAAGTAAATTTATCAGATCTGAAAATCACATTTAACATTAGCAGAACGGAATCTTCCAATCCTGCTACCGGTATTTTTACTATATATAACCTCAATAACGAAACCAGTAATAAATTACGTAAAAATGAATTTAAAAAGATCAAATTTGTGGCGGGTTACAAGGAGAACTCAGGACAAATATTCTCAGGCCAAATTCAGTACACATATGTAAAAAGAGACAACGCAATGGATACTTGTGTTGTGATTCATGCAGCGGACGGGGATGAAGCCCACAATTACTCGACCGTAAATACCACCATTGCGGCTGGATATTCGCAAGCAGATTTAGATCATTTGCTAATGCGTGATATTGCCAAATATGGCATTACGGCAGGTCTACGCCCTGAATTCAGTAAATCAGCATCACCCAGGGGAAAAGTACTTTTTGGCATGCACCGCAATGAAGTTTCTAATCTGGCAAAACAATGTGATGCTAATTGGCGCTATGAAGATAACAAGTTACATATTGTACCCAAAAATAAATACTTAACTGAAGCCATTGTCCTTACATCAAAAACAGGTCTTATTGGTATGCCTGAACAAACTATTGGCTCAGGTATTAACGTTAAATGCTTAATTAATCCGAATATCCGCCCGGGTGCATTAATCCGACTGGATAATCGCTCAATCAAACCAGTTGATCCGGCGACTAAACAAGCTGCTCAGTCTGGCGATCATAAGGATGCAAAAACACAACCGGCAATGTTGGACGCTGACGGTGATTACATTGCCTTCAATGTGGAGTACTCCGGCGATACCCGCGAAACAGAGTGGTACATGACAATAATGTGTATCGCCAAGAGTGATCATACTTTGCTGAATCAATCAACTCACAAGAAGGATAAGGCAGAGAGCGAATGATAAATACTGACGAACGACTCAATAGACCCGAAGCGGTCTTTTTTGCTATGCAAGAAGTGATTAGCGCCGGATTGTATGTCTCCTTGCCTTGCATTATTCAATCATTTGATGCTGATGCGGTAACTGTAACCGCGCAACCGGCCATTAGATGGAAAATCAGGCAAAAAGATGGGGAACTGGAATCGGTATCCTTACCGCTATTAGTGGATGTGCCGGTTATATTCCCAAGGGGAGGTGGCGTGACGTTAACCTTCCCGGTAAGAGCCGGTGATGAATGCTTAGTCGTATTTGCTGATCGTTGCATTGATTATTGGTGGCAATCTGGCGGTGTACAAGAGCCGGTGGACCCCAGGCAGCATAACCTATCCGATGGATTTGCGATTGTTGGCCCACAATCTCAGCAACAAAAAATAACTAATATCAGCACTCACGCCGCGCAACTGAGAAGTGATGATGGTACGGCGTATATCGAACTCGATCCCAACAGTCATAACATCACGGTTGTCACACCGACGAAGCTTACGGCTACTGCCAATGGCAGCACTGAAATCACTTCACCTGACATCATCCTAAATGGCAACGTCACCATTAACGGCAACTTATCACAGGGAATGGGCGCTGGTGGTGGCACCGCAACCATGCAAGGTCCTGTCACGGTGAGTCATGATGTGACAGCGGCAGGGATTAGCCTTAAAAACCATGTACATAGTGGTGTGCAATCAGGTGGCGGTAAGACGGGGAAACCTCAATGAGATATCGAAGAGAAATTGACAACGACTATGTATTTGGTCGTGGAGAGGCGGGTTTTCTTATCAATTCACCGGAAGCGGTCGCACAAGCGGTGAAAACTCGCTTGATGTTGCGTAGTGGAGAATGGTTTCTTGATGACCGGGAGGGGACAGATTACGACAGAGTATTGGGTAAAGGCACATCGGGTTTTTATGACCTGATTATTAGACAACGAATACTGCAAACGCCGGGTGTAGAGCACATTACCCAATACCGTAGTGCAAGAAACCCTGAAACAAGAAAAATCACCATTACAGCCACGATTGACACGATTTATGGCCAGACAGGAGTAACTGCTGATGTATGAAAGTATTATCAACACCATGTTACCTGCTATTGATAAAAATGGGATCAATGCTCCTGATTATCAAACCATCTTGAATAGCTGGAAGACGATATTCAGGGATATTTATGGGGACGATATTTACATCGAATCTGACAGTAAAGACGGTGTTTTTTTATCGCTGATAGCATACGTTATTCATGGTTGTAATAACGCAACCATTGCCTCCTATAACTCATTTAGCCCGACAACTGCGGTGGGTGAAGGACTTTCCCGCAATGTCAAAATCAACGGCATCACCAGAAAAAGCTCTAGTAACTCAACGGTGGATGTTTTGGTTACAGGTCGAGCGGGTACGGTTATTCGCAACGCTTCTGTCCGGGATGATGCGGGAAACGCCTGGTCGCTACCGGATGAAGTGATTATAGATACACACGGGCAGGCAATTGTGACGGCGGTTTGTCAAAAATCGGGCGCTATTGGCGCATTGCCTCACACGGTTAACCAAATTGCTACGCCGACATTGGGCTGGCAAACCGTGACGAACCCGGTTGCAGCTACACTTGGTCGGGGAATTGAAACCGATATAGAACTGAGAATACGGCAAGCGGTTTCCGTTGCGCTGCCTTCGCGAACCATCATGGATGGATTGGTGGGGGCAATTGCCAATTTGCATGGAGTTTCACGTTACCGGGGATATGACAACGACTCGGACAAAACGGATGAGAACGGCATACCCGCTCATAGCATTGCACTTGTCATTGATGGTGGAGACTCGAAAGAGATTGCCCGGACCATCTTGATAAAGAAAACTCCGGGTATACCGACATTTGGCACCACCTCTGAAACGATTACCGATGATTATGGCAATAAAAAAACGATTAACTTCTATCGTCCTACACTGGTGCCAATTTACGTTGAAATACACATTAAACCCTTTATCGGATATACATCAGATATTGGTAATAATATTCGTAATGAAATATCTAACTATATAAAATCCCTTTATATTGGTGATGGAATATATGTTACGCGCTTATTTGTACCGGCAAACTTATGTAACAAAAACGGTGGACAGACATATGAAGTATTATCTGTGACAGTGGGAAAATCAGCATCGACAACCGGAACGGCGAACATTGACATAGCTTTTAATCAAGCGCCGACGTGTTCACCTGAAAATATTAAAATAGTAACGGTGCTCGAATGAACAAATATATGAAGCTAATTCCTGCATATCACATGGAAGGTAAAAAATATGTCAGGATGCTTGAAGCTGTGACTGATATTTTCAACCAGAATGGGCTGACAACAGATTTACTAATTAGCAGTTTTGACCTTGATAAAGCGGTGGGCAAACAGCTTGATATTATTGGGGAATGGGTAGGAAGAAATCGCATGATCCAAACCCCAATTGAGTCCTATTACTTCTCCTTTGATATTGCTGACTTGGGGTTTGATAGTGGCATATGGAAAGGGCGATTTGACAGTGATAAAAGTTATATCAAACTGGATGATGATAATTATCGGGTTGTTATTAAAGCGAAAATAGGCGCGAATAACTGGGATGGAACGGCTGAGTCGTTTAATAACATCCTGAGTTTTATTCATTCAAATAATGGCCTATCTGTATCTTTCGAAGATAACTTGGATATGTCATTCACTGTGACTATAAAAGGTAAATCAATCAGTACGATTACTAAAGAAATCATCCATCAGGGTTATCTCTCGCTTAAACCTATGGGGATAACGGTTAATTACCATATAGTGGAGGGTTAGAAATGGCTAAAAATGAGTTTAAAGCATTTGCCATTGGTGAAAACGCGAATACTTTGTCACAAGAAGAATATGAAAGTTCAGATTTTATTGGGGAGGGTTTTAAATCAGGAATAGCAAGGAGTGAGCGCTTAAATAAAGTTTGGCGCCAATCTTCGGTTATTGCCGCGGTGATAGGGAAATATATTGCGGAAAAAACCGGTGAAGACGTTATGGATGATGGTGATTTGGAGAAACTCGTAGCACAATTGGATTTAGCATTAAAACATAAAATTACTACGGAAATCCCTGATGCTTCATTAACGCAGAAAGGTATATCGCAACTCAACAGCGTGACAAATTCGGACAGAGAAGATCAAGCGGCGACTCCGAAAGCGGTTCACGATGTTAGAAAAATCGCTGAGAGTAAATTGAGTGGTGTTTCTAATGCCTCATTGACTCAGAAGGGGGTTGTACAACTGAGTAGTGCGACAAATAGCACAAGTGAAACCTTAGCTGCGACGCCAAAGGCAATTAAGGAAGCATACGATTTTGCAAATACAGCAAACGTAGCAGCTAAAAATGCTCATGATGAAGCGAACAGGGCTACAGATAATGCTAATAGCAGATTGGCAAAAAACCAAAATGGAGCAGATATCCCTAATAAAAGTGAGTTTATAAAAAACCTTGGTTTAGTGGAAACCGTGAATTTGGCAAAAAGTGCCGTGCCAAATAGTCGGAAAATTAATGGGAAACCTTTGACTGGGGATGTCAGTTTGAATGCCGGGGATGTGGGGGCGATAAGTACTTATGAACTTGGATGGGTGGGTAATGGCGGAAAATTTCAGAATTTCTTAGCAACGGGTTTTTATCGAGTTACTGTATCAAATTTGTCAACTGTTTCAGATTTTCCTCCGAATTTGTACACATATGGATTTCTTGAAGTGCGGAATTCGTCCGGGGCGATAGCGCAGCAATACACATCACATCACGGCGAAGTCGCAATCCGTCAATCGTGGGATGCAGGAAAAAGTTGGCTTGGTTGGAACATTGTCTATTCAAGTGCAGTATTACCGCCTAAGCAGCACCCAGTTGGTGCTCCAATTCCGTGGCCGTTATCGAATGTGCCTGCTGGCTATCTCGCATGCAACGGTCAATCATTTAATAAATCTCTATATCCACAATTAGCTATAGCTTACCCATCAGGTGTGCTTCCTGATTTGCGCGGTGAATTTATCCGTGGTTGGGATGATGGGCGTGGTGTAGATCGTGGTCGTGGGGTTTTGTCATGGCAACCACAACAAGTTCAGTGGCACCAGCACCTTGGTGGTCACGGTGGTCGAGCGCAAGGAGCATTCGGTGTAACAAATCTAGCCGGCCATCCCGGCTCGTATCGTGATGATGCACAGCAAACTTTGCCGTTCACAAATAACGGCAGTGATTATCAGGGATTTACAAACAACGGTACTGTTGGCGCAGAAACACGACCCCGCAATATTGCATTTAACTACATAGTGAGAGCAGCATAATGACTGAACAAAAATATTCTTTAGAACCAGAAACAGCAATCTTAGGTAAAGATGGATTAGCAGAAAAAGCGGGCTGGCTGACAATCTACCATGCAGCGCCTCATTCAAGAGAATTTCTCGGCGCGACACCAGAATACCTGATGGAGGGGATAGGAATACCGGCCAGTTCCTATACAGATGCTCCGATACTTCCTGAATCCGGTTCTCTGGCTGTCAGGCGTACAGCAAACGGAAATCACTGGGAAATTGTACCCGATTACCGTGGAAAAACGGCTTACAATACACAAACTTGCTTACCGCAAGAAATCACTGAGCTGGGTGAACTACCAGAAATCCTGACATTCGAACAACCTACGACTCATTTTGATCGATGGGATGGCTCAAAGTGGGTGACTGACAAAGCGGCAATAAAACACAGTGAGATTGAGCAGGCAGAACAACTGCGTGACACACTGTGTACACAAGCTAATGAAACCATTACGTTGCTCCAATATGCCGTTGATACTGGATTGGCTTCGGAAGAGGAACAAACACTGTTACTTGAATGGAAAAAATATCTGGTATTACTGAACCGTATTGATACTTCATTGGCTCCTGATATTGAATGGCCAGAAATACCAAAATAAGTTAATCTCAGCTTTGTTTAAGGATAGCTATTTCAGAATTATGGAGTAACCAAATTCATTGCAATATCAGGGCCATTTGGCCCTGATATTGTTTTGGTTTTTTAGGTTGTCTAGTATCTGCACAACACATTCTATTCTGTAACTGTGATGAGATATTCAGTTTGAAATCGGATTACTGTATTTGATTTTTTCATTTTATTCACTAATAATCACTTGATCCCAGTAAATAGGAGTCGCTACTATCACAAAACTTCGGGTTCCAGTGGTACGGATAGTCAGCCAGTTATTACCCATCATAGTAAATACCGCTATCCTACCAATAGTCACTGGAATTGACACTGGGAAATACCAGCCTTTCTGCGACCATTCTCCAAATCTTATATAAACTAAACGTCCTAAAATATCGCTACTGGTACTTATTGTGGCATTGACCCCAGCCCAGCCAGACCAGATAACTGTCTCCTGTGTTCTGAGTACCCCAGTATTTTTTTGTAAATATCGAGAGTCAGATTCGGACTTTGTGTATGACTGCCCAGCTAGAGCGTAATTTCCCTTAAGTTGAAATCGCCCATCACATTCACCTGTGGTATACGCGCCGAGCTCGCCCGGTGACGGTTTGTTTACAGCGCTATAGACACGAATACTTGGATATTCATACATACCTCTACCGGAAATAGACCCTGTTGCATCCACATACCCATCCAAAACACCACCGGATTTTGGATATGCACTTTTTGCCAAATTCACGGTTTCCACTAAACCAATGTTTTCTATAATCCATTAACTCGCCACAATCCTTGCCAAAGCAGCTTTTAAAAAGCATTCAATGGGACTCAATATGGTAAAAATCGGACTGCTCTGAGTACCAATAAATAACCAAAATGATGATTGAAAAAGAAATATATTGACCTCGATGCAATTACGAACAACTATTGGGTGCTAAACATACAGAAAATCAGCATCACCTTGCGCTTTAACGCAAGTTCATTTGAGATAAATAAATTTACTTTGTGCGTATGCGTGCGTATGCTGATGTCAGGTTGGGAGGATATGAAATCAACTGACCTGATAAAAGAACTGACTGTCGTTGGATGCAAATTTAAAAAGCATGCGGAAGGAGTCACTAATAACTGGAAAGACATTCTTGGTTCCGCATCCCAAAAAAGATCTGCCTATCGGTATTGTTAAATCTATAAAGAAAATAGCGAGAGTTTAATCCCCGCTGACTTTGGAGGTCATCATGTTTTTCTCAGTAGGTATTGAGTTGCCGAAAGATGAAAATACCGCGTATGGTTTGGTTATTCCTGCGTTGTGTACCGAATATTATGGCTGTTTCTCTGCTGCTGATAGTAAAGAAGACATTGCGATAATGGCACGTGAAGCTATCTTGTTAACTGTTGAAGATATGGTTGCAAACAGTAGAGCCATTGAACAAATCAAGGACCCAGGCTATCTGGTTTATGCAAAAAACACAGAATATCAATACATTGATAGTTGGTTTGTTATTGATGTTGATTTATCTGAATTTTCCGGAAAGCAACTGCGTATTGATAATCGTGTCAAAGAAAGCCCGGCACAATATGACCAAAACAACCAAAGTAATTACAGGGCTGTTTGACCCGTAATTGACACAGATTACCTAAATCACTGCTAATACATAGTATATTTGCCGCCGAATAGCAGTGGCTTTATAACTATAAACAGTCTAATATGTCGTAGGAAACATTTGACATGTGTTGTATTTATCACTGTGAAAAATGGAGATTACCATCATTACAATCCATTTTAGATTTATATAGAGGTAGCATCATTGAATATTCTAAACATAACGACTCATTTTTCAGGATGGTCAGAGGCGGGGGAATCTGAATACCGTTATTGTTATAAAAAGTTTGGCGGCAATTTTTCAACGCACCCTGATGTCCTTAATTATTTGCACTCACACGCAGAATGTAGAGAACGATTCTTTGTGAGAACTAATGGGAATGGTGAGCTTACAGGAGCCTTATGTGTATGGCACAATAAATATCTGGCTAATGATTATTTCACTTCCGAAATTACTAAACATCTCAATTTGCCTGTGCCAAAAGATGAGTTAATTTTGCCTTTATCTACTGAGAAAAAAAGCTTACTTCCTTTTAAAGGTAAAATTATATCAGAGATAAACGCAAGCTCGATTATGAATGTTACTTACAAATTGAATGCCAGACGACAAATTTGTTTGGCAAAGAATCCAGAGATGATGTCATCCAGTACGAAAAACTCAAGGAAAAGAGAAGTTAGACGATTCCTTGAGCAAGGAGGAGAGATAATAGACCAACGTGAATATAGTGCCTCTGAATTAGTAGATATTTATTTTGAACTCTTCAAGATTCGCAGGGGTGTATATCCAGGTCAAAGAGAAGAAAATATAAAATTCATCCAAAAGTTTCGTAGTATGGTGTTTGGTAGTATCCTTTTTTATCAAGGGAAACCAGCAGCATTTCAGCTAATAATGAAATCAGATAATCCAAAATGGTCAACTTTTGATTACATAAATATTGGGTTAAATACAGAATTAGCCAAATTGTCTGTAGGAACTATAATAATGTGGCTGAACACGCAAAATGCATGGAGAAAATGTAACGAAGAAAATAAGGCAATGCGTTTTTCATTTGGAAAACCTACTTACAAATATAAAGATCGCTGGTGTATCAGAGAAAGCGTTGGTCGATTAATTTTTCCATAGTAATTCTGCCCTTAAATAGGGCAGTAATTATTAGTATCATATATTCCGATATCAATTCATCAGCTTTACATGTTAATTTTCTATGTTTATTGCGGCTTTGGAACCTATATTAGTTGTTGTTCCGGAAATAGAATGGGAATGAACGCCAATGCCAATACTCATAGTATGTGTGTGCGCACTGGTGACCATATTAATAGAACTACATAGCCATAAAATTTCAAGCAATACAGAAAATGTTGGTGCAAATACAGTGATTACAATTATTAATTCTTATGTTAAATCGATAAATTAGAATAGAAAAATTATGATTAAGGCTATGCTATGCATAGCCTTCTTTTTATAATTTCAGTAATTTCTTTTTAAAACTAAACCTCACGCTCGGATCGATAAAAAAGGAGAATTTATTTGTATTTTTGATTATAGCTTTAAGAGATAATTTCTTCTCAGAAGATAGTATGTTTCTGTTCTTTAAAAGATGTTCAATAGCATGGGTTGCAACAATGTTTTGATATTTATCACCAAATTTATTATTCATATATGAAATTACATCAGCCATAATATCAGCTTTCTGATTAGTAATATTATTTGATAGGCTATCATTACGCTTTATATAATTATAAAATACAGAATTTGTTATATAGATATTACTACTTTTTTGCAATAAATCAGGAAATATAAATGCATCTTCATAACATGAAATTTCAGGGATCTTTAGGTTATTAAATAATTTTTTGCTAAAAAATTTACTACATAAATGCGCTTGGAACTTTTTATGAATTAAGAATTCTTGTATAGCTTTGTGCTGTGTCAACTTTGTTGATGATGCAAAAATTGATTTTTCTATGTAGTCAGAGCCTTTTTTCACATCATTAATCCTAGATATTAGAATGTCAACTTCATTTGACACTAAGAATCCTATCACTTGGTTTACGTCAAATGTAGGTAAAGTATCATCTCCATCAATAAATGTTATATATTGACCATTGCAGTTTTGTATGGCGTAGTTTCTTACCTTTCCTATATTCCCAAATTCAGTTCTAATATACTTAGAAGATTTTACTGAATTGGAAAAGTCCATCATGATATTAGATGTGTTATCGGTTGACTTATCATCTATCAATATGATTTCTATATCATTAGAATATGTCTCAATACATTTCTGAATGCTAGTTAAACATTTAGAAATAAATGGCTCAAAATTGTGTGCAGTAACAATAATAGATAATATATATTTCATAGTAGTTCTCCATCGTGCTTTATAATATTACAGTACTGACTTTATTTTTTTTCTATTTGTTAAATATAAAAATCTAGAATATATTTTTAGAAAAAGACCTAATAAGTCATTAGTATTAGCTCTGGAATATAATTTGAATTTTTTTGCTATGTGAATTTTTTGAATATTATTTTTACATTTGACCGGTAAAGAAATATTTATTTTATTTATCATGGTTTTTAATATATTATTTAAATAAATAACTTCATTTGATGATAGTTTTTCTGAAGAGTTTATTTTTATAATATTTTCAATGTCAATATCAATGCCTAATGCACGTGTTAATTTAAGTTTAGATTTTGCAGCATAAGATTCTTGCTCACTAAAATATTCATTTCTGTTTCTATTTGGATGTGTTCTATACTTCAACAATATATCAGGTAAATTGATAAACTTATGATTATTATTAATTGAAGTTAAAAATAATTCCGTCCATAGCCCATAATCTTGTGCTTTTTCATAACTTTCAGGATAGATTATACCTAATTTTAGTAAAATATCTTTTCGAATCATCACAGTAGGATGGTAAAATGGGCAATCGAATGCAATGCTTGAAATTATTTCTTCATGGCTCAGAGGAGGAACTTTATTTCTAAGTTCTTCATATGTTCTCATTGATGTTCCACAAACAATAGTATTAGGGTGTTTACTCATATATCTATATTGTGTTAATAGCCTATCTGGATATGAATAATCATCAGCATCCATTCTGGCAATAAAGTTACCTTTTGCTTCTGATATCGCAATATTTAGTGAGCGAGCCAGTCCCATATTTTTGACATTATTAATTATCTTTATTCTTTTGTCTTTAACAGCAAACTCTGAAAGTATATTGGAAGTTTTGTCAGTTGAAGCATCGTTAACTATGATGAATTCATAATCTTTAAGCGTTTGTTCTAAAATGGAATTTATCGCTTCAGATAGGAATTCTTCTCCATTAAAAACGGACATTATTACGGATATCGTTGGTTCTTTATGTGACATATTTTATCTTACTATGTTAAAATCAATTAAATTGGCTGTCTGTCATTTAAATCAAGCTTAATAAGCTCACCAATTATTTCATCTATGTTATCACGCTTTTCATTATTAAATTCTTCATCCATAAGTTTAGCTTATTAATTGCATCATTGATGTTTAATTGATCTTTATTTTTGCATATTATGTTATAACCCGCACCATGATTACACTTCATTATGAATTCTTTAGGCAATTTACTCCAATTTATTTCACTAGAATTATCCCAAATACCATAAATTGGTGTTAATATTTCTTGGCAGTTTCTTTCTTCGATGTAATTTCTTACAGTAAACTTATCAGCAAAAATAGTAACAAATTTACTATCTTTGTATTTATTCAGTTTAAGCCATTGTAATTTATCATTAAATGTAGTTGATTTTTTCAAATCAAGTTTATTTTCCGACCTGTTTTTATAAATTGATTTGGTTACATATTCCGGGAAAACACCACATCCATGATAAATTAATTTTTTTCTCAAAATTTTTAGATATTTATTCATATAAAACATAGTCCTGTACCATAATGATGCATTTAGAAAAACGATATTTTGTTCCTTCATGAAATTCAAGGGTAAATAATTTAACAAATTTTCCCACATAAGCTCCTGTATCTTAGATGCTTCCGAGGTTCTCCTTTCTTATTTTTAAATACACGAGATTGAGGTGATAGAAGCTGATGTGTATACATATTCTAGTTCATTCACTGCTTTGATATCCTTATGCGTCGCCACTCTGAGGTTGATGGGCAAGTTGAACTGATACAGCTATCTTAAATCAAAATTGCTTTTATTCCTAATAATTAATGAATAATATCTGTTCTAATGATACTACCTTTCTACGACTTTTTATTTTACTCTAACGTATTGTTGTACAATAAATTTTTTCCAAAGTCAAAAATCTCATATATAAGTGTATTAAATATTCGTTGAACATTCCCTATGGTATCGATGATAAGTGGGATGGTAAAGTTTAACTACTTCTGGTGGGGTAATTCCCTGTCATTCAGCTAACTGCGAACTATTATACCTGCTTTCTGTTTCATTCTTGGAGTTAGTTCGTAAAGCACCTCTTCCTGTTTATCCGTTTTATAAATGGTCTAAACTTCTGAGGGATGAGAAGTCTTCCCCCCCTTGCTTCCAAAAATAGAATACCTTTAACTTTCATCTGTCAGTTACTCTAATCTTTACTAAGCATGAGCCTTCGGGCGAAATCACATATCAACTAAAACAGCGTCAATTGAGTGTAACACTAGGCGCATCCGTGTGCTTAGTATTAGCTGAGTTCATGTCTTGCTGCTTCTGCTAAAAAGTGACTTTGGTCTCGATATTGTGCCAGGCTTTCTTTGACACAATTATCAATATATTGAATGAACGTATCAGGCAGTGAAATATTCATAGGCTGCTACTTTCCCGAAAATTCAGACAAATCAACGTCGATAACAAACCAGTTATTAATGTATTGATATTCTGTGTTTTTTGCATAAACCAGCATCCTGAATGTGTCCAATTTCGCTACTATTTACGATCATATCTTATACTGTCAACAAGATAACCTCACGAGCCATTATCGCAATGTTCTTTATGATCAGCGGCAGAAAAACAGCCATAATCTTTGGTACACAGCGCAGGAATGACCAAAGCATACTCTGTGTTTTCATCTTTCGGCAACTCAATACCTACTGAGAAAAACATGATGACCTCCAAAATTGGCGGGGATTAAACTCTCGCCATTTTCTTTACAGATTTGACAATACAGATAGGCAGGATCTTTTTTGGGATATGGAATCGGGAATGTCTTTCCGGTTATTGGTGACTCCTTCCGCATGATTTCTAAGTTCGCATCCAACGACAATCAGCTCTTTTATCAGGTCAGTCGATTTCATATCTTCCCAATCCGGCATCAACATATGCACGCATACACACAAAGTAACTTTATTTATCTCAAATGAACTTACGTCAAAACGCAAAGTGATGCTAATTTTCTGTATGTTTTCCATTCAGGCGTTGTTCGTAATTACATCACGGTCAATATATTTCTTTCTCAATCATCATTATTGGTTATTCATTAATATCCAGATTCACCCGATTTTTACTATATTGCATCCCATTGAATGCTTTTTAAAAGCTGCTTTGACAAAGATTGCCGTCAGTTGATTGCTGTTCTTCTATTTTGACGGCAACGGATTTTACGGGTTGCTGAACCGCCATCCAGATAGCCCGGGCATCCATTACATCATTCTTGTTGCCCATCACAAATGCCTTAACGAATTTTCCCTTGAGCAACCTGACCTGATGTCCTAGCTTCTGGAGCTCACGTGCCCAGCGCTGAGCACCTTCGCACACTTCCATGCCGATAAAGACAGAGTTTCCGATGACTGAAATAGGTCAGGAATGCCCCCGCTTAATTTGCTTGTCAACAATTTCACCGGTGTTCTCATCAATGAAATGCGCCTGTATAAGATGTTTTGCAATATCGACGCTTACAGGGGGATATTTCATCTTGTGGTTCCTTCAATCAACAGGAAGCTTTATGCATCCCATATTGGGCACAATGATGCAGGGAATCTACGAGGAATCACACTCACCCGCCTAAATCTTCTCCATTGTTACAAGTTGGGATGCGTTCATTACATTTTTCCTTTTGCGAGAAAGATGGCTACTACAGAAACTGACCACACTTCTTTAAAAATACACTTGTTAGTCGAATCCGCCTGTTTGAGAATTTATAGAAATTTTTTTAAAGAAGAGATGTGTTTTTTGTATTTGTTCTAATGTTTTCAGATTTAGGAGTATAACATATCGAATCTGATGAAATATTCTTGTTAATAAAAGACATCGCGCCAATCAATACATTATCACCAATGGTAATATAGTTTCCAATAATACAAACATTTGCACCTACAGTAACATTATCACCTATGGTAACACCACCATCATTATAAGTAGATTGCACACCAATAGTAGTATTCTGTCTTACTTTAAAGTTTTCTCCGATAATTGCTCTATTAGTTATTACTAGTCCAACATAGTGAGATATGCTCAGTCCTACGCCAATGTGAGCACCAAGGCCAATATCGCAACCGTATTTAGATCTTAGCTTGTTATTTATATATTCTGCTAATTTGGGATTTTTATTAGACAAATAAAGATAATTAGCAATTCGCCACCAGAAGTTGAATCTCCTTTTAGGGTATTGCCATGTACGCCGTATTGCTCTGCCCCAAGTGAATTTTTTTATATCAGAACATACCACTTCTACCATCAGACAACGTTTTAAGTGTTCAATGCTAGAATAGTTGTACTTATCCATAATATTCTCCAATAATTCGTGGTGAGTATACAAACATCAATCCTATTTAAATAGCTCAATCATAGCTGATCACGCCCAAACTCTAAAAGCTCCCCTTTACTCTAAAGTAAATCTACATATTTTGATAAAAAATGCAGCATGGAAATTTTATCATCAAATGACGCACTGTTGCAATTTGCACGACACGCTGCAACGGCAAAACACTGGATGTTCTAGATGAATACTACGGTACATTTACACAAGTATATACCCGTTATCTTTCAAGTTGCCTCTCTGTTGGCTGCATTCGCTCACCCCGGTCACATAGTTATCTATGCTCCCGGGGATTCTCTCCCTTGCTGTCGCGATGTATCTTGAAATCCATTGGGTATATATGTCGAGTTAATTACATTTTTTCTATTTAAAGAAGATATAAATTTTGATTTAATAGGCAATACAAATTTAACTTACGGAGAAGCGGGGATGATTAATTCGTCATTAGGAATAGCTATACGGATATATTTTGATAATGGAGTACAAGGATCATTTGCAAAGAACCTCTCTCCCCATGCACATATAGCGGCGGTCAATAACCTATTAAAATCCCTCTGTACATAGTACTTTTCATCACATTTAAAGTGTTTATGAATGAAATCTAAAACAACTGGATGTGCTGCCAGTTCTCCACCGTACATATGGTAACATTCACAATAATCGTCAATGCTAGTTTCTTCCCATCCAACTAGAGATAGTAATGTTTTCATCTAAATTTTTTATCCATTAAATAGTTCATAATATAAAGATTCATTCAGGAATTTTATCTTCCGGTAATGAGCTATATTTCATGACTTTATTATTAAAGTTCAGAACATCATCTTGGTTTTCACATATTTCATGTGACAACATTTTACAATTTTCAGGTATTGTAGACTCTTTAATACCCGTCCACTCTGAAAATAGGGTTAAGAAATTCATTGAATTTCGTTGAACGTTAAGGATATTACGTGATGTATCATTGTAAGATGTAATAAACATAGGAACCTGATAATTTTGCTTATATTTATCATTATGAGCAAGCCTCATCTTCTTACTATCTTTCTCAAAGAAAGATACTCCGTGATCAGCAAAATACATCAAAGACCAACTCTTCTCATTTTTCTGTGCTTCATCAGTAATTATTGATAACAAGTCATCAGTGTTTTTAATACTCTGTATATAGCAAGAGACTTGTTCTGACTTAAAGAATACCTTGTATTCATAATTTGTTCTGATACAAGCGGGGGAGTGAGAACCCATTAAATGGATAACAATTAGCTTCTTTTCTTTCTTATCCTCTAAGGCTTTTTTCACAATTGGTATTATATTTGTGTCAGGCATATTTCTGTTAAGACCAGAACTGGATTCACCTTTTTTAATAAATAATGGAGAATCAGCCCTTGCTCCCATGCTAGCAACCGGAGTATCAAATACCCCCATAGAACCTTGATTTGATATCCAGTAGGTATAAAAACCAGCTTTTTTCGCCAATGTAACAATATTATTGCTTAAAATATTTTTACCATCTTCGACCATTGCCAGTGAGTTTGCCAATGATATCTGGGTTGATGGACCTGCTGAGATATAGTTTGTAAAAAGCGTTCCATTAGCAGTGCTCATAAAAGGAGTATTGTGTATCGGGAATCCATATGCATTCATAAAATCTCTACGTACACTTTCTCCAATCACAACAATGTAGGTGCTATATTTTAGCTCTGTCGATACCGTTCCCCACGTATCTTTCTCACTTAGTATTTGTTGCATTTTTTTATATTCACTTTTTACCCTTATAAAGTTGGTAGTAACATCTTTAACCGCTCTAATTTCAGGAAGTCTAGAGTCAAGGATATTGAATTCCTCACCCTGTATAAAAGCTTTTAAAGGATGGTGTATTACCGTAATTAATGCAAAAGAGAATAGAAAAATGTTAATATTTCTATGTAAATTAATATTTACTTTCAGAGAGAACAAACAAGAGATCAGGATAAACGTACTAAAAAGATAATATTCAACTGGAATAGAAGAGATAAATTCACTAGCTTCTTGTTCGTTTGTATAGAATAACGAAAGAATTGAGTTGAAGTTTGGTGATCCATATGTAAGCCCGATAGGGGCATAAACGAGTGTTGCTATACCAAGAACGATAAGCAGGGTCCTGTAAACCACAGTTACCTTGTTTAGCAATAGAAAAATAAAGAATATAGCGAATACATACGCTATTTTTAAGCGATAACCTAAAGCCATATGAGCTAAGAGGCAAAAAATGAAGAGTGCAAAAACTGGTAATAGCTTGATTAGGTGGTTTTTTGTAAATTTCATATTTATCTATCAATAGGACATCGTGTAATGGTAAAACGTAGTTTAGCGTTCGAAAAATAAGAAAAACGGAGATTCAAATTCTTCATCAAACCGAAATTTCGGTTAATATTATACTATGTATTTTTCATCATGTGAACAAAATAAATCTTGGCTACAATGGAAAGCAGAATACTTTATCCATAATATAAATGGACTGGCATAGCATAGAAGCACCTTTACAATTTCCCAGTATAGAAAAATACGCGTAATACTATATGATGATAAGTCATAGTAGCAGATAGAGTAAACTAAATAGCTTTTAAACACATGAATAATTAAATTTTACCGTATTTAGTCCTATTGAATGTTTTGAAAAACTGGTTAAAAAAATCTTATCAATTACCCACTCTTTCCATCCCGTTTATCATTGATACCATAAGGAATGGCTAGCAAATATTTGAGACTCTCATGAGAAATGGAAATCAGCTCTGAGATGGAAGAAGATTGTGGCCGTGGAAGTAGAGACTGTTGAGGTTACGAAGTGTGGGATTAATTACTCTAATTGGGCTTTTTTAAGTGTTGATGGCAGGACGATCTAACAAACAGAATCTGATATGCTACTTATGAATAAAACTTGTTTAACTTCTGAAAGTAGAAAACGATACCCAAGAAAATTCATTATGTATGGGTTGATAACCAACCAAAATCCGAGCTGATACTCAAATGCATTGAAAGCTGGAAGAAACACCCTCCTGATTATGAGATAATCGAATGGAATAACGAGAAATTTGAAAAAATAAAAAACAAATATTCAGAGCAAGCCTACCAAAACAGAAAATGGGCTTTTGTTTCTGACTACATTAGACTTTACGCATTGTATCATGAAGGCGGCATCTACTTAGATACTGATGTGGAGGTTACCAATAATCTAGATCAATTTCTTCATCTGAATTTTTTTAGTGGTTATGAGATTTATCATGGCAATGTCTTACCGATTACATCCGCAACTATAGGAGCTAAAGCTGGTAATTCTATCATTGCTGATTTGTTAAGTTATTATGAAAATGCTGAATTTGAAACCTCAAGTGGTCTTGACTTAGAGACAAATACAGTTCGCATTAGTCGTTATTTCTCTAAAAAGTTCGGGCTTCAAACACCTTATGATGGCTCTTTCACAACCCAGCTAAATGATAGATCAATTAGTTATCCATCATATTACCTCTGTACTCCAGCACATGAACTAGAGAACTTTTCAGTCCATTTGCTTAGTGGCTCTTGGTGCCCACCTCACTCTCGTAAGGATAAATTAAAATTTTTTAATAAACTTGGATTCATATAATAAGTGCAGCACCCATCATTCGGGCTTTGCGTTCATATGACAGTGTAAAGGATTCATAAACATGGCATCAATTGAATGCTTTTTAAACTATGGCGCATCCATGCACCATAGTGTTACCTAAGTTCATGTCTTGCTGCTTCAGCTAAAAAGTGACTTCTATCTCTATATTGTGTCGGACTTTCTTTAACGCGATTATCAATACGCTGAATAAGTGTATCGGGTAATGAGATATTAATACGCTGTTGCTTTCCGGAAAATTCAGATAAATCAACATCAATAACAAACCAACTATCAACATATTGATATTCTGTATTTTTTACATAAACCAGATAACCAGGGTCCTTAATTTGTTCAATAGCTCTACTGTTTGCGATCATATCTTCAACCGTTAACAAGATAGCTTCACGTGCCATTATCGCAATGTCTTCTTTATTATCAGCAGCAGAAAAACAGCCATAATTTTCGGTACACAGCGCAGGAATAACTAGACCATACGCGGTGTTTTCATCTTTCGGCAACTCAACACCTACTGAAAAAAACATGATGACCTCCAAAGTCGGCGGGGATTAAATCCCCGCCATTTTCTTTATAGATTTGACTGTACCGATGGGCAGATCTTTTTTAGGATGCGGGACCGGGAATGTCTTTCCGGTTATAGGTGACCACCAAATTTGGTGACTACCTCCGTTATGCCTTCTAAGTTCACACCCAGCAACAGTCAGCTCTTTTATCAGGTCAGTTGATTTCATATATCCTCCCAACCTGACATCACAATACACACATATACATACGAAGTAAATTTGTTTATCTCAGTAAACGATGTCAAAAAAATGGCTAAGAGAGTCTGTTGATGTGTGATGCTGTAAAATATGGCATTGCGACAAGTCACTCTAGAATTCAAGGAGTCAAAATCCTCAGAGGAAAACGTATTGCTTGGGATACGCAGTGATGGAGTTTCTGAGCAGGTAAGGCAAGATGACACTAATTTTTTTGCTGATTTATCACCCAACATGTGTTCGTAATTCCCTCATGGCTAATGAATTTCTTTCTAAATTGTCATTTTGGTTATTTATTGATGTAGAAAAATACCTGATTTTTACCATATCTAGCCTCGTTTAATGCTTTAAGAGGCTGGGTTGGCAAGGATTGTGGCGAGTTAATGGATTATAGAAAACATTGGTTTAGCGGAAGCGGCAAAGCGAGAAGTGGGAACTGGTGTTAATCAGATCCCTGATATGTCATTTTTCACAGCCGAGCCGGGCTTGTTCAGACTGCCCGGAGGGATGACAATACAAACTGGGACTGTCTCAATAAATGTCACGAAAGCGAATACATACATCACAAAAGCTGTGCTGTATCCAGTTCCGTTTACTCAGTCATGTGCTGTCGTCGGCTCGCTCGAAACTGGACATGCTGCTGCATCGTTCACAAGTTATACGCTTGAAAATCAATCGAAAACTGGTTTTACGCTTTCTTATGCCGCTGCCGAGCCGATTAAAAAAGCTATATTAACTTGGATTGCGGTCGGAAAATGACAGCATGGCCCGTTAAGGTTTTTCGGGCCAGTTAATATCTGGCGCTGAATTAACATCAATGCGGTTCAATAATACTCTATATTTTTTTAACTCTGTTAACAGCGATTTTTCCTCATCACTCGCCATCCCCAAATCTACAGCATCTTGTAACGGAGCGATCTGTTTACTTACAGTGAGCATAAATTGCTGTTTCTTATGTTCAGCTTGTTGCTGCTGTTCCCGTCTGAGCTTTATTTTATCACTCTCTGATATTATCCACTTTTCACTATCCCATTTGTGATAAACAGACGGTGCTTGTTTTGTAAGAATGGGATAACCCTCTTTATCACTGACAATTGACAAACCATGTGACTGCCCTGTAAGTAATTCATTGTGTTTCTCTGCGGTTATTTCAACGCATTCTTCATGAGCTTCACTATAAAAAGCGCTTTCTTTTCTGGAGAAATAAACCATTTATACCCCCCAAAATAATATATGAACAACTTTGCCTGGATTCTCATTGTTGTTGGGAGTGCCAGCTTGATATTCAAACGTCGATAATGTTGCATTACGTACTAATGTATGACCTGTTGATGTATTTATACTCGCCATGCTTGCGACATAGCCAATAAACTGATTTTTAAAAGAAATTGGATAATTGATTTTTACCCATGACTGTTGGTTTGATGCAACTTTAACCCATTGAATAATTATTCCTGTATCCCCACATTGCCACCAGCCATTTTCAGATTTTATAGCTGCGTTTTGCAATGCGAGCGTACCGCTTCGCTCAGGTATTAATATATTATAACGTCGCTGATTGTTCGGATCGTTAGAATAAATATGTAACAATTTTCCTTCCGAACCATTAATTCCTACCATATACCCATCTTTCGATTTGAAACGTAGCTCAGGAAAAGGAGCTTTACTATCAATTAATAAACTACCAACGGTTGCAGTTTTATCGCTAGAAATACGCAAGAAAGTATTATCGCTCTCAGATTTAGCATAACTTCCCACATCCCCGGCATTCAAACTGACATCCCCACTCAACGCCTTGCCATTAATTTTCCGACTGTTCGGCACGGCACTTTTTGCCAAATTCACGGTTTCCGTTAAACCAAGGTTTTATAGAATTCATAAATTAACAATAAATCGTATCGAAGCAGTGTGCTTGGGCATTAAATGGGGATGGGAAAGGTAAAAACTGGCTATATTTGTGTATTAATAAATGACCAAAATGGCGATTATGGGAAATAGAATTGCACCTGATTAAATTATGAGCAAAAATTGGATATAAAACAACCCATCAATGATCAGAACAAATCACATATACTGGCAAGATACGCATCTTCCCCAATCATGATGAAAACAGATTGATTATGATCTGTATCAGTCACTATCTTTTTCTGCTTTGCGTATTCTGATTCTGGAGATTTGTTATAACGAAATAAACTGAGAGTTACCTGTAATCTTGTATGGGGTTTGGTAGCCATATCAAAACAGGCAACTCCCAATTTTAGATAAAATTTCAACTAACACATCCAAATTTATTTAACAAAAAGCTCTATATTCACACTTCGATTTCTTACCCAAAAAGCTTGGCTGTTATAACAAATTTGTCCTCCGCAGATAGCATTTTCAACTATATCAGGACACCCTTTAATTAATGTATACCATTCAGGGCCAGATCCATCTGAATTTGCATGACCACGACCATGCCGAAATGTTAGTGTACAATTTTCTGTGTCTGTATTGGCAACATTAATATAACTAACACTCCAATCGACAGTTTTGATTTCATTTGTACATCCATCTACCCAGTTATTATTATCCTTTAAATTTCCCAGATAGGTTTGACCTGCCTCTAAGCGTATTTTTTCGTCCCCACTATCGTACATGCATCTAGATGATTGCGTAACAAGGGTAATACTCTTTGTCGCTGATGAGTTTTTAATTTGTAGTGCATATGTGGCTGATAGATTGGAAATTTTATCTTCTGAAACTTTTAATGCTGCCTCCTTATCGGTAATGTTCTTTTTTGTCTCAGTAGCTAAAACTAATTGTGTTGACGAAGCTAAAATCACAATAGCTGTACCAATTAAAGTTTTCAAAGTGATCATATTAATAAACTCCTTTGATGAAATTATTCGCAACCTCATTAGGTGATTTTTGTGAGTCAATCTTCACCCGTCAGATAGCTTTCATAGGATATTAAGAGTTCATCCCATTAGAGTTATTTTATTTGCACTTAAGCAAGTGTTGTTGAACGTTATTGATATCGTAACGATAAGTATAATTCATATTTTATCTGTTGAGTTGTTTTTTTTAAATTAACATCCTGATATATATCAGGGTGTAACCTAATGAAATTTTTGTGAATACGTTTTTTTGGATGTGGTTTATTATGTAAATAATAACAAATAGATTTTGTCTAACTTTAAAATAATCTCATCAATTATAAAAAGTGTCATCTATATGTTTGTTGTCTTAATATAGTTATATACCCGTCATCTTTCAAGTTGCTTCTTTGTTGGCTGCACTCGCTCACCCTGGTCACATAGTTTGCTATGCTCCCGGGGATTCGCTCCCTTGCCGTCGCGATGCATCT
This sequence comes from Photorhabdus noenieputensis, assembly GCF_018448935.1. Classification (GTDB taxonomy): domain Bacteria; phylum Pseudomonadota; class Gammaproteobacteria; order Enterobacterales; family Enterobacteriaceae; genus Photorhabdus; species Photorhabdus noenieputensis. The sequence continues at coordinate 50,346 of NZ_RCWC01000006.1, read as the reverse complement.
TGAAATCCATAGGGTATAGGTGATGTTTATCACATTAAAATTGAATAAAACTGAGAGATTATAATTGATTTGATATTTATCAGTGAGAATAAAGAAGGCCAGCGAATGCTGGCCCATTTTAAAAACTTATTTTTGATCTCCAAAATCCTCAAAAAATATTGCGCCTATATTACCGGCTTGATCTAAGCCATACATACAAAAGCGTACTGGTGAGTCTTTCTTTTTAAGCGTAATCGGTACTCTTCTATAAGTAGAGTAATTTTTATAATCATCGCATTTTGTCGATTTTCTTGGGCCTGCCTTATAACGTATGTCAACAACTTCCCAGGGTCTAAATCTGAGGTCGATAACCCAGCTATCATCTGTTTGAAAAAGTAATGTTGAATCCGGTCTTATTCCCGGAAGAGTGTTATCAATTTCACGTAATTTTATTGATGCGTTAGACGTACTCTGCCAGAGTTTATTTGCAGAATGTTGCCCAATGACACACATGGTATAAATCCCTTCTTTGGAAGGAACGGTAAGTTTTTCCAGCGGTTGTGTCGTGACTGGAATAGGTTTGCTGTATCCTTTAGGGTCTGTACAATCAACCTTACTCGCAAGTCCTCTTTTATAGCGAATATTATTAAAACCTTTCTCTTCAAGGCGTAAATTCCAGGTGACAGGTTTGTTGTTAACTGTGCCCTTTGTAATCAATGGGCCGCTAGCGTTAATAGTGATCCCTTTGCCATCATCAAATTTACTTAAATCCAGTTTGCCATCGGGAGTAAATGCACGTGCAATTTTATCAATAGGCATATAATAACTGGCACCGGCACGAGAGAAACTGTGATCGATAATAAATTCACAAGGCCGATTAAGACCGCAACCCCAGTAACTTCGATCAACGGTGGTATTTAATACACCAATTATTTTGGATTGATCTTTCAACATAACCGGTGAACCCGAAGTTCCTCCTGCAACACCAGCGCAATTAACTGGAACGGCCGGAGACCAAGCCCATATACCTTCATACACAAGCGGGGCTTTTCCAGTAATGTTGCAAGCTGAATAGCGCAGATAGCGTTTATCACTCTCTATGCCATTGACCGGAATGTGAACAAGTTCAATCTGCTGGCTTGTTAATTCTAGTGCTGATGGATCATGATCTTTTTGTAAAGTCACCGGCAGTATTCCGCGCTTTGCCAACTCACCATAAGTTGCTTTAAGTCTGAAAACCGCAAGGTCGCCACCTTTCATTGTTGCGTATAAAACTCTATCAACATCAACAGGTTGGTGTTCATTAATTAAGTCAATGAAGTAGTTTGGCGTATATGTCCAACCTGGGCCTACTGGTTGATCAATGATGACTTCATTAGTATCTAATGAAGAATCAAAACAATGACCTGCGGAAAGAATAAGTGCTTGTTGATTGACATCAGGGGTTTCTGAACCGGCAATAAGTGTCGCAGTACACAGGCCGCGACCGCTTAGTTTTCCCACATGTTTAAATCGCTCAGCGCCCGGATCGGTAGATTTTAATAGCGGAGCTTCGTTGCTGTTGCTGGTATTGTCTTGCAGATCAGCAATATGCTCGCTGTTATTTTCAGGAAGTGCGTGTGCGAAATAACTTGCTGACACAATCCCTGTAATAAGTGTAGCTAAAAAGATTTTTCTCATGTTTTTACCTCATGTTGTTTACATTTTTGATCTTTCCATGTAATGGAAACAGACATTCAATGAAGAAAAAATTATCGCTAAGTGTTTTTAGAGCTTTAATAAATCCTCTATATGAGTATTTAATGTTTACTAATTTATGAGTTAATAGACAGTTTTTTTAGCGCATAAAATCATTCTATTGGATGCCTGTTATCCATAGCCAGTAATAAATAACATAAAAATCAGCCAAATAGTTTTATATACTGCAATAGAGCTATAACGTTCAATGGAACGAGAGCGGGTTATAAAGATTTTTCTGGTATAAATTCGTTGTTATAAAGGATGAATTGATTAAGTGAGAGTTGAACTCCGGGAGAATGTATATTTATTCGTTGTGACTAAATTTATCACCCGGAGCATTTGTTGTGGAATAATAAAAGTGTTAGAAAAATAATTCTAGTCTTGTCGGAATGAGTTTTAATTCAGTTTGCAATGTTTTTAAATAGTCAATAGTAATAGTCGCTAAAATGGAATAAAAATTATTTTCCAGTTTAGTTGTCTGAACCAATTCCAGATAACGGTAGGCCCACGGTAGTAAATGCTGTTCCAATAGTGTGCGTGCGGCAGGTTTATGTCCTTGTTCTAAAATATAAACTAAGGCCAGCAGCATCAGACCGAATTGATCTTCGGGTTCCGGTTGTTCACTGGACATGACAATGTTCTGTTTTGCCAGAAATTCCCGGTACGCCAGCATGCTTTCACCTGATAGCGAGTTTTCTCTGTCCAGATAAACCGATCCCCAAGGTGGGGCTGGCATAACACCTTGTCCTTCGAACAAGATAGAGTAGTCGTATTGTAGAGATTCGGCCGAGAAGGTAGCGAGTTTTTTCGTCAGATTTTTTATTTTGCGGTTATTTGACCAGGGAAATAATTTATCAATATCGATAAGTAATGGAATTAGGGGGCGGACTTGTTCTGATTTCGGTGAGTAATAAAAACAGGCACCAATAATGCGAGGTACAGCAGTATCTAATAACATGGAAAGTTCTCATTATGGTTTAGTTATACCGACGGTGTAAGCAGTGATTTTACGATAAACAACATCATAAGCTTATATGATATGAATAGATAGTTGATTATGATCAACGATTAATCTGTTGGGGTATTGCTACTATCTTTATCACCAGATTGACGGTGATTTTTGTTATAAAGCACATAAGTTTATCGCCGAAAATAATAAAATCAGCCGCTTTATTGGTATGGAAAAATATATTTAATCTACATTTTAATTCAACGAATTTAATAAGGTTATTATGGTAAAAGTGAATATATATCATTAGTTATCTAATAATTTAATAACTTGAAAAGTAGACCACGTTAAAAATAAATAGACCGCCGTTAGGTTAATACCGCACCTCAATGGTGTGGTTGGGAAGGAGGTGAAAATCCTCCGCAGCCCCCGCTGCTGTGATGCTGACAACTCCGCTGATGCCACTGGTCGGAAAGACTGGGAAGGTTGCGGGGAAGGGTGACGCTAAGCCAGAAGACCGACCTGACAGGCATGAGACATTAACTCCTTCGGTGGGAAGCGGGTTGTCATCCGAGTGGTGTGCGCAGTGTTGGCACGTCTTATTGGCGCTCATTCTCCGATCGATATATCGGGAATTTTCTATGCAATGGTCAGGCAGGAAGGCATTTGTTATCGCGGGTACCGGTAGTGGCTGTGGTAAGACTACGGTTACCCTTGGCATTTTGCGGGCATTGATGCTGAGAGGGTTGGCTGTCCAGCCGTTTAAAGTGGGGCCGGATTATTTGGATAGTGGCTGGCATAGCTCTGTATGTGGCGTAGCATCTCGTAATCTTGATGCATTTATGCTGCCAACAGCGACGCTTAATGGTCTTTATAATGAGCATATGCGTCATGCTGATGTCGCGGTCATTGAAGGTGTGATGGGGTTGTATGATGGTTATGGTACTAACCCGAATTATTGCAGTAGCGCTGCAATGGCTAAGCAGTTGGGATGCCCGGTGATTTTGTTGGTGGACGGCAAGGCAGTATCGACTTCTGTTGCCGCAACTGTGCTGGGTTTTTGTCGTTTTGATCCCTCTTTAACGATTGCGGGCGTTATTGTTAACCGCGTTAATTCTGAAAATCATTTCGAACTTATTCGTCATGCGATTGAACATTATTGTGGTGTTCCGGTGCTAGGGCGTTTACCCGTGATGAAGGATGTGTCGTTACCGTCGCGTCATCTTGGCCTTATTCCTGCCCAAGAGCAGGCGGACAATGATGCTCGCTGGCAGCGGCTGGCTCAACAGGTGGAAGCGTATATCAATCTTGATCGTCTATTGGCGCTTTGTGACTGTCCTGCTTTACCAGAGGGTGAGACTCCATCATTGCCTGATCCCGCATTGGCTGATGGTTTAACGTTAGCGTTGGCAGATGATGAAGCCTTTAATTTTTATTACCCAGATAATCTGGAGATATTGGAACGGGCAGGGGTACGTATTCACCGTTTTAGTCCACTGCATGATCGCCGTTTACCTGATTGTCAGATGATTTATCTCGGTGGTGGTTATCCTGAAATATATGCCGCTAAGTTGGCCGCCAATAGTGCCATGCGGGAAGCCTTGCAGGATGCTCATTATCGTCAAGTTCCCATTTATGCGGAATGCGGCGGCCTGATGTACCTTGGCAAATCGTTGACCGACGGAGAGGGAGCGCGTCATCAGATGGCCGGTATTCTGCCGGGAGAAAGTCATATGGGTAAGCGGTTGATACGCTTTGGTTACTGTCAGGCACAGGCCCGTTTTGACACTTTGCTGGCCGCAGAAGGTGAGATTTTACGGGGCCATGAGTTTCATTATTCTGATTTTATCAGCTCAGTGCCTTCCGTCTTTGACTGTACTAAATGGCGTGACGGGATGGCAATACAGCAATGGGCCGGCGGCTATCAGGTACAGCAGACACTAGCCAGTTACCTTCATATCCATTTTGCTCAGCGTCCGAGTCTGCTTGATCGCTGGTTGAGGTCTGCAAGGAGGCTATTGTGACACTTGCTGCCTGGTTTGCTGCTTTCTTGCTCGATAGCTGGTTAGGTGATCCGCCGCATTGGCCTCATCCGGTGCGTTGGATTGGTAAGCTGATCTCTCTGGTACAACGGGCGGTTCGGCGCTGTTGTCACAGTGAACGTGCATTGAAAGTTGGTGGAGCAGGGCTATGGATAGTGGTTGTTGGGCTGACCTGGTTGGTGAGTTGGGGATGCCTATGGCTGATGAATTCCATTCATCCTTGGGTCGGCTGGCTGGTCGAAGTGTGGATGATTTATACCCTGTTGGCTGGCCGTTGTCTGAGTGACACCGCGCTAGAGGTACATAGCGTATTGCAACAGGGCTCTTTGGATGAGAGTCGTCAGCAATTGTCATGGATTGTCGGGCGCGATACTTCTCAACTGGATACACCGCAAATCACGCGCGCAGTCGTGGAGACGGTGGCGGAAAACAGCGTTGATGGGGTTATTGCTCCACTGTTTTTTCTGATGATTGGTGGTGCGCCGTTGGCAATGGCTTATAAAGCAGTTAACACCCTTGATTCAATGGTGGGGTACAAAACTCAGGAATATCGCGCCATTGGGTATGTTTCTGCTCGCATGGATGATCTGGCGAATTGGTTACCGGCGCGGTTGAGTTGGCTGTTATTGAGTGCGGCTGCCTGGTTCATCCGGCTTGATTTTCGCCAGGCGCTGCGTATTGGCTGGCGTGATCGTTATCAGCATACCAGTCCTAACTGTGGCTGGCCGGAAGCGACGGTTGCGGGAGCGTTGGGTATCCGCCTTGGTGGTCCGAATTGTTATTTTGGTGAACGAGTAGATAAACCCTGGATTGGTGATGAACGCCGTAAAATCGCGCTGACGGATATCCCGCGCAGTATCCATTTGATGATGATCGCTTCGCAACTGGCCTTACTGTTGTTTGCGCTGTTGCGTTTACTGTTGGTCGGAATGGCTTAGAAAAGGGCAACAATATGAACTACCTCCAGAAACCTCAGCAAATTGAACAGAATAGCTTTGCAATCATTGGCGATATTATTGCCAGTGAGCGTCCCGATTATCGTTTTGTTGATGAGATGCAAGAAGCGGTAATTAAACGGGTGATCCATACCACCGCAGATTTTGACTGGTTGGATATTTTATGGTTCTCGCCGGGTGTGCTGGCCCGCATGACAGAGGCATTGAGTCGGGGATGCACCTTGTATACCGATACGACGATGGCTCAGTCCGGTATCAACAAAGCACTGTTACATCAGATGGGGTGTGAATGTCGCTGCTATATCAGTGATCCGCGTGTAGTCGCGATGGCAAAAGCGCAGGGTATCACGCGTTCTATGGCCGCGGTAGATGTCGCATTGGCGGAAGAAGGCGACAAAATCTTCGTGTTCGGTAACGCTCCAACCGCTCTGTTCCGTTTGCTGGAAAGGCAGGCTTCGCCATTGGCGGTGGTTGGAGTGCCTGTTGGCTTTGTCGGCGCGGCGGAATCGAAAGCCGCTTTGATGCAAAGTGAGCTGCCTTGTATCGCCGCCGCAGGTCGTAAAGGGGGAAGTAATATCGCGGCGGCGATTATCAATGCCATTTTGTATCGATTGCGGGAGGTGTTATGAGCGACACCATGCAATTGGACACCATTTGGCATAACGGTAAGCAGTATCGCAAGGGTTATACCACTGGCTCCTGTGCTACCGCTGCCGCCAAGGTTGCCGCATTAATGGTGCTGCGTCAGCAAGTTATTGATCACGTTTCTATTGTTACCCCTTCCGGTGTGACATTACGCCTTAACGTTGAACAGCCTCTGATTGAAGGCCAGCAGGCGACCGCCGCTATCCGTAAAGACGGTGGCGACGATGTGGATGCCACTCATGGCATGTTGATTTTTGCCCGAGTCACTTTATGCGACCACGGTGAGATCCATCTACGTGGTGGGGAAGGTGTGGGTACAGTTACCCGCAAAGGCGTGGGATTACCGGTAGGCAGCTCTGCGATTAATCGTACACCGCGTCAGACTATTGAAGCAGCGGTACGGGAAGCTATCGGCCCTTTACGGGGCGCGGAGGTGGAAATTTTCGCGCCGGAAGGTGAAGAGCGGGCAAAGAAAACTTACAACGGGCGATTAGGAATACTGGGCGGCATTTCCATCATTGGCACCACCGGTATCGTCACGCCAATGTCGGAAGAGAGTTGGAAACGTTCATTAGCGATAGAACTAGAAATGAAACGTTCGGCGGGTGCTGAAAAGGTCATTCTGGTACCGGGCAATCACGGTGAGCGTTTTGTGCGTGAGCAATTGGGGCTTGATGGTCAGCTAGTAGTGACCATGAGTAACTTCGTTGGTTACATGTTGCAGGAAGCGGTACGGCTTGGGTTCCGCCATATCATGTTGGTGGGGCATCCCGGCAAATTGGTGAAAGTGGCCGCTGGAATTTTCCATACCCACAGCCATATTGCTGATGGTCGCATGGAAACGTTGATTGCTTATCTGGCACTGATGGGGGCGTCGCAGGAATTGCTGTTAGAGGTGAGTCACTGCGATACCACGGAAGCTGCGATGGAACTGATAGCAGAACAAGGCTTGCAAGCGGTTTATGACCGTATTGCCGAACGTATTTGTGAACGAATGCGTGAGATGCTGCGTTTTGCCGTTAATCCACCGTGCTGTGATGCCATCATGTTCTCGTTTGATAATCAGATACTTGGCACTAGTCGCCCATTGAATGACATTTTGGAGGCAATGCGATGATCACCGTAGTGGGAATTGGTCCCGGCGATACTGCGTATCTGATACCGCAGGCACAGCACTATATCACTGAGGCGGAGGTATTGGTTGGCGGTAGACGCCACTTGGAGATATTTAGCGGTGTCACCCACGAAACACGTGTACTGGATGCTGATCTTGCCAGTTTGCTTGTTTGGCTACAGAACAACAGTACACGCCAGATTGTGGTATTGGCGTCTGGTGATCCGTTGTTATATGGCATTGGCAAATTATTGTCTGAATATTTTACCGCAGATGATCTGCGCATCATTCCGGGTATCAGTTCAATTCAGTATCTGTGTGCCAAAGCTGCGCTGGATATGAACGATATCTATCTGACCAGCAGTCACGGGCGTACCCCGGATTTTGGCTGGCTTTTGCAACACGACAAAGTAGGCATGGTAACTGATGGGCGCGTCGGCCCGCGGGCAATTGCGGAGGCCATTATTGAACGTGGCCTGAGCCGTACATTGATTATTGGTGAAAACCTCTCTTTGCCTAATGAGCGTATTCACCGTCTGCGGCCGGAAGCGGTGACGACTGACTATGACATGAATGTGGTGGTGATCCTAAATGAGAGATGATGAATTTTTACGCGGACAGAAAGTGCCAATGACCAAAGAACCCGTACGTGCATTGGCGCTGGAGCGGTTGGAACTCAGTGATACCAGCCAATTGATTGATGTGGGTGCGGGTACGGGCAGTGTGGCATTGGAGGCGGCGTTGCGCTTCCCGGCGCTGACCGTCACAGCCATTGAACGCAACCCGGCGGCACTGGCCTTGATTGAGGAGAATCGTCAACGACTAGGTTGTCATAATGTGGAGATCATTGCGGGGGAAGCTCCGTTAGCATTGGATATTATGGCTGATGCCGTGTTTATTGGCGGCAGTGGCGGGCAATTGACCGCCTTGATTGATTGGGCGCTGGAGCACATGTACCCCGGCGGCCGTTTGGTACTGACTTTCATTTTGTTGAATAACCTGAATGATGCGCTGGAACATTTGCGGACCTGTCAGGTCAGTAATTTGGAGTGCATACAATTACAAGCCTCTACTTTGGCGTCCCTTGGTAATGGTCACTATTTTAAACCGAATAATCCGACTTATCTGATTTCCTGTTACAAGGAGAAGATCGATGTCTGAATATTTTGATCCGCGAAAAGTTTGGTTTGTCGGGGCTGGACCGGGTGACAAAGAGCTAATCACCCTGAAAGGTTACCGTTTGCTGCAACAGGCGCAGGTGGTGATCTATGCCGGTTCGCTAATTAATACCGAACTGTTGGATTATTGCCCGCCGGAGGCTGAGTGTCATGACAGCGCCGGTCTGACGTTGGAGCAGATTGTTGCGTTGATGGTTGATGGTGTACGTGCGGGTAAGCTGGTGGTGCGGCTGCAAACCGGCGATCTCTCGTTGTACGGTTCCATACGCGAACAAGGCGAAGTTTTGACCGAAGCGGGTATCAGTTTTGTCTCGATACCGGGTGTCAGTGCTTTCCTTGGGGCGGCAGCGCAATTAGGGGTGGAGTACACCGTACCGGAAGTGGCGCAAAGCTTGATCATTACCCGGATTGAAGGGCGTACACCGGTGCCGCCACTCGAACAGTTGGAATCCTTCGCTGCTCATCAAACGTCAATGGCGATTTATCTTTCTGTACAGAAAATGAGACATGTGGCTGCGCGTCTTCAAGCCGGTGGTTATCCAGCGACTACACCGGTCGCGGTGGTATACAAAGCGACTTGGGATGAAAGCCTAACCGTGCGTGGTACGTTGGCTGATATCGCTGAAAAGGTACAGGCTGCGGGTATTCGTAAAACCGCGTTGATTCTGGTCGGTGCTTTTTTGGGAGAGGAGTACCACTATTCCAAGCTTTACGATGCGGGGTTTAGCCATGAATATCGCCGGGCATGAATCGATTGCGGTGTTCTGTCTGACGCCGGGAGGGGTCAGACTAGTACGTCGGTTGCAAGCTGATCTTCCTCTGACTTGTTTTACCAGCGAAAAGTTACTGGAGCCGGGGTTTACGCCTTTTAATGGCAGCTTTGGCGACACATTGCGCGAGGCATTTACATGTTATTCGGCGTTGGTGGTGGTGGCCGCGCTTGGGATCACGGTACGCATGCTCGCGCCACTCATAAACGATAAAATGCATGATCCCGCGGTGGTGGTGATTGATGAAGGAGGTCAGCATGTTATCAGCCTGTTATCCGGTCATGTGGGTGGCGCTAACGCGTTGACTCACCATTTGGCGGCGTTATTGGGGGCTGATCCAGTGATCACAACAGCTACAGACGTTAACGGGATGGCGGCGTTGGACACCCTTGCCACTCAATTAGATGCCGATATGCAGGATTTTCGCCATGTGGTAAAGGTGATAAATCAAATGCTGGTCAGTGGTCAAAAAGTGGGGTTGTGGTGGGATGAACCACTACTTAGTGAACGCGAGCAGTGTGATACCCGTGGTTTTGTCCCGGTAGCGTGTCTGGAAGAATTGCCAGAACTGGATGCGCTGGTGTGTGTCACATGGCGAGATTCATTGCCGGAATTGTCTCTGCCGGTTTACAAACTGGTGCCGAAACGGGTGGTGGCCGGGATTGGTTGTCGCCGGGATACGCCATTGCAAACAGTGATTGAGCTATTACAGCAGCAGATGGCGGAAAATCATTTCGATCTGATGGCGTTGCGTGCCATCGGCAGTGTTGTCATTAAAAAGGATGAACCAGCGCTAAATCAGCTTGCACAGCGTTGGCGTGTACCGTTTGAGTTGTTCAGTGTTAATGAATTAAGTCTTCATGAGCAACGTTTTCCCGCTTCCGATTTTGTCCGTCAGACGGTGGGGGTTGGCAGTGTTTCACAACCCGTCGCTTGGTTGATGAGCGAAGGAAAATTGGTTGGCCGGACCTTGCGTCAGCAGGGCGTCACTATCACTTTGGGGGTATCACAATCATGTTAACGGTAATCGGTATTGGACCAGGTAATGAATCCATGATGACGCAGGAGGCCATTGAGGCGATCCGCGAAGCTGAAATTATTGTCGGCTATAAAACCTACACCCATTTAGTCAAACACCTGACGATGGATAAAGAGGTGATTAAGACCGGGATGTGTAAGGAGATTGAGCGCTGCCAGAGAGCGATCGATCTGGCGTTGTCCGGCCGTAAAGTCGCTTTGATCAGCAGTGGTGATGCGGGAATTTATGGCATGGCGGGTTTAGTGCTGGAATTGGTTTGCCAGCAACAATGTGATCTTGAAGTTAGGTTGGTCGCCGGGATTACCGCCAGTATTGCCGCGGCGTCGTTGTTGGGTGCGCCGTTGATGCATGACTTTTGTCATATCAGTTTAAGTGATCTGCTAACACCGTGGCCGATGATTGAGAAACGTGTTATTGCCGCTGCGCAAGCGGATTTTGTAATTTGTTTCTATAACCCACGTAGCCGTGGCCGGGAAGGACATCTTGCCAAAGCATTTGAACTTATGCGGCCGTGGAAAGCAGCACAGACGCCGGTTGGCGTAGTAAAAGCCGCGGGACGTAAAAAACAGGATAAATGGATCACCACGTTTGGCGAGATGGACTTTTCCCCGGTGGATATGACCAGTCTGGTGATTGTTGGCAATCAAACGACCTATTGCCGTGATGGATTGATGATCACGCCACGGGGGTATGAATTATGAGCCATCCGGCTATCCATGTTTTTGGTGGTACCAGCGATGCCCGGTTGCTTTGTCAGGCGCTAGACGCAGCAGGAGCAGGTTATCGTCTCTCTGTTGCTACTGATGCAGGGAGACAACTGGCAGGTGATATTCAGGGAGAAGTGGTGGTGGGGCGAATGGATGCCGAGGCTATGGCGGATTACTTTGATCGGCATAAGGTACGTTGGGTGATTGATGCTTCTCATCCTTACGCAGATGCACTAAGTCGCAACGTGATTACAGCTTGTCGTCGTTTGTCGCTGCGGCTTACTCGTTATCAGCGCCCCAGTGAAATTGACTTACTGAGCCATCCACTGCTGCACAAAGTGAATAGTATAGAAGCGGCTTGCGACGTTGCCCGGACACTAGGGCAACGGATCTTGCTAACCACCGGCAGTAAGCAACTAGAGCTGTATCAGCGTTTACTACCGGGAAAAACGTTGTTGGTGCGGGTATTGCCGACCGCAGAAGTGTTGATGCAGTGTGAAGCGTTAGGATTGGGGGTCGATCATATTATCGCGTTGCGTGGGCCATTTACGGCGGAATTCAATCATGCCGTGTATGAATTTTGTCACCCTGATGTGGTGATCACAAAAGAGTCCGGGGCCGAAGGGGGATATCAACAGAAAGTCGCTCCCTGCCTGGCGCTCAATATTCCTTGTATTGTGGTGTGTCGTCCTACACCGACCTTACAGGGAGATGACGGAGAGCAGATTAGTTCGCTGGATGAGTTTGTCCAACGCCTAGCCAATTGGCAGGAATAATGAGGGCAATAAAATGAAAAAAGCACTATTAATCATCAGTTTTGGTACCAGCTATCATCAAACCCGACAAAAGAATATTGATGTCTGTGAACAACAACTGGCAGCGGCTTACCGTGATCGCGATCTGTATCGTGCATTCACCTCAGAGATGATCATCCGTAAATTAAAAAGACGTGATGGCTTACAGGTGGATAATCCACGTCAGGCGTTGGAACGTTTGGTCAAAGAGGGGTATCAGGATGTGGCTATTCAATCCCTTCATGTTATCAATGGTGACGAATATGAAAAGATCGTCAGTGAAGTGCGTTCCTTTAGTGGTCATTTCCAACGATTAGTCGTAGGTACGCCGCTGCTTAATAGTTTTGCCGATTATCAACAACTGCTTGTTGCCCTCAAAAGTCAGATGCCGCCGTTAGCGGCGGATGAGCGTGTGGTGTTTATGGGGCATGGTGCAACCCATCATGCCTTTTCTGCTTACGCGTGCCTTGATCACCTGATGAATTCACATAATTTCCCAGCATTGGTTGGCGCGGTGGAGAGCTACCCGGAAATCGACCATATCATCATTCGCTTACGTCGGCAGGCAGTACGTAAAGTACATTTGATGCCATTAATGATGGTGGCCGGTGATCATGCGATTAACGATATGGCATCGGACGAGCCGGATTCATGGCGTTCTCAACTGGAAGCTGTTGGGATCAAAACCCAATCTTGGTTACAGGGGTTAGGTGAAAATCCGCTGATCCGCGAAATGTTCGTTCAACATCTGGCTGACGCATTACAGGCAGAACAACAGGAGGTGGTGTGATGAATGGAAGACTTTATGCTATAGGCGTTGGTCCGGGTGCCAGTGACTTAGTTACCGTACGTGCAGCTCGAATACTTGCTCGCCTTGATGTGCTTTATGCACCCGCTGGACGTAAAGGAGGGGATAGTCTGGCGCTCTCCATTGTGCGTGAATATCTGTTGCCCCACACGGAAATTCGTACTTGCCATTTTCCGATGAACAGTAATGGCGAAGAGAAACAGGCGGTATGGGATGAAGTGGCGCAACAACTGCAAGATGAAGTCGCAAAAGGGCTGCAAGTGGGTTTTATCACGTTGGGTGATGCCATGTTATTCAGTACTTGGGTCTTTTTGCTGGCGCGAATTGGTCGGCAAGAGTGGCTGGAAATAGTCCCGGGTATTACCTCTTTTGCCGCGATTGCCGCGCGTAGTGTATTACCACTGGCAATGGAACAGCAATCGATGGCGATCATGTCTTGTACTGCGCCGGAAGCCGAGTTGGAACAGGCACTGCAAACGCATGATTGCGTGGTACTGATGAAAGTTTATAACCGTTTTACCACCGTGAGTGCGTTGTTGGCACGCTTGAATTTGTTTGAACATGCTTTATTGATGGCGGATGCTACATTGCCAAGTGAACAGTGCTGGTGCCGTTTGGATCAGGTGGATGCCGATCAGAAATTACCTTATTTCTCCACCATTTTAGTGAATAAACAGTGGCATACTGAGAAATAAGTGCTGTAACGGTAGCTAAAGCTGCATGGCGAATGGAATCGTGGTTGTAAAAACTGAGGAGCAGCTTTTTGCTCTGCTACGCCAATAATTGAAGGAGATAGCATGATGGGCTTGTCTTTAATGTTGCAGGGTACGGCATCCGATGTTGGAAAGAGTGTACTGGTTGCAGGATTGTGCCGTATCTTTGTTCAAGATGGTTATCGCTGCGCACCGTTTAAATCACAGAATATGGCGCTGAATTCTGGTATCACTATTAACGGTGAAGAGATGGGCAGGGCGCAGATTTTTCAGGCAGAGGCGGCAGGTATCGAACCTGATGTACGGATGAACCCAGTATTGCTTAAACCCACCAGCGAGCGTAAGGCGCAAGTGGTGTTAATGGGAAAAGTGGCCTGTAGCATGAATGCGGTGGAGTATCACCAGTACAAGCCCAGTTTACAACAGCAAATTTGTGAGGTTTTTCACAGTCTGGCCCGTGAATATGACGTCATTGTGTTGGAAGGAGCTGGCAGTCCGGCGGAGATCAATCTGAGAGATCGAGATATTGTCAATATGGGAATGGCGGAGATGGTGGATGCTCCTGTGTTGCTGGTCGCGGATATCGATCGCGGCGGTGTATTTGCGGCCATTTATGGCACATTGGCACTGCTACGCCCGGAGGAGAAAGCGCGGGTAAAAGGGGTGATCATCAATAAATTCCGAGGTGATGTCAGCTTGCTCCAGCCGGGTATTGAACAGATTGAAGCCTTGACCGGAGTGCCGGTATTGGGAGTCATGCCTTGGTTGAATATTGATCTGGAAGATGAAGACGGTGTGGCACTGCAAACCGGCAAATATGATGGCTCGACAGAAAAGGCGTTGGATATTGCGGTGATTCGTTTGCCCCATATTGCTAATTTTACTGACTTTAACGCATTGGCGGTGCAACCGGATGTTCGCTTGCGTTATGTGACTCAACCATCAGCGTTGCAGTCGTCGGATCTGATTATCTTGCCCGGCAGCAAAAACACGTTGGGAGATTTGCAATGGCTAAGGCAGAACGGGTTAGCGGATGCCTTGTTAACGGCACATCAGGCGGGTGTTCCGGTTATCGGTATCTGCGGTGGTTATCAAATATTGGGGAAACGGATTATTGATGGCGTTGAATCAGGCATTGAACAGATGGATGGCCTTGGATTACTGGATATGGAAACCCGATTTGCTCAAGAAAAAGTAACGACTAGGGTAAACGGTAAGAGCTGGTCAGCATTGCCAGGCTTGTTGTCAGACTGCATTGAGCAGCCTATTCGCGGTTATGAAATTCATATGGGCAATTCGATACTGGGAGCGGATGCAACCCCGTTTGCCTGTATTACCGAGCGTAACGGCCAGTCTGGTGGTTGGTGTGATGGCGCAGTTAATCGAGAGGGCAGTGTGATGGGCAGTTATATTCATGGTTTGTTTGATAGCGCTAATTTTACCCGCGCTTTGCTTAATACTTTGCGTCAGCGCAAAGGATTGGCGGCTTATCAAGGTGAAACACTGGATTATACTCACTACAAACAGACTCAGTTTGACCTTCTGGCGAAAGCCATGCGCGAACATCTGGATATAGAACGGATTTATCAGTGCATGAAAACCCATCGACAAGGTTCGGCTCCGTGATCTTGATCACTGGAGGAGCTCGTAGTGGTAAAAGTGTGCTGGCGGAGAAACTGGCGGCACAAGCGAGTGAACAGGTGTTGTATATTGCGACTGCCGTAGTGACAGACAGTGAAATGGCTGAACGTATACAACTGCACCGTGAAAATCGGCCAGCTCATTGGCGCACATGGGAGGGCTATCGCGATCTCGGTGCAGTTATCACGACGCAAACCCGACCGGGAGAAGCGGTTATCTTGGAATGTATCACCACCTTAATTACCAACCTATTATTTGAGCAAGCTGGAGAAATACCACCTGAACAAATGGATTTTGCGGTATTGGAGGTGGGAATTCAGCAACAAATTGGTGATCTATTAGCGGCTTGTGCCCGCATGACTTCCCCGATATATCTGGTCACTAACGAATTGGGAATGGGTATTGTGCCGGAGAACCGTCTGGCCCGACATTTCCGCGATATTGCCGGAAGGGTTAACCAGCGGCTGGCGGCGGCGGCCAATGAAGTATTTTTGATGGTATCGGGAATTGAGGTAAAAATTAAATGAGCCTGCGTTTGTTTCTTGCCACCTTACAATTTATGACCCGCATTCCGGTACCATCGCGCTGGACACAGGGATTAGAAATCGATCACTACGTGCGTGGCATAGCGAGTTTTCCATTGGTTGGATTGATCGTCGGTATGCTTGCGGCGGCGGTTTTTACCTTGCTGGCTCCCTGGTGTGGCGCGCCTTTGGCGGCATTAGGTTACGTATTAGCGCTGGCATTGTTAACTGGGGCGCTTCATCTTGATGGTTTAGCGGATACCTGTGATGGCGTGTTTTCTGCCCGTAAACGGGAAAGAATGCTAGAGATTATGCGTGATAGCCGTTTGGGAACCAATGGTGGATTGGCATTGATCTTTCTCATTTTGGCGAAAGTGCTGGTGGTGAGCGAATTATCTCTGCGTGGCGCTTCTATGCTGATGGCTTTAACTGCTGCGTCAGTGGCGGGCAGGAGTGCGATTATCTTGTTAATGTACCGCCAGCGTTGTGCTCGTGAAGGGAGTGGCTTGGGGAATCTCTATATTGGTCGGGTTAACGGTCATCAGGCACTGTTGACATTGTTAGGCGGGGCAATATTGATTGTTCTACTGATGCGCTGGTCTGGCGTGCTGGCATTGGCGATTACGCTGTTGGTTGTTGGGTTGCTGGCGGTGTATCTGCACCGCCGTTTAGGCGGTCAGACCGGTGATACCCTTGGAGCGTCTGTGGAAGTCGGGGAGTTGGTGTTTTTACTGGCGCTACTGTGAGTAATTGCCTGGAAAAATACCCAACCCCTATATTCTCGCTAAGTGTTAGCTGGCTGAGAGAATAACAGTAATAGGTACATAATGCTTACGGGCGGAAATCTGGCGACTTTCCCAGCGATCATGAGCTGCTTGAAGGTTAATCCAAAAATCCTCATCCGTTTCAAATAAACCGGCTAATTGCGTGGCCTCTGCAACGGATAGGCGCCGGGAATTATTCACAATTTGGCCGATAACCTTGCGAGAAACACCCATCGCACTCGCTAACTGCTGTTGAGTTATTTTCAAGGGTTTCAAAAACTCTTCGGTCAACATTTCACCTACAGTGGTAGGTTCTGCTGTTCTGGTATCCATAAAGTTTCCTGTGAAATCCAAGAGGAATAATAAAACCATATTTACTTCACGTTCTCTGCCTTTCTTCTTTTTTCTTCTTTTTTCTTCTTTTTTGTCAGTATCAATCTTTGCTCATTGGCTTGTTGTTGGAGGTTCTGACCGTTTGATCTGTAAACTCCGCATATGCTGAAAGCGTTAGCGTTGGGTGGTATGGCAGGCAGAAAACAACAGGGCAATCGGGCATTTTTATAACAATAGGTTTAGGTCTTTTAGCTGGCATAGTTTATTCTTCCCAAGTCCTTATCTGGATTTCGTCGTACTTTAAGGTCTCCAGGTGGAGGTTTCAACATGAGGATGATCTCCTGTGGGAGTCTTGTCAAACGGTTATGCGGAAAAACTTATACCCTATGGATTTCAAGATGTATTGCGGCGGCAAGGGAGTGAGTTCCCCTTTGTTTATAAGTTAAGAAACTCATTAAACGAAAACATTTATAATAGTGATTAAATGAAAGACAAAAACAAACTTATTAAGAAGTTGGAAACAATAAATGCTGATACTTTCTTCAAGTTCTTGGACGCGAAGAAAGTAACTCGAATATGCCCGATGTGCCACAGTGTTGGTGAGCAAGTTATTGCTGAGACAAGCAAAGCTGCGGTTGCTGACTTGCTTCATGGGCAATCGGTTAGCAAAACATTTGTTACTTTTTTCAGACACGCACCAGAACAACCTACCGACAGTGATGCTAATTATTATTATAAACTCAGCTGTGATAATTGTGGCTATATTACCACTCATGAAGTCAGATCTGTGCTTCATTGGTTGAGTCAGCAAGAGAAGGGATCTCATGATGAGTAATATATCTTATATGAATAGTACCAAACGTAAAGGGGGTGATGATATGGATACTACCTGTAATGATGGCGGTGATGGCGGCAGTTTAGAGCCAAGAGTGGCGCGTCTTGAATCAGATGTCATGCAAATAAAGATAGAGTTAACCAAGCTAACAACTCGATCTGAAGAGTTTGCGACAAAAGGCGATCTACATAAAGAAATCAGTGCACGGACGAAGTGGTTAGCTGCAACCATAATTGGTACCGCTGGGTTGGCATTAGCTGTGGCTCGTTATTTGTTTGGGTGAAATTTCTGTAGACATTTTGTGAGTGTATCCAAACTGGATAGCGGGCAGTACCTTGCTGATGTTCGCCCGCAAGGGCAAGCATATTCGTAAGTGCTTCGGCACAAAGTCCGAAGCGCAACAGTATGAACGTTGGGTAATCGCTACCCAAAACGGTATTAAATCAATGATTCCCAATCTAGCAAAAAGGCTGGCGAGACATGTACTACGACACACATTCGCAAGTCATTTTATGATGAATGGGGGTAACATGCTAAAAAACGAGTCTGAATCTACGTGTTTCTGAATTAACTGCTCTAAAAAACATCTGAGGTAGAGTAACAACAATGCGACTATTTTTGGTTCGGCACGGTCAAACGGAAGCGAATCTGAGTGGTGTTTTCTGTGGTATGACGGATGTGGAGCTGACTGAAACGGGGATAAATCAGGCTCGGCAAGTTGCCCGTTATCTATCGGCAGTGACATTTTCGCAAGCGATAAGCAGCGCGTTACGGCGGGCGCGTCATACTGCGGAGATTATTCTGGCCGGTCATTCGTTATCAGCTACCATTAATACGCAACTCAATGAGATGTATTTTGGCGCATGGGAAATGCGCCATCACCGTGATTTGCAACATGAAGACGCAGAAACTTGGACTGCCTGGTTAGCGGATTGGCAACAGTCATCCCCGGCCGGGGGTGAAACCTTTCCGACATTTGCGGCTCGGATAGAAAATGTGGTTCAGCAACTGCTGATACAAGAAAGTCAGGATAATCTGTTACTGGTTGCGCATCAGGGGGTATTGGGTTTGTTACTGGCGCGTTTGCTAGCTATGCCGCCTACTGCTATGTGGCACTTTCATTTTGAACAGGGAACGTACAGTGTCGTGGAAATCCAACATGGATTTACTACCTTGCGCACATTTAATAACCGGACTGACTGGCAGCCGCTTGAGACACGGAAATAACACCATGCAAACATTTTCATCGATCATTAATGCGATTGTGCCATTGGATAACGTTGCGATGGCGCGTACTGCTACTCGATTGAATGGGCTGGTTAAACCAACAGGCAGCTTCGGACGTTTGGAACATCTGGCGATTCAGCTTGCCGGAATGCGGGGATTATCGGGCCATCATATTGATCGTAAGCAGATTATTGTGATGGTTGCTGATCATGGGGTTTATGACGAAGGTGTGACCATATCGCCCAAATCAGCAACGGCTATTCATGCACAGAATATGATAAAAGGGATTACCGGTGTTTGCGTGTTGGCGGCAAATGCGGGTGCTGATGTGAAAGTTGTGGATGTGGGCATTGACAGTGATCCTGTGCCGGGATTAGTGAATATGAAGATCGGGCGTGGCAGTGGCAACATTGCCCAAGGACCGGCAATGAGCCGCCAGCAAGTAGAAGATCTATTGCTGGCAAGCGCGCACCTGACGCTGAAACAGGTTGAAAATGGCGTGCAACTGTTTGGTGTGGGCGAATTGGGTATGGCGAATACCACACCGGCGGCGGCTGTGGTCAGCGTATTTACGGACAACGATCCACAACAGATTGTAGGCATTGGGGCTAACTTCCCCAGAGAACGCTTGCATCACAAAGTGGCGGTTGTGCAACAGGCGATTGAAATCAATCGGCCTGATGCCAGAGATAGCATTGATGTATTGGCCAAGGTTGGTGGTTATGATTTGGTGGGTATGGCGGGCGTAATGCTTGGCGCTGCTTCTGCTGGGCTGCCGGTGATTTTGGATGGATTTCCTTCTTATGCGGCGGCGCTGGCCGCTTGTCGAATTGCTCCTGATGTGCGTCATTACCTAATTCCTTCGCATTTATCGGCAGAGAAAGGCTCAATTATTGCGTTGCAACACCTGCAACTAGAGCCTTATCTGCATTTGGACATGCGTTTAGGGGAAGGCAGCGGCGCTGCATTGGCTATGCATCTGGTGGATGCGGCTTGTGCTATGTATAACAATATGGGACTACTTACTGAAAGTAATATTGTGTTGCCGTTTTAATTATTAGGTTAATTTGATAACCCGTATTGATAGTTGGCGAGCATGAAATCTTTCCGCTCTATTAAATGAGATCTCATATACGATAAATTCGTTTATCGTATTCCTTTTACTTCACTGATAAATTTCAATATTTAACTGCTCATGGAAAGTGTTAAGTTAAATTTTACAGGTAAAATCACCTGATTATATATGTCAACAAATAACAGTGATAATAAGGAAGAAGTAAAATGTCATCAAAAATTATATATGTAAATTCTAGTCAATCTTTTGAAATTTTTAAGCACGGAAATGTGATATTTCCTAATCACTATCCTGAGGCAATTATAAAAAACAACGGCCCGGCATCCATTAGGGTGATAAATTACTGGGCTCCTCCGGTTGGAGATTATAATCAATATAACTATATTGATGTTTACCCCGGTGAGACGAAAACATTTCTCGCACCTGTTAACGCGGTTTATTTCTATAAAATTATAGTCACCAATCTCAGCACTATTTACAACGCAGAAATTGAAGTTACATCGCAATTTTGGAATTGGTAGTTGATCTTTCATGAACCCTATTTTAAGAATTTCACTATCTACCAAACCAGGCAGGAGGCAGGTTTTGACCTGCCATCCTTTATTTTAGTTGATATTAAATTTCACTCTTTTTGATTGCTTATTCTTGAATAATAACTTTAAGCATTTTCGGTAAATATATCTCGTAATATTTGCTTGCCAATGACTTTCATTATACTTAATCGTATTGGATTAAAAATTCATTCAAATTTAATTTAAGTGGAATATTGGCAGCAATTAAATGTTATTTATAACACTAAAGGATTAGTTAAATTTCCATTATCATGAGCTTTATCACATTCTTTGGCAATGAACCCAATATCTATATTATATTTCTTATCAAGATAATATATATTCATGTTTTTGAATATTGACTAACTGATGGTTTTCTATGGCGAATATAATCTATTTAGAAATTAGGGGTGATAAGCAAGGTTTGATATCACAAGGATGTTCAACGGTTGATTCTATTGGTAACACATGTCAGCTTGGTCATGAAGACCATATATTTGTTTATGAATTGACTTCTAATATAACCAGAGGTCAACATGTTAACCATCAGCCGGTTGAGATAAGAAAGCCAATAGATAAATCTTCTCCTCTTTTGGGGGTGTCTATAACGAATAAAGAATCGCTGCAATGTGTTTTTTATTTTTACAGAACATCAACTAAAGGTGGTTTAGAGCTATATTATAAGATAAAACTTACCGGTGCATATATATGTGCATTGAATGGATTTTATCCAAATTCATCTACGCATAATGAATGTCAGCCACAAGAGAGTTTATCTTTGATGTATAAATCAATAACGTGGGAACATATTATGTCCGGCACCAGTGCATATAGCATATGGGAAGACAACGTTTACTGAGGATTTTATGAAAGGGATATCTCATCTTTCTTATGATTTAAATAATTACGCTTCGTCATTGAAGCGTAAAGCACACTTGGCTGCTAGTTTTTTTATAGAAGATAGCCAACTGAGAATGTCATATTTAAAAGAAGTTGATGACTTTGTTAATATAAAAACCCGTGAATTTAAAAATACATTTGATGTAAACGAAAAAAAGAGATTGGTTTATGAAGTAAAAGATGAGTATGAAATAACGGAAAAAGAATATCAGGTTTTAAGGCGTAAGGATTATACCAAATATATTGTAACCGATATATTTGAAGATCATGGTGTGGTTAAATACGCAAAAATAGGCGGTGGGGTTGTTGCTGGTGGTGTTCAAATGTTTGCTGGTCTTGCAGTTTTTAATTCAGGGAGACTTGTAAAATCTAGAACAGTTCAATCGGTAGGTGTTGTTTTGGCTGCTCATGGAGTTAATAACTTTTATGAATCTATTAGCCCGATTCTTTATGAGCATCAAGATATAGGCTGGGTTAGGGAAGGATATAGACATGTCTCTCATGCTTTAGGTTATGGTGATAGTGTAGCTGATGTTGCTTATAGTTCAGTTGATTTCGTGGCAAGTCTATATGGAACGTATGGGATGCTCAAGCTTAAACCGGTTAAATCTAAGAATAATATATCTGGAGGTTATCCTGTTAAACCGGGGGCAGGGAAATTGTTCAGATATATTAATTCGGATCTTGCCAGAAAATGGCAGTTAACACCAAAGCCGATGTTAACCATTCAAGTATTAAGTAGTGGATATAAAGTCAAACTTTTGATAGATGACATAAATAAACTTCATGACGATTGAAATTTATTTTTTATTTTAAAACGAATATAGAAAACTAGCAATTTTGAACCTGTGATTAAATTACATCTAACGGAAAAACTGTAATAAAAAAAAGATGAGATTGAAATAAATAAGTAAATTGAAAACATTAATGGAATTCCATATGCCATATCACTGAAAAACATACCTGTTATTATAAATAAGAAAATTGGAGTAAAAAATAAAAATGGCATAGCGACCTCTTCGGCTATAAGTAACAGATAATGACAAAAACAGTCTGTTTTGTTTTGGTATCTATCATAAATATCAGGCTCATCTTTATATAAGGTAATAAAGTTTCTCTTTATCTTAAGCAATTCTTTTAAGGTGAATCCGCTATTTAGTATTAATTTTCTTAATTCAATTAGGTTCATTTATTCATACTCAATTTTATTTGATTTTATAATTAGTTGTTTTTATCATGTTTTATTGATTAACTCAAGGGTTAAATTTAGTTTTTATTTTAAAACGAATATGGAATATTGCTAATTTTAATCCTGTGATAGGATTACAGCTAACGGAAAGGCTATAATAAATTGAAAAAGAGGTAAAAAAGAGTAAGTAAATAAATGACATTAATGAAATGCTATATTCCTTTTCACTGAAAAGCATACCTGATATTATAAATAAACAAACTGAGGTCAACATTATTAATGGTGCAGCGACTTCTTCAGCTATAAATAGTAGATAATAACAAAAACAATCTGTTTTGCTTTGATATTTATTATAAATGTATGGGTCATCTTTATGCAGGACAAGAAAGTTTCTCTTTATCTTAAGTAATTCTTTTAAGGTGAATCCACTATTTAATATTGATTTTCTTAAGTCAATTAAATTCATTTTTTAACTCTATAAATGGCTTACCATGACACACTTAATTCTTTATAACTGCTTGAACTTTTCTTTTATTTTGAGACGAGTATAGAAAATGGTTAATTTTATGCATAGGGGGAAAGGATAATTCTGACAAAAACGTTTATAACATAAACATGTCATCGTCACAATGACATAAATAAGTGATGTAAATGGAACCATAAACCATGCATTATCATACAGCTCTATTAATATGAACACTATATACCAAGCAGTTATATATAACACAGGGAAACCTACTTCTCCAGCAAATAATAGTATAACATTGTAAATATTATCGCTTTTTGTATAATTTTCTATAAGATACCTTCTTTCATCATCGTCAAGATTTTTAAAGGTTCTTTGCATCATAAGAAGCTCTTTAAATGTGAATCCACTACTGAGGGTTAATTTTCTTAATTTTTCCAAATCCATCTATTCAATCTCATAATATTTCGTTGATATAATGACTTATCATAACATAGTTATGGTTTTATTATACCTAATAAATGCATTCTTTATGTCTGTTTTTCGAAAATTTGTTGTACTTAGTAATATGGTGCTATCGTCGTAATAAAATGAGAGGAAAAGTGTTATCAGAATAGATAACGCGAAAAAAACAGTATCTGATTTCGATTGTTATTTATTACATTATTGAATGACAAATTATATACAATAAATTCGTTGGCTGTATTTTTTCACTGTGCTGACAAATTTCAATATTTAACTGTTTGGGGAAAGTGTTAAGTTAAATTTTACAGGTAAAACCACCTGTTATATATGTTACTAAATAACAGAAACAATGAGGGGAAGAATAATGTCATTGAAAAAAACTGTATCTATAGGTCCTCTTGCAACCGTTGAGATTTATAGTAATAAAAATATTGCAGTGCCAAATACAGTCCCAGCGGCAATTATAAAAAACAAGAGTATGGCACCAATTAGGGCTGTAAATTACTGGGCTCGTCTGATTGGAGATTATCATCAATATAGTCATGTTGATGTTTATCCTAGCGAAGTTAAAATATTCGGCGGACCTGGTGACCTTATTTACCGCTATAAAATTGTAGTCACCAATCTTAGCAATACTGAAAATGCAGAAATTGAATTTGTAATGGACCCTGCGTGGAAAAAAGCTGGAATTCCATCAAGAATGGTACATATGAATTCTAACGATGCATATGTAATTTATAATTCTGGTAATGCAGTATTACCCACTGATTTCAGTGACGCAATTATAAAAAACAATAGCCTGGCAAATATTAGGGCTGTAAATTATTGGGCTGGTCCGTTTGGGCATTATAATCAGTATAGCTATATTGATATTTACTCCGGTAAGACGGAAATACTTGCATCACCTCCTAATGTTGTTAATTACTATAAAATTGAATTCTACAACATTAGCAGTATTCTAAATGCAGAACTGGAAGTTATATCGCATTTATGGCTAGGTAATCAATAAAGCAGGAGGCAGGTTCTGGCCTGCCATCCTATTTTTTAATTTTTATATTGATGATTTTCTTAATTAAGTAAAAGGGGCACTTGAATGAAAGATTATTGTTTATACCCGTCATCTTTCAAGTTGCCTCTTTGTTGGCTGCACTCGCTCACCCCGGTCACATAGTTCGCTATGCTCCCGGGGATTCGCTCCTTTGCCGTCGCGATCCATCTTGAAATCTATAGGGTATAGCCACCATTCTATCAACGACTAAGAGCAATGCCGGAAGCTTGTTGTTCCAGCATATTTTTCGCTAAATCGACAATAATTGCCGCGGCTTCGATGGGTGGTGTGCCGCCACGATGAATATTCGAGATACAAGTGCGGTCAGCTTCAACCGTTTTTTCTACAGTCGGTTGGTAAACTGCATAGCAGGAGAGACTTTCCGATTGCCCTAATCCGGGGCGTTCTCCAATCAATAAGACAACTACCTTAGCTTTTAGTAACTCACCAATTTGATCTTCGATTTTGACGCGGCCATAACGCACAAAAAATGGAGTGCCGATGCACATTCCTGCCTGTTCCAACCCTTTTAACAGTGGTGGCACAAGATCTTCGTAGTTGGTGGTAATGGCATCAGTAGACAGGCCATCAGAGATCACAACCTGTACATCGGTGCCAGTTTTGCACTGTGTCAGCAAGGTTTCTACCGCATTCGCACTGAGTTTTCTTCCCAAGTCCGGGCGAGTTAAATAGAGATTTTTGTCGCTGACTTGAGATTGCACTTCCAGCAATCCTCGTTTTTCTATCCATTCGGTCGGGACTTCCTTTAACACCGTATCTTTAGAACGAGAGTGATCAGCTTGAAAACGCAGTAATGCCTGAGTACGGGGACGTGGACCGCTGCGGCCGGTACCGACTCTCGCAACAGTGCTGCGGCGTAATTCTTGTAAGACTTCCATACGGTTCGGGTTTTGGACACCGATCCACTGCTTGGCTTCTAAGGAGCCTAAATCCGGCGTACAGCTTTCAGCTTCGTCAATGATTCCCGCTGTAGGGGGGGATAATGTTTGTGGTTCCTGGCTAAAGATCGCATTATCTGCACACGTTTTAATTGGTTTTTGGTTCATGGTGGTTTATCTCAGCAAAGAATCAGAAAAAGAACGATGCATCACCTGCACGTGATGTTAAGCGGCCATTTGCCATCAATCCCATATGTTCCAGCCAGCGTTCAAATTCTTGGGATGGGCGCAGATTAAGCAGATGGCGGATAGTGGCGGTATCGTGGAAAGCGGAAGTCTGGTAATTGAGCATAATGTCATCACCAAGCGGCATTCCCATGATGAAATTACATCCTGCGGTTGCCAGCAAAATCATCAGGTTTTCATTCTGGTTTTGATCGGAATCTGCATGGTTGGTGTAGCAGCAGTCACATCCCATTGAGACGCCACTGAGTTTTCCCATAAAGTGATCTTCTAATCCGGCGCGGATAATCTGGCGATCATTGTAAAGGTATTCCGGCCCGATGAAACCGACAACGGTGTTTACCAGAAATGGGTCATAGTGGCGTGCCAGACCATAGTTTCGTGCCTCCATTGTCACTTGATCCGCACCAAAGTGAGCACCGGCGGAGAGAGCAGAGCCTTGTCCAGTTTCAAGGTAAAGACAGTTATCGCCAGCAAGACGGCAATATTCCGCGCCAACGGCACGCGCTTCATCTAACATAGCCAATTCTACGCCAAACTCTTTTAGCCCTTTTTCACTACCGCAGATACTTTGGAAAATCAAACCACCCGGTGCGCCACGCTTAATAGCTTCTATCTGGGTCGTGACATGGGCCAAGACACAGCCTTGAGTTGGGATCGCGAATTTGTCGATCACTTCATAGATGGTATCTAGCACGCGGGTGAGGTTTTCCACATCGTCAGTTACCGGGTTAACGCCGATGACTGCATCACCAACGCCAAACGATAGTCCTTCGTAAATCTGGGCCAGAATGCTTTGTACATCGTCGCGGGTATCGTTAGGTTGCAGTCGGGCGCTGAACGTTCCCGGTATTCCGATGGTGGTATTGGCTTTTTTGATCACCGGCATTTTTTTCGCGCCATAGATCAGGTCCGCATTGGAGCTGATTTTTGCTACGGCGGCAACGACTTCAGAACTGATTCCTTTACGCAGAAAGGCGATATCATCCACACTGGTATCGTCACTTAGTATGTATTCACGCAGTTCACCGATACTCCAGTTTTTTATGCGGGTGTAGGCAATTTCATTAATGTCATCCTGAATAATGCGAGTCACGCAATCCTCTTCATAAGGAATAATCGGATTCATGCGAATATCCGCAATCGTCATTTCCGAGAGGACATGTTTAGCCGCTACACGTTGTTGGGAACTTTCCGCAGCCACCCCGGCTAGCATATCCCCGGAACGCAATTCGTTAGCCATTGCCAGCACCTGTTTGACATCTTTAAACTGATAGGTCTTACCAAAAAGCTGAGTTTTCAATTTCATGTTTACGCTCTCTCAGGAAGGAAAAGCCAGTGATTTGATAGTGACGGGAACCACAGTGCCATTAAATAGTGGCGTGCCAATGTCGATATAATCTCCGGTGCGGGTGATAACTTCATCGATAACCGCCAGCGGTCGTTCTCCCATCAGAGGATGTAGCAGCATACCTAATGCCTTACCAAAGTCTTGACCAGCGACGATGAGCAACGGGTGGGAAGAGGGATAGCGTGCGGCAAAGTTCTGTAAAGCAGTAATACATGTCTGTACGGCGGCATAATTCACTGGCAGGGCGTCGGGTAGGGCCAATGCATATAGATCCTGTTCGGCGTTCAGATCCATTTGTGTGAGTGCATGTTGCCAGGATTCCGCCAGTGATTCAGCGGCTTCTGTGTCAGGATGGACGACAGGAATGTTGCGCAGTGGTAGTGATAACGTATCGAGCCAGATAGTACTACCGGATAACGATAATGTATGAGCACCGGCACCAATAACGGTAGCGCGCACGGTTTGTTTTGGCACTTGCAGCGGCAGTTTGGTGAAATCATTATCACGATGGATAGCTTGCGCCAGCAGTGGCCCTAAATCGTGAAAACGGAATAGAGCATGATCCGATGCTTGACGATAACATTCTCCTACCCCGCCGGAGAGGGTGACGGCATAGAGTTCATCACAATTTGGCAGCGGTTCGGTCATCAGTAATTGTTGCGCCAGTGGTGTGAGTGGCCCGGTGATGACTTCCCACAGCAATTGCGACATCCGCGTAGCAATTTGCTGTAATTGCGAGGCTGTCAGATGTTGAAGATCTGTGTTTTCACCAAATAGTGAATCAACGATGAGTGCTCCCGGCGGATGCGCCCGTAAAACTTTGCCTTGAGGATCGGTTTCCAATAAGCGGCCGCCGACATTTAAGCAAGCGGAGGCGATAAGTCGCCCGGCATCAAATAGAGCGTAGTTGGCTGTGCCGCCGCCGACGTCAATGTTGAGCACTCTGGCCATTTTCTGTTGTGACAGCGCTTGAGCGCCGGAGCCTAAACCGGCAATCATTGATTCCAGATGTGGCCCCGCGGTTGCTACAACAAAATCCCCTAATTTTTGTGCCAGTGTCATAATCGCAGGGCGTGCATTGCATGTTTTCGCGGTTTCACCGGTAATGATAACCGCACCGGAATCGACACTTTCTGGATCGATGTTTGCTGCTTGATATTGTGCTTGGATCAAGTTGAACAGTTCGTCTTCACGCAATTGTCCGGCAAAGTCTACGGGGGTAAATAACACCGGGCTTTGCCAGATAATCTCGCGGCTAACAAACTCGTAGCGTGGCACTTGTGATACCGCCGCACGGTTCACCAGTGACAGACGCGAAAAGATCACTTGTGTGGTGGTGGTGCCGATGTCAATACCGACACTGAATAATTCCTTGGCTTCCATCGCTACGCCTCTTGTCTGTAATAAGGCGTATGTTGGCATTTTTTTTTATCAATCAGTATTAAATGTCGGCAATTTGATCGAAAAGTCAACTGTAATCACAAAAACATTAGGGGTTATAATAAAAATGGCGTAGATACAAGATGCAGGGCGAAGTTGCTAAGAGAAACAAGTAGATAAAGTAACAATGCGTCAGAACAGAGGGTTATCATCAATACATTAACAAAAATGAAGAATTATTGATCTCACACCAGATCATGTTGCTGGCTATCGGTTATATATCTTCCAACAGACTTTCGTTACAGGGTGAAAAATATGATGAATAGCGGAAAAGTTTGGTTGGTAGGTGCCGGTCCCGGCGATGCGGCGCTGATTACTGTCAGAGGATTGCATTGTATCCGTCAGGCTGAGGCGCTGGTGTATGATCGATTAGTCAGCCCGGACCTGTTATCCGAAGCACCGGGCAACTGCAAAATGATTAATGTCGGCAAAACGCCGAACTATCACCCAGTGCCGCAACGGCAAATTAATCAAATCTTGGTGGAGTGTGCGCAACAAGGGTTAAATGTTGTCCGGCTGAAAGGGGGAGATCCCTATGTGTTTGGCCGTGGTGGTGAAGAAGCGGAAGCTTTGGCACTGGCGAAAATCCCCTTTGAAGTGGTACCGGGCATCAGTTCATCAATTGGTGGTCTGGCTTGTGCCGGGATACCGGTCACTCATCGTGATTATGCATCAGGTTTTCATGTTATTACCGGCCATTTGCGTCAGGGCAATGAATCACAGGATTGGGCGACGCTGGCAAAGCTGGAAGGCACATTGGTGATCTTAATGGGCATGACTCAACTGGCAAGTATCTGTGAGCAATTGATCGCAGGCGGTAAAGCGCCGACAACACCGGCGGCGGTTGTGATGTATGCCAGTCATCAGCAACAACAGGTTGCCAGTGCAACCCTGCTAACTCTGGCTCAGCGGGTGACAGCTCAGGGATTGACTGCGCCAGCATTGATTGTGATTGGTGATGTGGTGCGTCTGCGGGAAACACTGGCTTTTAGCCGGGATCGTCTATTGTTGTCTTCCGTTCCATCACTGATGGCACTCTGATTTTCTGTTTAACATTTGGGATAATATTTGATGAGCGAACATGGTGGTAATGTGCTGGAAATGGCGCTGAAAATGGGTGTTACAGTCGAAGAGATGATTGATTTCAGCGCTAATATTAACCCATTAGGGATGCCGGAATCCCTAAAAACGGCCATTATCGACCAATTAAAATGTGCAGAGTATTACCCTGATACAGAATATCGCCGATTGCATGCCGCGTTAGCGCAGATTCATCATTGTACTGCGGAAAACCTGATGGCGGGTAATGGTGCTACCGAATTGATTTATGCTGTGGTGAATTATCTTAAGCCGCGTCGTGCCATGCTCTTGATACCGGGATTTGCTGAATATCGGTGCGCCTTGCAGCGCGTGGATTGCCAGATTGATGAGTATGTGATGAATGAAGCGGATAGCTATCAACCTGATGAACGCTTGTTGATGGCATTAGAACGCCATCGGCCTGACTGTTTGTTTCTCGCGACACCGAACAATCCGACGGGGTTGATGCCAGATGCTGTGCTATTGCAGGCAATATTTGAACGTTGCCGTCAGCATAATATTGCGTTGATTGTTGATGAGGCGTTTATCGACTTTCTCCCGGATATTGCTGGATTTATTCCTCAGATAGCGCATTTTCCTCGTCTTTATATTCTACGTTCACTAACGAAATTTTTTGCTATTCCGGGGTTGCGCCTTGGTTATCTGGTCAGCAGTGATGTCATGGGGATTCGGGCGATGAAGCGCTGGCGGGAGCCGTGGACCATTAATGCTTTCGCGGCGTTGGCGGGTGAAATGGTGCTTAATGATAACGTTTACATTCAAGCAACACACCGCTGGTTAGCTGAGCAACAACGTTGGCTTTATCAGGCATTGGCGGCATTACCGGCATTACGTGTTTGGCCTCCCTCGGCAAATTATATCTTCCTGCGTTGCCTGCGCCCAGAAATCGATCTTCAACCCGCATTGCTGAAACAGAGAATATTGATTCGCCATTGTGCTAATTATCCGGGTTTGGATGCGGCTCATTATCGGGTCGCCATTAAAGGCGAGCGTGATAATCGCCGTCTGGTATCGGCGTTACATCAGGTATTCGGTTATGGCTGAAGCGCGTTGTCCTGCATCGTGTGGTGAACTTATCCAAGGGTGGATTCTTGGTGGTGAGAAATTGATCTCTTGTCCGGTGAATTGGTTCAGTGAAGTGTCTGTTACAGATGGCGTGCCGGGAAAAGATGAACGTCCCCGTATGCGCCAAGTGATGAAAACGGTTCTGGCGTATTTTGGTTTGTCGGTGGAGATGGCGCGAGGTTTACGGATCGCCTTGACTTCTACGATCCCGATGGCAAAAGGGCTAGCAAGTAGTACCGCTGATATTGCCGCTACAGCGCTGGCGACGGCGCGTTATTTGGGGAAAACACTTGATGAAATGACACTGGCTAGCTTTTGCGTACAGCTTGAGCCTACGGATAGCACGTTGTTCAGTCGGCTTACCTTGTTCGATCATCAAACAGGTACCACGCAAATTGCTTGTGACTGGCAGCCATCTATAGACATTTTGTTATTGGAAAGCCCGGAAATCGTGATCACAGCTGATTATCACCGTTTAGATCGCCATCTGGTATTACTGGAAAATGCCTCCGTGCTAGAGCGTGCTTGGAAACTATTTTGTCAGGCTGTGACTACTCGGAATTACTGGCGGTTGGGCGAAGCCACGACGCTCAGTGCGCAGGCCAGCCAAAAGTTGTTGGTCAAACCGGCGTTTGACAGTTTGTTGGAATTGGTAGAACGGAGTGGGATCTACGGGTTGAATGTTGCTCATAGTGGCAGTGTCGTCGGATTATTGTGCGATCGTCACCATCATGATGTTGAATATCTATGCTGGTGGCTGAAACAGAGGGGCATAATTCGTTTTTATCCCCGTCAGCACTTGCTGACCATGATTCCGGGTGGTGTGCGTTAACGGTAGGAGGAGATTTATGTTGGATTATTTGCCGATGTTTTGTCAGATCCGGGATAAAACCTGTCTGCTGGTTGGAGGAGGTCAGGTAGCCGAGCGTAAAGCGCGTCTGTTATTAGATGCTGGCGCACATCTATTAGTTAACGCACGGGAATTTACCCCGCAATTTAAACTATGGGGGGATAACGGCCAAGTGACCCTCATTCGCGGTGAGTTTGAGCCTCACTGGCTTGAGCATTGTTGGCTGGTGATTGCTGCTACTAATGATGCGGCGGTGAATAGCTATGTGTGTGATTGTGCGACGGAGCGCCGCATTTTTTGTAATGTGGTAGATGAGCCACAGCAAGCCAGTTTTATCACACCGTCAGTGATTGATCGCTCACCCTTGGTGATTGCTATCTCCTCCGGGGGAAACGCGCCGGTATTGGTCAGATTATGGCGTGAAAAACTCGAACGGTTGCTGCCGATGCATCTTGGTCGTCTGGCCGCTTACGGTGGGACACTTCGCCAGCGGGTAAAACGACATTTTCATCATTTGGCGGCACGTCGTCACTTTTGGGAGCGATTTTTCACTAATGAGCGATTAATGCAATCATTGGTCAGTCAAGATCATCAACAAGTTGATCGGGTGGTAGAAACATTATTCTCTGAGTCATCTCAAGCGAATACAAACAAAACAAACAGTTGACTAATATATTGGAGCTGGACAAATGAGTGAGGAGCGATATAAACAGAGAAAACAGCGGCAAAAAGAGAGATTTATGGCACAAGTTGCAGCCGCTCAAGAAAACCGGGGGATTGTCATTATCTATACCGGTAATGGCAGAGGGAAAACCCCCGCAGCAATGGGAACGGTTACACGAGCGTTGGGTCATGGATTAAAGGCTGGCGTTATCCAATTTATTCGCGATGAATGGTCAGCCGGTGAGCGTGTTTTGTTGCGGCAGCATGGAGTAGAATTTCAACTAATATCAATGAACTTGACTGGAGAAATGCAAAATCGTGCTAAGGATATTGCTGCTTGCTCTGAGGTTTGGCAGCATGCGCTGCGCATGATGCGTGATCCTGAATTATCATTGGTCGTGCTGAGTGAATTGGTTTGCGTGATAAATAACGGTTATCTATTGCTAGACGAAATTATCAAGGCATTAAGCGAACGGCCAATTAATCAGACGGTAATCATTACCGGACAAGATTACCCTACTGAATTAATTGAACTGGCTGATACGGTTAGTGAAATGCGTCCGGTAAAATATGTTTTCACTTAATTATGCGTTTTCCGGTCACCACATCAGATGAAGAATGATTCATGTTTTTATCTTGTTTAACCAATGCATTAATTTCTCTCATGGTGATATTTGATATTGTGCCAGATTGATGAAAACGCTCAGCCATTTTCTGCATTTTGATGAGTCGATTATTATTCATTACATGTTACCTCGATTAATAAATCAGATGATATACCCGTTATCTTTCAAGTTGCCTCTTTGTTGGCTGCACTCTATCACCCCGGTCACATAGTTGTCCATGAAAGCTGCGAAATCATCAGTGGTAAAAATTTTCATTGAGAGTATTTATTATTAAAATTATAATTAGTCAAATGTGATTATATTTTTTGGGTGTTAAAAGTATACTGGATAATTATTTTTCAAATAATTTAAGGTTAATAATAAAGTTTTCTCCTATGTTTACTTGAATTAAGTATATAAAAACCAATTAATATTGAGGTGATTAATTAATTGGTTATGATGAACTTTATCGGATATATATTCCATAAAGCTTAATAATACATGAAATAAATTCCATGCAATATATTCCACCATCCAATAATTTTAATTTATTTACAAGTTGGGATTTATATCTAATATTGTCGGCGGAATAGATATAACGTTAATTTAAGTTTTGATATATGAAACGAGTTCACGTAATCCATATCATATTTTGTCGCACACTTTATTCAGTTTCAAACAACGCATGGTTATTTAATTTATAAATTAAGAGGTTTAATATGTCTATTGAAAATACCGATATAGCTGAACAAACAACTGGTAAAGATTCAGTTGTACTTGGACATGCAGAAGCGCCGGCAATACATTCTATCGCAATTGGTGCTTCACCCCGAAATTCTAAAACCATCAGTGAAGCGGCGATTGCCATTGGGCAAAATCAAATTGCGGGTAAACAAGGTGATACGAAAGTCATTTGGCCTATTGCGATTGGGGCTGATTCTGTATCCAATGGCTTGGCTTCTATCGCGTTGGGACAAAAGGTGACGGCGAGTGCGGCTCAGGCTGTGGCGATTGGTCAACACTCCTCTGCAACAGAAAAAGGGAGCATTGCGTTAGGTGCAGATTCTATTGCTAATAAACCGAACGTTGTTTCTGTGGGAAAAACCGGCCATGAACGTAAGATTATACATGTTGCGGCTGGAGATATTTCAAATCACAGTACTGAGGCGGTTAATGGTCAGCAGTTACACGCTGAATCGGCAAGGATTGATATATTATTGGATACAAAGAATCAAGAGTTGGAAGAGAAGATTCAATCTCTGGAAAGTGATATAGCTAATCTTACTCTATTGGTTCAGAATAGTGTGGATGATGTTGCATCATTGAAGAAACGACTTCTCGATGCATTGAATTATTAATATCCGTTGGTTGTTGTTTCATATATTCTTATCCTTGAATATCGGGATAAGAATATATTCAAGATAATATGAGTAGGGGGTTAAATTTAAGTTAATGTTTAAATGAATAACGAAAGCTAAATAATTGAATCTCTGCTAATCAAATTTGTCTAAATGTTTATTTAGATGGTTGATTAGTAGTTTGTTCCATTCCAGCGTTAAATTTTTATCACCTTTAATTATGAAAGGAATATAAGATATGTCAACATCATATAGTGTTTCTCAGAATGAACTCAAACAAGTATATGAGCTTTTGCCTGCGCCGTGGATAGCTGAGGCTAATAATAAATGGCAATTAGATATAAGTCAGGTGATTGATATCAATGGCGCGACGATCTATGTTAATCCGTACCCAAATATGATGACAGGGGATAAGATTACTTTATCTTGGCAAGGAGAGTTTGGTAGCCCCTATATATTACAGGATACGGTGACACACGAAAAAAGAGGGAAGATTCTAACTTTCATCGTGCCTTTTTCTGTATTAGAACAATATCCTGGGAGCTATGTCCGGTTGAACTACAATATTACTCGGGCAACGGGAGAGTTGGCACGATCTCAGCCAGTGGATTATTACATAATTGGGGAAAGGGCTAAATTGCTGGTAATAGGCGCTCGTTATTCGCGAGAGGGGTTTTATAATTATGGATCTACTCCTCCTTGCTATATTAGTGCGCTGAATGCCAACACTTTGCGACCTGTGCTGGCCGAATGGCAATATGCAGGGGAACAGAAGTGGGTTGTTGGCAGTAATTTTCAAGATGTTTTGTCGTATCGTCCTTTGCGTGTGCGTTTGGCTAACCAATTAGTGACTTTGAACCCGTGCAATATTGTTGGTAATGGTGGGCATGTGAGTGGAAGTGGATTGGGTAGAGATTATACCTCTGCGTTTGTTGCCCGGCGGGATAGCGGTTATATGGTTGCCTGGGGAGATGCTGGGCTTGGCGGCAACATCCCGTTACCTTTAACAACTTTAAATAATATTGTTCAGATAGTGAGTACAGGAGGTGCCTTTGCGGCACGGCTAAGTAGTGGTCATGTCGTTGCCTGGGGAACCGCAGAAAATGGCGGGGTTGTTCCAACGGAAATTGCTGGATTAAGTGATATTGTCGATATTGTGGGATCGGTAGGAGCATTTGCGGCTCGTCGGGCTACCGGGCAAGTTGTTGCTTGGGGAAATCGCAATTATGGTGGATTAGTGTCACCGGCAATTGCGGCAATGACAGATATTGTAGATGTATGGGGAGGAGGTGTTGCTTTTCTAGTCCGAAGAGCCACGGGTCACTTAGTCGCTTGGGGAAGCGCTGATAAGGGAGGAGCATTGCCGCCGGAAATTGCCGCAATGACAGATGTTGTGGAAGTTGCGGAGGCTGCTTGGGCCTTTGCTGTGAGACGGGCTAATAATTCTGTTGCTGCATGGGGAACTGGTAGTGATTTTGGTAGTGTCGTTCCAAGTGAAATCGGTGCATTGAGGGATATTATTAAGTTAAGCAGTTCGAACAATGCCTTTGCGGCGCTACGGGCGAATGGTTCAGTGGTGGCTTGGGGAAGAGACAGTTTTGGCGGAGTGGTGCCAAAAAATATAGCGGGATTAAAGGACATTGTCGAAGTGACCGCGACAGTGCATGCATTTGCAGCCCGCCGTGTGAATGGCTCTGTGGTAGCGTGGGGTGATGTTGATCGGGGAGGAAAAGTTCCAGAATCTATCTCAAATCTGCAAGATATTATTCAAGTCACAAGCTCGAAGGCTGCATTTGCTGCGTTACGCCGTGATGGGACGGTAGTCACTTGGGGTGATAGCGAATGGGGAGGAGATAGTCGTGCGGTGGCAGAGCAGTTGAAAAATGTTCGTGCTATCTACGGGAGTAGTACAGCGTTTACCGCGTTAACTGCGGATGGTCGCGTAGTGACGTGGGGTTTAGCTGGGGGTGGAGGAAATAGTAGCTCAGTTCAGGCATTGCTCAAAGGGCAGGTATCCTATGAAATCGCAACACAATAAATTAGAGTTATTTAATGGTCGCCCTTAAATCATTTCCCAGAAAGATAATGCTGTCCGGTTAAGATTTTTTATAGCGGGCCGGATATTTTTCTGGTGTATGAAGCACTGAAAACTCGTAACTTCGGTGCTTCTTCTCTTTTGGTAGGATACGCATCTTTATATTCTCTCTCACTTTTTCAATCTGGATGGCAATGTTTCTGTTCCCCATAATTCCTGTCTGATACCCGATGGGAAATGATTTCTCAATGTATTTAATTATTAATATCCGTTAGTTGTTGTTTCATATATTCTTGGCTATTAGGCTGAGAATATATGATAAATCATTTAGTGGTGGGATTATTATTTGATAATTATTTATGGGGTGTATTGCAGTGAATAACAGAATAATTTCCTTGCTCGACTTAACATACTAACTGCATTTGCTCGGGTAAATTATATAAATGATTGCGTTGAGGAGAATGAAAATATATACAAATAACATAGTGTCGGTTTGTATTTGATTGGTTCAATAAGTCATTATATTTAGTGAAGCTATATGATACATTAAATAAACCCATGAAATATATTTCATAACCGAATGGTTTTAATTTATTTACAAATTGAATTTTTCGTATAATATTTTGTTTTAACAATAGTGGTGTTAATTTAGGTCCGAGTGAAAGGTGGGGAGGGGTATAATAATGTTTTTAAATTACGTTAAGTTTGTTTAATATTTCACGGTGACAAGTTTGAAAAGAAATTATTATGTATTATTTGGTTGTTTCTGATGAAAAATACTAAATTATATTGCTGGGTTTATTAATCTAGTAATAAGTTATACCCAATGGATTTCAAGATGCATCGCGACGGCAAGGGAGCGAATCCCCGGGAGCATAGATAACTATGTGACCGGGATGAGCGAGTACAGCCAACAAAGAGGCAACTTGAAAGATGACGGGTATATAATAATTTAATTTCTGAATTAGGGGGTATATATGTCTACAGAAGATATGAATATAGCTGATCAAAAAGTTGGTAAAGATTCCGTTGTTGTTGGGAATGCAGAAGCACCAGCAATATATGCTATAGCAATTGGTGCTTCACCACTAATTTCTAAATCAATTAGTGAGGGCGCTATTGCTATTGGGCAAAATCAACTGGCGGGTAGAGAAGAGAATCAAAATCAGAATTATAAAGTCATATGGCCAATTGCGATTGGCGCTGATTCTGTATCCAGTGGGACAGCTTCTATTGCTCTAGGGCAAAAGGTTGTTGCTAGTGGGGTTCAGGCAGTAGCTATTAGCCAAAATTCCACTTCAACAGGAAGTTCGAGTGTTGCAGTGGGATCAGACTCTATATCCAGCGGTTCGTCTGCTGTTGCTCTGGGGAAAAAAGCGATTGCCAGGGGGAATCAGGCAGTAGCAATTAGTCAAAATTCCTCTGCAACAGGAAGTTCGAGCGTTGCATTAGGAGAAGGCTCTGTATCCAGCGGTTCGTCTTCTATTGCTCTGGGACAAAAAGTTTCTGTCAGTGGGTCTCAAGCAATTGTGATTGGTCAAAACTCCTCTGTAACAGGGAGTAGGAGTATTGTATTAGGATCAGACACTCAATCCAACTCTTCGTCTTCTATTGCCGTGGGGCAAAAGATTAATATTAGTGCGTCTCAGGGAATTGCGATTGGGCAAAACGCCTCTGTAACAGCAAGTGGGAGCATTGCATTAGGCGCAAATTCTGTTGCCAGCAAATCGAATGTTGTTTCTGTGGGAAAACCGGGTAATCAACGTAAGATTGTGAATGTTGCTGCCGGGGATATTTCCAGAAACAGTACGGAGGCGGTGAATGGTCAGCAATTATATTCTGAATTGGCAAAAATGAGTGCATTAGATATGAAAAATAAGCAACTGGAAATGGATATTAAAAAGCTGGAGAGTACTATAAATAGGCTTACCCATTCTATTGCTAATCTTACTCTGCTGTGCCAGAAAAATGCAGATGAAGTTGCTTTGTTGAAGAAATGAATTCTTAACATATTGGATTATTAATAACAAATGGATTTGACTAAATTAATAAGTGCATTTTCAGGCGGGGAAGTTAGTTGCTATTACCTTAACCTTATCATCTTTCCTTTTCCAAAGGAAAATGCACTAAAGTTCATCAACCATTAGCAGAAAGTTGAAACGAAATCAGGAAATAAAAAAATGGATTAGCCAGTTAGTTTGGTAGGGGGTAAGTCCTGAACATAAAAGCCAGCTCAGAAACTGGCCTTTCACGCATCGGTTAGAAAACAGACTTACAGAAAGCGAGGTGTTGACAAGTAGACAACAACGCTATGAACACTTGAGATGAAAGATGTAACAGATTTCATGATGAACTCTCTTTTATTGGTAAAGTGTGATTTGTTTCACGAAAATCTAAATTGTGGCTGTGATTTTAATCAGAAAAACTTCATAGTCAAGCAGTTTTTAAAAATTATTTTAAAGATTAAAATAATTTTGCATCAGTGTTTTAGGTGATGAAGTGAACGAATCTTGTGGGAAGAGGATACTGTGCGCTATAAACAACCTTGGATTTTCTTCAAAGATTAATTTCAAACTAAATGTCGATATTTTCTCCATACTTTTAGTAAAACATCTATGTTAATCTCAATATTCAAGTTAAAAGTTAGGAGTTTTTAAGTGAAGCATATAGTGATTCGCCATGTTGAAGAAGGCGATTGTGAACAAGTTCGCCAGTTATACGCTAACCCACAAGTTTACTGTGGTACTTTACAATTACCTTATCCTTCTTTGGAGGCATGGATAAAGCGCATTACAAATCTTTCTGCCGGATGTTTCTGTTTAGTTGCTTGTATTGATGGGAAAATTGTGGGGCAGATTGGTATTGAAATATATCAAAACCTGCGGCGTCGCCATGTTGCTACTTTTGGTATGGGGGTACATGCTGATTATCAAGGACAGGGTATTGGTAGTGAATTAATGGAGGCTATGCTCGACATGTGTGATGGTTGGTTAAACATTGAACGTATAGAGTTGGAAGTATATACAGATAATGATGCTGCTATCGCATTATATAAAAAATTTGGATTTGAGATTGAAGGAATGGCTAAACATTATGCTTTTCGTAATGGTCGATATGCTGATGCTTATTACATGAGTAGGATTTCAGATATTAGTGGGAAATGCCAATCTACATTAGATAGTTAGTTTATCAGGTGAACAGAGAGCAGAAAACAGAGAACGGAAAACAGAGAACAGTATTTTTTAGATATTGAGTTGTTTATTACTGTCAATCATACAAAAATAGTCAATATTCTAATTGAGAATAAAATCCCATTATTATTTTTTTGATCTAGAATTTGATTGATGTGAGTTTTGGCAGGTCACCTCTGCAATAATTCAATGTGCTAATTATAAAATAATGTTATTTAACTCAAGGAGGACATATGAGTCCCAAGAATGATTTTAAAGCTTTTTCTGTTAATAATAATGCTAATGTCATAAGCCAGCAAGGATATGAAGGAAGTGAGGAATTGCAAACTGGGTTTCCACCATATTCTATGACGCCTCACATATTAAATAAGGTATTGCGTCAATCGTCAACCATATCGTCTGTTGTGGCTAATTTCATTGCGACACAATCTAGTGGTGATGTTCTAGATGACGGCAATGTAGCTAAACTTACCGAGCAATTAAATAAGGCATTAAAACAAAAGATCACCACAGAAATGCCTGGCGCTTCATTAACTCAAGCAGGTGTTGTTCAACTTACTGACGTCGTTGGCGATAGTGAGATATTGGCAGTGACACAGAAGCTTGCTCGGGAAATAGTAAATTCATTACGTGGAGATATTAATACCAGAGTACCTAATAGCCGTAAGGTGAATGGGAAAGTGTTGTCGAATGATATTAACCTAAGTGCGGGGGATGTGGGGAGTTATGCCAAATCTGAATCTGACGCTCGATATGGTAATAAAAATACAGCCTTAAAATCTGCAAATGGCTGGTGGAAGTGTGGTGATACAGGAATAATTTATCAGTGGGGAGTTGTAACAGGTAGCGATAATTATTTGATTAACTTTCCTATTGGTTTTCCTAAAGCATGTACAACTGTGGTTGCGACAACTGATGGCAGAAGAAAACCTTCGTCTCCGATCTCGGATCGTTGTTTTGTTGAAGTTGGTGATATTACAGCAGTATCTTTTACAGCAACAACTGTTGGTGCGCTAAACACTGATTTCCGGGCGCGAGCGGTTCATTGGATGGCTATTG
Organism: Photorhabdus noenieputensis; assembly: GCF_018448935.1. GTDB lineage: Bacteria > Pseudomonadota > Gammaproteobacteria > Enterobacterales > Enterobacteriaceae > Photorhabdus > Photorhabdus noenieputensis. The sequence continues at coordinate 10,034 of NZ_RCWC01000006.1, read as the reverse complement.
GATATTAAAAGTATATTATTCCTCTGAGGGATGAATACTATAAAGCGAATAAAAATGGTTTATTAGCATGAGTGAATATTTTCACTATTAGCAAAGTACTTCCCTCATTTCTGATGTTAATTGGTTAAGCCGCCAAAAAGTAGAACAAAGTCATATGTTCTTGACATATTATTGACAAAGCGCTGTCTAAATAGGCGGTGCTTTTAGAGTATTGAAAAATTTAGTCTGTAATTTGAAATATAAAAATAAGTAATGACAGAGTGAAATGATTTTAGATGTTGAATATAAATGAATTGAGTATATTTCTATTTGAAATTTTTTGGATTTCCCCTTGCTGCTAATTATATAAAAATAATTATTCTTCTAAGTTAGAAGAACATTTTATTATTATTTTTATGAATTAAACTATGGCTGCTGTAAATTATAATGAATTGATTTAATAATAATTCAATATATACCTTATGGATTTCAAGATGCATTGCGGCGGTAAGGGAGCAAATCTCCGGGAGCATAGAGAACTATGTGACCGGGGTGAGTGAGTGCAGCCAACAAAGAGGTGACTTGAAAGATGACGGGTATAGATAATAATATTTAATCTAAGGGGCGTATATGAGTGCTAAGAATGATTTTAAGGCTTTTTCTATTAGTAATAATGCTAATGTAGTGAGTCAAGATAAATATGAGCAAGATCAGGGTTTGCAGGATGGGTTTCCACCAGATAATATTACTAGTAATCTTCTAAACAAAGTATTACGTCAATCGTCAACAATAGCATCTGTCGTGGCTAATTTTATTGCGACACAATCTAACAGTGATATTCTGGATGATGGTGATATAGCGAAACTTGCCGAGCAATTAAATAAAGCTTTAAAACAAAAAATCACAACAGAAGTTCCTAATGCTTCATTAACACAAAAGGGCATTGTTCAGCTTACAGATGTGCTGGGCAATAATAGCACATTAGCTGTTACGCAAAAGCTGGTTCAGGAAATAGTAAATTCATTGTGTGAAAGTATTAATGCTAAGGTATCCAATACTCGAAAAATTAATGGAAAATCACTGTCTGAGGATATTACCATTACTTCTCAGGATATTTTAGGCGGGCAGGCGATAAGCTTAGGTGATAAGGCGGATTTGAATAGCTGCAAAATACCGGGAATTTATCATCAAGAGTATGATGCACATGCCAAAAATGGCCTTAATTACCCCGAATTTCTCGCCGGAGCTCTTGTTGTATTGAAATCGGCTGGGACGGTTCAGCGTTATTTTGTCTATAATAGTAGTCGAGTATATACACGTAGCCAGTTTCATGATAATCCGTGGACACCTTGGACGAGAGAATATAATACGCTGAATAAACCTACGGCTGATGAGATTGGAGCATATACAAAAATAGAATCTGATTCTCGATATATTGCGGGAATTCGCAGGGTAAATGGAAAATCTTTAGCTACGGATGTCACTATTACTTCGCAGGATATTTTGAATGGGCAGGCAATTAGTTTAGGTGATAATGTAAATTTGGATCACTGTAAAACACCAGGGATTTATTATCAGGATTATAATGCCCATGCTAAAAATGGTGTCAATTACCCTGAACCGCTTTCTGGTTCGCTTATTGTGTTGAAAGCGGCTGGGATTATTCAACGTTATTTTGTTTATAACAGCAGTCGGGTATATACACGTAGTCAATTCCATGATAATCCGTGGACACCTTGGGCTCAAGAATATAACACATTGAATAAACCTGCTGACAAGGTTATTAGCGGGTACACAAAAGCAGAAGTAGATAATCTAGTTAATGCTAAAGGAAATAAAAATACAGCGTTGAAATCAGTAAATGGTTGGTGGAAATGTGGGGATACTGGGGTGATTTATCAGTGGGGGATCGTAAATTGGGTAGCATATGATACACCGGTTAATTTTCCTATTCAGTTTCCTAATGCTTGTGTAAATGTTTCGTTGACTTTGGGTGATAAATCTAATCTGGAATCATCATATAATGTTGTTGCAAGACAATTGTCTGTAACAGGATTTAGTTATTGGGCATATGAGACCGAAAGTTCTGCATTTTGGTTTGCAGTAGGATATTGATATGTAATCTATAATGAAAAAATAAATGTTTTTTATTTTTTCATTGCCTCCAAAAACTTGAATATTTTAGATTAAGTGGATATTAAAGTCTGATTTCTGTCGTTAATGAGGGTCAGGCTTTTTAATTTTTCTTTAATCCGATAGTTATTATCATTGTCAATGTATTCTTTCAATTCTGTTGTTAGATACCCAATATATTAAAACCTCTCTAGGTAAAATAATTCTGACTTTGAGTGATCGGATATTTTAATCAGGATTTTAGATTTTAATTATAAAATTAGTTTTTTTTGAAATGATTTTATATGTAAAATGTAGAGTTGAAATCAGATCTTTTTATATAATGTTCTAAAAAATTAAGTTTATAACTTAAAACAAGAAAGTTAGACAGAAAAATATAGAATAAAGATGAGAATAAATTTGTGAAATTTAATTTCTTTTTTTAAATTATACAAAAATAGTTAATATTCTGATTTATAAGAATGTTTTGTTATTATTTTTATGAACTAAACTATTCCTGGTGTGAATTAAGAGAGGTTGTTTTTACAATAATTACAGATATTTTTTGTAAATAACATTATTCAGCTTGAGGATTGTATATGAGTGTCAAAAATGATTTTAAGGCTTTTTCTATTAGTGATAATGCTAATGTAGTAAGTCAAACAAAGTATGAAGAAAACCAGAGTTTGCAGACTGGATTTCCACTAGATAATATTCCTGTTAATCTGTTAAATAAAGTATTGCGCCAATCGTCAACCATATCATCCGTGGTAGCTAATTTTATCGCGACACAATCTGGCAATGATATTTTGGATGATGGCAATATAGCTAAACTTACCGATCAACTAAATAGGGCCTTAGAGCAAAAAATTGCAACGGAAGTTCCAAATGCCTCATTAACACGAAAAGGTGTTGTTCAGCTTACCGATGTAGTAGGTAGTAGTGATACATTAGCAGTTACCCAAAAGTTGGTTCAGGAAATAATAAATTCATTGCGTGAAAGCATTAATGCCAGAATACCAAATACCCGAAAAATTAATGGGAAAGTATTAACTGAGGATATTAATATTACTTCTCAGGATATCCTTGCTGGGCAGGCACATAGTTTAGGTGACAATGCGAATTTAGATAATTACAAAACACCGGGGATTTATTATCAAGAGTATAATGCTCATGCCAAAAATGGTAATAATTACCCTGAGCAGTTCGCGGGTTCGCTGGTTGTATTGAAAGCGGCCGGGGTTATTCAACGTTATTTTGTCTATAACAGCAGTCGGGTATATACACGTAGTCAGTTTCATGAAAGCCCGTGGACGCCTTGGACGAGAGAATATAATACATTGAATAGACCTACTGCCGGAGAAGTTGGTGCATATGCAAAATCAGAGTCTGATTCTCGATTTATCACAGGGCTCCGCAAAATTAATGGAAAAGCTTTAGCTGCGGATATCAATATTACTTCTCAAGATATCTTCGCCGGGCAGTCGATTAATTTAGGTGATAACGCAGATTTAAATAGTTATAAAACACCGGGGATTTATTATCAAGAATATAATGCTCATGCCAAAAATGGTGCGAATTACCCTGAGCCATTCGCTGGTTCGCTTATTGTGTTGAAAGCAGCCGGGGTTATTCAACGTTATTTTGTTTATAACAGCAGTCGGGTATATACGCGTAGCCAATTCCACGATAGTCCGTGGACACCTTGGGCGCAAGAATATAATTCGTTGAATAAACCTTCTGACAAGGCGGCTGGGGATAATCCGGAAGTAGAATCTGATAAGATTTATGTTGCTACTAAAGATAAATTAATACAGCAAGCAGAACATGAGAAGTCCCAGTTATTGACTAAAGTTAATAATCTTGTTGCTCCATTACAAGACTCTATTGATTTAGGCATTGCCACCGAAGCAGAAAAAGCAGTTTTACTGGAATGGAAGAAATATAGGGTAATGTTGAGCAAAGTTGATATTTCATTGGTCCCTGATGTTGAGTGGCCAGAACAGCCAAAATAATAAAAATAATCTGAATAAATAGATCATTCATATAGTGGTTTTGTTGATGTTGGGGGTAAGATACTGAAAGATTCAGTTTGGAATTTGAAATAGAAAAATTGTAATAGGAAGTTATAATTGGCGAGATAAGAGTGATTTTCTAGTATTGAATTACTTATTTCAACTAATTATGAAAAAATAGTCAATACTCTAAATTACAAGAATATTTAATTATTGTTTTTATGAGCTGGATTTTAATTCACATGAATTAATATAAATAATTTATATAATGATTCATAAAATAATATCATTTGATCTAAGGGGATGTATGAGCGCTAAAAATGATTTTAAAGCTTTTTCTACTAGTAATAATGCTAATGTAGTAAGCCAGCAACTATATGAAGAGACTCCGGAATTGTTGACTGGATTTCCACCATATAGTGTTCCCACCCATGTGTTAAATAAAGTATTGCGTCAAACGTCAATAATGGCATCTGTCTTGGCTAATTTTATTGCGGAGCAATCTGGCGAGGATGTTTTGGATGATGGTGATATAACTAAACTCACTGCACAATTCAGTAAAATTTTCAATGTTGGCGCTAAGCGGCCGGGTGATATCTATTTATCTGCACATCCAGCATCGGATTTAGCTAAAGGAGAGTATATTGCGAATGGTGCTGCTTACACAATTGATTCTGTTGTTGGTATAGCATTAAATAATTTATCCAATGCATATAAGACTGCATGGGGAATTAAACAGACTGGTAACAAAATCAATCTTCCTAATCTGTTTGTTGATGGACGAGGAATATTTGTGCGTGCTGGTTTGCAGCCTGGTGTGGTACAGGGAGATGCGATTAGAAATATTACAGGTAATGTGGGATGGCAGGGGCATGGGCTTTTTACTCGTACTAGTGGCGCATTTTATGGTGTTACGAGTACAGCAACAGTCATTGCTGCGGGAACGAATGCTAGTAGTGATCATGGATATTCAGCATATGCCACTTTTGATGCATCGAAGGTAGTACCAACGGCAGACGAAAACCGCCCATTAAATGTCAGTATGATACCGGTAATTTATTTAGGTGTATAAGGTATAGTCTGGTACTTATTTATTGGATTGTCTGATACAGTAATCCTTTGGTGAATACTTTAAGAATATAGCCAGAATTTAAATATGAATTTTGGCTATATATGAATAGCCTATTTATTCAGGTAATTTTGTTGATGTTATAATTAAAATATTGGAAGGTTATATTTGTGACTTAAATAAAAAAGAATTCAATAGAAAAATAAAGAGATGAAAAATAATAATTTACAATGTTGAATATAATGATTTTAGGGATGTTTTTGATTGCAATGTATCGGATTTTTCATTGTTGCTAATTATATAAAAATAGTTACTCCTTTTAGTTATAAAAATATTTCATTATTATTTTTCTAAACTAGACTATTATCGATGTGAATGGTGAGAAATCATCTTTAGTGATAGTTCAATATGTTTATGATAAAATCATGTTATTTAATTTAAGGAGATGTATATGAGTGCCAAAAATAATTTTAAAGCTTTTGCTATCAGTAGTAATGCTAATGTACCCAGTCAACAAAACTATGAAACATATCCGAATTTACTGGTTGGTTTTCCAGACAGTCAGTATATTCCTAATCACATCTTAAATAAGATATTACGTCAAGCCTCAACCATATCATCTGCTGTAGCTGATTTTATTGCGACAGAATCTGGCACTGATGTTTTGGATGATGGCAATGTAACTAAAATCACTGCACAATTCAAAAGCGTATTAGACAAAAAAATTGCCAAGTGTTGTAATCTTAATGTGAATACTGCTAATAAGGTTGTGAACGGTTGGTGGAAATGCGGTGATACTGGAATAATTATCCAGTGGGGCCAGGCAAACGGCTGTGGGGCTATAAATGATTACAGATATTTCCCGATTCCATTCCCTAATGCTTGTTTCCAGATCGTTGCAACATATTCTGAGTTTGAAAATTTTGGCGCTGGAGTTGCTGCTTTACCTGTTTCCGCAAGTCAATTTATTGTGACATGCAGAAATTCTGCATACGAATTAGAAAGTAATTTTGTGAGATATGTGGCGATAGGATATTAATTATGTATTTTTATAGTGCAAAGACAAATTCATTCTACCCTATAGAATTGGAACAGAATTATATTGCTTCTGGTTCATTGCCCGATGATATTATTGAGGTTGGCCTTGATATTTATCAAGAATACGCCGCGAATAATACACCGGAAGGAAAATATCGTATAGCAGGTCAGAATGGTTTACCGGAGTGGGCTGATATTCCTCCACCAACAAAAGAAGAGTTGCAGCAGTATGTTGAAAGTAAAAAACAACAATTTATTGTAGAGGCCAGCCAGCAGATAGCACCATTACAAGATGCTGTTGATTTAGGGATTGCGACTAAGGAAGAGGAGGCGGCTCTGTTGGTATGGAAGAAGTATAGAGTAATGCTGAACAGAATTGATATTTCACAGGCTCTTGATATTGAATGGCCGGAGCAACCAAAATAATGAGAATGGGCGGAATAAATAGACCATTCATACAATATTTTATTTAATGTTAGGTCATAAGTCTAACTTAAAATCAGCATGTAATGTTGTTGAAAGACAATCGTCTATAACAGGAGTTTAATTATTAAATATGTTATAAATAAATCTTTACGTTTTGGTTTTTAACAGAATGTTGATATATGTTTACAGTGTAAAAATAAATGATTTTTATTTTCAGTTGTTATCCTAAAACCACCTCTTGGTGAGGTGGTCTTTTACTCAGTCCGTTTTGTTGGTGTTATAATTAAAATACTGTAATGTTGTGTTCGTAACTAAAAAAAGATTGAAGGTGAAGTTGAATACAATGAGTTTTGGAATGTTTTGATTATAATTTTGGGGGTTATTGATCTTAATTATGATAAATCACCTTTATTGATAGCTCAATATGTTTATTATGAAATCATGTTATTTAATTTAAGGAGATGTATATGAGTACCAAAAATGATTTTAAAGCTTTTGCTATTGGTAGTAATGCCAATGTGCTCGGTCAACAAAAATATGAGACATATCCGGATTTGCTGGTTGGATTTCCTGATGAACAATGTATTCCTAATCACGTATTAAATAAAGTATTGCGGCAAACATCAACCATATCATCTGTTGTAGCCGATTTTATTGCGACAGAATCTAACAGTGATGTTTTGGATGATGGTAATATAACGAAACTTACTACACAATTAAATAAAGCATTAGAACAAAAGATCAAAGTAGAAGTAGAATCTGATAATCGATTTATTCGGTTAAATACGAATACAAAAACATCTGGTTGTATCTTATCTAAGACAGCAAATTTATTTGACGATCAATCTCTGCGGGATTTGTCATTGTCAGGTTTCTTGCGTCCAAATGGTTGGGCGGACTTAGGTGGCTTGGCAATTCATGTAGCTCACCCTAGTGCGGGGATTCAGCACTCAAGAGGAATTTCGTTTGAATACGGTAGTACATCTGGAGGTCAAGAGGGGTTTGGAATACATACGTATGCATTTGACAAAGATGGTAAGTTTAAAGGTAAAAAAAGAATTTTAACGGAAGATGATCGTAATAAAGCGATATTATCAGTAAATGGATGGTGGAGATGTGGTGATACTGGAATGATTTATCAATGGGGTAATGTACCTATTGATGATAATCAGGGAAAAATTGTAAATTTGCCTATTTCATTTCCAAATGAGTTATTATCGCTTCATGTAACAGCTATTTCATCAGCACCAAACAAAAATATTGATACTTCTGCTTATGGAAAACCATTAGATAAGTCTCAGATACATGTTTCTGTTTCATCAAATTACCGTGATAATGATGTAAGTAGTGTTTATTTTTTTTCTATTGGTCATTAAGGAGAAGAAAAAATGTATTATTATAGTGCCAAAACAAACGCATTTTACCCCATAGAGTTGCAACAAAATTATATTGCTTCTGGTTCATTGCCTGATGATATTATTGAAGTTGGTCTTGATATTTATCAAGAATACGCCGCGAATAATGCACCAGAAGGAAAATATCGTATAGCAGGTCAGAATGGTTTACCGGAATGGGCTGATATTCCTCCACCAACAAGGGAAGAATTGCAGCAGTATATTGAAAGTAAAAAGCAACAATTTATTGTAGAGGCTAGCCAGCAGATAGCACCATTACAAGATGCTGTTGATTTAGGGATTTCGACTAAAGAAGAGGAAACGACTCTATTGGCATGGAAGAAGTATAGAGTAATGTTGAGCAGGATTGATATTTCACAGGCTTCTGATATTGAATGGCCAGAGCAACCAAAATAATGACAGTGGCCTGAATAAACAGGCCATTCTTATAATGGTTTTGTTAACATTGGCTAACAAGTCTGACTTGAAATCAGCATATAATATTGTTGCAAGATAATTTTTTATAACAGAATTTGATTATTGAATATACTCGATAAAAATCTTTTTCCTTTTTTGCCTTACCATGTGGGACATTATTAATAATAGTAAGCAGACTCACTGTTATCTAAAACGTGGAGCTATCATCGATTGGGTAAAAAGAATTGAGTTGGTTATCAAGATAAACTTTAACAAGGTTTATTTGAGCATAAAATCATAACTGTTGCTAAAGATGATGATTCAGAGAGTGTTATGAGCAAGTTTTTTTGACTGAAAATATCAAAACTCTTGAGTAGCGAGGTGACTATATGAGCGCATTAGCTAAAATTAATGCTGAAAGCAATTTCACTACATTCAAATTCGGGTTTCATGAAATTCGTGTGATCAATAAAGATAATGAGCTGTGGTTTGTTGCTCATGATATTTGTTCTGCTCTGGAAATTCGAAACATCTCGCAAGCCATTGGAAGATTGGATGATGATGAGCGGTCTGTGTTCAACATAGGGCGTCAAGGAGATATTAATATTGTCAGTGAATCTGGAATGTATACTTTAGTACTTCGTTGTCGTGATGCAATTAAACAAGGTTCTGTTCCTCATCAGTTCCGTAAGTGGGTAACTGGTGAAGTACTGCCGGCAATTCGTAATAAGGGAAGTGATCACAGTTCGATGATTTCTGACTTGTCATTTAATGGACGAATCTTAATGATATTCGAAAATGGAACCGTAGCCAGTCAAAAGATATTACATTCTGATGAAGAGGTATTAACCCTTGATACATTTATGGAGCTTGCCCAGAGAGCAGGCTATTTAGTTATCCATAAGGAGAAATTTCTCAGTTTGCCTAATCAATGGTAGCTCTAAGCCAAGGATGGCTTAACTCTGAAATCCCCTGAAATTGTGGGTGTTAGCTTTTGATAGCTTGCCGGAGTCGAAATATTACAATTATGTTCTTTCTGGGGATTGAAAGGATTTTCGTGGTTGTCGTGTCAAGTCTGACTTGATACTGATTTATTAAAAAAACGATGCAAGAACATTGTGCCTTGTCCGTCTTGGTTCTCACTCAGAACTTGGTCTATAGTAAACAATAAATCTCTTTGACAGATCAGAATTAATTAAAAAAATATAGCCCTGAGAAATAGGGTTATATTTTTGTATATGCACAGGATCTCAGTAAACCACATAAAGAGGGATTTTCTGAGTATTAGATCATTTTTTCATTCATGTCATCCCATGCATGAGTTGCTATAAACTGGTATGGGAGATTATTTCTTTATAGATATTTTATCGTCAGCACTTATATTTCCCTATATATTTTCAGAACTGGAGACTCAAGTGCATTGATAAGATTATGATATTCTTGAACACGGTAGATTACAGGGCAACCGCATGAATGATTAAATATCACTCACATTAGCAAAACCCGCCTGTAATACTCGCTCCAAAAATTGGGTTTTCATCCATATTCGTCTACGCTTCGCTTTAATGCTTAATTGACTCGTTT